>NZ_JBOUVX010000001.1:0-1384412 GCF_050789285.1 Saliniferula longa | reverse complement strand
ACCGTTGACGGCGAGGGGCGGCGTGCTAAACCCCGGGGCCACGAAAGGGATGCTTATGAACCTCTTTTCCGACATCCGCCGGCTTGTGGTCGAGACGCTCGACGCCATGGTGGCCGACGGCGCCCTGCCCACTGGCCTCGATTACGGCCCGGTCGCGGTCGAGCCGCCGCGCGACGCGGCGCATGGCGACATGGCCACCAATGCGGCGATGGTGCTGGCCCGGCCCGCAGGCCTGCCGCCGCGCCAGATCGCCGAGGCGCTGGCCCCCCGGCTTCAGGCCGATCCGCGCGTCGAGACCGCCGAGGTGGCCGGACCGGGCTTCCTGAACCTGCGCCTTGCGCCGCTGGTCTGGCACGACGTCGTGACCGAAGCGATCGACGCCGGCCCCGCCTTCGGCCACTCGGGTCTTGGCGCCGGCGTGAAGATCAACGTCGAGTTCGTCTCGGCCAACCCGACGGGCCCGCTGCACGTGGGCCACACCCGCGGCGCGGTCTTCGGCGATGCGCTGGCCAGCCTGCTGACCTTCGCCGGCTACCAGGTGACGCGGGAGTACTACATCAACGACGGCGGCGCGCAGGTCGACGTGCTTGCCCGCTCGGCTTATGAACGCTACCGCGAGGCCTGCGGCCACGCCCCCGAGATCGCCGAGGGGCTTTACCCCGGCGACTACCTTGTCCCGGTGGGCGAGGCGCTGAAGGCCACCTATGGCGAAAGCCTGCTCGACAAGCCGGAATCGGCCTGGCTCGACACCGTGCGCGCCTTCGCCATCGACCGGATGCTGGACCTCATCCGCGACGATCTTGCCGCGCTCGGCGTGACGATGGACGTCTATTTCAGCGAGAAGTCGCTCTACGGCTCGGGCCGGATCGAAGGCGCGCTTGCCCTTCTGCGCCAGAAGGGCCTGATCTACGAAGGCGTGCTCGAGCCGCCCAAGGGCAAGACGCCCGAGGACTGGGAGCCGCGCGAACAGACGCTGTTCCGCTCGACCGAGCACGGCGACGACGTCGACCGCCCGGTGATGAAGTCGGACGGCGGCTGGACCTATTTCGCCCCCGACATCGCCTATCACTACGACAAGGTCGCGCGCGGCTTCGACGAGCTGATCAACGTCTTCGGCGCCGATCACGCGGGCTACGTCAAGCGGCTGAAGGCCGCCGTCTCGGCGCTGTCGGACGGGTCGGTGCCCGTCGACATCAAGCTCATGCAGCTTGTGCGCCTGTTCAAGAACGGCGAGCCCTTCAAGATGTCGAAGCGCGCGGGCCATTTCGTGACCCTGCGCGACGTGGTCGACCAGGTCGGCCCCGATGTCACCCGCTTCGTGATGCTGACGCGCAAGAACGACGCGCCTCTCGACTTCGACTTCGCCCGCGTGCTCGAGCAGTCGAAGGAGAACCCGGTCTTCTACGTCCAGTACGCCCACGCCCGCATCCGCAGCGTCATGCGCCGGGCCGAGGACCTGGGTCTGCCGATCTCGGACCATCCCCGGCTCGAGGACGAGGCCGAGTTCGCCGTGGCCCGGAAGATCGCCGAATGGCCCCGCCTGGTCGAGATTGCCGCCCGCAATCACGAACCCCACCGGATCGCCTTCTACCTCTACGAACTGGCGTCCGACTTCCACGCGCTCTGGAACCGAGGCAAC
Organism: Saliniferula longa; assembly: GCF_050789285.1. Classification (NCBI taxonomy): domain Bacteria; kingdom Pseudomonadati; phylum Pseudomonadota; class Alphaproteobacteria; order Rhodobacterales; family Roseobacteraceae; genus Saliniferula; species Saliniferula longa. Next base: position 1,382,773 of record NZ_JBOUVX010000001.1, on the reverse strand, counting down.
GACACACCGGCCCTGCGCTTCGTGCAAGAGGACGATCCGGACGCAACAGCCGCAAAAATCGCGCTGCCACGTGCCGTCGGCGTTGTCATTTCCACAGGTCTTGGTATTCTTGGCGTTACTCCGGTCGAGGAAATGCGCTGACAAATCAAGCGCCCGCCCGGGGGACGAGAGCAGTCACGGGCACCTGGCGCAGACCGGGGCCGGAAATGAGGCACGGGCAAGATGGCGGATTTCACCTATGACGACGCCTATGGCGTCGACGAGGCGGCGCAGGGCGCCTCGGTTACCACCTTCGTGAACTGGGCGGGGGCGATCGTGTCGCTCGCGCTTCTTGGCGGGCTTGGCTACTGGGGCTGGCAGCTTCTGGTGCGCGACGTCTCGGGCGTTCCGGTGATCACCGCGCTCGAAGGGCCGATGCGCGTGGCGCCCGACAATCCCGGCGGCGAGATCGCCGATCACCAGGGGCTGGCGGTCAACCGCGTCGCCGCCGTGGGCGAAGCCGCTCCGGGCGCTGACAGCGTGGTGTTGGCGCCGTCGCCCGCGGGGCTCGCCGACGAGGACGCGCCGATGGCGACGCTTCTTCCCGAAGCCACCGCCGCGGCCGGGACCGCGCCCGCGACCCCCGCCGATGCGGCCGCCGCGGACGCCCCGACGCCCTCAGGCGCCAGCGTGCTTGCGGTGGACCCGACGCTCAACATGTCACCCACCGATCTCGCCGTTCTGGCCGCCCTGGCCGAGCTCGAGCCCGACCTGATCGCCGACCCCGCCCCCGAAGCGGATGCAGAGGTGGCGGCCGGCGCGGTCGCGGCTTCGGCGGGCGGCATGACGATGTCGCCCCGTCCGGTGCCGCGTCCCGCGGCGCGTCCGGCGCCCGCCAGCTTCGCCGCGATGGCGCCCGCGGAACTTGCCCCGTCCGCCGTCTCGATGTCCGACGACATGGGGGTCGCGATTTCGCCCGCCGTCGCCTCGGCCACCGATCTGGCGCTTGATGGCGCGGTGACGCCGGTCTCGACGGCCTCTTCGGGCATCGACGTCGACCCCGCCAGCGTCCCCGTGGGCACGCGCCTCGTGCAGCTGGGCGCCTTCCCGACCCAGGCCGAGGCCGTCGCCGAATGGACGCGCATCGACAGTGCCTTCGGTGACTACATGGACGGCAAGCGCCGCCTGATCCAGCAGGCCGAAACCGGCGGGACCACCTTCTACCGGCTGCGCGCCATGGGCTTTGCCGATCTCAGCGACGCCCGCCGCTTCTGCGCGGTGCTCGTCGCGGGCGAGGCAAGCTGCATCCCCGTCGTCGCGCGCTGACGCGGCAGCGCCATGACCGGGCAGGGGGCCTACATCCTTGGCTGCGCGGGGCCGCGCCTTGGCCCCGAGGAACGCGCCTTCTTCGCCGAGGCGCAGCCCTGGGGCTTCATCCTTTTCGCCCGCAACGTCGAGGACCCGGGCCAGCTTCGCCGCCTGACCGCCGATCTGCGCGCGGCCCTCGGGCGCGACGCCCCGATCCTGATCGACCAGGAGGGCGGGCGCGTCCAGCGGATGCGCGCGCCGCATTGGCGTGAATGGCTGCCGCCGCTCGATCAGGCGATGCGCGCGGGCGACCGGGCGCCCCGCGCCTTCGAGCTGCGCTACCGGATCATCGCGCAGGAATTGCGCGAGGTCGGCATCGACGTCGACTGCGTGCCCTGCGGCGACCTTGCCCGGCCCGAAACCCACGCGATCCTGAAGAACCGCTGCTACGGCTCGGACGTGGACCCGGTGGTGGCCCTTGGCCGGGCGGTGGCCCGGGCGCTGATCGCCGGCGGCGTCCTGCCGGTGATGAAGCACATGCCCGGTCACGGCCGCGCGATGGTCGACAGCCACCTCGAGCCGCCCCGCGTGCCGACCGACGCCGCAACCCTGCGTGCCACCGACTTCGCCGTCTTCCGGGGCCTCAACGACCTGCCGATGGGCATGACCTCGCACCTCGTCTTCGAGGCGCTGAGCGACCGCCCCGCCACCATCGACCCCGCGATGATCGCGCTCATCCGCGACGAGATCGGATTCGGCGGCCTTCTGATGACCGACGACATCTCGATGCAGGCGCTGTCTGGCACGGTGGCCCAGCGCGGTGTGGCGGCCCTGGCGGCGGGCTGCGATCTGGTCCTGCACTGCAATGGCGACATGGCCGAGATGGCGACGCTGCCTGCCGCCCTTGGGCCGATGACCGACGCCGCGCAGGCGCGCGCCGAGGCGGCACTTGCCCTGCGCCACGCGCCCCAGCCGATTGACATCGCCGCCGCAGAGGCCGAACTTGAGGCCTTGATGGCAGAACGCTGAGCAGGCGGACACCCGCATGGACGATTCCTTCGATCCGGTCGACGCCCGGAGACAGGCCGAGGCGCTGATCGTGGACGTCGACGGCTACGAAGGCCCGCTCGATCTGCTGCTGACGATGTCGCGCACCCAGAAGGTGGACCTGCGCAAGATCTCGATCCTGGCCCTGGCCCGGCAGTACCTCGCCTTCATCGAGCAGGCCACGGCGCTGCGCATCGAACTGGCCGCCGACTACCTCGTGATGGCGGCCTGGCTCGCCTTTCTCAAGTCGCGGCTTCTCCTGCCGCCCGATCCCGCCGACGACGGCCCCTCGGGCGAGGAACTGGCCGCGCACCTGGCGTTCCAGCTTGAACGGCTGCAGGCCATGCGCGAGGCGGCGGCGCAGCTGATGGCGCGCGACCAGAAGGGCCGCGACTTCTTCGCCCGCGGCCTGACCGAGGACGTCACCCGCGTGCGCAAGGTCAAGTGGACGGCCACGCTTCTCGACCTGATGCAGGGCTATGCGCGCATCCGCACCAAGGACGAGTTCCGCCCCTATGCCATGGACCGCGAGAACCTGATGACGATGGAGCAGGCGCTGGACCGCATGCGCCACCTCATCGGCTACGCCGGCGAATGGACCGATCTTGCCACCTACCTGCCCGAGGGCTGGGACGCCTCGCCCGCGCGGCGCCGCTCGGCCACGGCCTCGCATTTCGCGGCCTCGCTCGAACTGGTGAAATCCGGTCAGATCCAGATCCGCCAGCACGGGCTCTTCGAACCGATCCAGATCCGACGCGTCCCGCAATGACCGGCGATCCCGTGCGCGACAGCCTTTTCGAGGCGCCGCCTGCGGCCGAGCAGGAACGGATGGTCGAGGCCATCCTCTTCGCCACGGCCGAACCGGTAGGCATCGCCGAACTCAACGCGCGCATGCCCCACGGCGCCGACGCCGCCGCCGCGCTCGAGGCGCTGCGCAAGCGCTACGAAGGCCGCGGCGTGCAGGTCGTGCGCGTGGGCGACCGCTGGGCGATCCGCACCGCGCCCGACCTCGGCTTCCTGATGCAGAAGGAAACGGTCGAGACGCGCAAGCTCTCGCGCGCCGCGATCGAGACGCTGGCGATCGTGGCCTATCACCAGCCCGTCACCCGCGCCGAGATCGAGGAGATCCGCGGCGTCAGCGTCAGCCGCGGCACCATCGACCAACTGCTTGAACTTGAATGGATTCGCTTCGGGCGCCGGCGCATGACCCCCGGCCGCCCCGTCACCTATGTCGTGACCGAGGGCTTTCTCGACCACTTCGGGCTGGAAAGCGCGCGCGACCTGCCGGGCTTGAAGGAACTGCGCGCCGCGGGCCTTCTCGAAAGCCGCCCGCCGCCTGGCCTTGCGCCGGCCGAGGACGACGACGACGGCGATCAGTCCGACATGTTCGAAGACGAAAGCTGATCTTCGGCCCGGGCGTCTTCTCTTTCGGAAATACTCCGGGGGAGGTCCCGCGCCAGCGGGGCCGGGGGCAGAGCCCCCATGCGCCGGTTCAGGGGGTCAGGCCTCGGTGCGGGTGCCCTGCGCGCCGCGCTCGCGGTAGGGCGTGATGTGATACTGCGCCCGGTAGCACTTCGAGAAATGCGACGGGCTCGTGAAGCCGCAGGCCAGCGCCACGTTGATCACGCTCATGTCTGTCTGAAGCAGCAGGTTGCGCGCCTTGCCCAGGCGCAATTCCATGTAATAGCGCTTGGGGCTGCGGTTCAGGTAGCGCCGGAACAGCCGTTCCAGTTGCCGGGTCGACAGGCCCACGTCGCGCGCAAGGATCGCCGGGCTGATCGGGTCCTCGATGTTGGCTTCCATCATCTGGATCACGCGCGACAGCCGCGGGTGACGCACGCCGATGCGGGTCGGCACGCTCAGTCGCTGGGTGTCCTGGTCGGTGCGGATCGAGGTATAGATCAGCTGGTCTGCGACCGCGCCGGCCAGTTCCTCGCCATGCTCGTCGGCGATGATCTTCAGCATCAGGTCGATCGAAGCCGTGCCTCCGGCCGTGGTATACCGGTTGCCATCCATGACGAAGACCGACTTCGTCAACTCGACCTCCTCGAATTCCTCAAGAAAACCGTCGTGATTTTCCCAGTGGATGGTGGCGCGCCGCCCGTCGAGAAGCCCGGCCCGGGCCAGCGCGTAGCTTGCCGTGCACAGCCCCGCCACCGGCGCGCCGTGCCGCGCCTCGCGCCTGAGCCAGTTCAGGAGCCGCTTCGTGGTCGCCTGCGCCACGTCGAGCCCGCCGCACAGCACGATCGTGTCGTCGCGCGTCAGCTCGCCGAGATCGCCGTCCAGCGCGAAGGCGATCCCGGCCGAGCAGGCGACGCTTGTCCCGCCTTCGCCGATCACGCGCCAGTCGTACAGCCTGCGGCCCGACATCCGGTTGGCGATGCGCAGCGCCTCGACCGCGCTGGCGAAGGCGATCAGCGTGAAGCGGGGCATCAGAACGAAGACAAAGCGGCGCGGGCGGTCCGGAACGACCGCGATCTTGACTGGCTGCGGGGGCGTGTCCACCCGTCTCTCCCCATGTGGAACGGCTGACCGACCGAAACAGGTTTGCCGCGCGGGATCAAGACGCCGGCGCATGTGCGGCCCCGGCCCCGGGCGCGGCGTTTTTGGCGTTTGCCTTCGCCGCCACCTCGCCTATAAGCGGCCCCCGAACGCGCTGACGGAGTGACGACGATGACCGAGTGGCAGAAAACCGACTGGCGCAAGCGCCCGCGGGTGCAGATGCCGGACTATCCCGACCAGGACAAGCTGCGGTCGGTCGAGGCCAAGCTCGCCTCCTATCCCCCGCTCGTCTTCGCGGGCGAGGCGCGCAAGCTCAGGGCGGAACTCGCCAAGGCCTCGCGCGGCGAGGCGTTCCTGCTTCAGGGCGGCGACTGCGCCGAAAGCTTCGCCGAGTTCAGCGCCGACAACATCCGCGACACTTTCAAGGTGATGCTGCAGATGGCGATGGTGCTGACTTACGGCGCCAAGGTGCCGGTGGTGAAGGTGGGCCGCATGGCGGGCCAGTTCGCCAAGCCGCGCAGCGCGCCGACCGAGGTGAAGGGTGACGCGGAACTGCCCAGCTACCGCGGCGATATCGTCAACGAACTTGACTTCACGCCGTCGGCGCGGGTGCCCAACCCCAAGAAGATGCTGCAGGCCTATACCCAGTCGGCGGCCACGCTGAACCTGTTGCGCGCCTTCTCGAAGGGTGGATTCGCCGACATGCACCGGGTGCATTCCTGGACGCTGGGCTTCACCGACCGCGACGAGGCGGAACGCTACCGCGACATCGCCAACCGCATCCAGGACACGCTCGACTTCATGGCGGCGGCGGGCATCGACGGCTCGACCACGCACGAATTCTCGACGGTGGACTTCTACACCAGCCACGAGGCGCTGCTTCTGGAATACGAAGAGGCGCTGACCCGGGTCGATTCGACGTCCGGCCAGTGGCTGGCGGGTTCAGGCCACATGATCTGGATCGGCGACCGCACGCGGCAGCCCGACGGAGCGCATGTCGAATACTGCCGCGGCGTGATGAACCCGATCGGGCTGAAATGCGGCCCCTCGACCACGGCCGAGGACCTCAAGGTGCTGATGGCCAAGCTCAACCCCAAGAACGACCCCGGGCGGCTCACGCTGATCGCGCGGTTCGGCGCGGGCAAGGTCGGCGATCACCTGCCGCGCCTGATCCGCGCGGTCGAGGAAGAGGGCGCCAAGGTGGTCTGGTCCTGCGACCCGATGCACGGCAACACGATCAAGTCGTCGACCGGCTACAAGACCCGGCCGTTCGAACTGGTGCTGCGCGAGGTGCGCGAATTCTTCGCGGTGCATTCGGCCGAGGGCACGATCCCCGGCGGCGTGCATTTCGAGATGACCGGCCGCGACGTGACCGAATGCACCGGCGGCGTGCGCGCGGTGACCGACGAGGATCTGTCGGACCGCTACCACACCGCCTGCGACCCGCGTCTGAACGCCTCGCAGTCGCTGGAACTGGCCTTCCTCGTGGCCGAGGAACTGACCAACCGGCGGCTTGCCACGGCCCGCGCCGCAGCGGTCTGAGCCCGGACGGACCGTGCCCTGCGGGCGGCCTTCGGGCCGCCCGTCGCGTTTGCGGCCCTGCGATCAGGCAGGCAGGCCCGCGCCGCCGTCGCCCTGGGCCGGCCCCGCGCCGATCAGGTGGCGGCGTGCCATGCTGCGGATCTCGGGGCGGCGCGGCGGACGGCCGATGCGGCCGTCCATCGACAGCGCCCCCAGCGCGCAGCGCACCTCGCCCCGGTCGAGAAGCGGCAGAAGCACCATGCCGCCGATCAGGGCCGGACGGCCGATCCCGCCCCGGCATCCCAGCCCGATCCGCACGACGGCGGTGCGGGCGAAGACGGTTTCCAGCGCTTCGGCAAGGCGGGTGCGGCAGTGCGGCTCGAACAGGGCCGAGATCGGCATCCCCCGCACCTCCATCCCCAGAAGCTCGGTCAGGTGGCTGCCCGCCACGCGGACGCGCGCCAGCCCGGGGGCGACCCGCTCGATCAAGAAGGCGCGCGACAGCCCGCCGGCCAGTGCGGCGGGTTCGACATCGTCGCGCCGGGGCACGAGGCGGTCCTCGCGCAGGCTTTCCCAATAGTCCTCGACCAGCGACAGCGCGGGCTGGCGGCGCGCGGCGCGGATCGCGTCGAGCGAGATGACGTTGTCGGGCGACGCGTCCTGCGGCATCCGGGCCTCCGGTCGGCTGGGGCGCCTTGGTTGCCGAGGTCCGAGGCCTCTGGTAACGCTGGCGGCAAGGGTGGTTTCCGTGGCCTTAAGATGCCACGGCAGGGCGCGGAAATCCGCGGAAAACTTACCAAAGGGTTAATGCGGAGGGACACCGTCATGACGCGCTCGATGACCGGATATGCCACCGTGCGCGGCCAGACCGCGGACTGGAGCTGGGTCTGGGACCTGCGGTCGGTCAACGGCCGCGGTCTTGACCTGCGGCTCAGACTTCCGGACTGGATCGAAGGGCTGGAACCCGCGGCGCGGGCCGCGCTTCAGGCCGAAATCTCGCGCGGGAGCGTGACCTTGTCGCTGAAGCTGACGCGGTCCGAAGGGGCGGGGACCGCGACCCTTGACCGCGCGGCCTTGCGCCGGACGGTGGTGATCCTGCGCGAGATCGAGGATCTGGCCGCCGAGAACGAGCTTGCCGTGCGCCACGCCACCGCGGCCGAGATCGCGGCCCTTCCCGGCGTGCTGTCCGCCCCCGCCGATGAGGTCGACGCGGGCGCGCTGCGGACGGCGGTCCTGGCCGATCTCGACCGGTTGATCGCGGCCTTCCATGCCTCGCGCGAGGCCGAGGGCGCGGCGCTGGCCAAGGTGATCGGGGCGCAGATCGACCGGATCGAGGCGCTGACCGCGCAGGCCGCCGACAGCGCCGAGGCGCGGGCCGAGGCCCAGCGCGCCGCGCTGACGGCCGCCCTTGCCCGCATTCTTGACGCCGCCGAAGGCGTGGACGAAGGCCGCATCGCGCAGGAGCTTGCGCTTCTGGCGGTGAAGTCGGACGTGACCGAGGAACTCGACCGGCTGCGCGCCCATGTCGGCGCGGCGCGCGCGCTTGTGACGGGGCAGGGGCCGCGGGGCCGCAAGCTCGACTTCCTGATGCAGGAGTTCAACCGAGAAGCGAACACGCTGTGCTCGAAGGCGGGCTCGGCCGCGCTGACGGCCATCGGCCTTGACCTCAAGACCGTGATCGACCAGATGCGCGAACAGGTTCAGAACGTGGAATGACGATGCAGCGGCGGGGCCTTCTGATCATCCTGTCGTCACCTTCGGGGGCCGGCAAATCGACGCTGGCCAAGCGCCTGCGCGCCTGGGACCCGACGATCCGCTTTTCGGTCTCGGCCACCACGCGCGCGCCCCGCCCGGGCGAGGTCGACGGGCGCGAATATCACTTCGTATCGGAGGCCGAATTCAAGCGCATGGTGCGCGACGGCGAGATGCTGGAACACGCCCATGTCTTCGGGAATTTCTACGGCTCGCCCGTGGCCCCCGTGCAGGGCGCGATCGAGGCCGGGGCGGATGTCCTGTTCGACATCGACTGGCAGGGGGCGCAGCAGATCCAGAAAAGCGCGCTGGCCAACCATGTCCTGTCGATCTTCCTTCTGCCGCCCTCGATCATCGAACTGCGCCGCCGGCTGGTCAGCCGCGGGCAGGACGCGCCCGAGGTGATCGCCCGGCGCATGCAGCGCAGCTGGGACGAGATCAGCCATTGGGACGCCTACAGCTATGTGCTGATCAATGACGACCTCGACCGGACCGAGGACAAGCTGCGGACCATCGTCGCGGCCGAACGCCTGAAGGCGACGCAGCAGCCGGGCCTGATCGACCACGTCCGCAGCCTTCAGACCGAGTTCGAGGATCTGTCATGACGCTTTACGCCCTGGGCAACCTGCGCCCGACCGTCGATCCCGACGCCTGGGTGGCGCCCGACGCCAATGTCATCGGCCGCGTGATCCTGGGCGCGCGCGTGTCGGTCTGGTTCGCCGCGACGCTGCGCGGCGACAACGAACCGATCACGGTGGGCGAGGGGACGAACCTTCAGGAAAACACCGTCTGCCATACCGACATGGGGTTCCCGCTGACCATCGGGCGCAACTGCACCATCGGCCACAAGGCGATGCTGCACGGCTGCACCATCGGCGACGAGACGCTGATCGGCATGGGCGCCACGATCCTGAACGGCGCAAAGATCGGCCGGAACTGCCTGATCGGCGCGGGTGCGCTGGTCACCGAAGGCAAGGAGATCCCCGATTTCTCGCTGGTGATGGGGGCGCCCGGGCGTGTCGTCCGCACCCTGGACGAAGCGGCGGCCGCGAAGCTGCGCGCCTCGGCGCTGCACTATCAGGACAACGCCGCGCGCTTCCGGGCCGACCTCAGGGCGCTTTAGGATGACGCGCAGGTCCCCCCCGCGCGGCGCCTGGCCCGACAGCGCCAGCCGGCCGCTTCTGACGCCGATCCAGCCCTCGGTCGTCTATGCGACCGGCGCGCCGGACGATCTGGACGCGATCTATGAAGGCCGGGCGCAGGGCTTCACCTATGCACGCGAAGGCCATCCGAACGCGGTGGCCCTGGCCCGGCGGATCGACGCGATGGAAGGCGCCCAGGACGGTCTGGTGGTGGGCTCGGGGATGGCGGCGGTGACGGCGGCGCTTCTTGGCGCGCTGAAGGCCGGCGATCACGTGCTGGGGGGCGACCAGCTTTACGGGCGCACGCTGCGGCTTTTCTCCGAGACGCTGCCCGGGCTTGGCATCGCGACCTCGACCGCCGACGCGACCGACGCGGCGGCGATGGCGGCGGCGATCCGGCCCGAGACGCGGATGATCCTGATCGAGGTCGTGTCGAACCCGACCATCCGCGTGGCCGACGTGGCCGGGATCGCGCGGCTGGCGCGGGATCGCGGCCTGCTTCTGGCCATCGACAACACCTTCACCACGCCACGGGCCTTCCGGCCCTTCGACCATGGCGCCGACATCGTGATCCATTCGGTGACCAAACTGCTGGCGGGGCATTCGGACGCCACGCTGGGCTACGTCGCGGCGCGCGACGCCGACCTGCGGGCGCGGATCGCCACGCTGGCGGTGACGACGGGTCTGACCGCCAGCCCCTTCGACTGCTGGCTGGCCGAGCGCGGGCTGTTCACCTTCGACCTGCGCTATGACCGGGCCGAGGCGAACGCCGCCGCGCTGGCCGACACGCTTGCCCGATTGCCGGGGGTCCGGCGCGTGCTGTATCCCACGCGCGCCGATCATCCCGACCACAACCGCGCGGCCGCGCTGCTGGGCGGGCACGGATCGCACATGGTCAGCTTCGAGATCGCCGGCGGCCGGGCCGAGGCCAACGCACTGGTGCGCGCGGCCGAGGGAATCGCCTTCGCGCCGACGCTGGGCGACGTGGCCACGACGCTGTCGCATCCGGCAAGCTCGTCGCACCGGGGCCTGACGCCCGAGCGGCGCGCCGACCTGGGCATGGGCGAAGGGTTCTTCCGCGTTTCGGCCGGATGCGAGCCGACCGACGCGCTGTGCGAGGCCTTCGCGCGGGCCGTCGAAGGATCGGGCGCGGCGGCGGTCTAGTGCGTCAGGCTCGACCGGGGCGGCATCACGATCACGTCGAAATCAAGCCCCGGGCACAGGCCGGCGATCTCGCGGCGGATCATCTCGGGGTCGGGCAGATGCTCGGCGATGGCGCGGTAGCGGCCCTTGAAGCCCAGTGCATGAAGGACCTGCGAAAGGTCGATGCAGTCGAACCCGCGCGCCAGAAGCGGCGACAGCACCAGCGTCGGTGCCATGACCTGGAACAGCTCGGGCGTCACCGATCCGAAGTCGGTGAAGGCAAGCCTGCTGTCGGCGGGAATGTCGCCCCCGTGGCGGCGCCACTCTTCGATATCGCCCACCGCCAGAACGGTCGGCAGTTCCCTGTTCTCTGACGCGGGGCCAGCGCCCGCCTCCGGCCCAAGACCGAGATCCTGCCGTTTCATGCGTTGGTCCACCCGAACGGATGCATGACATCCTCCTTCAGCTTCGCCGGACCAGCCCCGTCCGGCCTGTCAACACGCACACTTCCCGATTACAAATATAAGGCGAGTAAACTTGTATGAACATCCCCTTTTGCGCGACTGGCGCCAGATGTGTCACATCGCCACGACAGGGGGGCGGGCGCCGCCCGCGGACTGCCGAATTCCTGTGCAGACTGGCGGCGAACGCGGCGTCGGTTTACTTCCCACCCGGGCTGGCGCAGGGTGCGGCATCCGCGACATGACCTGCGGCAGGTGCCCAAGGCGGAGGGCGGCGTCGGGGCGGGGTGGACGGGTCCGGACGGCGGACCGACGCGCGCGAGGGTGTGATGGAGGCTTCCTTTCTGAACGCGATCCCGATCCCGTCCGTGCTGGTGGGCGCGGACGAGCGGCTGCGCAAGCTCAACGCGCCGGCCGAACGGCTGTTCGGGCCGTCCCTTACAGGGCGCCACTACATCACCGGTCTGCGCCAGCCCGCGCTTCTTGACGCGGTCGAGACCGCGCTTCGTCTGGGACGGCCGGCCGAGGCGATCTTCCTGTCGAGCGAAGCCTCGCGCGAGATGACGTGGCGCGCCACCGCCGCGCCGGTGCGGCTTGAATTGGGCGGGCAGGGGGTGCTGGTGACCTTCCTCGACACCACCCCCATGCGCGAGGCCGACCAGATGCGGCGCGACTTCGTGGCCAACGTCAGCCACGAACTGCGCACGCCGCTGACCGCGCTTCTGGGCTTCATCGAGACTCTGAAGGGCGCGGCCCGCGACGATGCCGCCGCGCGCGAGCGCTTCTTGGGAATCATGGAGCGCGAGGCCGAGCGGATGAACCGGCTGGTGAAGGACCTTCTGTCGTTGAGCCGGGTCGAAGAGGCCGAGCGGATGCGCCCGACCGATCCGGTCGACATCACCGCGCTTGTCGCGTCCGTGGCGCTGACGCTGGCGCCGATGGCGCGCACGCAGGACGTCACCCTGCGGGTCGAAGGTCTGCCCGAGCCGGTCGACGTTCCGGGTGACGAGGACCAGCTTCTGCAGGTCCTGACCAATCTTCTGGAGAACGCCATCAAGTACAGCGGCGCAGGGGCATCGGTCACGGTGTCGCTGGCGCGCTCGGACCATGACGTCGTGCTGCGCGCGCCGTCCGTCACGATCTCGGTCGTCGACACCGGGGAAGGGATCGACCCCGTCCATATCCCGCGCCTGACCGAACGCTTCTACCGCGTCGACAGCCACCGGTCGCGCGAACTGGGCGGGACCGGGCTGGGCCTTGCCATCGTCAAGCACATCGTGAACCGGCACCGCGGGCGGATGCGGATCGAAAGCGAACCGGGCAAGGGCAGCGCCTTCACCGTCATCCTGCCGCTTGCGGCATCGGCGGGTCCGGGCGCGCCGGGCGCGTCGGTCGGGCCGGTGCGGCCGGACGCGGCGGCGGGGACCTGACCCACGCCGCCGCCCGGAGACGGGATGTGTCATAAAACTGTTACCAACCTGTCACAAAAGCATAGCCGCGTGGGCCTAAGGCCGTCGCGGGGGGCTGCCGAACGCCGCCCGCAGAAACCGAATCAGGAGCTGATCCACATGACCTTCGTGAAACTGACCGCCTCGACCCTGGCGATCGCCGCAGTTTCCGCCACTGCTGCCTCTGCCCGTGACCAGGTTCAGGTCGCCGGGTCCTCGACCGTGCTGCCCTACGCCTCGATCGTCGCCGAAGCCTTCGGCGAGAACTTCGACTTCCCGACGCCGGTCGTCGAATCGGGCGGCTCGTCGGCGGGCCTCAAGCGCTTCTGCGAAGGCCTGGGCGAGACCACGATCGACATCGCCAACTCGTCCCGCCCGATCCGCGAAGGCGAAGTCGCCGAATGCGCCGCGAACGGCGTGACCGACATCATCGAAGTTCGCATCGGCTACGACGGGATCGTGTTCGCCAGCCAGATCAACGGCCCGGCCTTCACCACCTTCACCCCCGAGCAGTGGTACAAGGCGCTTGCCGCCGAGCACTTCGTCGACGGCGCGCTGGTGCCGAACACCTTCACCACCTGGGACCAGGTCGACCCGGCGCTTCCGGCGGTCGAGATCGCGGCCTTCATCCCGGGCACCAAACACGGCACCCGTGAAGTCTTCGAAGAGAAGGTGATCCTTGCCGGCTGCGAGGAAGGCGGCCACATGCAGGCCATGCTCGACGGCGGCGTCGACGAGGACACCGCCGAGGCCAAGTGCATGGCGATCCGCACCGACGGCAAGTCGGTCGACATCGACGGCGACTACACCGAGACGCTGGCGCGCATCGACGCGAACCCCAACGGGGTCGGTGTCTTCGGTCTCGCGTTCTACGAGAACAACACCGACAAGCTGAAGGTCGCCACGATGGGCGGCGTCGCGCCGACCGTCGAGACGATCTCGTCCGGCGAATACCCGGTCTCGCGTCCGCTGTTCTTCTACATCAAGAAGGCCCATATCGGCGTGATCCCCGGCCTGCAGGAATTCGCCGAGTTCTTCATCTCGGACGAAATCGCCGGCCCGGACGGCCCGCTTGCCGCCTACGGTCTTGTCGCCGACCCGGCGCTGCCGGAAACCCAGGCGGCCGTCGCCGCGGGCGAGGTGATGGGCTCGTCGATGTGAGCCGCTGACGCTGCCGGCGCGGCCCTTCGCGGGGCCGCGCCACACCGCGTCCGGTGACGGCGCGAAACGACCCTGGGGGAACTGGTCCATGCCGCCGCTTATCTGGCTTCTCGCGATCGTCGCCGTGCTGGCGCTTGTCGGCTATTTCATGGGGCGCAACCGTGCTCTGGCGCGGGCGGGCGGCGATATCCGGGGGCTGCATTCGCTTCCCTCCTACTACGGCGCCAACGTCGCGCTGACGGTGCTGACCCCCGCGCTTGGCCTGCTGGCCCTGTGGCTTCTGGTCCAGCCCGTGCTGATCGAGGCGCGCGTCGCGGGACTGATCCCCGACAGCGCCATCGCCGATACCTCGACCCGCGATCTGGTGATGAGCGACGTGCGCCGGGTGGCCAACGGCCTTGACGTGGCCGTCGCCCGCGGCGCGCTGTCCGCGGATGAGGCGCGCGGGATGGACGCCGACGCCACGAACGTGCGCGAGACGCTGGGGCAGGTGGGCGTGGCGCTTGGTTCGGACGTGGGGCCCGAGGTTCTGGTCGCCGCGCAAAGCTATCGGGTGCTGTCGAACACCGGCACGACGCTGATGTGGGCGGCCGTCCTTGCCGTCGCCCTTGGCGGTTTCGCGGTGTCCTACCGCCTGACCGCGCCCGACTTCCGCGCCCGCAACGTGGTCGAACGCGGCATCCTGGCGATCCTGATCGTCGCCGCCTCGATCGCGATCCTGACGACGCTGGGGATCGTGCTGTCGATGCTGTTCGAGACCCGGAACTTCTTCCAGCAGTATCCCTGGCAAAGCTTCTTCTTCGGCCTCGAATGGTCGCCCGACTTCCGCGGCAACTCGAGCCTCGGGATCGTCCCGCTGCTGTGGGGCACGCTCTTCATCTCGTTCATCGCGCTGCTCGTGGCGGTGCCGATCGGGCTTTTCGCCGCGATCTACCTGTCGGAATATGCCGGCCCCCGGATGCGCGCCGTGGCCAAGCCGATGATCGAGATTCTCGCCGGTATCCCGACGATCGTCTATGGCCTTTTCGCGCTGATCACCGTGGGTCCGATGCTGCGCGACTACTTCGCCCAGCCGCTGGGTCTTGGGCAAAGCTCGTCCTCGGTCATGACCGCGGGGCTTGTCATGGGGGTGATGCTGATCCCCTTCGTCAGCTCGCTGTCCGACGACATCATCAACGCGGTGCCCCAAGCGATGCGCGACGGCTCGCTCGGGCTTGGCGCCACCCATTCCGAGACGATCCGCCAGGTCGTGCTGCCCGCGGCACTTCCGGGCATCGTCGGTGCGATCCTGCTGGCGGCCTCGCGCGCCATCGGTGAGACGATGATCGTGGTGCTGGGGGCAGGGGCGGCGGCCGCGCAGTTCAACCAGGGGCTCGGGCCGCTGGTCAACCCGTTCGAGGCGATGACGACGGTGACGGTGAAGATTGTCAGCCAGCTGACCGGCGACACCGATTTCTCAAGCCCCGAGACCCTTGTCGCCTTCGCGCTTGGCCTGACGCTGTTCGTCATCACGCTGGGGCTGAACGTGCTGGCGCTCTACATCGTGCGCCGCTACCGGGAGCAGTACGAATGACCGACGCCACCGTTCCTGTGCCGGCCGCGCCGGACGCGCCGCGCAAGGGCTCGCTGCTTGAGCTTGACGAACGCACGCGCCGGCGCAACGCCGCCGAGAAGCGCTTCAAGGTCTACGGGATGATCGCCGTTGGCATCGGCCTTGGCGCGCTGATCCTGCTTCTGACGTCGATCCTCAGCCAGGGCCTGCCGGCCTTCCAGCAGACCTTCGTGCAGCTTGACGTGACGCTGACCGAAGAGCGGCTCGACAAGTCGGGCAACCGCGATCCGGCAGAGTTGGCGAAGGTGTCGACCTTCGGCTACGCGCCGCTGATCGAAGAGGCGATGGCCGCCAAGTTGGCCGCACTGGGCATCGCGATCGAGGGCCTGACGCCCAAGGACGCCGGCGGCATCATCTCGAACGAGGCGCCGGCACAGCTGCGCAACTTCGTCCTTGCCAACCCCGAAGCGATCGGCAGCACGATCAGCTTCGAGTTCCTCGCCAATGCCCGGATCGACGGCTATCTGAAGGGCCGGGTCAGCATGGAATCGGCCCAGCTCGACAGCCAGGTCAGCCCCCAGCAACTTGAGCTGGCGAACGCCCTGCGCGACGCCGGCACGCTGGAAAAGCGCTTCAACTGGGGCTTCATCACCAGCCCGGACGCCTCCGAGAACCGGCCCGAGGCCTCGGGCCTTGGCGTGGCGATCATCGGGTCGTTCTACATGATGATCATCGTGCTCTGCCTGTCGCTGCCGATCGGGGTCGCGGCGTCGATCTATCTTGAGGAATTCGCCCCCAAGAACCGCTTTACCGACCTGATCGAGGTCAACATCTCGAACCTTGCCGCGGTGCCGTCGATCGTCTTCGGGATCCTCGGCCTTGCGATCTTCATCAACTTCGCGGGCCTGCCGCAGTCGGCGCCCGTCGTGGGCGGCCTGGTGCTGACGCTGATGACGCTGCCGACGATCATCATCGCCACCCGCGCCTCGCTCAAGGCGGTGCCGCCCTCGATCCGCGAGGCCGCGCTGGGGGTCGGGGCCTCGAAGATGCAGACGGTCTTCCACCATGTCCTGCCGCTGGCCGCGCCGGGCATCCTGACCGGCACGATCATCGGTCTGGCCCAGGCCCTGGGCGAAACCGCGCCGCTTCTGCTGATCGGGATGGTGGCCTTCGTGCGCGAGTTTCCGGCCGCCCCGCCCGAAGGCTTCTTCGACCCGGCCTCGGCCCTGCCGGTGCAGGTCTTCAACTGGACTCAGCGCGCCGATCCGGCCTTCGTCGAGCGCGCCTCGGGGGCCATCATCGTGCTTCTGGTGTTTCTCGTGGTAATGAACGCCATCGCGATCATCCTGCGCCGCCGCTTCGAGCGCCGCTGGTAGGGAAGGGACCGTGCCATGAACGACATGCGGACAATCGAAAGAACGAAGCAGATGAACGACACC
This sequence comes from Saliniferula longa, assembly GCF_050789285.1. Taxonomy (NCBI): domain Bacteria; kingdom Pseudomonadati; phylum Pseudomonadota; class Alphaproteobacteria; order Rhodobacterales; family Roseobacteraceae; genus Saliniferula; species Saliniferula longa. Next base: position 1,366,318 of record NZ_JBOUVX010000001.1, on the reverse strand, counting down.
AAGGTCTCGGCCCGCAACGTGCAGGTCTATTACGGCGACACCCACGCGTTGAAGGACGTCTCGGTCGATATCGAGGACAAGACCGTCACCGCCTTCATCGGCCCGTCGGGCTGCGGCAAGTCGACCTTCCTGCGCTGCATCAACCGGATGAACGACACGATCCCGATCGCCCGGGTGGAAGGCACGATCACGCTGGACGGCGAGAACATCTATGACCCCAAGGTCGACCCGGTGCAGCTTCGCGCCAAGGTGGGCATGGTGTTCCAGAAGCCCAACCCCTTTCCCAAGTCGATCTACGACAACATCGCCTATGGCCCGCGCATTCATGGCCTGGCGCGCAGCAAGGCCGATCTGGACGAGATCGTCGAACGTTCGCTGCGCCGGGGCGCGATCTGGGACGAGGTCAAGGACCGCCTGGCCGAGCCCGGCACGGGCCTGTCGGGCGGCCAGCAGCAGCGCCTGTGCATCGCGCGGGCCGTCGCGACCGAACCCGAGGTCCTTCTGATGGACGAACCCTGTTCCGCGCTGGACCCGATCGCCACCGCGCAGGTCGAGGAACTGATCGACGAACTGCGCCAGAACTATTCGGTGGTGATCGTGACGCATTCGATGCAGCAGGCCGCGCGCGTCAGCCAGAAGACCGCGTTCTTCCATCTCGGTCATCTCGTCGAATACGGCGAGACCGGACAGATCTTCACCAATCCCGAGGATCCGCGCACCGAATCCTACATCACCGGACGGATCGGCTAGGGCAGGGCAGCACACATGAGCGAACAACACATCCAGTCTGCCTTCGATCGCGATCTCGAGTCGATCCAGGCGCTGATCATGAAGATGGGCGGCCTCGTGGAGGCGCAGATCCTGAACGCCGCGAAGGCGCTCGAGACGCGGGACGAGGAACTTGCCAAGCAGGTGCGCGACGGCGACAAGCCGATCGACGCGCTGGAAGAGCAGGTCAACGAAGAAGCCGCGCGCCTGATCGCCCTGCGCGCGCCCACGGCATCGGACCTGCGCATGGTGCTGACCGTGCTGAAGGTCGCCACCAATCTGGAACGCTGCGGCGACTATGCCAAGAACATCGCCAAGCGCACCGGCGTGCTGATCCAGATGCAGCCTGTCGAAGGCTCGGCCAAGTCGCTGCGCCGCATGGCGCGCGAGGTCGAGTTGATGATGAAGGACGCGCTGGACGCCTATATCCAGCGCGACCTGGTGCTGGCCCAGCAGGTGCGGATGCGCGACGCCGACGTCGACCAGATGTACAACGCGCTCTTCCGCGAGTTCCTGACCTTCATGATGGAGGACCCGCGCAACATCACCGGCTGCATGCACCTGCACTTCATCGCCAAGAACATCGAACGGATGGGCGATCACGTCACCTCGATCGCCGAGCAGGTGATCTATCTGGTGACCGGCGACTATCCCGAGGAAGCCCGTCCCAAGGACGACCGCACGCCCTACGAGACGCTCGACAAGGGGCGCGTGTGATGTCGGCCGACCAGCCCCGGGTCCTCGTCGTCGAGGACGAGCCCGCACAGCGCGAGGTGCTGGCCTACAACCTCGAGGCCGAGGGCTTCAGCGTCGCCAAGGCAGAAAACGGCGACGAGGCGCTGCTGCTGTTCGAGGAAAACCAGCCCGACGTCGTGGTGCTGGACTGGATGCTGCCCGGCGTCTCGGGGATCGAGGTCTGCCGGCGGCTCAAGTCGAAGCCGGAATCGCGCGCGGTGCCGATCATCATGCTGTCGGCGCGCTCGGAAGAGGTCGACCGGGTGAGGGGGCTGGAAACCGGCGCCGACGACTATGTCGTCAAACCCTATTCCGTGGTCGAACTGATGGCCCGCGTCCGCAGCCAGTTGCGCCGCACGCGACCGGCCACGGTGGGACAACGGCTGGAATACGGCGACATCGTCCTTGATTCGGAAACGCACAAGGTCACGCGCGGCGAAAAGCCGGTGAAGCTGGGGCCGACCGAATTTCGACTTCTGTCGACCTTCATGGAAAAGCCCGGCCGCGTCTGGTCGCGCGAGCAGCTTTTGGATCGCGTCTGGGGCCGCGACATCTATGTCGACACGCGCACGGTCGACGTCCACATCGGGCGACTGCGCAAGGCGCTGTGCCAGCACGGGGGCGAGGACCCGGTGCGCACCGTCCGGGGGGCCGGATACGCCCTGGGATGAGGGGTCATCTCCGGGCAATCTGAAAGTCGCATAATCTGTATTATGTAAAATACGGATATACCCGGGCCGGACAGGCACTTACACGATGGTCTGTTCCAGAAACGGTGTCCCGCTCAGGATGCGCTCGGGTCCAAGGTCGGACAGATCGAGGGTCCTGTACCCCCCGTCGACAATCAGTTCCGCCACGGCGCGGCCCATGGCCGGCGCCTGCTGCAGTCCGTGGCCGGAAAAGCCGTTCATCAGGATCAGGTTCGGGCATGACGGCCAGCGGCCGACGATGGCGTTTTGATCCAGCGTGTTGAAGGCGTAATGCCCGGCCCAGGCGCGGATCACGCGCGCTTCGTCGAAGTCCGGCATGCGCCGCCAGATCCGCTCCCAGATCACGTCCTCGAACAGATGCCAATCGGGCCCGAAGTCCTGCGGATCCGCCGGACCGTCTTCCTGCGGCACGGTCGCGGTCAGCCAGTGCCGGCCCTCGGGACGCGCGTAGTAGCCCTGGTGGTCGATCAGCAGCGGCGCGTCCGCGTGCCGCGCCCTTGGCGCATCGACGACGAAAACCGTGCGTTTGCGTGGCTCTACCGGGATATCTTCACCGAAGGAACGCAACAGCCTGGCCGCTGCCGTGCCCGAGGCGTTGACCAGTGTGCCGCAGTCCAGCCGCAGGCCCGATGCCAGCACCGCGCCCTCGATCCGGTCGCCCGCGCGCACCAGCGCCGTCACGCGGTCTTCGATGAACACCGCCCCCTGCGCGCGCGCCGCACGCCGCAAGAGGTCGTGCAGGCCCATGTTGTCGAACCAGCCTTCATCGCGGGGCCCCCAGGACCCACGCGTGACATCGTCGGTCGCAAGATAGGGAAAACGCGCGGCGATCTCGTCGGGTGACAGAAGCTGCGTCGCCGCGCCCTCGGCCTGCTGCATCGCCGCAAGATCGGCCATGCGCGCGGCCGCTTCGGCCGTTCCGGCCAGGAAGAGATAGCCGTTTTCCTGAAGATGAACCCGATCCGGGACGTCAGGAAGATCAAGGAAATCCCGGATATACTTCAGAAAATGGATGCCGAAGGCCGAGACGCGGACATTCACGGGGTTGCTGAACTGAAGCCGGATCGAGGCCACCGACAGGGCGGTCGAACTGTGCGTCAGCGCCGGGTCGGGTTCCACGACGCAGACGCGCCCCGCCCCGGCCTTCGTCAGCCAGAAGGCGGCCGAGACGCCCATGATGCCGCCGCCCGCAATGACAACGTCCCACCGATCGTTCATCGCCCGCGCGTCCTGCCGTTCCTCGTGGCTTCCCGAAGTGCTTGGTATCATGCGCGCAACAATCGGAAAGGGAATTCTCGACCTCTCTCGACAGGTCCGGCTTCGGTTTGTAATGCGTTGCAATCAGGGGATTTCACAATGACGTCTATTCTGGTTCTCAACGGGCCTAACCTCAATCTGCTGGGCACTCGTCAGCCCGAGGTCTATGGCGCGACCACCCTGTCGGAGATCGAAGACGCCTGCCGCGCCGAGGCCGCGTCGCTGGGCGTGGCGCTTGAGGTTCTGCAGTCGAACCACGAAGGCGCGCTGATAGATGCGATCCATGCCGCGCGCGGGCGCCATGACGGGATCGTGCTGAACGCCGGCGCCTATACGCATACCTCGATCGCCCTGCGCGACGCGATCGCGTCGGTTGCGATCCCGGTGATCGAACTGCACCTGTCGAACATCCATGCGCGCGAGGCGTTCCGCCATGTCTCGCATATCGCTCCGGTCGCGCTTGGCCAGATCTGCGGCCTTGGGGCGGCGGGCTATCCACTGGCGGTGCGGGCCATGGCGGTGCATCTGGGAGCGGCCTGAGATGCCGCTGGCCTATATCGATCGCGCGATCGGGTCGCGCTCGGTCGAAGAGGTCTGGACCCTTCTGACCGAGAAACTCCGGACATACGGCTTCGACCGGCTGCTTTATGGCTTCACGCGCAACATGACGACGTTCGGGCTGGGTGGGCCGGGCGACTTCATGATCCTGTCGACCCACACGCCCGAGTATACCAAGCGCTTCATCGACGACCGGCTTTACTTCGACGCCCCCATGTTCAACTGGGCGCTGCGCAACACCGGCGCCTGTTCATGGAGCTGGGTCGAACGGAATTTTGACGCGCTTTCCGAGCGCGAGCGCGAGGTCGTCGCCTTCAACCGCCAGATGGGGGTCACCGCCGGCTATACGATCAGCTTCCACGACCAGAAAGTGCGCAACCGCGCGGGTCTTGGACTGACGGCGAAACCGGGCCTGACGCAGGCCGATGTGGACGCACTTTGGCAACGATGCGGCCACGAGATCCACGTCATGTGCCAGGTGACGCACCTGGTCTTCACCACCCTGCCCTACACGCCTCCGGGCCGCGCGCTGACGGCGCGCCAGCGCGAAGTTCTGGAATGGGTGGGCGACGGCAAGACCACGCAGGATATCTCGGCGATCATGGGAATCTCGGCCGCGACGATCGAGAAGCACCTGCGCCTCGCGCGCGAGGCGCTGGACGTCGAAACCACCGCGCAGGCGGTGCTCAAGGCTTCGTTCCAGAACCAGCTTTACGCCGTCCAGGGCTAGGCGCCGGCGTGCGGCGGCGCATCGGCCGTCGATCACGGTGACGTTAGGTAAGGATTCCCCGACTTTCCTGACGAAAGATTAATGCGCATGATGTGTGTGTTCCGTGAGTGGTGGCGTTAGCCTAGGAACAAGCCCTCCGCAACAGCCCGCGATATCGGGTGCAACAGGAGGGGACCGGGAAACCGGACCGTCGGTTCAGGGGCGTATTTTTCCGTTGCCTGGACCGGCACACAGACCTGCCGGGTCGGCGCTTTCTCATCCCCAATGGGCGCGGCCGGGCATGGCGAGGCGGCCCCATACGCCTTGCCTCCTCAAACGGTGCTCAGTCACGAGTGAGGGGCGGCCCCGGTGCAAGCCGGGGCCGCGTTTCGTGCCGGTGGCGCGGTTTCGCGCCGTCCTCCCGCGGAAACGAAAACGGGCGGGCCCGAAGGTCCGCCCGCCCCGCCGGACCACTGGCCCGGATGTCTTGCGCGTGTCAGCCCTGGGCGACCTTGGCCACCTCAGCGGCGAAGTCCTCTTCCTTCTTCTCGATGCCTTCGCCCACGGCCATGCGCACGAAGCCCGTGATCTCGACGCCCGCATCCTTCGCGGCCTGCGCGACGGTGATGTCGGGATTCATCACGAACTTCTGGCCAAGAAGTGTGACCTCTTCGAGGAACTTCTTCATCCGACCGGGGATGATGTTGTTGTGGATCACCGCGTCGGGCTTCGGCTTCGACGATTCGGCGTTCTCTTCCAGCGCCTTCTGCGTCTGCACCTCGCGCTCGCGCTCGACGATCGCGGGATCGAGGTCGGCCTCGCCCAGCGACATCGGCGCGGTCGCGGCGATGTGCATCGCAAGCTGCTTGCCGATGCCGGCGTCGGCACCCTTCAGCGCGACCAGGACGCCGATCTTGCCAAGGCCGTCGGCGGCCGCGTTGTGGACATAGGCGGCGACGCTTTCGCCCTCGACCGAGGCCATGCGGCGCAGGGTCATGTTCTCGCCGATCGTGGCGATGGCGGCGGTCAGCGTGTCCTCGACGGTCTTGCCGCCCACGTGGGCGGCCTTCAGCGCGTCAAGGTCGCCGGCGGCCATCGCGGCATCGGTGATGCTGCGGACAAGCGCCTGGAAGTCGGCGTTCTTCGCCACGAAGTCGGTTTCCGAGTTCACTTCCACGGCGACGCCCCGGCCGCCCTTGACCATCACGCCCACCAGCCCTTCGGCGGCGACGCGGTCGGCCTTCTTGGCGGCCTTCGCAAGGCCCTTGGTGCGCAGCCAGTCGACGGCGGCTTCCATGTCGCCATCGGTTTCGGTCAGCGCCTTCTTGGCGTCCATCATTCCCGCGCCGGTCATGTCGCGGAGTTCTTTCACCTGTGCAGCGGTGATTGCCATCTCGGCTCTCCTCAGGTCTTGAAAGGATGAGGGGCGCGGGAATTCCCCGCGCCCGGTGCAGGCGTCGTGACGGTCCGGGTTACTCGGCCGTCGCGGTCACGTCCTCGGCGGTCGCCTCGGCCAGCGCCTCTTCGACGGCGGCTTCTTCCAGCGCGCCGATGTCGATGCCGGCCGCGCCCATCTGGGCGCTCATCCCGTCAAGCACGGCGCGCGCGGCGAGATCGCAGTAAAGCGCGATGGCGCGGGCGGCGTCGTCGTTGCCGGGGATGATATAGTCGATGCCCGCGGGCGAGCAGTTCGTGTCGACGACCGCGACCACGGGGATGCCAAGCTTCCGGGCCTCGAGGATCGCAAGGTCTTCCTTGTTCACGTCGATGACGAACAGAAGGTCGGGCACGCCGCCCATCTCACGGATCCCGCCAAGCGAGGCCTGAAGCTTGGCCTGCTCGCGCTCCATCCCGAGGCGTTCCTTCTTGGTCAGGCCCTCGAAGCCCTGCGCGGTCTGTTCGTCGATCTGCTTGAGACGGCTGATCGACTGCGACACGGTCTTCCAGTTGGTCAGCGTGCCGCCCAGCCAGCGGTGGTTCATGTAGTACTGCGCGCACTTCTCGGCGGCTTCGGCGATCGGCTTCTGCGCCTGACGCTTGGTGCCGACGAAAAGAATGCGTCCGCCCTTGGCGGCGGTCTCGCGCAGGACGTTGAGCGCGGCGTCCAGCATCGGGACGGTCTGCGTCAGGTCGATGATGTGGATGCCGTTGCGGTCGCCGTAGATGAACGGCTCCATGCGGGGGTTCCAGCGCTGGGTCTGGTGGCCGAAGTGAACGCCAGCTTCCAGAAGCTGACGCAGATTGAACTCGGGGAGCGCCATGTCGTTTCCTTTCCGGTTTGCGCCTCGGCAGAGCGTCAGAGGTTGCCCTCAACCGGCGGACCTGCGGGGATGTCTCCCCCGCAAGGCCCAAGCCCTGCCTGTGAAGTGAGCGCGCGTCTAAGCCATCGCACGGCAAATGACAAGGGCCGCCCGAGACGTTAGGCAGGGATATCGCCCTGCACAGGAGACCACCCATGAAATCCCCGACCATCCTCTTGCCGCTTGCCCTTGCCGGGGCGTCCGCCTGCTCGGTGCAAAGCGACCAGGCCGAGCTGGCCAATCCCGCCGCGACCTTCTGCGTCGCGCAGGGCGGCACCTACGCCCTGAGCCAGCCCGATGGAAGCGGCGGCACCTGCACCCTTCCCGACGGGAGCGTCGTCGACGTCTGGGATTACTACCGCGCCAACGCGTCGACCGGCGGCTGACGCCTGTCCACCCGGCCCGCGCGTCAGGTGTCGGCCAAGGGTGTGTCAGACGCCGGGGCGTGCCGCGGGCGGCGATTGAGCCTTGCAGCGCGCGGCCGGTCGGGCAACATGCGCGCCATGACGGCGCGTCCCGACATCCTGTGCATCGGATCGGTCCTGTGGGACGTGATCGGGCGTGCCCCGGCGGTGATGCGGGTGGGATCGGACGTGCCCGGGCGGATCACGCGTATTCCGGGCGGAGTGGCGATGAACATCGCCATGGCGCTCAAGCGGTTCGGCCAGCGCCCCGCCCTTCTGACCGCCATCGGGCAAGACGAGGAAGGACACGACCTTGTCGCGGCCGCCCGCGCGCATGGCCTGATCACCGACTATGTCTATCGCTCGGACGACCTGCCCACCGATGTCTACATGGCGATCGAGGGGGCGAACGGCCTGGTGGCGGCAATTGCCGACGCCCATTCGCTTGAGGCGGCGGGCGCGAAGATCCTCCGCCCGCTCGAGGACGGTCGGCTGGGCAGCGCGGTCGCGCCCTTCGCCGGCTCCGTGGCCCTTGACGGCAACCTGACCATCGGACTGCTGGCCGAGGTCGCCGAAAGCCCGCTGCTGGCACGGGCCGACCTGCGGGTGGCGCCGGCCTCGCCCGGCAAGGCCGACCGGCTGCAGCCGCTTTTGTCCGCGCCGCACGCGACGCTTTACGTGAACCTCGAGGAAGCGAACATCCTGACCCATGCCCGCCACGAAACGGCGCCCGCGGCGGCCGAGGCGCTGGTCGCTGCGGGCGCGGCGCGGGTGCTGGTGACCGATGGCGGCGCGCTGGCCGCCGAGGCCGGCCCCAACGGCCTGCTGACCGCGCGTCCACCCGAGGTGCTGGTGACGCGCGTCACCGGGGCGGGCGATACGTTCATGGCCGCGCATATCGCGGCCGAAGCCGCGGGCGAAGGTCCGCAAGAGGCGCTTCAAGCTGCCCTGGCCGCAGCCGCTGCCTATGTCTCGGGGGGTGTTCCGTCATGACCATCGATATCGTCCATTCGCCCGAGGTGGCCGAGGCGCGCGCCGGGGGCAAGCCGATCGTCGCGCTCGAATCGACGATCATCACCCACGGCATGCCCTATCCCGACAACCTCGAGACCGCGCGCGCGGTCGAGGCGGCGGTGCGCGGGGCGGGCGCGGTGCCGGCGACGGTCGCGGTCATGGACGGGCGGCTGCACGTCGGGCTTGTCGACGCGGGCCTCGAGGCGCTGGCCAGGGCGCGGCGGGTGGCGAAGCTCTCGCGCGCGGATCTTGCGGTGTGCCTGGCGCGCGGCGGCACCGGGGCCACCACGGTCGCCGCCACGATGATCGCGGCCGCGCAGGCCGGAATCGCTGTCTTCGCCACCGGCGGGATCGGCGGGGTCCACCGCGGGGCCGAGGAAAGCTTCGACATCTCGGCCGACCTGCGCGAACTGGCGGAAACGCCGGTGACCGTCATCGCTGCCGGCGCCAAGGCGATCCTTGACCTGCCCAAGACGCTGGAAGTCCTTGAAACCTATGGCGTTCCGGTCATCGCCTACGGTCAGGACGAGTTCCCTGCCTTCTGGTCGCGCGGATCGGGGATTGCGGCCCCCCTGCGCATGGACACCCCCGCCGAGATCGCGGCCGCGCACCGCATGCGCGCGGCGCTGGGTCTGCCGGGCGGACAGCTCGTCGCCAATCCGATCCCGGCCGAGGCCGAGATCCGGCGCGAGACGTTGCAGCCCCTGATCCGCCGGGCGCAGGCCGATGCGGAGATGGCTGGAATCACCGGCAAGGCGGTCACGCCCTATCTTCTGCAACGCCTTTACGAGCTGACCGACGGGGCTTCGCTTCGGGCCAATATCGCGCTTGTGCTCAACAATGCGCGCCTTGCGGCGGCCATTGCGTCCGAACTTGCACGGGATCGCGGACGATGATCGCCCTGACGGCCCGGCACGTGGCGAAGCTGTTGTCGCGGGCCGACGGAATGCCTAGATTCGACGTGGCAAGACGGAACACCCTGCCATGACCGGCCTTCTGGACGACCACAACGAACCGAAGCGGCGACGCACCCTTCTGGGCAGTCTGCGCGCGAGCTTTCTGACCGGTCTTGTGGTGATCGTTCCCATCGCCGTGACGATCTGGCTGGTCTGGACCGTCGTCGGCTGGATCGACGGCTGGGTGCTGCCGCTGATCCCGCACACCTACCGGCCCGAACAATACATCGGCATCAACCTGCGCGGCGTCGGCGTCGTTATCTTCCTGATCTTCACGGTGATGGTGGGATGGCTGGCCAAGGGCCTTATCGGGCGGTCGTTGATCGGCTGGGCCGAGGGGCTTGTGGACCGGATGCCGATCGTGCGCTCGGTCTACAACGGCCTGAAACAGATCGCCGAGACGGTCTTCGCCCAGACCGAGACCAGCTTCGACAAGGCCTGCCTTGTCCAGTATCCCCGCCCCGGCATCTGGGCGATCGCCTTCATCTCGACCAATGCGAAGGGCGAGATCGCGCGCCAGATTCCCGTCGACAGTGAAATCGTGTCGGTCTTCCTGCCAACCACGCCGAACCCGACGTCCGGGTTCCTGCTCTATGTGCCCCGCTCGGACCTGATCGAACTGACCATGAGCGTCGAGGACGCCGCCAAGCTGATCATTTCGGCCGGTCTCGTCTATCCAGCGGGCACCGACGGCCCCGCGATCGAGACCACGCCCGTCACCGGGCCCGCCCCGGCCGAGCGCGCCGCGGAATAGCCACGCCTGACGAAAGCGGGCGCTGTATCAATAACGCAACAAGGCGTTAACTCCATCACAGTTCCCGATTGCTGCGCGCGCCGGTGAGGGCTAGAGAGAAATTCGCAATCTAACCACACAGGTGCAACTATGACCCTCATCAAGAATACCGCGATCGCCCTCGCCGCCGTCGCAACGATGTCCACCGCTGCCTACGCCGGCGGCATGTCGGAGCCCGTCATGGAGCCCGAGATCATCGTCGAAGAATCGACCGGCACCGGTGGCGCCTGGATCGTTCCGGTGATCGTGCTCGCTCTCGTGGCCGCCGTCGCGATGGCCGACTGAGCCAACGACCCTTCCGGGAAACCGGATGCAGACGGCCCCCTTCGCGGGGCCGTTTTGCTTTTTGGGGCTTTGTGTCCGGGTGTCCGGTTGTCCGGGGGCGGCCGTGCCTAAAGGGCGGTCCAGCCACCGTCGACGCTGATCGTGGTGCCGGTGATCTGCGCCGCCGAATCCGAGCACAGGAAAACCGTGGTCCCGCCGATCTGTTCGACCGTGGCGAACTGCTTCGAGGGCTGGCGTGCCAGCATCACCTCGCGCACCACGGTTTCGCGATCCATGCCATGCGTCTTCATCTGGTCGGGGATCTGCGCCTCGACCAGCGGCGTCAGGACGTAGCCCGGACAGATCGCGTTCGCGGTGATCGGCTCTTCCGCGGTCTCGAGCGCGGTGGTCTTGGTCAGCCCGACGATCCCGTGCTTGGCCGCGACATAGGCCGACTTGTAGGGCGAGGCGGTCAGGCCGTGGGCCGACGCGATGTTGATCACCCTGCCCCAGCCCGCCTTGCGCATCATCGGCAGCGCCGCGGCCGTGGTGTGGAAGGCCGAGGTCAGGTTGATCGCGATGATCGCGTCCCATTTCGCGACCGGGAAGGCGTCGATCGGCGCGACGTGCTGGATGCCCGCGTTGTTCACCAGGATGTCGCAGGCCCCGGCCGCCTCGACCAGGGCGCGGCACGCGTCGCCCTTCGACATGTCGGCCGCGACATAGCGCGCGTTGACCCCGGTCTCGGCGGCGATCCGAAGCGCGATCGCGTGGTCCTCGTCACGGTCGGTGAAGCTGTTCAGCACCACGTCGGCGCCGGCGCGGGCAAGTTCCCAGGCGATGCCCAGACCGATCCCCGAATTCGATCCGGTGATGACGGCTGTCTTTCCGCTCAGTGACATCGGGGCCCTCCGGTTTCGTTTCGCCCGAAGCATACATGCTGCGGGTGCGAAGGAAAGGCCCGGCGGCCGCTGCGCCCGCGCGATGGACGGCCCGACGGCGCGGCGCTAGCGTCCCGCCCATGACCGCCTTCGTCGCCGCCTCGGACACGCTTGACAGCCGCGCCTCCTGGCGCCGTCTTGCCCTGACGCTGAGCATCGCGGTGGCGGGCAACGTGGGCATGTGGGCGGTAATCGTCGTTCTGCCCTCGGTCCAGGCCGAGTTCGGCGTGGATCGCGCCGGGGCGTCGCTGCCCTACACGCTGACGATGGCGGGCTTCGCGCTTGGCAACCTGCTGACCGGACGTGTCGTCGACCGCTTCGGCATCACACCTGCGCTGATCGCGTCGGCGCTGCTGATGTCTGTGGGCTTCGCCGCCTCGGGCCTCAGCGGATCGGTCTGGACGCTGTCGCTGCTGCATGTCCTGATCGGCTTCGGGTCGGCCACAAGCTTCGGCCCGCTCATCGCCGACATCTCGCACTGGTTCCTGCGCCGGCGCGGCATCGCGGTGGCGATCGCGGCCAGCGGCAACTACCTGTCGGGGGCGATCTGGCCGCTGCTTCTGTCCGGCGTGCAGGCCGATCACGGCTGGCGCGCGGCCTATCTGGCGCTGGCGGTCATCGTGCCCGCGATCGTCGTGCCGCTGTCGTTCCTTCTGCGCGCCCGCGTCCCGGTCGAGGCCACCGCCCGCGCCGCCGCCGCCGCAAGCGCCCGTGCCGCGGCCACCGGCTTTCGGCCCGCCACGCTGCAGTGGATGCTGATCCTCGCCGGGATCGGCTGCTGCATGGCGATGTCGATGCCGCAGGTTCATATCGTGGCCTATTGCGTCGACCTTGGATATGGCCCGGCCGTGGGGGCCGAGATGCTGTCGCTGATGCTGATGGGGGGCGTCGTCTCTCGGCTGATCTCGGGCCTGCTGGCCGACCGGCTGGGCGGTGTGCGCACGCTACTGATCGGGTCGGTCCTGCAGTGCCTGGCGCTGTTGCTCTACCTGCCCGCCGGGGGGATCGTGTCGCTGTACCTCGTCTCGATGGTCTTTGGCCTCAGCCAGGGCGGAATCGTGCCCAGCTATGCGGTCGTCGTGCGCGAATACATGCCCCCGAAAGAGGCCGGTGCGCGGGTCGGCGCGGTGATGTTCGCCACCATCGTGGGCATGGCGCTTGGCGGCTGGATGTCGGGCTGGATCTACGACGTCACCGGATCCTACCAGATGGCCTTCGTGAATGGCATCGCCTGGAACCTGATGAACATCGGGATCGTGGCGTTGATTCTGTTCCGCGGACGCCGCCCGTCGGTCCTGTTGCCCGCCTGACCCGCATTCGCGAAACGCCCAAAAAAAACGCCCGCACGAAGCGGGCGTTAAGTTATTGAGGCAGGTTTCATACAGGCAAGAAACCTATCGAGCAGTGAGTTGGTTATACGCAACCTCTCGCCGCTCTCCAAGCTAAAAGTTTGAAAAGGCTGACTTGCAGGTCTACGCTTGCGGCCAACAAAGAACATCTTGAGGAGCAGAGTCGGCAAGATGCGCGCGTTTTTCTTCCTGCCCGTCAAACAGGCGATGGTCGCGGCGGGACTTTTGGTCGCAGCCGCCACAGCCACCCTGGCCGCACCGCAGCATGGCATAGCTATGTATGGCGAGCCGGCGCTTCCACCGGATTTTGTGTCGCTTCCCTATGCCAACCCCGACGCGCCGAAGGGCGGGCGGATCGTGCAGGGCGAAGTGGGCAGCTTCGATTCGCTCAATCCGCACATCCTGAAGGGCCGAGCGCCCTGGCAACTGGCCTACGTCGCCTACGAAAGCCTCATGGGCCGGAACTGGGACGAGCCCTTCGCCCTTTACGGCCTTCTCGCCGAATCGGTCGAGACGGACGAGGCGCGCAGCTGGGTCGAATTCACGATTCGCGAAGAGGCCCGCTTCTCGGACGGAAGCCCCGTCACGGTCGAGGATGTGCTGTGGTCCTATGAGACGCTGGGAACCGTCGGCCATCCCCGCTTCCACGGTGCCTGGGCCAAGGTCGCGAAGGCCGAGGCGACCGGCCCGCGCAGCGTGCGCTTCACCTTCACCGAACCCGACCGCGAACTGGCGCTTCTGATGGGCCTGCGCCCGATCCTGAAGAAGGCGCAATGGGACGGCCGCGACTTCGCCGAGTCGGGCCTTGACGTGATCCCGATCACCACCGCGCCCTACGTGATCGACAGCTTCGAGGCCGGCCGCTACGTCTCGCTCCGGCGCGACCCGGACTACTGGGGCAAGGATCTGCCGCTGATGCGCGGGCAGGCCAACCTCGACGAGATCCGGATGGAATTCTTCGCCGACGCCAACGTGATGTTCGAGGCCTTCAAGGCCGGCATCCTGACGACCATGCGCGAAACCAACGCCGCCAAGTGGGACAGGCAGTATGGCTTTCCCGCCGTCCAGTCGGGCGAGGTCGTCAAGTCGCTCGTCCCCCATGGCCGGCCCTCGGGGATCACCGGCCTGGTGATGAACACCCGCCGCCCCGCCTTCGCCGACTGGCGCGTGCGCGACGCGATGCTGCACGTCTTCAACTTCGAATTCATCAGCCAGACCCTGAACGGCGGCAACGACCCGCGCATCACCTCGTATTTCTCGAACTCGGTCCTGGGCATGGCGCCGGGGCCGGCCGAGGGCCGCGTGCGCGCGTTGCTCGAACCCTTCGCCGACCAGCTTCTGCCCGGGGCGATCGACGGCTATGCCCTGCCCGTCTCGGACGGGTCCGAACGCAACCGCGCCGGCATCGCGGCGGCGCTCGACCTTATGGAACAGGCCGGCTGGACGGTGCAGGACGGCGTGATGAAGAACGCCGCCGGCCAGCCCTTCACCTTCGAGATCGTGCTGACCCAGGGCGCAAGCGAGCCCCAGCAGATCGTCGACATCTTCGCCGGCGCGCTGACGCGCCTTGGCATCACGCCCACCATCACCACCGTCGACAGTGCGCAGTTCACCGAACGCACCAACGGCTTCGACTTCGACATGGCCTGGTACACGCGCGGCCTGTCGCTGAGCCCGGGCAACGAGCAGTTGCTTTACTGGGGAACCGAGGCCGCCGACACGCCGGGGTCGCGCAACTGGATGGGCGTGAAGTCGCCCGCGATCGAGGCCATGGTGGGCGAGATGCTGAACGCCAAGAGCCAGGACGACTTCGTCGCCGCCGTGCAGGCGCTCGACCGCATCCTGACCTCGGGGCGCTATGTCCTTCCGGTCTGGCATTCGACGGTCTCGCGTATTGCCCATTCCAGCAAACTTAAGTACCCCGCAACCACTCCGGTTTACGGAGACTGGATCGGCTTTCAGCCCGATGTCTGGTGGTACGAGGACTGAGCTTCAGGAACTGAGCTTCGAGGACTGAGCAGAGATGAAGAAGATCATTGTTCTTTTCGGCCTTCTGGCTGTGCTTTCGGCCTGCAACACGGTCGACGGGCTGGGGCAGGACCTGTCGGCAGGCGCGCGCGCCGTCGACGACGCGTTCTGATCCGGGGCCCCCGGGGGGGGCGCCGCGCCTCAGGCCATCGTCGTGACCCAAAGGATCGTGGCGTCGTCGTCGCTCAGCGAGATGACGTTGTGGCCCATCGTGGCGTCGTAATAGGCGCTGTCGCCCCGGCGCATCTCGACCGGTTCGTAGAACTCGGTGTAAAGCCGGATCACGCCGGTCAGGACGTACAGGAACTCTTCGCCGTCGTGGCGCACCCAGCCGTCGAACTCGTCGATGGCCCGTGCCCGGATGCGCGCGCGGTAGGGCAGCATGGCCTTCTTCGTCAGCGCCCCGCCCAGAAGCTCGTGCTCGTAGGTGGTGGTGGCATGGGCCGTCCCCTCGCCCGAGCGCGTGACGCCCATCCGGCCGTTGACCTTTTCGGCGCGAGGCGGCGTGAAGAGCTGCGGCACCGGGATCTGAAGACCGGTGGCCAGCTTTTTCAGCGCGTCGTAGGTGGGCGACATCTGCCCGTTCTCGATCTTCGACAGGGTGGACCGCGCCAGACCCGCCTGCCGCGCCGCCTGTTCCAGCGTCCAGTTCCGGGTCTGGCGCAGCTCGCGCACCCGCGCGCCAAGGTCAAGCGGCTGCGGGTCGTCCTGCGCACCGTTTTCGCGGGCAAGTCGGATCAGGCTGGGGACATCGCGCGGGTTCATGCCGCGCGGTATAGGGCGGCCTCCGCCGGGCTTGCAACGCACAACTCGCGCGCGTAGCGACGCAGCCATGCTGTCCGTCGTCGACCTTGGCCCGCCGCCCGCCTGCCCCACGCGCCTGAACCTGGCTGCCCATGTCCTGGCGGCGGGCGCCGCCTGCCCCGACAAGATCGCGCTGGCCGTCGTCGGACCCGCCCGCGCCGACAGGTGGAGCTTCGCGCGCCTGAGCCGCGCGGTGGGCGGGGCGGCGGCGTGGTTCCGCGCCGCGCATCCGGCACCCGGCACGCGCGTGCTTCTGCGCATCGGCAATTCGGTCGACTTCCCCATCGTCTTTCTGGGTGCGATCGCGGCGGGGCATGTGCCCGTCCCCACCTCGGCCGCGCTGACCGCGGGCGAGATCACGCGGATCGCCGCCGACCTCGACCCCGCGCTGGTCGTGGCCGGAGCCGGCGTCGCCCTCCCCGAACACCCCGCGCCCGTGGTGGCCCTGGCCGACCTGCGGGCCGAAGCGGGCGAGGCCGATCTGCGCGCCGCCGACACCGGCGCCGAGGACGCCGCCTACATCGTCTATACCTCGGGCACCTCCGGCGCGCCGCGCGGTGTCGTCCACGCCCATCGCGCGGTCTGGGCGCGGCGGATGATGGTCGAGGGCTGGTATGGCCTGACGCCCGAGGACCGCGTCATGCACGCCGGCGCGTTCAACTGGACCTACACGCTGGGAACCGGGCTGCTCGACCCCTGGGCGATGGGCGCGACCGCGCTGATCCCGGCCGAGGGGATCTCTGCGGATGCGCTGCCGCTTCTGATCGCGCGCCATGACGTGACGATCTTCGCCGCCGTCCCCGGCGTCTTTCGCCGGCTCCTGCGTCAGGGCCCCCTGCCCCCGATGGCCAAGCTGCGGCATGGGCTGTCGGCGGGCGAGAAACTGCCCGACGAGGTCCGCGCGCACTGGCGCGACCGCACCGGCACCGACATCCACGAGGCCTTCGGACAATCGGAATGCTCGACCTTCGTCTCGGGCAGTCCGGCGCGCCCCGCCCCCGAGGGCAGCCTCGGCTTTCCCCAGCCCGGCCGCCGCATGGCGCTTCTGGGCGAAGATGGGCAGCCGGTCGGCCGGGGTATGCCGGGCATCCTTGCCGTGCACCGCGCCGACCCGGGCCTGATGCTGGGCTACCTGCACGACCCCGAGGCCGAGGCCCGGCACCTGCGCGGCGACTGGTTCCTGACCGGCGACAGCATGGTGCTGCGCGACGACGGCGCGCTCGACTATATCGGGCGGGCCGACGACCTGCTGACCGCGGGGGGCTTCCGGGTCTCGCCGCTTGAGGTCGAGGCCGCGCTGACTGCCTTTCCCGGCGTGGCCGAGGCCGCTGCCGTCGACCATGTGCTTGACCGCACAACCCGTGTGATCGCGGCCTTTTATGTTGCGGAGGGTCCCGTGGATGAGGCAAAGCTGGCGGCGCATTGCGCCGAAAGGCTTGCCTCCTACAAACGCCCGCGCGTCTTCTTCCGCGTCGACGGCCTGCCGCGCGCCGCGAACGGCAAGCTGGCGCGCCGTGCGCTGCGGATCACGCCCGACACCCAGTCCGAGACCACCGATGATCAAGCTTGATATCCTGTCCGACCCGATCTGCCCCTGGTGCTTCATCGGCAAGGCCAACCTGGACCGGGCGCTGGAACAGCGGCCCGACCACCCCTTCGCCATCGAATGGCATCCCTTCCAGCTCAACCCCGACATGCCGCCCGAGGGCATGGAGCGGCGCGCCTACATGGAGGCCAAGTTCGGCGGCCGCGACGGCGCGGTGCGGGCCTATGCCCCGGTGGTGACGGCGGCCGAAAGGGCGGGGCTGGCGATCAACTTCGAAGGGATCACCCGCACGCCCAGCACGCTTGACGCGCACCGGCTGATCCACTGGGCGGGGCTCGAGGGGCGGCAGACCGCGGCGGTCGCCGCGCTTTTCCGCGCCTATTTCATCGAAGGCCGCGACATCGGCGACCGCGAGGTGCTGACCGACATCGCCGCCGCCATCGGCCTTGACCGCGCGATGATCGCGCGGCTTTTCTCGACCGAGGCGGATGCCGAGGACGTGCGGGCCCGCGACGCGCACGCCCGCCAGCGCGGCGTGACCGGCGTGCCGACCTTCGTCATCGCCAACCAGCATGTCGTGGTCGGTGCGCAGCCGACCGAGCTGTGGCTTCAGGTCATCGACGAAGTGACCGAACAGTTGCGGGCCGGCGACGCATGAGGCCCTCGGGGCCGCTGCCCATGCCCGAGTTCGTGGCGCTGTCGGCGATGCTTTTCGCCACCATCGCCTTTTCGATCGACGCGATGCTGCCCGCGCTGCCGCAGATCGCGTCCGACCTGTCGCCCGGTGATGCGAACCGCGTCCAGCTTGTCCTGACGGCCTTCGTGCTGGGCATGGGGATCGGCACCTTCTTCGCCGGCCCGATCTCGGACCGTCTGGGTCGCCGCACCACCATCACCTGCGGCATCGCGCTTTACATCGCGGCGTCGCTCTGGGCGATGACGGCGCAATCGCTCGAGGCGCTTCTTGCTGCCCGCGTGATGCAGGGGCTTGGGGCCTCTGGTCCGCGCGTGGTCACGCTGGCGATGATCCGCGACCTCTACGAGGGGCGCCGCATGGCGCAGGTGGTGTCCTTCGTGATGACCGTCTTCATCCTTGTCCCCGCCTTCGCGCCCACGCTGGGTGCAGGCATCATCGCGCTGAGCGGCACCTGGCAGGGGATCTTCGGGGCCTTCGTCGTCTTCGGACTTGCCGGCGGGCTCTGGCTCAACCTGCGCCAGCCCGAGACGCTGCCGCCCGAGGCGCGCCGCCCCTTCCGCGCCGGTCCCCTTCTGGCCGCCGCGCGCGAGGTGCTGACACACCGGATGGTCCTGATCTACATTGCGGTCCTGTGCCTGGGCTTCGGCCAGATGTTCGCGCTGCTCAGCTCGATCCAGCAGCTTTACGACGAGACCTTCGGGCGCGGCACCTATTTCCACTTCTGGTTCATGGCGACGGGGCTTCTGTCGGCGGGCGGCACGATCCTGAACGCCACGCTGGTGATGCGGCTTGGGATGCGGCGCCTCGCCATCGCGGCCTATGCCGCGCAGACGGTGATCGCGGTGCTTCTCCTGACGCTTTGGGGCACGGGGCTGATGCCGGGGTGGCTGGCCTTCCCGGCCTTCTTCTTCTGGTCCACGTCGATCTTCTTCATGGCGGGCCTCACCTTCGGCAACCTCAACGCGCTGGCGCTTCAGCCGATGGGGCACATCGCCGGCATGGCGGCTTCGGTCGTGGGCGCGGTCTCGACCGTGCTTGCGGTGCCGATCGCGGCCCCGATCGGGCTGGCCTTCGACGGCACGCCGGTGCCGCTTCTGGCGGGCACCGCCGTCTGTTCGGGTCTGGCGCTTCTGTTGATGCGCAGATCGCGCGAGATCGACCCCGAACCGAAGCGCCGTCCGCCCGAGGGCGCCGGCTAGACGGCGCGGGCCGCCGGCGCCGACTTCGCCTTTTCGGCCAGGTCGCGGGCGATGGCGAAGGCGCCCTTGATCTTGTCGCTTTCCTTGTCCCAGTCGCGGCGCACGACGATCTTGTTGTCCTTCACCCTGGCCAGGCCCTTCTGGTCCTGGATGAATTCGACCAGCCCCGCGGGATTGGCGAACTTGTCCATGTGGAACTGGATCGTCGCGCCCTTGGGGCCCGCGTCGAACTTGGCGATGCCGGCCTTCTTGCACTCTTCCTTGATGCGCACGATCAGCAGCAGCGTGTTGACCTCGCGCGGGAGCTTGCCGAACCGGTCGATCAGTTCGGCCGCGAAGCCCTCCAGTTCGACCTTGGTGTGCAGGCCCGACAGCCGGCGGTAAAGGCCCAGCCGCACATCGAGGTCCGGCACATACTCTTCGGGAATGAGAACCGGAACGCCCAGGTTGATCTGCGGCGCCCACTGGCCGTCGCCGACGTCCGGAAGGGCCACCTCGCCGCGCCGGATGCGGGCGATCGCCTCTTCCAGCATCGACTGGTAAAGTTCATAGCCCACCTCGCGGATCTGGCCCGATTGCTCTTCGCCCAGAAGGTTGCCCGCGCCGCGAATGTCGAGGTCCTGGCTGGCCAGCGTGAAGCCCGCGCCAAGGCTGTCGAGCGACCCCAGCACCCGCAGCCGCTTTTCCGCCGCCGGCGTCAGCTTCGCGCGCGGCTTCGTCGTCAGATAGGCATAGGCGCGGGCCTTCGACCGCCCGACCCGCCCGCGGATCTGGTAAAGCTGCGCCAGCCCGAACATGTCGGCGCGGTGGATGACCATGGTGTTGGCGGTCGGGATGTCGAGGCCAGATTCGACGATCGTCGTGGCCAGAAGCACGTCGTACTTGCCGTCGTAGAAGGCGTTCATCCGCTCGTCGAGATCGCCCGCAGCAAGCTGGCCGTGGGCGGTGATGAAGGTGACTTCCGGCACCTCGGTGCGCAGGAACTCCTCCATCTCGGGCAGATCGGCGATCCGCGGCACGACGAAGAACGACTGGCCCCCGCGATAATGCTCGCGCAGCAGCGCCTCGCGCAGGGTGACGGTGTCGAATTCGCTGACATAGGTGCGGATCGCCAGCCGGTCGACCGGCGGCGTGCCGATGATCGACAGATCGCGCACCCCCGTCAGGCTGAGTTGCAGCGTGCGCGGGATCGGCGTGGCGGTCAGCGTCAGCACGTGGATGTCGCTGCGCATCTCCTTCAGGCGTTCCTTGTGGGCGACGCCGAAATGCTGTTCCTCATCGATGATCAGCAGGCCGAGGTTCTTGAAGCTCACGCCCTTGGCCAGCAGCGCGTGCGTGCCGATGACGATGTCGACCGTGCCGCGCGCCAGCCCGTCGCGCGTCGCCGCCGCCTCTTTCGCCGAAACGAAGCGCGACAGTTGACGCACGTTCAGAGGAAAGCCCCGGAACCGTTCGGAAAAACTTTGGAAATGCTGACGCGCCAGCAGCGTGGTCGGCGCGATCACGGCGACCTGAAGTCCCGACATGGCCGCCACGAAGGCCGCGCGCATCGCGACCTCGGTCTTGCCGAAGCCCACGTCGCCGCAGATCAGCCGGTCCATCGGGTTGCCCGAGGCCAGATCGTCAAGCACGTCCGAGATCGCGCGCAGCTGGTCGTCCGTCTCCTGATAGGGGAAGCGGGCCGAGAAGGCCTCCCACGCGTGGTCGGGCTGTTCGATCACCGGGGCGGTGCGCAGCGCGCGTTCGGCGGCGATGCGGATCAGCCGCTCGGCCATCTCGCGGATGCGTTCCTTCAGGCGGGCCTTCTTGGCCTGCCAGGCCCCGCCGCCCAGCTTGTCGAGAAGCCCCTCTTCATGGCCGAAGCGGCTGAGAAGTTCGATGTTCTCGACCGGCAGATAGAGCCTGTCGCCGCCGGCGTATTCCAGAAGCAGGCATTCATGCGCTGCCCCCAGCGCGCTGATCACCTCCATCCCCTGATAGCGCCCGACGCCGTGATCGACATGCACGATCAGATCGCCGGGGCTGAGGCTTTGCGCCTCGGTCAGGAAGTTCTCGGCCCGGCGCTTCTTGCGCGGCGCGCGGATCAGGCGGTCGCCCAGCACGTCCTGTTCCGAAACGACGGTCAGTCCGCGTCCCTCGAACCCGTGCTCGAGCGCCCAGACGGCAAGGAAGACGCCGCCCCGGGCATCGGGCACGTCGCGGAAGTCCGCGATCGGGGTGGCGCCGGCCAGCCCCTCGTCCTCGAGCAGCGTCGAAAGGCGGTCGCGCGCGCCCTCGGAATAGCTGGCGACGACCACCGCGCCGTCCTTGGCCTTTGCCCGAATATGCGCGGCCAGCGCGCCGAAAAGACTGATCTTTTCCTGCTGGCGCTCGGGCGCGAAGTTGCGCCCGATCCGCCCGCCCGCGTCGATCACGCCAGGGCCCGTGGGCTGCGGCAGCGCCCGCAGATCGACCACCCGCCGGCCCTTCAGGGCCGCCGTCCAGGCCGCGTCGTCAAGGTAAAGGCCGCGCGGCGGCGCGGGCTTGTAGACGGTGTCCATCCGCCCGCGCACGCCCATCGCCTCGCGCCGGACGTCGTATTGATCGGCGATCGCGTCCCACCGGGCAAGGCGCGCGGGCGTCAGCTGGTCGTCGGTCAGCACCGGCGCGCCGGGCAGATAGTCGAACAGCGTCTCGAGCCGTTCGTGGAAGAAGGCCAGCCAGTGCTCCATCCCCTGGTGCTTGCGGCCGGCGCTGACCGCTTCGTAAAGCGGATCGTCGGTGCCGGCGGCCCCGAACTCAAGCCGGTAGGTCTGGCGAAAGCGGGTGATTGCGGCCTCGTCGAGGATGACCTCGCTCACCGGGGCAAGCTCGACCAGGTTCAGCGTCTCGGTCGTGCGCTGGCTGCCGGGATCGAACCGCCGCGCGCCGTCGAGAACGTCGCCGAACAGGTCAAGCCGCACCGGCCCGCCTTCGCCGGGGGGGAAGATGTCGATGATGCCGCCGCGCACGGCGTAGTCGCCCGGTTCCGTCACCGTGGGCGCCTGCGAGAACCCCATGCGCACGAGGAAGCTGCGCAGGGCGGCCTCGTCGATCCGGTCGCCCACGCGGGCGGTGAAGGCGGCATCGGCCAGCACATCGCGGGCGGGCACGAACTGGGTCGCCGCCGACAGTGTCGTCAGAAGGACGAATCGCCTCGGTGCCCCGTGCACGAGGGCCGCCAGCGTCGCCATGCGCGCGGCCGAGATGTCGGGGTTGGGCGACACCCGGTCATAGGGCAGGCAGTCCCAGCCCGGAAAGGTCAGGACCGGAAGCGTCGGGTCGAAGAAGGCAAGCGCGGCCTGCATCGCGGCCAGCCGCTTGTCGTCGCGCGCCACATGGATGACCGCCCCGCCGCCCGACCCCGCGCGGGCAAGCTCGTCAAGGACAAGCCGCGCGTCGAAGCCTTCGGGCGCGCCGCTGGCAAGGATATGGGACGGGTCGGTCATGGCCCGCGTCAACTGGGGCGGGCGGGCGGCGGAGTCAACCGCCGAGCACGCCGATGGTCATGTTCTGCCACATGCCCCAAAGCGCCGTGACGAAGATCGAGATCACGCCGATCACCTGGGTCCAGAAGCGATGCCGGTTGAGGGCGCGGAACAGCGCCTCGCCCTCGGGACTGGTCGCGCGCAGGCGACGCGCCTGCCGCAGCGACAGCGCCCCCACGATGGCGGTGGGAAAGATCAGAAGGAACAGCGCCTGCGCGAATTCGATCCCGTACCAGAACCCCAGAAGGACCAGCGCGGTGATCGCCGCGCAGCCCGCGCCGATGATGAAGACGCCCGCGGTGTCGGCGATATAGACGATCCGGTTCACGTTGATCCGCACCAGGTCGCGCAGATCGCCTTCGGCCTCGCCGCCCTGCCGGCGGGCGCGCTGGACCATGTCGAAGGGCACGCCCAGCACCCAGTGGCTGACCGTCGACCACAGCACCGCCAGGGCGATCCAGTACCACAGGTTCGAGAACGACCGCATGTCGATCAACTCGAAGATCGTCTCGTACCACTGCACCCGTTGCCCTCGTCTTCCGCCCGGTTCCGTGTCCCGTCCGGCCTTGTCGCGCGCCCTGCCGCCGATGACCAGCCTTGTGAAGGCGGTTTATCCGTGCCACGCAGAGGAAAAACAAGAGGATGCGAACATGGCTCATGCACCCTTCCCGATGATGCGCTTCCGGCGCCTCCGCGCCTCCGACGCCCGCCGCCGCCTGGTCAGCGAGACGGCGCTGAGCGTCGACGACCTGATCTGGCCCGTCTTCGTGATGGAGGGACGCGACGCAAGCCACCAGATCCCCTCGATGCCGGGGGTCGAGCGGTTGACCATCGACCGGATCGTCCGCGCCGCCGAAGAGGCCGCGACGCTGGGCATTCCGGCGATCTGCCTTTTTCCCTATACCGACCCGGCGCTGAAGACCGAAGCCTGCGAAGAGGCCTGGAACCCCGAAAACCTGTCGAACCGCGCGATCCGCGCGATCAAGGCCGCCGTGCCGGACATCGCGGTGATGACGGACGTGGCGCTCGATCCCTACAACGCCCTTGGCCATGACGGCATCGTGAAGGACGGCGTGATCCTGAACGACGCCACGCTCGAAGCGCTGGTGAAGATGGCGCTGGCGCAGGCCGACGCCGGGGCCGACATCCTTGGACCCTCGGACATGATGGACGGCCGGATCGGCGCGATGCGCGGCGCACTCGAGGCCGCGGGCCACAGCGACGTGGCGATCCTGTCCTATGCCGCCAAATACGCCAGTGCCTTCTACGGGCCCTTCCGCGACGCGGTCGGCGCCTCGGGCGCCCTGAAGGGCGACAAGCGCACCTACCAGATGGACCCCGCCAACTCGGACGAGGCGATCCGCCTTGTCCGCCGCGACCTGTCCGAAGGCGCTGACATGGTCATGGTCAAGCCGGGGATGCCCTATCTCGACATCTGCCGCCGGGTGAAGGACACCTTCGGCGCCCCGACCTTCGCCTACCAGGTCTCGGGCGAATACGCGATGCTGCAGGCCGCGGCGGCGAACGGCTGGCTCGACCTCGACAAGGTGATGATGGAAAGCCTGATGGCCTTCAAGCGCGCCGGATGCGACGGCGTGCTGACCTATTTCGCCCCGGCGGTCGCCCGCCGACTGCGCGCGGGCGCGGCCTGAGCGACGCAACATATGCGTGACACCCCGGGTGCGTTCCCCTATAGTTTGCGGCGAACGGTCAGATAAGGCCGTCGACTGAGGCAGACTGGACACGCAAGAGAAGGGGCAGACCCCATGACCATCACCACCCGCCGCGGCTTCGTGCTGGGCGTTTCCGCCTTGGCGCTGACCACCGCCGCCGCCTGCAACAACGCCGTTGGCACCAGCAATGGCGCCACGATCGACGCACGCGCCGACGCGGCGCTGAGCTTTCTCGAGACGAACTACCCGGGCACGGTGGACCTGCGCAACAACTCGGCCGGCATGCTGATCATGCCGCTGATCACCGAGGCCGGCTTCGGCGTCGGTGGCGCCTATGGCGAAGGCGTGCTGCGCATCAACGGCGTGACCGTCGATTTCTACTCGGCCGCGAACGCAAGCGTCGGCTTCCAGATCGGGGCGCAGCAGTATTCGCACGTCCTGTATTTCATGACCGAAGAGGCGCTGCAGACCTTCCGCACCTCGCCGGGCTGGGCCGCGGGCGCGGACGTGAAGTACGCGCTGAACGCGCAGGGGCAGACGCTTCTGGCCGACACCACCACGCTGACCTCGCCGGTGATCGCGGTGGTCTTCGGGCAGGCCGGCATGATCGCGGGCGCGACGCTCGAAGGCACGAAGTACACGCGTATCCTGCGCTGACGCTCCGATGCAGCGTCGGATCGCGGGTCGTCACCGGCGGGGCCTTGAGGCCCGGCCGGGCGACAGCGACCCTCTGAATGGCGCCGGCGTGCGCCCTCACGGCGCGCTTCGAAGGGGCTAGGCGCCCTCGGCCCGTTCGGCCAGCGCCAGCCATTCCTCCTCGGCCGCCGAGAGCCGCGCCTGCCGGTCGGCCAGCGCCTCGGTCGCCTTGGCGAACTTCGCCGGCTCGCGGGTATAAAGATCGGCATCGGCCAGAAGCGTGGTCAGCTTGGCCATCTCGGCCTCGAGCCGCGCGATCACGGCGGGCAGTTCGTCAAGCCGGTGACGTTCGGTGAAGCTCAGTCCCGATTTCGCGGCCTTGGGCTGCGGTGCACCGTTCTTTGCGCCGTCTTTCGCCCCATCCTTCGCCGCGTCCCTCGCCGGGGCTTTCGGCGCGGGCCGCACGGCGGGCTGCGGCTGTGCCGCGCCCCGCTGGGCCATGGTGTCGGACCAGCCCCCGGCATAGGCCGTGATCCGGCCCTGCCCTTCGAACAGCAGCGTCGCGGTGGCCACGCGGTCAAGGAAGTCGCGGTCGTGGCTGACCAGAAGCACCGTGCCGGGATAGCCGTCGAGCAGTTCCTGAAGCAGGTCGAGCGTCTCGATGTCCAGGTCGTTCGTCGGTTCGTCCAGCACCAGAAGGTTGCTGTCGCGCGCCATCAGGCGCGCCAGCAGAAGCCGAGCCTTCTCGCCCCCGGACAACGAGCGCACGGGCGCGCGGGCCCGGCCCTCGTCGAACAGGAAATCCTTGAGATAGCCCACGACATGCCGGGGCGTGCCGCGCACCATGACCTGGTCGCTTTGCCCCGAGACGCGCATCGCCGGATCGCTGGTCAGGCTGTCCCACAGCGTCGCGTTCAGGTCGAGGGCCGCGCGCTTCTGGTCGAAGACCGCCAGCTCGACCCCGGTGCCCAGCGTCACCGCGCCCGTGTCCGGCGGCAGCCGCCCGATCAGCATCTCGAGCACCGTGGTCTTGCCGACCCCGTTCGGGCCGACGAAGGCCACCCGGTCGCCGCGCGCGATGCGCAGATCAAGATCGCGGCAGATCACCCTGTCGCCAAAGGATTTCGAGATGCCGCGCGCCTCGATCACCTTCTTGCCCGACTGCGGCCCGGCCTCAAGGGCCAGCGCCGCGGTGCCCTGGCGGCGGATCATCTCGCGCCGGTCCTTGCGCATCTCCTGAAGCGCCCGCAGACGGCCCTGGTTGCGCTTTCGGCGGGCGCTGATGCCTTCCACCGCCCACTTGCCTTCCGAGGCGATGCGCCGGTCCAGCTTGTGGCGGGCGACATCCTCGTCGTCCCAGACCTTGTCGCGCCAGGCCTCGAACCCGTCGAATCCGGCCTCGCGGCGGCGCACCACGCCCCGGTCGATCCAGAGCGTGGCCCGCGTCAGCGCCTTCAGCACCGCGCGGTCGTGGCTGATCAGGACGAAGGCCCCGCCATGGTCCTTCAGCGTCGCCTCGAGCCATTCGATCGCCGCGATGTCCAAATGGTTCGTGGGCTCGTCCAGCAGCATCAGGTCGGGCGCCTCGGCCAGAAGCCGCGCCAGCGCCGCGCGCCGCCGCTCGCCGCCCGAGGCCGCTGCGACCGGGGTCGTGGGGTCGAAGGACAGGCCTTCGGCGGCGGCGGCCAGGCGCCACTCCTCGCCCTCCGCAAGGGCGGCGGCGGCATAGTCGCCCAGCGTCACGAAGCCCGCCATGTCGGGGTCCTGTTCCATGTAGCCCACGCTGGTGCCCTGCGGCAGGACGCGGGTGCCGCGGTCGGGTTCGACGAGGCCCGCCATGATCTTCATCAGCGTCGACTTGCCCGACCCGTTGCGGCCCACAAGCGCGATTCGGTCGCCGGGCTGCACGGTCAGGGTGACCCCGTCGAAAACGGGATCGCCGCCGTGGGTCAGCGAAATGTCGGTCAGTTGCAGAAGCGGTGCGGCGGCCATGCGCGCCAGCTAATGCCGCCCCGCGGCAGGGTCAATGCGCCTTAACCCGCCAGCGCGCGCAGCGCCCGCGCGCGCGCCGGCGGGATCGCCCCGATCTCGAGCCCGGTAAAGACGTGAAGCGTGTTCAGGTCGCGGTCGACCACGGCATGGTCGCTGACCCAGCCGCCCATCGCAAGGTAGCTGCGCAGAAGCGGCGGCATGGTCAAGAGCGCGCGACGCACGTCAGGCGCGCGGCGCAGCCGCCGGGCGAAACGAAACACATCGGGCGCCTTGACCTGCGGCAGCCAGCGCGGCGGCGCGAGGTGATGCGCCTTCAGCATGGCGAAGGCGTCGGCATAGCTCAGCGCGTCGGTCCCCCGGAAGGACGAACAGCCGAACAGCATCTCGACCCCGGTGTCCTCGACCAGGCGCGCGACCGCGCCCCAGGCCACGCGCAGCACGTCGGGGTCCGAGACGCCGGGCGCGACGCAGAAGCGGCCAAGCTCGATCATGCGGCCCGGATAGGCCGACAGCGCCGACAGCCCGTAATGCTGCGCCGAATAGCTTCGCCCGATCTCGCCGCCGTGCGCCAGCGGCAGGATGCGAAAGCAGCAGACCAGCGCGCCCGTGCGCAGGTCCTCGACCAGGACATGCGTGCAGATCGCGTCGAAGGCGTCGGCGTCGCGTTCCGTGCCGTCGCCGCCCCGGAACGCGCGATGCCGCAGGGCCTGGGCGGCCGCGATGTCTTCGGGCGATGCCGCGTGGCGCCAGCGATAGCGTGCCGCTCTTGTGAACCCCATGGGCTGCTCCCGCATTGGACGGCTGCCCGCCTTCGGCTAAGTATCCCCCGTGGCGTCGGGCCGCTCAAGATGCGACTTGGATCGGACGAAGGGAACGGGTGATGGACAAGGTAACGAAGTCGGACGCGGAATGGCGGGCGCAGTTGTCGGATCTGGCCTACAAGGTCACGCGCCGGCACGGGACCGAACGCGCCGGCACCCATGACGACTTTCCCAAGGCGCCGGGCACCTTCCACTGCGTCTGCTGCGGCGCGCCGCTGTTCGACCAGGCCGACAAGTTCGAAAGCGGCACCGGCTGGCCCAGCTTCACCCGGCCGGTCGACGGCGTCTCGGGCGAAAGCGTGGGCGAAAGCGTCGACCGCAGCTTCTTCATGCGCCGCACCGAGGTGCATTGCAACCGCTGCGAGGCGCATCTGGGGCACGTTTTTCCCGACGGGCCCGCGCCGACGGGTCTGCGGTACTGCATTAACGGCGTCGCCCTGACCTTCGAGCCCGAGACCTGAAGCGGGACCGACACCGGAACCGACGCGGGGATTGGCGGCGCCCGAGACTTGATCCCTTCTAGATCCCTTCGTCGCCGCCCAGCGCGCCGAGCGGGTTGAAGTTGCCGACGTTGCCGATGATCTGCTGCAAGAGGCCCACGCCGGTCGTCCCGCTATCGGACACGCGCCGCGACAGGGCGACGACCTGGCCATCCTCGATCCCGTAGGTCTCGATGTTGGCGACGCGCCCGCGCTCGTCGAAGAGGATGCCCACGACCGTGCGGCCGGTTTCCTGCGGTGCGCGCCAGGCATAGTCGAGGAATTCCGACTTCACGTAGAACCAGGCCTGATCGGCGACGACGCCGGTGACGACCGGGTCGCCGATGATGACGCGGACCGTGTCGCGCGTGTCGAGGCCGACCTCGATCGAGTCGAGCTCGGCCTGGGTCGGCGCATAGCCGTGGGTGCGATAGCGCTGCGCGCACCCCGAAAGGCTGAGCACGACAAGCCCCGCGCAGACCGCGCCGATGATCCGAGATGTGCCGCCCACTTGCCTTCGTCCTGCCTGATGGCTATCGCCTTACCCGAAGGTCGTGCAGCAGTTCAAGCACGGCCTTGTGCCCCGGCCGGCCGGCCGGCCGCCGCCAGTGACCCCGCAACCGATCCGTGAGGTTCCCGCGCCCATGACCGAACCCCGTGACGAAGCGATCCTCGACCACCCGATCCGGCTGGCCGATCTGGGCACCAAACGCCTGGCCTTCGACGTGACGCCCGGCCCCGACCGTCTTGCGGCGCTGGCGGCCGATCTTGACCTGCTCGACCTGCGCAAGCTGCGTTTCGCCGGGCGGCTTGAGCCCGATGGTCCGCGCGACTGGCGGCTTGAAGCGACGCTGGGCGCGACCGTGGTGCAGCCCTGTCGCGTCACGCTGAAGCCTGTGACGACGCGCCTCGACGAGGCCGTGCTGCGCCGCTACCTCGCGCGGTGGGACGAGCCGGCCAAGGCCGAGGCCGAGATGCCCGAAGACGACACCGCCGAGCCGCTGCCCGAGGCGATCGACCTTGGGGCGGTGCTGGCCGAGGCGCTGGCGCTTGCCCTGCCCCCCTTCCCCCGCGCCGACGATGCCGAAGAGACGGCGCAGGTCTTTGCCGGGCCGGGAACAGCGCCGATGACCGACGACGACGTGAAGCCCTTCGCCGGCCTTGCGAACCTGCGCGCGAAGTTGAAAAAGGACGGCGAGTAGTCTTGCGCGCGCCCCTCTGCGCCGTCCCCAGATTGCCCCTTGCGTGTGATGGAAAAGCAGGTATGTTCCCGGCCTCATTTCCAAGAAGGGTTGCACTGGCGGCGCTTCGGCGCGTAAGAGGCCGTGAACCGAACGAAACATGAGGGGCCATGGCCCCCAAAGAACGACCGAGGTTGAGACATGGCCGTCCCTCAGAACCGAGTTACCCGCTCCCGCCGGAACATGCGCCGCGCGCATGACGCGCTTGTCGCGTCGAATCCGGCCGAGTGCCCCAATTGCGGCGAACTGAAGCGCCCGCATCACGTCTGCGGCGCCTGTGGTCATTACGATGACCGCGAAATCGTCGCGCAGACCGCCGAAGTCGATCTCGACGAAGACGCCGCCTGAGCGGCGCGCGGCAGCACCGCGGGTTTCAGCGCATGAGCGACGCACCGGGGCAGCAGCGCGCAGCTTCGGGACGCATTGTCGTGTCGGTCGACGCGATGGGCGGCGACCGGGGACCCACGGCCGTGATCGCGGGCCTGGCCGAGTCGGCGTGGAAGAATCCCGACATCGCCTTCATCGTGCATGGGCCGCGCGACCAGCTTGAGCGGCTGATCGCCAAGCGCAAGATCGCCGATCGGTGCGAGATCCGCGACGCCCAGGGCGTCGTGCGGATGGAGGACAAGCCCAGCCACGTCATGCGGCATGGGCAGAACACCTCGATGTGGTCGGCCATCGAATCGGTGCGCCTGGGCGAGGCCGACGTCGTCGTGTCCTGCGGCAACACCGGGGCGCTGATGCTGCTCAGCATCGTGCGGCTGAAGAAGCTGCCCGGGGTCAACCGTCCGGCCATCGCCGTGCTCTGGCCGTCGCGCAATCCGGGCGGGTTCAACGTCATGCTCGACGCCGGCGCCGACATCCGCGCCGATGCCGAGGACCTTCTGCAATACGCGATGATGGGCACGTCCTACGCGCGCAACGGGTTGGGTCTGACCCGGCCGCGGGTCGGCCTGCTGAACGTGGGCGTCGAGGAATTCAAGGGCCGGGCCGAACTGCGGGCCGCCCATGACCTGATCTCGGGGGCGCAGGAGGCGGGCGGCTATGACTTCGTCGGCTTCGTCGAGGGCGGCGATCTGCTGTCCTCGCGCGCCGACGTGATCGTGACCGACGGCTTTACCGGAAACGTCGCGCTGAAGACCGGCGAAGGCACCGCCTCGCTGATCCGCGAATTCCTGACCGAGGCCTTCAAGGCCACGCCCCTGTCGCGCATCGCGGCCCTTCTGGCGCTGACCTCGCTGCGGCGGCTGACCAAGCGCATCGACCCGCGCCGCGTCAACGGCGGGGTCTTTCTGGGCCTGAACGGCACGGTGGTGAAATCGCACGGCTCGGCCGACGCCACCGGGGTCGCCGCCGCCATCAAGCTGGCCTTCCAGCTCTCGCAATCGGGCTTCACCGAGCGGCTGGCCGCGCGGGTTGCATCGGTTCCCCTGGCACGTCAAGATGGCTCCGGGCAGGGTGACGGGAGCGACCAGAACAAATGACACCACGCGCCGTCGTGCGAGGCGTCGGGCACTACCTGCCCGATCGAGTCGTCCCCAACAGCGAATTCGAAAGGACGCTCGACACCAGCGACGAATGGATCCGTTCGCGCTCGGGGATCGAACAGCGGCATTTCGCGGCCGAAGGCCAGACGACCTCGGACATGGCGGTGCGTGCGGCGCGCGCCGCACTTGACGACGCGGGGCTTCAGCCCGACGACATCGACACGGTGATCGTCGCCACCTCGACCGCCGATCTGACCTTTCCCTCGGCCGCGACCATGGTGCAGGACGGGCTGGGCATGACGGGCGGCTTCGCCTTCGATATACAGGCGGTCTGCGCGGGCTTCGTCTTCGCGCTGGCCAACGCCAACGCGCTGATCGTGGCGGGCCAGGCACGGCGGGTGCTGGTCATCGGGGCCGAGACCTTCTCGCGCATCCTCGACTGGACCGACCGGTCGACCTGCGTGCTCTTCGGCGACGGCGCCGGCGCGCTGGTGCTCGAGGCGGCCGACGGCACCGGGACCACGGACGACCGCGGGATTCTTGCGGTGGATTTGCATTCCGATGGCCGGC
This sequence comes from Saliniferula longa, assembly GCF_050789285.1. Classification (NCBI taxonomy): domain Bacteria; kingdom Pseudomonadati; phylum Pseudomonadota; class Alphaproteobacteria; order Rhodobacterales; family Roseobacteraceae; genus Saliniferula; species Saliniferula longa. The sequence continues at coordinate 1,334,881 of NZ_JBOUVX010000001.1, read as the reverse complement.
ACCGCGATATCCTTTACGTCGACGGCGGCGTGTCGACCCAGACCACCGGACACCTGCGGATGCAGGGCAAGGAGGTCTTCCGCCACGCGGTCGAAAAGCTGGCCGACACCGCGCATGCGGCGCTCGACAAGGCCGGGTTGACCGGGGGCGACGTCGACTGGATCGTGCCGCATCAGGCCAACCTTCGCATCATCAAGGCCACCGCGCAGCGCATGCAGGTGCCGATGGAACGGGTCATCGTCACGGTGCAGGACCACGGCAACACTTCGGCCGCCTCGATCCCGCTGGCGCTGTCCGTGGGCAAGCAGAGCGGGCAGATAAAGCAGGGCGATCTTCTGGTCGCCGAGGCCATCGGCGGCGGCCTTGCCTGGGGCGCTGTGGTGCTGCGCTGGTGAGGCTCCGATAACCGCTTTTAAAGCTTATCCACAAGCCCTTGATATTGACTCGGAAATTCCGCTGGTCCTATGGTCCCTGCAGACATGACGGGGGACGACATGAGCGACAAGACCCTGACCCGGATGGACCTGAGCGAAGCGGTGTTCCGCGAAGTCGGTCTGAGCCGCAACGAGTCCGCCCAACTGGTCGAGAGCGTGCTTCAGCACATCTCGGACGCGCTGGTTGCGGGCGAACAGGTCAAGATATCCTCTTTCGGGACCTTCAGCGTGCGCAAGAAGTCGGCGCGCGTGGGCCGCAACCCGAAGACCGGCGAGGAAGTGCCGATCCACCCCCGCCGGGTTCTTACCTTCCGCCCCTCGCATCTGATGAAGGAACGCGTGGCCGCGGGCAACCAGCGGTAAATGGCGGCGATGGAGAAGTCCCCCGACGCCTTCCGCACGATCAGCGAAGTCGCTGACTGGCTTGGCGTTCCGACCCACGTGCTGCGCTTCTGGGAAAGCCGGTTCACGCAGGTCAAGCCGGTCAAGCGCGCGGGTGGGCGTCGCTATTACCGCCCGTCGGACATGGAGCTGATCGGCGGGATCAAGCGGCTTCTTCACGACGACGGGATGACCATTCGCGGGGTGCAGAAACTGCTGCGCGAGAAAGGCGTGCGCCACGTGCAAAGCCTGTCGCCGCCGCTGTTCCTCGACGACGATCAGGGCGCGGTGGTCGAGGCCGAGGCGACGGTCGTGGCCTTCGACGTGCGCAGCGCGCCCGACGCGGCGCAGCCTCTGCCCGAAGACGAGGCCACTGCCGGAGAGGTCGGGGACGACCAGACCGGCGAGGCGACGGTCGAGGAACCGGCGCCCGAGGCGGACGCCGCCGGCGCGGTGGCCGCGATCGAGGAGATGGCCGCAGACGAGCCGGCCGATGAGGAATCCGCCGAAGACGCCGCCCCTGCCCTCGTGGCGCAGGAGGACACCGCCTGGCCCGCCGTCGAGGCCGAGGCAGAGGTCGGCGCCGAGGACGCGGGTGAAGCCGCGATCGGCGTCGAGGTCGAAGACGCGCCTGCGCCGCTTGCGCCGGTGGCCGAGGGCGATCTGTTTGACCGTGTGGCCCCCGCTCAGGCTGCTGCCGAGGCCCCTGCCCAGGCCCCCGTCGCGCCGGTCGCCTCGGGCGCGGCGCCGCTTGAACCGACGCCGGACGAACCCGCCCCGGCCGCCCTGCCACCGACCGCCCCACCGACCGACGAGAGCCTGGCCGAGGACGAGGACGAAGACGAGGACGCCGCCCTTCAGCCGGTGCTTTCGGCGGCCTCGCGGCTGCTGATCGCCGCGCGCCGTCCCGAGGTGGCGACCCATGCCCCACGCATCGCCGAGGCGCATCGCCGCCTTCTGGCCCTGCGCGACCGGATCGACGGGCGGGATTAGGGCGGCATGTGCCGGCGGAAATGACGCCATGACGCGCCAATCGGCCCTTGCCCCCACGAACAGATCGGGTATGAAAGCCACTCGTCGGGCTATGGCGCAGCCTGGTAGCGCGTCCGTCTGGGGGACGGAAGGTCGCAGGTTCAAGTCCTGCTAGCCCGACCATACACCACTCTGCCCCGCTACCGGGGCCACCCCGGCCGCAGGGCCGCCGGAGCCGATGCATGACCGGCGTTCTTCCCGACACCCGAATTGACGACATGATCGCCTCGGGCGCGATCGCGGCCGACGTTCCGATCCTGCCCGCGCAGGTGCAGCCGGCGTCGCTTGACCTCAGGCTCGGGACGGTCGCCTACCGCGTGCGGGCCTCGTTCCTTTCCGGGGGCGGGGCGACGGTGGCCGACCGGCTTCCCCTGTTCGAGATGCACCGCGTCGACCTGACGCCCGGGGCGGTTCTGGAAAAGGGCTGCGTCTACGTCGTGCCGCTGATGGAATCGCTGCAGCTGCCGGCCGGCGTGACGGCCGTGGCGAACGCCAAGTCCTCGACCGGGCGGCTTGACCTGCTGACGCGGGTCATCACCGACGGCGGGGCCGAGTTCGACCGCATTCCCGACGGCTATGCCGGGCCGCTTTACGCCGAGATCTGTCCGCGCTCGTTCTCGGTGCTGGTGCGGCCGGGGATGCGGCTGAACCAGGTCCGCTTCCGTCGCGGCCAGGCGGTGCTCGACGATGCCGAACTGGCCGCGCTCCACGCCCGGACGCCGCTGGTGGACGGCACGCCGCTGATTTCGGACGGCCTTGGCTTTTCGGTCGACCTGAAGCCCGCTACGGGCAGCCTTCTGGGGTATCGCGCCAAGCCCCACACCGGGGTGATCGACCTCGATCGGATCGGCGCCTATGAGCCGGCCGACTACTGGGAAGAACTGCACGGACGGGACGGCCGGCTGATCCTTGATCCCGGCGCCTTCTACATCCTCGTCAGCCGCGAGGCGGTGACGATTCCGCCCGGTCATGCGGCCGAGATGGCCCCCTATCTGGCCATGGTGGGCGAGTTCCGCGTGCACTACGCCGGCTTCTTCGACCCAGGCTTCGGCTGGGCCGAGGCCGGCGGCGCGGGATCGCGTGGCGTGCTCGAGGTGCGCTGCCACGAAGCGCCCTTCGTGCTGGAACACGGCCAGGTCGTGGGACGCCTGGTCTATGAACGGATGAGCGCGCCGCCCGCCCGGCTGTATGGCGCGGGGATTGCGTCGAACTACCAGGGCCAGGGGCTGAAGCTGTCCAAGCACTTTCGCGTCGGCTGATCCCGTGCCGCAGTCCGGTCAGCCCGGCGTCATCCGGTAGATCGCCCCCTCGCCCACCGACAGGAACCAGATCGACCCGTCAGGCGCCTCGCGAATGTCTCGCACCCGCGTGGTCTCGGGGCTGTCCCACCGCTCGGCCTCGCGCACCGTCTCGCCGTCAAGCCGGATCACGAGGTCCGAGTTGAGCGAGCCCACGAAGATGTCGCCCCGCCACTCGGGCCAGAGCCGGCCGGAATAGAACAGCATCCCCGAAGGCGCGATCGAGGGATCCCAATAGAACGCGGGTTGTTCCATGCCCGGCTTCTCGGTGCCCTCGCCGATGCGCCCGCCCGAATAGTGGCGGCCGTAGGAAATGACCGGCCAGCCGTAGTTCGCGCCCCGGCGGATGCGGTTCACCTCGTCCCCGCCGCGCGCGCCGTGTTCGTGAATCCAGAGATTTCCCTGAAGATCCAGCGCCGCGCCCTGCGGGTTGCGGTGGCCATAGCTCCAGATCTCGGGGCGCGCGCCCGCGACGTCCACGAAAGGGTTGTCGGCGGGCACGCTGCCGTCGCGGTTCAGACGCAGCACCGACCCGTTGTGGCGCGACAGGACCTGCGCCAGCATGCCGTCGCCCCGGTCGCCAATGGTCAGGAAGATCGTCCCGTCCGGCGCTTCGACGATGCGGCTGCCGAAGTGGCGCCCGCCCGAATTGCCGCCGGTCATCTCGAAGATCACCCGCAGATCCTCAAGTCGGCCGCCGTCCTGCGACAGCCGCCCCACGGCCAGCGCCGTTCCCGCGCCCCCGGCCTGTGGCTGGGCGAAGCTGAGGAAGACCTCGCGGGTTTGGGCGAAGTCACGCGGCACCATCACATCGAGCAGTCCGCCCTGCCCCGAGGCCGCCACTTCGGGAAGGCCCGCGACCGGGGTCGCGCGACCGTCGCGCAACAGAAGCAGGCGGCCGTCGCGCTCGGTCACCAGCGCGCCGCCGCCCGCCTCGCCCCCGGGCAGGAAGGCCAGCCCCCAGGGTTCGGTCAGGCCCGAGGCCACCGGCGCGATGCTGACCCGCCCGGCCGAGGTCTGAAGCGCGGTCGCCGGGTCCGGAACCCCGGCGGGCAGCACAAGCGAAAGCATCAGAATCAGGCGGGCGGTCAGGCTGTGGGGCATCGGGTCGTTCCCTCGTGTCGTCGGACTTGGTCGCACAGATAGGGCCGCGCGCCCGGCGCGTCCAAAGATGGTCGAAACAATCCCGTGATCGTCTTGGCGGGTTTGCCTTTTCTTTTCTCGCGGCCCGTTCTAGGTTTCGGGCCGGATACGTTATCCAGTCAGGGAGATATCAATGAAAAGACTGATGATGGCGACGGCAGCGACGGCCCTTCTGGCCGGCCCGGCGCTTGCACAGGAAGAGATCAAGCTTGGTGTGATCGTCGGCTTCACAGGCCCGCTCGAATCGCTTGCCCAGCAGATGGCGCAGGGCGCCGAGACGGCCATGGCCGAAGTCACCGAAAGCGGGCTGCTGCTTGGCGGCTCGACCGTGACGTCGGTGCGCGGCGACTCGACCTGCATCGACGCCGGCGCCGCGACCGCCGCGGCCGAGCGTCTGATCACCTCGGACGGGGTCAAGGGCATCGTCGGCGGCGACTGCTCGGGCGTGACCGGCGCGATCCTGCAGAACGTCGCCATGCCGAACGGCATCGTGATGATCTCGCCCTCGGCGACCTCGCCCGCGCTGTCGACCGCCGAAGACAACGGCCTGTTCTTCCGCACCGCGCCGTCCGATGCCCGTCAGGGTGTGGTGATGGCCGAGGTCCTGCTTGAGCAGGGCATCAACGAAGTCGCCGTGACCTATACCAACAACGACTACGGCAAGGGTCTGGCCGACGCCTTCCAGGCCGCCTACGAGGAGCGTGGCGGCAAGGTGACGATTAACGCCGCCCACGAAGACGGCAAGGCCGACTATTCGGCCGAAGTCGGCGCGCTGGCCTCGGCCGGCGGTCAGCGGCTTGTCGTGGCGGGCTATGTCGACCAGGGCGGTTCGGGCATCGTGCGCGCGGCGCTCGACTCGGGCGCGTTCGACACGTTCCACTTCCCCGACGGCATGATCAGCCAAGCGCTGGAGGCCAACTTCGGGTCCGAGATCGACGGCTCGACCGGCCAGCACCCGGGCACCGACAGCGAAGGCGCGGCCAAGTATGTCGAGATCATCGGCGACGCGGCCATCGCGACCTCGCCCTTCTCGCCCGAGGCCTATGACGCCGCGGCGCTGATCATGCTTGCCATGCAGGCCGCCGGATCTTCGGACCCGGCCGTCTACAAGGACAAGGTGATGGATGTGGCGAACGCCCCGGGCGAGCCGATCCTGCCGGGCGAACTGGCCAAGGCGCTGGAAATCCTCGCCGCCGGCGGTGACGTCGACTATATCGGCGCCTCGGCCGTCGAACTGATCGGACCCGGTGAATCCGCCGGCAACTACCGTCAGGTCGAGGTCAAGGACGGCGTCATCTCGACGGTCCAGTTCCGCTGAGACGCATCGACTGACACAGGGAAGCAGCCCGGACCGCTCCGGGCTGCTTCGTCGCATCGGGAGATGCGCAAAGACCATGCGCAGGGACGGGGCATGATCCGGGTCGAGAACCTTCACAAGCATTTCGGCGGATTCCACGCCGTCGACGGCGCCTCGCTTGAGATCAGGCAGGGGTCGATCACCGGGCTGATCGGCCCGAACGGTGCGGGCAAGACGACGCTGTTCAACGTGATCGCCGGGCGGCTTCCGCCGACCCGCGGCAAGGTCACCATGAACGGCGAGGACATCACCGGCCTGCCGCCGCACGATCTGTTTCACAAGGGCCTTCTGCGCACCTTCCAGATCGCGCACGAATTTTCGTCGATGACCGTGCGCGAGAACCTGATGATGGTGCCCGCGGGCCAGTCGGGCGAGACGCTGTGGAACGCCTGGTTCGGCCGCGCGCGGATCCGCGAGGAAGAGGCAGAGCTTTTGAAGAAGGCCGACGAAGTCCTTGACTTCCTGACGATTTCTCATCTGAAGGACGAAAAGGCCGGGAACCTTTCAGGCGGGCAGAAGAAGCTTCTGGAACTGGGCCGCACGATGATGGTCGACGCGCGTATCGTCTTTCTTGACGAGGTCGGCGCCGGCGTGAACCGCACGCTTCTGAACACCATCGGCGACGCCATCGTGCGCCTCAACAAGGAGCGCGGCTATACCTTCTGCGTGATCGAGCACGACATGGATTTCATCGGCCGCCTCTGCGACCCGGTGATCGTCATGGCCGAGGGCAAGGTGCTGGCCGAAGGCAGCGCGACCGAGATCATGCAGAACGAGGCCGTGATCGAGGCCTATCTGGGCACGGGCCTGAAGAACAAGGTCAAGGCGGAGGCCCGGGCATGAGCGACAACGCCTGGCAGGACGACCGCGGCAACCGGGACGCCTCGATCGCCAACCCCAAGGGCCGGGGCGAGCTTGACGCCTATACCCGCGCAGGCACCGGCAAGCCCGTGAACACCGGATCGGCCTTCCTGATCGGCGACAGCATGACCGGCGGCTACGGATCGGGCGCCAACATCCTCGAGGACTGCACGATCGCCGTCGACAAGGGCGAGATCGCGGTGATCGTGGGTCCGAACGGGGCCGGCAAGTCGACCGCGATGAAGGCGATCTTCGGGATGCTGAACCTGCGCTCGGGCTCGGTCCGGATCGGCGGCAAGGACATCACCGACCTCAGCCCCCAGGCGCGCGTGGCCGAGGGCATGGCCTTCGTGCCGCAGACCAACAACATCTTCACCTCGATGACGGTCGAGGAAAATCTCGAGATGGGCGCCTTCCTGCGCCGTGACGACATCCGCGCCACGATGGGTCAGGTCTACGACCTGTTCCCGATCCTGAAGGACAAGCGCCGGCAGGCCGCGGGCGAGTTGTCGGGCGGCCAGCGCCAGCAGGTCGCCGTGGGCCGCGCACTGATGACCCAGCCGCAGGTCCTGATGCTGGACGAACCGACCGCCGGCGTCAGCCCGATCGTGATGGACGAGTTGTTCGACCGCATCATCGAGGTTGCCCGCACCGGGATCTCGATCCTCATGGTTGAACAGAACGCCCGGCAAGCCCTTGAAATCGCGGACCGCGGCTATGTGCTGGTGCAGGGCGCCAATGCCTTTACCGACACCGGACAGGCGCTTCTGGCCGACCCCGAGGTCCGTCGCACCTTCCTGGGGGGATAGGAATGCCGACTGTCCCCTCGTCCGCCCGCCTGCCCGCCCCGGCCGGCATGACCCGTGCCCTCACCGGCCGCCCGCTGATCGCCGACCCTGCCGGTGCCGCGGGCGTACGGCCCGGCCATTGCCGCAAGGACTAGGCCCATGGATCTTCTCAACGCCATCGTGGCGCTTCTGAACTTCGTGATCATCCCGGCCACGGCCTATGGCGCGCAACTTGCGCTTGGCGCGCTTGGGGTGACGCTGATCTACGGCATCCTTCGGTTTTCGAACTTCGCCCATGGCGACACCATGGCCTTCGGCGCGATGGTGACGATCCTCGTGACCTGGTGGTTGCAGGGGGCGGGCGTCAGCCTTGGCGTGCTGCCCACGGCCCTTCTGGCCCTGCCGGTGGGGATCGCTGCGACCGGCGCGCTGGTGCTGGTCACCGACCGCATGGTCTATCGCTTCTACCGCCGCAAGCGCGCGGCACCGGTGATCCTTGTCATCGTGTCGATGGGCGTGATGTTCGTGATGAACGGCATCGTGCGCTTCATCATCGGCGTCGACGACCAGATCTTCTCGGACGGTGCGCGCTTCGTCATTTCCGCCAGCACCTTCCGCGAGATGACGGGCCTTGAAGAAGGCCTGGCGGTGCGCACCACCACGGTTATCACCGTGGTCACGGCCGTCGTCGTCGTGGCGGCGCTGTTCTGGTTTCTCAACAAGACCCGCACCGGCAAGTCGATGCGCGCCTTCTCGGACAACGAGGATCTGGCGCTTCTGTCGGGCATCAACCCCGAGCGCGTCGTGGCGGTGACCTGGCTGATCGTGGCCGGCCTCGCGACCATCGCGGGCGTGCTGTACGGCCTCGACAAAAGCTTCAAGCCCTTCACCTACTTCCAGCTTCTGCTGCCGATCTTCGCGGCCGCGATCGTGGGCGGGCTTGGCAATCCACTGGGCGCCATCGCCGGCGGCTTCGTGATCGCGTTCTCCGAGGTCACGGTGACCTACGCCTTCCGCAAGGTCGCGACCTACGTCCTGCCCGAAGCGCTCGAGCCTGACGGCCTCGTCCAGCTTCTGTCCACGGATTACAAGTTCGCAGTCTCCTTCGCGATCCTTCTGATCGTGCTTCTCTTCAAGCCCACGGGCCTATTCTCGGGGAAATCGGTATGATGAGCGGCCTTTCCGAACGCACGAAAGCCAGCCTTCTCTTCGTGCTGGTGTTCTGCCTGATCGCGGCGACCGGCCTGTTCGACAGCTGGAACGTGGCGCTGGGGATCTTCAACATGGGCCTGATCAGCGCGATCATGGCGCTTGGGGTGAACATGCAGTGGGGCTATGCCGGCCTCTTCAACATCGGGATCATGGGCTTCGTGGCGCTTGGCGGTCTTGCCGCCGTGATCGTCGCGATGCCGCCCGTGGCCGAGGCCTGGGCGGCCGGCGGTCTGAGGGTCATCCTGGGGCTGATCCTGGGCGCGATGACGATCCTTGCCGCGATCCTGATCTACAGCCGCATGGCGCCGGGGCGGGCCCGGGTGCTGGCGATGCTGGTGGTGCTAATCGGCGGCTTCTTCCTGTTCCGCGCGGTCTTCGACGGCGGAGTGGCCGCGGTCGAGGCGATCAACCCGGCCTCGACGGGCTATCTGGGCGGCATGGGCCTGCCGGTGCTGGTGGCCTGGCCCGTGGGCGGGCTTCTGGCAGCGGGGGCGGCGTGGATCGTCGGCAAGACCGCGCTTGGCTTGCGCTCGGACTATCTTGCGATCGCCACGCTGGGCATCGCCGAAATCGTCATCGCCGTGATGAAGAACGAGGACTGGCTGGGCCGGGGCGTCAAGAACGTCATCGGCATCCCCCGCCCCGTCCCCTACGAGATCGACCTGCAGAACGATCCCGACTTCGTCGCCTTGGTCACCGGCTGGGGCTATGACCCGGTCGTCGCCTCGTCGATCACCGTGAAGCTCGCCTATGCGGCGCTGTTCGTCACCGTGCTGCTGATCCTTCTGTGGATGTCGCAGGCCGCGCTCAAGTCGCCCTGGGGGCGGATGATGCGCGCGATCCGCGACAACGAGGTCGCGGCCGAGGCGATGGGCAAGGACGTCAAGGCCCGCCACCTGCAGATCTTCATCCTGGGATCGGCGGTCTGCGGTGTCGCGGGCGCAATGATGACCACGCTCGACGGCCAGCTCACCCCCGGCACCTACCAGCCGCTGCGCTTCACCTTCCTGATCTGGGTGATGGTGATCGTCGGCGGCTCGGGCAACAACTATGGCGCGATCCTGGGCGGCTTCCTGATCTGGTTCCTCTGGGTCCAGGTCGAACCGATCGGCACCTGGCTTGTCGGCGTGCTGACCGCGGGGATGGAGGATGGCAGCTGGCTGAAGGCCCACCTTGTCGACAGCGCAGCGCAGATGCGCCTGCTGACCATGGGGGTGATCCTGCTTCTGGTGCTGCGCTTCTATCCGCGCGGCCTCATCCCCGAGCGCTAGGCGCCGCCGCCCGCAGAACGGCAAGCGCGCGCGGGTCAAGGACCGGACGTCCGATCAGATAGCCGGCCTGCCCGCACAGCTGGCCGGCGCGCGGATGGGCGCGGCGCAGGGCGCGCCGCTGGTCGGGGGCCAGCGCGGCAAGCGACGCGGCGTCGGGCAGGAAGGTTCCGCACCAGTTGGCGCCGACCCGCGCCAGCCCGTGCCCGGCCAGCAGGATCGCCACGCAATCCGCCCGTCCCGGCGCGCGCGGCGCAAGATCCCCGGCCCGGGCCAGAACCTCGACGTTGCCGAACAGAAGGCCCGCCAGCGGGTCGCGGCGCAGGACGAGGCAGTCCGAAGTGACCCGCGCCCCGGCAAGCCGCACAACCGGAAGGCGCGCCGGCGCGCTGCGCCAAAGCACCGGTTCGGCGCCCCCGTCCAGCGTGGTGACAAGGTCTCCGGGGTCCAGCGCCCCGGCCGGCCGCGGCCCATCGGGTGTCGCCAAGGGCGCGTCGCAGGCCCAGGCCATGACTGGCGCTGTCCGCGACAGGACATCTTGAACGACCGCCGCGCCATGGCGCCATCCGATCGGACGTGGGGGCGGGACTGGCCCGGCAGGGGCAGAATGGTCGACGGCATGATCCATGCCTCTCACCCTGCCGGACAGGTGTTAGCGAACCTCTGCGGCGGGGCGGCAAAACAGGCGCGACACACATCGAATTTTCGGGTTCACGGCGCGGGGCGTGCCGGGGCCCGATCGTATCATCCACCCACGACCGTCGGGACCCCGGGCACGCCACCGCTGTCCACTGGCAGCACCTTTACACACGCGCGCGTCCGAAGACGCACCACCGGCCCCCCCATGGACCGAAACAACCACCCCCCAGCAGGACGAGCCAAGCCTACGCCCCGCCCTTTTGCCCACAAAGAAGAAAGCGGCGGAAACAAGGCGAACCCAGGGCGACCGAATGGCGAAGGCCACGCGATCGCCGGGCGCCCGTGCGCGGCATTGTTTCCAAACATGACTGCAGGCGCACCAATTCTTGCTGTTGGGGCGCGGCGCGCCACAAGTCGTCGCGACGCACGCGTTGGCTGCGCCACCATTGTTGCGCAAATGGAAACGCGCGCGCTCGCGCACCCGTCCCGGGTTCGGCGGCGCTCTTTCAGGCGTCAGTGGGAAGAAGTCAGCCCTAATCGCATCCCCAGACGCGGATTGGTCGCCAAGTGCGGACAATGACATCGCCGCGATTCGCGTCGCTGAAGTCTGGTGCCCGAGGTCGGACTCGAACCGACACGCTATCGCTAGCGGGGGATTTTGAATCCCCTGCGTCTACCATTTCGCCACTCGGGCCACCGCTGCGTTCCTAGCCTGCGACGGCGCGCCCTCCAAGCCGAAAAACGTCACAGATCGCGCGCGCCGAAGGTGTCGCAGGCCGCCACGTCGCCGCTGCGATAGCCGGCCGCGAACCAGCGCTGGCGCTGGTCGGACGTGCCGTGGGTGAAGGTGTGCGGGCGCACCGGCTGTCCGGCCTGCCGCTGCAGCGTGTCGTCGCCGATCCGCGCCGCCGCGTTCAGCGCCTCGGCGATGTCGCCCTCCTCGAGGCTGCCAAAGCGCGCCTCGGCGTGCCGCGCCCAGACGCCGGACAGGCAATCGGCCTGAAGCTCGATCCGCACCGAGATCGCGTTCGAGTCCGCCTGCCCGACCTGCCGGCGGACCTGGTTGGCCTGGCCCAGGATGCCCAGCTCGTTCTGGACATGATGCGCGATCTCGTGCGCCACGACATAGGCCGCGGCGAAATCGCCCCCCGCCCCCATCCGGCGCTCGAGCGTGGTGAAGAAATCGGTGTCCAGATAGGCCTTGCGGTCGAGCGGGCAGTAGAACGGCCCCGTCGCCCCCGAGGCGCCCCCGCAGGGCGAGGATGTCACGCCCTTGAACAGCACCAGAACCGGCGGCTGATAGGTCAGGCCAAGGTCGGTGGCGAAGATCTCGCGCCAGACCTCTTCGGTGTCCGCCAGCGTGACCGAAACGAACTCGGCCGCGCGCTGATCGGCCGGGGTGATCTGGGCGGGCGCGGTCTCTTCCACGCCGATCCCGGTTTCCTGCAGAAGCGGGGTCACGTCGAAGCCGAAGATCAGCCCGACCGCAAGGACGATCAGAACGCCGCCGATCCCCAGACGCCCGCCCGGCACGGCCGACGCGCGGCGGTCCTCGATGTTGTCGCTCCCGCGTCTGCCTTGCCAGCGCATCGCCGCCCTCCGCCTGGTGCCGGCCTTGACTGTAACCGATTCCACAGCTTGAAGGGGGGCGAAATCGCGGGCGGGACCCAGATGATCCGACGACTCTACGACTGGACCCTGTCCCTGGCCGGGCACCCCCACGCGCTCTGGGCGCTGGCGGTGGTTGCCTTCATCGAATCTTCGGTCTTTCCGATCCCGCCGGACGTGCTGATGATCCCGATGATCATCGCCACGCCGCACCGCGCTTTCCGGATCGCGGCGGTGGCGATGGTCGCCTCGGTCCTGGGGGGGCTTTTCGGCTACTGGATCGGGCACGCGCTCTTCGACAGCATCGGCGGCCCCGTCCTCGCCTTCTACGGCAAGGAGGTCTATTTCGACGAGTTCGCGCAGACCTACAACGCCTGGGGCGCCTGGGCGGTGCTGGTCGCCGGCATCACGCCCTTTCCCTACAAGGTCGTCACGATCCTGTCGGGCGCGACCGGTCTGAACGTCTGGGTCTTTCTTGTCGCAAGCGTGATCGCGCGGGGCTTGCGCTTCTTTCTCGTCGCCGGCTTGTTGTGGAAGTTCGGCCCCCCGATCCGCGACTTCATCGAGCGCCGGCTGGGCCTTGTGTTCACGCTCTTCGTGGGGCTTCTCGTCGGCGGCTTCGCGGTCCTGAGGTACCTATGACCAGACGTGCCCTCATCCTTCTTGCCGCGGGCGGATCGCTTGCGATGCTGCTCGGGGCCTGGGGCTTCCAGTACATCGCCGGGCTCGCGCCCTGCGCGATGTGCTACTGGCAGCGCTGGCCGCACATGGCGGCGGTGGCGATCGGCGCGCTTGGCCTCGCGGCCCCCGCGGCGGCCCTGACGCTGGCCGGCGCGCTCTCCGCGCTGACCACGGCCGGGATCGGCCTCTATCACACGGGGGTCGAGCGGACCTGGTGGGCCGGCCCCTCGACCTGCACCTCGGGCGACATCAGCGGGCTGTCGACGCAGGACCTGATGGACCAGATCCTCGCCGCGCCGCTGGTGCGCTGCGACGAGGTCGCCTGGGCGTTTGCGGGCCTCAGCATGGCCAGCTGGAACGCGGTCATCTCGCTCGGCCTCGCGGCGGTCTGGCTCATGGCCTGGCGCGCGGTCCGCTGAGCGTTCTTCTTGGGCCAAGTATCCTGGGGGTCCGGGGGCAAGGCCCCCGGTCGGCCTCAGTGGATCGTGAACTCGCCCACCACGTTCGTCCACTCCCCGGGCGAGATCAGCTTGCGGTGCACGAAGCGCACCGAATGCAGCGGCCCCTCGATCGTCTCCTGCCAGAACTCGATGAACCGGAACAGGCGCGGGTGATCCGGGGCAAGGTCGTAGTCCTGCCAGACATAGGTGTTCAGCACGTTGCGGTAATCCGGCATCCGGTAGAAGAATTCGGCCGTGGTCAGGCCATAGCCGCGTAGCATCAGTTCGGTCTCGGAAAGGCTCATCGCTCACCTCATCGCCGATCCCCCCGGACAATTGAGCCACGAAGCGGAAAACAAATCAACGAAAACAGTATGGTAGCACTCTCGCCCGGTGGCTGCTTGCAAATCCCCCGGCTTGGCATTGCACCCAATATCCGCGATCTGCTACTCTGCGGCCAACAAGATATAGCGTTCACACAAGCAGGCAGCAGAGACGTTGAGCGATACGCCGCAACCCCCTGACAACACAGAGGAAACGCCGGACGGACTGCCACCCGTGAGGATGGTTCACGCCGGCCCCACCATCTCGATCTCGGACGAGATGAAGGCCTCCTATCTCGACTACGCGATGAGCGTGATCGTCAGCCGCGCGATCCCCGACCTGCGCGATGGGCTCAAGCCCGTGCACCGGCGCATCCTCTACGCCATGCACGAGACCGGGAATACCCACGAAAAGCCCTACCGCAAGTCGGCGCGCCCGGTGGGCGACGTGATGGGGAAATACCACCCCCACGGCGACAGCGCGATCTACGACGCGCTGGTGCGCATGGCGCAGGACTTCTCGATGTCGCTGCCGCTGCTCGACGGGCAGGGCAACTTCGGGTCCATGGACGGCGATAACCCGGCGGCCATGCGCTATACCGAAGTGCGCATGGACAAGCCCGCCGCGGCCCTTCTCGCCGACATCGAGAAGGAGACGGTGGATTTCCAGGACAACTACGACGGCAAGGACCGCGAACCCACGGTCCTGCCGGCGCGCTTTCCGAACATGCTGGTCAACGGCGCCGGCGGCATCGCGGTGGGCATGGCCACCAACATCCCGCCCCACAACCTGGGCGAGGTGGTGGACGCCACGCTGGCGCTGATCGCCGACCCCGACCTGTCGTCGGACCAGCTGATGGAGTATGTGCCCGCGCCCGATTTTCCCACCGGCGCGCAGATCCTTGGCCGTTCGGGCGCGCGCAAGGCCTATCTCGAGGGGCGCGGCAGCGTCATCATCCGCGCCAAGACCCGCGTCGAGGAAATCCGCAAGGACCGCTTCGCCATCATCGTGGACGAGATCCCCTACCAGGTGAACAAGTCCGCCATGATCGAGAAGATCGCCGATCTGGTGCGCGACAAGAAGCTCGAGGGGATCTCGGGCATCGCCGACGAATCCGACCGCGTCGGGGTCCGCGTGGTGATCGAGCTCAAGCGCGACGCCACGCCCGAGGTGGTGCTGAACCAGCTCTGGCGCTTCACGCCGCTCCAGACCTCGTTCGGCTGCAACATGCTGGCGCTGAACGGCGGCCGTCCCGAACAGCTGACCTTGCGCGATTTCCTCACGCATTTCATCGCCTTCCGCGAGGAAGTCGTGGCCCGCCGCACGGCCTTCGACCTGCGCAAGGCGCGCGAGCGCAGCCACATCCTGTGTGGCCTGGCGGTGGCCGTGTCGAACGTGGACGAGGTCGTGGCGACGATCCGCGCCTCGGCCGACGCGGCCGAGGCGCGCGAAAAGCTGATGGAGCGGCGCTGGCCCGCAGCCGAGATCGCCGACTACATCCGGCTGATCGACGATCCGACCCACAAGATGAACGAGGACGGAACCTACAACCTGTCCGAGACACAGGCCCGCGCGATCCTTGACCTGCGCCTGCAGCGCCTCACCCAGCTGGGCGTCAAGGAAGTCACCGACGAGCTTGAGGATCTGGCCGCAAGGATCAAGGAATACCTCGATATTCTTCGCTCGCGCGAGCGGATCATGGGCATCATCGCGGACGAACTGCGCGAAGTCCGCGACCAGTTCGCCGTGCCCCGCCGCACCGAGATCGTCGACTGGTCCGGCGACATGGAGGACGAGGACCTGATCGAGCGCGAGGAGATGGTCGTGACCGTCACCCAGTCGGGCTGGATCAAGCGCACGCCGCTGGCCGAGTTCCGCGCCCAGCGGCGCGGCGGCAAGGGCCTGTCGGGCATGTCGACCAAGGACGAGGACGTGGTGACCACGCTTTTCGTGGCCAACACCCACACCCAGCTTCTGTTCTTCACGACCGAGGGCATGGTCTACAAGCTCAAGTGCTGGCGCCTGCCGCTGGGCGGGCGCACGGCCAAGGGCAAGGCCATCGTCAACATCCTGCCCATTCCCACCGGCGTCTCGGTCGCGGCGATCATGCCCGTCGACCGCCCGGAAGAGGAATGGGACGAACTTCAGATCTTCTTCGCCACATCGGACGGCGACGTGCGGCGCAACGCGCTGTCGGACTTCACCAACGTCAAGTCGAACGGCAAGATCGCGATGAAGCTGCCCGAGGGCGTCAGCCTCGTGAACGCGCGCATCTGCACCGAGGATGACGACGTGATGCTCGTCACCGCCCTGGGCCGGGCGATCCGCTTCCCCACGACCGAGGTGCGCGTCTTCAAGGGCCGGGATTCGACCGGCGTGCGCGGCATCCGCCTGGCCGAAGGCGACCGCGTCGTGTCGATGGCGGTCATCCGCCATTTCGAGGCGACGCCGGATGAACGCGCGGCCTACCTCAAGATGCGCCGCGCCGTGGCCGGCGTCACCGAGGAAGCCGAGGCCGACGAGGACGAGGTCGCGGCCGAAGCCGCCGACTTCACCTCCGAGGACTATGCCCGCATGTCCGCGGCCGAAGACCTGATCCTCACCGTGACCGCGGGCGGATCGGGCAAACTGTCGTCCAGCCACGACTACCCGGTGCGCGGGCGCGGCGGGCAAGGCGTCATGGCGATGGACAAGGCGATGCGCGGCGGCCGCCTGGTCGCGTCCTTCCCGGTGGAAACCGGCGACCAGATCATGCTGGCCACCTCGACCGGGCAGTCGATCCGGGTGCCGGTGGACGGCATCTCGTTCCGGTCCCGCGCCGCCGGCGGGGTCAAGGTCTTCTCGACCGGCGAAGGCGAGGAAGTCGTCTCGGTCGCTTGGATCGCCGAACCGGAAGAGGATGACGTCCCAGAGGCGTGATCCCCGACCGATCGCCACCTGCCGATCGCCATCCGACTGACCTACGGGCCGGGGCGCAACGTCCTGGCCCGCCGTCCTTTCCGGCCGCGACCCTGCCCGATTTGCGCCGCGGGATCGTCGCGTGATTTCCCCGCCCGTTCCCCATTCCCGACGCCTTCCTTCCCTAGCGTTAACCATGTCGCGCGCACCCGTTTCCCCGCGCGCGCATCCGTAGCCAGTGTGTGTGTGCCCGTTCACCGTTTCCACCTCACGAGGGGTCGACCGATGAAGGCCACGGCGAAAGACCGGATTACGCTGACCGCGACAGGCGCCAACCTGATCCGGATCGTCATCGCATCCTATTTCCTTGCCCTTGGTGCCGGCGTGATCCCGGGCACCGATGTCTCGGCGCTGCTCTCGCCGGTGATTCCCGACCCTCTGGCGGGACTTCTGTCGGGGGCGCTGGTCTTCGGTCTGGCGTACCTTGTCCTTGTCGGCGTCTGGCTGCGGCCGGCCGCCCTTCTGCTGGCGCTGGTGATGTTCTGGGCCAGCTACATCTCGGCCGCGCAGGCGGGCTTCGCCCCGCAATTGGGCAGCTTCTGGCGCGACATGGCGCTGATCGCCGCGCTGATCCTGACCTATGCCGAAACCGACCCCCGCGCCCGGACCCGCCGCAGCGCGCTGCGCAGCCTGCGGGCGCCCCGCCGCCTGCTGACGTCCGGCGAACGGGTCGCGCCGCGCCGCGTCTTCGCGCCCAACGCGCCCAAGGCCGCCGTGATCCCGTTCCGTCCCGCCGCCGCCCTGCTGCAGCTGTCGCGCCCGGCCCCGGCCTTCACCTTCGCCTCGCTGCGCGCACAGGCCCAGGATGACGTCGGTCCCGTCCACTCGTCGCCCGGGTCCCCCCGGGGATCCGCGTCAGGGGGCGCGGCGCGCTCCACGGCCACTGCAACCGCGCGGTCGGTGCAGCGGCCGTCCTTGCCCCATGGCGAACTCAACGTCTTCCGCGACGACTTCGACATCGCCCGCACGGGGTAAAGCGACGGCCCCGGTTTGGCCCGGGGCCCTTTCCAACCCTGCCCCGATGGCTTAGATCCGCGTCCATGACGCAAGAACTTCACATCATCGGCGGTGGAATGGCGGGGTCAGAAGCGGCTTGGCAGGCCGCCGAGGCGGGGCTGAACGTGGTCATCCACGAGATGCGCCCGAAGGTCGGCACCTTCGCCCACCGCACCGGCGACCTGGCCGAGATGGTCTGCTCGAACTCGTTCCGTTCGGACGACGACGAACAGAACGCCGTGGGGCTTCTGCACTGGGAAATGCGGGCCGCGGGCGGCCTGATCATCACCATGGGCGACCGCCACAGCCTGCCCGCCGGCGGCGCGCTTGCCGTGGACCGCGACGCCTTCAGCCAGGCCGTGACGCAGGCCCTGCGCGCCCACCCGCGCGTCAGGGTCGAGGCGGCCGAGATCACCGACCTGCCCCGCGACGGCCACTGGATCATCGCGACCGGCCCCTTGACCTCGGGCGCGCTGGCCGAGGCGATCCGCGCCGAGACGGGCCAGGACAGCCTGGCCTTCTTCGACGCCATCGCCCCCATCGTCTATGCCGACACGGTCGACATGGACGTGGCCTGGCGCCAGTCGCGCTATGACAAGGGCGACACGGAGGAGGAGCGGACCGCCTACCTCAACTGTCCGATGACGAAGGACGACTACGAGGCCTTCATCGACGCGCTTCTGGCCGCCGACAAGACCGAGTTCCACGAGGGCGAAACGGCCGGCTATTTCGACGGTTGCCTGCCGATCGAGGTCATGGCCGAGCGCGGGCGCGAGACGCTGCGCCACGGCCCGATGAAGCCCGTGGGTCTGACGAACGCGCACCGCCCGGATGTAAAGCCCTATGCCGTCGTGCAGCTGCGCCGCGACAATGCGCTGGGGACGCTCTACAACATCGTGGGCTTCCAGACCAAGATGAAGTATGGCGCTCAAACGGATGTTTTCCGTATGATTCCCGGTCTGGAAAACGCAAGTTTCGCGCGCCTGGGCGGCATCCACCGCAACACCTTCATCAACGCGCCCCGCCTGCTCGACGGCCAGATGCGCCTGCGCTCGCGCCCCAACATCCGCTTCGCGGGCCAGATCACCGGGGTCGAGGGCTACGTCGAAAGCGCCGCGATGGGGCTTCTGGCGGGCCGTCTGGCGGCGGCCGAGATCTTGGGCCAGGCCCTGCCGCCGGTGCCGGGCACCACCGCCGTCGGCGCGCTTCTGGCGCATATCACCGGCGGGGCCGACGCGCGGACGTTCCAGCCGATGAACGTCAACTTCGGCCTCTTCCCGCCGGTCGAGGCCAAGGGCGGCCGGCGCGGACGACGCGACCGCTACAAGGCCTACACCGACCGCGCCAAGGCCGACTGGGCCGCCTGGCTTCAGGCCGCCTCGGGCGACGCCGCCCGGGGTGCCGCGTGAACACCGACCCGCAAGCTCCCGAAAGCCGGTGATCTTCGTCACACGATTCGCGCCCTCGCCGACCGGGCCGCTGCACCTTGGACACGCCTTCTCGGCGATCACCGCCCATGACATGGCGCGCGCGGCGGGCGGGCGGTTCCTGCTGCGGATCGAGGACATCGACCGCGCCCGCGCCCGTCCCGAGTGGGAGGCCGCGATCTTCGAGGATCTCGCCTGGCTCGGGCTAAGCTGGGATGGCCCCGTGATGCGCCAGAGCACGCGCCTGCCCGCCTATCGGGCGGCCCTTGCGCACTTGTGGGACCTCGGCCTTCTCTACCCCTGCACCTGCACCCGCCGCGATATCCTGTCCGCGCTCGACGCGCCCCAGGAAGGCGTGACGCTTGGCCCCGACGGCCCGGTCTATCCCGGCACCTGCCGCACCGTTGCGCGGGACGGGCCGATGCCGGGTGACGCGGTGTTGCGGCTGGACATGGCGCGCGCCCTTCGGCGGATCGGCGACGCCGTCACCTTCATCGAAACCGGCGTCGGCCCCGATGGTCAAAGCGGCCGCATCACCGTCCCGCAGGCCGATCTTCTGGCGGGCGTCGGCGATGTGGTGCTTGCCCGCCGCGACATGGGCACAAGCTATCACCTTGCGGTCGTGACCGACGACGCCGCGCAGGGCGTCACCCATGTCGTGCGCGGCCAGGACCTGTTCGAGGCGACGGCGATCCATCGCGTGCTTCAGGCACTGCTTGATGCACCAGCCCCAACCTATTGCCACCACAGGCTGATCCGGGACGCGGCCGGCAAGCGTCTGGCCAAGCGCGACGATGCCCGCGCGATCCGCACCTACCGCGCCGAGGGGGCGACGCCCGCCGATATCCGGCGCATGGTCGGGCTTTGACGCCGCCCGCTCGGGCGCCGGTCACTCCATCGACCTCGAAGTATCCTCGGGGGTGAATGCGCCCCGGGCGCAGAGGGGGCAGACAGCCCCCTTACGCCATCGGGGTCAGGATCTCGACCTCGTCGCCCCCCCGGACCGCCGTGAAGAAGCACGACCGCCGCCCGGTGTGGCAGGCGGGCCCGTCCTGCTCGACCAGCAGCAGAAGGCAGTCGCGGTCGCAGTCGACGCGCATCTCGACCAGCCGCTGGGTATGGCCCGAGGTGGCCCCCTTCTCCCAGAATTCCGCGCGCGAGCGTGACCAGTAGGTCACGCGTCCCGTTCGCAGCGTCCGCTCCACCGCCTCGGCGTTCATCCAGGCCATCATCAGCACCTCGCCGGTGGCGGCCTCCTGGGCCACGGCCGGGACGAGGCCGGCCTCGTTGAAGCGCAGGGTTCGGGGATCGAAGGGCATGGCACGTACTTTCCTTGAAGGCGCGGCTGCCCTATCTAGGGGCAAGCGACGTGCAAGGAAAGCCGCCATGGCCGACAGCGATCTGATCAAGCTTTACTCGGGGCGGATCCTCGACCTTGCCGCCGACATTCCCCATGCCGGCCGCCTGCCCGCGCCGCAGGCCACCGTGCGCCGGCGCGCGCCGCAATGCGGATCGACCGTGACCGTGGATGTCGTGGTCGAAAACGGCCGCATCGCGGCCTTCGCGCAGGACGTGCGGGCCTGTGCCCTGGGCCAGGCGTCGGCCGCCATTCTCGGGGCGCAGGTGATCGGGCAGGACCGCGCCACGCTGGCGGGCCTGCGCGATCAGGTGCAGGCGATGCTGGCCGCCGACGGCCACGTGCCGCCGCCCCCGTTCGAGGCCTACGAGGTGCTTGTGCCGGCGCGCGCCTTCCGCAACCGCCACGCCTCGATCCTTCTGGCGCTCGAGGCGGTGGTCGAAGCGATGGACGACGCCGCCACACGCGCGGCCTCCTGACGCGCGCGGCCGCCATCACCCGTTAACCGCGCCGAAAGCGATCTCGGCCAGTCTGCCCGAAACGGAGGGCAGATGATTCCCAGGGCAGATTTCGATCCGGCCGAAGCCGCCGATGGTCACGCGCGCGTCCCGGACGCTGGCGCGTCCGACGGAAGCGTGGCGCGGGTGGCCACGCGCCTCTCGCGCGAGATCGTGGATGTCGCGGGCTTTCTCGATTCGGTGGATGCCCAGGCGGGACAGCAGGCCGAAATCCTGACCGCGGTGCGCGCCTGCGCGGACCGGATCGCGGGGGCCAACGCCGCGGTGCGCGACGCGGCCGACACCGCCGGCGCCTCGGCCGCCGCGATCCTCGGCAAGGTCGACGACTCGCTGGCCACGCTGCGCACCTCGGGCGAACGGACCCGCCTTGTCGCGGCCTGGGTCGAAGACCTCGACCGGCGGATGCACGTGATCGAAGAGACGCTGAGGACCGTCACGCGCAGCACCGAGGAAATCCTGGATATCGCGCGGCAGGTGAACATCCTGGCCATCAACGCCAAGATCGAGGCCGCGCGCGCGGGCGACGCCGGGCGTGGCTTCTCGGTGGTGGCCGAGGCGATCAATGCCCTGTCGCGCAAGACCTCGACCGCCGCCGAAGAGATCACCGGAAGCATCGGCGCGCTGTCGCGCACTCTGCACGAGCTGCGTGGCGAGGCCGAGGAAATATCGCGCGAGGCCGCCAGCGTGCGCAGCGGGTCGCAGGCCGCAGACGCGGCGCTCGGGTCGATCGCCACCGGTCTTGCGACGCTGGCCGGCGACACCGGCGCCATCTGCCGCGAATCCGACGCCGTCGGCGCGGCGGGAAGCGTCTTCGGGCCGGCCTTCGACCAGATGAGCGCGGCGATCACCAGCACGCGCGACGACATCGCCGACGCCCGTGGCCGCGTGAACGCGCTGATCGACATGGGCGAAGACCTGGTGCAGCGCACCCTCGAAACCGGCGGAACCGACCGCGACCGGCGCGTCGTCGCCGCGGTTCAGGCCGCCGCGGCCGACATCGGGCGGCTGTTCGACGGCGCGATCGCCGCCGGCCAGTGCAGCCTGCCCGATCTTTTCGACACCGACTATCGCCCCATCGCCGGCTCCGACCCGCAGCAGCACCTTACGCGCTTCACCGCGATCGCCGACCGGCTTCTGCCCGAGGTCCAGGAACGCCTTCTGGCGCTCGACCCCAAGGTCGTGTTCTGCGCCGCGGTCGATCGCAACGGCTATCTGCCCACGCACAATCGCAAGTTCTCGCACCCCCAGGGTCGGGACCCGGTCTGGAACGCCGCCAACTGCCGCAACCGCCGCATCTTCGACGACCGCGTGGGCCTCAAGGCCGGGCGCAACACCCGGCCCTTCCTTCTGCAGGTCTACCGTCGCGACATGGGCGGCGGGACCTTCGCGCTGATGCGCGACCTCTCGGCCCCGATCCGCGTCGGCGGGCGCCACTGGGGTGGCCTGCGCCTTGCGCTGGCGTTCTGAGGCCGAGCCCGCACCGACGGCGGGCGCCCGGAAAAAGAAACCGCCGCACGACCCGGGCGGATCGGCGGCGGAAGTGGCGTGTCTGACCTCCCGGGCGGGGCGCAGGCACCCCTGGGGACATGGGACAGTGTCTTGCGCATCGACGTTGGGGACAGGATGCGGAAGGGGGACGTCAGACCGCAGGCAGAGCGGAACTCAGAACAGGCCGGAAACGGGAAGGCCCGGCAGATACAGACCGATCAGAAGCAGCGCCACAAGCGCCGCGGCGCCAAGGAAATCCTGCACCAGCGTCGGGTAGGTGCGGCGAAGGCTGTCGTAGGCGTCCTGGATCATCGGGGCATCTCCGCTTCGGCAGTGGTGTTGCTTCTTTGTTCTCACAGCGGCGGCGCTGTGTAAAGAACTTTTTAAGAACATTCGCGAACAAAGCGGAACAAGGGGGTGCGGCCGGCCGCTATCCCACGGAAATCAGGCGGATCGCCTCGTCCCGTCCCATCAGCCAAAGCAGGACCCGCGCGGCCTGCCCGCGCGGCGTGGACAGGGACGGGTCCTCGGCGAGAAGCGCCCGCGCGTCGGTCTGGGCGGTCGCCATGAGGCCGGTCTGATGCTCGAGGTCGGCGATGCGGAACCGGGGCAGGCCCGATTGCGCCGTCCCCAGCACGTCGCCCGCCCCGCGCATGGCAAGATCCTCTTCGGCGATGCGAAAGCCGTCGTCGGTGTCGCGCAGGATTTCAAGCCGCCGGCGGCCCGCGTCGGTCAGGGGCGGCTGGAACATCAGAAGGCAGGTCGACGCCGCCTGCCCCCGCCCCACCCGGCCGCGCAACTGGTGCAGCTGCGCCAGGCCGAAGCTTTCGGCCCGCTCGATCACCATGATCGTGGCGTCGGGCACGTCGACGCCGACCTCGATCACGGTGGTCGCCACCAGGACCTGCGTCCGGCCCGAAACGAACCGCGCCATGGCCGCGTCGCGTTCAGCCGGGGGAAGCTGGCCGTGGACAAGCCCCACCGCATCGTCGCCCAGGGCCGCGCGCAGATGGGCGAAGCGTTCCTCGGCCGCGGTCAGATCCATGACCTCGCTTTCCTCGACCAGCGGGCAGACCCAATAGGCGCGCCGGCCATCGGCGATGGCGTCGCGCAGATGCTGGACCACCTCGTCGATGCGCCCCGCCGAGACGAGCGCGGTCCTGACCGGCGTCCGTCCGGGCGGCTTTTCGTCAAGGATCGAGACGTCCATGTCGCCATACTGCGCCAGCGACAAGGAGCGCGGGATCGGCGTCGCGGTCATCACCAGCACGTCGACCCCCTGCCCCTTGGCGCCCAGTTGCATCCGCTGCGCCACGCCGAAGCGGTGCTGTTCGTCGATGATGGCCAGGCGCAGGTCGGCGAAGTCGACGCCTTTCTGGAAGACGGCATGGGTGCCCACCAGAAGGGCGATGCGGCCCTGGGCCAGATCGGCAAGCTTCGCCGCGCGGTCGGCGCCCTTGTCGCGCCCGGTCAGGATCTCGACGCGGACGCCCGCCGCCCGCGCCAGCGGGGCCAGCGCCGACAGGTGCTGACGCGCCAGGATCTCGGTCGGGGCCATCATCACCGCCTGCCCGCCGGCTTCGATCACGATCAGCGCGGCAAGGAAGGCGACAAGGGTTTTTCCTGCCCCCACATCGCCTTGCAGGAGCCTGTTCATGCGTTCCGGGGTGGCAAGATCGGCCGCGATCTGGGCCACGGCGCGCTCCTGCGCGCCGGTCGGGCGATAGGGCAGCGCCGCCAGCACCCGCGACGACAGCCGCCCTGTCGCCACCGACGACCGGCCGGGCCGCTTGCGCCGGCGCGCGCGCGCCAGCGCCAGCGTCAACTGGTGCGAGAACAGCTCGTCATAGGCCAGCCGCAGGCGCGCCGGCGCCTCGGGCGCGAGGTCGGCCGCCGAAGCGGGCCCATGCGCCGCCCCGATCGCTGCGCGCCAGTTGGGCCAGCCGCGCCGCGCCTTCAGCGCCGGGTCGATCCATTCGGCCAGATCGGGCGCGCGCGCCACCGCCGCCTGCGCAGCCTTCGCCACCTGCTTCTGCGTCAGACCCTGCGTCAAGGGATAGACCGGCTCGAACCCCGGCAGGTCGGCCGCCGCGTCGGGGGCGAGGATGTACTGGGGGTGGACCATCTGAAGCTGGCCGTCGAAAAGTTCGACCTTGCCCGACACGATGCGCCGCGCGCCTTCGGGCAGTTCGCGCCGCAGCCAGTCGGCGCGGGCGTGGAAGAAGACAAGCTGGAAGGCCGTTCGCGCGTCCTCGACCGTGACGCGCGCGGGTCCGCCCTTGCGCCGCGGCGGCTGGTGCGCGCCCACCGTCACCTCGACCGAGCCCGTCGCCCCCGGCGGGATGTCCAGCGCCGAGGGCCGAAGCCGCCGGTCGATCGCCGCGTAAGGCAGCGTGAACAGAAGATCGCGCGGCGTGTCGACGCCCATCTGGGCGAAGAGCCCTGCGGTCTTGGGGCCGACGCCCGCCAGCCCCTCGATCGCCGCAAAGAGCGGAAACAGGATCTCGGGCCGTCCACCCGACACGCCCGCGCCGCTCATGCCGCGCCGATGAGGGCGAGCCAGGCGTCCTCGTCGATGGTCTCGATGCCCAGCTCTGCGGCCTTCGCGGCCTTCGACCCCGCGCCCGGCCCCGCCACCACGAGGTCGGTCTTGGCGGACACGCTGCCCGCCACCTTCGCGCCCAGCGCCTCGGCTCGGGCCTTGGCCTCGGCCCGCGTCATCTTTTCCAGCGTGCCGGTGAAGACCACGGTCTTGCCGGCCACCGGGCTGTCGCTGGCCTGCGCCTGGGGCGGGACGATCTCGCGCAGCTGGGCGGCAAGCCGGTCGATCGAGGCGCGTTCGGCCTCCTGGTGGACGGTGGTGACAAGGGCGCGGGCGATCACCGCGCCGACGCCATCGGTGTTCAGAAGATCCTCCCACGCGGCGCCCTGCCCCACCTCGGCGGCATCCATCGCGGCGAGGAAGGCTTCCCATGTGCCATAGTGGCGGGCGATGGTGGCGGCCACCACCTCGCCCACATGGCGGATGCCAAGGGCGAAGATCAGGCGCGCAAGCGGGATGGTGCGCCGCTCGTCGATCGCGGCGAAAAGCTTGGCGGCCGATTTCTCTCCCCAGCCTTCGCGGTTCTTCAGTTGCGTCAGGTTGCCGGGGCCATAGCGAGCTTCCAGCGCGAAGATGTCGGCCGGTTCGCGCACCCAGCCGTCCTGATAGAGTTCTTCCACGATCTTCGCGCCCAGCCCGTCGATGTCGAAGGCGGCGCGGCTGACGAAATGCTTCAGCTTCTCGACCGCCTGCGCCGGGCAGACAAGGCCGCCGGTGCAGCGGCGCACGGCGTCGCCGGGTTCGCGGATCGCGTACGATCCGCATTCGGGGCAGGCCGTGGGAAAGACGTAAGGCACGGCATCGGCGGGTCGTTTCGACAGGTCGACATCGGCCACCTTGGGGATCACGTCGCCGGCGCGATAGACCTGCACCCAGTCGCCCACGCGGATGTCCTTGCCGCCGCGGATCGGGTTGCCGCTGGCGTCGCGGCCAGCGATGTAATCCTCGTTGTGGAGCGTGGCGTTCGAAACCACGACGCCGCCCACGGTGACCGGGTGAAGCCGCGCCACCGGGCTGAGCGCGCCGGTGCGGCCGACCTGGATGTCGATCGCCTCGAGCCGGGTCCAGGCGAGTTGGGCGGGGAACTTGTGTGCGATCGCCCATCGCGGCGTGGTCGAGCGATAGCCGAGCCGGCGTTGCAACCCAAGGTCGTCGACCTTGTAGACGACACCGTCGATGTCGTAGGGCAGCGTCGCGCGCTGCGCCTCGATCGCGCGGTAGTGCGCAAGCATGTCGTCCGTGGTCGGGCAGGTCTTGGTCAGCGGGTTCACCCGGAAGCCCAGCTGCGCAAGCCGCGCAAGCGCGCCGCTTTGCGTTTCGGCCACCGGTTCGGAATGGGCGCCCCAGGCATAGGCGAAAAAGCGCAAGGGCCGCGCGGCGGTCACGGCGGGGTCGAGCTGGCGCAGCGACCCGGCGGCGGCGTTGCGTGGATTGGCGAAGGTCCGTTCGCCCGCCGCCGCCTGCCGGGCGTTGAGCGCGGCGAAGTCGTCATGCGCCATGTAGACCTCGCCCCGCACCTCGAGCACCTCGGGCGCCGGACCCGTCAGGGCGTGGGGGATGTCGGCGATGGTGCGGGCGTTGGCGGTGACGTTCTCGCCCTCGGTCCCGTCGCCCCGCGTAGCGGCGCGCACCAGCCTGCCGCCCTCGTAGCGCAGCGAAAGCGACAGCCCGTCGATCTTGGGTTCGGCGGTGACGTCCAGCGGGGCGTCCTCGGCAAGGCCGAGGAACTTGCGCACGCCGCGCATGAAGTCCACCACATCCTCGTCGGTGAAGGCGTTGCCCAGTGACAGCATGGGCACGTCATGGCGGACCTTCTCGAAGCCCTCGGCGGGCGCGACACCGACCTGATCGCTGGGGCTGTCGGTGCGCTTGAGATGGGGAAAGCGGGCCTCGATCTCGGCGTTGCGGCGCTTGAGCGCGTCATAGTCCGCGTCCGAGATTTCGGGCGCGTCGGCGCCGTGATAGGCCGCGTTCGCGCGGCCGATTTCCCGGGCAAGTCGCGTCAGCTCGGCCCGGGCGGCGGCCTCGTCCAGATCCGCGACAGCGACGTCCTTGCTCATCTGCACCTCCCCCGGAGCGCCCTAGTCAGGTGATAGGCGCGCCCCGGGGGAAGGTCCAGTCACGACGGGAGGGAACTCGGTCAGGCCGACGCCGCGACGGTCCGTTCGACGGATCTTGGATCGGGGTCGCGCAGCACATAGCCGCGGCCCCAGACGGTTTCGATGTGGTTCTGCCCGCCGGTCGCCTCGCTCAGCTTCTTGCGCAGCTTGCAGATGAAGACGTCGATGATCTTCAGCTCGGGCTCGTCCATGCCGCCATAGAGGTGGTTGAGAAACATCTCCTTCGTCAGGGTCGTGCCCTTCCGCAGGCTGAGAAGTTCGAGCATCTGGTATTCCTTGCCGGTCAGGTGCACCGGCTTGCCGTCGACGTCGACGGTCTTGGCGTCGAGGTTCACCGAGACCTGTCCGGTGCGGATGATCGACTGCGCATGGCCCTTCGAGCGGCGGATGATCGCGTGGATGCGCGCCACGAGTTCCTCGCGGTGGAAGGGTTTCGTCAGATAGTCGTCGGCGCCGAAACCGAATCCCTTGATCTTGTTCTCGGTGTCGTCGGCGCCCGACAGGATCAGGATCGGCGTGTCGACCTTGGCCAGGCGCAGCTGGCGCAGCACGTCGTGGCCGTGCATGTCGGGCAGGTTCAGGTCGAGCAGGATCAGGTCGTAGTCGTAAAGCTTCGCCAGATCGATCCCTTCCTCGCCCAGGTCGGTCGCGTAGACGTTCAGGTTGGCATGGGTCAGCATCAGCTCGATGCTGCGGGAAGTCGTCGGATCATCCTCGACCAGAAGCACGCGCATGTCAGATCTCCGCAATCGTACCGTCAGTGACCGTCACACTGGCCGAGAATGGTTAATCGCAGGTTACGCCCGTTTGACGATAGCAACGCAACCTAGGGTTGTCTATAGCGTTGCAGCGCCGTCGATTTCAGGGCGACTTCGCCATGCTGTTCGACCGCGGCCTGCCAGCTGTCGAACTCTTCGGCCGACAGCGAATAGGTCGTCAGCGCCTCGTCGCGCGTGAGAAGCCCATGCCTGACCGCCCGCAGCACCGCAGCCTTGCGGCTTGCGACCCAGCGGCGCGTGTCGGGGTCCGGCAGGTCGGCGCGCGTCATCACCGAGCCGTCCGGCAGCGTCACCGCCCGCGGCCCGTCGATCTTCTTGAGATACATCGTCTCTCACCCAAGTTTCGTTCACCCGGGGGGCAGACTGGCCGGTCGCGCTTAAGGAGGGGTGAAGTCGGCCCTTGTGAGTATGTCGCATTTTCCTATATTCCGGCCATTCCGCTTCCCCATCCCCAACCCGGCCGGACACCTGACCCATGGCGCTTGACGATACCCCCCGCCTGAACTCGCTGGGCTTTCCCAAGCCGCCGGCCGAGACGCGCGTCGTCGTGGCGATGTCGGGCGGCGTCGACAGCTCGGTCGTGGCCGCCGAACTGGCGGCGGAAGGCTATGACGTGGTGGGCGTGACGCTTCAGCTTTACGACCACGGCGCGGCGCTTGCCAAGAAAGGCGCCTGCTGCGCCGGCGTCGACATCCACGACGCGCGCCGCGTGGCCGAGACGATGGGCTTTCCGCATTACGTGCTGGATTACGAGAACGTCTTCCGCGAGGCGGTGATCGACGAATTCGCCGACAGCTATCTGGCCGGCGCCACGCCCGTGCCCTGCATCCGCTGCAACGAACGGGTGAAGTTCAAGGACCTGCTCGAGACCGCGCGCGATCTCGAGGCCGACTGCATGGCCACCGGGCACTACATCCGGCGCCAGGCGGGCGCGGCGGGTCCCGAGTTGCATGTGGCGGCCGATCCGGCGCGCGACCAGTCCTATTTCCTGTTCTCGACCACGCCGGAACAGCTGGACTTCCTGCGCTTTCCGCTGGGCGGGCTTGCGACCAAGGCCGAAACCCGCGCGCTGGCCGCGCGGCACGGGCTGGCCGTGGCCGACAAGCCCGACAGCCAGGACATCTGCTTCGTGCCGAACGGCAACTATGCCAGCGTCATCGAGAAGCTGCGCCCCGGCGCCGCCGAACCGGGCGAGATCGTGCATGCCGACGGCCGCATGCTGGGTACGCACACCGGCTTGATCCACTATACGATCGGCCAGCGCCGCGGCCTGGGCATCGGCGGTCTCGACGAGCCGCTTTACGTCGTGAAGCTCGATGTCGACACGCGCCGCGTGATCGTTGGCCCGAAGGAGATGCTGTCGACCCGGACCGTTCCGGTGCGCGAGGTCAACTGGCTGGGCGACGGCGCCTTCGCGGACGCCGCCGAGTATCCCGTCTCGGTCAAGGTCCGCTCGACCCGCCCCCCGCGCGAGGCGATCCTGCGGCCGCTGTCGGCGACCGAAGCCGAGGTCGAGTTACTGACGCCCGAGGAAGGTGTGAGCCCGGGCCAGGCCTGCGTCTTCTACGAGACCGGCGGCACGCGGGTTCTGGGCGGCGGCTGGATCTGGCGCGGGCGCTGATACACTGGCGCCGGCAGTGAACCGGGGGCTGACGGCCTCCGGACCCCCGTGAGTATTTTCAAAGAGAAGAAGGGGCTTCCGGGCGCCTCTTCATGCGGCGTCCCAGCCCAGGCCGTCCAGAACGGCGCGGGCGGCGCGCAGGCCCGGCGCCGCGCCGCCGCGGCCAAGGCGGGCCATGGTCGTCGCCATCGCCTCGAGCTGAAGCGTGCGGCGCGAAGGATCGTCGATGAGCGCGCCCAGGGCGGCGGCGATGGGCGCGGGCTGGCAGGCGGGGCCGAGGAATTCGGGCACCGTGCGGCTTTCGGCGACCAGGTTGACCAGCGTCACCGTGTCGATGCGCGCCATGCGCGACATGATCTGCCAGCTGAGCCAGGACATGTCGTAGGCCACCACCATCGGCGTCGCCGCGGCGGCAAGTTCAAGCGACACGGTCCCCGAGGCGGCGAGCGCGACCCGGGCCGCCGCGAAGGCCGCGCGCTTGGCCATGAGCGCGATCTCGGGCTCCATGGCGCGCGGATCGAGGACATGGGGCGCGCCCGGCCAGTCGGCGACGGCGGCGTGCACCTGATCGGCCACTGGGGCGGCGGCGGGCACCACCACGCGCAGGCCGGGATGGGCGGCCACGACGGGGCCCAGGGCCGCGCCGAAGACCGGGGCCAGACGCGCCACCTCGGACTGGCGCGAACCCGGCAGGACCAGCAGGATCGGCGCCTCGCCCAGGCCCGCGCCGCGCCGGAAGGCGGCGATTTCGGCGTCGGTGGCCGGTGGTTCCGCGGCGATCGGGTGGCCCACGAAATCGCACCTGAGGCCCACGGCCTGGAAGAAGGGCGGCTCGAACGGCAGAAGCGCCAGCACCTGGTCGATGTGGCGGGCCATCTTCGCCGCCCGCCCCGGACGCCAGGCCCAGACCGAGGGCGCGACATAGTGCACGATCCGGATCGAGGCATCGGCGGCGCGGACGCGGCGCGCCACGCGCAGACAGAAGTCTGGGCTGTCGATGGTGATCAGCACATCCGGCTTCGTGGCGATCACGGCGTCGGCCGTTTCGGCGATGCGGGCCTTGAGCTGGCGGTAGCGCGGCAGCACTTCGGCGATGCCCATCACCGACAACTCGTCCATCGGAAAGCGCGATCGCAGGCCTTCGGCCGTCATCAGCGGGCCGCCGACCCCATCGAAGGCAATGTCGGGCACCAGTTCTGCCAGCGCCGCCATCAGCGCGCCCCCCAGCTTGTCGCCCGAGGGCTCGCCCGCGATCAGGAAGGCGCGCATCACGCGGCCTTGTCCGGGGGCCGGACCCAGAGGAAGAGGCCCGTCCGGTCGGCGACGGCCAGCGCCGCGTCGCGGTCAAGAAGCATGACCCCGCCCGCCTCGATCACGATGCCCTCAAGGCCGGCCGCCGCCGCGCGCCGCAGCGTCTCGGGGCCGATCGCGGGCAGGTCGACGCGGCGGTCCTGTCCGGGCTTCGGTGCCTTGTAGAGGATGCCGCCGGCCGGCAGCGCCGGGTCGCGGCGCGGCCGCGGGCCTTGTGCGACGCCCCCGAAGACATCGGCCGCCACGCCGAGCGGGTCGTCGAAAAGCCCGCCGGTGGGCGCGAAGACCGGATCGCGCGCCAGAAGCGAGGTCAGCATCCAGTCGGTACCGGGCAGCGCCTCGACCGCGATGACCTGGCCTTCGGCGACGACGACCGCCTGGCCCACGTCGGCCGCGCCAAGCGCGGCATGGGCCGCGCGCGCCCGGGCGAGATCGCGCTCGACCGTGGGGCCGGGGGCGGCCCCGGTCAGGACGCCTTCGGAGGGCAGAACCTCGGGGACAAGGTCGTGGGCGGCGCGGATGGCGAAGCCCGCCTCTTCGAAGAAGGCGAGCACAAGCCGCAGGGCCGCGTCGTCGCCCTGGGCCAGCGCCGCCATCATGCGCGGCACGAGGGGAAGCGTCGCGGTGTCGATCGCCGCCGGGTCGAGCCGCGGCCGGCCGACGCGGCCGGCCAGGCAGACCTCGGTCACGCCGGCGGTCCGCAGGTCCTGAAGGAACGCGCCCAGGCGTTCGATGCGGAAGGTCCGGCTGGCGGCAAGGCCCGAGGGGAAGCCCGCAAGCTCGCACACCAGGGCGTCGGGGCGGCGCCGAAGGACCAGGGCGGGCAGCGCCCCCTGCCCCGCGATCAGCGCCAGCACCGGCCCCTACCCCGGCGTCAGGAACGAGCGACCCGAGTCGGCCAGGATGAATTCGGCGATCTCGCGGACGAAGGGATTGTCGGTCTCGTCGTTCAGGCGGCGGGCGCGGTCGAGGAAGGCGCCCTCGCCCTGGGCCAGCGTCTGGTAGGCCGCGCGCAGGGCATGGATATCCTCGCGCGCGAGGCCCCGGCGCTTGAGGCCGACGAGGTTCAGCCCCTCGAGCTCGCCCCGGGGCGCGTGGACCATGCCATAGGGAATGACGTCGTTCGTCACCATGGCGACGGCGCCGATGAAGGCGCCGCGGCCGATGCGGACGAACTGGTGGATGCCGACGAGGCCGCCGATGATCACGTCGTCGCCGATGACGCAATGCCCCGCGATCGCCGACTGGTTCGCCACGATGACGCGGTCGCCCACCTGCGCGTCGTGGCCGACATGCGCGCCGGTCATGAACAGGCAGTCGTCGCCCACGCGCGTGACGCCGCCGCCGCCTTCTGTCCCGGTGTTCATCGTGACACCTTCGCGGATGCGGTTGCGCCGGCCGATCACAAGCCGTGTCCGTTCGCCGCGGAACTTCAGGTCCTGGGGAATCTCGCCCAGCGAGGCGAAAGGAAAGATCACCGTGCCCTCCCCCACGTCGGTCGCGCCGGTCACGACGGCGTGGCTTTTCACCACGACGCCCGGTCCCAGCGTCACCTCGGGGCCGATGACCGAGAAAGGGCCGACCTCGGCGCCGGAGCCGACAACGGCGCCCGCGTCGACGATCGCCGTGGGGTGGATGTGCGCCTCGGGGTGGACGGACATGAGATCAGGCCTTCGGAAGGTCCATCATCGCGGTGAACTCGGCCTCGCAGGCCAGTTCGCCGTCGACCATGGCGCGACCCGCGAATTTCCAGACCTTTCCGCCGCCGCGCTTGGTCTCGATCTCGAGGCGCAGCGTATCGCCGGGGACGACCTTGCGCCGGAACTTGGCGGCGTCGATCCCCATGAAATAAACCAGCGTGCCGGTATCAGCGAGGTTCTTGTCCACCCCCACCATGACGGCCGCGGTCTGGGCCATCGCCTCGACCAGCAGGACGCCGGGAAAGACCGGGGTCTGCGGGAAGTGGCCGGTGAACTGCGGCTCGTTCATGGTCACGTTCTTGATGCCGACGCAGCGTTCGGCGCCTTCGATCCCGATGACCTTGTCGACCAGAAGGAAGGGATAGCGGTGGGGAATGATCCGCTGGATCAGGTCGATGTCTGCGCTGCGTGTCTCGGTCATCTCTGTCCCGTCAGATCGGTGGTTCCGCTTGCGTAGCAACGGCGCGGACAGGGCACAAGCCTATTGGTCCGCGGGCGGGGGCACAGGGTCGGGCACGGGGTCGGGTGCGGGTGTGGCGGGTGCGGGCGCGGCGGGCGTTTGCCGCCCAGCGGCGTTGATGCGCGCGATCGCCTGGTCGGTGATGTCGATCCGGTCGGCCGACAGGAAGACATCCCGCCGGTCAAGGATCACGACCGCGCCTTCCTCGCGCACGATCTCGGACAGGATCTCGGCCACCTCCACGAAGAAGGCCTGGCGCGCCTCTTCCTGGCGGCTGGCAAGGGCGCGGGCCTTGGCGTCCTGCTCGGCCCGGATCGCCTGCACCTTGGCGTCGAAGGCATCGGCGAGACCCGCGAATTCCTCGGCCGACATCGACCCGCGACGCTCGGTCAGCGAGATTTCCTCGGCGCGCAGGTCTTCCTCGATCCGGCGGTTCTCGTCGGTCAGCGCCTCGGCGGCCGCGTCGATCTCGCGCGTGCTGTGCTGGCCCAGCCGGGTTTCCTCGAACAGCCGATCCTGATCGATCGTGAGGATCGGCGAGGGCACCGCGATCGGGTCCTGCGCCGCCGCCGGCCCCGGCAGGGCCAGCGCGAGAGCGGCGACGACGGACGCCCAGCGACGCATCAGAACCGGGTCGAGACGGAAAGGTTGAAGTTCTGCGTCTCGTCGAGCGGATTCGAGTCGATCGGCTGCGAGAAATCGAGGCGCAGCGGACCAAGGGGCGTGGTCCAGAAGATCGAAACGCCCGCGGCGCTTCGCAGTTCGAAGCTGTCGTCCACCGAATCCGGCCCGCCCGCCCCGTCGGTGTTGTCGAGGCCCCAGACCGAGCCCGCGTTGAAGAAGACCCCGGCTGTGATGCCGTATTCCTCGGGCAGGCCCAGGGGGAACTCGGCCTCGACGCCGAAGACCATGTAGTAGTTGCCGCCCAGGACGTCGTCGATCTCGGCATTGGTGTCGCGCGGACCGATCCCCCGGCTGGCGAAGCCGCGCAGCGCGTTCGAGGACGAATTGAAGCGGTTGATCACGGTGCTGTCGCCGTCGAACCAGTTGAGCGCGCCGCCTTCGAGGTACGTGCTCAGGGTCACTTCCTCGCCCAGCACGTCGCGCTCGGCATAGGCGCGGGCGGTCGTGCGGATGAAGGTATTGTCGCCGCCGAGGCCGGCGAACTCCTGGCCGAAGGTCAGGCGATAGCCGCCGAAGGGGAAAAGCCCCGTGCGGCGCGAGTCGTAGGACAGGAGGTAGGACACCGAACTGGTGTAGGTGCTGCCCTCTTCTTCCTGCAGGATCGGCGAGGCGCCTTCGTCGACGTCAAGGATCGAGTCCTTGCTGATTTCGTAGCCCACCGTCAGCCGCGCGGCCTCGTTCAGCGGGAAGGTCAGGCTGGGCGTCAGGCCCACGCGGCGGGTGTTGTAGCTGACGTTGTCGAAGCTGCTTTCGGTGTAATAGGCGTTGAACCGGAAGCTCAGGTCGCGCCCCAGGAAGAAGGGCTCGATGAAGGTGATCTGCGAATTCGCGTTCTGCGCGCCCGCCGCGATATCGAAGCTGAGCGTCTGGCCCCGGCCAAGGAAGTTGCGTTCCGAGAAGCCAATGATGAACCCGATGCCGTCGTCGACCGAATAGCTTGCCCCGAAGGACAGCGAACCGGTGGGCTGCTCGACCACGTTGACGTCGACCAGCACCTGGTCGGGCGCCGAGCCCTGGCGGGTGTCGACCTCGGCCGTCTCGAAGAAGCCAAGCGCGCGGATGCGTTCGGTCGCGCGCTGGATCTCGCGCGGGTTGAAGGGATCGCCTTCGACCACCCGGAACTGCTGGCGGATCACCTGGTCAAGCGTGGTGGCGTTGCCCTCGATGTCGATCCGCTCGACGAAGATGCGGGGTCCGCGCACAAGCTGGAAGTCGACGTTGACCGTCTGGTTGCGGTCGTCGCGCGTGATCACCGGATCGACCCGCACGAAATCGAGCTGGTTGTTCGTCGCCACGTTCTCGAGCCGGTCGATCAGGTTCTGGATCGCCACCGGCGAATAGGTCTGTCCGGCGCGGATGTTCACGACCCGCTCGAACTCGGGCAGGACGACCTCGGGCAGCAGGGTCGACACCCGGATGTTGTTGAACTCGAATTTCTGCCCTTCCCGCACGGTGAAGGTCAGGAAGGTCGCGTTGCGTTCGCGCGAGAACTCGCTGGCGACGTCGAGCACCACGAAATCGATGAAGCCGCGCGACTGGTAGAAGTCGGTCAGAAGCCGGCGGTCGAAGGCGATGCGGTCGGCCACGAAGGTGTCGCTGGACACGAGGCTGCGCAGAAGGCCCGCCTGCTTGCTGGCAAGCACGCGCCGCAGCCGGCGGTCCGAGAACTGGGTGTTGCCGACGAACGAGATCCGCTCGATCTCGACCACGTTGCCCTCGACCACCTCGAAGACCAGATCGACACGGTTGTCGGGGCGGCGGATGATCTTGGGCGTGACGCTGGCTACGAAGCGCCCGCGCGCCTCGTAGGCCGAGATGATGGCCTGCGCGTCGGCTTCGGCGGCATCGGCCGTGAAGACGCGCGAGCCCGCCGAGGTCAGCAGCGGCAATAGGTCTTCGTCGTCGATGCGGGCGTTGCCCTCGATGCTGATCGCGCTGATCGTCGGGCGTTCGACGACGCGGATCACAAGCGTGTCGCCACGCGGCTCGAACTCGACCGTTTCGAAGAAGCCCGAGGCGATCACCCGCTGCAGCGCGTCGTTGACCTGACCGGCCGACAGCGTCTGGCCCGGCGCGAGGCCGGCGAAGCTCAGGACCGAGGCGGGCTCGATCCTCTGGTTGCCCTCGACCACGAAGCGGTCGAACTCGAAGGTCTGGGCAAATGCCGCGGCCGGAACGAAAGAGACCGCGCCGGCCGACAAAAGCACCGGCGCCACGCCGATGCGAAGGCCGAGGGTTACCCCTGCAGAGATGCTGCCCAGCACGCTGCCCAGTCCCGCCATGCCTCTGCCCCGTTGTTTTGCCTGTTGGCAACTGAGTAAATCGAAGTGGGCGGGATGTCAAAAGCGTTGCGCCGTGCGGCAGCGGCGGATCGGGTCCGCGGACGGCCGACAGCCGATGCCAACGGGCACCGCAGGACGGGGTTTGGAGGAAAGGCCGTGGCCGATTACTGCAGACCCTGCAGCGCCGTCGTCCCGAGATAGCTTCCAAGCGCCAGCCCGCCGACGATGGCAAGGGCATAGATCAGACGGTCGAGGTTCATGTCGACCAGCAATGCGATGCCGCGATATCTGCGCGCCAGTGCAGTCATGGAAAGCGTCCCATCTTCAGCCTGCGCGCAGCATGACCTGAAAATGTGGCCGTTTTTGGGCGCCGGGTCCGCGCGCCGGGTCAGGGCTGCGGGTCTGGGCGGCGGCGATCTCAGGCCGCTATCAGGGGCACAGCAGGTCGTTCGAGAGCGCGAAGATCATCAGCGCCCCCATCAGCGCAAGACCCGCCCCCATCATCACCCGCAGCGCGCCGTCACTGGGCGGACGTCCGGTCAGCGCCTCCCAGGCGTGGAACACCAGATGGCCGCCGTCGAGCACGGGAATCGGAAACAGGTTCAGCAGCCCCACCGCCGTCGACAGCACCGCGATGAACCAGATGAAGCTGAGCCAGCCCTGGCTGGCCGCCGCCCCCGAGGTTTCGGCGATGCCGATCGGGCCTTGCAGGTTGCAGGTCGAGATCAGGCCCGCCGCCATGTGGTAAAGCCCCGAAAGGCTTGACTGGATGATGTAGATCGTCTGGTCGACGCCGTAGCGCGCCGCCTCGATCAGCGTGGGCGCGGTGGTCTGGGGCTCGAACAGCCAGCCGCCGGTGATCCCGATCAGCCAGCGCGTCTCGAATCCGCCGTCGGACAGCGGCAGGTCCATGCGCCGCGGCGCCAGCGCGAATTCCAGCGTTTCGCCATCGCGCCAGACCTCGAGCAGCAGGACACGCCCGTCCGACTCGGCGACACGGTCGCGCAACTGCGAGAAGGCGAAGATGGGCTCTCCGTCGATGGCCCGGATCACGTCGCCGGGGCGCATGTCGATGTCCATCGCGGCCGAACCGGGCGTGATGCCAAGGGCGATCGGCGGATAGGGATAGGGCGCCCGCGCCAGGGTTTCGGCCCCGTCGCGGCGCACGCTGTAATCCAGGGTCTCGCGCAGCGGAAGGCTTTCGAGGAACCCCGACAGTTCCTCCATCGGTGGCACCGCGCGCCCATCGACCGCCAGCAACTGGTCGCCCGGCTGCAACTCCTGCACCGCGGCCGGCAGCGGGCGGATGGTGTCGATGGTCAGCGGGTCGGCCGCCACGCCGCGCAACATCAGGATCGCGGCGAAGACGAAGAACGACAGGATGAAGTTGAACACCGGTCCCGCGGCCACCGTCGCCGCCCGCGCCCAAAGCGGCGCGCCGTGCATGGTCTGCCGCCGCGCCTTGGCGTCGAGGTGGGCCATCGTCTCTTCGTCGGCGCGGTCGGACACCGCCGAGGCGTCGCCCAGGAACTTGACGTAGCCGCCGAAGGGCAGCGCCGCGACCTGCCATTGCGTGCCGTGCCGGTCCCGGCGCGACCAGAGCACCGGGCCGAAGCCCACCGAGAACACCTCGGCCTTGATGCCGCACCAGCGCCCGACGATGTAATGCCCGTATTCATGGATCGCGACGATCACCGACAGCGCCACGACGAAGGCCCCGATGGTGTAGAGAAGCCCGCCGAACGAGGGGATCAGTCCAAGAATATCCATATGCGCGTCAGCCCTGCCCGTGCCGTGCCAAAATCAGTTCGTTGGCCCTTATGCGGGCCACATGGTCCGTTTCCCACACCCTATCAAGGGTGATCGCGGCATTCATGCGGCGTTCGTCGGTCATCTTTTCGAGAACGTCCTCGACCACCCCGGCCATCTCGACGAAGCCGATGCGGCCTTCGATGAAGGCATCCAGCGCGGCTTCCTTGGCCGCGTTGAAGGCCGCGCCGTAAAGACCGCCCTGCGCCATCACCTCGCGCGCCAGCCGAAGCGCGGGATAGCGACCCTCGTCGGGGGCCCGGAACGTCAGCTGGCCGATCTTCGCCAGATCGAGCCGCTCGACCGGCAGCGCGCGGCGTTCCGGCCAGTTCAGCGCAAAGCCGATCGCATGGCGCATGTCGGGCGGCCCCACATGCGCCATCAGCGCGCCGTCGACGAAGCCCACCAGCGCATGCACCAGGCTTTCGGGGTGGATCACGGCCTCGATCCGCGCGGGGTCGACACCGAAATACTCCTTGGTCTCAATCAGTTCCAAAGCCTTGTTGAACAGACTTGCGCTGTCGATCGTGATCCGTTGCCCCATCGCCCAGTTGGGATGGGACGAGGCTTGGGCCAGAGTGGCCGTGGCCAGCTTCTCGGCCGGCCAGTCCCGGAAGGCGCCGCCCGAGGCGGTGATGATGATCCGTTCGACCGCGGCGATATCCTCGCCCACGAGCGCCTGGAAGATCGCCGAATGCTCGCTGTCCACGGGCAGGATGCGGGTGCCGGCAGCGCGCGCCGTCGCCATCAGCAGCGGGCCGGCGGTGACAAGGCTTTCCTTGTTGGCCAGCGCCAGCGTCGCCCCCTGCCCGGCCGCCACCAGCCCGGGCGGCAACCCCGCCGCCCCCACGATGGCCGACATCACCCAGTCGGCCGGGCGATGCGCGGCCTCGACGATCGCCTGCGCGCCTGCGGCCACCTCGACGCCGGTGCCGGCCAGCGCGTCGCGCAGGGCGGCAAGGCTGCCTTCATCGGCGGTCACGGCGATCTCGGGGCGCAGGGCGCGTGCCTGTTCAGCCAGCTTCGCGACGTTGCGCCCACCGGTCAGGGCCACGACCTTGTAGGCGGGGCCGCCGGCGGCCACCAGTTCGACCGTGTTGCAGCCGATCGACCCGGTCGAGCCGAAGATCGACACCCGCCGTGTCATTGCGCCCCCTGCACCGCCTCCGGCGGAAAGCCGAAAAGGGTGGACAGGACCAGAAGCAGGATCGAGGCGCCCAGCATCCCGTCGAACCGGTCGAAAAGCCCGCCGTGCCCGGGCAGGATCGACGAGCTGTCCTTGACGCCCGCCATCCGCTTGATCGCGCTTTCGGCCAGATCACCGGCCTGCGAGGCCATCGACACCAGCACCGATAGCGCGATCAGCGCCGCGCCGCTGCCCGTGGCGGCCAGGAAGCCCGTGCCCACGACCGCCGCCCCGATCCACCCTGCGGCGGTGCCCGACCAGGTCTTCTTGGGGCTGACCCGCGGCCAGAACTTCGGCCCGCCGATCATCCGCCCGGCGAAATAGCCCAGCACGTCGGTGGCGATCACCACAAGCGCCAGCCAGGCCATCCAGACGAACCCCGACCCGTCGCGCACGGCCATCAGTTCGAACCCCGCCAACAGGATGAGCGCGGTGTAGGCCGCGAAGATCGGGCGATGCGCCGGCACCTGCCCATAGGCCACGATCGCGGGGGCCAGAAGAACCGGTAGCGCCAGCGCGGGGGCAAGCTCGCCCGCCACCAGGATGGCGAGGGCCGCCGCAATCCCAAGGAAGCGCACGCCGACGCCGCCGCCCAGCATCCGGCCCAGTTCCCAGACCATGACACCTGAACACAGCGCGACAAGCACATGAAACCAAAGCCCGCCGGCCCACATCGCCGCGATCCCGACGAATGCAAGGACACCGCCAGAGCCGATCCGGGCGATCAGGTCATCCCATTGCCCGGAGGACGCCGTCATCCCAGGACGGCACCGAACCGCCGTTCGCGACTGGCAAAGCCCGTGACCACGCGCGCGAATTCGGCGCGGGTGAAGTCGGGCCAGAGCGTGTCGACGAATTCGTATTCGGCATAGGCCGACTGCCACAGCAGAAAGTTCGAGATCCGCGCCTCGCCGCTGGTGCGGATGACAAGGTCGGGGTCGGGCAGAACGTAGGTGTCGAGAAACCGCGCCAGCGTCGTCTCGTCCACCGTTTCGGGGTCCAGCCGGCCCGCGGCCACTTCGCGCGCAAGCCGCTTGGTGGCGCGCGCCACCTCGTCGCGGCCGCCATAGTTCAGCGCCACGGTCAGGTGCACGCGCGAGTTTCCCGCCGTCATCAGCTCGAGTTCGTCCATCATGCGCACAAGCGTCTCGTCCAGCCGGACGCGGTCGCCGATGAACCGCACGCGCACGCCGCTTTCGAACAGCGCCTGCGCCTCGCGCGTCAGATAGCGGCGGAACAGCCGCATCAGCCCCGAAACCTCGGCCTGGGTGCGCTTCCAGTTCTCGGTCGAGAAGGCGAAGATCGTCAGGTACTCGACGCCGAAGTCGGGACAGGCCTCGACGATCTCGCGCACGCGCTTGGCGCCGGCGTGATGTCCGTAAAGCCGCGGCCGCCCGCGGGCCTGGGCCCAGCGTCCGTTGCCGTCCATGATGACGGCCACGTGGCGGGGCATTCGTGCGTTCATCTGGCCATCTGGCACAGGCGTTCTCCTGCTCGGGGACGGGCAGACAGGCGGTCAGACCTGCATGATCTCGTCCTGCTTCGCCGCCAGCGCCGCGTCGATCCGTGCGATCGCGGCGTCGGTCAGCTCCTGCACCTCGTCCGACCAGACCTTGTGGTCATCCTCGGACATTCCCCCCGACTTCGCCTTCTTCAACTGGTCCATCCCGTCGCGTCGGACGTTGCGGATGGCCACGCGGGCGTGTTCGGCGTATTGCGCCGCGACCTTCGTCAGCTCGCGGCGGCGTTCCTCGTTCAGTTCCGGTATCGGCAGGCGGATGATCGTGCCATCGACCACGGGATTGATCCCGAGACCCGAGTCCCGGATCGCCTTTTCCACCTTGCTGACCAAGCCCTTGTCCCAGACATTGACAGTGATCATGCGCGGCTCGGGGACGTTGACAGTGCCGACCTGGTTGATCGGGGTCTGCGCGCCATAGGCGTCGACCGTGACCGGCTCGAGCATGCTGGCCGAGGCGCGCCCGGTGCGCAGGCTGGCGAATTCGGTCTTGAGCGCGCTCATCGCGCCTTCCATCCGACGCTGCAGATCGTCTAGGTCCGGTTCGAGTGTGTCGTCCTGCATGGCCTGTTCTTCTGTCCGTCTTCTTCTTGCGTCGGTCGTCTTCACGCGGTCCCTTGCGGGGTCCTTATAGCGCTAACCTTCCACGATTGTATAGGTGCCTTTGCCTTCGAGCACGCCCAGAAAGCCCCCCGGCTCGTCCAGCGAGAAGACGATGATCGGCAGATCGTTGTCGCGCGCCAGCGCGATGGCCGAGGCATCCATCACCGCCAGATGCTTTTGCAGCACCTCGTCGAAGGTGATGCGGTCATAGCGCTTGGCGTCGGAATGCTTCTTGGGGTCCTTGTCGTAGACGCCGTCAACCTTCGTTCCCTTGAAGATCGCCTCGCAACTCATTTCATTGGCGCGCAAAGTCGCCGCCGTGTCAGTGGTGAAATAGGGGTTTCCGGTGCCCGCCGCGAAGATGCAGACGCGCTTTTTCTCGAGGTGCCGCACGGCGCGGCGGCGGATGTAGGGTTCGGCCACCTCGTCCATGCGGATCGCGCTGATCACACGGGTGTGGATGCCCAGCGCCTCGAGCGCGGCCTGCATCGCAAGCGCGTTCATCACCGTGGCGAGCATGCCCATGTAGTCGGCGGTGGTCCGCTCCATCCCCTGGGCCGCGCCCGACAGGCCGCGGAAGATGTTGCCGCCGCCGATCACCATGCAGATCTCGACACCGGCGTCGTGGACGCGCTTCACCTCGTCGGCGATGCGGTTGACGGTCGGCGGATGCAGGCCATAGCCCTGATCGCCCATGAGCGCCTCGCCCGAGATCTTCAGAAGCACCCGCCCATAGACCGGCTTCGCCGCCGTCGACCCGTTCTCGCCCATCATGTCCGCCCGTTCTTTGCTTCGGGCGCAAAATGTCGGAAAACGCGGGCGGGTTCAATCGCGAAGACGGACAGCGGGACGGCGCGGGACATGACAGGCAAGGCGGACATTCTGGCCGGCATCGCGCCCGACGCCCCGGTGCTGATCGCCGGGCCGACGGCCAGCGGCAAGTCCGACCTGGCGCTGGCCATCGCCGAGGCGCAGGGCGGCCGGGTGATCAACGCCGACGCGCTTCAGGTCTTTTCCGACTGGCGCATCCTGACCGCGCGCCCCGATGACGACGACATCGTGCGCGCGCCGCATGCGCTTTACGGTCATGTGCCCGGCGATCGCCCCTATTCGGTCGGTCACTGGCTGCGCGACGCGGCGCCGTTCCTGCACGGCGAGCGGCCGATTGTCGTCGGCGGAACAGGGCTTTACTTCACGGCCCTCACGCAAGGACTGGCGCAGATCCCGCCCACCCCGCCCGCCCTGCGGGCCGAGGCGGACGCGCGGCGCGCGGCCGGCGGGATCGCGGCGCTTCTGGCCGAACTTGACCCCGAAAGCGCCGCCCGCATCGACCGCGCCAACCCGATGCGTGTCCAGCGCGCCTGGGAGGTGCTGCGCGCCACCGGCGAGGGCATCGCCCGCTGGCAGGACCGCACCGGCCCGCCGCTTCTGCCGCTGGGCGGTGTGACGGCGATCGTCCTGTCGCCCGACCGCAACGCGCTGGCCGCCCGGATCGACCGGCGCTTCCAGGCGATGCTTGGGGCCGGCCTGATGGACGAGGTCGCGCGAAACGCGCCGGGTTTCGCGCCGGACCTGCCGTCCTCCAAGGCGATCGGCGCGGCCGATCTTGTGTCCTGCCACCGGGGCGAGATCACGCTTGACGAGGCCGGCGCGCGGCTTTGCACGCTGACGCGGCAATACGCCAAGCGCCAGCGCACCTGGTTCCGGTCGCGGATGGCAGAGTGGAAGTGGATTGACCCGGGCCCGTGACTTGCGTCATGGTCGGCACGTTTTTCGTGAGTGGGGGACATACGCCGATGACGGCGCCGCGTCTGAGCATGCCCGTTGCCGGGTTCCATGCCGTGCCTGACATGCGCATGGTGCCGATCCAGCGTCTTGCCGCCGGCGGACGCTGGCGGACCGAGGCGATGCGCAGCTATTCCGTGCCGCTGCTGCTGTGGTTCACCAAGGGCCAGGGCCGGATCACGGTGGCCGGTCTCACGCGCGGCTATGGCCCGCACAACGCGATCTTCCTGCCGCCCGGGACCATGCACGGCTTCGACATGCTGGGGCAGGTCTTCGGCCACGCGCTGTTCCTGCCGCGCGACGGCGGCGGTCTGTCCTGGCCGGACGAACCGCTGCACCTGCGCCTGCGCGACGTGCGTGGCCAGACCGACCTGACCGGCCTTCTGGAAACGCTCGAGCGCGAGTTGCAGGGCGCCGATGCCCCAAGCGCGCGGGCCGCGCATTTCCAGGCCGGGCTGATCTCGGTCTTTCTTGAACGCCACGCCGACGATCCCGACCTGTTCGCCGGTCCGCGCCGGCGCAGGTCGGCCGACAGGCTGGCCGCCGCCTTCACCGCGCTGGTCGAGCGGGACTTCCCCAGCCCGCGCCCCGTGGCCGACTATGCCGCCGAACTGGGCGTCACACCCACGCATCTGACCCGTGCGTGCAAGGCCAGTTGCGGGCGCGGCGCGCTTGATCTTCTGTCGGACCGCAAGCTTTACGAGGCGCGGCGCCGGCTGGCCGAGACGCAGGAGCCGGTGAAGGACATCGCGAAGGCGCTTGGCTTCACCTCGGCCGCCTATTTCACGCGCGCCTTCCGGTCGGGCACGGGCACAAGTCCTACCGAGTTCCGCCGCTCAGTCGAGCAGAAGCCGCAGGCCCAGACGCCCCAGGGCCAAAGGCCCCAAACTCAGAGGCCCCAGACCCGCGCCACGTAATTGCGCGTCTCGCGGTAGGGCGGGATGCCGGCGTGTTCTTCCACCGCCTCGGGTCCGGCATTGTAGGCCGCCAGCGCCAGCCGCCAGTCGCGGAAGCGGTCGTATTGCGTGCGCAGGTAGCGCGCGCCGCCGTCAAGGTTCTGCGCCGGATCGGTCGGGTCGACGCGCAACAGCTCGGCCGTGCCCGGCATCAGCTGGGCCAGACCGATCGCGCCCTTGTGGGACACGGCGCGGGGGTTCCAGCCGCTTTCCTGCTGGACCAGCCGAAGGAACAGGTCCTCGGGCACGTTGTGCCGGCGGGCGGCGTCGCGGGCCATCTGGTAGAACTCGCCCCGATAGCTGCCGGTGTAGCGCGGCGTGCCCATCCGTGCGCCGACCTCGCGCACCGAGTCGGGCAGAAGCCGCTGCGAGAATTCGTATTGCGTCGTCGCCCGCTGATCGAGGACGCGCGCCTGCTTGGCGAAGATGTCCATGCGGGATTTCGACGACATGCTGAGGGTTTCGGCCCCCGCCCCCGCGGCCAGCGCCCCAAGCCCGGCCACAAGAGCGATCCCAAACGTTATCCGGCGCGTCACTCTTTGCCCTCGTCGCGGTTGTCCGT
The DNA here is from genome assembly GCF_050789285.1 of Saliniferula longa. Lineage (NCBI taxonomy): Bacteria > Pseudomonadati > Pseudomonadota > Alphaproteobacteria > Rhodobacterales > Roseobacteraceae > Saliniferula > Saliniferula longa. Next base: position 1,290,692 of record NZ_JBOUVX010000001.1, on the reverse strand, counting down.
ATCGCCGGCCGCACGCTACCGGAAATGCGCGCCGAACGCCAGACTCGCGGTGCCGAGGCCGCGCGCGGGGCGCCGGATGCAGGGCTTAGCGGCCTGTTAACCACGATCCCCCGAGTGTAAGTTTGCCGGAAATCGGCGAATCGAACGGAGGCGGCGCAATGGCGGGATCGGTGAACAAGGTCATCCTGGTGGGCAATCTGGGACGCGACCCCGAGGTTCGCACGTTTCAGAACGGCGGCAAGGTCTGCAACCTGCGCATCGCCACCTCCGAGAACTGGAAGGACCGCAGCACCGGCGAACGCCGCGAACGCACGGAATGGCATTCGGTGGCGATTTTCTCGGAGCCGCTTGCCCGCATCGCCGAGCAGTATCTGAAGAAGGGATCGAAGGTCTATATCGAGGGCCAGCTCGAAACCCGCAAATGGCAGGACCAGTCAGGCCAGGACCGATATACGACCGAGGTCGTCCTGCGGCCCTATCGGGGCGAACTGACCCTTCTCGACGGGCGTGGCGAAGGCGGCGGTGGCGGTGGCGGCAGCTATCCCGACGACCGCTCGCGCGATGACGGATACGGCGACAGCTACGGCGGAGGCGGTGGCGGCCAGGCGCCCGCGCGCAGCGATCTCGACGACGAAATTCCGTTCTGAGGGTGCTGCACCGCGCCACCAAAGGGGGTGATGGCGCATGACATGGTCGTTTCCCGTTGGCCGCATCCTTGGCACCGAGGTGCGGATTCACGCGACCTTCTTCCTGCTTCTTCTCTGGATCGCGGTGGCGGGGTTCCTGCAGGGCGGATCACAGGACGCCATCGTCAGCGTGCTGTTCATCCTGGCGCTTTTCGCCTGCGTGGTGCTGCACGAGTTCGGCCACGCGCTGATGGCGCGCCGCTACGGCATCGCCACGCCCGACATCACGCTTCTGCCGATCGGCGGCATGGCCCGGCTGGAACGGATGCCCGAGAAGCCCGCGCAGGAGATCGCCGTGGCCTTGGCGGGACCGGCCGTGAACGTGGCGATCTGGGCGCTGATCGTGTTGGTCGTCGGCGCCACGACCGACCTCGAGGCGCTGGCCGAGATCGAGGATCCCACATCGGGCTTCTGGGCGCGGCTGGCCGCCGTCAACCTGTTCCTGGTCCTCTTCAACCTGATCCCGGCCTTCCCGATGGACGGCGGGCGGGTGTTCCGCGCGCTTCTGTCGATCTGGCTGGGCCGGGTGAAGGCCACGCGCGTCGCGGCGCACGCCGGGCAGGCGGTGGCCTTCGTCTTCGGCTTTCTGGCGCTGACCACGGGCAACCCGCTTCTGCTGCTGATCGCGGTCTTCGTCTTCGTCGCGGCGGCGGCCGAAAGCTCGGACGTGGCGCTACGCGACATGGCGCGCGAACTTCCCGCGCGCGCGGCCATGATCACCGCCTACGAGGCGCTCGATCCCGCCGACGGGGTCGACGGCATGTCGTCAAGCCTGATCCGCACGACGCAGCACGAGTTTCCGGTGCTGGGGCCAGATGGCCGCTTGCGGGGCTTCGTGCCGCGGCAGGCGATCTTCGCCGCGGTCGCGGGCCAGCGTCCAGGCCTGACGGCGGCCGAGGCGATGGTGCCCGACATTCCGTCGGTGCCGCTGCACGCGCCGCTGACGAAGGCGATCGACGCGCTGGCCCGGCCCGAGGTTCCAGCGGTGGCCGTGACCGACGCGGCCGGGCTGTTTCTGGGCTATATCACGCGCGAGAACATCGGCGAGCTGATGGTGCTGCGCGGCCACCGCGCCTGAGGCCCGTCAGCGCGCCGCAAGCCGGTCGGCCAGAAGTGTCCGCACCAGCGCGGGGTCCACATCGTCGGCCACGAAGGCCCGTCCGATCCCGCGCGCAAGGATGAAGCGCAGCCGCCCGTCGATCACCTTCTTGTCCTGCGCCATCAGCGCCAGAAGCCCGTCCGCGTCGGGCAGATCGCCGGGGATATCCGCCAGGTCGGTCTTCATGCCCATCGCGCGCAGGTGCGCGCGCACGCGGGACGGATCTTCCTGGCTGCACAGGCCCATCCGGGCCGACAGCTCGAAGGCCAGCGCGCAGCCGATCGCCACGCCCTCGCCGTGCAGAAGCCGGCCGGAATAGCCGGTCGCGGCCTCGAGCGCGTGGCAGAAGGTGTGGCCAAGGTTCAGCAGCGCCCGGTCGCCCTGCTCGGTCTCGTCGCGCACGACGATCTCGGCCTTCATCTGAACCGAGCGCGTCACCGCCTGCGCCCGCGCTTCTGCGTCGCCGGCGGCCAGCGCGGGGCCGTTGACCTCGAGCCAGTCGAAGAAGGCCACGTCGCCCAGAAGCCCGTATTTCACCACCTCGCCATAGCCTGCCAGCAGGTCGCGCCCGGGCAGCGTGTCGAGCGCCCCGATATCCGCGAGCACAAGGGACGGCTGGTGGAAGGCGCCGACAAGGTTCTTGCCCTGCGCGGTGTTGATCCCGGTCTTGCCGCCCACCGAACTGTCGACCTGCGCCAGAAGCGAGGTCGGGACCTGCACGAAGCGCACGCCCCGGCGCAGGATCGCGGCGGCGAAGCCGACCAGATCGCCGATCACGCCGCCCCCAAGCGCCACCACCACGTCGCGCCGTTCGATCTGCGCGGCCAGAAGCCATTCGACGCAGCGCGCCAGTTCCGCCCAGCACTTCGTGGCCTCGCCCGCCGGCAGCACGAGGGCGGACGAAGCGATGCCGGCGTCGGCAAGGCCACGCTCCAGCCCCGCCAGGTGCGCCTCGGCCACGTTCGCGTCCGTGACAACCGCCACGCGCGGCCGGCGCAGCAGCGGGCCGATCTCGGCGCCCGCGCGCGCGATCAGGCCCGCGCCGATGCGCACGTCATAGGCGCGGTCGCCCAGCGGCACATGGATCGTGGTGCCTTCGGGCGCGGTCGTCGTCGTCATGGGCTGACCTCCAGCACGTCGGGATGTGTGGCAAGGGCCGCGATCACGCGGTCGGCCATCTGCTCGACCGTGAAGTCGGGATCGGCGTCCACGATGATCTCGGCCTTGGCGTAGTCGGGGACGCGGCGTGCGTAAAGCTCGGCCAGCGTCGCGCGCGGATCGGCGGTGCGCAGAAGCGGCCGCGTCGTCTTGTGCCGCACCCGCGACCACAGCAGGTCGAGGTCGGCGCGCAGCCACACCGCCACGCCCTTTTCGGCGATGATCCGGCGGTTGCGCTCGAACAGGAACGCCCCGCCGCCGGTCGACAGGATGCAGCGGCGGGTCTTCAGAAGCCGCTCGATCACCTCGGTCTCGCGTTCGCGGAAGAAGTCCTCGCCGTCGCGGGCGAAGATCTCGGCGATGGTCATGTGGGCGGCCTTCTCGATCTCGCGGTCGCTGTCGAGGAAGGGCACGCGCAGCACCCTTGCGACGGCCGTGCCGACGGCGGTCTTGCCGGCGCCCATCATGCCGACCATGGCCACGGATTTCTTCAGCCGGTAGTTCAAAACGGCAGCCACGCGCCTATCTTTTCGCCGAGGTCACTGAATGGCGTGATCTTGGCGGAAAGACCAGTTATAAGTTGCGTCAAGGCCGCCGCAGATGCGGCCCGCACGGGGCAGAGACGACGAGGACCAAGATGAGCCGACTGTGGAAGCTGGTGCTGTTCGTGATCGTTCTGGCGATCCTTGGGTTCATCGGTTTCGCCTATCTGGGCGATCTCACGCCCGACACGTCGCTGGTCAGCCAGCCGGTGGAGCTTGATGCCGAATAGGGGCGCCCGCAGTCTGATCCTTTTCCTGACCCTGGCCACCCCGGCCGCCGCCATGGCGCAGGCCGAGGTGCCGGCGGATGCGCCGCTGTCGGCGATCGACTGGCTTTCGGACAGCGTGGCAACCCCCGCCGGACTGCCCCTGCCCGCCCCTGGCCCGGCCTCCGGCGTCCCGGCGGGCGACATCGCGGCCTCCGGCGTCCCGGCGGGCGACATCGCGGCCTCGGCCCTGCCGGCCGATGTGGCGACGCTGCCGCTGGACGCGGCCTTGCCCGACACCATCGGCCTGATCAGCGCGGCCGAGGCCGGCCTGCCGGCCGATCTCTGGGGCACCTCGCCCGCCGCCGACATCGCCCGCCGCCTGTCGGCCGAACCGCTCGAGATGCTGCCCGAGATGGGCGCGTTGCTGCGCCGGGTCCTGCTGGCGCGGCTTGACCCGCCGGTGGACGCCAGCGCCGACACGAGCCTGTTCCTGGCCCGGGTCGACCGGCTTCTGCAACAGGGTCTTCTGACCGAGGCGGCGGCGCTTCTCGACCGCGCGCCGAAGGACGACCCCGAGATCTTCCGCCGCGCCTTCGACGTGGCGCTTCTGACCGGGGCCGAGGACGCGGCCTGCCGCACCATGCGCGAGACGCCCGAAATCTCGCCCACCTACCCCGCGCGGATCTTCTGCCTTGCGCGCGGCGGCGACTGGCAGGCGGCGGCGCTGACGCTCGAGACCGCGAAGGCGCTTGGCATCCTGACCGAGGACGAGGATCACCTTCTGGCGCGCTTCCTCGATCCCGAACTCTTCGAGGGGATCGACCCGCCCCGCCCGCCGCAGCGCCCGACCCCCCTGACCTATCGCCTGTTCGAAGCCATCGGCGAGCCGCAGGCGACTTCGGGCCTGCCCATCGCCTTCGCCCGCGCCGACCTGCGCGACACCAGCGGCTGGCGCGCGCGGCTTCTGGCCGCCGAGCGGCTTGCGCTGACCGGCGCCGTCTCCGGGGGCGACCTCTTCCGGCTTTACCGCGAACGGCGCCCTGCGGCTTCGGGCGGGGTCTGGGATCGCGCGGCGGCCATCCAGGCCCTCGACGCGGCGCTGGCCGACGGCGACACGGCTGGTGTGGCCACGGCCCTGGCCCCAGCCTGGGCGGCGATGCAGGAGATGCAGCTCGAGCGCCTGTTCGCCGAGGAATTTGCCCACCGCCTTCCCCGCGCGAGCCTGCCGCCGGAAAGCCGCGCGCTGGCGTTTCGCATCGGACTGATGTCGACCGACTTCGTGGCGGTGGCCACCGATCACAACCCGATGTCGCCGGACGAACGCTATCTCGTCGCGCTGGCCCGCGGCCTGCCGGCCAATGCCCCAAGCACCGCCCCCCTGCCCCTCGCGGTGCGCGACGGGTTCGTTCTTCAGGGCGTTCCGCCGCGCTATCGCCAGTTCGTCGAGGACGACCGCCGGGGCGAGGGCCTGCTGCTGGCGATCAACGAGTTCTCCGACGGCGCCTTTGGCGATTACGTCAAGGTGACCGAGGCCATCGCCTATCTGCGTTATCTGGGGCTCGACACCGCGGCGCGGCGCGCGGCCCTTGAGCTTCTGGTGCTGGAGCGCCGCGGATGACCGCCACAGCCCGCATCGGCGCCTTCCTCGAGGCGCAGGCCGCCGAGCTTGGCGCCGCGCGGAACACGCAGCTGGCCTATGCCCGCGACCTGACCGACTTTGCCGGCTGGCTCGACCAGCGCGGGCGGACGCTCGAGACCGCGACGCGCGCCGATGTCGAGGCCTATCTCGTCCATTGCGACGAGCAGGGGCTTGCGGTGTCGACCCGGGCGCGGCGGCTGTCGTCGATCCGGCAGCTTTATCGCTTCGCCTTCGAGGACGGCTGGCGCGGCGACAATCCGGCGATCCAGATCCGCGGCCCGGGGCGCGAGACACGCCTGCCCAAGGTCCTGAGCGAGGCCGAGGTCGACCGCCTGCTTCAAGCCGCGCGCGTCCATGGCCGTGCCGAGGACCGGGTGCGCAACACCTGCCTGGTCGAGCTTCTTTACGCCACCGGCCTGCGGGTCAGCGAACTGGTGGGCCTGCCCGCCGCCGCCGCGCGCGGCGATCCGCAGATGCTTCTCGTGCGCGGCAAGGGCGGACGCGAGCGCATGGTGCCGCTGTCGCCGCCCGCGCGCACGGCGCTGGCCGAATGGCTGGTCCTGCGCGACGCGGGCGAAGCGGCGGCGAAGGCGGCCGGGCGCGGGCCCTCGCCCTTCCTGTTCCCCTCGTCCGGCAAGGGCGGGCATCTGACGCGCCACCGCTTCTACGGGCTGATCAAGGAAATCGCCGTGACCGGCGGCGTCAGCCCTGCGAAGGTCACGCCGCACAGGCTGCGGCACGCCTTCGCCACGCATCTTCTTGCCAACGGCGCCGACCTGCGCGCGATTCAGACGCTTCTGGGTCATGCCGACGTGTCGACGACCGAGATCTACACCCATGTTCTTGACGAGCGCCTGAAGACCTTGGTGCACAGTCATCACCCGCTCGCCCGGCGCAGCACGAAGACGTCTTGAAAGCGCGGCAGAGCCCGCCCATAACCGGGCAAAAAAGGCAGACAGATTTCCCATGGACGACCCCTCCCCCCTTCTTGACGCCGCCTTCTGGATCACGATCGGCGCCATCGCCGGGCTGCTTATCCTGTCGGCCTTCTTCTCGGGCAGCGAGACCGCGCTGACCGCCGCGTCGCGCGGCAAGCTGCGCGCGCAGGCCGACAAGGGATCGAAAGGCGCCGAACGCGCGCTGGCGATCACCGACGACAACGAACGCCTGATCGGGTCGGTCCTTCTGGGCAACAACCTGGTCAACATCCTGGCCGCATCGCTGGCGACGGCGCTGTTCACCAAGGTGCTGGGCGAGTCCGGCGTGGCGCTGGCGACGCTGGTGATGACCTTCCTGGTCCTCATCTTCTCGGAAGTGCTGCCCAAGACCTATGCCATCACCAACGCCGAAGCCGCCGCCGCGCGGGTCGCGGCGCCGATCCGCATCGTCATCCTGGTCTTCTCGCCCATCGTCACGGCGGTGCGCGCGCTTGTCCGGGGCATTCTGCGCATCTTTGGGGTGCGCACCGATCCCTCGACCAACATCCTTGCCGTGCGCGAAGAGATCATGGGCGCGATCCAGCTTGGCCATTCCGAAGGCGTGGTCGAGAAGGAGGACCGCGACCGCCTGCTTGGCGCGCTCGACCTCAGCGACCGTGCGGTCGAAGAAATCATGAAGCATCGCTCCGAGATCGAGATGATCAACGCGGACTCCACGCCGCGCGAGATCCTCGAGCAGTGCCTGCAGTCGCCGCACACCCGCCTGCCGATCTATCGCGGCGAGAAGGAGAACGTGGTCGGCGTGATCCACGCCAAGGACCTTCTGCGCGCGATGTATGCCCACCAGACCGCCGGCGCGGCCGCCGGGGCCAGCGGCGAGGGCGACGCCTTCGTGGACTTCAACGTCATGGACGTGGCGATGAAGCCCTACTTTGTCCCCGAGACGACGCCGCTGGACGAACAGATGCGCCAGTTCCTACGCCGCCACACCCATTTCGCGCTGGTCGTCGACGAATACGGCTCGCTCGAAGGGCTGATCACGCTGGAGGACATCCTCGAAGAGATCGTGGGCGAGATCACCGACGAATTCGACGTCGACGCCGATCACCCGCTGCGCCAGACCGAAGGTGGCGACATCCTGATCGACGGCGCCATGACCATCCGCGATGTCAACCGCGCGATGGACTGGGCGCTGCCCGACGAAGAGGCGAACACGGTCGCGGGCCTTGTGATCCACGAGGCGCAGTCGATCCCCGCGGTAGGCCAGATCTTTTCCTTCCACGGCTTCCGCTTCGAGGTGCTGGCCAAGAAGGACAACCGGATCACCCGGCTGAAGATCCGCCGTCTGGGCTAGGGCGGCGCGGCTGCCCCGCTCGGGGCGTCGCCCCCCTCAGCGGGCCTTGAAGATCCCGCCAAGGATGCCGCGCACGATCCGCCGCCCGGTCGTGCCGCCCAGTTCCTTGATCAGCGCGTCGGTCATCGCGTCGCCAAGGCTTTGCGGCTGCCGGCTGCGCGAGGCGGGCTTGCGCGCCTGATCGGCCTGATACCGGCGCGCGGCCTTGAATTCCTCGTCCGCCTTCTTCGCGGCGGCGGCCGCGGCTTCGGCCTCTTCGGCTTCGCGCGCGGCGGCCTCGGCGCGGGCGCTCAGCCGCTCGAAGGCGCTCTCGCGGTCCAGCGGGGTGTCGTACTTGCCCGACAGGGCCGACCCGGCCATCAGGGCCGCGCGGGTGGGCTCGTCGATCGGGCCCAGGCGCGACGACGGCGGACGGATCAGCGTGCGCTCGACGATGCCGGGGGCGCCCTTCGCCTCGAGCAGCGAGGTCACCGCTTCACCGGTGCCGACCTCGCGGATCGCGGTTTCGGTGTGGAAGCGCGGGTTCGGCCGGTAGGTGTCGGCCGCCTGCTTGAGTTCCCGCTTGTCCTTGGCGGTGAAGGCGCGCAGCGCATGCTGGACGCGGTTGCCCAGCTGGCCCAGGATGGTGTCCGGCACGTCAGCGGGGTTCTGGGTGATGAAGTAGATGCCCACGCCCTTCGAGCGAATCAGCCGGGCCACCTGTTCGACCTTGCTGACCAGCGCCTTGGGCGCGTCATCGAACAGCAGATGCGCCTCGTCGAAGAAGAACACCAGCTTCGGCTTCTCGGGGTCGCCCACTTCGGGCAGTTCCTCGAAAAGCTCGGACAGAAGCCACAGAAGCGTCGTCGCATACAGCCTTGGCGCCTGCATCAGCTTGTCGGCGGCCAGGATGTTGATCACGCCCCGCCCCTCGGCGTCGGTCCGCATGAGGTCGGCAAGCTCGAGCGCGGGCTCGCCGAAGAACATCGCCGCGCCCTGCGTCTCGAGCACCAGAAGCCGGCGCTGGATCGTGCCGATCGTGGCGGGCGAGATGTTGCCATAGCGCAGGGTCAGCGCGTCGCGCTGCTGGCCCACCCAGGTCAGAAGCGCCTGCAGGTCCTTGAGGTCGAGCAGCGGTAGACCGTCCTCGTCCGCGACGCGGAAGACGATGTTCAGCACCCCTTCCTGCGCCTCGGACAGTTCCAGAAGCCGCGACAGAAGCAGCGGCCCCATCTCGGCCACGGTGGCGCGGATCGGGTGCCCGGCTATGCCGAACACGTCCCAGAAGGTGACCGGAAACGCCCTGTAGGCATAGTCCGGCAGGCCCATCTTCGCCGCGCGTTCGGTGAACGCGCCATGCAGCTTGAACGCGGGCGACCCGGCCTCGGCCAGACCCGACAGGTCGCCTTTCACGTCCGACAGCACCACCGGCACGCCCTGCGCCGAGAAGCCCTCGGCAAGGATCTGAAGGGTCACGGTCTTGCCGGTGCCCGTGGCCCCCGCGATCAGACCATGCCGGTTGGCGTAATCAAGCCGCAGAAGCTGCGGCAGGGCGTAGTTCTCGCCGCCGCCGCCGATGAAGATGCGATTGTCCACGTTCAGGGGTCCTTCGTCAGCCGTCCACCCCCGCACCATAGCTTGTTAACCTTTCTCTGCCAGAGTGGAAGTCGTCCGGAATCGGGGTTGGTTCCGGGCAACTTCCTCCCTGTCAGACTGGCCGTGCTCCCTCGGGGCACGGCCCTTTTTCGTATATTGGCAATGGGATGCTTCTGGCGGTTGACCGCTTGGTGCAAGTTTCGTAACGTCCCCTCAATAACGAGCCGGCCAGTCCGGCAGGGAGAACCAAAACAGGAAAAGGGTCCCGCAAGGGACCCTTTTCTTTTCTGGGTCGGGGCGCCCAGGAGCGGATCGGCCCGCGCGCGATCACGGGCGCGCGAGAGTTCGCTTGACGCTGTGGATTGGGGCCTGACACCCCCGGCCCGCCATGGTATCTGCCCGGCAATCAACCAACGAGGTTTCGAGCCGATGAGCGCGCTGATCCGAACCGTCACCCTTGCCCTTGCCCTGTCTGCCACCGCCTTTGCGGCCGGCGCGCAGGAGGCCGCACCCGAACCCACCGAAGGCCAGGCCGCGGGCAGCGACCTGTCGATGGGCTCGACCGCCGAACCCGCGGTCGGGCAGCTTTACGTCGCCGGCGAGTTCGGCGACTGGGACCTGCGCTGCGTGAAAAGCGAGGAAGGCAACGACCCCTGCCAGCTGTATCAGCTGCTGGTAGATGCCGAAGGCAACTCGGTCGCGGAAGTCAGCCTGTTCAATATCCCCGACGGCGGCCCCGCCGTCGCCGGCGCCACGATCATCACCCCGCTCGAGACGCTTCTGACCGAACAGCTTCGCCTTGGCATCGACGCCGCAGAGACCAAACAGTACCCGTTCTCGTTCTGCAGCCAGGTCGGCTGCTTCTCTCGTATCGGGCTGACCGAGGCCGAGGTCGAGGCGCTGCGCCGTGGCGTGGAAGCGACCGTGACGATCGTTCCGGCAGCTGCGCCGGGTCAGCGGGTCGAGCTGAAGATGTCGCTTGCGGGCTTCACCGCCGGCTTCCAGGCCGTGATCGATTCCAACACCGCGGCGCAGTGACACCGGCACCGACCGGCGCCGTCAGACCCGCCGCAGTGCGAGAACCGCGTTGAGGCCGCCGAAGGCGAAGGCGTTCGACAGCACCACGTCGACCTTCGCCTCGCGCGCCACATTGGGAACGACGTCAAGCGCGCATTCCGGGTCCGGCTCTTCGTAGCCGATCGTGGGCGGGATGATCCCATCCCGCAGCGCCATGATGCAGGCCAGAAGCTCGACCGCGCCGGTGCCGCCGATCAGGTGACCGTGCATCGACTTCGTGGACGAGATCATCAGCCGGTCGGCGTGAGGACCGAAGACATCGGCCACCGCCGCGCATTCGGTCTTGTCGTTGGCGGCCGTCCCCGTGCCATGGGCGTTGATGTAGCCCACCGCTTCGGGGGCAAGGCCCGCGTCCTTCAGCGCCCCGGCGATGGCCCGCGCCGCCCCCTGTTTCGACGGCATCACGACATCGGCGGCGTCCGAGGTCATCGAGAACCCCACCACCTCGGCCAGGATGTCCGCGCCGCGGGCCTTCGCATGCTCCATCTCCTCGAAGACGAAGACGCCCGCGCCTTCGCCCTGCACCATGCCGTTGCGGGTGGCGCTGAACGGGCGGCAGGCGTCCTTCGACATCACGCGCAGCCCTTCCCAGGCCTTGATGCCGCCGAAGCAGAGCATGGATTCCGATCCGCCGGTGATCATCACCCGGCTTGCGCCCGAGCGGACGATCTGGAAGGCAAGGCCCATGGCGTGGTTCGAGGACGCGCAGGCGGTCGCCACGGTGAAGGACGGGCCCTTGAGGTTCCATTCCATCGACACGTGGCTTGCCGCAGCGTTGTTCATCAGCTTCGGCACGATGAAGGGATGGACGCGGTTCTTCCCTTCCTCGTAGACCGCGCGGTAATTCTCGTCCTGGGTGTTCAGCCCGCCGCCCGAGGTTCCGAAGACGACGCCCGCCTCGGCGGCCAGCTGGCCTGCGAACTGAAGTCCCGCCTGCCCGATCGCCTCGCGCGCGGCCAGAAGCGTGAACTGGGTGAACCGGTCGTACAGGGCCTGCTGCTGGCGGTTGAAATGGGTGTCGGCCGCGTAGTCCTTGACCTGCCCGCCGATCTTGATCGACAGCCGGTCGATGTCGCGGATGTCAAGCTCGGCGATCCCGCAACGGCCTTCGCGCATCGCCTCGATCGTAGCGGGAACGCTGTGACCAAGCGGGTTGATCGTGCCCGCCCCGGTGATGACGACGCGCTTCATCGGCGGACCGTCACGCCTTCTGCCCGGCGACAAGCCCCTCGACGGCACGGATGATCGCGGCGACCGACGAGATGTCGAACTCCGACGTCTCGGGCTGGTTGGCGTTGAAGGGCACTTGGATATCGAAGGTCTCTTCGATGGCGAAGATCGCCTCGACGATGCCAAGGCTGTCGATGCCAAGGTCGGCAGGGCTTTGATCGAAAGAGATGTCGGAGGGTTCGAGCACCGCCTGCTCGGCGATGATGGCGATCACCTTGTCCGCAACGCTGTCCGTCATACTTCTCGTCCCGCCCGATCCCGGCTGTGCTGACGCTGCCGATGATCTAGTCATTCTCGCGCAGCTTTGAAACCGCTTTCTGAAGCTCGGCGACCTGACGGAAAAGCCGCGGCAGGCGACGGATGTTCTTCGAGGCCTCGACCTGCGTCTCCATCTTCATCGCGGGGCTTCCCAGAAGGACCCGGCCCGCGGGCGCGTTGGTGAAGATTTTGGTGGCGCCGCCCGCCACCACGTCGTCGCCGACGAAGATGTTGTCGGACACCCCGCACTGCCCGCCCAGCACGACCCGGTCGCCGATGCGCGAGGATCCCGCGACGCCGACCTGCCCGGCGAAGACGCAGTCGCGCCCGACCACCACGTTGTGGCCGATGTGCACGAGGTTGTCGAACTTGCAGCCCGATCCGATCCGCGTGGCGCGGATGGTGCCGCGGTCGATCGCGGCGTTCGCGCCGATCTCGACGTCGTCGCCGATGACGACCGAGCCGATGGAATGAATGCGCGTCCAGCTTTGCGCGACGATCTCGCCCTGGTCGCCCAAGGTATCGCGCACCTTCTCGACCGACGAGCGTTCGGGCGTGACGAAGGAAAACCCGTCCGACCCGATCACCGCGCCGGGCTGGGCGATGAAGCGGTCGCCGATGCTCACGCGGTGACAGACCCGCACGCCTTCCAGCAGCAGGACATCGTCGCCGATCGTTGCCCCGGTCCCGACCGAGGCATGGGCCGCGATGCGCGCCCGCGCGCCGACCCGCGCGCCGGGCCCCACGCTGACGAAGGCGCCAATGGCCGCGTCCGCGCCGATCCGGGCCGTGGGATCGATGGCGGCGGTGGGGTGGATGCCCGGCGCGATTCCCGGGCCGGGATCGAAAAGTTTCGTGATCCCCGACATGGCATAGCGCGGGCGGTGCACGACCAGAGCGGCCTCAAGGCCCAGCCCCTGCCAGTCTGCGCCGTCCCAGACCACGGCCGCGCGGGCGCGTCCCTGCGACAGGCCCTCGGCGTATTCGGGCGTCATCGCCAGGGCAAGATCGTCCGGCCCGGCCGCCGCGGGTTCGGCCGCGCCGGTCACGGCAAGCTGCGTCCGGCCATAGGCCGTGGCCCCCAGCGCGCGCGCGATATCCTCGATGGTGAATGCCATGGTCCGGGCCCGTGTGTCTTCGGGCCCGGGTCTAGCTGCGAACCGCGCGCAGCGCCACCCCGGCGGCGCGCATCGCGTCCCAGATCATGGCGTCGCGCCCGTAGAAGTCGCGGCGGTACTGCACGCGCCCCTTCGCGTCGGTGAAGGCCGTGCGATAGACCAGATGCACCGGGATCGGCGTTTCCAGATCGACCCGGGTCTGCCGTCCGGTGGCGAGGATCCCGTCGAAATAGGGCTTCGGGTTCGCCATCTGCCGCGACAGAAGTTCGTAGGCGAAATCGAAGGGATCGTTCAGCCGGATGCAGCCCGAGGAATAGGCCCGCACCTCGCGCGAGAACAGCTCTTTGGCGGGCGTGTCGTGCAGGTAGATCGCGTGCGGGTTCGGGAACATGAACTTGACCCGGCCAAGGGCGTTGGCGTCGCCCGGCGCCTGGCGCACGGTGAAGGGGAAGTTGCGCGCGGTGTAGCGGCTGAAGTCGATCGCCTCGCGCGACACCTGCCGGCCGCTGGAATCGATCAGCTGAAGATAGCGCGCCGCGTTCGGGTTCGCCTGGAACTTCGGCAGATAGTCCCGCGCCAGGATCGAACGCGGCACCGTCCAGTCCGGGTTCACCTCCATGTAGGTCATCATGTCCGAGAACTCGGGCGTGTGCTTGTCGAGGCGGTTCTCGCCGACCACGGCGCGGGTCTGGAAGGTCACCTTGCCGTCGTCGACAAGCTGCATGTGAAAGTCGGGCAGGTTGACCCAGATGTGGGTCTTGCCGCGGCCCTCGGGCGTGTTCATCCAGCGCTCGCGTTCCATCGCGACCATGACCTGGCCCAGGCGTGTCTCGACCGGGACGTTGAGTTCGGCGATTGTCGAGGGCCCCGCGACGCCGTCGGCGGTCAACCCGTGGTCGGACTGGAACGCGGCCACCGCCGATTGCATCCGGGCGTCGAAGGCCGTGGTCGCCGTGCGGCCGAGATAGCCCATCGCGATCAGGCGATTGCGCAGCGCGATGACGCCCGGCCCCTGGTCGCCGGGGCGCAGGGTGTCGCGCACCTCGACCGTGGGGCCCCAGCCGCCCTGCCCCAGCGTGCGTTCAAGCTGGAACTTGGCCTTCATCAGCCGGGTGTATTCCTGCGATTTCGGCGGCAGCGCCCTGAGGAAGGCGTCGGGCGTCGAGGCGGCGAAGGCCAGCAGAAGCTGGCGGCGGTCGCGCAGCGGCACTTCGCGCACGATGTCGGGGTCGACCGAGGCCGGTGTGATGAAGCCGGTCTGAACGTCGCGGGCATAGCGCAGGAAGGCGCGGCTCAGGTCGACCTCGAGCCGGCCAAGATCGGACTCGCTGCGCGCGGCGCGGATGGCGGCGGCGATGTCGTCGGCGTCATAGCGACCCTCGGGCAGACCGTGGTCGTCCGCCTCCGAGACCGCGCGCAGCAGCGCCTCGCGCCGGGCCCGGTCCTCGCGACCGGTCCCGGTCCAGATCGGCTGGTAATCGGCCGCCTGATAGAAGGCGGCGATGTCGCGGTCGCCCGCCGCGGCTTCGGCCACCGCCTGCCGGAACGCCGCCGAGGGCGAGGCCGCGGCCGCGACCCCGGCAAGGATCAGCGCGGCCCCCAGCGCCAGGATGCGCGCCACAAGCGCACCGCGCGGGGAACGGGGCGCCATGCGGCGATCGGAAGACGCGCATGTTGCGAACGACATGGGAACACCCTTCAAGCCTGTATTCGAATGCAAGTTTCGTCGCCGCGAACGGCCGCTGTCCACTCACATCTGCGAAAGTTTCCGGGGTCTGGCATCCGTGCAACGCTCATCGCGAATTAACCTTTCGAGGGCATTAAGGACGAAGTTGGGCGAGATTTCGCCGATTTCGCGGGGGGCGCACTATTCGCAGGCAACTGCCTCTTGGTGGAGCATTCCGTCTGTGTCATACCCGGGATGCGCCTGGGGATGAGGCGAATAAGCTGCGGAAAGCGGCGCATACAGGTAGGCGACAGGACGCTCGACGGGACATGACAGAAACCGATTCACGCCTGACTCGGCGCGGACTTCTTGGCATCTTCGCGGCAGCCGCCGTAACAGCTGCCCCGACATACGCAAATGCCTTCGGCTTCCTTCGGGGAGCGGGCGATATCCGGCGGATCAGCATGGCCTCCGGCCGAACGGGTGAACGGATCGACACGATCTACTGGATCGACGGCGACTACATCCCCGAGGCCCTGGACGAGATCAACCGCTTCATGCGCGACTGGCGCACCGGCCAGGTCCGCAAGATCGATACCCGCGCGGTGGATATCTTCGCCGCCGCACACAGCCTTCTCGACGTGGACGAACCCTACATGATGCTGTCGGGCTATCGCTCGCCCGAGACCAACGCGCTTTTGCGCAGCCGGTCAAGCGGCGTGGCGCGCAACTCGCTCCACATGCAGGGCCAGGCGGCCGACCTCAGGATGCGCGGGCGCTCGGTCCAGCAGATGGCGCGTGCCGCAGCCGCCTGTTCGGCGGGCGGCGTCGGCAAGTATTCGCGTTCGAACTTCGTGCACATGGATTGTGGCCCGGTTCGCCTTTGGGGCGGCTAGGCCGGAAGATAAGGCAGGCAGGCAAGCAGACGGCAGGACGGGGCGGGGACTTTCCCGCCCCGTTTCGTTGTGGCACCACCGGCGCATGACGCGCGATCGCCCCCCTGCCCCGTCGGGGCCACCCCGCAGCCGGCGCGGCGCGCTGGCCGTGCTGGCCGGACTGGCGATCGCGGCGGCGGTGCTTCCCCCGCTGTTGCGGCGTCTCGCGCCCTTGCCGCTTGAGCCTCTGCCCGGCCTGCCCGGGTTTCGACGGATCGAGGGAACGGACCTGACGCGCGCCTTCGACCCCTTCGTGGGGCTTGGCACGCCCGCCTCCGAGACGGCGACCGACACGCTACGGGCAGCGGCGGACAGGGCCGTGCGCGCCGATCCCTGCGCCGCGCTGTTTCCGGGCTGGTCGGGCGATAGCGTGCCGCTGGCGGTCTTCACCGACCACAACTGCGCCGTCTGCCGGCGGACCGAACCCGAGGTGCGCGGCTGGGTCGGGGCGCAGGGCGGGCGCGTGACGCTGTTCTGGCACGATCTGCCGCTTCTCGGCCCGACGTCCGAGATCGCGGCGCGCGGCGCACTGGCCGCCCGCCGCCTTGGCGCCGAAGCCGCCTTCCGCGCGCGCCTTCTGCGCAGCGCGCCCTCCCCCGACCCGGCCTGGCTGGCCGGGACGGGCGCCAGCCTCGGGCTTGACGGGGCCCGTCTGGCCGCCCTTGCCGGTTCGCCCGAGGTCGACGCGGCGCTTGCCGGAAACCTTGCGCTTTTCCAGCTTCTTGGCCTTGCCGGCACGCCGGGCGCGGTCCTGGGGCGCACGGTGGTCTCTGGCGCCCTCCCACGTGAACGGTGGGCCCGTCTTCTGGCCGGGGAAAGCGCCGAGGCGACGCGCGCCGCCTGCCAGGCGCTGTGACGAAGCCCTGCCCGGCCGGACTGGTCACGGACGACGCCGGCTTTGGGGGCGTTCCGGCACTGGTCGCCGGGTCGTTAGGTTCACGGCCGTGGGCACGACCCCCATCGGACTGAAACGCGCAACCTCCCCCTCGGTTCCGACCATCCCGGTCAGGCAGTCCTTCGGGACAGCCCCGGCGGAGACGGTGTGGACGGCGGGCGGGACCGTGGTCTTGCCCATGACACTGGCTTCCGCCGGCCTGCCTGTTGTGGCACTGTAGCGCGGTGGGCGTTGGACGACGTGCCGCGCCCCTGCGGGAGAGACCAGCATGCCGGTCACCTTCGTCTTCGTCCACGGCGGCTTCGGATCGCCGGCTGAACTCGCGCCGACCGTGCCCCATCTCGAAGCCCGGGGGCACAGCGTCATCAACGTCGATCTGCCCAGCGAAAGCCCCGAGGCCACCCTGGAAGACTACGCCGACGCGGTGGTCCGGGCGATGGCAGGCGCGACAGGCCGGCGCATCCTTGTCGCCCATTCGGCCGGGGGCGCGACGATCCCTCTCGTGGCGTCCAGGATCCCGGTGGACCAGATGGTGTTCGCCGCCGCCATCCTGCCCGAGCCGGGACAATCGATCTACGACGCCCTGGGCCCGTCGACCGCGGACGCCATCATGGCGGTCTCGCTCGACAATGGCGACGGGACGCGGTCGTTCGATTTCGAGCTTCTCGCCACCCTGGTGCCGCCGGAGCAGCGCGACGCCTACGTGGCGTTCGTTCAGGCGACGCAGCGACGGCAAGGCATGGCGGCGATCCATCAGCCCTGGCCGGGCGCCGCCCTGCCCGACGCGCCCTGCGCCTATATCCTGTGCACCGAGGATCAGATCATCCCGCCCGACCGGCAGCGCGCCTTCGCGGCCTCCCTTGGCGTCACGCCGATCGAGATCACCTCGGAGCATTCGGTCTTCGCGATGAACCCCGAGGCTCTGGCCGCCATCCTCGCGTCCCTCGCCGCCTGAGTGGCGGGTCATTCCAGGCGCCTGGGTGCGGTGGCGTCACCGTGCGACGACCTCGGCCGGCCTCGCGCTTGATGATCCCGAGCACGGTCGTGTCGGCGGCGCAGAAACGGCCGCGTTACCCCGCGGGGCATTTCCCTTCGGTTCCGGTCTGCATCCGCCTCGAGGTTGATCGAAGAAGCTTGATCCTAACAGACATAAACGCCGACGGCGCAGCGCCGGACAGACCTGCGCGCGACACCTGCGACGCTCACGGGCGTCAGCGGACGGCCGACGATGGCATGTGCCGGTCCGGCGTAACCGTGCATACCCGGCACTTTGAAGCTGTCGCCGACCTCGAGCGTTGCAATGCCAAGGACAATGGCGAGGAAGATTGCACTGATGCGTTTGATGGGTCTCACTGAGCGTCTCCAATGACGAAGATTTCAGGCAGGGCTTGCATGAGCGATGTCATCGCGTCGAGTTCGACCTCAGTCGCACCATCGGGGATTTCGACTGAAAGGTCGTCCGCGGCCACATCGGTCGTCCAGTTCCTGATCTGAATATCGTACTGCGGCTGATGCGGAACGTCGCGGGCCGACAACACGTAGCGACAGGGATGAGGAATGTCGCCCTGAGCGATCCAGACCTGAAGATCAAGCTCGTCATTGCGCAGCGCGATATGATCGCATTCCTGCCCGCCTATCACGCCCGAGCCAAGATCCTTGACGTCTGTTACGCCCTCAAGAAGGACCGCCTGGGGGTTTGCCATCAGAAGGTCCGCACCGGGAAGGATCACGCCATGGTCTTCGCGCAACGTGTCGATCATGCTGTCGACGGTGCCGTCGAGCACAGTCTGAGCGTAGACATTGCTGTTCCGTCCGATCAGCGTGAAGGTGCTTCCGTCAAAGCCCAGTTCCACGCTCGAAAAGCCGCCCACCCGTGTCGCATGGATGCTGCCCGGTCTGGCGACCGCAACCGTCCCGGAAGTTGCAAGACCGATCTTCTGATCTTCGGTGGTGACGATTTCCAATGTCGAATCGTAAGTGAACTTGAAGGTTTCAAGTCCGGTCATGTAGTCGGACATGGCGGCGAGGAGTGTTCGCGCGTCGGCTTCGTCGGCCGCCGCGGGCGAGGTCATCGCCATCAGCGCGAGCACACCGGCCGCCGCGACGCTCCTGCCGGCGCGTTTTTCATTGGTCTTCATCGAATATGGTTCCTTGCATCCATGTGAAGTGGAACAACCGCTCATCGCGCCCTTGAAGCCTCCACTCGGCTGTTGATCTCGACAGCGCGTCTTTGCTTCAGCGCTGGCCCCAACCCAAAGCGAGGACGAACCTCGCCACAGGGCTGGGGCCGGCGGCGCGCTAGTCGCTCGCCGCCTTCATCGCGGCTTCGAGCTTGGCCTTGTCGGCGTCGGAAAGTTCCGGCCGGTCGACCTTGATCGTCAGCTTTTCAAGCGTCGCGGTCAGCGGGAATGGCGGCGCGTAGTCGGCGTCGTTCACCCCGGTAAGCGTGTCCGAGCCGATATCGAAAGCCTCGTCCCACTGCAGGATCATCGGCAGGGTCTGCTTCATCTCCTTGGTCTGCACGTCCTTGCCGTCGACCCGCAGCGTTCCGGTGCCGCCCTTGCCGACGCCGCTGAAGTCGTTGAAGGCCAGCGTGCCCGCGCCCATGCCGTCGTACTTGAAGTCGAACTCGATAACGTGCTTGCCCGGCGTCAGCACCTCGGTCCCCTCCCACTTGATCCGGTCGAGGTTGACCATGTTCCACAGGAACACGGGCTTGCCATCCTTCAGGTAGAAGCCATAGCCCCCGAAGCGGCCGCCCGAGGTCAGGATCATCCCCTGCGGCGCCGTGCCTTCAGGCACGTCGATCTCGGCGGTGATGGTGTAGGAGGTGTTCAGCAGCAGCGGCGAGTCGCCCTGCGGCAGGCCGGTCATCGGCCGGATATAGACGAACTCGGTCCGCCCCGCGGTGATGTTCGGGCGCGGCGCGACGATGCGAGAGGCCACCGAGGCGTCCATCGGAAGGATCTGGTACTTCTTCGCCTCCTCTAGGAAGATCGCCCGCATCTCTTTTACCTTGTCGGGGTTCGCCGCGGCGATGTCGTTGGTCTGGTTCATGTCGGTCGTCAGGTCGTAAAGCTGGAAATCCTGGTTGTTGAGCGGGTCGGGATTGGCGGGACCGAAGGCCTGCCAGGGCGCACGGTTGACCTTCGTGCTCAGAAGCCAGCCCTCGTGGTAAAGCGCGTACTGGCCCATCATCTCGAAGTACTGGGTGGTGTGGCGCGTCGGCGCGGTCGCGTTCGCCGCGTCGAAGGTATAGGCGAAGCTCGTCCCCTCGATCGGCGCCTGCGCGATCCCGTCCACCTCCTTGGGCGCCGGGATGCCCGTCACCTCGAGAATGGTCGGCACCACGTCGATCACGTGCATGAACTGGTCGCGCCGCCCGCCCTTGTCGGTGATCTTCGCGGGCCAGGAGACGACCATGTTCTGCCGGATGCCGCCAAGGCGCGAGGCGTTCTGCTTGAACCAGTCGAACGGCGTGTCGAAGGCCCAGGACCACCCGGCCGACATGTGGTTGTAGGTCTGTTCGGTGCCCCAGACGTCGTACCACTTCATCTGCGTCTCGGCCGGGATCTCGTTCAGGCCGTTGAAGAACGCGACCTCGTTCGGCGTGCCCAAAGGCCCGCCCTCGGCGCTCGTGCCGTTGTCGCCGTTGATGTAGAAGATCAGCGTGTTGTCGAGTTCGCCGATATCATCGATGGCCTCGATCACGCGCCCGATCTCGTGGTCGGAATAGGCGGCGTAGGCGGCGAAAACGTTCACCTGCTTGATGAAAAGCTTCTTCTCGGTGTCGGTCAACTGGTCCCAGGGCTTGAGGATGTCGGCGGGCCAGGGCGTGAGAGTCGCGTCCTGGGGCACGAGGCCCATCTTCTTCTGGTTCTCGAAGATCGTCTGTCGCAACGCCTCGTAGCCGTCATCGAAGAGGTTCATCGCCTCGATCTTTTCGACCCACTCCTTCGTCGGATGGTGCGGGGCGTGGGTGGCGCCGGGCGCATACTTCACGAAAAAGGGCTTCGACGGCGCGATCTGGTGCAGGTTGGTGATGTGCGCGATCGCGTCGTCGGCCATCGCCGTGACCAGGTTCCACTCGCCCTCGGCGTCGTCGAAGGGATAGATCTGCGTGGTGTTGCGGAAAAGGTTCGGCTGCCACTGGTTCGCGTCGCCGCCCACGAAGCCGTAGAAGTATTCAAAGCCCATGCCGGTCGGCCACTGGTCGAAGGGGCCGGCCTGGCTGGCCTGGAACGCGGGCGTGTTGTGGTCCTTGCCGAACCACGCCGTCGAGTAGCCGTTGTCAAGCAGGATGCGCCCGATGGTGGCCTTGTCCGGCGCGATGATGCTGTTGTAGCCGGGAAAACCCGTCGACTGCTCCGAGATCACGCCGAAGCCGACCGAATGGTGATTGCGCCCGGTGATGAGGGCGGCACGCGTCGGCGAACACAGCGCCGTGGAATGGATCGACGTGAAGCTCAGCCCCTCGGCGGCCAACTGGTCCATCGTCGGGGTGGGAATGACGCCCCCGAAGGTGCTGGGGACCGCGAAGCCCGCATCGTCGGTGATGATCAGCAGGATGTTCGGGGCGTCCGCCGGCGGGACGACCTGCGGCGGCCACCACGGCGTCGACTGAAGCGCCCCGTCCGCGATCGTGCCGCCGAACGGCAGCGGCTCGGGCGGCAGCTGGCTGCCGTCGATCGTCCGGGTCCCATCCGGTGCCCCCACCGCCGGCTGACCTGCCGCGGTCTGCGCGGCAAGCGGCGTGGCCAAACCGATCAGAGCGATGCCCAAGGCAGCGCCCAGCTCCAGAATCCCGGTCTTGGACATTGTGTCTTCTCCTCGAAGGTATCGACGGCACGCGGTCCCGTCGTTCTGTCGTCAATCAAACGGGGGGGCGAAATACTTCCGGCATCGAACGCGCAGCATCGTCGCGTGTGCGCGGGGCCCCACGCGATGACCCTGCGCCCTCTGTCGGAACAGTCAATTGAGGGAAGTCACGGCCAGGCGTGAAACTTACCCTTTCGCGCCAAATTCGCCATTCGCCACCCGGACGCGGTCAGGACTGGTGCCAGTAGTCGCGCGGCGAACGGTCGGTCCAGCGCCTGAAGGCGCGGGTGAACGCCGGGGGATTCGAATAGCCAAGCGCGGCGGCGACCTCGCCGATGGTCAGAGAGCCCTCTGCACCCAGCGTCAGCGCCCGCGATCTGCGAACCCCGTTCAGAAGGGTCGAGAAATCGGTGCCTTCCTCGGACAGCTGCCGTTGCAGCGTCCGGGCGGACAGGCCGGACGACGCCGCCACCCGACCGATGTCCATCGACCCGTTCCCAAGCATCGTCTCGATCAGCACGGTGACCGAGTCGGACACGAGGTGCGATCGTCTGAGTTTCGGCCATTCGTCGGCAAAAGGGGCAGATGGCAGCTCTGGGTCCATCCGGCCCGGGTCGAACTTCGCCTGGGCGACGGCCTCGGCGATCTCGACCTCGAGATGGGGGTGCCGGGACGGCTGCACGGGGCATCGGAACCATGCCGCCGCATGGCTCAGGCCGGCATCGGGATGTGGCACCAGTTTCAGGTTCTGAAAGACCGGATCACCCGCTCCGGTCAGGCGAAGGATGCTTGCCACGATGGCGGCGACGTAAAGCTGAACGATATGAAGGGCTTCCCGGTCGAACCGACAGATCCAGGATTCCCGGAAACGGATGCCGGTCGCCGTCTCTTCGATCTGGATGACCTCGTGAGTGCAGTGGCGCGGCAGGGCGCGCGCGACCCGCTCGAGGCTGTCTCGCGGGGTCTCGGCGTTCAGGATCACGAGGCCGAGATTGGCAAGATCGCGAAGCGAGGTGCCCGCCACCACCCGCAAGGCCAGGTCCGGACCTTCGAGCCGGCTTTGCTGGCGGATGAACTCGACCCCGTTCAAGAGCGGGACAACCCGGTTGGGATGGTCGACCGAAAGAAACCCCAGATCGGCCGCGTCGAGTCGGCTTTGCACCGGCCGGCCGGCTTCCCGGAGCCAGAGCACCCACGGCACGACGGCCGCGGCGCGGATCAGCGGAACGGAGTTGGTCATCGCCTCGCCATTCGATGCGCCCGACAATGCGGAATACGCCGCACCGTGGCAAGCCCCGGACGGCGTCGCGGTCGACGCCCTCCGGCGATATCCGGCGATATCCGGCCGCGCAGGCCGTTCTGCCCTTTCGTCTTGGACCCTGCGTTGCTAGGAGTGACGGCTTCGGGGGCGGGCCGTCTCGGCCGGCGCCCGGCACGCCAGTCCATCGCCCGCGTGAGGAGCCCGAGCTTGACCCATTTCCCCTCGTACGGCCGCATCGACGGACCCATCGTGATGATCGGCTTCGGCTCGATCGGCCGGGGCACCCTGCCCCTGATCGAGCGTCATTTCGAATTCGACGCAAGGAAGGTCTATGTGATCGAACCGGAGCTGTCGGATCACACCTTTCTGGCCCAGCGGGGCGTCCACCACATCGAGGTGGCAATCACGCGCGAGAACTTCCGCGAGGTGCTGGGATCGGTGTTCGAGCGCGGCAAGGGGTTCTGCGTCAACCTCAGCGTCGACACGGCCTCTCTCGACCTCATGACCTACTGCCGCGAGATGGGGGTTCTTTACATCGACACCGTGGTCGAGCCCTGGGCGGGCTTCTACTTCGAGACCGAAGACAACGCCGCGCGCACGAACTACGCGCTGCGGCAGGCCGTGCGGGACGAGAAGGCGCGCGCACCCGGCGGCACCACCGCGGTCAGCTGCTGCGGCGCCAACCCGGGCATGGTCAGCTGGCTTGTCAAGGACGCGCTGATGCTGCTGGTCCGCGATACGGGCCGCGCCGACCCGATGCCCGAAAGCCGGGAAGGCTGGGCCCGCCTTATGCAGTCGCTTGGCGTCAAGGGCATCCACATCGCCGAGCGCGATACCCAGAAATCGACGCGCCACAAGAGGATCGGCACCTTTGTGAACACCTGGTCGGTGGAAGGCTTCCTTTCCGAAGGCTTCCAGCCGGCCGAACTGGGCTGGGGCACCCACGAAACCTGGTTTCCCGAGGACGGCCACCGCCACGCGACCGGCTGCCGGTCGGCCATCTGGATCGCGCGCCCCGGCGCGATCACGCGCGTGCATACCTGGTGCCCGACCCCGGGTCCACAATACGGCTTTCTGGTCACGCACAACGAAGCGATCTCGATCTCGGACTACTACACGGTGGGCGACGCCGCGCGGCCGGACTATCGGCCGACCTGCCACTATGCCTACCATCCCTGCGACGACGCCGTGCTGTCGCTGCACGAGACATTCGGCTCCGGCCGCATCCAGGAGCGGCATCACATCCTGGACGAGAACGAGATCACGGAAGGCATCGACGAACTGGGCGTGCTGCTTTATGGCCACGAGAAGAACGCGCTCTGGTATGGCTCGCGCCTGTCGATCGAAGAGGCCCGCGACCTTGCGCCGTTCCAGAACGCCACCGGGCTTCAGGTGTCTTCCGCCGTTCTGGCCGGGATGGTCTGGGCGCTGGAAAATCCCCAGGCCGGCATCGTCGAGACGGACGAGATGGACCATGTCCGCTGTCTTGCCGTGCAGCGCCCCTACCTTGGCCCGGTCGAGGCGCATTACACCGACTGGACGCCGCTGACGAACCGCTGGACGCAGTTCGACGAGGACATCGACGAAAGCGACCCCTGGCAGTTCCGCAACATCCTGGCAAGCTGACGCCGGGATCGACCCACGCGATCCGCCTCGATCAGCCGCGCGCCCCGATCCGCGACGGCCTCCGGTCGTACCCCCAGATCGCGCCCGTCGGCTGAGCGCGCGGGTTGACCCTTGTCACCTTCGACCGCAGCCTGCGCGCCGTTCGGCAGGTGGTCCTTGCCCCAGGCGCGGCCGGGGTCGGTCGACGCGGGTGGGGTCGGCCTGCGACGTCGTCAGGGCGGTGGAGGCTCCGCTTTCCGTTCCTGCAAGAGCCGAAGCAGGTCGACGACGCTTTGCGGGCCCACCTCGATCGACCCGTCGACGCGAACGCCGACGCCGCCCTCTCCGACTTCCTGCGGCGCCCCGCGATCGAAGCGCGGGTCGAGGACTGCAAGTTCCGCGGGAAGCTGCGGGCAAAGCGGACTGTCTTCGAGAAGCAGGCCCACGGCTTCAAGCAGAAGCGCGCGCGCCGCCTGCGCCCGACCGCTTCCCGTGTCCATCTGGGCAAAGACGCCGGGCGGATCGCGCTCAAGGTCGAGCAGCCGGAACACGATGCAGTTTTCCACCACTTCGGTCGACATGTCGGCCCGCACGCCGATCGCGTCGGCATTCAGAAGCGCACTGCGCTCCCACGTGCCCGGGCCTGTTCGCACGCAGTCGTAGGTCGTCACGTCGAGCGTGGCCCGGGCGACAAGGGTCGCCCCGCGGCCTTCGATTTCCAGCCTGTCGAGCGTGACGCCGCCCCCGCAGGTTTCGACAAGGATCTCGCCGGCAAGAAGGTCCGGCAGTTGCGCCTGAAGGTCCCGCAGGTCGAGCGCGGTCGCGACACCGATCCGTGTCGGGCCGGCGACCGCCAACCCGATGTCGAGGCCATATGCGATCTCGCGGCCGCGGATTCCAAGCGTGTCATCGACACGCACCTCGAGGCGGTCCTGCGAGGCAGAGACGACGCGGGCCTTCCCGTCCGTCCCCGTCGCGGCCGGCTTGGCCGAGGCGAGGACGCGAAGAACCTTTTCCGCGCCCAGATCCACGGACCCTGAACCAGCCGCGCCGATGCCGCCAACGCCGATCTCGGTCAATGAGAAGGCGGAGAACTGCGGATCCAGCGGCGAAAGCCCATCCGGCAGGTCAGGGCAGACGGGGTTTGCCGACAGGGTTTCCCGTGTCTGCGCAAGGATCGCGGCGCGCGCCTTCTCCGTCACGCCGAAAAGCGTCGCAAGCCCGCCCAGAAGACCTCGGGGCGCAAGGTCGAGCTCCTCAAGACGGAATTCGATGCAGTCGCCCCGTAGGTCTCCCCCGATCGTCGCGACCACGTCGATCGACTGGGTGATGATCCGCCCGCCGCGCTTTTCGGTCTCGGTGCCGCGCTCATGACACCGGTAAAGCCGTGCGTCGACTGTGGCCCGGGCTTCGATCGCTGGCCCGACGGCCCGCGCCTGCCTGAAATTCACGTCGAGCCCGAGGCCGCAGGACGGATCGAACGCGCCCGTCAGCAAGTCCGGCAACGCCTGTTGCAGGGGGCGAAGATCGACAAGCGCATTCGCCGCGAGCCGCGTTCCCGTTCCCGGGGTCAGTCCCAGGAAGACCGTGAACGGCACGTCCTTCTCGCCCGCCTTGAAGCTTTCGACGATTCGGAACTCAACATCCCCGGCATAGGCGGTCGCATCCACCGGGCCGGTGAGATCGAGCGCGCGCGTCGCGGCGATGTCATCCGCGGCGCCCACGCATCCCGAAAGTGCCAGCGCACAGGCGCCGGCCCAAACCCTGAAGGCACCTGCGGCCCATGCGCGTTTCATCCACCCTCCCGCGTCGGGCACAGGACGGCCCGTCATTTGGTTGTGCCACAAATCCGGCGATTTGCCATCTGGGACGGCGACGCCCGGGCCTGCATCCATGCGGTGCGCCCCGGCTTGAAGCGCGCACGGCCAAAGGGGGGTCCGCCTGGTCCCGGAAAAGCGTGCGGTGTTCCGGGTGCACAGGCACCCGGGCCGGCCTTCCTGCGGATCGCCGGACGCGACATGCGGACCACGTGCTCTCCCCTTCCGCGGCACGCCGGCAAGGCAGCCCCACAAGGCCGTCCGGCGCAACGCACCGCCATGCCCTGAGGCGAAGGGCACCTCAGTCGGAGGGAACCGGCAAGGCCGCCTCCATCTCGCGGATGGTGGCAAGCATGGTATCGGGGTTCACCCTGATCGTGCCTTCCAGCGCGCGGTCCAGATCGAAGATCATGATCATCACGACGGAGAGTAGCCCCGCAAATGCGAACACATGCCAGGTCAGCCGTCGGCCCTGCAGGGCGCTCTGGTTGCCGACAAAGAAGATCGCAGCGAAGGATGCCAGAAAGATCGTGAGCTTGACGGGTGGCGGGATCTGTTCCTCTGCCGCGGCAAGCCGGAAGGTGTGGGCATCCAGCATGTCGGTGACGCTGCGCACGACCGCTGCCCGGATCGGGTCGGATGTGGCCCCGCCAATCGCCTGCATCGTGGCGGGCCAAATCCGCGACTGTGCCTCGAATGTCCGTTTCAGGAACGCATTCCACGCGTCTTCCGTCCGAATATCGTCACTGCTTGCGATGCGCGTCTGTGCGTAGGCAAGGATCCGAGACTGAAGATTTGTGCGCGCGGGGTCATCCACGAGGTTGGCGCTCAGGAAGGCCGTGCTGATTGCCGCCGCTTCTTGGACCAGCGCCGCTTGCCGGTCGCCGCGCCAGCCAAGCGCCGAACTGAAGGCGAAGCCCAGCAGAAGCCCAAGCAGGGCAAGCATCGCTCCAAGCGAGGTAGCACCCGACACCTGTTCGGACGGCGCGTCGGCGTCCTGTCGGCGGCGGTATGTGATCGTTCCAAGACGGAACCCAAGGAATGCCGCGATGGGAAGCGCAATGAGGGTCAGGACCGCGAGATAGGAAAACGGCAAGAGCGGCGCCGTGAACCCAATGTAGAGGTCCGCTGTCTCGGTGCCTGCCATGTCATCTCGCTCCTTGCCGCGTCCGGCCTTCAACACTGGTGAAAAGGCTCGCCAGCTTTTTCGACCCCCGTCCATGACTTCGGTCAAGTGTCCACGGCCTTCCTGCGGCATTTCCGTGCAACCCCGCCACCGATGAACGCGCGGCGGCGGCCGCCAGATCGAGGGCGCGTCGAAGGAATGCTGACCCGGCGCCGCGACAGCGTCACCCCACATGGCAGGTCGCGGGCCGTCTTCTCTGCCAGCGATGGGACTGCAATGACCACCGCGCCCAGGCGGCCCGTCGCACCTGCGGGCAGCGATGCCCGCCCGATTGCGCCGTTTCCTGCGGCAGCGGCACAGGAGAGGGCTGACCGTTCTGCGGGAGGTTGCTTCCGCCGTGACGAGGCCAGCCCGGCCGCCCGTGCGGATTTAGAACTTTTTAGCATGTTCTGTAGGACCTTCCCGCCGATCTGGCGCAAAGTCATCTCGCTGCCAACCTGGCGGCGGTCGATCGCGGGGCGGCATGGAACACGCAGCGGCGCGCTGGCGGATGCTGGCCATCCTGTTCATCGCGCGGACAGCGATGGCGTTTCAGTTCCAGATGGTCGGCGCGCTGTCGCCGCTGTTCGTCACCACCTACGGGGTCGGACTGGCCGACATCGGCCTGCTTGTGGGGCTGTATTTCGCGCCAGGCATCGTCATCGCCCTGCCCGGGGGGTCGCTGTCGGCGCGCTTTGGCGACAAGCGGCTGCTGGTTCTGGGTAGCGCGCTGATGCTGGCGGGCGGCGCCCTTGCGCTGCTGGTCGACGGTTTCGCCGGGCAGATCGCGGCGCGGCTGATCGCCGGTGTCGGCGGCGTCATGCTCAACGTGATCGGCACCAAGGCCGTCGCCGACTGGTTCGCGGGACGCGAGATCAGCACGGCGATGGCGATCTACATCAATTCCTGGCCATTCGGCATCGCGCTGGCGCTGGCGGTGCTGCCCGGTGTCGCGGCGCTGGGCGGGTTGGATTGGGCCTTGGGCAGCAGTGCCGCCCTTGCGGCGCTGGGCCTGGGGCTGTTGCTGGGGCTGTTCCGCGCCGCACCACAGGCTGCGGGCGGGGCCTTGCCCGCCGGGTGGCCGCACGGCGCGCGGCGCACCGGACTGGTCGCGGCGGCGCTGATCTGGGCCTTCGTCAAC
This sequence comes from Saliniferula longa, assembly GCF_050789285.1. Lineage (NCBI taxonomy): Bacteria > Pseudomonadati > Pseudomonadota > Alphaproteobacteria > Rhodobacterales > Roseobacteraceae > Saliniferula > Saliniferula longa. The sequence goes on along the minus strand of NZ_JBOUVX010000001.1, from coordinate 1,262,506 downwards.
GCGGCGCTGATCCTTGCCTTCAGCTTTGGGCCCGCGCTTCTGACCCAGCGGGGCCTGCCCCTGGTCGCGGCCAGCGGCCTGACCAGCCTGTCGCTGTGGATGCTGGCCCTCTGCGCCCCGTTCGGCGGCATCCTCGCGGATCGGACGGGGGCGCGCGACGGCGTCATCCTGTGCGGGCTGGCGGTCTTCGGCGCGGGGCTGATCTCGATCCGAATCGGCCTGCCGCCGGCGCCGGGATTCGCGCTGATCGGGATCGGCACGGGCCTGTGCGCCGGGCCGATCATGACGCTGCCGGCGGCGGTGCTGGACCCCGCGACGCGCGCGTTGGGCATGGGGCTGTTCTTCACGCTCTATTACGCGGTCACGCTGAGTGGACCCGTGCTTGGCGGATGGCTGGCCGCGCTGACCGGATCGGCGGCGGGCAGCTTCGATGCGGCGGTGGTCCTGATCGGTCTTTGCGTGCTGTTGCTGCTGCTCGTCCGCCGGATAATCGCGGCCGGGCCGCACGATCGGCCCGCATGAGCCGGACCCGAGCCGTCGCACCTTTGACAGACAGTTCGACCCCGGGGCGGCTGGCACGGCAGGTCGCGAGGTCCTGAAGCCGGGGCCTGGCAAAGCCCTGCTTGGAAAAATTCATCGGTCGTGCAACGTTGCACCGCGGATCTTCCGCATGTCGATGGATTGTCAGAGTGCCTGGTTATTGCGTATCCGCCGGTCATCCGGATGCTGCCCGGATTGCGGCTTCCATTCTGGAGCGGGGTGGAAACGCCGTAGATGCTGGCGTGGCCGCCTGCCTGGCGCTGTCGGTTCTGCATGCCGAACAGGTCCAGATCGGCGGCATTTCCCCAATCATCGTCAAGATGGCGAACGATCCGTCGGCGCAGGTTGTCGATGGAGTCGGGCGCTGGCCCGCCGCAACCCGTGCGGATGTGTTCCGCGAACGGCACAGGGGCCGCATTCCCGTCGGCATCGCGCGCACCGTCGTGCCCGGCGCGGTTGGCGCGTGGATCACCGCCCTGCGGCGCTTCGGCACGATGCGCTTCGCCCACCTGGCCGATCCGGCCGCGCGGCTGGCTGCCGAGGGCTTTCCGGCGCATCGCGAACTGGTTGAAACCGTCGCCTCGCATGCGCGCAGTTATCTGAAGTACCCGGGCAACGCGCGGATCTGGATGCCGGGAGGCAGGATCCCCGACGTGGGCGACCAGATCACCTACCCCGAGCTTTCCCGCACCATCGAGCGCATGATCGCCGCAGACCGTGCGGCACCCGACCGCGAAAGCGGACTCGATGCCGTCTACGATCTGTTCTACCGCGGCGAAATTGCACGGGAAATGGTCTCGCACGTCGCCGACGAGGGCGGCTGGCTGGACCTCGAAGATCTAGCCACCCACACGACACGGGTCGAAGCCGCGACGCAGGCGCGGATATCGGGTGGAACGGTGTTCACCTGCGGGCCCTGGTCGCAGGGCCCGGCTCTGTCGCAGGCGCTCATGATCATCGAGCGATCCCTTCGGGGTATCCCCTTGGAACGCGAGGGCATCTTTTATCATCATGTTCTCGAGGCGCTAAAGCTGGCGCTCGCCGACCGGGACGCGCTTTACGGAGATCCGGACTTTGCCGACATCCCCATGGCACGGCTTCTCTGCGCGCAATACGCGGCGGATCGCGCGGGGCTGATCGATGGCGATAAGGCGCATCCCGCCTTGCCGCACCCTGGCCTGCCGGGCGCGGCAAAGCGCGATGGGGCGATTGGCAGCGACCAGATGGCGCTCGACACATCCGTCGCGGTCGTGGCGGATTCGGGTGGCAACGTATTTGCCGCAACCCCAAGCGATGCGGCAAGCGACGGCCCTGTCGTGCCTGGCCTGGGGTTCGTGATCTCCACCCGGGGAAGCCAGTCGTTCGTCGAACCCACCCATCGGGCCGCCGCGGCGCCGGGCCGAAGGCCCCGGGTCACGGCCTGCCCGACGCTTTTCGTTCACGACGACGGGCGCGTGGTCGCAGGGGGCGGGCCCGGTGGCGATTATCAGCTTCAGGCGATGACCCAGGTCCTTGCGCGGCATCTGTTCCGGGGAGAGTCTCTGGCGGCCGCGGTCGCAGCGCCGCGTGTCTTCACCCAAAGCGCACCGCAGTCGTCGTCGCCCCATCTTGTGTTTCCAGGTCGCATCAGCGTGGAGGACGAGGTGCCGGAAGGCGTGTTCGACGACCTCGTCAGGCGCGGTCACAAGGCCGTCCGCACGCCGGCGGCGGGGGTTGGCAAGGCCTCGCTCTGCCTTGTGTCGGTGGGTGCAGGCGGCGACGAGGCGCCGGCCGACCCCAGGCGCGCAAGCGGCCAGATCCTTCAGGCAGGGGGCGGCGATGTCATTGGGTGAGGCAGCGCAGGACGGTGCGGGCTGGTCCACGCAGTCCCATTCCTCGATCCTGGAAATCCCCGCATCGGACTGGAACGCCTGCGTCGGACACGACGACCCGCTGTTGCGTCACCAGATGCTCGACGCGCTGGAACGCAGTGGCGTCGCCAGCGCCGAGAACGGTTTCACGCCCTGCCACGTGGTCCTGAAGGACGCCGGGGGCCGCATCGTCGCGGCCGCGCCGGCATACCTCAAGACGAACTCGAAGGGTGAACTTGGTGCCGACATCGGCCACGCGATAGCGCACCGACGCGTCGTGGGAGAGTACTTTCCGAAACTCCAGGTCGAAGTGCCGATGGTGCCCTTCTCGGGGCAAAGGCTGCTCGTTCGCGGGGGCGTGGATCGCCGGGTGGCGATCAGAAGGCTGGCGGAAGCCCTTCAGGCCACCGCGGAAGAGCGCGGAGCGTCCTCTGTCCAGATCTCTTACCTTCGTGACGGCTCGGACGAGGTGGACGCGCTTGCGGCCTGCGGTTTCGCGATGGGCCAGTCGAACACCTACACCTGGCAAGCCGGCGACGAGACGTCTTTCGACCAATTCCTTGGTCGAATGATCACCAAGCGTCGCACCGAGATCAAGCGGCACCGCCGCAGGCTGGCCGATGAAGGCGTGTCGTTCCGGCACTATCGCGGGGCAGAGATCCCGGCGGACATGTCGGCGACTTTCTTTCCCCTCTATGTCGACAACTTCTTGCGCCATCGGTCCGAGACATGGCTCAACCAGTCGTTTTTTGACCACGTGTTTCGAACGATGAGCGAGCGTATAGATGTCTCCGTCTCCACCGTCGGCGGCGAATTGGCCGGGGCGGTGTTTTCGGTCGCCGGCCCGTCGCGCGGATATTCGCTCTACTGGGGCCAGAGGGCAGCCATGCGATTTCTGTATTTCGATCAGGTGATTTACCGCGCCATCGAACGCGCTTTTGTGACCGGGCTGGAGTGTCTCGATTTTGGCGCAACCGGAGAGCACAAGGCCCACTACGGGCTTGCACCAAGTCCGACGCACCACGCCTTCTGGTACCGCTCGCCCGCATTTCGCGACGTGGCCATCGCCGCATGCCACGGCCGGACCCGAACGGCAGAGGCCGAGCGTATGGCGGAAACAGCGCGACTTCCCTTCGTGCGGTCAGGGGAGCGGCAGTGACACACACGCGCCCCACGCAAGGCCTATCCCCGATACTGCACAGACTGACGGACGCAGATCGCCCCGGGTCGCTGGTCGTCTTTCCGGATTTCGGCGGCAACACGATCTATGCCCGATCCCTGGTTTCCAGCCTTGCTTCGACCCTGTCCTGCTATGCCCTCCGGCTGCCGGCGGACCTCATCACGGAACCGGACGCGCAGTCCCTTGAAGTGGTCGCAGGGCGGTTTGCGGAAGAGATCCTGAGCCACGGGCTTCATCCCCCCCTACAGCTTCTTGGATTTTCGTTCGCCGGCGCCCTGGCCTATGAAACCGGACGGCAACTCGATCTGCGCGGCGCGCGGCCCGACATGGTGTGGATCCTCGATCTTCCGCTGAGAAAGCCCCTGGGGCTGCGCGAATTTCTCAAGCATCCCGTCCATCATGCCAAGGCCATCCGCAGACATCTTCGGCTCAATTGGCGCCGTCTGATTTTGCGGAAACAGGATCCCTCCGTCCTGTCCGCCTACGGGATCTGGCGCATCGACCTGTCGCGGCACCCCGAGTCCTACCGAACCGTGATGCGGTTTCTCTATGAAGCATTCAGGCTTTACCGACCGGCCCCAAGTTCTGCCCCGGCAACGGTGCTGCGGGCCAGCGGATCGCACTACCGCGATTGGCTTGGTGACTCCTTGGGTTGGTCCGACATGGTGCGAGGCCCGGTCACGGTACACACGGTGCCCGGCGACCACCTTTCCATGCTGAACGATCCTGAAAACGCATCCGTCATTGCAAGACGGATCGCGCACTCCGTGAACCAAGAGACGCATCGTGACACCTGACCAGACGACAATCAGCCTGCCCGGGGATGACGGCTGGCGCCGCTTTTCGCAGAGGTTCGACCAGATCTTCGATCGCACCGACGGCACCCTCTTCGCAGACCTGGAAACCGGCCCCCTCACCTACGCGGCATGCCGGGCCGAGATGCTGCGGCTTGCGGACAGGCTGCGCCGGGCGGGTATCGAGCCGGGCGACAGGATCATCGTCCATTGCGATCAGGCGCGCCGGGCCATCGTGCTGTTTCTTGCCATGCTGCGATCCGGGATCACGCCCGTGATGGCCGATGCAGCGGCGACGGACGCCGAGCTTTCGGAGCTTGTCGGCCTCTGCCGGGCAAGGGCGCTTGTTACCGACGGGGTGTCCGGCGAAGCAGAGCTGCGCCTTTTCGCCCCGGACGGCTCGATTGACCGTCTGCGGCTTGAAGAGGATCGCGATGGCGCGCCGCCCGACCGGTTTGCCGACCCACAGGACGTGCCCCAGGTCGCGGTGCTGGTCCTGACATCGGGAACGACCTCGGCGCCAAAGGCCATCGAACTCACGTTCGCAAACCTCGTCGCGCAGCTTGACATCTTCCATGAGGTTTACGGCTTCGACGAGACGTCGCGGCTGTTCAACCTGTTGCCCCTGCATCATGTGGACGGACTCATACGCGGCCCCCTCACCGCGATCTGGTTTGGCGGCAGTCTGCATCGGCCCATGCGATTTTCCGTCCAGGCTGTTCCGGCGATCCTCGACTACGTCAGGAATGGCCGCGTCACGCATTTCATCTCTGTTCCGGCGATGCTTCGCATCGTGCATCGTGTGGGGCGCGATCGCGCCTCCGTGTTTGACGCACCGGAGTTCAGGTTCGTTCTGTCCAGCGCCGACCTGCTTGACGAGGGTCTGTGGGAGGCCTTCGAAGACACCTTCGGCGTTCCGGTCGTGAACGCCTATGGACTGAGCGAAGTGGTCTGTGACGCCATTTTCGCGGGCCCTGACGGCGCCACCCGGCGGCGGGGCTCGCTTGGCCGTCCGGTGGGGTGCAAGGCCATGGTGCTCGATGCGCATGATCAGCCCGTGGCGCCCGGCGCGCCGGGCGAACTCGTGCTTTCCGGTCCGATCGTGATGCGGGGATATTTCGATGCGCCCGAGGAAACCGCGAAGGTGCTCAGGAACGGCCGCTTCTACACCGGCGATATCGTTCGCGTCGATCCCGACGGACTGTTCAGATTTGTTGGCCGGAAGAAAACCGCCATCGTTTCGGCGGGAAAGACCATTCACCCCGAAACGGCAACGCAGGTCCTCACGGCGATGCCCGGTGTCGCCGAGGCCTATGCCTTCGGCGTTCCCGATCCAACGATGGGCGAGCGGCTGGTCGCGGCCATCGTTCCGGCGCCCGATGCCGTGATCCGGCCCGAGGATGTTGCGGCGTACTGCCGGTCGCAGCTTTCATCGGAACGCTCGCCGCGCGAGTTCTTCATCGTGGATGCATTGCCCCGGACCCCGTCCGGCAAGGTGATGGCCGGCCACCTCCAGGCGATGTACGCGAGGCCAACCCCCGACGCGCCGGATGTGCTGGAGGTCGCCGCGCGATGCTTCAACCTGCCGGTCACAGAGCTTTCCCTGCAATCGACACCGTTCAACACCGAGGGCTGGGACTCGCTGGCCCATATCGAGTTGATCGACTCGCTCGAGGAGGCCTTCGACATTCAGTTCTCGGCGCTGCAGATAACGCAGATCATGTCGCTTGGAGACGCCCTGAGGGCGATCGAGGAGAATCTGGCGTGACCCGGCGGAGGCGCGTCGCGGTAGCGGTTGCGCGAGATGTGACAGTGGCAAACAAGAAGGCCCCGATCCGATGAGCGACAAGACACTCCGGGCGACACCCTCTCGTGCCGTGGATCTTCGTTCCTCGCGAAAGAAGGCGCTGTTCCAGAAGGTTGCCGACGGTCTTGGGGTGGGATCGTTGCAACGCGTCATCCTAAAGGCGAAATGGGCCGAGATCCGTCGCGGACACAGGTTGCCTCCCGGCGATTTCGAACCGCTGCACCCAAAGGAATGCCGCAACAGGCGGCTGGTGATGGAACGCTTCGCGCAGATGGGTCCGATCACTAGAACCGTGGACTTCGGTCGGATCTTCATTTGCATAGAAGGACTGGAACGCGCCCGCCGCCTCTTGAGCGACCACGCGAACGCGCTGCGCCCGGTCACGGTCGATATCGAACGTCTTGTTCCCAATGGGTTCCTGCGATCGATGGAAGGCGAGGTTCACAAGAAGTATCGCCAGGCCCTTGTGACCGCGCTTGCGGCGGCGCGCCCCTTCGAAGACGCGAAGCCCAGTCTGGAGTTTCTCGAGGGTCAGTTCGCCGCAATGGCCGGGGCCGTGGACGCCGGCCAGGATCCCGCTGCGGCGCTGATCGAGACGCTGAACCGCATCGCCAGTTCCGCACTGATCGACCTGGTGTTCGGGCTTGCGCCCGACCACCCAGATCACATCAAGATGTTGGAGGTTTATCATCGGCTTGGACCAGATCGCGTGATCTTCCAGATCGGCCCCGTCCAGCAAGCGTGCTTTGCCGACCTGCGCAAGATCCTGGATCGGCTGATCGCGGATGATCTGCTGGCACAGAGCGTGGCAGGTCACGCGCGGATAAGCGGGCGCCTGGACGAAACGCTGGCGGGAAATCTCATCTACATGGTCGAGGGCGGGCGACACGACATCGCGTCGCTGCTGCGCTGGGTTCTGCGGGACCTCGCATACGATCCCGCGTCCCAGACGGCACTCGCCCAGGAAGACGCGCGTGGCGACCCCGCCCGCCCCCTCGCCGTCGCCTTCGTCAAGGAGTCACTCAGGATGAACCAGATCGAGCGGCTCACCCGGTTGGCGAAGCAGGATATCGTGTTCGAGACCTGGCTCATTCCGAAGGGGTCGTTCATTCGCCTCTGCCTTTGGGAGGCGCACAAGGACCCCGAGGTCTTCGAACGGCCCTTCGAGCACTGTCCCGGCCGGTTCCTTGACTGGAACCCAGGACGCAATGCCTTCGCGCCGTTCGGGATCGACAAGCACAACTGCCCGTTCGAGAACGCGACGCTGCGCTTCTGTACTCTGGTGCTGGGGGCAATCCTTCGACACTGGCGATTGGGCCCGGTCAACGATGGCCCGGCCGTGCGAAACTACTATCAATGGGCGCCACCGCCGGCGTTCACAGTGGCCCTGTCGCCAAAGCTGGGGTGAGGACCGCGCTTCCAGTCTCGTGCCGGTTACGGGCGATGCCGAGGGGTGCATCGTCGCCCGTCTGCTGGCGTCGTCCGGCTTCGGACGCAGACAGCAAGGAAAGGCGACGCGCTGGATTGTTCCGATACAAATGCCTTTTATGTCGGCGAAGCCGACGCGGTCGAGATCACGTACCAGGTCTGAGAGGCGCACAATGCCGACTTCTGCCCGCAACGCCCCAAGCGCAGTATCCGGCCTGATGCAGGCTTCCAGCCTAAGCGGTGAGAACCGGCAGTCCGGCGCCTGCCCCTGTGGTTGACACCCGCCCACTGCTCACGCAGAGTTGGCCTATGGGGACCCGCGACCTCCCCACGAGGCGACAGCCGAAGTTCGCGTTCCACCCATCCGATGAATCGGAGGAACGCACATGCCTGCGCCTGACGCGATTTCCAGCGACAAGCTTGCCAAGCTCATCGGCACGCCGCGATGTCCCGACATTCTCGACGTGCGCCGCGACGTTGTCCGGGCAGAGGACCCGCAGCTTCTGCCAGGGGCGCGTGCGCTGACGGACACGGAAATCCAGGGCGACCCGCTCGACCGCCTTGTCGGCACGCTTTCGGGCCCAGTGGTCGTGATCTGCGCCGAAGGACACGGGCGCAGCCAGGGTCTTGCCGCGCTCCTGCGCACGAGGGGCGTGCCGGCGGAGTACCTCCATGGCGGACATGCCGCTTGGCGCGCGGCGGGACTGCCTGTCTTCGATCCCGGCAAGATCACCTGCCGCGACACGGGGGGCCGAAGCGTCTGGGTGACGCGGTCGCGTCCGAAGGTCGACCGCGTCGCCTGCCCCTGGCTCATCCGCCGCTTCATCGACCCGCGCGCGATGATCCTTTTCGTCTCGCCGGCCGAGGTCGCAAGCGTCGCCGCGCTTTATGGCGCCATGCCCTTTGACGTCGAGGACACCTTCTGGAGCCACCGGGGAGAGCGGTGCACCTTCGACGTGATGATCGAGGAGTTCGGGCTGCGAATCCCGGCGCTTGACCGGCTTGCAGCGATCGTGCGCGGCGCCGACACCGCACGACCCGACCTCGCACCCGAGGCGGCGGGTCTTCTTGCGGCCTCGCTGGGCCTGTCGCGGATGCACACGGACGATCACGAGCAGATCGAAGCGGGGATGACGCTTTACGACGCGTTCTACCGCTGGTGCCGGGACGCGACCGAAGAGACGCACGCCTGGCCGACGAACCGATCGGGCGGTGCCGCATGATGGACGCGCCGGACGACAAGACGCCCGCTGCGCCGATGGCGCCCCCCGCCTACCCCACGCTGAGCGACGCGACACGGGTCTGGGCGCGGATCGCGGCCCTGTCCTTCGGCGGGCCCGCCGGACAGATCGCCGTGATGCACCGCATCCTTGTCGAGGAGAAGCGCTGGCTCGGCGACGGGCGGTTCCTGCATGCGCTGAACTTCTGCATGCTCCTGCCCGGACCCGAGGCGCAGCAACTCGCCACCTACATCGGCTGGCTCATGCACGGGGTGCGCGGCGCGCTTGTCGCGGGCATCCTGTTCATCCTGCCCGGCGTGGCGGCCATCATGGCGCTCAGCTGGATCTACGCCATCTGGGGCGAGGTCGGCCTGGTCTCGGGGATGTTCTTCGGGCTGAAGGCGGCGGTCCTCGCCATCGTCGCGCAGGCGGTCATCCGCGTCGGCCGGCGTGCGCTGGAAAGCGCGGGGCTTCGCGTCATCGCAGCCGCCTCGTTCGTGGCGATCTTCGCGTTCGGCGTCCCGTTCCCGGTGATCGTCCTCGCGGCGGCTGTCGTCGGCTGGGTCGGGGCGGCGGCCGGACTTGCGATCTTCCGCGCCGCAGGCGGGCATGGAACCGCAGGGGCACGCCACGTCCACGACGCAGAGACGCTGCTCGGCGAAGAGGCCGGTGAGAGAGATCTCGCAGGGCGCGCCGCGGCGCGCCGCGCCGGGCTTGTCGCGCTGGCGCTCTGGCTGCTTCCGGTGGGCGTTCTCCTTCTGATCGCGCCCGGCTCGGTCTTCACCGACATCGCCGTGTTCTTCTCGCAACTCGCCGTCCTGACCTTCGGCGGCGCCTATGCGGTTCTCGCCTGGGTCGCGCAGGAGGCGGTCGGCACCTACGGCTGGCTCGCTCCGGGCGAGATGCTCGACGGCCTCGCCATGGCCGAGACGACCCCGGGTCCCCTGATCATGGTCCTGCAATTCGTGGGCTTCGTGGGGGCGTTCCGCGAAGCGGGCTGGACCGCGCCGCTTCTGGCCGGAACGCTGGGCGGGCTTCTCGCCACCTGGGTCACCTTTGCGCCGTGCTTTGCCTGGATCTTTCTCGGCGCGCCCTGGATGGAGCGACTCCGGGCGAACGCGATCCTGTCCGGCGCGCTCACCGCGGTGACCGCCGCCGTCGTGGGCGTCATTCTGAACCTCGCGCTGTGGTTCGCGGTCCACGTGGTCTGGCGCGAGGTCCTGAGGATCGAAGCGGGCCCCCTGTCGCTTGAGCTGCCGGTCCTGGGCTCGATCGACTGGGCCGCCGCCGCGTTGACCGTTCTCGCGATGCTGGCGGTCTTCCGGTTCGGCCTTGGAACCGCGACGGTGCTTGGCGGCGCGGCCGCGGCCGGCGTGGCCCTTCATCTGACCGGGCTTGCCTGACGATGCCACCGTCTTCCCGCGAAGGGCGCCGGCGCATCGGTGGGCGATCCGGGATCCACGACCCACTTCAGCCGCGTCTCCACCGAAGCTACGCCACGCGCGGCCTGACCGTGACGTCCCTTCGATTGTCAGACTTCCCCATGACGGGACCAGAGTGCGACACGCTGCATTTCGGAGGGTTTTCGCGGCGGCCCTTCAGCGGCATGAACCACTGCAAACACGGGCCTTGGGAGTGGCGCACCCGACAGGATTCGAACCTGTGACCTCTGCCTTCGGAGGGCGGTTCGAGAGTCGATGTTGCTTGATTTTGCGAGTTTTTTTGCCAGTTCAGGAAGGATAAACCCGTAAGAAAACCGGCCAATCCGGGGCGAAACTGGGGCCACCCTGACGCGCTCTTGGACATTCGAAGCGATTGCACACGGAGCGCACATGTAGAGTGTCCGGCACGCTGGCGATTATGGCGGAGCGCTCCAATCCTGCATGGGTCCATGCCCGGAATCCCTTCCTTAGTGTACTCTGGAGGGGACGCGACTGGGAGCAAACCTCCTCTTCGGGCTTACCCATCGAAACGGTACTGTCAGACGGATTCGAACTCGTCTCTGCTTGGACAGTGACACTGTCGTTTATGCCGCGCAGTGACAGCGCCACCCGGCGAGAGCGGCGGTGCGGTTGGCCTTGAAGAAAGGTCGGCTAGAGAGGCTGCGTTCTTGGTTGAAGAGGTTGGTTACGGAGGCGAACTTCTGCAAACTTCGCATCCGTCGGAACCGAAGCATGGCCCGCTCCCGTCGTCGGAAGGGGAGGTGCGAGTTCTCGGCCCAGTTGTTGAGCCAGCGACCCGACTTCTGCCTGTCCTCGACACCGAGTTCCGTCATCGACGCACCATGGGACCGCAGCTTGTCCGCGACGTAGCGCTCGCACGGACCGTGCTTCTTCATTGCTTTCCTGAGGGACTTCAACGCGGCCTTCTTGTCTCGCGATTTCGTGACGAAGCAATCCAGCACCTCGCCCTCGTGACCGACGGCGCGCTAAAGATAGTGCCGCTCACCGTTGATCTTCACGAAGATCTCGTCGAGATGCCACCGCTACTGGCTGGACTTCATACCCTCGATCCGCCGCTTTCGGATCTAGGCGGCGGACACTGGACCGAAGCGATGCCACCAGAACCGGACAGTCTCGTGGCTGATCTCGACACCGCGCTCGTGGAGTAGGTCCTCGACGTTTCTCAGCGAGAGCGGGAACCTCACATACAGCATCACCGCCAGGCGGATGATCTCGGGGCTGCTTTGGAAACCCTTGAACAGGTTGGGTTTGGTCATGGCCGGACGCTACGGGGCCGCCCTGCCCGTCTCAACCGGAATCCTTTTGACAACACCCAACATGCCACTACTACTACCAAATTTCTATTGCCATCTCCCTCATGCTTGGGAGATGGGCTCTTGGCGTGCTGCTCCAGAGGAAGGCTAAATGTGGGCAATGACCTAATCGCAAGCTATCATTGCCAACGCGTCGAACTTAACCGCCTATTCGCTGTGCCGGCCGTCTCTTCTACAATTGAGGGAAGCACCTGCCTGACAAGATCAGCAGTTTGGGCGAGATTGTTGGCATCCGCATAACCGACGACGTCCTCAAGAACCGAGACGAGCCAAGCGTGGGGCGGCAGCGGTTCAGCACTCTTCACGGATGGGGCCTTCTGTTACGAGGCACGTTACATCGAGAAGGGTTCTCCGGCGACCTCGCGCCGAAAGCCTTCCCACGGCTAGCAGCACCAAGCTGAAGACGGGAACGCCCAGTATGCTGCCCGCCCATAGCACCCAAGGGTTCAGCCCGAACGCAAAATGGAGCACGGCCGAGGACAACAGACATATCTGCACAGAAACGAGGTGAAGGATCAGCATCAGCGGCACTCCCAGTCACGAGACACCACTCAACCCTTGCGGGAAAAGGTTAACACTTCGTTTACTCTGTGGTAACAGGGACATAGTCACTGCCGGCACCCTTTCAGTGATCCGAATGACGCGACAATAAGGGACAAGACGAGAGAAAAAGGAGGTCTTTAGGAGTATTTTAGTGAAATCCCACCATCCTTTGCATGCTACCTCCAAGAAGTGGGTGGAATGGTTGTCATTGACTTCAGAACGACATTGATATCGCCTGAGGAATTCAGGCGTATCGTGGGCATTGACAAACATAGTTACGCAAGAGAAATCACTGACAACCGCATCGAGCGGAGCGGCAGTGGTTCGGACTGGCAAACAGATTTCCGCTTCCACACAGTTTTCGACGTTATCAATTACGCGCTCCTGCGCTTTCTGGAATCAATCAATCTTGTAGAACGAGAATTGAACCTAGCATACCGCAATGATTTCTGCGATGAGCTTGCACGAGCGTTTGAGGACTATGATGACTTCAGGAACCTATCGGGCAAACTCTTTCTCTCTAATCCACTCTCCTCCAGTTTCGGGTCTGGTTTTCAGCTGCCTGAACTCGCCTATCGATGCATGTGCATCTTGATAGATTGGAGCCTTCGGCGGATCGAGTTGGATTTGAAGTCGTATTTCCCCTATCGTGTGGGATGGGTCGCCGCGGAGGAGATGCCGGTGCAAGGCTACGACGAAACGGCTGTGGTTTTCTTGAACCCGGTGTCGCTGTGGCAAGAAGGCTTGCTTCAGAGGATGGTTTCGAAGCTGAGCGTGCTCGAACTCGTTCAGGGAATGGCGGTCAATAATCCAGTGATGATCACCACCAAGGCAAGCGTTTTCGCAAAGGCGCGCCGAGAGAGTCGGCCTATGACCTATCCCAGGAGCTTTTTGTGAACCTTGTCCCGCGCTTCCTGAAGATCGGCCGCGATCTGAAAGAGCTCCCGATCCTTTGAGAACGCGATCAGATCATCGAGAACATCAATCATCCAGCGAGCCCCCTCGATCGTGCTCCTTGGAAAGGAACGCTCCCAGGACCTAGACGGCTCCATGTGCGGCACGCCGCCCATGTCGAGAAGATCTTCCTCGAGTTCGCTGGCCTCATCGACAGCTAGCGCTTGCCCTGCTCGATCGCTGCACATGGCATGCCTCCTGAGAACGAAAGTGACGGGTCCGGTCCCCATCGTACCTTCAGCAGGAATAGCGTCAGCGTTATGTGAATAATGTGAGGAGAATGTGTCTTCCGTAGATGTGCGGCGAGTTCATCAGTCGTCGCCCATCAACGGAAACTCGGCGAACGCCACTTGTGACGTGTCGAACGAGCGGCCCTTCCGATCAGTTCCTCCGGTACTCGGCACGAACAATTGCTCCAGTGGCACATCGGAAATGCCGAATGGAGTCCGCCACGAGGCGGCCTTGACAATGTCGGGCTCCCGAAACGCATCCGGTATCTCCATCAAGGCGGCTCGAGCAGAGGCAATTGCCACCGTTACCAAGTGTTGATTGCCGTTTGCTTCTGCGTTCTCGATAAGCGTCAAGAGCGTCTGTCCCATCTTTCTTAGTTGCATCGTAACCCTACATTCCTAACAAGATCAACGCATACACCCCCGAGTGATACAACTATCGGTTGCATTCGGTTAATGACAAGTAAATGGGAATGTTCAGGCGCGCGCACTCTTGCAGCGCAGTTCCGCTTCCACCGCGAGCTTGTGGAGGTGCTCGAAGGCTTCCGCGGTATGATGGAAGCCAGCCGCCCGAGCTTCAGCTGCCGACGCCAGGATGTCCTGGATGTAAAGTTTTTCGTCTGGATTGGTGTGGTCTTTTAGATCGGACATGGCTGCCTTGCCTGGGGTCAATTCTCGCCCAGTAGGTGCCAACTTCCTTAATGGCGGGTTAATATGACACTTCAAATAGGCGGAATTATGCTCATGGGCACAATATATGGTGGCCTCGGCGTGAGTTGCCTCCAAACAAAGTAGGCAGTTGTCGATCGCATCAATTGGGCAGGCCGCAGGTCATTGTTCTGGGATCGGTAACAGCCCTGATTCCCTTGAAGCATGCCACCATGCCGAGAGCTTTTCGGGTGCCTTGGTAGCTGTCGGGCTACGGTTTAGAGAGCTTTATCCACCGGCATCTCGTCGTGTGACATCTCCGTGCGAAGTCGCTGGCGCGTTTGGCGCGCGCCCTCCGAAGTAGACCCCGGCCAAGCGGTGCCAGGAAAGCTGTCTCGTGACACTGGAGAGGGCGCCTGTCGCACCGACGACAGTTAGCCCGTGATTAACCTTACTTCGCTACCCCGCATGGGTCCCGCCGGTTGTGCCGGCCTGCTCCCGAAGTAGAGGTGTGCGTTGTCGCTTGCTGCCATTGATCTTTTCTCTCGCGAACCTGCACCGGACGCCGTCGTGCTCGACGATTTGGCGTTCGGGGCGCGCTTCGTCAGCTTTCACAACTTCGATCGTTTCGAGGCACACACGGAACCTTCGAATCCCGGTTTGCTCATCTGGCCGGGCGGGGCTCTCGCCGAAGAACGTACCGACAGGTATGGGTTGGAGTATCCCGGCCTCTACCGAGACGACATCGATCGACCCGACCTCGCGGATATGATGCAGCAGGCGATCGCGACGGATGCAGCATTGTCCATCATCCTCCCGACGGCACGCTATGTTGGCAAGGAAGAGGTCTTGCGGTCAGACATTTCCAATCTGATGTCCGACTTGCTCAGCGGCAAATACGGCGTTCTGCCGAACAACCTGATCCTGCAGGTTGGCAGCGAATACTACGGGCACTTCGAGGATGGAGCCAGGACAGCGGCGCAACAGTACGCGACCATTGCCCAGACCATGGTCGAAGAGATCGTTTCCGGGCTTGGGGATCTCTCGGTCAACATTGCCGGCGCCGACTTCAAGATTGCTGTTCAGATGGGACGGTCCCATGTGGATGACGTGCAAATCCGTGCCGGTCTGAATGACTTCGTTTTCGACAATGTTGATCTTCTCATCCACCACCGCTTTCCCGCCGAGGCGCAGGGAATCGACAGGCAGATGGACATCGTCTTGGCCAACAAGGCAGCGTGGAAAGCGGCGATCGAGACTGCAGGGGGAGATGGGGGCGATCTCTTCGTGTCGGCCTGGAACGTCGCCCAGATCACCCGGGAAGACGCTCTCGACGAGTATCTCTCGATCAATCGCGATTTGAGCCGGGAAGATGTCGATCTCGAGAACAGGACGACAACCGAATTCGAGAGGTATTGGCAGGATCGCCTGCAGGACTTCTCCTACGGGGAAGAGCATCCCCGGCTCCTGCTCGAAACCTTTGCCAGCTATGCCGAAGCAGGAGCGTCCGCAGGGGCGGTCTATGGATTTGACGTCATGCATCCCGGCCGCCT
This sequence comes from Saliniferula longa, assembly GCF_050789285.1. Taxonomy (NCBI): domain Bacteria; kingdom Pseudomonadati; phylum Pseudomonadota; class Alphaproteobacteria; order Rhodobacterales; family Roseobacteraceae; genus Saliniferula; species Saliniferula longa. The sequence goes on along the minus strand of NZ_JBOUVX010000001.1, from coordinate 1,246,983 downwards.
GTCATGGCGATCGCCCGATGGCGAGGACCACATATTCGTCGGCGGCAAAATGGTCGAGATGATCTACGAGAGCCTCAAGGGCACCCGGGCTCTTCAATCGACCAAGGATTTTGAACGGGGCGACAACCTGACCGCCTACGGTTTCGAAGGAGACGACCGTCTTGTCATCTTTCTAGCCGCGGGGGGAGATGCCCCCGGCAAGGTTGCACTGGACGTCGCAGGCATCGGTGAGGATCTCATTTCGCTATGGGCCGACCGCCTGGAAGTGGGAAGCAATCCGGACTGGATGCAGGAATTCGACGTACCGGACAATCCGGAGATCGATGAAAGCCCCGAGGCAGCAACCTACGCCCCGGGAGTTCGATCGGCGGCGGATGTCGACATTGAAGGGGCCACCCTGAGCGTCATGATGGGCGCATTTGATGTCGTTCGTCTTGTCTTCGCAAAGACGGAGGATGCTGCAGACGAATTGAGCGTGATCTCCATGGACGACGAAATCGACCTCATGGACTATACGCCAGACGATTTTGGGGAAATCGACGAGGTTCCAGTCGGCGAAGTCCCCGAGGAAGAGGTCGAGGCGCCGCCTGAAGACGGCGGGGGGTTTGAAGGCGGAATCCTTGCTGCGTTGTTGCTCCCGCTGCTTTTCCTGCTTGGCGGTTGATTCCAACCATCGCCGCAGAGCGCGGATCTTGCAGAAGCTTGAAGAGGTCAATGTTCGTCTGTGTCCGCCGTCGAGCAACTCGCCGGTCGCAACGTCGGGATCAAGTACTAATCTTTTAGTTTGACAAATTTTCGGCCGTGTCACACGCTTCCCGCGTCCGGTACACTTTCGGACCAAACACTCAGGGAGGAGACAGATGCGGATGTATCTACTCTCCGCAGTGGCGGCGAGCGCTGTCATTGCGGGATACGGCAGTGCTTTGGCTGACGAAGCCGCTGCCCAGCGCTGGATCGACGAGGAATTCCAGCCTTCGACGCTGACCAAGGAAGAACAGTTGGCCGAGATGAAGTGGTTCATCGACGCCGCCGCACCTTACGCCGGCATGGAAATCAACGTGCTGTCGGAAGGTATCCCGACGCATTCCTACGAATCCGAGGTTTTGACCAAGGCGTTCGAGGAAATCACTGGCATCAAGGTGAACCACCAGATCCTCGGTGAGGGTGAAGTGGTTCAGGCCGTGCAGACTCAGATGCAGACGGGCCGGAACCTGTATGACGGCTACGTCAACGATTCCGATCTGATCGGTACGCACGCGCGCCTTCAACTTGCCTACCCGCTGTCCGACATGATGGCTGGCGACTGGGCCGCCACCACCTCGCCGACTCTCGATCTTGAAGACTTCATGGGCCGGCAGTTCACCACTGGCCCTGATGGCAAGCTCTACCAGTTGCCGGACCAGCAGTTCGCGAACCTGTACTGGTTCCGCAAGGACTGGTTCGACCGCGAAGATCTCAAGGCCGCTTTCAAGGAAAAGTACGGCTACGATCTGGGCGTTCCGGTAAACTGGTCGGCCTATGAGGACATCGCCGAGTTCTTTACCAACGACGTGGGTGAAATCGACGGCACGCGCATCTATGGGCACATGGACTACGGCAAGCGTGCGCCCGACCTTGGCTGGCGGATGACCGACGCCTGGTTGTCGATGGCGGGCGCGGGTTCCGTGGGTGAGCCCAACGGTATCCCGATCGACGAATGGGGCATCCGCATGGAAGCGGGGTCCTGCAACCCGTCCGGCGCATCCGTGTCGCGCGGCGGCGAGGCCAACGGGCCGGCGGCGGTGTTCGCGATCGCCAAATGGGACGAGTGGCTCAGGAACTATGCTCCTCCGGGTGCGGCCTCCTACGACTTCTACCAGTCGCTTCCGGCACTCTCGCAGGGCAACGTGGCCCAGCAGATCTTCTGGTACACCGCCTTCACCGCCGACATGGTGAAGCCGCAGTCGGAAGGCAACAATACCGTCGACGCCGACGGCAATCCGCTTTGGCGGATGGCCCCCAGCCCGCACGGCCCCTACTGGCAGGAAGGTCAGAAGGTCGGCTACCAGGACGTGGGGTCGTGGACGTTCCTAAAGTCGACCCCTGCTGACCGGGCGCAGGCTGCCTGGCTTTATGCCCAGTTCGTGACCTCGAAGACGGTGGACGTGAAGAAGAGCCACGTCGGCCTCACCTTCATCCGCGACTCGTCGGTCCGGCACGAAAGCTTCACCGAGCGCGCGCCGAAGCTTGGCGGATTGGTAGAGTTCTACCGCTCGCCCGACCGGGTGCGCTGGTCGCCCACGGGCATCAACGTGCCCGACTACCCGAAGCTTGCCCAGATTTGGTGGCAGCAGATCGGTGACGTGAACTCGGGTGCCTTCACCCCGCAGGAAGCCATGGACCGTCTCGCCGAAGAGATGGACATCACCATGGCGCGGATGCAGGAGGCCGACGAGGCAGCCGGCGTCTACGGTGGATGCGGCCCGCGCCTGAACGAGGCAATCGATCCCTCGGAATGGCTTGGTCGTCCCGACGGGCCCAAGGCGAAGCTCGAGAACGAGAAGCCGATGGGCGAGACCGTCAACTACGACGAGTTGGTTGCGCGCTGGCAGTCGCAGTAAGCGCACCAGCCGAAAACGGAGACCGCCGCAGCTCGCGGCGGTCTCACTCACCTGACCTGCCAAGAGTGGAATACCGAGGATGATCGAGCTTCAAGAAGCCTCGAAGGTGGTCGGACGGGTCACCCACATCAAGCCGACGACACTTCGTCTGGAGGCAGGCCACTTCAACGTGCTTCTGGGGGCGACGGGTTCGGGAAAGACCTCGCTGATCAAGCTGATCGCCGGTCTTGACCCCTTGGCGAACGGCAAGGTCCTGATCGACGGCGTGGACGTCAGCCGTGTGTCGACGCAGAAGCGCAAAGTCAGTCTGGTGCACCAGTTCTTCGTGAACTATCCCCATATGACCGTGTTCGAGAACATCGCCTCGCCGCTGCGTGTCGCAGGCATGGCAAGAAGCGAAATTCAAGGGCGGGTCGAGGAGGCGGCTGATCTCCTGCAATTGCGCCCGATGCTGAACCGCCGGCCGAGCGAATTGTCGGGCGGACAACAGCAGCGCACCGCTCTGGCCCGGGCCATCGCCAAGGAAAGCCGCGCCGTCCTGCTGGACGAGCCGCTGGCGAACCTGGACTACAAGCTGCGCGAGGAACTTCGCGAACAGTTGCCGGAACTGCTGGCGGGCCGCGGCTCGGTCGTCGTATATGCAACCTCCGAACCCGAAGAGGCGCTGCTTCTGGGGGGGCGGACTGCGCTGATGGCGGATGGGCAGGTGACCCAGTTCGGACCGACCGCAGAAATCTATCGCAACCCTGACAATCTGAAGGCCGCGCAGGTCTTCTCTGACCCGCCCATCAATTCCGCCGCCGCAACGAAATTCGGTAACGAAATGCGGCTGGCAAGCGGCATCAGCTGGCAACTGGACGGCCACGCGGCAAGTCTTCCAGACGGGGAATACACGATCGCCGTGCGGCCGCATCGCGTGACGCCGCACAGGCTGACTGACCGAGACGTCGCATTGAATGGGCACGTGCTAGTCACGGAACTTTCCGGATCGGACTCCAGTGCGCATTTCCGGTTGGGAGAGGATGCCTGGGTTTCGCTTGCAGTCGGGGTGCATCCCTACGAAGTCGGAACGGACCACGTGTTCTACATGAACCCCGCTCATTGCCGCTACTTCGGCACCGACGGAAAGAGGGTGGCCTGACATGGCGCGGATTACATTGTCGAAACTGCGCCACAGCTACTATCCGAACCCGACTGGACCCGACGACTATGCGCTGAAGGAGATCGACGTTACCTGGAGGGACGGTGGCGCCTATGCGCTTCTGGGTCCATCGGGTTGTGGAAAATCCACGCTTCTGAACATCATCTCGGGGCTTCTGACGCCATCCGAGGGGAAGGTGCTTTTCGATGACCTGGACGTGACGCACCTTCCGCCGGATCGGCGCAACATCGCACAGGTGTTCCAGTTCCCGGTGATCTACGACACGATGACTGTCCGTCAAAACCTTGCCTTCCCGCTCAAGAATCGAGGCGTGGATTCAGCCCGTATCGAAGCCCGAGTGGCAGAGATCGCGGCCATGCTGGAGGTCGAGTCGATGCTCGATACCCGCGCCTCTGGCCTCAGCCCGGACAACAAGCAGAAGATCTCAATGGGTCGCGGCCTTGTGCGCGACGATGTGAACGTCGTGATGTTCGACGAACCGCTGACGGTGATCGACCCACATCTGAAATGGAAACTCCGATCGAAGCTAAAGGAACTTCATCAGCGCGTGAAGGTGACCATGATCTATGTAACCCACGACCAGACCGAGGCATTGACCTTCGCCGACGAGGTCGTGGTGATGCAGCACGGCGAGGTCGTACAGATCGGCACGCCCGTCGATCTGTTCGAGCGGCCGCGGCATACCTTTGTCGGTCATTTCATCGGGTCGCCAGGCATGAACGTTCTGCCCTGCGAAGTCCACGATGACCGCGCGCGCTTCCAGGGTCATGAGGTGGCGCTTGAGGGCCCCGTGACGGGGAAGGGTGGTACGGTAAAGCTTGGCATCCGGCCCGAACACATCGAGATCGGGAACGCTGGCCTGCCTGCAAGGGTTTCCAAGGTTGCCGACGTTGGAAGGCATTTTGTCATCGAGGCGATGGTCGGCGACTGCGCCGTCAAGGTCGTCTCCGAACACGGCGCCCCCGAACAGGGCTCAGAGGTCCACCTCGGCTTTCGCCCCGAAAAGACGCGGGTCTATCGAGACGGCTGGATCGCGACCGAGGAGAGGAAATGAAAACCGAGAATCAAAAGGCATGGTTCTTCGTCCTGCCGGTTTTGGCGCTGGTCGCGTTCAACGCTCTCGTGCCGATGATGACCGTGGTCAACTACTCGGTGCAGGAGACGTTCGGAAACAACCAGTTCTTCTGGGAAGGTCTCGGCTGGTTCGAACAGATCCTGCGTTCCGAACGCTTCCAGGCTGCGCTTGGGCGCCAATTCCTGTTCACCTTCCTGATCCTCCTGATCGAGATACCGCTTGGTATAATCGTGGCGCTTTCGATGCCCCGGAAAGGCATCTGGGTGCCGGTTTGCCTCGTGTTGATGGCGCTGCCCATGTTGATCCCATGGAATGTCGTCGGCTCGATGTGGAACATCTTCACGCTGCCGAAGATCGGGTTGATGGGATATCTCCTGAACGATGTACTGGGCATCAACTACGACATGACCCAACAGCCGCTAGCTGCATGGATCACCATCGTCGTCATGGATGTCTGGCACTGGACCTCGCTGGTGGTGCTGCTGTGCTACGCGGGCCTCGTCTCAATCCCGGACGCCTACTATCAGGCCGCCAAGATCGATGGCGCGAGCCCATGGAGCGTCTTCCGCTATATCCAGTTGCCGAAAATGAAGACAGTGCTGACGATCGCGATCCTGCTGAGGTTCATGGACAGTTTCAACATCTATACAGAGCCCTTCGTGCTTACCGGCGGTGGGCCCGGCAACGCGACGACGCTTCTTTCGATAGATCTGGTGAAGATCGCTCTCGGGCAATTTGACCTTGGGCCGGCGGCGGCGATGAGCCTGGTCTACTTCGCGATCACGCTTCTGGTCAGCTGGGTCTTTTACACGCTGATGACGAAGGACGATCAGAAATGAGAAAACGATCAATCATTCCGATCCTTTACATCGCCTTCCTGATGCTTCCCATCTACTGGCTTGTCGCGATGTCATTCAAGACGACGAATGAGATCCTGTCGGGCTTTTCCCTGTTTCCACAGACTTTCACTCTTGAGAACTACGAGGCCATCCTGACCGATCCGACGTGGTACATGGGATACGTGCACTCGATCATCTACGTGTCTCTGAACACGGTTCTGTCAGTCTCTGTTGCGCTGCCAGCTGCCTATGCCTTTTCTCGCTACCGGTTCCTGGGCGACAAGCAGCTCTTTTTCTGGCTCCTGACCAATCGCATGGCCCCTGCAGCAGTCTTTGCCCTGCCGTTCTTCCAGCTCTATTCCTCGATCGGATTGTTCGATACGCACATCGGCGTCGCGCTGGCGCACACGCTGTTCAACGTGCCGCTCGCGGTGTGGATCCTCGAAGGGTTCATGCGCGGCATTCCCAAGGAACTGGACGAAACGGCTTATGTCGACGGGTATTCCTTCCCGCGCTTCTTCACGACGATCTTCCTGCCTAACATCAAGGCCGGCGTTGGTGTCGCGGCCTTCTTCTGTTTCATGTTCTCCTGGGTCGAGATGCTGCTGGCAAAAACGCTGACCGCCGTCGAGGCCAAGCCCATCGCCGCAGTGATGACGCGCACGGCGTCCAGCGCGGGCTACGAACTCGGGCTTCTCGCGGCAGCCGGCACCCTGACGATCATTCCGGGCGCGATCGTGATCTGGTTCGTGCGAAACTACATCGCCCGTGGCTTTGCGATGGGAAGGGTCTGAGACATGTTGCGGTATCTGCCACTCCTTCTTCTGCTTCCGTCTCCGGCGTTGGCGCAAGCGGCGGCGGGCTGGGGGAATGTCGGTCAGCAGGACAGCGCTGGCTTTTCCTGGACTGACCCGCTCTGGCCGGATTTCTGGATGGCCTGGACGCCCGCGACTCTGGCGGTCTTCGTCGGGATCTTCTCTGCGATACTGGTTATCGGTCTGCTGGAGGTGTTCTGGTTGCGCGACGGCCTGGAGCGCAAGGGTGTGCTGGGACTGACGACGACGCTGGGCGACCGGCTGTTCATCACGCTTCTCGGCTCCGCCTACATCTTTCTTGCATGGCTTGGATTTGTCGGTCAGCCAATCTGGACCCCCCTTTTCATTGCCATCGGATGGGGAATCTTCGTGTTCTGGAAGGTTTAGGCTTCGCTTGAGTCGAAATCGGTGGTCTTGTTACCACGGGGAGCGACGATCGAATTGGAACGGCACTTACCGATGCGGAAACGGAAGAGCGGAAACCTTCTGACAGAAGTTGAGCTGGAGTTCATGAATGAACTCTGGGCGCTGGGCGAAGGATCGGTGCGGGACGTCCTTGACCGACTGCCGCCAGACCGTAACCTTGCCTATACTTCTGGTGCAACGATCCTGAGGATCCTTGACGAGAAGGGCTTCGTCCAAAGCCGCAAAGAAGGCAAGACCCTTATCTACAAGCCGCTTCTCCAAAAAAACAATTATCAGATACGTTCGCTGCAGAACTTGTCCCGCACTCTGTTCGACGACACGCCGGCATCTCTTGTCGCGCGCCTTGTCGACGATGCGAGACTGACGGCGGGGGATCTTGAGGACATTCGGGCGCTGGTGGAGAGGAGGCTCCAAGATGGCAGCGATGAAGCCGGTTCTTGAACTGTTCATAGACGCCAACATAGTATTTCTATTGGCATTCTGTCTGTGGGTGGTGGTCCAGCAGGGTGTTTCCCGCACCGTTTACAAACACAACTATCCAGCCCAGTTTCGACTGATGAAAATAGCGCTGATTTGCATTGCTCTCAGCCCGGCGATCGCACATGTCTCAATCCTGGCCAGCAAAAGCATCTGGCCAACGACGCCGATCACGATCAGCGACATTGCGGTGGCGTCCTACCTGAGAGGCGAGATAGCCATCCCCGCCGTGGAATTCGAGGCTCTGCTCGGCGCAAGGAGCCGGCTGCTGGATGCGCTGTTCGACGGTGAGGCCCTCTGGCTGGCCGGCGTTGTCGCGGCTCTGCTTGCCGTTGCTGTGCTGCAGGCGATCAGGATGCTGCAGGCGGCCGCTACTTTGCGACGGGCCATCCAAGGAAGCTATCTCTGGCGCCGCATCGGCAAGATCGACGTCAGGCTTTCGGATAGGGTGAGCATTCCCTTCGCGGCGCGCGGCTTCGTGCGTCGGTACGTTGTCTTGCCGTCAAGCCTAGTCTCGGAACCCAAGGAAATGCGCATGATCCTGGCGCACGAGCTTCAGCACATCAGGGACGGCGACGTAGAATGGGAATTGGCTTTCGAAGTCATGCGCCCGCTCATGTTCTGGAATCCGGCCTTTGGCATCTGGAAGCGGTCTTTCGATCAGTTGCGCGAGCTCAGCTGCGACCAGAAGGTGATAGCCCGGAACCGGATTGCGACCCGGGACTACATGGATTGCCTGATGGGCTTCTGCAAACGCGAGGTCAGCAACCCACTTCCCTACGCGATGCATGTGGCGTTCTTCCGTGGCCAGGAGCCTCTGGCCAAACGCGCATTCGCCGGTCGACTGCTCGCGTTGGCAAACCGTCCGGGACCGTCCCGTTTCGCGCTGGCAATGCCGGTCATCGCCTTCGGAATGGCCGTGGGCGTTGCCGTGGCGGCCGCCTCGGTCCGGCAACCCGGGGATTGGAGCCAGGACCGACTGATGCTGTCCACGATTGTCAATCTCGAGCGCCTAGCGGCGATCAACGAAAAGGGCTTTGGCAGGGAGACCTGGGTTGAGGCACAGGGGGCTCCGTAACGTCTTGGCATGACCAACGACATCCCGTTCGAGTGGTTCAACATCAGCCCGAGACCATCCGCTTGGCGGTGATGATGTACGTCCGGTTCCCGCTCTCGCTCCCGAACGTGGAAGACTTCCTGCAAGAGCGCGATGTCGTGACCCTGCCCTAAGGTGAGCCGCTCTTCTGGATGCTGACGGCAAAGGCTTCCTGAAGCGCGCTCGCCATCTCTTGCTTGAGCGCATCCCTCGCCCCGTGCCGCGCGAAGAACGCGTCGGGGTCCGAGCGGAGGGAGCTTGCCGCCGGAACCCGTTCGACGGCTCCGCGCGCGGCCTCCTCGTCGCCCAGACGCAGGTAGGCCAGACCCAGCATGGCGGAACTGAACTCCGATCCGTCTTTTGTCGCACGTTGGGCCAGCGCGAGCATCTTCTCGTAGTCCTGCGCGAGATAGCGGTCGATGATCATCATGTGAAAGTACCAGCCGGGCGGATCGACGGAGCGGTCAATCGCCTGTTCGAGGTAGGAAATCCCGTCGTCGAAGTTGCCGCGCGCCGCAAGTCGCCAGCCGAGCTGGGCGAGCGTATCCGGGTCGTAGGGATTGAGCGCGACTGCGCGGCGGGCAAGCGCTTCGGACTCCGCATAATGACCCGTGTAGTACCGGATCGATGCGAGCGCCTTGAGGGCCGTCACGTTGTCGCCATCGAGCGCAAGCGCCCGTTCCGCGGCGGTCGCTCCCTTTGCGTAGAGGGTCGCGGTGTCGCCGCCGGTGAAGTCGAAGCGGCCGTCGTCCATGTAGAGCCAACCCAGCATGGCCCAGGCGTCGGCGTAATCGGGATCGCGCCGCACGGCCGGCTCGAGGCAGGCGAGAGCCTCTGCGAAGGCCGCATCCGTGAAGGACCGGCGGTAGCTGTAAGACCGCAGAACGCAGAGGTAGCTTTCCGTGCTCGACCCCGCGGAGCCAGCATGATCCTCGCGCAGATCGTCGGCGAGCGGCCCGTAGGGCTGGCCGAGGACCGTGGCGATCCGCGCGGAAATGTCCCGCCGCGTTTCAATGAGCGTCGCCGGCGTGACCGGGACGCGATACGCCTCGCTCCAGACGACCTCGGCCGTCTCCGCGTCGAGAAGCCGCGCAAGAATGCTGGCTTGCGTCCCGTCCGTCAGTACATCGCCACTCACAAGGTAAGCGGGGCCGTCTCCCGGGGCGGGCATGACGCTGGTCTCTGCGAGCATGTAGAGCCGAAGCCCCTGGAACTTCGTCAGGTCGACGAGCAGCTCTGACCCGAGGCCGGCCGAGATCGACCGCGAGATTTCCGAGCCGTCGTTGGCCCCGAAAGCCTGGATAAAGAGCCTTGGGGAGGGTCGCGTGGCCGCCGCGCTGAACGGCGCCACCGGCCCTGGGCCGGCCATGGACACCACGATCGCGATGATGCCGGCGAGTAAGGCGAAGCCTCCGAGGGTCCGCATCCGGAACCACTCCGAGGTGAATGTACCGGGCCGGCGCGGGGAGGCGTTCATGCCGGATCCATGTTCGGCCGGCGCCGGCCCGCCAGCGGATGGCTGTGACGAAGGCGCGAGGCTGTCGAAGCGCGCCGCGTATCCGCCCTTCGGGATGTGGATACGCAGCGGGTGAACTGCACCCGCACCAATGTAAAAGCTGTCGAGATCGCGGCGCAACCGCCGCGCCTCAATTCTCACGACAGGGTCCTCCTGGGAGTTGAACGTCTCGTCGCGGCCGAAGACGTCCATCGCGATCGTTGTACCTTTCAGACGCTCGCCCCGCCCTGCAAGCGTCTCTTCCACGAGGTAGCGAAGGAATCGCCGCCGCCTGTCGCTCGCCTCGAACTCGACGCTCGAGAGAACGCGGTCAAGCTCGGCCTGAACCTCGTCCGCGCCAGTCGCGTCTGACTGATCTCCCGGGGCTCGCGAGGGGGTCATGCTCTTGCCATTTCCTTCCGCAGGACAGGGTGCGACTTACCACGGCCCCGCCCCGAAGACCTTGACGTAGATCACCACGGCCGCCGCCGCGAAGGTGCCACATGTTCGAACATGTTCGTCCCTTCTCCGCGATGTTCCGAGGGGGCAGCGTCCGTCTGTCAGTTCGAGGTCCGGAACGAAAAGGGCACGTCTTGGCGACGCCGTGGGAGCGTCAGGGGAAGTGGAGCGAACACGGTCATTCATCGCCCGATGGGCCGAGCGCGAGTTCGAGATCCGGCTTCTCTGCGCCCGTGACCCGACCTTCCGCGCGACCCTCGAGGACTACGAGGAGGCCGCGGATGCACACGCCCACTGGGCCGCGGTGGCCGGCCCCGCGGATCAGAGAACCAACGACTTCCACGAGATAGTCGAGGAGCTCGAACGTGAGCTCCTCGCGCGCCTTGGCCCAATGACGGGCTGAGGGTCACGGAACGACACCATCTGAAACACAGGAACGGGAGACGCTTCGATGAGATCATCAGATCGGAACAGGACCAAGGGAGGTGGACGAGCGATCATCCTCGGCATCGCGGTCGTGGTGGCGAGCTTCACGGCGGCGCCGCAGGAAGCCGTGGCCCAGGCCACGCCCGAGCGCCCCAACATCCTCCTGATCGTGTCGGACGACACGGGCTGGGGCGATCTCGGCCCCTATCTAGGCGGCGATGCACGTGGCATGGCGACACCGAACTTCGACGCACTCGCGGCGGAGGGCATGACCTTCACCAACTTCTACGGCCAGCCCTCCTGCACGCCTGGCCGGGCCGCGATCCAGACTGGCCGCATCCCGAACCGCTCGGGCATGACGACGGTCGCCTTCCAGGGCCAGGGCGGTGGGTTGCCGGCCGCGGAGTGGACGCTCGGCTCCGTCCTCCACGAGGCCGGGTACAAGACCTACTTCACCGGCAAGTGGCATCTGGGGGAATCCGACTACGCCCTTCCGAATGCGCAAGGCTACGACGTGATGAAGCACGCCTTCCTCTATCACCTCAACGCCTACACTTACGCCGATCCGGCCTGGTTCCCGGCCATGAGCCCGGAACTGCGGGAGATGTTCACGAAGGTCACCAAGGGCGCGCTGTCTGGGAACGCCGGCGAGCCTGCGACGGAGGATTTCAAGGTCACCGGCGAATACGTCGACACGCCCGAAATGGGTGTCGTCGGCATTCCGTTCCTTGACGCCTATGTCGAGAAGGCAGCCATAGAATTCCTCGAGGATGCCGCGAAGACTCCCGACACGCCGTTCTTCATCAACGTCAACTTCATGAAGAACCACCAGCCGAACCTGCCGCACCCCGATTTCATCGGAAAGTCGGAGGGCAAGTCGAAGTATGCCGATGCCGTCGTCGAGCTCGATACCCGGATCGGCAACGTGATTGCGAAGCTCGACGAACTCGGCCTGTCCGACAACACGGTCGTGTTCTACACCGTCGATAACGGCGCGTGGCAGGACGTCTATCCCGACGCGGGCTACACGCCCTTCCGCGGGACCAAGGGCACCGTCCGGGAAGGGGGAAGCCGGGTGCCGACGATGGTCCGCTGGCCAGGCAAGGTCGCGCCGGGCGCCGTGAACAACGACATCCTCGGCGGGCTCGACCTCATGGCGACGTTCGCCTCGCTTGCCGGGACGGAACTGCCGAAGACAGACCGCGAAGGCCAGCCGATCGTCTTCGACAGCTACGACATGACGCCCGTCTGGACCGGATCCGGCGAGGCCCAGCGGAACAGCTGGTTCTATTTCACCGAGAACGAGTTGAGCCCCGGCGCGGTGCGCGTCGGCAACTTCAAGTACGTCTTCAACCTGCGGGGCGACGACGGAGCGGAGACCGGCGGACTTGCGGTCGACACGAACCTCGGCTGGAAAGGCCCCGAAAGCTACGTCGCGACGGCGCCGCAGGTGTTCGATCTCCTGGCCGACCCGCAGGAACGCTACGACATCTTCATGACGACCTTCACCGAAAGCACCTGGGCCATGGTTCCGGCGAATGAGGCGGTCTCGGCTCTCATGAAGACCTACGTACAGTATCCGCCGCGGAAGCTGCAGAGCGAAGGCTACTCGGGCCCGATCACCATCACCGACTACCAGCGCTTCCAGCACCTGCGGGACACTCTGGCGAAGGACGGCATCTCGCTCGGGCTGCCCTCGGGCAACTGACGCCAGAAGACGTGGACTGGGCCAGGATGGGCCCGGTCCACACCGGGCCGGGTACCTTCTTCAGCACCTGCAGGAGATCGTCACAGAAAACCTGGCACCCCGTGGGCACCTGTCGGGCGGCCATGCGCCTAGTGCTCTAAATGGAAGCGCGGCAAGGTTCAGCGAACCCATTCCCCACGCACAACGCGCCCCATCGACGGATCGGCGTCCAGGGTGACGTCCCGGGCGGTGCGAGGCGGCAGCCCCGCAGTCCCTTCACTGATCTCCAAAGCGGATATTCGTTTCCCTCGCAACGGAGGTCCGTTCACCGCCCATCAAGTCGAATGCTGCGCTCAAGCCGGAGGTCCGAGAAGGGCTCGAAGCAGCCATTCGCTGCGGAGCGCACCAAGGTCCGCTTTCCTTTAATTAGGGTATCTGGGTCCTGCCCCTAGGCAGCGCCCTGCCCCGCCTCAAGCCAAGTTTCTCTGACAGGACCCCACGAAGCTGAGATACCGGTCTGCCCCTGTTCCGGCGTTCAGCCGCCGTACTTCTCGACCAGCACTGGCTGCATCGAATAGCTGACGGAGACCGGAGCCTGTCCGTCGACGTAGCCGACGTCCTGAACCGAACTTTGGGCGACCATGGTCCCAGTGATCCAAACGGGCCGGAAAAGTCCGTCCACCTCGATGCCCTCGGGATACACGACATGGACGACCTGGTTGGCGGGCGGCGGCGGGGTGTGGATGCAGGCGCCGACGGTCGGCACGAGAAGGAACTCAACCGCCTTTCGATCCTGGAATTTCAAGGGCAGCATATATCCCGGCAGGCGGACACTCGTGCCGACGATGTCCTCGTTCACCGCCGAAGCTGCCGCTTCACGTTTCTCTATGATCTCAACGCGCGCGGCAAACAATCCGTCGACATCGAGGCCGTCCTTGGACAGTTGTTCGCGTAACGCTTGCGCCTTGCTGCGCGCTTCGGCGTCATCGCTCTGCTCCGCCCGTGTCTCGGCCCGCATGATCTCGCGGAGGGTGTCTATCTGGTCGTAGGTGAGGGTCTCGAACGGGTTCTCGATCACGGCAGCCGGAGGCGCGAGCGTCTCCCAGGAGATCTCCTGAGGGTCAGCCGCCTGCGCCAGCCCCGGAGGAACGACAAGCGAGAGCATCAAGACGAGACGGGCGAACATGGTCATGGAGAAGTCCCTTTGGTTTGTCATAGCCGAACCGACAGTCCGTCGGCCAGCGTCATGCGATAGACCCGGACTGCCGGGATAAGCGAGGCGAAAAGCCCGGCGCAGAAAATGACGAAAAGCGTGGTCAGTTCGCGCGCCCCGAAGACATTCCATCCCAATCGCAGACCGAAGCGGGCGGACAGGATCGGGTCGGTCACGAACGTGGCCACCGTGAGCAGAGCAACGCCAAGCACCAGCCCCGCCGCGGTGAGGACGGCGGCTTCGGTGACGATCAGCGCAAAGATTCGGGCGGGCGTGGCGCCAACGGACCGCAGGATCGCGAATTCACGCCGGCGGGTGTCGAGGGTCGCGGAGAGCATGACCACCATGCCGATCATTCCTGCCAAAGCCACGGCCCACGCCATCAGCCGCATCGCGCGCTCCGCTGTCCCGGTGATCCCCCAGAGCTCGGCGAGCGCGACCGCCGGCAGGACGGCGCTCAACGCGTCGGAGGGGCGTTCGTTGACGGCCCGCTGCAGGCCGAGGACACTCGTCCGATCGATCAGCCCAACATAGACGGCATTGATCCGGTCCGGTTCGTGACCGTGTCCGGCCCCGGTACCTTCATGGTCGCCATGCTCTTCATGGTCGTCATGCGCGTCATGGTCGTCGTGAGCGTCATCCTCACCATGACCGTCGGCGGGCATGGTGGCCGGGTCGAGGGGGTCGGCCAGTGGCGCGTCTTCTTGCGCATGCAGGGTGTCGAAGCCTTCGAGCGTGACGAAGACCATCCGGTCTACGGCGGTACCGGTCGGCGCGAGCACACCAGATATGGTGAAGGGCGCGTCATCGTGGAGGTCGAACGAGACCTCGCCAGAGCCATGGGCGTTGACGATCACCGCACCGGGAGCATAGCCGAACCGCGCCGCGACCTCGGCCCCGATCACGGCGGCGTCCGCTTCATCGCCGGTAAAGGACGAGCCAGCCGCCAGAGAGAGCGGCTGACCGCCGGAGTGCCGGAAATGCTCGAAATACGATGCATCCGTCCCGATCACCGGATAGCCGCGGTGATTGTCGCCCATCTGGATCGGCACGGCCCAAGCGACCTCGGGCCGACCCTCCAGCCACTCGAAGCTCTCCCATGTCATGCCGGTCCCGGTGCCGCCGACGCCGAAAACGGTGGCCATCAGGATCTGGACGGAATTGCCGCGCGGCGCCACAATCAGGTCGATCCCGGACGCGGAGTTGGCGAAACTGTCGCGCGCGCCGTCCCTCAGCCGCTCGACACCGAGGATCAGCGCGACGCTGAGGCTGATGGCCAGCACGGTCAGGCCGGCGACGAACCGGCGGTTCCACAAGCTGCGCAGGCTGAACCCCAGCATCAGGCGGCGCCCCGGTTGAGGGTGAGAAAGTCAACACCGCGGTCGAAATGACGTTCCAGGCTGCGGTCGTGGCTGACGAAGAGCAGAGCGGTGCCCACTTCGGCGCATTCCCGCGCCAGCAAGTCGACGAAGGCCGCCTTGGCCGCCTCATCGAGCGCCGAGGTCGGCTCGTCCGCCAGGATCAGGTCCGGCTTGCCAATCAGCGCACGCGCGGCGGCAACCCGCTGTTGTTGCCCGACACTGAGCTCGTGGGCCGGCTTGGATGCCAGCGACGGATCGGACAGACCCAGTTCGTCAAGCAGTCGGCGGGCCGTTCCCGCAGGATCGTCGCCCGCGCGCGCGCGTCGACGCTGCGAGAATGTGCAGGGCAGAAGGACGTTCTCGAGCGCGCTCAACCAGGGAACGAGATTGAACACCTGAAAGATCATGCCGATGTGATCCACCCGGAACCGGTCCCGCGCACCACCGCGCAGGGCGCCAAGATCCTGATCTGCCACGCGGATAACCCCCTTCGGCACATCGACCACTCCCGCGATCGCGGACAGCAAGGTCGATTTTCCGCAGCCGCTCGGTCCATGCAGAAACACGCTCTCTCCGGGCGCCAGAGACAGCGCGCCAATCTCCAGCGTGTTGCGCTCCGCGCCCGGCCATCGGTAGACAAGCCGTTCAATCCGCAAGGGGTGCAATTATCGGCCTCCCGGCCATGAAATCGCCCGCCGCGCTTTCGCGGCGGGCGGCAGTTTTCACTGAAGCGTGTTCTTGTAGATCACGCCGTCCTTCATGATCAGCAGGATGTTCTTTGCGTCCTCACCCAGGATCGAGACGTCTTCCAAAGGATTTCCATCCACCAACAGGATATCGGCGTAGGCACCTTCCTTGATTACGCCCAGCGGTCCCTCCTGGTAGGGATGCCCTGGTCCGCTCAATTCAAAGTACTTGGCGTTGTGGGAAGTCGCCATACGAAGGATCTCAAAATCGCTATAATGGTTTTTAAATCTGGCAAGAAGATCGGCTTGCTGACCGTTGGTATTCGGTGAAAAGAGAAGGTCTGTTCCAAAGGCCATGTTCAGGTCATATTTCTTTACGAACTCCATCGTCTTCTCAAAACCATCTACGACCTGAACAAACTTTGCATAGCGATCTGGGTCTAATGTCTCTGCACCTGGAATATCCAGGTAAAACGGCTGGATGGACAGCCAGGCGCCCTTCTCCGCCATGAGTCTTGCACTTTCTTCACTCATCAGGTGTCCGTGCTCGATACCCTTAACGCCGGCGTTTAATGCCCGGGCGATTCCTTTTTCGTTGTAAATATGCACGGTAACGTAGGTACCCCAGTCAGTCGCCGCATCCACGATAGCCTTTAGTTCTTCAGCAGTATATTCATTGACATACAGAGGATCATACAGGCTTGACACACCCCCGCCGGCCATAACTTTAATCTGAGTTGCACCTTTCTTCAGGTTGTAGCGTGTGGCCGCGAGAACTTCATCCACCCCGTCTGCGACCCGGGTGATCTCAAGCTGCTCAAAACGTGGTGGACCCCATCCGAAGGCACGCGGACCTTCCCACACCTGACCGAAATCACCATGCCCTGAAGTCTGGGAGATCAATGCCCCACTGGGAAAAATGCGCGGCCCCTCAATTACTCCTTCGTCAATGGCTTTCTTAATGCCAAAAGCCGGCCCGCCGACATCACGGACAGTGGTAAAACCCCGCAGGAGAGTTGCTTCCGCGCCGGCAATCGCGCGTGCATGTAGATAGTCCGCTTCTTCCGATTGACCTTCCTCTAGCGTAATAGAAGAGAGCAGCGTATGCCAGTGAGCGTCAATCAACCCGGGCATCAGCGTGCGCCCGCCACCGTCGATGACCGTGCCGCCTGCCACGGCAAGCGGTTCGGTCGAAATGGCGGTGATAAGATTGTCCGTCACCACGACATTGGCATTCATGATCAGGGCTTCGTTCACGCCGTCAAAGACGTTGACGTTCGTGAACAGGATCGGCCCGGCGGCGTCCTGAGCCGCCGCCGGCAGCGCGACGCTGACGACGACGGCAAGCGCCGCGCTAACGGTCTTTGGAGTCAGTTTGTACATTTGATTTCTCCTATCACCGGAGCAACGAGCCCCTTGTGAAGCGTTCAGTCGTGGTCGTGCAGGATCAAAACTATCGCCGGAGCGACGGGGTTGCGTTTCGACGATTGGTCCCTGAGTTCGTGTTCATTGGAGCGCGCCGGCAAAAAGCACGCTCCGCAAGAGGTTGCTCACTTGTCGCCCGCCGCGCTTTCGCGGCGGGCGATCCTTGTCACTGAAGGGTGTTCTTGTAGATCACGCCGTCCTTCATGATGATGAGGATCGTTTCGGGGCTGTCAGGGCGCGGCTCTGCGTCGAGCCACTTGTCTGACGCGCCGACGACAGAGAAGTCTTCGAGCGGATTCCCGTCGAGGAGCAACAGATCAGCGTAAGCGCCTTCTTCGATTACGCCGAGCTTGCCTTCCGGATATGGGTTCATGAAATCGCCAGACAGGGCGACGATTTCTCCACCCACCGATGTCATCGCCACCAGTCCTTCGTAGGCGCTGAAAAATTGCTCGTGCAAATGCTTCTCGTAGGCAATCTGGATGTTGCAGGCTTCAACCGTGTCAATACAGTCCGTATTAAAGCCACGCTTAACAGGATATTGCTTCATGTTCGAAATGTAGTTCGCAAACATCTCCTTTGCCGCTGTCGCTTTGGCCAGGCTTGATGGCACGTCGCGCACTGGCGGAATTTCCAGTATCGACGGATCGAAGCTGGTCAGGTTGGTAGTGGTGTAGGCGCCTTTCTCTATCATCAAATCTGCGACTTCCTTGTCGAACCCCAAATTATGTTCGATGGACTTAACGCCAGCATTCAGTGCGGCCATCGCGGCTTCTTTGCGATAGGCATGTACCATGACGTAACTGCCGTACTCGTTGGCGACCTGAACCGCCGCCTCAAGTTCCTCTTTTGATCCGGCAAGCAATTGGAACGGATCGAATACCGAAACGATGCCACCCGATTGCATGTATTTGATCTGGGTGGCACCCATGCGGAAGTTGTTGCGCGCGAATTTCAGCACGTCGTCAGGGCCGTTGGCCTGCTGCGAGATGTTCAATCGAGATACGTTTGTCTCTGCATCAGGCAGGGCAGTGAAGTTGGCGAAATCGGCATGCCCCCCTCTCGTGCCGATAAACGCACCGGAAGCATAGTGGCGCGGACCGACGATCAACCCGCTATCGATTGCCCTACGAACACCACCGTTAGCTCCGCCCGCGTCGCGTACGGTGGTGAAGCCCTGCATCAAGTACATCTCGGCCATCTTGGTGGCGTGGATGCCGTAATCCTCCCAGGTCTTGCTGGCTTCCATGGCCGGCACCGATGGCCCCATGAGCATGAAGTGGGCATGGGTCTCGATGAATCCCGGCGTCAACGTGCGCCCACCACCGTCGATCACTGTCGCATCCGGGGCGTCGACGGCCTCGGTCGACACGGTCTTGATCTTGTTGCCCTCGACAAGAACCGAAGCGTTTTCGATGAGGGCCTCGTTCACACCGTCAAACACATTCACATTCGTAAACAAAACCTGCGGCAGCGCATCTTGTGCACAGACCGGGCCTGCCGCCAAGACAGACAGCGCAGCCATTTTCAAAAAGGTCTTCATACCGTTTTCTCCCGTTCACAGCGGCCGCATACGCCTTGCGCGGGCCGTTCACCGCTCCAAAATGAGCGCTTGCAACTCGCCGTCGGCGCGCACCGTTTCTTTCGGGCACTGCATCGGCAGTCGACGCAGCCTAGCAACCTGAGGTGGCAAAAACTTATCAAAATCGGATTCAATTATCCTGAAAATCCGAAAGTTATGATAAGTTATCATTGCATCTCGAAGTATGATTGGGAGCATGACGTCACCTGTTGCCGATTTCTTCCCGGGAAGCCCCGAAGCCCGGGCGAGTGCCTTGGTGCAACTGGCCACGATTTCCCCTTTGCTTGGCTATCTGAAGGCGCGGTCCTATGACTTGGACAAATTGCTGGAGGCTCAGGGGCTTACGCTGAAGGCCGCGAATGATCCTTCGCGGCTCGTGCAGGCCGAGGTGGTTTATGGGCTCCTCGAGTCCATTGCCCGGACCATCGGCGATCCGTGGCTCGGCGTACACGTTGGGGAACAACTCGACCTGCAGGCGTGGCCCATCACGCAGGACGCGCTCAAAGGTGGCGAAACACTTGGCCAAATCCTGACAGGCCTCGTGCTTTCCACAGGGAAATTCACCGCATCGGCGCGGCACCGTCTGGAAATCGGCCCCGTGCAATCCTCCTACTGTGTGGAACGCACGTTTCGTCCGCGCCAAGTGCCGCTTCAGAACATCGGCTTTACATTTGTAACATTTCTTCGGATTCTCGATCTGCTCGACGACACTCGGGCAACAGGCGACGTGGTGCTCGAAACACCGTCTGCACTCGCATTGCCGCCGGGTTACAGAGGCCTCGACATTCGGGAAACCGGGGCTCCGGTGCAGGTGATCCGCTTTCCGTCACAGCTGCTGCGGTCCCGTGCTGTCAACCGTCTTGCCCGCACCCCTGCAACCGAGGTTTTACCGGAGCGCCCGTCGCTGACTCGCGCCATCGCCGCCGTAGCGCCGGAGATCCTCAATCGCCACGAAGACAACCTGCAGCAGGCTGTGGCCGAGGCGATCGGCCTGGCTCCGGCAGAACTGGAAGCCGGGTTGTCTGTCCTTCGCACGAGCCTTGCGAGCGAACTTCGCCGTGCGCGCCTTGCGCTGGCTAGCGATGCGCTGGAAACGACTGACACGCCGATCGCAGACATCGCGGCCCAGTTGGGTTTTTCCGCTGCCGCCAACTTCTCGAGGTTCTTCAAGTCCAACACGGGCGAAACGCCGCGCGCTTATCGTCAGCGGCTGCGGCGCTTTCAAACCGGAAAGCGGTAGAAGCGGGTGGCCGTGATCAAGCAGTCCCGCGCCGAGCATCACGGTGACGGTGCGCCAGCTACACCACTCGACGGGACATTGCCGCCGTGAAACTTTTGCAGGCCTTCCACCACTCTCTGGTTCACATTTTGCACAAACGAAACAACAGGGAACAAAGCCCCGTGAAACCCACCCTCACGTCCTGCATCCGCGCGCTGACACTTTCCGGATTATTCGCCGCAGCGCCGATGGCAACTCTTGCGCAAAGTGCAAACGATCTCGCCGGTCCCTCTGCAACGCCAAGTGTCCTGGCATCCGACGCGGAGGATTCTGACGACCTGCTTGGTATCAACAAGCAGCAATCCTGGTTGGAGTGGAAAGCAGGCGTAAAGGAGCGAACAGGGCTCGATTTTGGTATCGACTACAACGTTCTAGGCTACAAGGCGTCCTCAAGCCTGGGAGAAGACAACACAGCCAGCGGTGTGCTTCGCATCTTTGGCACGTGGGAATTGTTGAACCGTGGGCAGGCCAACTCTGGTAAGCTGGTCTTTAAATTCGAGAACCGTCATGCGTTCACGAACGTCCCACCGACCGAGTTCGGGAGTGAGCTTGGCTATGCCGGGCTGGTCAGTTCCGTCTTCAGCGACCAGGGCACCAAGACGACAAACTTCTACTGGAAACAGGACTTTGCGCAGGGCCGCGGCACGGTCTATGCGGGTTGGCTGGACGTGACGGATTACACTGATGTCTATGCCCTTGCCAGCCCATGGTCCGGTTTCTCGAACCTCGCTTTCCAGACCGGGTCGGGGACGATCGGCGGACTGCCGGACGGATCTCTGGGGGTGATGGTCGGCGGTTTTTTGAGCGACAATTACTATGTCGCGGCCAGCTTCGTCGATGCCAACGGAGACCCGACCGATCCACTTGCCGGGTTTGACACGTTATTTAACGATTTCGAAACCTTCAAAACGCTGGAGTTCGGGTGGACCTCTGGGCCCGATGCCCTTTTCGTCGATAATGCCCACGTGACCCTATGGCAAATTGATGAACGCACGGCGGCAGGAACCCCCAGCGGGTACGGGGCTGCATTTTCTTACTCCAAAGTGATCGACAACACGTGGTTGCCGTTTATTCGCGGTGGTTGGTCCAAAGATGGCGGCAGCCTCTATGAAACTGCTCTGAGTGCCGGTTTCGGCTACACGACAAACCCGGGCCAGAACCTGCTTGGTGCGGGGCTGAACTGGTCCCGACCAAATGAAGACACCTTCGGGTCCGGGCTGGACGATCAATATACCCTTGAGGTATTCCAGCAATGGCAATTGACCGAAGGCATTGAGCTGACACCGAGCATTCAGGTGATCAAAGACCCGGCGCTGAACCCCACAAAAGATACGGTTGCGATGTTCGGGCTGAGGCTGAGGGCTGCTTTCTGAAACGACTTCCGCCAATATGTTTCCACCGGAAACGTCTGCAAAACTGCAGGAGCAAATGGCCTGCCCGCATCGGGTGGTCCGGTTTCAGTCTTAGTGCATGACGGGTCTGGGCGCTACGGCTGGCCTGCGGCGGTAGTGTGAAGCCGAGTCGGGATGGTCGCGAATATCAAGAGGTGCTCGGTTGAAAACCAGGGAAATACCAGAATAGGGGGCGATGGCGTTGGACGGCGAAGTGAATTCCCAAAGGCGGCGTCGCGATTCAGACCGCTCCGTCAAGTTGTCACGCCGGGCGCTTCTCGCCACTATGGCAGCAAGTGTAGCGACAGCCTGCTCTGCGCCGCGGCACCTGGTTGGTGCGGCGCCTTCGAACGAGGTCGCGGGGCGAAGCCATACGATCTACATCGCGACTGTTCGCGCGCCCTCCACGGATCCCACTGTCTTTTTCTCAGGCGAAAGAAGCCCGCGTATCAACTTTGCCACGGTGAATGTCCACACTCCTCCGAACCATGTCATTGGTCAGCTCGAACTGCCTCGGAGTCTACCTCCAGATCCGGAAAGACACTTCGTCATAAAGAACCCGCAGATACTGGACGAAGCCGGGTTCAGGTCCGTTGTGGGGGCCCACGCGCTTTCGCGCCCACGCGGTCAGCGCGATGCCCTGATGTGGATACATGGCTTCAATACCACGCTCAGCGAGGCAATTCTCCGGCTGGCGCAGTTCGTCGAGGACACGGAGTACAGCGGGGTGCCTCTCCTATTTTCCTGGGCGTCCGATGCGCGGATCACGAGCTATGTCTATGACATCAACAGCGCGCTTATTGCGCGGGACGCGATCACATACGTCGCGAGCGCGCTCGGGCGCTCGTCCTTCGACAAGGTCGACATCGTAGCGCACTCCATGGGCAACTTGCTCGCGATGGAGGCCATTCGAGGCGGCAGCCAACTAAACCTATTCGATTCGACCGGCAAGCTCGCGAGTGTGGTTCTTGCCGCTCCAGATATCGACTACGAACTCTTCGCAGCGCAAGTGAGTTCCATCCCCCCGGAGAGCCGCGGCTTCTTTGTTCTGATTTCGAGCGACGACCGAGCTCTGAGGTTGTCGGGTTTGATTGCGCGACGTCCAAGGGTCGGTGACATCGATGCGGCCTCGCTGACCAAGCTCGGCGTCAATGTCATCGATCTCAGTCAGGTCGGCGACACAAGCTCGATACATCACTCGAAATTCGTCGACGCGCCCGAAGTTGTGCAGCTTCTTGGCAGTCGCATTCTGGCTGGCGACAGTTACACATCGGAAGGTGCCTCAGTTTTGGGCCAAGCGCTGGTTGTCGGTGCTGGAGGTACGCTTGAGCTCCTCGACTGATCGCTCAGGCCGTCGCACGAAGACAGGGGAGCATTCGGCTTCTTCGTCGCTTCCTGCTCGCGATCAAGCGGACGCGCGTTTTGGCTGCCTCACCTCTGGCACAGCTGAGTGTTCCGTTTTGGATTTCCGAAATCCCGTCGATGCCGGCCGTGTTGGAAGTAGCCTGTCAGATATCCCGATGCCTGCGACTTGCGACCTTGGGTCTTTGTGTGGGCGGATAGATCCCGGGCAGAGGCCGCCGCTGTCCAGGATCTTCTTCCGTTACAAGGGTGCAATTCACGATCAGCTTCAATGGGCTGCAAGATCCAAGTTGGAAGGAACAGCCTGAATGCGGGGATTTCTCCAAGGCATGGCGCGATTTCTGCTCGCCCTCGCCGTCGGCTATCTGACGGCCTGGGGCGCGATGGCGCTCTGGTTCAAGCTGCCAGGCCCCGACGCGATCCAATGGCTCGTCGCGGCGGCTTTCGGCGCGCTTGGGCTAGGGACGGTCGTGGGCATCTTCACGATGGCCCGCTTGCGGTGGCTTTCGGTCTTCGCACTGACCGCCATCGTCCTGCTCGTGTGGTGGAACAGCCTCGCCCCACCCAGCGAGGGACAATGGTCGCCCGAACTGGCGCGGCAGGTCACCGGGACGATCGAAGGAGACGTCCTGACGCTAGAGAACGTCCGCGCGTTCGAATGGCGATCCGAAGAGGACTTCACGGAGGTCTGGGCGACCCGCAGCTATGACATCTCGCAGATCGAAAGCGTGGATCTGTTCATGTCCTACTGGGGCGGCCGAAACATGGCGCATCTCATGCTGAGCTTCGGCTTTGCCAATGGGGACTATCTCGCGTGGTCCATCGAGGTACGCCGCCGGAGCGACGACAGCTTCTCGCCCGTCGCTGATTTCTTCAAGGCACACCCGATCGCCATCGTGGCCGCGGAAGAACGCGACGTCGTCGGCCTGCGCTCCAACATCCAGAAGGCGAGCGTGCGCATGTTTCGCCTCAGGGTGCCGCCCGAGGGGTCGCGCGATCTGATCGAAGCCTATGTCGCGGGTGCCAACCGGCTCGTCGAGGAACCTCACTGGTTCAATTCGGTATTCACGAATTGCTCGCGCACCGCGATCCTTCTGGCGCGATACGCGGGGGCGACGCTGCCTGCCGACTGGCGGATCATCGTGAACGGCTACTTTCCCGACTACCTTTACGATCAAGGCGCTCTCGCCACCGATGTCTCGATCGAGGAACTCTACCGTCTTGGAGATATCTCGGAGCGCGCTCGGTCCGAAGGGCTGACCGAGAACTATTCGCAAGCCATACGAGACGGAGTTCCGACGCCGCGAAGATGACCCATCACCTGCACCGCACGATCGCTAGAAACCCATCACCGCGCGGACTGTGAAAGGTTCCGAAGGTGCTGATCGATCTCGACGAGCTTCGTCGTGAAGCCCTTGGCAATCGCCCGAGGCCCGACACCGATCTGCATCAGCTGCAGGAAGTTCGACCCGAGGTTCGCCACGGGAACGATCACCGATCGGATCACGATCGTCTGCTTCGCCACCGAGACACCCGCCTGCCAGAACTTCTCGGCCGTCGCCAGGTTGCGCAGGGCGTTCTTGCCCATGACCGCCGTCACCGTGTCGACGAAAGCCTTCTGCGCCGTCTCGTTGAGACGGGTCTCGCCGGTCCAGAGATCCTGGACCGAGAATTCCCGATACCCCACGGCGTTGTTGATCATATCCTTACGGACATAGAACCTACCCTCGCCGAAGGTATCCTCGATCATGACCCTCATCTCGACAGGCACCATGTTCCAGGCGTCCCGGTAGCCTAACTACCCCTTCGCCAGACGAAACCCGACTGAAGACCAGCTCCCGCTCCGCCGGGGATTTCCGGCACGAACAATATTGAAACGCAAAGGAATGCAATCTTGCCACCATAGGATGCATCGGACGACCGGTTCCGACCAAGATTTCCCTGAGCGCGAGTTGTGAATTTAGGATGATCTTTGAAACTCATTACCAAGAGCTTGCAACCTTTGCGAGAGCTCGGGACGCATGGGATGGTGGTCTTCCTGGCTCCGTGACGGACCAAAATGCCTTACGCCCTGTCAGGCTTTCTCCGATCCGGCGCTTACGGATTCTCATAAATACTAAAGGCTAGGGGTTCGGGTTCTGACTAAAGGGGGTCTAAAGGCTGGAGCCCTTGAGAGATCGGGGTTTTCCGGACTGGTTCAGCGATGGTTTGACGGCCTGCGAAACAGGTCGCGCGACGGCCCCTGGACGCCAAATCTTGTAATCTTCGTGACTTTTTACACCATGACTTTGCACGGGCGCCGGGCTGTCATAAGTTGTGCCCATGTCAGGCCCAGCCTGACCCCCGATCAACCGCGGGTTCCTGCGGCATCGCGGGTGCAAATCCCTCACGCCTGTCCGGCGGCGTTGCGCCGGTGAAGTTCGTCGTCGTGGCTTCGGCCATCGGCTTTCACGGTCCGAGTCCGTCGCGTCCCAAGGCGCGCCTGAAGAGGACCGCCCACTGTTGTTGAGGTTGCTGTCATGGCTCTTTATGCCCGACCCGCCCACCGCATGCGAAGCTCGTCGCCGTCCTCGCCGCGGCGACACGCTGCCCTACGCAATCAGCCGGGCTACCATGCCATTGACAAGCCTCCCGGCGCCCCTGGCGGACCGCCTGGCGCCCTAAGGGCAAGCCGCCCTCAGGCGCCCTTGTGCTGTGGACTTCGAGCCTTCCTCACGCCGGGCGGAGAAGAGCGCGATGTCTATGAGGACGTTAGGCCACGTCACCGGACGGGGAGGCTACACTGATGTCCCTGCCCCATCTCCTGACCTTTCCCGACGCCGCGCGCCAATTGGGCGTGCCCGTCGACAGCCTGCGCCGCGTCGCCGATCACCATGGCAAGACCATCGTGATCGGCCGGGCTTGCCGCCTTCTTGCCACCGACCTCGAGGAGCTGATCGAGCTATGCCGCGTCAACGCAAAGGCGCACGCCTCTACTGGAAGGAACGCCTCGGCCGTCCCGGTTTCTGGGAAATCCGCGACGGAACCACCTACATCTCCACCGGCACTGGCGATCGCGCAGCGGCTGAAAGCCGCCTCGCGGAGTATCTCCTGAGAAAGTACCGGCCTGCCGGTAACGTCACCCCGGACGAGTTGTCCATCGCCCGATGCCTCAGCCTCTATGGCGAGGAACATGCCCTCCATGTCGCAGCGCCGGAACGGATCGGATACGCCATCGATGCGCTTCTGACCTTCTGGGGCGACCAGCCGGTCGCGGCCATCACGGGGGCCGCCTGCCGTCGCTATGCCGGCTCACGCATCACGCGGTTCGGCAAACCGGCGAGCAACGGCACCATCCGGCGCGAACTGAACGTCCTGCAGGCGGCGCTGAACCATTGCCACGCCGAAGGTTATCTCACGGCTACACCACGGGTCACCCTGCCCCCGAAACCGCCCGCGCGGGACCGCTGGCTCACTCGCGAAGAGGCCGCCTGGCTCCTGCGCGGAGCGCGGGCGCTAAAGGCAGACGGACGCCACCTCGCCGACTTCATCCTGCACGGGCTATACACCGGGTCACGGAAGGCAACGATCCTCGCCATGCACATCGACACGCCCTCGACCCGTGGCGGCCATGTCGACACCGATCGCGGCTGGCTCCACCGCAAGCCCGTGGGCAAGGCCGAGACGAAGAAACGCCAGGGCGGAGCACCGTTGCCCCGCCGCTACCTCGCCTATCTGCGGATCCAGGCTCGGAACGGCCGCCGCTTCGTGGTCGAGGATCACCGAGGCCGTCGGGTCGGCGACATCAAGACCGGCTGGAAACGCGCGCTACGGCTTGCCGAGGCGAAAGCGCGGGCGAAGGGGGTCACGATCGACCTCTCCGACGTCACGCCGCACACGCTGAAGCACACAGCGATCTCGTGGGTCCTACAGAGCGGCGTGCCAATCTGGCAGGCCGCCGGCTACTTCTCGACGAGCCCCGAGACCCTCGCGAGCGTCTACGGGCATCATTGCCCGGACCGCTTCCGGGAGGTGCTCGATGCGCTCGACCGGCGGACCTGAGCGCGCCGGAGAGCCTCGATCGCCATCGGACCCACCATTGTCTGCGACTCGAAGGACTACCCGGACAGGGTCAGCAGCAGGCTTGCAGAGGCCCCTTGACCGGTCAATCCGGGGCGAAACTGGGGCGGACCGGAGCAGCGAGTTCTTCAAGTCTTTGATTTTATGGCGCACCCGACAGGATTCGAACCTGTGACCTCTGCCTTCGGAGGGCAGCACTCTATCCAGCTGAGCTACGGGTGCTCCGTGCGGGCGGTATAGCGGCGGGGGCCGGACCCCGCAAGCGGCATCAGGCGAAAAGCTCGTGGCAGAGCTCGAGCGCGTCGACCAGCGCGTCGACCTCGTGGGTGGTGTTGTAAAGGCCGAACGACGCGCGGCAGGTACCCGACAGGCCGAGATGCGCCATCAGCGGACCGGTGCAGTGCTGGCCCGCGCGCACCGCGATGCCGCGCTTGTCCAGCACGGTCGAAAGGTCGTGCGGATGGGCCGCCCCGTCCAGCGTGAACGAAAAGATCGCGGCTTTCGAGGCGCTTCGGCCCTGCACGTTCAGCCAGTTCAGCCCGTCAAGCCGGTCGCGGGCATAGTCGCGCAGCCTCTCTTCATGGGCGGCGATGTTGTCCATCCCGAGGCCCATCATGTAGTCGAGAGCGACGCCAAGGCCGATCTGCTGGACGATGCCCGGCGTGCCGGCTTCGAACTTCATCGGCGGGTCGGCATAGGTGACGGCGTCCCTCGTGACCTCTCGGATCATGTCGCCGCCGCCGAGGAAGGGGCGCATCTCGGCCATCCTCTCGCGGCGGATGAAGATCGCGCCGGAACCGCTTGGCCCGTAAAGCTTGTGCCCGGTGATCGCGTAGAAGTCGCAGCCGATGTCCTGCACGTCGACCGGCATGTGCACGGCCGCCTGGCTGCCGTCGACAAGCACCGGCACGCCCTTCGCATGGGCGCCCTCGGTGATCGTCTTCACGTCGACACGGGTGCCCAGCACGTTCGACAGATGCGTCACCGCGACCAGCCGGGTCTTCGGCCCGATCGCGTCCAGGACCTTCTGCGGATCGAGATCGCCGTTGGCGTCGACATCGACCCACTTGAGCACGACGCCCTGCCGTTCGCGCAAGAAGTGCCAGGGCACGATGTTGGCGTGATGCTCCATGATGCTCAGGACGATCTCGTCGCCCGGGCCAAGGCGCGGCATGGCCCAGCCGTAGGCGACAAGGTTGATGCCTTCGGTGGTCCCCGAGGTCATCACGATCTCGTCCTGCGCGCCCGCGTTCAGGAAGCGCGCGATGGTGCCGCGCACGGCCTCGTATTTCTCGGTCGCCAGGTTCGAAAGGTAATGCAGGCCCCTGTGAACGTTGGCGTATTCCATCGAATAGGCCTGCGTCACGGCGTCGATCACCACCTGCGGCTTCTGCGCCGAGGCGCCGTTGTCGAGATAGACCAGCGGCTTGCCGTTCACCTCGCGCGCGAGGATCGGGAAGTCGGCGCGAACACGGTCAACGTCGTACATCAGATCTGCCCCGGGACCGAGACGCCGGCAAGCGTCAGAAGGATCGACAGCACGAAGGCCAGCACGAACATCGAGACGAGGATCATCACGAAGACCTGCCCCAGCGACCGGAAGCCGTGGACCACGGCGACGAAGTTGGTCAGCAGCCACAAAAACAGCACCAGCCCGACGATGCCCAGAAGGCTGCCCACCGGCGGAAGGATCAGCATGAAGGCGGTCTGCACGACCTGGATGCAGACCATGACGAACTGCAGCCAGGCCACGAGAAGGATCGTCTCGCCAAGGTTGCCGGTGCCGCCGAAGCTGCGCCCGATGACATGGATCGCGAAGATCGTCACCAGAAGCAGCGCGAACTGCAGCACCCCGGTGACCATCGGGTTGGCCAGCGGCCCCGTCACGGTCACGCCCGCGGCCGAGGCGACAAGCAGCGTGGTGATCTGGCCCAGGATGATCGACAGGACCAGCACAAGAACCAGCAGCGGCCACAGCGCCTCGCGCGGGATGCCAAGGGACAGCACCTCTTCGGCGCCCTCGCGCGGGTTCTTGATGGTCCGCCAGACCATCGGCAGAAGCGTGTTCAGACTGAGGATCATGTCGCCCTTCCGCGCCCCGGTTCCGTCGTCGCGGCCTGTTCCGCGCCGTGCCCGGTCTCGATTTCCCAAAGTCCCGCGCCCCAGAAGCCAAGGAAGGCCAGAAGGGCGAGCCCGCCTACGATGGTCTGCCCGGCCCCCGGCCCGATGAACCCCGCGACAAGGCCGTTCAGAAGCCACAGCGGGGTCGACGCGAGCAGTGCCCAGAACAGCGCCATGCGCGCCTCGTACCAGTTGGCCCGGCCGCCGAAAAGGCGCAGCACCCCGTGAACCGCCGCCGCCAGCAGATAAAGCGCAAGCGGGGCGATAAAGACCCACCCAAGAAGCGCCCCGCCAAGCCGCATGTCGAGCGCGACCGAGGGGTCCTCGAAGGCCAGCCGCGACAGCAGCGGCCACTGCGCCACGAACATCAGCACACAGCCCGCCATCACGACGGCCAGCGCGCGATCTTCGCGCGGCGCGCCCGCCACGCGGCGGCGCAGGACCTCGCGCGGGGCGCGATAGGTCCGGGCGATATCCCGGGTGACGCTCATGCCCTGCCCCGGCCCCCTACCTGCGGTGGCGCGACAGCCAGCCTTCAAGGCGGCTGCGGATATCCTCGGCGATCTCGGGGCGATCGATCTCGTCGATGGCCTCGGCGAGGAAGGCCATGACCAGCAGATCCTGCGCATCCGACCGCGGCACCCCGCGCGAGCGCAGGTAGAACAGCGCCGTCTCGTCGATCGCCCCGCTGGTCGAGCCATGCGAGCATTTAACGTCGTCGGCATAGATCTCGAGCTCGGGCTTGGCCAGGAACTGGCTGCCCTCGTCCAGAAGCAGCGACTGGCTGATCTGGTAGCCGTCGGTCTGCTGCGCGCCCTGCCGGACCAGGATCTTGCCCTGGAAGACCCCCACCGCGCCGTCGCGCAGCACCTTCTTGAAGACCTGGCGGCTTTCGCAACCGACCGCGTCATGGGTCACGAAGACGGTGTCGTCGTGGTGAAACTCACCGTCGCCCAGGGCCGCGCCGGCGATATGGGCAACGCCGCCGTCGCCGGTCAGTTCGACCACGACCTCGTTGCGCGTCAGCACGCCGTTCACGGTGGTGGTGAAGGACTTGAAGACCGACCCGGCCCCGACCCGGGCGAAGATATGCGTCGCCGCGCGACGTTCATGGTCACGGCCCTGCGTGCGGACGTGGTGGAAGGCGCCGCCGTCGGCGACATCGACCTCCATGCACTTGTTGAAGCGCGCCGCCGCCGGCCCGTTCTCGAGAAGCGTCAGGTCCGCCCCCGCCTCGACCCGGACGACATGGTGCAGCACCGCGTCCGATCCCGTGTCGCGGTGCAGATAGACAAGCGAGACCGGCCGTTCGACCCTGGCCGTCGCACGGATCACCACGCCATCGGTCGCGGTGGCGGTGTTCATCGCGGCCAGCGGCCGCGCCACCGGGACCTGCCCGCGCGCCTCGAGCACGCCGTAAAGGTCGCGCGCCCAGTGGATGTCCGTCTTCATCGCCTCCGACAGGCGCAGGATCTCGATCCCCGCGCCCGACAGGTCGTCCGAGGCCTCGGCATCGAAGACGCCGTCGACGAACACCACCTTCAGCCTGTCCAGCGCATCGAACGCCGGGGTTTCGTCCTTCGGGTCGAAGACGGCGGCTGCGGGCGCGTCCGGCGCGATCATCGTGTCGGGACGGGTGAAGCGCCAGTATTCGTCGCGCCGCCCCGGAAGGCCCATGTCGCGCACCCGCGCCAGCGCCGCGCGCCGGGCCTCGGTCGCCCAGGCCGCGCCCGCCGGCAGGGTCACGCCGGCAAGCCAGGCCTCGGTCG
Source organism: Saliniferula longa (assembly GCF_050789285.1). Lineage (NCBI taxonomy): Bacteria > Pseudomonadati > Pseudomonadota > Alphaproteobacteria > Rhodobacterales > Roseobacteraceae > Saliniferula > Saliniferula longa. The sequence goes on along the minus strand of NZ_JBOUVX010000001.1, from coordinate 1,216,178 downwards.
CATCAAGCTTGGCCTTGGGAAGCGCCATCACGCCACCTCCGACAGGATGTCGGCATAGCCGTTCCGCTCGACCTCGAGCGCGAGCTCGGGCCCGCCGGTCTTCACGATCCGCCCGTCCGCCATGATGTGCACGACGTCGGGGGCGATGTGGTCGAGAAGCCGCTGGTAGTGGGTAATCACCAGAAAGCCCCGGCCCGCGTCGCGCAGCGCGTTCACGCCGTCGGCCACCAGCTTCATCGCGTCGACGTCGAGGCCCGAATCGGTTTCGTCTAGGATGCACATCTTCGGCTCGAGCATCGCCATCTGCAGGATCTCGTTGCGCTTCTTCTCGCCGCCCGAGAAGCCAACGTTGACCGGGCGCTTCAGCATCTCGGCGTCGATCTTCAGCGCCTTCGCCTTTTCCCGCACGAGCTTGAGGAAGTCGGCGGCGCTCACCTCGTCCTGCCCGCGCGCCTTGCGCTGGGCGTTCAGCGCGGTGCGCAGGAAGGTCATGTTGCCCACGCCCGGGATCTCCACCGGGTACTGGAAGGCCAGGAAAAGGCCGGCGGCCGCGCGTTCTTCCGGCTCCATCGCAAGGATGTCCTGGCCCAGAAGCGTGGCGGTGCCGTCGGTCACCTCGTAGCCCTCGCGCCCCGACAGCACGTAGCTCAGGGTCGACTTGCCCGACCCGTTCGGCCCCATGATCGCGTGGACGCGGCCGGCATCGACGGTCAGGTCAACGCCCTTCAGGATCTGCTTGTCCTCTTCCTCGAGCTTGACGTGCAGGTTCTTGATTTCCAGCATTTTTCTTGTCCTCAAAAAGCATGGGGGGCCGCGGCCCGAAGGCGCGACCCGTCAGGGATCGAAGATGGGGCGGGAACTAAAGCGTCGCCGGCGGATCGGCCAGCATCCCGGCCACGTAGGTGTCCGAGAAGAAGGTCGCGAAAAGGTCGGGATAGCTTTGCATCAGGTTGACCTCGCCCACCATCATGGCGACGAAGCCCGCCACAAGCGCCACGCGGCGCATTCCCCAGGTCAGTTGAAAGGTCCAGGCCAGCAGCATCGCCAGAACCGATGCGATCGCTATGTCGGCAAACATCTCGGCCGGCACCCCGGCCAGCGCGACCGGATAGATCCCGTCGTCCGAGAACAGCCGATAGGCCGCCACCCGGCCCACGAAGACCGACAGCGCCCCAAGCGCCAGCGCGACCGGAAGCAGCAGAACCGTCGCCATGGGCGAGCCGCGCCGCTTTCGCGTCTTGCGCATCTTCACCTGGGCCTTCTCGACCGCCTTCGCCTCGGAGGCGCGCACCTCGTCCCGCGGGCCCACATGAAGCGTGCCCATCGTGTTCGGTCCGCCGTTCTTGATGCGGGCCAGTCGCGCCTCGAAGGTCTGCCGATGCTGTTCCGAAATTCCGCCCAACGGACCGCTCCCCTTGTGTCGCTTGGGCAGGATCCTGCAAATCAGTTTGGCCAAACCATGACGATGCGGGGGAAATTGTCGATCCATGCTGACCGGAATTGGGCAGCGCGCCCCCGGTCATCCGCGAAACACAAGCGCCGCGCCCGCCGCGATCAGCGCAAAGCCCGCGAGCGTGTTCCAGCTTAGCGATTCCTTCAGCACCACGACCGAGAACCCGGCGAAGACGGTCAGCGTGATGACCTCCTGGATGGTCTTGAGTTGCGCCGCGGTATAGGTGCCGTGGCCGATCCGGTTGGCCGGCACGGCCAGGCAGTACTCGAAGAAGGCGATCCCCCAGCTGACCAGGATCACCGCGATCAGCGGCGCCGACTTGAACTTCAGATGGCCGTACCAGGCGAACGTCATGAAGACGTTCGACAGTGCCAGAAGCACGATCGGCGCCACCGCCGAAAACGATATGTTCGGAACCAATCACAAGCGCTCCAAGGGGCCGCGCGTCGCGCGTCAGCCCACCGACCCTTCCAGCGAGATCGCGACCAGGCTTTGCGCCTCCATGGCGAATTCCATGGGCAAGGCCTGCAGCACCTCCTTGCAGAAGCCGTTGACGACCAGCGCCACGGCCTCTTCCTCGTCCATGCCGCGGCTGCGGCAGTAGAACAGCTGATCCTCGTCCACCTTCGAGGTCGTGGCCTCGTGTTCGACCCGGCTCGAGCTGTTCTTGACCTCGATGTAGGGCACGGTGTGCGCCCCGCACTTGTCGCCGATCAGAAGGCTGTCGCACTGGGTGTAGTTGCGGCTGCCGGTGGCCTTCGGGTGCATCGAGACGAGCCCGCGATAGGTGTTCTGCGCGCGCCCCGCGCTGATCCCCTTCGAGACGATGCGCGAGCGGGTGTTCTTGCCCAGGTGCACCATCTTGGTGCCGGTGTCGGCCTGCTGGCAGTTGTTGGTGATGGCGATCGAATAGAACTCGCCCTGGCTTTCCTCGCCGCGCAGGATGCAAGACGGATACTTCCACGTCACCGCCGACCCGGTTTCCACCTGGGTCCACATCACCTTCGACCGGTCGCCCCGGCAATCGGCGCGCTTGGTCACGAAGTTGTAGATGCCGCCCCGGCCCTCCTCGTCGCCCGGATACCAGTTCTGGACGGTCGAATACTTGATCTCGGCATCCTCGAGCGCGACCAGTTCCACCACCGCCGCGTGCAGCTGGTGCGTGTCGCGCTTGGGCGCCGTGCAGCCTTCGAGATAGCTGACATAGCTGCCCTTGTCGGCGATGATCAGCGTGCGCTCGAACTGGCCGGTGTTCTCGGCGTTGATGCGGAAATAGGTCGACAGCTCCATCGGGCAGCGCACGCCCGGCGGCACATAGACGAAGGACCCGTCCGAGAAGACCGCCGAGTTGAGCGTTGCGAAGAAGTTGTCGGAAATCGGCACGACCGATCCGAGGTATTTCTTCACCAGTTCGGGATGCTCGCGGATCGCCTCGGAGATCGAGCAGAAGATCACGCCCGCCTCGGCCAGTTCCTTCTGGAAGGTCGTGCCCAGGCTCACGCTGTCGAAGACAGCGTCGACCGCCACCTTGCGGCCCTCGGCCGGCGCGCCTTCGGCGCCCTCGACGCCGGCAAGGATCATCTGCTCCTTCAGCGGAATGCCCAGCTTCTCGTAGGTCGCCAGCAGCTTGGGATCGACATCGTCCAGCGACTTGGGCTTGACCGCCATGCTCTTGGGCTTGGCGTAGTAATACTGGTCCTGGTAGTCGATCTTCGGATAGTCGACCATCGCCCAGGTCGGCTCGTCCATCTTTTCCCAGCGCTCGAAGGCCTGCAGCCGCCAGGCCGTCATCCACTCGGGCTCGTCGTTCTTTTCCGAGATCAGCCGCACGATGTCGCGGTTCACGCCCTTGGGCGCATAGTCCATCTCGATCTCGGTTTCCCAGCCGTATTTGTACTTGCCGGAAAGCGACTTGACGGCCTCGACCGTTTCCTGGTCGACGCCGTCCTTGACCTCGAGCTTGTCCAATGCGGTCATCGCTGCCGATCTCCCGTCTGTCAGGCCGCCTTGCGGCGGAACTTCTCGTATTGGCGCAGCCAGGCCTCGCAGAAGCCCCGCACCTCGTCTTCCGTCGTCGTCGGACCCAGCGACACCCGGATCGCCGATCCCGCCGTCCGCGCGTCATGGCCCATCGCCGTCAGCACGCGGCTGGTCCGCACCTTGCCGCTGGAACAGGCCGACCCCGCCGAAATGGCGTAGCCCGCCAGGTCCATCTGCATCACCTGCGTCTCGCCCTTCCAGCCCGGCGTGGCGAAGCACGAGGTGTTGGGCAGGCGCGGCGCGTCTTTCCCGACAAAAATAGTCTCCGGCGCGGCAGAAGCCAGAGCCGCTTCTAGAATATTTCTAAGTTTCTCGACCTCGGCCCAGACACCGGCGTCCAGATCGCGCATCGCCGCGGTGATCGCCGCGCCGAAGCCGGCGATGCCGATCACGTTCTCGGTGCCCGAGCGTCGGCCCATCTCCTGCCCGCCGCCGGTGGCCAGGGGCGGAACGTCGAGGCCGCGGCGCACGATCAGCGCGCCCACGCCCTTCGGCCCGCCCAGCTTGTGCGCCGACAGAACGGCAAGGTCGGCCCCGCTCCAGGCGAACGAAAACGGCAGACGCCCCACCGCCTGGGTGACGTCGAGCAGCAGACAGCCGGCCTCGGTCGCCCCGAGCCGGACCACCCCGCCCTCGCGCACCGGCGGCGCGATCACGATCCCGGTCTCGGAGTTGGCCAGCCCCATCGCCAGGGTGACCGCACCCGCCAGGCCGTCCGCGCGGGCCCGGCTCCACAGCGCGTCATGCGCCGTCGGCTCGACCACCACCGCGCCGGGCAGCGCCGCAAGCACGCCCGCCGCCTCGGTCGCGCCGGCCGTGAACACGACCTCGGCGGGCTGGCAGCCCACCGCGGCCGCCACTTCGGCCCGCGCGCGTTCGACCAGCGCCTTGGCCGCGCGCCCCTCGGCATGGACCGACGACGGATTGCCCACGACGTCCATCGCCGCGATCATGGTCGCGCGCGCCTCGGGGCGCAGCGGGGCTGTTGCGTTCCAGTCCAGATAGACCCGCTCAGTCATCGCCGCCGCCATCGGCACTGCCCTCGTCCACCACCGTCAGGATCGACGGGACGGCCGGACAGGGCGCAAGCTCGTTGCCGGCGATGTCCGACAGCCGCGTCTGGTGCAGGTAGACATAGACATGGGCCGACAGCCCCTCCCACAGCCGGTTGGTCAGCGACTGCGCCCGGCTGCCCGACACCGCGCCCGAGGCCCCCGCCCCGGTGTGCATCGCGCTCACCGTCTCGTCCACCGCTTCCAGCACGTCCGACACCCGGATGTCCGACGCCGGCCGCGCCAGCCGATAGCCGCCGCCGGGCCCGCGCACGCTGTCGACCAGCCCCGCGCGCCGCAGACGCACGAACAGCTGCTCGAGATAGGTAAGCGAGATCTTCTGCCGTCCCGACAGATCCGCCAGCGACACCACCGTCCCCGCCGGCATCGAGGCCAGGTCGGTCAGCGCCACCATCGCGTAACGGCCCTTGGTGCTCAGCTTCATGCGGTCGCGCGCCCCGAAGTAGTTCCCGGCAAAGGATCATTGACGCCAAAGCCCTCGAACCTTACCTGCTAGGCAGCAAGGCCGGCGGACGTAGCGCTGTTTAGAACGGTTCTAAGGTCCCTGAGGGAATTCGTCAAGAATACCCGAGGGGACGGGGGCGCATCCGCCCAAGACAGACAAGGGGAACCATGCCCGAGGTTATCTTTCCGGGACCCGAGGGGCGCCTCGAAGGTCGCTACCACCCGCAAAAGCAGAAGGACGCGCCGATCGCCATCGTTCTTCATCCGCACCCGCAGTTCGGCGGGACGATGAACAATCGCGTCGTCTACAACCTGCACTACGCCTTCCACAACCTGGGCTTCACGGTGCTGCGGTTCAACTTCCGCGGCGTCGGCCGCAGCCAGGGCGAATACGACCAGGGCATCGGTGAACTCAGCGATGCCGCCTCGGCGCTCGACTACCTGCAGTCGATGAACCAGAACGCCAAGCATTGCTGGGTCGCGGGCTTCTCCTTCGGCGCCTGGATCGGCATGCAGCTTCTGATGCGCCGGCCCGAGATCACCGGCTTCGTCAGCGTCTCGCCGCCGGCGAACATGTACGACTTCAGCTTCCTCGCCCCCTGCCCGTCCTCGGGGCTGATCATCAACGGCGCCGCCGACCGTGTCGCGCCGCCCAAGGACACCCGCTCGCTGGTCGAGAAGCTGCACGAACAGAAGGGCATCACGATCACCCACCAGGAGATCGAGGGCGCGGGCCACTTCTTCGAAGAGCCGCACATGGACACGATGATCGGCAACGTCACCGACTACGTCCAGCGGCGCCTGGGCGAATCCTCGCGCTGACGAAGGTCTTCTTGGCGGAAATATCCCGGGGGTCCGGGGGCTGGCCCCCGGCCCACCCGTTCGGCCAAACCCGGCGACGTCTCCCCGTGTGGGACCCGTGGCTGCGACAAATCTGTATACCGTCGCATACCACTCTTTCCCGCGGCCCCGCGATCGGCTATGAGGCGCGCAGCCGATTCCTCAAAATAGCGGGAGCCTTCCCATGTCGAAGATCAAAGTCGCAAACCCCGTCGTCGAGATGGACGGGGACGAGATGACCCGCATCATCTGGGACTTCATCAAGAAGAAGCTGGTCCTGCCCTATCTCGACGTCGACCTGCTCTACTATGACCTCGGGATCGAAGAGCGCGACCGAACCAACGACCAGATCACCATCGACGCCGCCAACAAGACCAAGGAAGTGGGCGTCGCGGTCAAGTGCGCCACCATCACCCCCGACGAGGCCCGGGTCGAGGAATTCGGCCTCAAGGAGATGTGGCGGTCGCCCAACGGCACGATCCGCAACATCCTGGGCGGCGTGATCTTCCGCCAGCCGATCATCTGCCGCAACGTGCCGCGTCTTGTCCCCGGTTGGACCAAGCCCATCGTCGTCGGCCGCCATGCCTTCGGCGACCAGTACCGCGCCACGGATTTCCGCTTCCCCGGAAAGGGCACGCTGACCATCAAGTTCACCGGCGAGGACGGCACCGTCATCGAGAAAGAGGTCTTCCAGGCCCCCGGCTCGGGCGTGACCATGGCGATGTACAACCTCGACGCGTCGATCATCGACTTCGCCCGCGCCTCGATGAACTACGGGCTCAACCTGGGCTGGCCGGTCTATCTTTCGACCAAGAACACCATCCTCAAGGCCTATGACGGCCGCTTCAAGGACCTCTTCCAGAAGGTCTACGAGGAAGAGTTCGAAGATGCCTTCAAGAAGAAGGGCATCACCTACGAACACCGCCTGATCGACGACATGGTCGCCTCGGCGCTGAAGTGGTCGGGCGGCTACGTCTGGGCCTGCAAGAACTACGACGGCGACGTGCAGTCCGATACCGTGGCGCAGGGCTTCGGATCGCTCGGGCTGATGACCTCGGTGCTGATGACGCCCGATGGCAAGGTGGTCGAGGCCGAGGCCGCGCACGGCACCGTCACCCGCCACTACCGCCAGCACCAGGCCGGCAAGGAGACCTCGACGAACTCGATCGCCTCGATCTATGCCTGGACCGGCGGGCTCAAGCACCGCGCCAAGCTCGACGGCAACGCGCAGCTCATGACCTTCGCCGAAACGCTCGAGCGCGTGACCGTGCAGGCGGTCGAGGACGGCTTCATGACCAAGGACCTCGCGTTGCTGGTAGGACCGGATCAGAAGTGGCTGACCACCATGGGCTTTCTCGAGAAGGTCGACGACTACCTCAACAAGGCGCTGGCCTGACCGGCGCGCGGGAAGGGAACCCCGACCACGAAGGGCCGGCCATGCGCCGGCCCTTTTCCTTTGGCGCGGCGGGGATTAAAGCGCGCCCATGAGCGACCCTTCCGCCACTTCCGCCACGAACGAACCGCACACGCGGATCGAACACAGCCTGACCGAAGACGCGATGGCCTTTGTCGTGGGCACGGCGCTTTGCGCGCTGGGGCTTCTGTTCCTGACCCATGCGGGCCTCATCACCGGGCAGACCGCGGGGTTGGGCGTGCTGTTGTCCTATGTGACGGGCTGGTCCTTCGGGGCGGTCTTCTTCGTGGTGAACCTGCCCTTCTATATCCTCGCCTGGCGGCGCATGGGGCCGCGCTTCACCGTGAAAAGCTTCATCGCCGTGGCCCTTGTCTCGGGAATGTCCGAGGTTCTGCCCGAGCTTCTGGTGATCGAGCGTCTCGACCCGCCGCTCGCGGCCTTCCTCGCCGGGGCGGTGACGGGGCTGGGCCTCATCGTCATCTTCCGCCACGGCGCCTCGCTGGGCGGGGTGGGCGTTCTGGCGCTTTACCTGCAGGACCGGATCGGCCTGCAGGCGGGCTGGACGCAACTGGCCTTCGACGCCTGCCTCTTCGCGGCGGCGCTTGCCGTGCTCGATCCCGGCCTGGTGCTCTGGTCGCTGATGGGCGCGGTGGTGGCCAACACGATCATCGCGGTCAATCACCGCAAGGACCGCTACATCGGGCGCTAGCGCCCGCGGGTGTGGGTGCGCCGGTGAAGATCGGCCACGATCGTGCTGGCGGTCTTTTCGAACGTCCAGGGCAGGATCGCATGGATCAGCGCCGCACAGGCCGCGCCGAAAAGGCGAAACGAGAACCCGAAGGCGAAACGGGCGTGTTGCCCATAGGTTTCGCCGACGCTTTCAGGGTGGTCGAGGAAAAGTCTGCTCAGCATTCTGCGCGTCTCCGTTTCTGGCGTCTGCAAGTTCTGGCGTCCCTGTTTCGGAGCCGCCCTTGTGAGGAGCAGAATGCGCGAAGACTCGCGAGAATGGCTCCCATTCGTTGGGTCGATACGCTAAATAATTGGGAGATTTTCCACAAAAAAGGCCAAATGACGTGACACTTGATGATCTGGATCGAAGGATTCTCGCGATTCTTCAGGTGGATAGCTCGCTGGGCCTCGAAGAGATCGGCGAACGAATCGGCCTGTCGCGCAACGCCGTCTGGCGACGCATCCGCGCGATGGACGAGGCCGGCGTGATCCGCGCTCGCGTCGCCATCCTCGATCCCGAGAAGCTGGGGCTTGGGCTGACCGTCTTCATCTTCGTGCGCACCCGCAGCCACGCCCCCGACTGGCTGGACCGCTTCGCCAGCGCAACCCGCGAGATGCCCGAGATCCAGGGCGCCTACCGGATGACCGGCGATCTCGACTATCTGATCCGGGCGCGCGTGGCCGACGTCGCGGCCTATGACGCGCTCTACCAACGGCTGATCCGCAAGGTCGAGATGACCGATGTCTCGGCCAGCTTCGTGATGGAGAACCTGAAGGAGACGACCGCCCTGCCCCTTTGATCGGCGCCTCTAGGCCCGCCGAGGCGGGATCGAATAGGTGAGGCTTGCGCGCGCCACGGGGGCGTCGGTGCCGTCGGAATGGATCAGCACGTCGCCCACCGCCAGCGCCCGCCCCAGTTTCAGAAGCCGCGTCTCGGCAATCAGGTCGCGCCCCGCGGCGGGCTTGCGCATGAAGTCCATGTGGCAACTCGTGGTGACCGCCAGCGCCTCGGGGCCGATCATCGCCAGCACCGCAAGATAGACCGAGACATCCGCCAGCGCGAACATTGACGGCCCCGAAACCGTGCCGCCCGGACGCAGGTGCTGTTCAGACACGGGCATGCGCACCACAAGGCGCATCGGGGCCACGCTTTCGACGTGATAGCGGGTCTCGACCTGCGGAAAGTGATCCCGCAGGAAGGCCTGAAGCGCGCCTGCGTCCAACGTCACGTCCATCCGCGTTTCACCTCGGCTGTCCCCCCGCTTTCCCCCGGCCCCGTCGCGGCCTAGACTTCGCCCGGATGACAACGGAGGGCAAGATGACACTGGTGATCCGCGAAGACCGCGGCGCGATCGCGCGGCTGGTGCTGAACCGCCCCGACAAGCTCAACGCCTTGTCCAAGGCGATGCTCGGCGCGCTTCAGGCGTCCCTGGACGAGGTGGCGGCCGATCCGGCCATCCGCGTCGTCGTCCTGTCGGCCCTTGGCCGGGCCTTCTGCGCCGGCCACGACCTCGCCGAGATGACCGCCGCCCGGGCCGAGGACGACGGCGGCGCCGCGCGCTTCGAGGAACTCTTCACCGCCTGCGCCGAGGTCATGCAGGCGATCGTCGCCCTGCCCCAGCCGGTGATCGCCGAGGTGCAGGGCCTTGCCACCGCCGCGGGCTGCCAGTTGGTCGCCACCTGCGATCTGGCCATCGCCGCCGACACCGCGCGCTTCGGCGTGAACGGCGTCAACATCGGACTGTTCTGTTCCACGCCGATGGTCGCGCTCAGCCGCAACCTGCCGCGCAAGAAGGCCTTCGAGCTTCTGACCACCGGGGCCTTCGTGTCGGCCGACCGGGCGGTCGACCTTGGGCTGGTGAACCGCGCCGTGCCCGACGCCGAGCTTCGGCGCGAGACCGACGAACTGGCCGACGCCATCGCCGGCAAGCTGGGCAGCGCCGTCAGGATCGGCAAGCGCGCCTTCTACGAACAGCTCGAGATGCCGTTGGCGCAGGCCTATGCCTTCACCGGGCAGGTCATGGTCGAGAACATGCTGCACCCCGACACCGCCGAAGGCATCGGCGCCTTCCTGGAAAAGCGGAAACCGGACTGGCCGCAGTGACCGACGACGCCGAAGCCTACATCGCCGGCCTGCCGAACCCGCAACGGCGCGCCGACGCGCAGGTACTCGATGCGCTTTTCCGGCGCGCCACCGGATTCACCCCACGCCTGTGGTCGGGCAAGATGATCGGCTACGGGCGCTATGACTACACCTACGCCAGCGGGCACTCGGGCCGCTGGTTCGCCACGGGCTTCGCCGTGCCCGACCGGCAGATCACGGTCTACGTCCTGCCCGGGTATACCCCCTTCCCCGACCTGATGGCACGGCTTGGAAAGGCTCGCCGGGGCAAGTCCTGCCTTTACATCCCGCGGCTGGCGGACATCGATCTTGCCGTGCTCGAGGATCTCGTGCGCGCGGGCGTGGCCGACCTTGGCACGCGCTGGACGGTTCACCCCGCCTGACGCCTCACAGCCCGTAAAGCGCGCCGAACTTGCTCTCGAGATAGTCGAGAAGCGGGCCGACCGATGGGTCGGACCCGGTCGCGGCGCGGATCGTGTCCTCGGGCAGATGACGCGCGCCGTGGCGCTGCACCCGATCCCGCAGCCAGGTCGTGGCGGCCGTGGTGTCGCCCATCGCCAGCCGGGCGTCGAGGTCGGGCACATCGCGGCGCAGTGCGGCGTGCAGGCATCCGGCATAGACGTTGCCCAGCGTGTAGGTCGGGAAATAGCCGAACAGGCCCACCGACCAGTGGACATCCTGCAGGCAGCCGTTCGACGGCTTGTCCACCGCCTGCCCGAAGTCGGCCGCGAAGCGGTCGTTCCAGGCCCCCGGAAGATCCGCCACGGCAAGGTCGCCGTCGATCAGGGCGCGCTCCAGATCGAACCGCATCAGCACGTGCAGGTTGTAATGCACCTCGTCGGCCTCGGTGCGAATGAAGCCCGGATGCACCCGATTCACAGTGGCGTAGAAGGCGTCGGCATCGGCCACGCCGAAATCGCCGAAGACCGCGCGCATCCGGTCGAAAAGGTGGCCCGTGAAGGCGCGGCTGCGGCCAATCTGGTTCTCGTAGATCCGGCTCTGGCTTTCGTGGACACCCATCGACACCCCCCGCCCCAGCGGGGTCAGCAGGAAGGCCCGGTCGACGCCCTGTTCGTAGGCGGCGTGGCCGACCTCGTGGATGGTCGAGTAGAAGCAGTTGAACGGATCCTCGGGGTTCGTCCGCGTGGTGATCCGCACGTCAAGGCCCGACCCGGACGAGAACGGATGCACCGCCTTGTCGATCCGCCCGTGCGCCATGTCATAGCCGAAGGCCTGTGCGAGTTCGGCCGACAGGCGCAGCTGCCCCCCCTCGTCGAAGGTGCCGCGCAGCCCGGCGGGACCGCGCCCCGAGCCAAGGATCGCCGCGCGCAGCGCGACAAGCCGCGGGCGCATGGCGTCGAACATCGCGCCGATGCTCGCCGCCGTCGCGCCGGGTTCGTAGTCCTGCAACAGCGCGTCATAGCGTTCGCCGCCCGCGGCCAGCGCGTCGGCTTCTTCCTGGCGCAGCGCCACGACCCGGGCCAGCGTCGGCGCGAAGGCGTCGAACGCCTCGGACGCGCGGGCTTCGGCCCAGACGCCCTGCGCGACGGACGTCACACGCGCGATCTCGGCCGCAAGGCGCGCCGGCACCTTGCAGGTGCGCTCGTAGGTGCGCCGGATCTCGCGCAGGTGCGCTTCGGCCACGCCGTCGGCGGGCATCGCGGCCGCCAGCCAGTCGCCGATGCGGGGATCGGTCCGGCGCTGGTGCAGAACCGTCTCGATCGCGGCCATTTCCTCGCCCCGCTGCTCGGAGGCGCCGCGTGGCATCATCGTCTCCTGGTCCCAGCCCAGGCGGCCCGCGATCTGCGCCAGCGCCTCGGTCTCGCGCTGAAAGGTCATCAGGTCGTCATAGGCGCTCATGCGGCGGACCTCACGGATTGGGCCTTGGGATAGAGGCTGAGGAACCGGGCGCGCAGGATCGTCACCCACAGGACCACGGCCACGAACTGATGCGTGATGGCGACGTGCCACTGCGCCTGGTAGATCACCGTCACGATCCCCAGCGTCACCTGCACCAGAAGCGCCGCGAAGACCGCGTTGAAGGCAAAACGCGTCCCCGCGTTCGCCGACGCCCGCCCCCGAAGCCAGACGACGACGCCGAAGACGAACAGCAGATACCCCGCCATGCGGTGCATGAACTGCACGGTGCCGGCATTCTCGAAGAAGTTGCGCCACAGCGGTTCGATCTGGAACGGGTCGGGCGGGAAGAAACCGCCCGCCATCAGCGGCCAGTCGGGAAAGCTGCGGCCCGCGTCGATGCCCGCGACCAGGGCGCCCAGCAGGATCTGCAGGAAGGCGAAATGCATCAGCCCGGTGCCAAGCGAGAAGAGCTTGTCGTCCTTCGACCGGCGCGCCTGCAGAAGCTCGGCCTCGGTCCGGCCCAGCTTGAAGACATACCACGCGATCAGGCCGAGGATCACGAAGGCCAGCCCAAGGTGCACCGCCAGCCGGTAGGAGGCCACGTCCAGCATCGTGCCCCGCAGCCCCGAGGACACCATCCACCAGCCGATCGCGCCCTGCAGCCCGCCAAGCGCGCCCAGCCCCAGAAGCCGCCCGGTCCAGCCCGGGGGGATGCGCTTCGTCGCCCAGAAGAACAGGAAGCCCAGCCCCCAGACCAGCCCGATCACCCGGCCAAGCTGCCGGTGGCCCCATTCCCACCAGTAGATGAACTGGAACTCCTCAAGGCTCATCCCCCGGTTCTGAAGCTGGTATTCGGGGATCTGGCGGTAGGCGTCGAACTCGGCCTGCCAGTCGGACTCGCTCAGCGGCGGGATCGCGCCGGTGATCGGCGCCCATTCGGTGATCGACAGGCCGGAATCGGTGAGCCGCGTTAGACCGCCCACCGCGATCATCACCACGACCAGGGCGAACAGCGCCATGAGCCAAGCCCGCACCGCCCCGCGCGCGCCCTTGCGCGCCGCGTCGATCATCCCGCCCCGGGGGGCGGCGGGCTTCGGCGTATCGGCCGAGACGTCCTCGAAGATGCTGCGTTTTCCGGCCATGTCAGTCCTGTCCTGTTCGTGCCCGGCACCCTAGGTCGGCCCCCCCGACGCGTCCAGTCACCGGGGGCGGTCCTTCCAGCGGACCATCTGCCGCAGCATGCCGTGCAGGGTCTGCACGTCGGCCCGCGTGAGCGGCATCCGGCTCCAGAGGTTGCGCAGGGTCAGCTTCATGCTGTCGGCCTTTTCGGGCGGGAAGAAGAACCCCGCCTCGTCCAGCCGCTCCTGATAGTGATCCGCCAGCTTCTCGACCTCGATCTGGGTCGCCCAGTCGGTGCCGGCAAGGCCGGGGTCGACCGGCACCGCCGCGACCGTCTGTCGCCGCCATTCGTAGGCCGTCAGAAGCACGCATTGGGCAAGGTTCAGCGACGGGAAGTCGGGGTTCACCGGCACGGTGATGATGGCGTTGGCCCGCGCGATGTCGTCGTTTTCAAGCCCCGCGCGTTCGGGGCCGAACAGGACCGCCACCTTCTGCCCCGCGGCGATCCGGCGCGCGGCGTCGGCCATCGCGGCCTCGGGCGTGAAGACCGGCGTCGTCAGGTCGCGCGGTCGCGCGGTGGTGGCATAGACATAGGCCGTGTCGGTCAGCGCCCCGGGCGTGTCGTCGACGATGAGGGCCGCATCCAGAAGCCGCCCCGCGCCGCTGGCCATGGCCACGGCCCTGGGATTGGGCCAGCCGTCGCGTGGCGCGACGATGCGCATCCGGCTCAGGCCGAAGTTCCACATCCCGCGCGCGGCGGCGCCGATGTTCTCGCCCATCTGGGGGCGGACAAGGACAAAGATCGGTTCAGACATCGCCGGGCGTGTTACGCTGCGCGGACGAAGGCGGCAAGGGGGCCCAAGGGCGGCAAGAAGGGGGAGGCATGGCCTACGACGAAGGCCTGGCGGCGCTGCTGCGCGAGGATCTGGTGGACAAGCACGGGATCGCCGAGAGACGCATGTTCGGCGGGCTGGCGTTCCTGCTGCATGGCCATATGGTCTGCGGCGTGCATCCGGGCGGCGCGATGTTCCGCGTGGGAAAGCCGAACGAGGCCGCGGCGCGCGCGGTCGACGGCGCGGGCCCGATGATGTTTTCGGGCCGCGCGATGGGCGGGATGATCGACGTCACCGACGCCGCCATGGCCGACGATGCCCGCAGGCGGAACTGGCTTGCGATGGCGTTGTCGCATGCGCGCAGTCTGCCGCCGAAGTAGCCAAGCCGCCCGGAAGCGGATATAGCCGGCGGGACGACGAATACCGGAGCCGAAAATGGCCGATCTCGAGCGCCCCCAGATCTATCTGATCACCCCGCCAGACTTCGAATTGTCAAGCTTTCCCAAACGGCTTGCGTCCGTTCTTGAGGCGCACCCCGTGGCCTGCATCCGGCTCAGCCTTGCCAGCCGCGACGAAGACCGCATCGCCCGCGCGGCCGATGCCGTGCGCGAGGTGGCCCATGCCCACGACATCGCCATGGTGATCGAGACGCATCTGGGGCTGGTCGAACGGCTGGGCCTTGACGGGGTGCACCTGACCGACGGCGCGCGGTCGGTGCGGGCGGCGCGCAAGGCGCTTGGGCCCGACGCCATCGTCGGCGCCTTCTGCGGCGCCTCGCGCCACGACGGAATGACCGCGGGCGAGGCCGGCGCCGACTACGTCAGCTTCGGCCCCGTCACCGCCAGCGCCCTTGGCGACGGCACCGTGGCCGACGCCGAGCTTTTCGGCTGGTGGTCCGAGATGATCGAAGTTCCGGTCGTGGCCGAGGGTCTGGTGACGGACCGCGCGGTGGCGGCGCTCTGGCAGGTCACCGATTTCTTCGCCGTCGGCGAAGAGATCTGGAAAACCGACGATCCCGCCGCCGCGCTGGGCAGCCTCATCGCCGAGATGGACTGACCTCAAGCCCCGCCCTCAGTCCGCCTTCAGTTCGCCGTCAGCCTGGCCTCGAACCCGGCGCGCACCGTGGCCTCGCAATGTCGTGCCAGCGCCTTGCGGTCGGCGAAATCCGCCACCGCGACTGGCGGGTGATAGACCAGCGTCACCGCCCCCTGCCGCCGGCAGGCCAGCACCTTCAGCAGGTGCGGGCCGAACCCCATGTCGCCCCACCAGCCGTAGAAACGTGCATCCTCGCCCTCGGGCGCGGCGTAGATCACGCTGACCGGCTGCACCTTTAGGCTGCCGTTCAGCGCTGGGTCGAAAAAGGCGGCGAATAGCGTGGTCTTGAACGGAAGGACGCGCCGTCCGTCGGTCGAGGTGCCTTCCGGGAAGAACAAAAGCCGATGCCCGGCCTTCAGCCGCTCGCGGAAGATCTCGGTCTGGGTGCGCGCCTCGCGCGCGGTGCGGTTGATGAACACGGTGCCGGTGGCCCGCGCGAGCCAACCGATGCCGGGCCAGCCCGCCACCTCGGCCTTCGAGACGAAATAGACCCTCTTGCGGGCATTGAGCGCGAAGATGTCGAGCCACGAGGCGTGGTTGGCCACCACGCAGCCGGCGGTGTTCATCTGCCGCCCCTCGACGCGGTAGCCCATGCGCAGGATGAGGAAGGCCAGCCGGCAGACGCCCTGCGTGATCCAGGGCGTCCAGGGCCGCGCCACACCGAAGAGCGGCCTCTCGATCAGACGCAAGAGAAGCAGCACGGCCAGCCCGCCGAAGGTCACGGCCCCCAGCACCAACCCCCGTCCCCCGACGCGAAGCCAGTCGCCCGGCCCGATCGGGCGCGTCGGCGGGGCCGGGTCCTCGGACCAGGTCATGCCCGGGGCCGGCTGCGCGCGCCGCGGGCGTAGATCTCGCGCGCGCGGGCGTTCATGTGCGCGGTGTCCATGATCAGGCAGACATCGGTGGTGTTGAAGGGACGGTCGATGAAGGCCCCCTCGCCGACCACGCCGCCCAGCCTCAGGTAGGCCTTGATCAGGGGCGGGATCGCCTGCAACGCCGCCAGCCGGTCGATGTCCTGCGCAGGCAGAAGGTCCATCGGCTGGAAGACGCGCGAGCGGACCCGCAATTCCGGCGGGGCAAGGTGGTGATGGTGCAGATAGGACAGCGGCATCGCCAGCGCGGCCGGGTCGGTGCCGTGGAAACTGGCGACCCCGAACAGGATCTCGATCTCGCGCTCGATCACGTAATCGGCCAGCCCGCTCCACAGCAGGAACAGCGCCGCCCCGCCGCGGTGGTCGGGATGCACGCAGGACCGCCCCAGTTCCAGCAGTCGCCGCCCCGAGGCGCGCAGCGGCGCAAGGTCGTACTCGTCCTCGGAATAGAATTGTCCGGCCCGCGCGGCCCCCGCGTCGGTCATCAGCCGGTAGACCCCCACGACATGGTCGCAGGTCGCGGCATCGCGGCGATCGTCGACCAGGATCAGGTGATCGAAGAAGGGATCGAAACGGTCGCGCTCCAGCCGCGCGGCATGGTCGACCAGCGCGCCGTCGCCGCCCAGTTCCTCGACGAAGACCCGGTAGCGCAGCCGTTCCGCGCCGCGCCGGTCGGCGTCGGTCACGGCAAGGCGCAGGGAAAGATGCGGATCGCTCGGGTCCATGCCGGGTCCATGCTTGGGTCCATGCTCGGGCTGCCGTCCGTCCGGACCCGAGGGCGTGGCGCGTTCTATTGCCTCCACTCCGGGTTGGCAACCGCCCGCGGGGGCATCCGCAAGTGCCGGCGGGCGCCGCGAGGGAGGGGCGAATTGACACGCGCTAAAGTTGTGTTAGACTTACACATGCTCGTCAGGATTGCATGACAGGCGCTTCATGCATCGAAGACCGGAACAAGGTCCACATGCGCGGCGTCGATCACGACCTTGCCGACATGTTCGAAATTCACCGTGATCCTGCCGCCGATGTTCGACTGCACCTGCCCCAAGCCCCAATCCTCGCGCGTCGGGTGCCGCACCAGCATCCCGGGCTGTAGAAGCGAATTCATGTCCGACATGCCTTGCCTTTCCGCTGTCCGGTTCGCCCCGTGACCGCCCGCGACGATCTGAGCGCGCTTCTGGGGTCGCGCATCTGCCATGACCTGATCAGCCCGCTGGGCGCGATCGGAAACGGGGTCGAGCTTCTATCGATGGCGGGCCTCGACGCCGCGCCGGAAATCGCGCTGATCTCGGAAAGCGTCGAGAACGCAAACGCCCGCATCCGCTTTTTCCGTGTGGCCTTCGGCGCGGCGGGCGATGGGGTGCGGATCGGCACCCAGGACCTCCGGGCGATCCTTGCCGACCTGACCCGGGGCGGACGGCTGCGCGTCGACTGGACGGGCGAAACCGACCCCTTGCGCGCTGAAGCCAAGCTGGCCTTCCTTCTGGTGCTTTGCCTCGAATCCGCGCTGCCGTATGGCGGGCGGATCACCGTGCACCACGACGGCGCGGCCTGGCGGCTTGACGGCCAGGCCGAGCGGGTCAAGGTGGACGCGTCACTTTGGGAGCTTCTTCTCGGCCAGGCCGAGGGGGTCGAAGTCACGGCGTCGAACGTGCATTTCGCGCTGGTGCCCGACCTTGCACGCCGGATGGGGCGGCCGGTCCGCACCATGCTGGGCGAGACCGCGATCACGATCAGCTTCTGACCGTCCCGTCGCCCGTCACGAGGTACTTGAAGCTGGTCAGTTGCTCGGCCCCCACCGGGCCGCGTGCATGCATCTTTCCCGTCGCGATGCCGATCTCGGCGCCCATTCCGAATTCGCCCCCGTCGGCGAACTGGGTCGAGGCGTTGCGCATCAGGATCGCGCTGTCGAGGCGGGTGAAGAAGCGCTCGGCTGCGGCGTCGTCCTCGGTCACGATACACTCGGTGTGCTGCGAGCCGTAGCGGCGGATATGGGCGATGGCTTCATCCACGTCATCAACGACTTTCGCGGCGATCTTCATGTCAAGGTATTCGCGCCCCCAGTCCTCGTCCGTGGCCGGAACCACGCCGGCGATCGCCTGAAGCGTGGCGTCGCCCCGCACCTCGACGCCCGCGTCGATCAGCGCGCGCACCACGCCCTGGCCGATCGTCTCGACGATGTCGCGGTGGATGAGCAGGCATTCGGCCGCGCCGCAGATGCCGGTGCGCCGGGTCTTGGCGTTCAGGACGACCTTTAGCGCCTTCTCGGGATCGGCCGCGCGGTCGAGGTAGACGTGCACGATGCCTTCGAGATGGGCGAAGACCGGCACGCGCGCCTCGGCCTGGACAAGGCCCACAAGGCCCTTGCCGCCGCGCGGCACGATCACGTCGATGACGCCGACCATGCCCAGCATCTCGCTGACCGCGGCGCGGTCGCGGGTCGGCACAAGCTGGATCGCGTCGTCCGGCAGGCCCGCGGCGCGCAGCCCGTCCAGAAGGCAAGCATGGATCGCGCCCGAGGAGTGGAAGCTTTCCGATCCGCCGCGCAGGATCACCGCGTTGCCGGACTTCAAGCACAAGGCGCCGGCATCCGCCGTCACGTTGGGCCGGCTTTCGTAGATCACGCCGATCACGCCCAGGGGCGTGCGCACGCGGCGGATGTTGAGGCCCGAGGGCATGTCCCAGTCGGCCATGACCGCGCCCACCGGGTCGGGCTGGGCGGCAACGGCGCGCAGCCCCTCGGCCATCGCGCGCACCCGCCCCTCGTCCAGCATCAGGCGGTCCATCATCGCGGGGCTCAGGCCCTTGTCGCGGCCATAGGCCATGTCACGGGCGTTCGCGGCAAGGATCTCGGGCATGCGGGCAAGCACCGCGTCGGCGGCGGCGGTCAGCGCGGCGGCCTTCGCTTCAGGCGCGGCGAAGGCAAGCTCGGTCGCGGCACGGCGCGCCCGTTCGCCCATCGCGGCGATCAGGGACTGCGGGTCAAGCGCTTCTGTACCGTCGGCCATGTCAGCCTCCCCTTTGGGTCGGTGTCTTCGATAGCCCCGGGCGAGGTCAGTGTCCACTGTCGCGGTCGGGCGCCTCGGCGCGGTCGGTCATCGTGTAGTCTCGCGAGATCGCGAAGATCCGCGCGGTTTCGGCCCCGGCGTCCATCGCCCCCCGCGCGATCCTGCGCGCCGCAGCCCCGTCGCCAGCCGGTGCCAGGGTGACGAACCAGCCGGCGTGATTCACGCTTTCGAAGGCGCGCGCCCCGGGCAGGTCCGCCGGCGCCGCGCCATAGGCCGCCACCAGAAAGCGCCCGTTTCCCGTCTGGCCGTCGCCATCTTCCAATTCTAAATCCGTAAGTTGTGCGCCGACACGAATGCGGTAGTCGAGGAAATGCACCCGACGTCCCGCCGCCTGCGAGGCCCGGTGCGTGGCGTCCGCGCGCCAGGCCGCGATGGCCTCTTCGCTGGCCCAGATCTGGTGCGACAGAAGCGCCCCGGGATCGTCGAGCGGTCGATAGCGATCCAGAAAGACCAGCCCCTCGTGCCGCGCCAGCACAGGCTTCAGCCGGGCGACATGGTCGAAGTAATGCGCCATGTGGCCGGGCTTTGGGCGAACTTCGAAGAACAGACCGTGCACCGGACCCCCCGCTTGCAGGCGGCTAGAGCGCCATGTCGTCGCGATGGATCAGCGCGGCGCGACCGGGATACCCCAGCACCGCCTCGATCTCGCGCGACTGGTGGCCCTTGATCGCCTCGGCCTCGGCCGCGGTATAGCGCGTCAGGCCCCGGCCCAGGCGCACCCCGTCGGGGTCAAGGATATCGACGGGATCGCCGCGCCCGAAACGTCCGGAAACGGCGGTAACCCCGGCAGGCAGAAGGGATTTCCCCTGCCCCAGCGCGCGCGCCGCGCCGGCGTCCACGGTGATCTCGCCCTTGGGCTTCATCGCCGCGATCCAGCGCTTGCGCGCCACCTGCGGGTCGTCCTCGGCCAGGAACCACGTGGCCGGCGCCCCCGCCATCATCGCCGACAGCGGGCGCAGCACCGAGCCTTCGGTGATCGCCATGGCGCAGCCGCCCGCGACGGCGGTCTTGGCGGCCATCACCTTGGTCTTCATGCCACCCTTCGACAGGCCCGAGCCCGCGTCGCCGGCCATGCCCTCGATCTCGGGCGTGAGCGCGGCGATCACGTCGAAGCGGCGCGCGGCGGGATCGTCCTTGGGATTGGCGCTGTAGAACCCGTCGACATCGGACAGAAGCACCAGCTGGTCGGCCCCGATCGTCACCGCGATCTGCGCGGCCAGCCGGTCGTTGTCGCCATAGCGGATCTCGTCGGTGGCGACCGTGTCGTTTTCGTTGACGATCGGCACGACCCCCAGGCGCAGCAACTGCTCGAGCGTGGCGCGGGAATTTAGATAGCGCCGCCTGTCGCCGGAATCCTCAAGCGTCAGAAGAACTTGCGCGGCGACAATGCCATGCGGCGCGAGCACGTCCTCATAGGCGCGCGCCAGCCGGATCTGGCCCACCGCCGCCGCCGCCTGGCTTTGCTCGAGCGGCAGCGCCGTGGCGCCCAGGCCCAGCACGCCCCGCCCCAGCGCGATCGACCCGGACGACACGATCACCACGTCGGTGCCGCGCGCCTTGGCCTCGGCCACGTCCTGCGCCAGCGCGCGCAGCCAGTCGGCACGCAGCGCGCCGCGGTCGACCAGAAGGGCCGACCCGATCTTGACCACGAGCCGCCGGGCCTGGCGCAGGTCGGGAAGCGTCTGCACGCCTAGGGTCGCCACGGGCCGTCTTCCACCTCGTCACCGCCGCGCTCGGATCGGATCACCTGCCGCAGCCGCCGCAGCACCTCGGTCAGGCCCTCGCCGCTGACGCCCGACAGAAGCATGACCTCGCCCGCCACCTTCTTCAGCGCCTTGGCCTTGGCCTTCCTCTCGTCCGCGTCCAGCGCGTCGATCTTGTTCAGCGCCGTGAGGCGCGGCTTGTCGGCCAGATCCCCACCATAGGCCTCGAGCTCGTCGATGATGGTCTGCCAGTCGGCCACCACGTTCTCGGAGGTGCCATCGACCAGATGCAGAAGCACCGCGCAGCGTTCGACATGGCCCAGGAACTGGTCGCCCAGCCCGCGCCCCTCGTGCGCGCCCTCGATCAGGCCGGGAATGTCGGCCACGACGAATTCGGTCCCGTCGACGCCGACGACGCCAAGGTTGGGATGCAGCGTGGTGAAGGGATAGTCGGCGATCTTCGGCCGCGCGTTCGACGTGGCGGCGAGGAAGGTCGACTTGCCTGCGTTGGGCAGGCCCAGAAGGCCCACGTCGGCGATCAGCTTCAGGCGCAGCCAGATCGTGCGCTCGACCTCGGGCTGGCCGGGATTGGCGCGACGCGGCGCGCGGTTCGTGGCGGTCTTGAAGTGCACGTTGCCGAAGCCGCCGTTGCCGCCCTTGGCCAGAAGGACGCGCTGGCCGACCTCGGTCAGGTCGGCGATCACGGTTTCCTCGTCCTCGTCCAGGATCTCGGTGCCCACAGGCACGCGCAGCACGATGTCGTCGCCGTCCTTGCCGGTGCGCTGGCGGCCCATGCCGGGCTGTCCGTTCCTGGCGAAGAAATGCTGCTGGTAGCGAAAGTCGATCAGGGTGTTCAGGCCTTCGACCGCCTCGGCCCAGACATCGCCGCCGCGCCCGCCGTCGCCGCCGTCGGGGCCGCCGAATTCCACGAACTTCTCGCGGCGGAAGCTTACGCAGCCCGCGCCGCCCGCGCCGGAGCGGATATAGACCTTGGCGAGATCGAGGAACTTCATGGAACCGGCTTTCCGTGCTTGCGTGTCACGCGATAGAGGATGTGGGGCGCGGGCTCAAGCGGCGTACCGCGCGCCACTCGGCGCGGGTCAGGCGCAGGCTCAGCGCCTCGACCGTCTGGGCCAGCGCGCGGGCCTCGACCCGGCGGCGGCCGGTCTCGACAAAGCCGAGCTTGGTCAGCACCCGGTGCGAGCGGTCGTTGCCGTCGAAGACCGAGGACTCGACCGATCCCGCCGAAAGGGCGGTGAAGGCGTGCCAGACCACGATTCCGCAGGCCTCGCTGGCATAGCCGCGGCCCCAGACCGGCCGGGCCAGCCAGTAGCCAAGCTGCGCCTCGAGCCCCACAAGCCCCTGAAGCCCCTCGCAATCGCAGATCGCCCAGACGCGCTTGCCGTCCGCGCGCACCTCGTCGATGAAGGCGTCGGCCTCGGCCAGGCCATAGGGATAGGGCACGACCGACAGCCAGCGGGCGACGTCGTAGTTGCCCACGCCGCGCGCGATCGCCTCGCGGTCGTCGGGGCGCAGCGGTCTCAGCGTCAGGCGCGGCGTCCGAAGGGTCTGCGGAACCGCCGCCATGCCGCCCGCCTCAGCCCAGTTTCTTGAGGTAGGTCCAGGTCGGCACGGTCGCGCCGCGGGCCACGCTGAAGGCTTCGGCGTCGCCGATATAGGCGAAGCCCGCGTTGGTCAGCACGCGCGCCGAAATCGGGTTGTCCTGCAGCACCTCGGCGAACAGCGTCTTGTCGCCGGGCGGGTTCGCGGCGATCAGCGCGCGCACCGCTTCCGAGGCAAGGCCCGTGTTCCAGAACGCCGGCGCGACCCAGTAGCCGATTTCGGACTGGCCGCGATCCATCCGCTTGAGGTTGATCGCGCCCATGAATTCGCCAAGGCCTGTCCGCGTGCCATCCATCGCCCAGACGTCTTCGTCACGCTCGTCCGCGGTGGCGCGCGTGATGAAGGCCTCGACCGCGCCGGGCGGCAGCGGATGGGGAATGGTGCGGGTCGCGCGCGCGACCCGTTCGTCGCCCGCGTAAAGCTCGAGCAGGCCCGCGTCCGAGCGCCGCAGCGGGCGCAGGGTGAAGCGCTCCGTCTCGATCACGGGTTGCGTCACGATGTGGTCGATCTTCATGCCGTTCCTCCTCTGAACAGCAGCCCCGGCCTTGGGTCCACGCCCGGACCAGAGGTAGAGATGGAAGTTGTCAGGATCGTAAACAACCCCGGCACCCTGTCCTGCCCCCCTTGCCGTCCCGCCACGGCCAGAAACTGGAAGGGGGACCGGCCGGCCGCCGATCCCCCTTTGAAGTCATGGCCTTGGGAGTATCGGCTTACTCGGCGGCCTCGGCGACGGGGAGCACCGAGATGAAGGTGCGCCCCTTGAGGCCCTTGCGGAAGGTCACGGCGCCCTCGGTCACGGCGAAGATCGTGTGATCGCGGCCCATGCCCACGCCCTCGCCCGGCCACCAGGTGGTGCCGCGCTGGCGAACGATGATGTTGCCCGGAATCACGGCTTCGCCGCCGAACTTCTTGACCCCAAGGCGACGGCCGGCAGAGTCGCGGCCGTTGCGGGAGGAACCGCCTGCTTTCTTGTGTGCCATCTGTCGTTACTCCTTCTCGGCCGCGGCCTTCTTCGCCGCAGGCTTCTTTGCGGGGGCCTTCTTGGCCGGGGCTTTCTTGGCGGGCGCCTCGGCCGTGTCGGCCGCGGCCGCCTTCGGGGCGGCCTTCTTGGCGGGCGCGGCCTTCGCCGGCGCGGCATCGGCCACCATCGCGGGGGCAGAGCCGGCGCCAACGGCGGCCATCACGCCTGACTTCGCCGCACCCTTTTCCAGGATGTCGGTCACGCGGATCAGCGTCAGCTGCTGGCGGTGGCCCTTCGTGCGCTGCGAGCCGTGCTTGCGGCGGCGCTTGACGAAGTGGATGACCTTCTCGCCCTTGATCTGGTCGATGACGTCGGCCTGCACGGCGGCGTCGTCCACCAGCGGCGCGCCGACGGTGCCGCCGACCATCAGAATCTCGTTGAACTGGACTTTGTCGCCGGCGGAGGCGGCCAGTTTTTCCACGCGCAGTACGTCGCCCGACTGGACCTTGTACTGCTTGCCGCCGGTCTTGAGGACCGCAAACATCTGTTCTTCCTTCACATTTCGCGTCCTGCGGTCCCCGCTTGACGGGCGTTGCGGCCAAAGGCCACCTCGAACAGCGCGCCCCATCGGGGCTGGTTCTAACGACAAAGGCGGGGAGCCCCCCGCCTGAGAGCCCGGCTTATCGGAGAAAGCCCCGGGAAAGTCAAGCCCGCAAGCCCCCGGACGGCCCCAGCGCCTGAAGCAGCGGGGCAAGGGCGGCCTCGTGGCGCCGCCAGCGGTCGGTCGAGCCGCCGTGGAGCGGCGCGCGCACCTGCGCGACCGACAGCGTGTCGACCCGGCGTGTCTGCCGTTCGGGCGCAAGGCAGGCCGCATCGAACGGCAGGCCGACCGCGTCGAGAAGCGCGCGCACCGTGGGTTCGGGATCGCGCACGAGGTCCTCGTAGCGGCAACGGTGCAGGCGCGGGCCCAGCACCGCGGCCCAATGGTCCATCAACCGCCCATAGGCGGCGGCATGACGGCCAAGCTCGGCCAGATCCATCGAATAGGGATGTCCGGCCGGGCTGAGCGGGTTCTCGAAGATCGACAGACACGTCGCGCGCAGGTCGCGCGCCGCTTCGACGATCACGGCCCGCGGGAAGGCCGCCGCCAGAAGCCCTGCAGTCAGGAAATTGGGAAGGAACTTGTCGGTCACGCGCGCGCGCCCGCCCGCCTTCGCGGCGAAGAAGGGCGCAAGGTCGGCCGCCACGGCGCGCACCGCCTCGGGCGTGGGCTGGTCCCAGTGGGCGCGTGCGATCTCGGCGGCGACCGGGCTTTCGCCAAGCGCCGCGACCGCGTCGTGCCGCGCCAGCACGCTTTCGATCAGCGTCGAGCCCGAGCGCGGCAGCCCCACGATGAAGATCGGCGCGACGCTGTCGTCGCCCGCGCGTGCAAGCCGCGCGACGGTCTCGGCGCCCCACAGCTCGGCAACCCGGGCGAACCGCGCCTCGTCGGCGGCCACGTTGTAAAGGACAAGCGACCGCATCAGGACGTTGGCGCGCACCAGCACCTCGAAGCCTTCGTCGCCCTCTCCCGCGTCCATCAGCGCCTTGGCCAGCGCCAGCCCGAAGCGGCCGCGCTCGGACGCGGGCAGCGCCGCGTCGGAAAAGCGCGCGCGCAGGCCCGCGACCAGCGGATCGTCCTTGGGCCAGCGCCCGTAAAGGCCGATCTGGCGGAAGGGGCGCGGGTCGTCCGGGCGCACCGCAGCCAGCGCCCGGGCGCGCGCGGCGGCACCCGCCACGTCGCCCCATTGCGCCTGTTCCTGCGCCAGCCGCAGGTCGGTTTCGGGGTCAAGCGCGCCAAGGGCCGCCACATAGGCCTGCGCGGCCTCACGCCCGCGGGCCGCCTCGGTCGCCCGCGCGACGAGGTCCTGAAGCCGGAAGGTCGCGCCCTCGTGCGCCGCCAGATCCGACAGCGCGGCCAGCGCCTCGGCCGCGCGGCCCTCGGCCAGAAGCGCCTCGGCATGGATCGCGACGAGGTCGGGGTCCCGGGGCGCCTCGCGCAGAAGCGGCGCGGTCAGCGCCAGCGCCCTGTCGCCCAGCCCCGCCCGCGCATAGGCGCTGGCCAGGTTCGCGCGCACCGCAACCGTCGCGTCGGGACGCGCGGCGAAGGGACGAAGCAGGCCGACCGCCGCCATCGGACGGGCCTGGCGCAGAAGCGCAAGCCCGAGGTTCGCCGCCGCGTCGACGAATTCGGGCCGAAGCGACAGCGCCGCGCGCAGATGCATCTCGGCCTCGGCGGGATCCTCGCGGCGCAGCGCCAGCACGCCCAGCACGTTGCGCAGCAGGGCCGACTTCGGAAACTTCCCGGCCAAGGCCAGCGCCTCGGTCCGGGCGGTCGCCAGATCCCCCGACCGCGCCCGGGCCAGAAGCGCGTTCACCGCCTCGCGTGGCGGGTCTGCCGCCGCCGGGGCGCCCTCGGCCAGCGCCCGAAGGGGGTTGCGGGCCGCGGCAGGCACCGGGGCCTCGGCCGCGACCTTGCGCGCGCGCGCCCCCTTCCCCGCCGCGACCAGTGCCGAGACGTAAAGCCCCCAGACCTGCGGATGCCCGCCGCTGGCCTCGGCCGCGCGCCGGACCTGCGCCAGCGCCGCCTCGCCCTCGCCCGCGTCCTGCAGAAGCCGCGCCAGCGCAAGCCGCGCCTCGACGAGGTCCGGGGCGCGGGCCACCAGCGCCTGAAGCCGTGCCCGGGCCGCGTCGCGCTGACCCGACCGGATCAGCGCCAGCGCCTGGTCCAGCGCCTGCCGCGCGGCAGGCCCCGTTGCCCCCTGCCCCGTTGCCCCCGGGCGCGCCACCGGACGGCGCTCAGATGTCCTGCCCGGCGATGAAGCGCGAGGCGGCAAGGCCCAGCGTCGCCGAGATATCGGTGAAGACGTCGTCGAAGGCTGCGAAAAGCGCGCGGTTCAGTGCCCGCCCCTCGTCCGTGCGGGCCATCGCGATATAGGTTTCAAGATCGGCGTCCGACAGCGGCTGATAGGCCATCAGAAGGTAGGAATGAACCCATTCCACGGTGTCGTCGCGGATCTCGTCCTCCTGCCCCCAGACGTCGGCAAGGACCTGCTCTTCGCTCATCTGGCGGGGAAAGGCGTTGCCGTCGAGAAGCCCGCCATAGAAGGCGAGATTGGCGTTGAGCGCCCCCATCACGTTCGACTCCACAAGGTCGTTGACCTCGATGAACTCCTCGACCAGGGCAAGCTTCGGATCGTCGGTTTCGGCGCGCTCGCGCCAGGTTTCGATCGCGGCCTCCTCGATCCCCTCTTCCAGAAGGGCCTGCCGCGCGCTGATCTCGTAGGTCACGACGCGCTGGCCCAGGTCCGAGGCGAAGAAGGCGGTGATGGGCGTCACGTCGACGCCGTCGAGCTCGTCTGCGAAGCGCGTGGCGAACCGCGCGTACATCCCGGTCGGGTCATAGGTCTGCGACACGATCGCCGCCCAGGCCGACCCGCCGCGTCCGGGGAACAGCTGTTCCTCCAGCATCACGCCGTAGTCCTGCCCCTCGAGGTGCATGACCTCGAAAAGCCCGTCCATGTCCATCGCCTGCATCAGCGCCTCGACCTCGGGCGTGACCTCGGCGCGCGCGGCATGCGGCGCAAGGGCCAGGGTGGCGGCAAGGGTTACGGCAAGGCTGGCGGCAAGGGCTTGGGGTCTGGGCATGCTCGGGGTCCGGGGCTGAGGGGGCGCTGCGGCGCTTTTACAGATGGTAAGGCGTGCCGCCCGCCAATCCAAGTGGATGACGCGGAGTTGAGCGGGTTCAGGCCGCCCCGCCGCCCGCTTGCCCCGGGTCCGCGGCCGGGCCCCGCGGCACCGCCCGGGCTGAGACGGGACACGCGCGGGGCAGCGGCGGGGCCCGCGGCGGCCCCGCGCCGGGTCGCCCGCAACATCGTCCGCAGCGTCCCCTGTACCAGAGGCACGGGTTCCCGAAAAACCCGCTTGCAGAGGTGCGGCACTTCCCCTACATCGCACCCGACCCTTCGCGGAGAGATGCCGGAGCGGTCGAACGGGGCGGTCTCGAAAACCGTTGTGGGTGCAAGCCCACCCAGGGTTCGAATCCCTGTCTCTCCGCCACTTCCCTTCCTGGAGCGACCCAAGCGACCGCCGCGTCGCCCCTTCCCAAGCGATCGCGCAACGAAAAGCGCGCCCCCTTGCGGAGGCGCGCCCCTGGACCTGTCATGACATGCTACTGGTTACGAAGATCGCCGCTAGTTCGGGCGCGCAGTGGCGCCGCCCTTGACGCCGAGGATGGTCACCACCGGATCGACGAGCCCACGATGGGTGGGGCTCGCCGCAAGCGGCTGGTTGCGGTATTCGGGATCGGCGCAGAGTTCCTCGTGCGCGGTCTTCAGGTGCCGGGCCGGAATCTGCGGGAACAGATGGTGCACCAGGTGGTAGCAGTCGTTGCGCGGGAAGAAGAGCAGCCGCACCGGCGCGGGCGCCAGCACGTTCCGCGAGGCTTCAAGCTCGTCCTCCTCGCCCACCAACCCGGCATGGTCGAGACAGTCGGTCCAGAAGTTCAGCGTCGGGAAGACGTAGAACAGCGGGATCAGCACGAAGAAGACCGAGGTCAGCGGCTCGAACACCGTGTAGACGGTCATCGCGACCAGAAGCGCCACCTTGAACCAGAAGAAGAAACGCCCGTCCTCGCCCGAGAAGTTGATGCGCGAATACATCGTCAGATGACGGCCCAGAAGCGGCGTCACGAAGTGCCGCAGGATCGTGCGCGGCGTCAGCGGATCGTGCAGGCCCAGCTTCTCGATCGCGCCGAGTTCGCGGTCATGGTCGTAGTCGCCCAGATGCGCGTGATGCGACAGGTGGTCGTCCTTGTAGGACTTGAAGCAGCCGGTCAGCAGTGCCGAGCAGACCCGCCCGATCGTGACGTTGTCGTCGCGGTGATCGGAAAAGGACGAGTGGCTGCATTCATGGACGATGTTGTTGAGCCCGCGCAACCGCGTGCCGATGAACAGCGCCGTCAGCACCATCGCCAGGACCGACAGCCAGGTGACCGGCAGCGACAGCAGGTAATGGCCAAGCCAGACGCCCCCAAGCGCCTGAAGGACGTAGACCCCGACGACCCCCCAGGCCAACCAACGGGAATAGCGCGTCATCCCGACGAACCGGCGCATGTATCTCTGGCGTAGCTGAAGTCCCGACATCTTCCCCCCCAAGGTCGATTGCGGAAACAATCAAAGGGAAAGTTTCCGATTATGACAAGACTTCAAGATCAAGGGGTTCCGAGCGTTTCCTGAAAGGAAACAGTTGCGCTTATGGAGACGCAGACAAAATACTATACAAACTTCGTAATCTGTGCGTAGTAATCCACAGGGGCCATAAGTCGAGCTAATACAAAAGTCCTGCCATGTTGCGCTATGACTACGATTCTCTCACCACTTTGGCCGCCGTCGTGCGCGAAGGATCGTTCGAATCCGCCGCGCGCGCGCTTCAGGTGACGCAATCCGCGGTCAGCCAGCGAATCAGGGCGCTCGAGGAAAAGGTCGGTTCGGTGCTGGTCGTGCGTGGCCGGCCCTGCGTGCCGACCGAGGCCGGATTGCAGCTGTGCCGCCACGTCGAACAGGTCACGCTGCTTCAGCACGAACTGGCCGATCGGATGGACGCGCTGTTCGGAAGCGAGGATACGACGACCGCGACGATCCGGATCGGCGTGAACAACGACAGCCTCGCGACCTGGTTTCCAGGGGTCATCAAGCGTGCGGCGCAGGAGTTGCGGATTCGCTTCGACGTGCTGCCCGACGATCAGGAACACACCGAGCGCAGCCTCAAGTCGGGCGACGCGCTGGCCGTCGTCACCGCGATGGAGGACCCCGTTCAGGGCTGCCGGCGCGTGTCGCTGGGGTCGATGGAATACATCGCCGTCGCCTCGCCCGAGTTCTACCAGAACCATTTCGCCAACGGCGTGACGCTGGACACGCTGGCGCTTGCGCCCTGCCTGGCCTTCGACCGCAAGGACAGCATCCAGGATCAGTGGATGTCGCTGTGCTTTGGCGAGACGACACCGCTGTCGGCCCACCTCGTGCCGTCCTACGAAGGCTACATCGCCTGCTGCCTGAACGGCACCGCCTGGGGGCTGGTGCCCGGCATCGCCGGCTGGGAGCACGTCAAGGGCGGCAGGCTGGTCGAACTGAGCCACGGAAAATCGGTGAAGATCGCCCTGCACTGGCAGGCCAGCACCCAGACCAGCGAGATCCTGCGCCGGCTGAGCGATCTGGTGCTCGAAGAGGCGAAGATCTATCTGCTTCCCGACGCGTTCCGCCCCGCCTGAGGGCGGCCGCTGTGGCCCTTAAGGCCGGTCAGCCGGTCAGCCCCGCCTCGATCAGCAGAAGAGAAATCGCCAGAAGCGCCACCTCGACCAGCACGAAAAAGGCCTTTTCGGGAAGGATCATCGTCAGACGGTAGCCGACCCAGGCGCCGGCCACCGCGACCGGCGCAAGCAGCAGGATCGTGCCCGACTGGTCCCAGTGCAGGAAGCCAAGCGCGATGTAGGGCGGAAGCTTCGCCAGGTTCAGAAGCGCGAAGAGGATCGTCGAAGTGCCCGCGAAGACCATCTTGGGCATCTGCTGCGGCAGGGCGTAGATCTGGAAGGCGGGCCCGCCGGCATGGGCCACGAAGCTTGTGAAGCCCGAGATCGTGCCCCAGAACACCCCGCGCGGAACATCGGCCGGCCGGGGGTCGGTCGGCCCCTGGAAGCGCCGCCAGAGCCGCATCGCCACGAAGCCCAGCCCAGTGATCCCCACGACCAGCCGCACGGTGTCGTCGTCGGTCCACCCGGCCAGCGCCCAGCCGATCACGATGCCCAGAAGCCCCGCCGGAAACAGGATCGCGAGGTTCCGCCGCGAATAGGACTTGCGATAGATCCACAGGCCATAGACGTCGCTGATCAGATAGACCGGAAGGATCAGTGCCGCGCCCAGCATCGGCGGCATGACCAGCGACAGAAGCGGCACGCTCAGAAGCGCGATCGCCGGCAATCCGCCCTTGCTTGCGCCCACGAAGAACGACGCGAGCACGGCCGCGGCCCAGAAGGCGACCGGATCGCTCATGCGGTCGCTCCCGTATCGGTTCTGTCCCGGACGGTGCCTGCCGGCATCCCTCGCCCCTTCCCTTTTCGCCCGGCGGGGACGGGCCTGTGCGCGCCGTCCGCCGGCCGCAGCCAGTGTTCGGTCGGGGTATCATGGGTTGCCGAGGGGGATGCAAGCCCGGTTCGACGCCGGGTCCCGAGGTGTCTATAGTGACGCGATGATCACGGCCGGCCTTCTTCTTGCCGCCGGGCGCTCGACGCGCTTCGGGGCGAACAACAAGCTTCTCGCGCCCCTGCGAGGCCGCCCGCTGCTGTGCTGGGCGGCCGGAACGCTTGGCGCACTGCCCCTCGATCACCGGATCGCGGTGACCGCCGACCGACGGGTCGCGGCGCTGCTGCCGGGCTTCGACGTCGTCACGACCCAGGCGGGGTCGGACCAGTCGGCCAGCCTGCGCACCGGCGTCGCCCGGGCGCAGGCGCTTGGCGCCGATCTTCTGCTCGTGGCGCTTGCCGACATGCCGCTGATCACGCCCGACCTGCTGGAGGGCGTGCTGCGGCGGGCGCGGCGCCACGGTGCGGCCGCGGCCAGCGAGGGAGCGCTGCGCGCCCCGCCCGCGGCCTTCGCCGCCGGCCACTTCGACGCGCTTCTGGCGCTGACCGGCGACCGCGGCGCGGGTGCGCTTCTGCGTGACCTTCCCAACGAGACTCTGGAGCCCGCCCCCGGCCTTCTGGCCGATGTCGACACGCCCGCCGATCTGGCGGCGCTCCGCCCCTAGCCGCTGCCGATCAGGATGCCCGCCGCCAGCACCAGGCCCCCGCCGACGACGACCTGAAGCGATGCGCGCCAGAACGGCGTGTCCATGAACCGGTTCTGGATCCAGGCGATCGCCCAAAGCTCGACGAAGACGACAATGAAGGCGATGGTGGTGGCGACCCAGAAGTTCGGGATGAGATAGGGCAAGGCATGGCCAAGCCCGCCCACGGTCGTCATCACGCCCGAGGCGAGGCCGCGCTTGACCGGGCTGCCGCGCCCCGAAAGCTGGCCGTCGTCGGACGCGGCCTCGGTGAACCCCATCGAGATGCCTGCCCCGACCGAGGCCGCCAGACCCACAAGGAACGTGGTCCAGGGATCCTGCGTGGCGAAGGCGGTGGCGAAGATCGGCGCCAGCGTCGAGACCGAACCATCCATCAGCCCCGCCAGCCCCGGCTGCACCCAGGTCAGCACGAACTGGCGGTGCGCCTGGCGGTCTTCCTCGCCCAGGGCCTCGGGCGTCAGATGCGCCTCGGCCAGGGCCGCGGCGCTTTTCTCGTGCCCGGCCTCGGCCGCCGCGAGATCGCCCAGAAGCTTGCGGGTGGTTGCGTCCTGCACCCGCTTGGCGGCGGCTTCGTAGAAGTTGCGCGCGTCGAACTCCATGTCGCCGGCGATGTCGCGGATCTTCTCGATCGGCAGGTTCTCCATCAACCAGACCGGACGGCGGGCGTAGAAGCCCGAGACATGTTCCCGCCGGATCAGCGGGATCGTCTCGCCGAAGCGGGTGCGGTGCAGCTCGATCAGGCGGCGTCGGTGCTCGTCTTCCTCGGCGGCCATGCCGTCGAAGACGGCGGCGGTGGCGGGGAAGTCGGGCCGGAGCCGTTCCGCGAAGCCGCGGTAGATCTGGGCGTCGTCCTCTTCCGACGAGATGGCAAGCGCCACGATTTCCTGTTCGGTGAGGTCCGAGAAGCGTTTCCGGTTGCCAAGCAGGCTTCGCATGGGGGGGTCCGTCCGTCACTGTTTCCGACTACTTTAGAATTATTCTAAGTAAGGGCAACCCCCCAACCCTGCTTGAATTCCGTGGCCCATCGGCCTACATTCAAAGTGTCCTTTCGGGGACTATGGCGATAAACGCGCACGGAATAAGCGGATCGGACCCGGGGGCGGTACCCGGCGGCTCCACCAGGACCCTTCGTTGGGGGATCATGGGGCCGAAACAGGATCGACGAACGTGTAAAGGTGATTGCTTTCGCTCGGTGAGGTACCACCGTTACCGGTCCAAAAAGCATAATTGCCAACGACAATCGTGCTCCGGTTGCTCTGGCTGCGTAAGCAGTTCGAGGAATCGAAAATCAAGCCCTTGCGCCTAGCAGCGTAAGGCGGGGTTCGCAGGCACCTGGCAACAGAAGCCTGCACTTCCCTCTCCTCATGTTGACGCCCCTGCCCCGCCCGTCGCACAGTCGGATTGATGTGGGGTTCACACCTAGTCCTGTCGATGTTCGTGGCGCTGGCCGGTGCGGCGCTGCCCGCACGCGCCTGCGAGACGGCGCTTCTGCTGGCCGTCGATGTCTCGAACTCGGTCGATGTCGCCGAATACCGGCTTCAGGCCGACGGCATGGCCGAGGCCTTTCTCGACCCCGAGGTGCGCGAAGCGATCCTGCAGGGCGAGGTGATGCTGGCGGTCATGCAGTGGTCGGGCGAAGCGGACCAGGAGATGTCGATCCCCTGGACGACCCTGCGCACCGAGGCCGAGATCACCGCCTTCGCCGAACGCGCGCGGGGGCTGAGGCGCGCCTTCATCCAGTCGAACACCGCGCCCGGCGACGCCATCGCCTTTGCGCTGGGCCAGATGGGCGCGGCCGCCCATTGCACGCGCCGCATCATCGACATTTCGGGCGATGGCCCCGAGAACGCGGGGCGCCCGACCGCCGCCGCCCGGCGCGAGGCCGAGCGGCTGGGCGTGATGATCAACGCCATCGCGATCGAATCGATCGGCGTCTCGACCACGCAGTACTACCTGCGCAACGTCGTGACGCGGGCGGGCTTCGTCGTGACGGCCCGCCGCCATGGCGACTATGCCCGGGCGATCCGCGAGAAGATCAAGCGCGAGCTGGCCCGCGTGACCGGGTGACGGGATCGAAGGGTGACTGAAGCGGCCTTTCCTTCGGAATCGAATCCCCTATGCTGAGGCCGCTGGCCAGAAGAGGACCCCATGAGCCGCCGGATCGACTACGGAAGCCTCATGCACGCCGCGATGCGCGGCCTGATCCAGCAGGTCCTGGCCGACGTCGCCCAGAATGGCCTGCCCGGGGCGCACCACTTCTTCATCACCTTCGACACGATGCATCCGGACGTGGAACTCGCCGACTGGCTGAGCGACCGCTATCCGGCCGAGATGACCATCGTCATCCAGCACTGGTATGACCATCTGGAGGTCAGCGACGAGGGCTTTTCGATCACGCTGAACTTCGGCGACACACCCGAGCCGCTCTACATCCCCTACGACGCGATCAAAACCTTCGTCGACCCGTCGGTCGAATTCGGCCTGCGCTTCGAGACCGCCGAGGTCCCCGACGAGCCCGACGAGCCCGACGACCCCGAACCCGAGCCCGACGACGACCACGCCAGCCGGAAGGAAGGCGAGGTCGTGCGGCTGGACAGCTTCCGCAAGTGAACCGGGCGCCCGGGGGCGCCCGCTGACGGTTCCCGAAGGACCGCCTGGTTCAGGCGTCCTTGCCTCGGCGCGCCACGGCGGCGAGCCCCGCCAGACCGGCAAGAAGCATCCAGGCCGCCGCCGGAAGAGGAATGGCCGGCGGCGGGACGTAGCCCGCGACGATGTCGATCCGGCTGCCTTCCTGGCTGGAACCGAAGAAGCCCGTCCGGTGGATCTTGCCGGTGATCGTGTAGAGGGTGCTCACCGCCACGCCGGTGACCGTGAAGTCGAGGACCCCCTCGCTCGCCGCCGAGGTCACGGCGCCCAGCGAGGTGCCGTTGACGATGAGATTGGTGATCCAGAGCTCGCCCTGCGCGGCGCGGTCTATCGACGAGATCTTGAACGCGTTGATGATCGGGTCAGCGGTGTAGCCGTAGGTCAGAAGCGACGCGCCCGGCAGTTTCGACGTGAGCCGGTTGTTGGCGAGGTCGATCGTGAAGGCGAAATCGAAGGCGCCGTCGGTCCAGGTGTAGCCCTGTTCGACCCGGTTGCCCGGCTGGCCGAGGTCGCCCTTGCCAAGATAGGTTTCGTTGCCGCCGGTGTTGCCGAACGACCGGTAGCGGACCGCGGCATCGCCGCTGAACTCGGGGTTCAGCCCGGCCGAAAGGACCGGCGCCCCCGCGACGTCCGTCGCCGAGAGGACCGCAACCGCGAACGCCAGGGCCGTGAGAATTCTGTGCATACTGTGATTCCTCGTTAATGCATCCACTTCGCGCCTGCGTAAAACACATCAATTGAGACTTTTGCATGGCGCCAGGCCGGGAACCCGCGCATTCCCTTGCGTCACTCGGTAGCCCGGCGGGACGCCCTCCTTGCGCGGCGACGAAACCCGCCGCTTACGGCGATTGCGCCGCCAAATCGCCACAAACCCCTGCTTTGTAGACGGAACGTCAACTTGCCAGGGTCGAATCGTTCCATGCTGCTGCGCGCGCTCAAGCCCAGGATGTTCCGCGGCCCGACCCATCTGGCCGAGGCCTCGCTGCCGGTGAAGATCGGCCGGTCGAACGCCGACATGGTCTTCGCGCGCCCGCTGGACCGGCAGATCCGGGCGCTGGGACTGGGGCAGGTGACCGGCACCGGAGTGCGCCGCGGCAAGGACGGCGAGGTCGAAGGCGTCGACATCTTCTTCGCCCTCGTGACGCTGCATCCCCGCGCGCTCAGGACCATCGGCGGACTGCTGGAAGAGCTTGACGCGCCGCTGGGGTCGGTCATCGAGTTCAGCGACACCGGGGTGCGGCATCTTTTCGGACGGACCGAGGGGCTGGGTCTTTACCTTGACCGCCGCGACGGGATCGCCTGCGAGGACGACGCGCTGGACCTGCTGGAAGTCTGCACCGACGCGCTGGGCGCCGAGGCGATCTATCAGGGCTCCGAGGACCTGGGCGACCGGGCCGTGTTCTATTTCTATGGCGACAGCTTCAACACGATGAAGACCGCGCTGAGCCTGCTGATGACCTCGCATCCGCAGTTCCGCAACGCCTATGCCCGCCGCCTGACCTGAGACGAAGGGCGCGGGCGGGGGGCTGTCTGCCCCCCGCACCCCCCGAGGATATTTCCGCCAAGAAGACCCCCGGGCAGAGGAAACGGGCGCTGTTTGCGCAAACGGAAGCACCGGGCGATTGCACGGGCCGGGACCGCTGCCTATAGCTGTCGGCGCGTTACGGAGGACAGCGATGACGACGACCCGCACCGAGACCGACAGCTTCGGCCCCCTCGAAGTGCCCGCCGACAAGTACTGGGGCGCGCAGACCCAGCGGTCGATCATGAACTTCCCCATCGGCTGGGAACGCCAGCCCGTCGCGATCATCCGCGCGCTGGGCGTCATCAAGAAGGCCTGCGCGCGCGTGAACCTTGCCCAGGGGGACCTCGCCGAGGACCTTGCGCGCGCGATCGAGGCCGCCGCGACCGAGGTGATCGAGGGCCGGTTCGACGACAACTTCCCGCTGGTGGTCTGGCAGACCGGGTCGGGCACGCAGTCGAACATGAACGCCAACGAGGTGATCTCGAACCGCGCGATTGAGATGCTGGGCGGGGTCATGGGCTCGAAGACGCCGGTGCATCCGAACGACCACGTCAACATGGGGCAGTCGTCGAACGACACCTTCCCCACCGCGATGCATGTCGCGATCGGGATGATGGCGCGCGACACGCTGCTGCCGGGGCTGCGCAAGCTGCAGGCCGCGCTGGCCGCCAAGTCCGAGGAGTTCCGCGACATCATCAAGATCGGCCGCACCCATACGCAGGACGCGACGCCGCTGACGCTGGGCCAGGAATTCGGCGGCTACGCCCATCAGGTCGCCAAGGGGATCGAGCGCGTCGAGGCCTGCCTGCCCGACATCTACGAACTGGCGCAGGGCGGCACGGCGGTTGGCACCGGGCTCAACACCCGCAAGGGGTTCGATGCGCGCGTGGCCGCCGAGATCGCGTCGATCACCGGCCTGCCCTTCGTCACCGCGCCGAACAAGTTCGAGGCGCTGGCCGCCCATGACGCCATGGTGATGTTCTCGGGCGCCTTGAAGACGGTGGCGGCGAGCTTGTTCAAGATCGCCAACGACATGCGGCTTCTGGGGTCGGGCCCGCGTTCGGGGCTGGGCGAACTGATCCTGCCCGAGAACGAACCCGGGTCCTCGATCATGCCGGGCAAGGTGAACCCGACCCAGGCCGAGGCGCTGACCATGGTCTGCGCCCATGTCATGGGCAACGACGCCGCGGTGGGCTTTGCCGGCAGTCAGGGGCATTTCGAGCTGAACGTCTACAACCCGATGATGTCCTACAACGTGCTGCAGTCGATGCAGCTTCTGGGCGACGCGGCGGGCAGCTTCACCGACAACATGGTGGTGGGCACCACGGCCAACGTCGAGCGGATCGACCGGCTGATGAAGGAATCGCTGATGCTGGTGACGGCGCTTGCGCCCACCATCGGCTATGACAACGCCACCAAGGTCGCCAAGACCGCGCACCGAAACGGGACCACGCTGAAGCAGGAGGCGATCCGCCTTGGGTTCGTCGACGAAGAGACCTTCGACCGGGTGGTGCGGCCCGAGGACATGATCGGCCCCAGGGGATAACGCGGCGATGGCGGGCAAGGTCATCAACCTCAACCAGGCGCGCAAGGCGCGCGCGAAGGCCCAGGCCCGGACCCGGGCCGGGGCAAATGCCGCCAAGCACGGGCGGACGCGCGCCGAACGCGAGGCCGACGAGGCGCGCGCCCTGCGCGAGACCGAGCGGCTCGAGGCGCACCGCCGACAGCGCATCGACGAGGATGACGGGGCGTGAGCGCAAGCGGGCGGCCCGAGAAGCATTCGCTGACGCTGAAGGGGCACCGCACCTCGGTGTCGCTGGAACCCGAGTTCTGGGCGGCGTTCCGCGGGATCGCGGCCCGAGAGGGCCGGCCGATCAATGACCTTGCGGCCGAAATCGATGCGGCGCGCGAAGGGCGCGGGCTGGCGTCGGCGATCCGGGTCTATGTGCTGGGGCGCCTTGGCGGCGCGCCGCATGAGCCCCGGGGCTAGCCGCGAAAGCCAGTGGCGACCACGAATTTTTCGGAGCTGTCCGAACGCGACGCCGGCGGCTTGACGTTCACGACCTTCTCGAACCGGCGCTTGAGTTCGGCCTGAAGCTGACCCTCGGCCCCGCCCTGAAGGACCTTGGCGACGAAGGTGCCGCCGGGTTCGAGCACGTCGAAGGCCAGGGCCGCGGCCGCCTCGCACAGCGCCACGATGCGCAGATGGTCGGTGGCCTTGTGCCCCGACGAGGCCGCGGCCATGTCCGACATCACCACGTCGGCCCCACCGCCGAGCCAGTCCTTGACCTGCTGATCCGCGCCGTCGGCCATGAAGTCGAGCTGGTGGATCTCGGCCCCGGCGATGGGCTCGACCTCCTGCAGGTCGACGCCCAGCACCTTGCCGACGGGTTTGCCCGCGCGTTCGCCAAGCGCGTTCACCCGCGCCACAGCGACCTGGCACCAGCCCCCCGGCGCGCAGCCAAGATCGACCACCCGCGCACCCGGCGTGAGGAAGCCATACTTGTCGTCAAGCTCGAGGATCTTGAACGCCGCGCGCCCGCGATAGCCCTCGGCCCGCGCGCGGCGCACGTAGGGGTCGTTGAGCTGCCGTTCGAGCCAGAGCGTGGACGACAGCTTGCGGCCGCGCGCGGTCTTGACCTTCACGCGCAGGTCGCGCTGACCGCGCCCGCTCTTGCCGCCTGTCGGATCGGGTTTCTTCGCCATGGCGCGTCCCTGCCCCTAGTAGGGTCCGCCGTCAAGCACGCCGTCGGCCGACATCTGCGCATAAAGCAGCCCCTCGCGCAGGCCGCGGTCGGCGACCGACAGCCGGTCGGTCGGCCATATGCGCAAAAGCGCCTGCAGGATGGCGGCGCCCGACATGATCAGCGTGTGCCGGTCACGGCCGATGCGCGGGTCGCTGCGGCGGCCCTCGGGACCCATGGTGAGGTATTCCCGGATCACCTTGTCGATCTGGTCCGACGTCATCCGCAGCCCGTCGACCTTGTTGCGGTCATATCGGCGCAGGCCAAGGTGGCTGGCGGCCACGGTGGTCACGGTGCCCGAGGTGCCGATGATCTGGAACCCTTCGCGCGTCTGTTCCGCGGCATAGGGCGAGAAATCGGCAAGATTTTCCTCGAAGAACCAGCTCATCAGCGCGAAACGCGCGGCGTCGTCGCGCACGTCGTCGAACTGCTCGCGCAGCGTCGCGACGCCGAGCGGCACCGAGATCCAGTCGACCACCCGCGCCGCCGGGAAGGGCGACCCGTCGACCGGCTTGAAGCCCGCGTGCAGCCGCATGATCGCGCGCGGCCGGTCGTGACGCGGCACGCGGCTGAGGTCGATCCACACAAGTTCGGTCGAGCCGCCGCCGATGTCGACGACCAGAAGCTGCTCGGTCCGGGTCGAGACAAGCGGCGCGCAGGAGATGACGGCCAGCCGCGCCTCTTCCTCGGGCTCGATGATCTCGACATCGAGGCCGGTCTCGCGCCGGGCCTGGGCGATGAAATCCCGCGCGTTCACGGCGCGGCGGCAGGCCTCGGTCGCGACCAGGCGCATGCGCTTGACGTCGTGCTTTTCCAGCTTCTTCTGGCAGATCTTGAGGGCCTGGACGGCGCGGATCATCGACCCGCGCGACAGCCGGCCCGACGTTTCCAATCCGGCGCCAAGGCGCACGGATTTCGAGAAACTGTCCACGACATGGAACTGATTGCCCTTGGGCTGGGCGATCAGCATCCGGCAACTGTTCGTGCCCAGATCCAGCGCGGCGTAAAGCTCGGCCGGATCAGGCGGGACTGGCGCGGTCGGCTCGACCGGGATCGGGAACGCGCCCGCACCATCGGGACGCTCGGGCGGCATGTCGCCCTCCAATTCAAGTTACCCCTGACAGTATGTACGGCGCCCCCTTCGATCAAGCCTTGTGTCACCGGACCGATTCATAACGATCATGAGGATTTTTCGCCTCGTGCCCGGTGGCGGGCGGCCCCGTCGCCCCCTAGAACCTGTCTGCGGGGACAGAGCCGCGGAAGCGGGCGTCGCGCGCGGCGTGCCGAATGTCGAAAACGCGCCGGGTTGCTGCGGCGCGGACGCGTAAAGAGGGTCAGGGAAAAGGACGCGACCATGCCCGATCTCACCATCGTCTACTGGCGGGACATCCCCGCACAAGTCATCGTCGGCAAGGGCCGGCGGGGGGTGAAGGCCCCTCTGCCCGAGCGCTTCGAGCAAGCGATCGACCGGGCGGCGATGAAGGCGGGCGCGATCGGCACGGACGCCTATCTGGCCGAATGGCGCAAGGGCGATCCGGTCGAGGTGGCGGGAGATCCCGAGACGGTGGCGCGCGAGGCGGCGGCACGGCT
This sequence comes from Saliniferula longa, assembly GCF_050789285.1. Classification (NCBI taxonomy): domain Bacteria; kingdom Pseudomonadati; phylum Pseudomonadota; class Alphaproteobacteria; order Rhodobacterales; family Roseobacteraceae; genus Saliniferula; species Saliniferula longa. The sequence continues at coordinate 1,176,549 of NZ_JBOUVX010000001.1, read as the reverse complement.
TGATGCCGAATACGACGCCGATCGGCTGAAGGCGCTGATCGCGCAGGACGGATGGGCCTGAGGGCTCGCACAGCAAGGGAGGCGCTGATGGCGCTGTTGAATTTCCGCCGCAAGGACACCGCCCCGGCCGGGCCGTCGACCGGCGCACTTGCCGCCATGCTTGCGGGTCACTCGATCGAGGTGATGCCCCGCACCGCCGCCAAGGTCGAGGATTTCCGCGCACTCCTGCCGCAGGGCACCCGCGTCTACATCGCCCATATCGACGGAACGCCCATCGACGAGATGGTGGCGACCGCCGCGCGGCTTTCGCGCGACGGCTTCGCCGTGATGCCGCACTTTCCCGCCCGCATCATCGCCGACGCCACGATGCTGGCCGACTGGATCGCGCGCTACCAGGGCGAGGCCGACGTGCGCGAGGCGCTGGTGCTGGCCGGCGGCGTCGCCAACCCGGTGGGCGACTTCGAATCCTCGATGCAGCTTCTGGAGTCCGGCCTGTTCGACCGCGCGGGCTTCACCCGGCTGCACGTCGCGGGCCACCCCGAGGGCAACCGCGACATCGACGCCGACGGCGGCGACCGCTCGGTGATGGAGGCGCTGCGCTGGAAACAGGCCTTCGCCGAGCGCACCGACGCCGAGATGGCGATCGTCACGCAATTCGCCTTCGAGGCCGCGCCGGTCGTGGCCTGGGGCAAGCGGCTGCGCGCCGAAGGCATCGCCCTGCCGATCCATCTGGGCATCGCGGGGCCCGCGAAGCTTCAGACGCTTCTGAAGTTCGCCATCGCCTGCGGTGTCGGCCCCTCGCTGCGGGTGCTGCAGAAGCGGGCCATGGACGTGACCAAGCTGGTCATGCCCTACGAGCCGACCGAGCTTGTGGCCGAGCTTCAGGCGATGAAGGCCGCCGATCCCGATTTCCCGATCGCGCAGTTGCACCTTTTCCCGCTGGGCGGGATCGGCGCGACCGCGACCTGGGCCACCGAACAGGGCCGCGTGCCCGCCGAGCGCGACAGCGCCTAGAAGGACAGCCCTTGCCCGCGCTCCTGCTCGACCTCGACGGCACCATGCTGGACACCGACCGGATCCATTGCGCGGTCTTCGCCGATCTGATGTCGCCCTTCGGCATCGCCGTGGACGAGGCCCATTACCGCGCCCATATCCACGGCCGCCTCAACGCCGACTACTTCGCGGAAATGATCCCCGACCATCCCGACCCGCGCGGATTGTCGGTCGAGAAGGAGGCCCGGTTCCGCCGCCGCCTGCCCCGCCCCTACCCCGCCATGCCCGGTGTCGCGGCCATGCTCGAGCGGGCGCGGGACGAAGGCTGGGCGCTGGCCGTTGTGACCAACGCGCCGCCCGAGAACGCCGACGCGATGCTGTCGGCCATCGGCCTTCGCCATCATTTCGAGGTCGTGGTCAGCGGCGAGGCCTGCCCGCGCGGCAAGCCCTTCCCCGACCCCTATCTTGCCGCCCTCGACGCGCTGGGCGTCGCCGCCGCGGAGGCGCTTGCCTTCGAGGACAGCCCCTCGGGGCTGGCCGCCGCGGTGGCCGCCGGGATCGCGACGGTGGGCGTCACCTCGACCCTGACCGCGGCCGACCTGCTGGCGCTGGGCGCCCGGGCGACCATCACCGATTTCACCGACCCCGCGCTCGCGCCCCTGCTCGACCGCCTCAAAGGAGTGCCCGCATGACCCGCACCGTGATCGAATCGAAGACCAAGACCGTCGTCATCGGCTTCGACGAGCCCTTCTGCGTCATCGGCGAGCGCATCAACCCCTCGGGCCGCTCGAAGCTGAATGCCGAGCTTGAGGCCGGCGATTTCTCGACCGTCGAGAAGGACGCGCTGGAACAGGTGGCCTGCGGGGCGATGGTGCTCGACGTGAACTCGGGCGCGGTCTTCAAGAACAAGATGGCCGAAGACCCGCGCTATGCCGACAACAACTTCGTCGAGCCGCCTCTGATGCGCGAGCTTGTCCGGCGGGTGCAGGCGATCACCGACGTGCCGCTGTGCATCGACTCGTCGGTGACCGGCGCGATCGAGGCCGCGCTCGAGGTGGTCGAAGGGCGGCCGCTGATCAACTCGACGACCGGCGAGGACGAAAAGATGGAGGCGATCCTGCCGCTGGTCGCCAAGTACAAGCTGCCGGTGGTCGCGATCTCGAACGACGAGACCGGGATTTCCGAGGATCCCGACGTCCGTTTCGAGGTGGCCCGGAAGATCGTGCAGCGCGCCGCCGACCATGGCATCCCGGCCCATGACATCGTGGTCGACCCCCTGGTGATGCCGGTGGGCGCGATGGCGACGGCCGGGCAGCAGGTCTTCGCCCTTGTCCGCCGCCTGCGCGAGGAACTGGGCGTCAACACCACCTGCGGGGCCTCGAACATCTCGTTCGGACTGCCGCACCGCCACGGCGTCAACGCGGCCTTCCTCCCGATGGCGATCGGCGCCGGCATGACCAGCGCGATCATGAACCCCGTCCGCCCCGTCGAGATGGAGGCGATCCGCGCGGCGAACTTCCTGATGAACCACGACCCGAACGGCGGCGAGTGGATCCGTTTTTCGCGCATCCTCGAACAGGTCGAGGCGGGCGTGCCCTTCGCCGAGGCCAGCGCCGCCGCGGCGGCGGCGGGCGGCAGCGGGCGGCGGCGGCGGCGGGCGTGACGCCTCAGGCGCTTCGCCGAAGCGACAGCGCCATCCGCGCGAGCCAGAGCGCCGCGAGGTAGAGGACGCCCAGCGGAAGGCCAAGCGCAAGGGGCAGGATCGTCAGGGGAAGCGGGGTCATCATCCCCAGGATGAAGACCAGAAGCGCCCCGGCCATCGCCACCGCGGGGACCATCGCGGCGCGCGCCCAGGCGCCGGTCAGCCACAGAAGCGCCGGCACCTGGAGCAGGACATAGGCCAGGGCAGTTGCGGGAACGTAGGGATCGAATGGCATGGCAGCGAATGCAGGGAATCGGATGACGTTTTGTGCGAGGGTCGATATCACGGCGGCCGCGCGACCCGTTAGGCGGGGACCCGCCGATGGCGGGGTCCGGCCGGCGCGGTGGCATTCCTGCATCACCCTGCCCCGGGAGACCCGTCGATGACCGCCGATGCACTCGTGATCTTCACGCCTTCGGGCAAGCGCGGCCGCTTCGCCCTGGGCACGCCCGTGCTGACCGCCGCGCGCCAGCTTGGCGTCGACCTCGATTCGGTCTGCGGCGGGCGGGGCATCTGCTCGAAATGCCAGATCACGCCGTCCTATGGCGATTTCCCCAAGCACGGCGTCACCGTGGCCGAGGGCGCGCTGTCGGACTGGAACGCGGTCGAAGAACGCTACAGGCAGAAGCGCGGGCTGGCCGCCGGACGCCGTCTGGGGTGCCAGGCCACCGTCCAGGGCAACATCGTCATCGACGTGCCGCCCGAAAGCCAGGTGCACAAGCAGGTCATCCGCAAGTCGGCGTCCGACCGGGTGATCGAGATGAACCCCGCCACCCGGCTGTACTATGTCGAGGTGGCCGAGCCCGACATGCACGAACCCACCGGCGACTTCGAGCGCCTGAAGGCGGCGCTGGCGCGCGAATGGGCGATCGGGGACGTGACCGCGCCGCTGCCGGTGCTTGCGCGTCTGCAGCCGGCCCTGCGCAAGGGCGGCTGGGCGGCGACGGTGGCGCTTCACAAGGGCAACCACGACGACGGGCACCGCATCCTCGACCTTTGGCCCGGGTTCTGGGAGGGGCGCCTTTACGGCCTGGCGATCGACCTTGGGTCGACCACCATCGCCGCACATCTGACCGACCTGCGCAACGGATCGGTCGCCGCCTCGGCCGGGGTCATGAACCCGCAGATCCGCTTCGGCGAGGACCTGATGAGCCGGGTGAGCTATGCCATGATGAACCCCGGCGGCGACGCCGAGATGACGGCCGTCGTGCGCGAGGCGATCGGCCGGCTGGCCCAGGAACTGGCGACCGAAGCCGGGATCGAGGCGCGCCAGATCGTCGAGGCGGTCTTCGTCTGCAACCCGGTCATGCACCACCTGCTGCTGGGGATCGACCCGGTCGAGCTTGGCCAGGCGCCCTTCGCGCTGGCCACGTCCTCGGCGCTTGACCTGTCGCTGGCCGAGATGGGCATCGCCGGCGTGAACCCGGCCGCGCGCGCCTATATCCTGCCCTGCATCGCGGGTCATGTGGGGGCCGACGCCGCGGCGGTGGCGCTGTCGGAATCGCCGCAGACCTCGGACGATCTGGTCCTTGTCGTCGACGTGGGCACCAACGCCGAGATCCTGCTGGGCAACCGCGACCGGGTTCTGGCCTGTTCGTCTCCCACCGGCCCCGCCTTCGAAGGGGCCCAGATCTCGTCCGGCCAGCGCGCCGCCCCGGGCGCGATCGAGCGGGTCGAAATCGACCCCGCGACGAAAGAGCCGCGCTTCCGCGTCATCGGCAGCGATCTGTGGTCGGACGACCCCGGCTTTGCCGAGGCGACCGCGACGACCGGGATCACCGGCATCTGCGGCTCGGGCATCATCGAGGCGGTGGCCGAGATGCGGATGGCCGGCCTTCTCGATCCTTCGGGCCTGATCGGCAACCCCGAGCAGACGGGGACCGCGCGCTGCCTCCCCGACGGGCGCACCTTCTCGTACATGCTGCACGATGGCCGCGCCGACGGCGGGCCGCTGATCCTTGTCACGCAGGGCGACATCCGCGCGATCCAGCTTGCCAAGTCGGCGCTTTACGCCGGCGCGCGCCTGCTGATGGACGAGATCGGCACCGACACCGTCGACCGCGTCGTGCTGGCCGGCGCCTTCGGCGCGCATATCAGCCCCAAGCACGCCATGGTCCTGGGCATGATCCCCGACGCGCCGCTCGACAAGGTCACATCGGCGGGGAACGCCGCCGGCACCGGGGCGCGCATCGCGCTCTGCGACGTGACCGCGCGCGCCCGGATCGAGGCGGACGTGGCGAAGATCATCAAGATCGAGACCGCCATCGAACCGCGCTTTCAGGAGCATTTCGTGGCCGCCAACGCCATTCCGCACGCGACGGCGGATTTCCCGCACCTTCGCGCGGTGGCCACCCTGCCCGATGTCGCCTTCAACACCGGCGGCGGCGAAGGGCGCGCGCGGCGGCGTCGACGCGACTGACCGTCCGGACTGAAGGCCCCGATTGTCCGCGACCGATGGCAATGAGGCGTCAGCTTCATTGCCATTGCAGCAAGCACGGCTAAACTCGGTCCGGGCGTTGCCACCGAGGATGACATGGGTACAGGACCAGGCGGAGGGCGGCTGACGATCATCGGGCCGGAGACCCTTGCGATCTCGCCAGGCGATGCCGAACTGACCGCCAACTACATCGTCAACCGGCTGAACGTGACGTGGTCGGTGCAGGTCATCTCTGACGGCGTGCTGACGCCTGCGGACTATACCGTCACGATCTCCGAGACCGGCCCCCTGTCAGCGCGCCTGTCTGTCGTCCTGACGCCGGGCGTGAACATTCCCGCGGGCACGTCGCTGCAGCTTGTCATCGGCGCCGTGCGCGCCGGAGGCGGCGGAGGAAACAGCGACACGCTGAACGTCACGGTGTCGCTTCCGCCCGGTGTCGTCCCCTGCTTCGTGGCCGGCACGCTGATCCGCACGGCGCGCGGCGAGGTTCCGGTCGAAGAATTGATGGTCGGCGATCTGGTGCTGACGGGCGAAGGCTGGCCCGCGCCCATCCGCTGGATCGGCGAGCGCCGGCTGAGCGGCGCCGAGCTGCGGGCCGCGCCCCACCTGCGCCCCGTCACCATCCGCAAGGACGCCTTCGGCCCAGGCGCGCCCTACCGCGACCTGAGGGTTTCGCCCCAGCACCGCATCGCGCTGACGGGCTGGCGGGCCGAGCTTCTGTTCGGCGCGCCGGCGGTGCTTGCCCATGCCGTGCACCTTGTCGACGACGCGCAGGTGCTGCACCCGCCCGCGCCCGAAGATGGCGTGCGTTACGTGCACTTCTGCCTTCAGGATCATGACCTTGTCTGGGCCAACGGTCTGTCGACCGAGTCGCTGCTTCTGGGCGAAGTGGCGTTGGCCTCCTACGACGCGGCGTCGCTTGCCGAACTGGCCGAGATATTCCCCGACCTCGCGCACCCCGACGCCGGCCGCAGCTGCCTGCCCTGCATCGGCCGCCGCGAGGCGCTGTGTCTGCTGGACGGCTGACGGCACCGCCTGCGGCCGTCCTTGACGAGCCCCGCCGCGCGCCGTAAGTCCTGGGGCAGACGGGCGGGTGTAGCTCAATGGTAGAGCAGAAGCTTCCCAAGCTTACGACGAGGGTTCGATTCCCTTCACCCGCTCCAGTATCCTGACGCCATGACCGACTATCTCACCCCTCTGTCCGGTGAACGCCTGCGCGCCGCCGGCATTCCCGAGCCCTGGAGCTTCGGCCATGCGGACCGCGTGCGCTTTTACGAGCTTGACGCCCTGAACCATGTCAACAACACCACCTACCTGCGCTGGTTCGAGACGCTGCGGGTTCTGTGGTTCGTCGACCGCGGGATCACGCAGTACCGGCCCGAGGACCCGACCTTCGTGGTCCGCAGCCTGAGCTGCGACTATCACGCGCCGCTCTTTCTCAACGACGATTACATCGTGACGGCCCGCTGCGAGAGTGTCGGGCGGACGAGCTTCCGCAAGGCCTATGCGGTCTGGAGCGGGGGGCGGCTTTGCACCAGCGGGAGCGCGGTCATCGTCCGGACCGATCCCGCGGGTGCGCGCAGCCTGCCGCTGACGGACGCCGAGCGTGCGGTGCTTGTCACGCGGGACGGCGCCCGGGACGAACGCTAGGGCGAGGGGGCTGTCCGCCCCCTCGCGCTCCCCCGAGGATATTTGCAGGTCGATGGAGCCGCGCTGGCCGCGCGCGGGGATCAGCCCGCGTCGGCGAAGCGGTGGACGGTGGCGACAAGGGCCTGCGTCGAGGGGTCGAGCCCTTCGCCCGGCGCCTCGCCCGCGACCACGGGTTCAAGCGATTTCGCCAGTTCCTTGCCCAGTTCGACCCCCCACTGGTCGAAGGAATTGATGCCCAGCATCGCCCCCTCGACGAAGGTGCGGTGTTCGTAAAGGGCGATGATCTGGCCCAGGACGAAGGGGGTGAGCTTCGGGTAGACCAGCGTCACGGACGGGCGGTTGCCGGGAAAGACCCGGTGCGCGGCCTGGCGGCGCAGGTCGTCCCCGGTGAAGCCCGCCTTCGCCATCAGCGCCTCGGCCTGGGCGAGGCTGCGGCCGGTCATCAGCGCCTGCGACTGGGCAAGGCAGTTGGCCACCAGAAGCTGGTGATGGTGGGCAAGCTCGGGCTCGTGGCCCTCGGCGCCCAGAAGGAACTCGCACGGCACGACCTGCGTGCCCTGGTGGATCATCTGGTAGAATGCGTGCTGGCCATTGGTGCCGGGTTCGCCCCAGACCACCGGGACCGAGGCCGCAGGCACCTGCCCACCCTCCATCGTGGTCTGCTTGCCGTTCGATTCCATCTCGAGTTGCTGAAGATAGGCCGGCAGCCGGGCAAGGCGCTGTTCGTAGGGCAGGACGGCGCGGGTGGGCAGGCCCATCCCCTGGTTGTGCCAGAGCCCGCTCAGCGCCAGCATCACAGGCAGGCTGTCCCGCGGCGCGGCGGCGCGGAAGTGGCGGTCCATCTCCTGTCCGCCGCGCAGAAAGGCATGGAAGGCGTCGCGGCCAATGGCGATCATCAGCGACAGCCCGATCGGGCCCCACATCGAATAGCGGCCGCCGACCCAGTCCTCGAAACCGAAGACGCGGTCGGGGTGGATGCCGAAGGCTTCGGTGCGCTCGGCCGCGGTCGAAAGGGCCGCGAACTGGTCGGCGGGGCGGGCGACCGCCTCGCTCATCCAGGCCTTGGCCGTGGCCGCGTTGGTCATGGTCTCGATCGTGGTGAAGGTCTTCGAGGCCACGATGACCAGCGTCCGCGCGGGGTCGAGCGGGCGCAGGATGTCGGCCACATGCGCGCCGTCGATGTTCGAGACGAAGTGGCAGCGCGGCCCGTCGTGATAGGGCGCAAGCGCCAGCGTGGCCATCGCCGGGCCAAGGTCGGAGCCGCCGATGCCGATGTTGACCACGTCGGTGATCGCCCCGCCCCTGCCCCGGAAGCGGCCCGCGCGCACGTCCTCGGCGAAGCGGCCCATCCGGTCGAGCGTGGCGAGAACGCCGGGCATGACGTCCTGGCCATCGACCAGGACCGGCCCGCCGTCGAGGTTGCGCAGCGCCGTGTGCAGCACCGCGCGGTCTTCGGTGTCGTTGATCTTGCGGCCCTCGAACATCGCCTCGCGCCGCGCCTCGACGCCGGCGGCGCGATACATCCCAAGCAGCAGGTCGCGGTCGTCCGGGGTCATGTGCGTCTTCGAATAGTCGAAGAGCAAGCCGCCCGCCTCGACCGAGAAGTCGCGGGCGCGGTCGGTCCCGTCGAAAAGATCGAGGATCCGGCGGGATTTCGCGGCGGCGGCGCGGGCCGAAAGGGTCTGCCAGTCGAGCGTCATCGTCGTTGTCCTTCTGCGCTGTCCTGCGTCAAGCCGCCCAGTGAACCGTCGCCCTGCCCCAGACGGAGCGGATCGGCGCCTCGGCCGGCGTCAGTTGCGCGGCGCGCTCGAGCGCGGCGTGCTTCTCGGCGCCGGTCACCAGGACATGCGTCGACATCGCCCCGTCCAGGACCGGCGCGGTCAGCGTCACCCGCGCCTCGCCGCTGCCAGGGGCGGTGATCGGCAGCACCGGCGGCGCGTCGGACGCCAGCGCGGCCCCAAGCCCGTCGGCGCCCGGGAAAAGCGAGGCCGTGTGCATGTCCGCCCCCATGCCCAGAAGCAGGACCGACACCGGCAGCAGCCGCGTGACCATGTCCCCGAGGTCCGGCGCGGCCTCGTCGGGCGACTGGCCCGCGCGGTAGAAGGGGTGGAACCGCGCCGCCGCCGCCCGGTTGGTCAGCAGCGTCTGGCGCAGAAGCCGCGCGTTCGAGCGCGGGTCCCCCTCGTCGACCCAGCGTTCGTCGGTCAGAAGCACGTCGACTCTGCTCCAGTCGAGCTTGGCCGCGCAGAGCGACTGGAACACGGGCCCTGGCGTCGTGCCGCCCGGCACGGCCAGGGTGCAGCGGTCCTCGTGCATCAGGGTCGCGTTGATTTCGCCCGCGAGCACGTTCGCGACGTCGATCATCATCATGTCGCGGTCGGGATACTCGACAAACCTCATGGCCGGATCTCCCGCCACTTGCGCCCGGCGCGGTGCATTAGGATCGCGGCCTCTTCCGGCCCGGTCGAGCCGATCTCGTAGGGCGCGGGGGCATCGCCGCGCTCGGTCCAGCCCTCGATCAGTGGGTCGGTCCAGGCCCAGGCGGCCTCGACCTCGTCGCCGCGCATGAACAGCGTCTGGTTGCCCCGGATCACGTCCATGATCAGCCGCTCGTAGGCGTCGGGCACCTCGCTGGCCTCGGGGCCAAGCGCGTCGGCGAAGGACATGTCGAGCGGCACGTCGAGAAGGCGCATGCCGCCGGGGCCGGGTTCCTTGATCGTCACGCCAAGGGTGATGCCCTCGTTCGGCTGAAGCCGGATCGACAGGATGTTGCGGTGGGTGCCGGCCGACTGGCCGAAGATCGCGTGCGGGGCGTCCTTGAACACCACCGCGATTTCCGAGGCGCGCGCCTTCAGACGCTTGCCGGTGCGGAGGTAGAAGGGCGTGCCCGCCCACCGCCAGTTCGAGATCCCGCACTTCAGCGCGATGAAGCTTTCGGTGCGGCTGTCGGGGCTTTCGGCCTCGTCCCGATAGCCCGAGAGCGTGTCGTTCGCCAGGTACTGCCCGCGCACGATGTCCTTCGGCTCGACCGGGTCGAGGGCGCGGATCACCTTGAGCTTCTCGTCGCGCACGGCGTCAGGGTCGAATCGGCTGGGCGGCTCCATCGCGATCAGGCACAGAAGCTGCATCAGGTGGTTCTGCACCATGTCCCGCATGGCGCCCGACTTGTCGTAATAGGCCCCCCTGCCCCCGACGCCCACCGTCTCGGCCACCGTGATCTGGACGTGGTCGACGTATTGCGCGTTCCACAGCGGTTCGAACAGGACGTTGGCGAAGCGCACCGCCATCAGGTTCTGCACCGTCTCCTTCCCGAGATAGTGGTCGATCCGGTAGATCTGTTCTTCCGAGAAGTGGCGGGCGAGCGTCGCATTGAGGTCGCGCGCCGAGGCCAGATCGCGCCCGAAGGGCTTTTCGACGACGATGCGGCAGTGGCGCGAGGCGATGCGGTGATCGTTCAGCCGCTTGGCCAGATCGCCGAAAAGGCTTGGCGCGACCGAGAAATAGAAGGCGCGGACGACGTCGGGGCGGACCATCGCGGCAAGCTCGGTCCAGCCCGCGGTGCCGGTGGCGTCGATCGTGACATACTCGATCCGGCCAAGGAACGCGGTCAGCGTGTCGCCGTTGCGCCGACCTTCGGGAATCGCCTCGGACACGGCGTCGCGCACCATGGCGCGATAGCTGTCCGAGGTCAGGTCGGACCGCGCGGCGCCGATGATGCGCGCCTCGGCCGGCATCTGTCCATCGGCGAAGCGGCGATAGAGGCCGGGCAGGATCTTCTTCTGGGCAAGGTCGCCCGTGCCGCCGAAGATGACAAGGTCGAACGGGTCGACGGGAATGACGCGCGAGACCATGGGAGCTCCGGTTCGTTAGCGCTAACAGCATCCTTGCCCGCGCTATAGCGGTGCTGCGGCGCGAAGTCTAGCGAAGCTGGCCGCGATCAGAAAGCCGCCTTGTCCCGACGCGACGTTTCTGCAACGCAGCGACGCCCCGACCGGCCGGCGGTGTCAGGCCTCGAGTTCCGCGTCCCAGTAAAGGAAATCGAGCCAGGTTTCGTGCAGGTGGTTCGGCGGGAACTTGCGGCCACGGTCGCGCAGTTCTTCAGCCCCCGGACGGCGCGGGGCGCGCCGCAGCGACATGCCGGCCTGCGACAGGCTTTTCGACCCCTTGCGCAGGTTGCAGCGGGCGCAGGCCGCGACGACGTTTTCCCAGCTTGTCACGCCGCCCCGTGCGCGGGGCACGACGTGGTCGAAGGTCAGATCGCCCTTCGCGCCGCAGTACTGGCAGCAGAATTCGTCCCTGAGAAAAAGATTGAAGCGCGTGAAGGCCACGCGCTTTTGCGGTTTGACATAGTCCTTCAGCACCACGACCGACGGTATTCGGATCACGGTCGAGGGGCTGCGCACGACCTCGTCGTATTCGGCCACGATGTCGACCCGGTCCAGCCAGGCCGCCTTCACGGCCTCCTGCCAGGGCCAGAGCGACAGCGGGTAGTAGCTGAGCGGGCGGTAATCTGCGTTCAGGACAAGGGCCGGATGCTGCCGCAGACTTGACGGGTCGCGCACGAAACTCGTTCGGAAATCACCATCCATGACCGTCCGGACCCCTGTGTTGTGCGGCCACGGCCGCCGTTGCCCCAGCTCCGATGCACCCACTATATCTGGCGGTTGACGTCTGGCAAGCCCCAGAGACTAGTGGGTTTTGTCGCAGGGGTAGCGCGGGTCCGTCACAGTTGCGTGACAGCGGGGCAAAGGGCCGCGCGGCGCGCTCAGTCCGCGGGTGCGGCCAGCCGGTCAAGCATGAAGCGCAGCGACACGCTGAGCCCGTCCGGCGCGATGCCGTGGCCGGTGCCCGACATGCGGTGGGCGTAGGTTTCGAACCCCGCCGCCGTCAGCGCCCGCCCCGCCTCGGCCATCGAGACGAAGGGCACCACCTCGTCGGCGTCGCCGTGCACCAGAAGCACCGGCGGGCGCGAGACGGTCTCGGCCGTCAGCCGGTCGGGCGCCAGAAGCCGGCCCGAGAAGGCCACCACCCCGGCAAGGGGCGCGGGCCAGCGGGGGGCAAGATGCAGGCTCATCATGGAGCCTTGCGAGAAACCGAACAGGATCAGCCGGTCCGCGGTCAGTCCTTCGCTGTCCAGCACGCCGGCGACATAGGCGCGAAGATCGTCAAGCGAGGTCGCCATCGATGCCTCGGCCGCGGTCTCGGACGACCCGTCAAGCCAGGGGATCGGGAACCACTGATAGCCGAAGGGGCTTGCCACGCAGCGTTCGGGCGCGTCGGGGGCGTGAAAGGCGGTGTCGGGCATATGCGGGCCCAGGGGATCGGCCAGACCCAGAAGATCGGCCCCGTCCGCGCCATAGCCGTGCAGGAAGATCACCGCCGAGCGGGTCGTCCCCGAGGCCGGCGGACGGCGTTTGGCGGCCAGCGTGCGCGTCATCGGATCCCCTCGCGTTCCTTCGCCACCCGGTAGTAGGCCCACAGAAGGCGCGCCGCAACCGCCCGCCAGGGTGCCCAGGGTTCGGCCATCTGCCGCAGCACGGCCTCGCGCGGGCGGGCATCAAGCGCGAAGAGCAGCCGCGCCGATTCCTGAAGCGCCAGATCGCCCGGCGCAAAGACATCCGCCCGACCGAGCGAGAACATGGCATAGATCTCGGCCGTCCAGCGCCCGATCCCCGGCACGGCGATCAGGGTCGCGATCACCTCGTCCGTGGGCTGGCGGCGCAGCGCGGCATAGTCGATCGCCGCCCCGGCCAGCGCGCGGGCATAGCGCGCCTTCTGCCGCGACAGGCCACAGGCGCGCAGCGCCTCGTCGTCGGCGGCAAGGACCGCGCCCGGCGCGGTAAGGCCCGCCGCATCGAGCCGGCCCCAAATCGCGTCCGCCGCCGCGACCGAGACCTGCTGGCTGACGATGGCGTCAAGAAGCGCCTCGTACCCGTCCGCGCGCAGGCGCAGCGGCAGGGGACCCGTGGCCGAGATCGCGTGGCCGAAGCGCGGCTCGACCCGCGCCAGATGGCGCGCCCCTTCGGCCAGGCAGTCGGGGCTGTGGATCACGCGCCCGACCCTCAGATCCGTCTGCGCACCCATGCCATCGCCTCCGCCACGGTTTCCACCTTCGGCCCGGGCGGTTGTGGCGGCCGCCGGATCATCGCCACCTTTACCCCAAGTTCGCGCGCCGCTTCCAGCTTGGCGCGGCTGGCCGTGCCGCCCGAGTTGCGGGTGACCAGCCAGTCGATGGCAAGTCGGCCGAAGGTGGTTATCTCGTGGTCGATCGAGAACGGCGGTCGGCCGTAGACGAAGATGCCGTTGCCGAAGGGAAACGGATCGCGCGCCCCGTCCGTGCGCCGGCAGAAAAGCGTCGCCTCGCGCAGCGCCCCGAAGGCGTGAAGCGATCGCCGCCCCGTGGCCAGAAAGACCCGCGCGCCGGCCGGGATGTGGCGCGGGGCGTCGGCCTCGGTGTTGAGGAAGGTCCAGTCGTCGCCCGGCTCGGGCAGCCAGGCGGGGCGCAGGAACTGGATGTAGTCCACTCCGCGTTCGGCGGCGATGCGCGCGGTGCGGTGGCTGATGCGCGCGGCGAAGGGATGGGTGGCGTCGATGATCGCGTCGATGCCTTCACGCCCAAGCCAGTCGACGAAGCCCGCGTCGCCGCCGAACCCGCCGATCCGGGTGGGAATGCCGAAGGGTTCGGGCCGACGCTCGGCCCGGGCGAGCGAGGCGATGGCCAACACGCGCGACTCGCGCGTCAGCGCAGCGGCGACCTGCCGCGCCTCCCAGGTTCCGGCGAGAAGAAGAAGCCTCATCGACGTTCGACCGGCGACACCCGTCCCTCCCGTTGCCCGTACTTCGTTCAATTGAATACGGTGGCATGCAAAGAAATAGCGCGTCCGCGGGCGGCCGCAAGGGACGCGCTGCGAATGCCCGCGCGACACCGGTGTCGCAGGGATGGGTTCGTGCTTGCCCCTGCCGCGCAAGGGCGTCTACCTGACGGCATGAACGACCCGACATCACCCGCCTGCCCGACCGAGACGCCCCGCACAGGCGACCGCCGCGCCTGGCGCAACGTGGCGGTGCTGGTCGCCGCGCAGGCGATCCTGGGCAGCCAGATCACGATGATCTTCGTGATCGGCGGGCTTGCCGGACAGCAGCTTGCGCCCAATCCCTGCCTTGCCACGCTCCCGATCTCGCTGATCGTGGTGGGGTCGATGACGACGGCGCCCTGGCTGTCGGGGCTGATGCAGCGCCACGGCCGCCGCGCGGGGTTCGTGCTGGGGTCGGTCGGCGGGCTGGTCGGATCGGCGATCGCGGCCTTCGGGCTCTGGCAGGGCAGCTTCGCCCTGCTTCTGGCGGGCAGCTACCTGACCGGCATCTACATGAGCGCGCAGGGCTTCTATCGCTTCGCCGCGACCGATACTGCGACGGACGCCTTCAAGCCCAAGGCGATTTCCTATGTCATGGCCGGCGGCCTTCTGTCGGCGCTGATCGGACCGCAGCTTGTGAAGGTCACGGTCGACGCCCATGTCGTGCCGTTCCTTGGCACCTATCTGACGGCCATGGCGATCAACGTCGTCGGGATGGGGCTGTTCTTCCTGCTCGACATCCCGAAGCCGCCGAAACCCACCGCCGCCGACCCGCGCGGACGCACCAAGACAGAGCTTCTGAAGGATCCCGTCATCGCGGTCGCGGTGATCTGCGGCATGGTCTCGTACGCGCTGATGAACCTGGTGATGACCTCGACGCCGCTTGCGGTGGTGGGCTGCGGCTTCACCACCGGCAATGCGTCCGACATCGTGTCGGCGCATGTGCTGGCGATGTTCGCGCCTTCGTTCTTCACCGGCCACCTGATCGCCCGCTTCGGGGCCGAAAGGATCGTGGCGGCGGGCCTCGTGATCCTGGCCGCCGCTGGCGGCGTGGCGCTGAACGGCGTCGAGCTTGCGAACTTCTTCGGCGCCCTTGTCCTGCTCGGGATCGGCTGGAACTTCGGCTTCATCGGGGCCACGACCATGCTGGCGCGGTCGCACGCCCCGCAGGAACGCGGCCGCGTGCAGGGCATGAACGACGCCATCGTCTTCGGCGGCGTCGCGGTCGCGTCGCTGGCCTCGGGCGGGCTGATGAACTGCACCGGCGGGAATTCCGCCGACGGCTGGAGCGCGGTGAACATGGCGATGGCGCCGTTCCTGGCCCTGGCCGGCGGCGCGCTGATCTGGCTGGTGATGCAGCGCCGCGACCCGGCCCGTCGCTAGGCCGCCACGCGCCCGGTCAGCGCGGCCCGCAACCGCAGCGCGCGGCGGCGCAGCTCGCTGACGCCAAGGGCGCCTTCGGCCACGCGCCCCGGGTCGCGCGCGGCAAGTGCAAGGACGGCGGCGGCCTCCCACGCCGGCCAGGTCGCGGGCCCCCGCGCCCCCCCGGCCACCCCTGCCCGCAAGCGCCGCAGACCCTCGGCGGCAAGCGCGGCCACGGCCTCGGGCCGGCCATCGACCAGCGGGCGGCGACCGCGCGATTCAAGCTCGGGGATAGCGCGCAGGAAGGCGGCCAGGCCCTGCGCCCAGCCCAGATCCCGCACCGCGGCCTCGTCGCCCGCGCCCAGCAGGCGCGCGGCCGTCCACATCAGGCCAGCGGCGGTGGCGTCGATATATTCGGCGAAATGCGCCGCGTCCTCGAACGGGTCGCGGTAGATGTCCCAGCGGCGCGCGGCCACCAGCCGGTCCAGCGTCCGCGCCGCCTCGGCGTCGATCACCCCGGCCAGCGGCGTCGTCACCTCGTGCCGGCGGACCGGGCGGCCTTGGGCGACTTCTTCCAGCGCGTCGCGCCACCATTGCAGGCGCATCTCGGCGATGGGCGCCTCGGCGGTGACCCAGGGCGCGCGCGTCACCTCGACGTTGAAGGCGTAAAGCGGCAGCAGCCGCGCGCGCAGGCCGACGGGCGCGGCCAGAACGGTGGCGAAACGGTCGGGGTCGCCGCGCTGGACGAGATCGGCGCAGGCGTCCAGGCTCATGCCGCGACGGCGCCGTCGCGGACAAGCTTCCAGACGATGGCGTCGAGAAGCGCCTCGAACGAAGCGTCGACGATATTGGGCGACACGCCCACTGTCGACCAGCGCCGGCCGGCCGAATCCTCGCTGTCGATGATGACGCGGGTCACGGCCTCGGTGCCGCCCTGGGTGATGCGCACCTTGAAGTCGACCAGATGCAGGTCGTCGATGATCGACTGATAGGGTCCAAGGTCCTTGGCCAAGGCCTTCGACAGGGCGTTCACGGGGCCGCGGTCCGAGCCTTCCTCGTCATGGCTTTCGCTGACCGACAACTTCCGCTCGCCGCCGATGTCGACGACGACGACCGCCTCGGACAGCGTCAGCCGACGCCCCTTGTCGTCGCGCTGGCGTTCCACGGTGACGCGGTAGCGGCGCACGTCGAAGTAGTTCGGCAGGGCGCCAAGCTCCTGCCGCGCCAGCAACTCGAACGAGGCCTGCGCGGTGTCGTAGGAATAGCCCTCGGCCTCGCGCGCCTTGACGATGTCAAGGATGCGGGCCAGCGCCGGATCGCCCTTTTCCACCGCGATCCCCATCTCGGACATGCGGCGGATCAGGTTCGACTGTCCGGCCTGGTTCGACATCGGCACGATGCGGGCGTTGCCCACGGCGGCGGGGTCGATGTGTTCGTAGGTTGCGGGGTCCTTCAGGATCGCGCTGGCGTGCAGCCCGGCCTTGTGCGCAAAGGCCGAGGCGCCGACATAGGGCGCGCTGCGCAGCGGCACACGGTTCAGGATGTCGTCAAGCATCCGCGAGGTGCGCGTCAGTCCCTGCAGCGCCTCGGGATTTATCCCTGTCTCGTAACGGCTTGCATAGGGTTCCTTCAGCAGAAGCGTCGGGATCAGCGTGGTCAGGTTGGCGTTCCCGCAGCGCTCGCCCAGGCCGTTCAGCGTGCCCTGCACCTGCCGCGCGCCGGCGTCGATGGCGGCCAGCGAGGCCGCGACGGCGTTGCCGGTATCGTCATGGGTGTGAATGCCGACGCGGTCGCCCGGGATGCCCGCGTCGATCACCGCCCGGGTGATCGCGCCCACGTCCGCGGGCAGCGTGCCGCCGTTGGTGTCGCACAGCACCACCCAGCGGGCGCCGGCCGCGTAGGCGGCGGTCGCACAGGCGATGGCATAGTCCGGGTTGGCCTTGTAGCCATCGAAGAAATGTTCAGCGTCGAAAATGGCTTCGCGCTCCAACTTCACGCAATGCTCGATGCTGCGGGCGATGTTGTCGAGGTTTTCCTCAAGCGTGATGCCAAGCGCCGTCTCGACGTGGAAGTCGTGGGTCTTGCCGACCAGGCAGACCGCCGGGGTGGCGGCGTTCAGGACGGCGGCCAGCACGTCGTCGTTGTCGGCCGACCGGCCCGCACGCTTGGTCATGCCGAAGGCGGTGAAGGTGGCGCGGGTCTTCGGGGCGTCGGCGAAGAAGTCGTTGTCGGTGGGGTTCGCTCCCGGCCAGCCGCCTTCGATGTAATCGACCCCCAGCCGGTCGAGCGCCTGCGCGATGGCCTGCTTTTCCGGCGTCGAGAACTGTACGCCCTGCGTCTGCTGCCCGTCGCGCAGCGTGGTGTCGTAAAGATAGAGGCGCGCGCGGGTCATTTCAGGGCTTCCAGTTTGTTCAGATCGACTGACATCCCAAACTCCCAGACTGATCCTCCAGGAACATCCTTGATGACGACGCCAGCTTCCGAGAGCGCGTCGCGTATCCGGTCAGCCTCGGCGAAGTTACGGTTGTTCTTGGCTTCGCTACGGCGGGCGAGCAATTCGTCGATCTTAGTTGCCGCTTCCGAATTGACGCCAACCGCCAAGCCGCCGCTTTCAACGTATCGAAACCAGTCCACTTCCTCGGCATCGGGCAGCCCGATCAGCCGCATAGCCGCCTTCAGGTAAGGCGCCGAAAGCGAGTTCATCTCGGTCAGAGCAAGGTGTGTGTTCAGATCGTCCGCGAGCGCCGCGAGAACGCGAGCGGGCACGACCTTCGCTGCCTCGACCCCATCCGTCTTGCGAAACCACGCCGTCAGGCGCTTTTCGGCCTCGCCCCTCTTCTTCTCCGTCCAGTCCATCGGCTTGCGATAATGCGTCGACAGGAACACGAAGCGGATCACCTCGCCCGGGACGCCCCGGTCAAGCAGGTCGCGCACCGTGAAGAAGTTGCCCAGCGACTTCGACATCTTCTTGCCCTCGACCTGAAGCATCTCGTTGTGCATCCAGATGCGGGCGAAGGCGCCTTCGGGGTGGGCGCATTTCGACTGGGCGATCTCGTTCTCGTGGTGGGGGAACTGAAGGTCGATCCCGCCGCCGTGGATATCGAAGCTGTCGCCCAGGATCGCGTGGCTCATGGCCGAGCATTCGATGTGCCAGCCCGGGCGGCCGCGGCCCCAGGGGCTGTCCCAGCCGGGCTGGTCGGGGGCCGAAGGCTTCCACAGCACGAAGTCCATCGGATCGCGCTTGTAGGGCGCGACCTCGACCCGGGCGCCGGCGATCATGTCCTCGACCGAGCGGCCCGACAGCGCGCCGTAGTCGGCATAGCTGCCCACCGCGAAAAGCACATGCCCCTCGGCCGCGTAGGCATGGCCCTGCGCGACAAGGGTTTCGATCATCGCGATCATCTGCGGGATGAAGGCGGTGGCATGCGGCTCGACATCCGGCGGCAGAACGCCAAGCGCGGCCATGTCCTGATGATACCAGGCCTCGGTCGTCGCGGTCAGCTCGTCGATGCCGATGCCGCGTTCGGCGGCGCGGTCGATGATCTTGTCCTCGACATCGGTAATGTTGCGCACATAGGTCACGTTCGCGTCACCATAGGTGTGGCGCAGAAGCCGGTTCAGCACGTCGAAGACCACCGACGGACGGGCGTTGCCCAGATGCGCCCGGTCATAGACCGTGGGGCCGCAGACATAGATCGACACGCGCCCGGGGATGACCGTGGGCTCGAGCGGGTCCTTTGCCCGGGTCCGGGTGTTCCAAAGCCTGATCTCGGTCATGGGGCGTCCTTCGGGTCGGGTGCCCGCGGGCCTTAGCGTGATCTTGTCTTGAGGAAAAGAGGACCGGCCCGCGTGACTGTTGTCAGCGGAGAATGCAGCAGCGAATGATGCACAGGGTCGTCATGCCGCAAGGCCTTAGCAGAGGCGCGAGGGTTCGTCCAGCGTGGCGGATCGGGCGCGATGTCGTTTCGCTCTGGCCTTCCGGCGCGGGGCGCGCTAGCAGGCGCGCAATCCCCCATAGGACCGGCCCCCATGAAGCTGCGCAACATCGCCATCATCGCCCATGTCGACCACGGCAAGACCACGCTTGTCGACGAGCTTCTGAAGCAGTCGGGCGCCTTCCGCGTCGGGCAGGCGGTGGCCGAGCGGGCGATGGATTCCAACGACATCGAACGCGAACGAGGGATCACCATCCTGGCCAAGTGCACCTCGGTCGAATGGAAGGGCACGCGGATCAACATCGTCGACACCCCCGGCCACGCCGATTTCGGCGGCGAGGTCGAACGCATCCTGAGCATGGTCGACGGCGTCGTCCTTCTGGTGGACGCGGCCGAAGGGCCGATGCCGCAGACCAAGTTCGTCACCTCGAAGGCGCTGGCGCTGGGCCTGCGCCCGATCGTGGTGCTGAACAAGGTCGACAAGCCCGACGCCGAGCCCGACCGCGCACTGAACGAGGTCTTCGATCTTTTCGCCGCGCTCGACGCCGACGAGGACCAGCTCGACTTTCCGCATCTTTACGCCTCGGGCCGCTCGGGCTGGGCCGACGAGGAACTGGACGGCCCGCGCAAGGACCTGTCGGCCCTGTTCAACCTGATCGTGGCCCACGTGCCGCCGCCGCGCCAGACCAGCCGCGTCGAAGAACCGTTCCGCATGCTGGCCACAACGCTGAGCGCGGACCCCTTCATCGGGCGCATCCTGACCGGCCGCATCGAAAGCGGGCGGCTGACCACGGGCGCGACGATCCAGGCGCTGAGCCGCATCGGGCAGAAGATCGAGCAGTTCCGCGTGACCAAGATCCTCGCCTTCCGGGGCCTGTCGCAGCAGACGATCGAGACGGCCGAGGCCGGCGACATCGTCACCGTCGCGGGCATGTCGAAGGCCACCGTGTCGGATACGCTTTGCGCGCTTGCGGTCGACACGCCCCTGCCCGCCCAGCCGATCGACCCGCCGACGATCTCGGTCACCTTCGGGATCAACGACAGCCCGCTGGCCGGCCGCGACGGCAAGAAGGTGCAGTCGCGCGTGATCCGCGAGCGGCTGATGAAGGAAGCGGAATCGAACGTCGCCATCAAGGTCGCCGACACGCCGGGCGGTGACGCCTTCGAGGTCTCGGGCCGGGGCGAATTGCAGATGGGCGTGCTGATCGAGAACATGCGCCGCGAGGGGTTCGAACTGTCGATTTCGCGCCCGCAGGTGATCCTGCGCGACGGCGAGGACGGCAAGCTCGAGCCGATCGAGGAAGTGACGATCGACGTCGACGACGAGTACACCGGCGCGGTCATCGAGAAGATCACCGGCGCGCGGCGCGGCGACCTGGCCGAGATGAAGCCGGCCGGGGCCGGCAAGACGCGGATCATCGCGCATGTGCCATCGCGCGGGCTGATCGGCTATCACGGCGAGTTCCTGACCGACACGCGCGGCACGGGCGTTCTGAACCGCGTCTTCCACGGCTGGGCGCCGCACAAGGGGGCGATCCCCGGCCGGCGCGCAGGTGTGCTGATCTCGATGGAGGCCGGGCAATCGGTGGCCTACGCGCTGTGGAACCTCGAAGAGCGCGGACGGCTGTTCATCGGCCCGCAGGAAGAGGTCTACCAGGGCATGATCATCGGCGAGCACAGCCGCGACAACGATCTCGAGGTCAATCCGCTGAAGGGCAAGAAGCTGACCAACGTCCGCGCCTCGGGCACCGATGACGCCGTGCGGTTGACGCCGATGGTGCGGTTTTCGCTGGAAGAGGCGATCGCCTATATCGACGACGACGAACTGGTCGAGGTCACGCCGAACGCGATCCGGCTGAGAAAGCGCTTTCTCGACCCGCACGAGCGCAAGCGGCAGTCGCGCGCCGAAACCTGAGGCGGGATGCGAGGGGCCAGCCCCTCGCGCTCCCCGGAGTATTGCTCAAGAGAAGAAGACCGCGATGATCGGCGGCGGGCCTAGTCCTCGTATTCGACGATGACGAGTTCGCGGTCGGCCGCGCCCCTGGCGTGGCTCAGCGCCTCCTGGTAGTGGGGCGAGCGGTAGCAGGCCTCAGCCGCCTCGAGCGAGGGGAAGCGCGCGACCACGTTGCGCGGCCGGTCGGGGCCTTCCAGCTGCACGTAGCGGCCGCCGCGGGCGATGAACTGCCCGCCATGTTCGGCGATGGCCTGGGTCGCGAGGCTGGCATAGCGGCCATAGGCCTCGGCGTCGTGCACCTTGACGTGGGCGATCCAGAAGGCGGGCATGGTCTATCCTTTCAACGCGGCTTCGGC
The DNA here is from genome assembly GCF_050789285.1 of Saliniferula longa. Lineage (NCBI taxonomy): Bacteria > Pseudomonadati > Pseudomonadota > Alphaproteobacteria > Rhodobacterales > Roseobacteraceae > Saliniferula > Saliniferula longa. Next base: position 1,155,306 of record NZ_JBOUVX010000001.1, on the reverse strand, counting down.
GGCGGCAATGGCGGCCGCGGCGTTCTCGGCGCTCTTGGCCCCGCCCTGCGCCATGTCGGGCCGGCCACCGCCGCCCTTGCCGCCAAGCGCCTCGACCGCCGCGCGGGCGATGTCCACCGCCGAGAGGCGACCGGTCAGGTCGGTCGTCACCCCCGCAGCCACGGCGGCCTTGCCGTCGGCCTCGCTGATCAGAAGAACCGCGCCGCTGCCCACCCGCGCCTTCAGCGCGTCGATCAGGCCCGGCAGATCGCGTCCGGGCACGCCATCGAGCACCTGGGCGAGGAAGGTGACGCCGTTCACGGTTCTCGGCACCTCGCCGCCCTCGGCCCCGCTGCCGCCGCCTAGGGCGATCTTGCGGCGCAGGTCGGCCACCTCGGCCTGCAGCGCCTTGCGTTCGTCGAGCAGCGCGCGCACCCGGTCCGGGGCATCCTCGGGTCGGGCCTTGAGGACAGCCGCAACCTCGGCCAGCTTGCGGTCCTGTCCGGCGAGGTGGTCGAAGGCGGCCTGGCCGGTCAGCGCCTCGATCCGGCGCACGCCGGCCGAGGAGGCGCTTTCCCCCAGCGTCACGAACAGGCCGATATCGCCCGTCTGGCGGACGTGGGTGCCGCCGCAGAGCTCGATCGACCAGGTCCGGCCGTTCAGGCCCTTCCCGGTGGGCGCCTCGCCCATCGACACCACGCGCACCTCGTCGCCGTATTTCTCGCCGAAGAGCGCCTGGGCGCCGATGGCGCGGGCGTCGTCGGGGGTCATGATGCGGGTCTCGACCTTCGAATTCTGGCGGATGAAGGCGTTCACCTCGGCCTCGACCCGGACCAGTTCCTCGGGCGTCATGGCCTTCGAATGGCTGAAGTCGAAACGCAGCCGGTCGGGCGCGTTGAGCGATCCTCGCTGGGCGACATGCTCGCCAAGCGCCTCGCGCAGTGCCTCGTGCAGAAGGTGGGTGGCCGAGTGGTTGGCCCGGATCGCGCTGCGCCGGTCGTGGTTGACCCGCAATTCGGCGCCGGTCCCGGTGGCGATGCGGCCTTCGGTGACGTCGGCGACGTGGATGAAGACGCCTGCGGTCTTCCGGGTGTCGGTGATGCGTGCAACCCCGGTGTCGGTGCGCAGCACGCCGCTGTCGCCGACCTGGCCGCCGGCTTCGGCGTAGAACGGCGTCTGGTTCAGAACGATCAGCACACTGTCGCCCGCGCTGGCCTCTGGCACTTCGGCGCCGCCCAGCACGATGGCGCGAATCTGGCCTTCGGCCGTCTCGGTGTCGTAGCCCAGGAACTCGGTGGTGCCGTCACGCTCGGCGATGTCGAACCAGAGCGCGGCGTCGGCGGTTTCGCCGGAACCCGCCCAGGCGGCACGGGCCTTGGCCTTCTGTTCGGCCATCGCTGCGTCGAAGCCCGCCACGTCGACCGCGCGGCCACGCTCGCGCAGCGCGTCCTGCGTCAGGTCGAGCGGGAAGCCATAGGTATCGTAAAGCTTGAAGGCCGCCGCCCCTGGCAGGTCGGCCCTGTCGGGCAGATGGGCCAGTTCCTCGTCCAGAAGCCTGAGCCCGCGGTCGAGCGTTTCGCGGAAACGGCTCTCCTCGAGCTTCAGCGTCTCTTCGATCAGCGGCTGGGCGCGGCCCAGTTCGGGGTAGGCCTGGCCCATCTGCATCACGAGCGCGGGCACCAGACGGTACATGACCGGGTCCTTCGCTCCCAGAAGATGGGCATGGCGCATGGCGCGCCGCATGATGCGGCGCAGGACATAGCCGCGGCCCTCGTTCGAGGGCATGACGCCGTCGGCGATCAGGAAGCTGGTGGAGCGCAGGTGATCGGCGATGACGCGGTGGTGGATGCGGCCCGGCCCGTCGGGATCCGAGCTTGTGGCATGGGCACAGGCCTCGATCAGCGCGCGCATGAGGTCGGTGTCGTAATTGTCGTGCTTGCCCTGAAGCAGCGCGCCGATCCGTTCAAGGCCCATCCCGGTGTCGATCGACTGGGCGCCAAGCTCGCGCCGGGTGCCGTCCTCGAACTGTTCGTACTGCATGAAGACGAGGTTCCAGATCTCGATGAACCGGTCGCCGTCCTCGTCGGGGCTGCCCGGGGGGCCGCCGGGGATGTGATCGCCGTGGTCGTAGAAGATCTCGGTGCAGGGGCCGCAGGGGCCGGTCGGGCCCATCTGCCAGAAGTTGTCGGACGTCGGGATGCGGATGATCCGCTCGTCCGGCAGACCGGCGTATGTCTTCCAGATCTGGGCCGCCTCGTCGTCGGTGTGGTAGACGGTGACCAGCAGCCGGTCCTTCGAGATGCCGAATTCCTTGGTGATGAGGTCCCAGGCGAAGGGAATCGCGGCCTCCTTGAAGTAGTCGCCGAACGAGAAGTTGCCGAGCATCTCGAAGAAGGTGTGGTGGCGCGCGGTGTAGCCCACGTTGTCGAGGTCGTTGTGCTTGCCGCCCGCGCGCACGCATTTCTGCGCGGTGGTGGCGCGGACATAGTCGCGATGTTCGACGCCGGTGAAGACGTTCTTGAACTGCACCATCCCCGAGTTCGTGAACATCAGCGTCGGGTCGTTGCGCGGCACAAGGGGCGAGCTGTCGACGACCCGGTGGTCGTTCGTCTCGAAGAACCCGAGGAAGGTCGCGCGGATGTCGTTCAGGCTGGTCATGGGCGTTCCGGGATCAGGGGTCGTCCTGATCTATGCGCAAGAGGCGGGTCTGTCCACAGGGGGCGTTCCTCGTCGCGGCATTCCCGGGCAGGCCGATCCTTAAGGCGCAGCCGACAGGGCAAGGTCACGGGGAAAGGTCGCCCGAGGAGTGATCCGGACAGGTGGCGCGGAAAGGCGCGCGCGGGCCGCCTGCCCTGCCCAAGGCGTCGCCCTGGGGAAACGAACGGCCCCGGCAAAGGATGCCGGGGCCGGGATCGGTTGGGATGGGCCAGGATCGTGCAGGCCCGGCTGGCCGCGACCGGCGGTCCCCGGTCGTCAGCGGTCATTCCTCGGCCAGCACCTCGTCGGTGTCGTCGGTGGCGCCCATGTCGAAGTCGAGCCCGTGCGCGGCGCGGATCTTGTCCTCGATGGCAAGCGCGACGGCGGGATTGTCCTTCAGAAACTGCTTGGCGTTCTCACGCCCCTGCCCGATGCGCTCGTCGCCATAGGAAAACCAGCTGCCCGATTTCTCGACCACACCGGCCTTGACGCCAAGGTCGAGCAGTTCGCCGGTCTTCGAGATCCCCTCGCCGTACATGATGTCGAACTCGACCTGCTTGAACGGCGGGGCGACCTTGTTCTTGACGACCTTCACGCGCGTGGTGTTGCCCACCACTTCGTCGCGGTCCTTGATCGCGCCGATGCGGCGGATGTCGAGACGGACCGAAGAATAGAACTTGAGCGCGTTGCCGCCCGTCGTCGTTTCGGGGCTGCCGAACATGACGCCGATCTTCATGCGGATCTGGTTGATGAAGATCACCATGCAGTTCGACCGGCTGATCGAGGCCGTGAGCTTGCGCATCGCCTGGCTCATGAGCCGCGCCTGGGCGCCGACCTGCGCGTCGCCCATGTCGCCCTCGAGTTCCGCCTTGGGCGTGAGCGCGGCGACCGAGTCGACCACGACCATGCTGACCGCGCCCGAGCGCACCAGAGTATCCGTGATCTCGAGCGCCTGTTCGCCGGTGTCGGGCTGCGAGATCAGCAACTCTTCCAGGCTGACGCCCAGTTTGCGGGCGTAAAGCGGGTCAAGCGCATGCTCGGCGTCGACGAAGGCGCAGACCCCGCCCTTCTTCTGTTCCTCGGCCACGCAATGCAGCGTGAGCGTCGTCTTGCCCGAGGATTCGGGGCCATAGATCTCGACGATGCGGCCTTTCGGCAGCCCGCCGATGCCAAGCGCGATATCGAGGCCCAGCGACCCGGTCGAGGTCGACTCGATCTCCTGCACCGGGTTGTCGGCGCCAAGCCGCATGATCGAGCCCTTGCCGAACTGGCGTTCGATCTGCGCCAGCGCCGAATCGAGCGCCTTCTGCTTGTCGGTGGAGCGTTTGTCGGTCATCTCGAGAATGCTTGCCGTGGCCATGGTCCTGTTCCTTATTCCACACCCGCCCGGGGGCGGCAATGACTGCCTGTGTTCGCCTTGTGTTCTCATTCATCTTATGAGATCAAACGGAGAACATCGCAACAGTTTTCTTCAAGTCCCACCTAACTGCGGAATCGGTTAAGAAGCGGTTAGCGACGGAACGCGACGGCGCGCTCGCACGCAGATCTCGCGGTGGCGGGCCCACCCCGGATCGCCAGAGCCCGCCCGCGCGCATCCGCGGAGGGCACGTGCCGCCGGGCCCATGCGGGATTGGCCCCAAGCCGCCCCGCGCGCCGATCGCCGCCACACCCAGATGTCGGCGCTATCCTGCGGGGCATGTCAGGCTAGTGCAGCTGCGCCTGGACCGTTTCGGTCAGTTGCGACAGCGAGAAGGGCTTGGGCAGGAAGACGGAATGCGGGATCCGCGCCTGGCTTTCGGCAAGGCTGTCTTCGGCATAGCCCGACACGAAGACCACGCGCGTGCCCGGCCGCGTTTCGAGCGCCTTTCTGACCCAGCTTGGCCCGTCCATGCCAGGCATGATCACGTCGGTGACGAAGATGTCGACCGACAGCGCATCGTTCTCGAGCGTCTTCAGCGCCTCTTCGGCATTCTCGGCCTCGAGCACGGTATAGCCGCGCATCCGCAGCGCGCGCGAGGCGAAGGCGCGCACCGGGGCCTCGTCCTCGACCAGAAGGATGACGCCGTCACCCTTGAAGGGCGTCGCGGTCCGGGGCGCGGGAACGGCTGCCTGGGCCGGCGCGGGTTCCACGCGTTCATGGGCGGGGAAATACAGCGTGAAGCTTGTCCCCTGCCCGACGACGCTGTCGGCGAAGATGAAGCCCCCGGTCTGCTTGACGATCCCATAGGCGGTCGACAGGCCAAGCCCCGTCCCCTCGCCGGTCTTCTTGGTGGTGAAGAAGGGCTCGAAGATCTTGGGCAGCTGGTCGGCGGGGATGCCGGTGCCCTCGTCCTCGACCCGGACGACGACATAGGCCCCTGCCGGAACCTCGGCGCGGCTGCGGCGCAGCGGCGTGGCGACATGCTCCATCCGCGTCTCGATCGTGATCCGCCCGCCCTCGGGCATGGCGTCGCGCGCGTTGACCACAAGGTTCATCAGCACCTGTTCCAGCTGGCGCTTGTCGGCGCGCACCATCATCAGCGCGGGGTCGTGCACCAGGCTGAGCGACACTTTCTCGCCCACCAGGCGGTTCAGAAGATGGGTCAGGTCCGACAGCGTCTCGCGCAGGTCAAGCGGCTGGGGATGCAGGTTCTGCTTGCGCGAAAACGCCAGCAGCTGTCCGACAAGACTGGCCGCGCGATTGGCGTTCTGGTGGATCTGGACGAGATCGCCATAGTCGGGGTCGCCCTCGTCATGGCGCAGCAGCAGCAGATCGCAGTGGCCGCTGATCGCGGTCAGAAGGTTGTTGAAATCGTGCGCCACGCCGCCGGCAAGCTGCCCGATCGCCTGCATCTTCTGGCTTTGCACGAACTGCGCCTCGAGCGTCTTGAGCTCGGTCGCATCGTGCAGGACCGCGACCAGCGTCGTCTCGTCCTCGTCGGCGATGCGCCCGAGAGTGATCTGAAGGAACACGTCCTGCGCAGGCGCGCGTGCGCGCACAAGCTCGGCCCGGTTCAGCCCGTGGCCCCCGGCCGCATCCGCCATCCAGTCCGAAATCGACCGGCCCAACCCTTCGAGCAGGTCCGACAGCGGCGTGGCCGGCGGCGCGGGATGGCCCAGCAGGTCGCGGGCCAGGCGGTTGGCCAACTGCACCGTTCCGTCCCCGGCAAGCTTGAGCATCGGCACGGGAAGCGCGTCGAAGAACTGCCAGCCCGCCGCCTGCGCGCGGTCGGCGAGGACCGGCAGCAGGTAAACCTCGCTGCGCCCGGCGGCGCTGTCGATCTGCAGGACCGTGCTGCGCACCCGCCCCGACAGCGCGGCCACCTCGTGCACGTCGCCCGGCCGCAGCGGCAGGTCGGTGATGATGCGGTCAAGCGCGCTTTCACGCCCGCCGATCAGGCGGCGCATCGCCTCGTTCATGAACAGCACGGTTCCCGCCTTCGAGACCGTCAGCATGGGCAGGCTGATCCCTTCCCCGCCGCGGCCCGCGCCGGTGCGTTCGGCGATGTCTTCAAGCCGCCAGAGAAAGCCGTCCCGGCCGATTTCGTGCACGGACAGGCGGATGTGGCCGCGCCGCATCACCACATCCTCGCGCGCCGATCCCTTGACCGCGGCCTGCGACTGAAGGCGGTGGAGAACGGTCGCGGGGGCGGCGAAATAGTCGCCCAGCACCGCCACCAGCGTGGCCCCGTCGCGTTCGCCGAACCGTTCCTGCGCGGCGCGGTTCTGATAGCCGATCACGCCTTCGGCGTCGGTGGTGAAGCTGGGCGAGGCGTCGCGTTCGACGAAACGCGAGACGGCGTGAAAAAGCTGCGCGCGCCCGGCCGCGCGCCGGTAGGCCAGAAACCAGATCGCCGCGGCAAGCGCCAGAAGACCGGCCGCCGCCGACCACAGCAGGCGGGCCGCCAGCGGCCAGGGCGCGACCCCGCCCGCTACGGCCAGACAGGCAGCCGCCCCCAGCACATAGACCGCGCGCGGCGCGAGGCGGGCGGCGGTGAGGGTCAGCGGATGCGGAGAAAGTGCCGGATGTGGCACGAGCGTCCCCTTTTCGGCGATTCGTGATGCCGCCATTTCGGACGGCAATCCTTAAGCGCCGCTTAAGCCTGGATCAGGGAACAACCATGGGTTGTACTGCGCGGCAAGTCAACGCGCAAAGATGGAAAGTCCGAAACCGTCGCCCCCCTCGAGCGGGCTCCAGCGCCGCTGTGCCAGAAGCCGCCAGCCAGGGGACCGCGCCAGGAAGGCCGCAGCCTGATCCTCGTTCTCGGCGCGCAGCATCGAACAGGTCGCGTAGGCCAGCCGCCCGCCCGGGGCCACCAGACCCGCGGCGGCATCGAGGATGTCGGACTGAACCCGGCAGAGACGGCCAAGTGCCTCGGGCGTCAGCGCCCACTTCGCCTCGGGCTGACGCCGCCAGGCACCGCTTCCCGAACAGGGCACATCGCACAGGACAAGGTCGAAGGGTCCCTGCGGCGCGACCCTGCCAGGGGCGATAACGCCAACCTGAACGCCCGCGCGGGCGGCGCGTTCGGGCAGGTCGCGCATCCGGCCCGGGTCCGCGTCATGGGCGAAGACCGGCCCCCAGCCCGCCGCGGCAAGCGCCAGCGTCTTGCCGCCGCCGCCTGCGCAGTAGTCGAGCGTGCGCGCCGCCCCCGTCGGCGCCGGCCCCAGCGCCTCGACCACGGCCTGCGAGGCCGCGTCCTGCAACTCGACAAGGCCGTCGACATAGGCCCGCGCGCCGCGGATGCGCCGCGCGCCTTCGGTCACCTCGAGCGCGGTGGCCGCCAGCGGATGCGGCCGCGCCGTGATCCCCTCGGTCGCCAGCGCGCGCACCGCGGCGTCGCGGTCCGCGCGGCCAAGGTTCACCCGCAGGAAAACCGGCGCGCGGGACCTGAGCGCGGCCATCACCGCAGCGAAGTCGTCGCCAAGGCTGTCCTCAAGCGGCGGGGCCAGCCAGTCGGGGCAGTCCAGACGTTCAAGCGGGGAAAGCGCCTCCCACGGGCGACCCGACGCAACCTCGTCGGAGGCAAGCGGGGCCGGGGCGAAGCCCGCGCCGGTGAAGACCCCGGCCGGATCGGCCCCAGCCGCGCGCAGGGCGCCCAGCATCAGACCGCGGCCGGTCTCGGCCCCGCCGAGCGCGGCGAAGGAGCGGCGGCAGCGGATCGCGTCGAAGACATGGTCGCGGATCGCGGCACGGTCGCTGCTGCCGGCGAAACGGTTTGCCCGCGCCCAGTTCGTCAGTGCGCGTTCGGCGGGCTCTCCGCCCAGCCAGAGGTCCAGAAGCCCGATGGCGGCGGCGATGCGGGCGGCTGGGGTCATGGGACGGGTGCGGTCCTGCGTTGGGCGGGGGGCGGGGCAGAATTCCGTGGACAGGGATTCCGGGGACGCGGACGACGTGGACGCGGGATCACATGACCCGGTAGTTCGGGCTTTCCCGCGTGATCTGCACGTCGTGGACGTGGCTTTCCTTCAGCCCCGCCCCGGTGATCTTCACGAACTGGCAGCGGGTGCGCATCTCTTCGATCGTGGCGCAGCCGGTATAGCCCATGGCGGCGCGCAGGCCGCCGACCATCTGGTGCACCACCGTCGCGACCGGCCCCTTGTAGGGCACCTGCCCCTCGATCCCCTCCGGCACCAGCTTGTCGGAGGCCGCGTCCGACTGGAAATACCGGTCGGCCGAGCCGCGCGCCATCGCGCCCAGACTTCCCATGCCACGGTAACTCTTGAAGCTACGGCCTTGATACAGAATGACTTCTCCGGGGCTTTCCTCGGTTCCGGCGATCATGCTTCCGACCATGGCGCAATGCGCGCCAGCCGCGATCGCCTTGGCGAAATCGCCCGAATACTTGATCCCGCCGTCGGCAATGATCGGCACGCCGCCCGCGGCCGCCGCGCTGTCCATGATCGCGGTCAGCTGCGGCACGCCCACGCCCGCGACCATCCGCGTCGTGCAGATCGACCCCGGGCCGATGCCCACCTTCACCGCATCCGCGCCCGCGTCGATCAACGCGCGCACCGCCTCGCCGGTCGCCACGTTGCCGGCGATGATCTGCACCTCGTTCGACAGCGCCTTGGCGCGCCGCACGGCCTCGGCCACGCCGTCGGAATGGCCATGCGCGGTGTCGATCACCACGATGTCGACGCCCGCATCCACCAGCGCGGCCGAGCGTTCGAAGCCCTTGTCGCCCACGGTCGAGGCCGCGGCCACGCGCAGCCGACCCAGATGGTCCTTGCAGGCGACCGGGTTCAGCACCGCCTGCTCGGTGTCCTTCAGCGTCAGAAGCCCGGTCAGCTTGCCCTTGCCGTCGGTGACCAGCAGCTTCTCGATGCGCCGCGCCTTCATCAGGCTGCGCGCCTCGTCAAGATCGGCGGGTTCGGTCAGCACGGCAAGGTTGTCGGCGGTCATCATCACCCGCACCGGCGTGTCGTCCGAGGTGGCGAAGCGCATGTCGCGGTTCGTGACGATTCCCACCACGCGGCGGTTTTCATCCACCACGGGAAAGCCTGTGACCTTGTAGCGGTCCTGCAGGGCCTTGGCGTCGGCCAGGGTCTGGTCGGGCGTCAGGGTGATCGGGTTGTAGACGATCCCCGAGACGAAGCGCTTGACGCGGCGGACTTCGCGGGCCTGTTCCTCGATCCCGAGGTTGCGGTGGATGACACCCAGCCCGCCCGCCTGCGCCATCGCGATGGCCATGCGGCTTTCGGTGACGGTGTCCATCGCCGAACTCAGAAGCGGGATGTTCATCGCGATCTCGCGCGTCACCTTCGTGCGCGTATCGGCCGTCGACGGAAGGACGCTCGACGCGGCAGGGACAAGAAGAACATCGTCGAAGGTGAGAGCCTCGCGAATCTCCATGGGGCAGCTCCTCGGGAGGGTTCGTTTGGCGGTTCCCTATTGCATGTTTCGTCGGGGCGCAAAACCCCAATTCGTAGGCGTCCCGCCCTGCCCCACAAGATTTCGTCCCTCAGCCCGGATCGCGGGCCTTCGCCGTCTCGGCCTCGACATCGCCCGGCGTGGGCGGCGCCCAGGCGCGGTCCACGCGCGAGGCGAAGGCGCGGCCCGACCCGCGCATCTCGGCCTCCTGCCGTTCGCTCACCTCGCGCACCTTGGCGACGTAGGCGGCGTTCTGATGCGCCGGGATCTCGGGGTCGTAAAGCCGGGCGAGTTCGGCCAGCGCCTCGCGGTCGCGCCGCTCGAAGTCGCGGGCGCGGCGGTGGGCCTCGTAGGGGTGCATCCCCAGCGCCTCGAGGGCCGAGCGGCCGGTGCGCACCCCGCCATCGAAGGTCTCGCGGATGATGTCGCGGCAGCCGGCGGCGTAAAGCTGGTAGACATGATCGCGGTCGCGGGCGCGCGCGATGACGTGAAGCTTCGGATAGCTCTGCACGGCGTGGCGCACCAACTCGGTCGCCTGATGGGCATCGTCGATGGCGACGACAAGCATGCGCGCATGATCGATCCCCGCCGCGTGCAGCAGATCGGGCCGCGTCGCGTCGCCGAAATAGACCTTGAAGCCGAAGGCGCGCAGCATCTCGAGCTGCCGCGAGTTGTGGTCAAGCACGACCGTGCGCACGCCGTTGGCCAGAAGCATCCGGTTGACGATTCCGCCGAACCGGCCGTGCCCCGCGATGATGACGGTGCCGGTCTCGTCGATGGCGTCGGGTTCGGACAGCTGCGCGGTGTCGAAGCGCGGCGCGATGACCCGGTCGAACAGGATGAAAAGCGCGGGCGTCAGCAGCATCGACAGCGCCACGACCAGCAGAAGCTGATCGGCCACCGCCTGCGGGATGACGGCGCTGGCCACGGTGAAGCTGAGCAGGACGAAGGCGAACTCGCCCGCCTGGGCCAGGCCAAGCGCGAAAAGCCAGCGGTCCGCGCCCGGCACGCGGAAGATCACGCCGAGGATGTAGAGAACCGCCGCCTTCGCCGCCAGAAGCGCAAGCGTCAGGCCAAGCACCGTGCCGAAGTTGCCAAGCAGCAGGCCAAAGTCGATGGCCGCGCCGACGGTGATGAAGAAGAGGCCCAGCAACAGCCCCTTGAAGGGGTCGATGTCGGATTCAAGCTCGTGCCGGTATTCGCTGTTGGCCAGCACCACGCCGGCAAGGAAGGTGCCAAGCGCCGGCGAAAGGCCCACGAGCGTCATCAGAAGCGCGATCCCCACGACAAGCGCAAGCGCCGTGGCCACGAACAGCTCGCGCATCCGCGCCTGCGAGACGAAGCTGAAAAGCGGCCGGGTCAGCAGACTGCCGCCAAGAACCACCGCCGCGATGGCCCCCAGCGTCACCAGCGCCGCCTGCCAGCCCGGCAACCCCTCGACCAGGCTCAGGCCCGCGCCGTGGCCGTCCTCGGCATGGCCCGCGCCATGCGCGGCCAGTTCGGGCAACGCCAGCAGCGGGACAAGCGCCAGCATCGGGATGACGGCGATGTCCTGCGCCAGAAGCACCGAAAAGCTTGCCTGTCCGCCGTCGGACTTCATCAGTCCCTTCTCGTTCAGCGTCTGCAACACGATGGCGGTCGACGACAGCGACAGCACAAGCCCGATGGCCAGCGCCACGCTCCAGGGCTGGCCAAGCGCCATCGCCCCCGCCATCACCAGCGCCGCGGTGCCCGCGACCTGAAGCCCGCCAAGGCCCAGAAGCTGGCCCTTCATTTGCCAAAGCTTGCGCGGCTCAAGTTCGAGGCCCACGAGGAACAGCATCATCACGACGCCGAATTCGGCGAAATGCTGGATGCTGATAACATCGACATGCAGCGCCGCCAGAAGCGGGCCAAGCGCGATCCCGGCAATCAGGTAGCCAAGGACCGACCCAAGCCCCAGGCGCGCCGCGATCGGGACCGCAACGATGCCCGCCACCAGGAAGAGGAACGCCAGAAGAAGGACGTCGGCCATGGCTCAGCCCCCCGCCGCCGGAAGCGCGCTGTCGAACTGAAGGACCTCGGCGCCGCCCGCGTCGAAGTCGTGCCGCCCGTCGCGGATCGCCGCCAGCAGCGCGCCGTAGCCCGCCACATGCCGATCAAGCCGCCCGTCCTGCCCGGCGCGCAGCGATCCGTACAGCACGCAGGGCACGGCAAAGCGCATCCGGCACAGGCGCGCGGTCTGCTCGAGCGGGGTCAGGAAGGTGCGGATCGGGTAGTGCTGGTAGCCCTGGGGCGAATAGGCGTCCTCGGGGCCCGCCGCCGTGATCGCCAGCATCATCGTCTTGCCGGCCAGCCGGTCGCCGCCCGCGCCATAGGCAAAGCCGTGCTCGAGCACGAGGTCGAGCCATTCCTTGATCAGCGAGGGCGTCGAGTACCAGAACATCGGGTACTGGAAGAGGATCACGTCATGGGCGAGGCATCGCGCCTGTTCGCGGTCGATGTCGATGTCGAAGCGCGGATACTCGGCGTAAAGATCGACGACCGTAATCCCCTCGGTCGCCCGCGCGACGGTGGCCATCGCCCGGTTCGCGTGCGAATGCTGCGGCCCGGGGTGGGCATGATAGACGATCAGCTTGGGCACAGTTGGCGGCCTTCCGTTCGCGCGGCTCCGTTCACCATCCATGCGGAAAGTTCGCGCCCGGTCAAATGCAATACGGTGTCGTGCGCGCGCGACGCCGCCGCTCTTGTCCAACCCGGGGGCGTCACCCATCTGAAGGGGGCTGCCGGACGTCTGGCGGCGCTTGCGCAGCTTTCCTTGCGCGCCGGACCTGTTCGATGGACGCGACGTCGCTGCCCGCCTCGGGCCCCCTTGCCGGAACGGAAGAGCTGCGCCTTTCGGAGGTCTTCACGCGGCTCGCGGCCGAGGATCGCGCCCGCGTGTCGGTCCGCGACGTGGTGGACGCGCTTGGCGACCGCAGCTTCGCGCCCGTCATGATCCTGCTGGCCGTTCCCAACGCGATCCCGTTCATTCCGGGCTCCTCGACCGTGCTTGGGCTTCTCCTTGCCCTTGTCGCGGTCCAGCTGCTTGCGGGGATGCGGCGCGTCTGGCTGCCGGCACGTCTCAACCGGTGGTCCTTCGATCGCGACGCCTTCGGCAGACTCGTGGCCAGGATCACGCCCTGGCTCAGGCGGGTCGAGCGGATGGCGCGCCCGCGCTTCTGGCCCGAAAGCTATCGCCTTGCCGAGCGCATGGCGGGCGCTGTCGCGATCGTGCTGTCGCTGATGATCATGCTGCCCATCCCCTTCGCGAACGGCGTCCCTGCCATCGCGATCTGTCTTCTGGCGCTTGGGATCAGCGAACGTGATGGCCTCTGGCTTGGCGCCGGACTGCTGGTCGGCGCCATTGCCGCCGGCATCGTCGCCGGACTGTTCCTTGCGGGCTTCGCGGCGGCGGCCACCCTCTGGTGACCGCTCAGCGGTAAAGCAGCGACACGCCGTTGGCGAACAGGTGCACCTTTTCGGGGGCCGCGCCCAGGCGCACGGTCGTGCCGCGCAGTTCGCGGTGGATCCCCGGCAGTTTGCCGATCACCGGATCGGCCTCGCCCTCGGGCATGAAGTAGAGAAGCGTCACCTCGCCAAGCGCCTCGACGATGTCGACCTTGCCCTCGTAGACATAGACCTCGTCCGTGGTCTGCACGAAATCTTCGGGCCGGACGCCGACGTTGACCTTCAGCCCCATGTCCGACGCCTTCGTGGCGATGTGCGACACGATCGTGCCGCCGCCGTCCAGCTTGACGGTCGTGCGTTCGCCCGTGCCCACGACCTCGCCCGGCAGAAGGTTCATCGACGGCGAGCCGATGAACTGCGCCACGAATTCGCTGTTCGGAGTCTCGTAGAGATCGAGCGGCGAGCCGACCTGCGCGATGCCCTTGTTGGCCAACACCACGATGCGCGTCGCCAGCGTCATGGCTTCGACCTGATCGTGGGTGACGTAGATCATCGTCGAATCGGGCATCGCCTCCTTCAGTTGCGCGATCTCGATCCGGGTGGCCACGCGCAGCGCGGCGTCCAGGTTCGAAAGCGGCTCGTCGAAGAGATAGACCTTGGGATTGCGCACGATCGACCGTCCGATCGCCACGCGCTGCCGCTGGCCGCCCGACAGCGCCTTCGGCAGCCGGTCGAGATAGGGCGTCAGTTGCAGCTTCGCCGCCGCCGCCTTGACCGCCGCGTCGATTTCCTCGGGGGACTTCTTCGCCAGCCGCAGCGCGAAGGCCATGTTGTCGTAGACGGTCATGTGCGGATAAAGCGCGTAGGACTGGAAGACCATGGCGATCCCGCGCTGAGAGGGCGGCACGTCGTTCACGACCTGCCCGTCGATCTCGAGCGTGCCGGCGGTGATCTTCTCGAGCCCCGCGATCATCCGCAGAAGCGTGGACTTGCCGCAGCCCGAGGGGCCGACGAAGACGATCAGTTCGCCCGTCTCGATGTCGAGGTTGATGTTCTTCAGGACCTCGACGGTGCCGCCATAGGCCTTGCCGACATCGGTCAGTTTCAGATCGGCCATCGCTGTCTCCTCCCCTGGGCGCCCGGGCGCCCGTTCCCCTGTAGTCCCGCCGTCATGGCTGCGCCCCGTCCAGCGCGAAGAAGGCGGCGAACGCCGGCAGGACCGCCCCGCCCTCGCCGATCCAGGACGCGAAGGGCGCGCCCTTGTCCTGTTGCCAGTCGCCCGGCGGCAGCGGGACCGTCTGTTCCCTGTCGGTCATGTTGAAGACGCACAGCATGCGCGTCGCCCCCAGCGTCCGATTGAACGCCAGAAGCCCGTCCTGCGCGGCAAGCGGCTCGTACCCGCCCTTGACCAGCATCGGATGGGCGCGGCGGAAGGCGATCATTTCGCGATAGAAGGCCAGCGTCGAGGCCGGATCGCCCTGCTGCGCGGCGACCGACATCGGCAGATGCTCCATCGCCACGGGCAGCCAGGGCTTGCTGTCCGAGAAGCCGCCATTCTGGTTGTCGGTGACCCAGGGCATCGGCGTGCGGCAGCCGTCGCGGCCCTTGAACTTGGGCCAGAACTCGATGCCGTAGGGATCCTGCAGGTCCTCGAAGGCGACGTAGGCCTCGGTCAGGCCAAGCTCCTCGCCCTGATACAGGCAGACCGACCCGCGCAGAGCCAGAAGGATGGCGGCGTAAAGCCGCCGCTGGGCCTCGTCGAGGTTCCAGCGCGTGGCATGGCGCACGACGTCGTGGTTCGAGAAGGCCCAGCAGGCCCAGCTGTCCGGCGCCTCGGCGGCGAAGCGGCGCATGACCTCGTCGATGCGCGTCGCGGTGGGAAAGATGTTCGACAGGAAGTCGAAGCCATAGCACATGTGCAGCCGGTCATGGCCCTTGGTGTAGTCGGCCTGCACCTGCATCCCGCGCTGACTTTCGCCCACTTCGCCGACCGACGTGATCGCGGGAAACTCGTCCATCAAGGCCCTGAACCGCTTGAGAAATTCGATGTTCTCGGGCTGGGTCTTGTCGTAGAGGTGATCCTGGAAATTGTAGGGGTTCACCGACGGGGCGGTGGTGTCGTTCTGCTCTTCCGGCGGCAGCGGTGGGTTGTCGCGCAACTGCTTGTCGTGGACGTAGAAGTTCACGGTGTCGAGCCGGAAGCCGTCGACGCCCCGCTCAAGCCAGAAGCGCGCCATCGCCAGAAGCGCGTCCTGAACGGCGGGACAGTGGAAGTTGAGGTCGGGCTGTTCCTTGAGGAAGTTGTGCAGGTAGTACTGCATCCGCTCGCCGTCCCACTGCCAGGCCGACCCGCCGAAGATCGACAGCCAGTTGTTGGGCGGCGTTCCATCTGGCTTGGGATCGGCCCAGACGTACCAGTCGGCCTTGGCGTTGTCGCGCGACGAGCGGCTTTCCTTGAACCACGGGTGCTGGTCCGAGGTGTGGCTCATGACCAGGTCGATGACGACCTTCAGCCCCAGCGAATGCGCCCGCCCGACCAGCGCGTCGAAATCGCCCAGCGTGCCGAACATCGGGTCGACGTCGTTGTAATCGCTGACATCGTAGCCGAAGTCCTTCATCGGCGAGCGGAAGAAGGGCGAGATCCAGATCGCATCGACGCCAAGGTCGGCCACATGCGGCAGGCGGTGGATGATCCCGGCCAGATCGCCGATGCCGTCGCCGTTCGAATCCTGGAACGAGCGCGGGTAGATCTGATAGATCACCGCGCCGCGCCACCAGTCGGGATCGGTGGTCAGCTTCGGTTGCGGTTCGATATAGGGTTCGAGGAAGTTCATCGACATCGCTTATTTCACAGAGCCCGCAAGAAGGCCGCGCACCAGATAGCGCTGCATCGCGAAGAACACCGCCAGCGGCACCGCGATCGACACGAAGGCCGCCGTCGCCAGGATTTCCCAGTTGCCGCCGCGCGTTCCCAGAAGCTCGACGATCTGGTTGGTCATGACCGTGGTCGAGCCGGTGGCGTCGATCAGGAACACCTTCGCGACCAGAAGGTCGTTCCAGGTCCAGAGGAACTGGAAGATCGCGAAGGATGCGAGCGCCGGGAAGGACAGCGGCAGGACGATCTTCGTGAAGATCTGGAAATCCGATGCCCCGTCGACCTTGGCGTTCTCGATGATATCGCGCGGCAGGCCGACCATGTAGTTGCGTAACAGGTAGATCGCCAGCGGCAGCCCGAATCCGGTATGCGCGAGCCACACCCCCAGATAGCCCTTGCCGATGCCGATCCCCAGATGCAGCCGCAGAAGCGGGATCAGCGCCAGCTGCAGCGGCACCACCAGCAGCGCCACGACCAGCGCGATCAGCAGTGCCCGGCCGGGAAAATCCATCCAGGCCAGGGCATAGGCCGCGAAGGCCGCCACGAGGATCGGAATGACCGTGGCCGGGATCGTCACCGTCAGCGTGTTGAAGAAGGCCTTGGCCATGTTGTCCTGGCCGGTGCCGCTGAACAGGATGGTGTTGTAGTTCCTCACCGTGAATTCGGGCGGCGTCTCGGCCGTCACGAACACCCGCTGGCCGCGCCCGCCGGGTTCCTCGACGCTGGTGAAGCGATAGGTGCCGTCGGCGTTCAGCGTGAAGGTCTCGCCCGCGCCCGGTTCGGCGGTCTCGCCCGGCGCGAAGGCGCCGATGGCGCGCGAGGACACGCCGAAGGCGCGGATCTCGGCCGAGGACGAAAGCGACTCGGGCCCCTCGAAGAAGCTGCCCTCGATCACCCAGAGGTCACCCTCCTGCACCGCGGCGTCGCGGCCGCCGATGCGCAACTGCTGGGTCTGCTCGGTCGGAAAGAGCGCCGCCCACCACCCCGAGGACGAGATCTGGTCGGCCGTGCGGAAGGACGACACGAACAGGCCCACGGTGGGAAAGAGCCACAGAACGACAAGAAGGGCGACGGCGATGTGGACCGCCCAGGTCAGCCCCGACTTCCGGCCAGCGATGTTGTCCATCAGCGCATCTCCTTGCGGGCGTTGTAGACGTTCCAGACCAGGATCGGCGTCACCAGAAGCATGATGACGATCGCGCTGGCCGATCCCACGCCCCAGTCATTGGCGCGGAACAGCTTGTCGTACATGTAGTTGGCCAGCACCTGCGTCTCCCACTGGCCATTGGTCATGGCGAAGACGATGTCGAAGACCTTGAGCACCACCAGCGTGATCGTCGTCCACACGACGACGATCGTCGGCATGATCTGCGGCACCTTGATCTTGAAGAAGATCTGGAAGGGATTGGCGCCGTCGACGATGGCGGCCTCGATTGTCTCTTCGGGGATGCCGCGCAAGGCGGCCGACAGGATCACCATGGCAAAGCCGGTCTGGATCCAGATCAACACCGCCATCAGGAAGAAGTTGTTCCAGAAGGGCGTTGTCAGCCATTGCTGCGGCACGCCATATGGCGGCGCGAAGGTGAAAAGGGCCAGAACCGACGCGAGGCTTTTCCAGATCAGCCAGACCGAGGCCACCGCCACCAGAAGCCTGAGCGGCAGAAGCCAGAGCGACCGGTCCGATTGCCGTTCCCAGATCGCCTTGGTGAACAGCCAGCCGACATAGGCCACAAGCGCCGCGAAGGAGATCAGGATCACCGCCGGCAGAAGCCGGAGGAAGAAAAGCGACCAGAATCCGGGTTCGAACTGCATCCAGACGGCGTTCAGCACGCCGATCTGCGCCGCATCGGCTGGACGGGCGTCGTAGATCAGCTTGAAGATGACCGAGGCGCCCACGAACGAAATCGCCATCGGCATGAAGATCAGTGACTTGGCGATGTTGCCCCAGCTGATCCGGTCGGTCAGCTGCGCGGCCAGAAGGCCGAACGCGGTCGCCACCGCCGGCACCACGATGAGCCACAGCATGTTGTTGCGGATGGCTTCCCAGAACTTGGCCTCGGACAGCATCTGCTCGTAATTGGCGAAGCCCACGAAGGCGCCGCCCTGGCTACGGTCGGTCAGCGACAGGCGCAGCGTCTCGACCACCGGATAGGCAAGGTAGAGACCAAGCGCGAAAAGCGCGGGGAAAAGGAACAGCCAGGGTCGGATCTGGTTGGCGCGGTTGATGTTGCGCCCGGCGTTCGGACCCTTGGCGGGAAACAGGACCTTGTCGAGGAACTGGTTGGAGAAATAGAAGTAGCCGATACAACCGCCGACGCCGATCGCAATGGTCAACAGGCCTTGCAACGCAGGATGCATCATCCCCTCCCTCGGTCTGATGGGTCCGGTTTTCCCGGGGGTGTCGAGGGACCCCGGCGCACGGCCGGAGTCCCCAGTCCTGTCAGCCCCTCAGGGCGCGCTTACTTCAGCGCATCCCAGCTTGACTGGATCTCATCGGCCACCGCCTGCGCGTCCTTGCCGCCGGTGTAGTCGACCATGCCGGTCCAGAAGGTGCCGGCACCGACGCCGCCCGGCATCAGGTCCGACCCGTCGAAGCGGAAGGTCGTGGCGTTGACCAGGATATCCCCCTGCTTGCGCAGCGCGTCGTTCAGGTAGGTTTCGGGGTTGATCGACTTCAGCGGCGTCAGGAAGCCCGACTGCGCGCCGAAGACTTCATGCGCGATCGGCAGCTTGAAGAACTCCATCAGCGCGTTGGTGGCGTCCGACGGGTCGGTGATCGCCATCAGCGTGCCGCCGCCCAGAACCGGGTTGCCCAGGTCCTTTTCGGCGTAGGCCGGGAAGTAGAAGAAGTCGGCGTCGACGCCGAATTCCACGTCCTCGGGGAAGAAGGCCGGCACGAACGACGCCTGGCGGTGCATGTAGCACTGCGGCGGCGAGGCGAAGAGGCCCTTGGGGCTGTCGCGGAAGTCGGTCGAGGCGACCGCGCCCGCACCGCCCGCCACCTTGGCGTCGTCGCGCGCGAACCAGCCGAATTCCTCGATCGCGGCCACCACGCGGGGGTCGTTGAACGGGATCTCGTTCGTCGTCCACTGGTCATAGACGTCGGCCGGCTGGGTGCGCAGCATCAGGTCCTCCACCCAGTCGGTCGCGGGCCAGCCGGTGGCCGCGCCCGACCCCAGGCCGATGCACCAGGGCGTGTCGCCGTTGGCGACCATCTCTTCGGTAAGCGCCTTCAGCTCTTCCATCGTGGTCGGGATTTCATAGCCCGCGTCCTCGAAGTTCTCGGGGTTGTACCAGACAAGGCTCTTGACGTTGACGTTGTAGAAGAAGCCGTAAAGCTGATCGGCGCCGGACTGGTCGGCATAGGTGCCAAGCGCAACCCACGACGGACCCGCGCCATAGTTCTCGGCCACCCAGTCGCCCATGCCTTCGGGCAACGGCGACAGAAGGCCGCGCGCGGCCATGTCGGCGGCCAGGCCCGGCTGCGGGAAGACGGCGATGTTCGGGGCCGCGCCGGCCTCGGCGTCGATCACGATCTGCTGCTCGAACGAGTCCGAGCCGGTATAGATCACCTCGGCGCCGGTGGCGGCCGCGAAATAGGCGACCACGCTGCGGAAGAAGTCATCCTCGGGCTGAAGCCAGGGACCGGTGATCGTCACCGTCTGACCGCTGAGGTCGGGCGCGTTCGCGGCCCATTCGTTGTAGCTGTCCCACGAGAAGGCGCCTTCGCCCACGGGGAAAACAAGGTCCTGCGCCTGTGCCGCGCCGGCGCACAGCGCCGCAACCGCCGTGCCGGCGTAAAGGAAGTGTCTCATCGGTATCCTCCCGGTTCCGCGCGATTGCATCGCGCTTCTCAAATCTGTCGAGCGCCAAATTGTCAAAGCGCTTTGGACGCGGGCACAGTTGCCGATGCCGCGAAACCTGTCAATCCGGGAAATCCCCGCACCCCGGCCGCGCCTTCCGATGCTGCATATGCAATGCCGCAGGGCGGAAGAACTTGCCTTTGACCGGACGGGCGGCGGCTTCTACAGTCGCCCCGAATCCAAAGCGCTTTGGGGCCCGCGACATGAATCTCAAGCAACTCGCGCAGGAGCTGGGGCTGTCGCAGACCACGGTCAGCCGGGCGCTCAACGGCTATCCCGAAGTGGCCGAGGCGACGCGCCTGCGCGTGGTCGAGGCGGCACGGCGGCTGCACTACCGCCCGAACACGCGCGCGCGGTCGCTGGCGACGGGGCGGACGATGGCGATCGGGCATGTGATTCCCCTGTCCACCAAGCACGAGATGCTGAACCCGATCTTCGCCGACTTCGTCGCCGGCGCGGGCGAGACATATCATCGCGCCGGCTACGACATGATCCTGTCGATCGTCAGCGACGGCGACGAGGAACGCGCCTATCGCGAACTCGCCTCTACCCGCATGGTCGACGGCGTGATCGTCCACGCCCCCAAGACCGACGAACCGCGCATCCCGCTTCTGGCCGAGATCGGCCTGCCGTTCGTGGTGCACGGGCGCAGCTCCAAGGCGACCGCGCCCTACAGCTGGCTCGACGTCAACAACCGCCGGTCCTTCCAGCGCGCGGCGGGCTTTCTGGCCGACCTCGGCCACCGGCGGATCGCGCTGGTCAACGGGATCGAGACGATGGACTTCGCCGCGCGCCGGCGCGAGGGCTTCCTGCGCGGTTTGGCCGACAGCGGCCTGGCGCCCGACCCCGCGCTGATGACCAGCGACGAGATGACCGAAGGCTACGGCTATCGCGCCGCGCGCCGGATGCTGGCCCTGCCCGATCCGCCCACCGCCTTCGTCGTCGCCTCGATCATCACCGCCTTCGGCGTGCGCCGCGCGGTCGAGGGCGCGGGCCTGCGCCTGGGGCGCGACGTGTCGATCATCACCCATGACGACGACCTGTCCTATCTGCGCAACGGCGAGGACATCCCGATCTTCACCGCGCTGCGGTCCTCGGTGCGCGAGGCCGGGCGGCGGGCCGCCGAAATCCTGCTTGAAACCATCGACAACCCCGGTCATGCCCCGATCACCGAGCTTCTCGAGGCCGAATTCCTGATCGGCGAGTCGACCGGTCCCGCCCCCGGCCCCACCCCCGCGCTTGTCGCCCAGAAACAGATGGCTGACCGATGACCTTCACCCGCGCCGACTTCCCCGAGGACTTCCAGTTCGGGGCCGCCACCTCGAGCTACCAGATCGAAGGCCATGCCTACGGTGGCGCGGGGTCGACCCACTGGGACACCTTCGCGGCCACGCCGGGCAACGTGGTGCGCGCCGAACACGGCGCTGTCGCCTGCGACCATTACCACCGCTGGCCCGAGGATCTTGACCTCGTCGCGGGATCGAACGTCGACGTCTATCGCTTCTCGACAAGCTGGGCGCGCGTCCTGCCCGAGGGGCGCGGAACGCCCAACCCCGAGGGCCTCGATTTCTACGACCGGCTGGTCGACGGGTTGCTGGACCGCGGCCTGAAGCCCGCCGCCACGCTGTATCACTGGGAACTGCCTTCGCAGCTGGCCGATCTGGGCGGCTGGCGCAACCGCGACATCGCCGGATGGCTGGCCGACTTCACCGAGGTGATCATGGGCCGGATCGGCGACCGGATCTGGTCGGCCGCCCCCATCAACGAGCCCTGGTGCGTGGGCTGGCTGTCGCATTTCATGGGCCTGCACGCACCGGGCCTGCGCGACATCCGCGCCACCGCACGGGCGATGCACCACGTCCTTCTGGCCCATGGCCGGTCGATCGAGGTGATGCGCGGCCTCGGCATGTCGAACCTCGGCGCGGTCTGCAACTTCGAATACGCCCAGCCTGCCGACGACCGGCCCGAGACGCTGGCCGCCGCACGGCGCTATGACGCCTATTACAACCGCTTCTTCCTGTCGGGCCTGTTCCGCGGCGAATACCCCGCCGAGGTAATCGAAGGCTTCGGCCCGCACATGCCCGACGGCTGGCAGGACGACTTCGCCACGATCCGCGCGCCGCTCGACTGGCTGGGGCTCAACTACTACACGCGCAAGGTCATCGCCGCCGACGACACCAGCCCCTGGCCCGCGCTGAAAGAGGTCGAGGGGCCGCTGCCCAAGACCGCGATGGGCTGGGAGGTCTATCCCGAGGGGCTACACCATTTCCTGCGCCGCACGCACGAGGATTACACCCACGGCCTGCCGCTTTACGTGACCGAGAACGGCATGGCCGCGCCCGACGTGATCGAGAACGGCGCCGTCTTCGACCCGCACCGGATCGACTATCTCGATGCGCATCTTGCCAGCGTGCGCAAGGCCATCGCCGAAGGCGTGCCTGTGAAGGGGTATTTCGTCTGGTCGCTGATGGACAATTACGAATGGGCGCTGGGCTACGAAAAGCGCTTCGGCCTTGTCCACGTCGATTTCGACAGCTTGCGGCGGACCCCGAAAGCGTCCTATCACGCGCTGGCCGCCGCCCTCAGACGAAGCTGATCGCATGCCCGTCCCCGCCCATGGCCGCCCGGCCAACCGCTACTCGCTCGTCGCCGACATCGGAGGCACGAACACCCGCGTGGCGCTGGCCGAGGGCCATCGCCTGCTGCCCGACACCGTTCGGCGGTTTCGCAATGCCGATTACCCGGGCCTCGAAAGCGTCCTGACGGCGTTCCTCGCGGACGAGGGCGGGGTCGACTGCAAGGGCGCCTGCGTCGCCGTGGCCGGCCCCGTGCATGACGGGCGCGCGACGATGACGAACCTCGACTGGACGATCGACGCCGCCGGCGTGGCCCGCGCCACCCGGGCCGAGACCGTCGCCGTCCTGAACGACCTGCAGGCGCAAGGCCATGCGTTGGGCCGGATCGACGCGGCGAACCTGCGTCCGGTCATGGCCGGCTCGGCCGCGGGGCCCGACGCCGCGCAGCTTGTGATCGGGGTGGGCACCGGCTTCAACATCGCGCCGGTCTATCACGTCGACGGACACCGTTTCGTCGCCGCGGCCGAAGCCGGCCACGCCAACATGCCGATCCGCACGCCCGCCGATTTCGACCTGTGCACCTTCGTCGAGACCGCCCATGGCGTGCCCGGGATCGAGGACGTGCTGTCGGGGCGCGGGCTCGAGCGGATCTATGCCTGGCTGGGGGAGCGGCTGGGCGCGCCGGGCGAGTTGCACGCGGCTGACATCATGGCGGCCTGCGAGGCCGGCACCGACCCCCGCGCGGCCGAGGCCGTGGCCACCTTCGTGCGCATCCTGGGCACCGTGGCGGGCAACCTTGCGCTGACGCTTCTTCCCTTCGGCGGCGTCTTTCTTGCCGGCGGCGTGGCGCGCGCGATCGCCCCGCATCTTGGCCCGCACGGGTTCGAGGCCGCCTTCCGCGACAAGGGGCGCTTTGCGGGCTTCATGCAGAACTTCAGCGTCTGGGTGGTCGAGGACGACTTCGCCGCGCTGACCGGCTCGGCCGCCTACCTGGACCAGATCGCGGCGAAGATCCGGCCCGCGTAACCCGGCCTTAACGCGCCGTCCCCTAAAGGGCTCGAAAGGGTCCGAAGCCAAGGGGAAGCGCAATGACCGACATAGATTCGCAAGACGCCACAGGCCAGACGCTGGACCGGACGCCGGGCCGGACCTGCCTCGCCCTGCCCGCGCGCCTTGACACGCGTGCGGCCGCCTCTCTGACCGGGGCGCTGCGCGCCGCACGCGGCGCGGACCTCGACCTTGACGGGGGCGCCTGTACGATGATCGGGGCGCTTGGCCTGCAGACGCTGATGGTGGCCGCGGCGACCTGGCGACACGACGGCCGCGCCTTCCGCGTGCACGAACTTCCCGCCGACACTGCGGGACAGATCGTGATGATGGGGATCGACCCCGACCACTTCCTGGCGCCGGCGGCCTGAGGATGCAGGTGCTTGCCGTCGACGACAGCCGCACCATGCGCGACATGCTGCGACTGGCCCTGACCGAGGCCGGATTCACCGCCCACCTCGCCGAGGACGGCCAGCACGGGCTTGACCTTCTGGAAACGCTGGCGCCTGACGCGATTATCACCGACATCAACATGCCACGCCTCGACGGGTTCGGTTTCATCGACGCGGTGCGCCGGCAGGACCGGATGCGCGCCGTGCCGATCCTGGTGCTGACCACCGAGAGCGCGGCCGACCTGAAGGCGCGGGCGCGCGACGCCGGGGCGACGGGCTGGATCGTCAAACCCTTCGACCCCGAGAAACTGGTGCGCGCGCTGCGCATGGTGGCGGGCTGACGAGGGCGCCATGACCGACCCCATGCAGGAGATCCGCGCCTCGTTCTTCGTCGAATGCGAAGAACTGCTCGAGGCGCTGCAAGACGGCCTTGACGCCATCGAGGCGGGCGCGCGCGACGCCGACACGGTCAACACCGTCTTTCGCGCCGTGCATTCGATCAAGGGCGGCGCTGGGGCCTTCGGGCTCGAGGACCTCGTGCGCTTCGCGCATGGCTTCGAAACCGCGCTGGACGCGCTGCGCGCAGGCCGCCTCGACCCCGGACCCGGGGCGATCCGCGCCTTCTTCGCGGGCGGCGACGCGCTGGCCGACCTGGTGCGCGCGGCGCGCGATGGCCTGCCGGCGGACGCCGCCGCCACCGCGCCCGTGGCCGAAGCGCTTGGCGCGCTTGTCGGGGACGACGCCGCCGCCGACGACGACGACGGCACCGCGCCCGCCTTCACGCCGATGGCGATCGACCTTGAGTTCGACCTGGGACTCGCGCCGGGTCCCGACGGGGCCCGGGACGGCGCGGCCGCCCACAACGCCGACCGCGCGGCCCCTGCCGCCGAAAGGGAGGTGTCGATCCGTTTTCGGCCCAACCCCGCGCTTTACGCCACCGGGAACGAGCCTGCCTTCCTGCTGCGGGCGCTTGCTGACCTGGGCCGCCTCGAGGCACGCTGCACCCATGCCGCCCTGCCCGACCTTGCGGCCTATGATCCGGCCTCGGCGCTGATCGGATGGGACGTCGTCCTGACCACGGGGGTCAAGGCCGCGGCGATCCGCGAGGTCTTCGAATTCGTCGTGGGCCTGTGCGACCTCGAGGCCCCGGGCATCTGGGATGACCGCAACTCGGAATCCGACCCGACCGGCGCCGTCCTGGACGACGGCCCCGTCGTGGCCCCTGCCCCGATCCCTGACTCTTCCACCGCCCCATCCGCAATCTTCACCCCCGATCTGCCCGCCGCTGCCGCCCCTGCCGCCACCCTTCCCGGCACCCCTCCCGCCAGCCCTGCCGGGGCTGGCGGCGCGGCTGGCGACGCGTCGGCCGGCCGGGCGGACGCCGCGCCGGGCGCGGCCGCGGGCGCTGCGGGTCCGACGGTCCGGGTCGACCTCGACCGGATCGACCGACTGGTCAATCTGGTGGGCGAACTGGTCATCAACCAGGCCATGCTGTCGCAGGCGGTCGCCGGCGCGGGCCTTGCCGCCGACGTCCGGGTGGCGGCCGGGCTTGACGAATTCCTTCAGCTGACCCGCGACATCCAGGACAGCGTCATGATGATCCGCGCGCAACCGGTGAAGCCGCTGTTCCAGCGCATGGCGCGGATCGTGCGCGAGGCCTCGGCCGATGTCGGCAAGTCCGTGCGCCTTCGGACCGAGGGTGAGGCAACCGAGATCGACAAGACCGTGATCGAGCGCCTGGCCGACCCGCTGACGCACATGGTGCGCAATGCCGTCGACCACGGGCTCGAGCCGCCCGCAGACCGGATCGCCGCCGGCAAGCCGCCCGAAGGCCGCATCACGCTTTCGGCCATCCACCGCTCGGGCCGGGTGGTGATCGAGGTGGCGGACGACGGCCGCGGCATCGACCGGCCGAAGGTCCAGAGCATCGCCGAGGCGAAGGGCCTGATCCCGCCCGGGCAGACCCTGAGCGATCCGGACATCGACGCGCTTCTGTTCCTGCCCGGCTTCTCGACGGCAAGCGCCGTGTCGAACCTGTCGGGACGCGGCGTGGGCATGGACGTGGTGCGCAGCGCGATCACGACGCTGGGCGGGCGCATCGCGATCGCCTCGGACCCAGGGCGCGGCACGCGCTTCACCATCTCGCTGCCGCTTACGCTTGCGGTGCTGGACGGGATGGTCGTTCGGGTCGCCGGCCAGACCCTCGTCATGCCGCTCAACGCCATCACCGAGACGCTGTCGGTGTCGCCCGCGGACGTGCGCCTGGTCGGCCCGGACGAGCCCGTGATCGCGGTGCGCGGCCAGGTCGTTCCGCTGCTCGATCTTGGGGTGGCGCTTGGCTATCGCGCGGCGGGCGAGATCCTTGCCGGCGCCATCGTGCTCCTTCTCGGTCAGGAAGACGGCACGCGCGCGGCGCTTGTCGTCGACGGGATCGAGGATCAGCGCCAGGTCGTGATCAAGGGCCTGCAGGACAGCTATGGCCGCGTTCCCGGGGTCAGCGCGGCGACGATCCTCGGCGATGGCAAGATCGCGCTGATCCTCGATCCGGCCGACCTCGTGGCGACCGCCGCCGGGCGCGGCCCACAGACCCCAGCCCTCAGACGGAGCGCGTGACGATGCAGCCTTCCCTTCCCCCGGCCGAAGCCCCCCCGCCGACCGGCGACAGCGCCGAGATCGAGCTTTTGACCTTCCGCGTCGGCGAACAGGAATATTCGGTCGACATCATGCAGGTCCGCGAGATCCGAAGCTGGACCCACGCGACCTCGCTGCCCCACGCCCCGGCCTTCGTGCGCGGGGTGATCAACCTGCGCGGCACCGTGCTGCCGGTGCTCGACCTGGCGCTGCGTCTTGGCCTGGCCACCGAAGGGCCGGATGCGCGCCACGTCATCATCGTGGTCCAAAGCGGCGGACGCACGGTAGGGCTGCGGGTCGATGCGGTCTCGGACATCCTGACGATCCCGCGGTCTGAGCTTCAGGCCCCGCCCGAACTTGCCACCGGTGCCGGGCGGGGTTTCGTGCAGTCGCTGACCCTGATCGAAGGGCGGATGGTGCGGCTTCTCGATCTCGATCAGGTCCTGCCGGGCATGACCGAGGAGGCCGCGTGACCGCGCTGCCGTGCCCGGGCGGGCCGCTCGCCGCACCGCTCGCGCCGGCGCACTTCGCCCGCGTGGCGGCGATTGCCCGGCGCGAGGCGGGCCTGCAAATCCCCGACGTCAAGGCGCCCATGGTGCAGTCGCGCCTTGCCCGGCGGCTGCGCGCGCTTGGCGTGGCGCGGATCGAGGACTACCTCGACTTCGTCGAGGCCGCCGATGGCCAGGCCGAGCGGCTTGAGCTGGTTGCGGCCCTGACCACGAACGTCACCCAGTTCTTCCGCGAGCGGCACCATTTCGACACCCTGCGCACGTCGGTCCTGCCCGGGCTTGTGGCGCGGGCGCGCGCCGGCGGCCGGGTGCGGATCTGGTCGGCGGGATGCTCGACCGGACAGGAGGCCTATTCGATCGCTGTTGAACTTCTGCGGGCCGCGCCGGACGCCGGGCAGCTCGACCTGCGGGTGCTGGCGACCGACATCGACCGCCACGTCCTGGACGAGGCGCGCAAGGGGCTCTATCCGCGTGCCGCGGTGGCCAGCCTGCCGGCGGCCGACATCGCCACGCTTGGCGTGCCGGGCCCCGCCGACGCCGCGATCGACATCCGCCCGGCCCTGCGCGAACTGGTCAGCTTTCGTGCCCTCAACCTTCTCGATCCCTGGCCGATGCGATGTCCCTTCGACGCCATCTTCTGCCGCAACGTGGTGATCTACTTCGACACCGATACGCAACGCCGGCTCTGGCCGCGCTTCGCCGCCGCGCTGACCCCGGGGGGATGGCTCTTTCTTGGCCATTCCGAGCGGGTGCAGGACGGCGCCGCGCCCGACCTGGCCGGGGCCGGCGTGACCACCTACCGGCGCGCCGGACCGCTTCGCAACGGGGGAACCTGACATGTCGCTTCGCGAGCAGCTGCGCATCCTGGTGGTCGACGACATGTCGACCAGCCGCGGCCTGATCACCCAGGCGCTGGACGCGATCGGGATCCGCAACGTGGCCAGCGCCGCCGATGGGCCGGGCGCGCTTGCCACGCTCGCGCACAGCCCGGCGCACCTGGTGATCTCGGACTACAACATGCCCGGCATGGACGGGCTTCACCTTCTGCACGCGCTGCGGCAAAGCCCGCGCACCGCGCGCATCGGCTTTCTTCTGATCACCGGGCGGGCCGAGGCGCAGATCATCGATCAGGGGCGCCGGCTGGGCATGAACAACTACCTGCGCAAGCCCTTCACGCCGCAGGAGTTGAAGACCGCGATCGAGGCCGTCGTGGGGCGGCTGTGACCGGTTTGCCCGGGTCCCGAAGGACGGCGCCGGACCGCGCCGCGGCGGATGACTTCGCACGGGGCTTGGACTCCTCGCATGGCGCCCGCGCGGACGGGGCTGGACCGGTAGGCGCCTTGCCCGACGGTTCGAGGGCAGACGCGGCCGTTCCGCATCGCGCCAACCGGGACCGCGGCCACGGAGGCGACGGCGGCGCGGCCAAGCTGGGCCCGGCCGAACGGGGCGGAACGACACCGGACGGGGCCACCCGAGGCGAAGCAGGCTCGGACCGGCCAGACCCCGAAGGCTCGACTCCGGAAGGGCCCCGCAGATCCGCGGCGAAGCGGGACCGGTGCGGCCGCGACCGGACGTCCGGGAACGGCGCTGCCGGGCGGCCCGGGGCCGTGGGCCTTGATATCGGCGCGGGACAGACGGTGCGCGAGCTTGTCGCGCGCCTGTCGGACGAACTGGTCGCCCTGTCCAGCCTCGCGGCCCGGATCGAGCGCGCCTTGCCCCAGGGCGCGGCGGCCCCAAGCGCGTCCTCGGCCCGCGACCTGCAAGAGCTTGACCGGCTGCGACAGACGCTTGACGATCTTGGCCGCCTGACCGGGGCCCTTGCGTCGGCGCTGCCCGCCGATCTTCCCGCGCCGGCCGATCTGGCCCGATCGCTGCGTCTGCGCAGCGTCTCCGAGCGGCTTTTCGCGCGACGGCCGCCCCACGACACGGCGGCGGACGAGGCGGGCCGGCTGACCCTTCTGTGAAAGCCCCGGACAGAGCGCCGCCACGCTTGCAGTCGCAGGCGTACGCAGGCCGCGGATCGCGGCAGACCACCGGATCCGCCACAAGGCACGAAGGGCCTTCGCGGCCGCCTCCGCCTGCGCCGACCGGGGCGGAGACCTGCGCAAAGACCAGCCGCAGGCCCCCGTGCACCTTTGCCGTGGCACATCCACGGGCGCCACGGGGCCTGTTCGGGGACACTCAGAACAGTTCGACGTCGCTTGCCTTGGGCAAGACCGCCGGCGCAGCCGGCCTGGCCGCCGCCACGACAAGCCGCTGCCGGGCCTGGCCCCCGTTCGGCCAGAAACGGATCTGCCGGGCCCGTGTTCCGCCGGTCGAGGCGGCCTCGATCGCGATCCCTTCGCGGCGCAGGAACTGCCTGACGAAGGCCACGTTGCAAGGCCCGATCTCGGTGGCCGCCCCCAGCATCGCAGCCCCGCCGAACAGCTTGGCGCGCAGGCGCGACCCGCCGGCACCCGCCTTGAGGACGTCGTTGATGAGCACCTCCATCAAGGCCGCGCCGAACCGGTAGACCCCGGCGCCCGCGACGCCGGTCCCCGGGACGGCCTCGCCGCGTCCCCCGAAATCGGGCAACAGGATGTGGTTCATCCCGCCCACTCCGGTCGCGGGATCCCAAAGACAGACGGCCACGCACGAGCCCAGGATCGTCGTGATCACCGTGTCGGGATGGTCGGATACGACATGCTCGCCCTGTGCGATGTAAAGCCTGCGCTCGACGGTCGGGCGCGTCTGCGGCCCGGACCCCGCGAGGCTCATGTCCGGGCCAGGGCGGCGCGGCCGGTGGCCGCCAGGATCGCCGCGCCGATCTCGTCGAGGGGGCGCACCTCGATCGCGGCGTCAAGATCGCGGGCGGCGCGCGGCATGCCGTCGATGACGCAACTGTCGCCGCTTTGCACGATGGTATGCGCGCCGGCCGCACGCAGGTCGCGCATCGCTTCGGCGCCGTCGCGGCCCATGCCGGTCAGCAGGACCGCGACGACCTGGCGCGCCACGCCGACGGCCGAGGCGAACAGGCGATCGACCGACGGCACATAGGCCGCGGTGCCATCGTCGGCGATGGCGCGCAGCCGAAGACGGTCGCGCCCCACGACGATGCCATGGCTGTCGCCGCCCGGCGCGAAGTAGACGCGGCCCGTCTCGAGCAGCGCGTCCGCGCCAAGCACCGACACCTGCGGGGCGACCTGCGCGTTCAGCCGGTCGGCGAAGCTGCGCAGGAACGATGGCGGCATGTGCTGGGCGACCAGCGTCGGCGGCCCGTCCGCGGGATAGGCCGCCAAGACGCGTTCCAGAGCATCGACCCCACCCGTCGAACTTCCGATCAGGACGATCCTGCCGTTCCACTGAAACGGCGCGGCGGCGGGCCGGGCCTGCGCGGGCCTTGGCCGCGCGGTAAGACGGCCGACCGAGGCGCGGGCGGCCTGGACCAGCGTGTCGGCCAGGCGCACGGCCCCTTCGGCATCGCCGCGAAAGCGCGACAGGTCGATGCAATCGACCGCCCCGATCGAAAGCGCGCGGATGGCGGTTTCGCTGTTCTCGGTGGTGCGGGTGGACACCATGACAACAGGCATCGGCCGCAGCCGCATGAGACGCCCGAGAAAGTCCAATCCGTTCATGCGCGGCATCTCGACGTCAAGCGTCAGAACATCGGGATCAAGCGCCTTGATCGCCTCGCGCGCTTCGTAGGGATCGGTGGCCTCGCCCACCACCGCGATCCGGGGATCAGCGGCCAGAAGCGCCCGCAGCATCGTGCGGATGGTGCGCGAGTCGTCCACGATCAGAACGCGGGTGAGGCCCGCAGGCGCGTCCGGCGTCATCGGCCCCCGCCCCCGGCGCCCCGCCGCTGTTCGCCCGCCAGAGTCATGCCGTCCCACGCCTTCCCCGGTTCGTCGGGTCAGACCTCGCGCAAAGCAGTGAAGATTCGGTTGAGCGGCACGGGGAAATTCAGGGTGGCGGAGGGGCCGCGCCCGGCCAATGCCGGATGCTGCCCCTCCGCCTGCTGCAAACCCCGTGGGGATCCGGCGCGCGCCTCAGGGCGCGACGTGGACCCAAAGTCGTTCGCACATCACGTAGTCCGGCGTACCGAGGTGGAAGAGCGTGTAGGTCAGCACGTTCTCGGTCTTCCGGAAGACGCCGGGACGGGCCAGAAGATCGGCCGCGGTCCGCGCGGTGCCCGGCAGGTGGTTCAGTGCCGGCGCGATCGGCTGGCGTGGCGACAGCATCACGTCGGCGCGCGGCAGGCCGCGGCCAAGCGAATTGGCGCGGATCAGCACCGGCAGGGCATCGGGGTGACGGATCAGGAATTCCTCGTCCAACACGATGCGGTCGATCCAGCGGATCGGCTTGAACTCGCCCGAGCGGGTTCGGACAAGGTCGCGTTCGCGCAGAGCCTGGGCGTGCACCTCGCCGAAGGACGTGGTGATCCGTGTCATCGGCGCAAAGCCGGGCAGCGTCCATTGCAGGGAAGAAGGTTCGCGTTCGGTCCGCACCGTTCGCTGGGGCCCGCCCGGCATTGCGCTGGGGCGGGTCGCACCTTCCCGCACCGTCGCGGGGAACTGGTCAATCGTCACGTCACTCACCTTCCACTCATCACACCGCAACCATCGCGGCGACACGTTTACAACACGCACCCGGAGCACATCCCCGGCCGTCTTACACCCTGTCCGCGGATCGCGTGCCGGTCTCCCCACCCCGACCGACACGCATCTTACCCGGAACGGGCACCGATACTGGTCCCCTACCATCTACTCACTACGCAGTCCGGTCAACGCTTGGTGGCAGGCTGTCCGATCCGCTACGGCACCTTTCTGTCCGGCGCGTCCGGCGATACTTGGGCAGGAAGCCGCCCGACTGTGTCGATATGGTGCACCCGCCCGCAGGCAGTTGACGGAGAACGGCCCAGATGGTTTCCCGGTGCGCAACAAAGGCCGTGTTCAGGGCGGGATCGGCCCCGAAAAACCCATAAGAATCGAAGCGAATTGTCGTCCGATCCAACATAAACCGGACGTTAAGAATTGAGGCCGGATCGCCAAAGTCGCACTGTCGCGCCAGCGACAACAGTCTGTTCCGCCGCGATTTCCGGGATTTCAGGGTGCCGCGGCGGGAGCGCGGACGCGATTATCTGAAAGAATCCGCGCCCATCCGGCCTCGAATCGTGCCGATTGTGGCAGGCCGGTCCGCGCGATCTGCGCGCCCGGCCCCCCGCAATCCTAGCACCGAAGCGGCGCCGGGCCCGTTTCGCCTCCAGGTTGCAAGGCGCGCATCGCCTCGAACTGCGAAAGGAAGACCCGGCCCGACAGTTCGTCCAGGAAATGCGTGCGTTCCAGACGGTCCATGACCGGGCCCTTCACTTCGCTCAGGTGCAGCCGGATCCCGATCTCGTTCAACCTGTGGTTCAGCGCCTCGAGCGATTCAAGCGCGCTCATGTCGATCTCGTTCACCGCCGAACACATCAGCACCACATGCCGGATCGCCCTGTCGCCCACGACACGGTCATAGATGAAATCCTCGAGATAGCGGGCATTGGCGAAGTAGAGACTTTCGTCGATGCGGATCGTGACGATCGAGGGGTCGGTCTCGACCCGGTGACGGCGGATGTTGCGGAAATGCTGTGTGCCCGGCACAAGCCCCACCTCGGCGACGTGCGGGCGCGAGGTCTTGTAGAGGAACAGCACGATCGACAGAAGCACCCCGGCCGAGACGCCTGTCTCGACCCCGAAGCCCAGGGTCAGAAGGATGGTCGCGGACACCGCGAAGAAATCGGCCTTCGAATAGGCCCAGGTCCGGCGCACGATGCCCAGATCGACCAGCGACAGCACCGCGACGATGATCGTCGCGGCCAGGGTGGCCTTGGGCAGGAAGTAGAGAAGCGGCGTCAGCAGAAGCGCCGCCAGAAGGATGCCCACAGCGGTGAAGGCGCCGGCGGCGGGCGTTTCGGCGCCCGCGTCGAAGTTGACGACCGACCGCGCGAAACCGCCCGTGACCGGATAGCCGCCCGACAGCGCCGAGGCGATGTTCGAGGCGCCAAGGCCCACAAGCTCCTGGTCGGGGTCGATGCGCTGGCGCTTCTTGGCCGCAAGTGTCTGCGCGACCGAGACGCTTTCGACGAACCCGATGACCGAGATCAGCGCCGCCGACCCGGCCAGCGACATCCAGATATCGGCGTCGAACTGCGGCAGCGTGAAGGGCGGCAGGCCTTGCGGGATGTCGCCCACGATGGCGACCCCACGATCGGCCAGCCCAAGGCCCCACGCCAGCAGCGTCGTCACCGCGACGGCCGCCACCGGGCCGGCCTTGGCCAGGATATCGGCAAGCCGCGGCGCCACGCCCGCGCCCAGAAGCATCGGCTTCAGCCCCTTGCGCACCCAGAACAGGAACGCCGTCGCCCCCGCCCCGATCGCAAGCGTGATCGGGTTGGTCTGTCCGATGTTGGCGACGATTCCGTGCAGAAGCTCGACCAGGTTGTGACCACCGGCCTTGATCCCCAGGATCTGGCCCAGCTGACTGGCCGCGATCAGGATGCCCGAGGCCGAGATGAACCCCGCGATCACCGGATGGCTCAGGAAGTTCGCCAGAAATCCCAGCCGGAAGACGCCCATCACCAGCAGCATGAGGCCCGACAGGAACGCAAGGATCACCGCGGCCGCGATATACTCGGCCGTGCCCTGCGCGGCGATGTTGCCGACCGCCGCCGCCGTCATCAGCGACACCACCGCCACTGGCCCCACGGCCAGTGCGCGCGAGGTGCCGAAGATGGCGTAGGCCACCAGCGGCAGGATCGACGCGTAAAGCCCGACCTCGGCCGGAAGACCCGCCAGAAGGGCATAGGCCAGCGACTGCGGGATCAGCATGATCGTCACGATCACCGCGGCCACCGCATCGTTCGTCAGCGTGTCGCGGTTGTAGGTCTTGCCCCACTCCAGAATGGGAAAGAACCGCCGTGCGGCGGCCAGCCTGCCTGTTCCTGTCATGCTCGCATCTTTCTTTCAGTCCGGGGCGACGGACGCCCCGGAACCATGAGGTTCGGCCCTCAGGCCACGGAAACCTTTTCAGGTTTCGCCATCCATTCCTTGCCCTTCAGCATCGCCAGCCAATAGACCGGCGGCAGGATCTGTTCCTTCAGAAGCCAGGCCGCGCGCGATGGCTTGGTGCCGTCGATCAGCCAGGTCGGGAAGCTGGGCAGAAGCTTGCCGCCATAGCCGAACTCGGCCAGCACGATCTTGCCCTTCTCGACCGTCAGCGGGCACGAGCCATAGCCGTCATATTGCGCGCGCGGGCTGAGGCCGCGCATGTCGGCCACGATGTTCTCGGCCACCACGGGGGCCTGCTTGCGCGCCGCTGCCGCCGTCTTGGCGTTGGGCGCGTTCATCACGTCGCCCAGCGACCAGACGTTGTCCCAGGTCTTGTGGCGCAGCGTCGCCTGGTCGACATCGACCCAGCCGGCGGCATCGGCCAGCGGCGAGACGCGGATGAAGTCGGGCGCGGTCTGCGGCGGGACGACATGGATCATGTCGAATTCGACTTCGACCTCGGACACCGGGGCATCCGGGGTCTTCACCTCGAACCAGGCTCTCTTCGCCGGGCCATCTATACGCTTGAGATTGTGGAAGAAATGCAGACCCGCTCCATAGCGCGCCATATAGCTTTCCAGCGCCGGCACGTATTCCTTCACGCCGAACAGGACGCCGCCGGCGTTGTAGAAATCGATGTCGATCGCGCCAAGACGGCTCTTGCGCAGCCAATGGTCGGCCGACAGATACAGCGCCTTCTGCGGCGCGCCGGCGCACTTGATCGGCATGGGCGGCTGCGTGAAGACGGCGCGGCCGGACTTCAGGTTCTGCACAAGCTCCCATGTGTATGGAGCCAGATCATAACGATAATTCGACGTGACGCCGTTCTTTCCCAGCGTTTCGACCAGTCCCTCGACGCCGGCCCAGTTCAGCTTCAGCCCCGGGCAGACCACAAGGCGGTCGTATTTCACCACCCGGCAGCCGTCGAGGACGACGGCGTTGTCCTTGGGCTCGAACGCGGCGACGGCCGACTTGATCCAGTGCACGCCCGCCGGGATGAGCGAGGCCATGGTCTTGGCGGTCGAGGCCGCGTTGAAGATGCCGCCCCCCACCATCGTCCAGCCGGGCTGGTAATAGTGGATGTCGGCGGGGTCGATGATGGCGATCTCAAGCCCCGGCCGCCGCGCCCGAAGGCTGGCCGCGACCGAGATGCCGGCCGCGCCGCCACCGACGATCACGACCTCGAAATGCGCGTCGCCCGTGTCGGTGGGCGTCTTGCCGCCGTTCACGATGCGCCGCACCACGCCGGCCATGTCGTAGCCCGCCGCCTTCGTCGCGGCCAGGATATCGGCCACCGACATCCGCTTGGCCTGGCTCAGAGACCAGAGCGTGGCCGACCGTGTGCCGGTGCGGCAGTAGGCCAGCGCGGGCTTCGGCAGCTCGTCCATCGCCCGGGCAAAGAGCTCGGCGTCCTCGTCACTTACGGTGCCCGCGACGATGGGGATGTAGCGCGCCTGAAGGCCCGCGGCCGTCGCGGCGGCCTCGATCTCTTCGAAGGTCGGCTGGTCGGCGCCTTCGCCGTCCGGCCGGTTGCAGATGATCGAGCGATAGCCCAGGTCGGCCAGCGCCTTGACCTCGTCGATCGAGATCTGCGGGCTGACCGACAGCTGGGTCGAGATGGCCTTGGGGTCCATGGGCGCGGTCTCCGGGTTCAGAGCTTGTTGACGGGAACTTTGAGCATCTGGTTGCCGTCCTTGTCGGTCGGCACCTCGCCCGCGCGCATGTTGACCTGAAGCGACGGAATGATCAGGCGCGGCATGTCCAGCGTGGCGTCCCGCTCGGTGCGGAACTTGACGAAGTCCTCCTTCGTCTTGCCGTGGCCGACGTGGATGTTCTTTTCCTTTTCCTCGGACACGGTGGTTTCCCACCGGATCTCGCGGCCGTTCGGCGCGTAGTCGTGGCACATGAAAAGCCGCGTCTCGTCGGGCAGCGTCAGCACGCGCTGGATCGAGTCGTAGAGCGCTTCGGCCGAGCCGCCGGGAAAATCGGCCCGGGCCGAACCCATGTCGGGCATGAACAGCGTGTCGCCCACGAAGGCCGCGTCGCCCATCACATGGGTCATGCAGGCCGGGGTGTGGCCTGGCGTATGGATCGCGAAGGCCTGCATCGTGCCCACGGTGTAGGTGTCACCGTCCTTGAAGAGGCGGTCGAACTGGCTGCCGTCGCGCTGGAACTCGGTGCCTTCGTTGAAGACCTTGCCGAAGGTGTCCTGCACGATGGTGATATTCTCGCCGATGCCGATCTTGCCGCCCAGCTTTTCCTGAAGATAGGGCGCAGCCGACAGGTGGTCGGCGTGGACATGGGTTTCGATCAGCCACTCGACCTTGAGGTCGTGCGTCCGGACGTAGTCGATGATCTTGTCGGCGCTGTCATGGGTGATGCGGCCGGCGGCATAATCGATGTCCATAACCGAATCGACGATCGCACAGGACTTCGAATTGGGGTCCTTCACGACGTAGCTGATGGTCCAGGTCGCGGGATCGAAGAAGGCTTCGACCTCGGGTTTGACGGCGGTGTTCGCGGGATAGGCCATTTCCGGTTCCTCCTTTGGTCGC
Organism: Saliniferula longa; assembly: GCF_050789285.1. Classification (NCBI taxonomy): domain Bacteria; kingdom Pseudomonadati; phylum Pseudomonadota; class Alphaproteobacteria; order Rhodobacterales; family Roseobacteraceae; genus Saliniferula; species Saliniferula longa. The sequence goes on along the minus strand of NZ_JBOUVX010000001.1, from coordinate 1,118,833 downwards.
AGGTCCGCTCAGGTGCGGCAGGTGGTGATGCCAAGCACCCGGTAAAGCAGGCAGAATCGCGTGACGGCGGTGAACAGAAGGACCGCGCCGACGACGACGCTGACCCAGGTCATCGCGCCCTGAAACAAGGCGGCCCCGCTGACGAAGGGGGCAAGGATCAGCACGATCCCCAGAAGCGCGCGCAGCACGCGGTCAAGGCTTCCGACATTTGTAGTCATCAGACGACTCCTTCCGATCTGTCCCCGCCCTGCTACGCCTTTCCGCCAGACGGTTCAGTGACGATGTCACCAAGACGCGCGCTCACGCCGTCTCGGCCAGAGCCGCGATGGCGGCGGGATCCTTGAGCCCGATCGCGCCGCGCGACTGTTCGATCCAGCCCCGGCGCTGGAATTCCGACAACTGGCGCGAGACGACCTCGCGCGCGGTGCCAAGCTCGGCCGCCATCTGCTGATGTGTGGCGCGCACATCGCGCCCCGTCCCGGCCAGTTCGATCAGCTTCTGGGCAAGCCGGATGTCCATCCGCCGGAAGGCGATTTCCTCGATCACCAGGAACAGGTCGGTGATGCGCTTGGAGTAGGCCGAAAAGACGAACCGGCGAAACACCTCGGAACCCGAGACGAGGTCGTCGAAGACCTGCCGGGGGATCGCGGCGGCCTCGACCTCCGTCTCGGCGACGCCTTCGGCGGAATAATCCTCGTAGGCCAGAAGGCAGGCGGTGGTCAGCACGCAGCTTTCGCCGGCGTGCACGCGGTACAGGACGATCTCGCGCCCGGACTCGGACACCTGCTGGACGCGCACCGTGCCGTCCAGAAGCAGCAGCAGGTTCTCGGGCGCCTTGCCGGGGCCGAAGATCACCGTGTCGCGCGGCACCGAGACGACGACGCTGCGTTTTTCCAGCATCTCGCGAATAGGCGGCGACAGCTTCGACAGCCCCGCAAACCGGTCGATCCAGCTCATGCCGGCTGGCCCGTGGTGCCCGCGGCCTCGATCCGACCCTCGATCAGGACCGTGACGACCGCGCCGAACCACATCGCGCCAAGCGCCAGCCAGGCGGTCATCGCGAAGATCGCCCCGCCCGTGACCCCTGCCCCGACCGCGCAGCCGCCCGCCAGCATCGCGCCAAAGCCCATCAGCGCCGCGCCCGCGAAATAGCGCAGCATCGACGGCCCGCCCTCGAACCCCTGAAGCTGCCATTCGCGCGTCACAAGCGCCATGACCGCCGAGCCAAGGAAGACCCCGGGCACGAGGCCCACGTTGAAGTCAAGCGGCATCGAGCGTTCGTTCACGAAGCCCATCAGCGTGTCGGCCGAAGGACCCGTGAAGCTGACCGAGCCCGCGATCAGCGGCTCGAACGAGACCTGCGTCATGGCGTAGGTGAAGACCCAGCCGGCAGCCACGGCCAGCCCGACCCCGACGGCCGCCACGCCGCGGCTGATGCCGACGGTGTTGCGGACGGCCAGCACCACCGCCAGCACAAGGCCGGCCAGCCCAAGCGCGAAACCCGCGCCGGGACCAAGGCCCACGGCGCCCAGAAGATCGCGTGCCTGCCCGCCGGGGATCGTCCAGAGATCCGAGATCGCCTCGCGCGCGGGGGCAAGGCCGCCGCGAAGCGACGCCTGCGCAACGATGGTAAGGATCAGGCCGGTCACAAGCGCCCTCAGGTTGCCGGTGGCCGACAGGACCAGAAGCCGGCTGGCGCAGCCGCGAGCCAGGATCATGCCGACCCCGAACATCAGCCCGCCGACCAGCGCGCCCGAGACGCTGCCCACGGCGGCGATCTGCCGGGCGTCTGACGTGTCGAGCCAGCCCCAGAGGATTGCGCCCTGGACCGCCACGACCGCACCGAAGAAGGTCAGAAGCCAGACCGAGATGCGCGGGCCAAGGGTGCGGCCCGCGAATTCGGCCGTGGCCGCGCGCAGGCAGAAACGCGAATGCTGCGCCAGCGCGCCGAACGCAAGCCCCACGGCCAGCCCGCCACCGAACAGGACGGCCGCGTCTCCGTGCCGGTCGATCAGCGCCTCAAGCATCGGGTGTCGTTCCCTTCCGTTCCCCCTGAAGCCAGCCTAGCCGGGGGCGCGGAGACCGCCTTGACCTGCGTCAATCGCGCAGGCGCTAAAGGCCGGCGGCCTCGCGCACGATCTCGTCCAGAAGGGCCTGGACCTCCTGCATCGGGCCGTCGGGGAAGGCGCGATACCCGATCGTCACCTCGCCCGCGCGTTCGGCCACGAAGATGCCGTAGGGACAATAGACGAGGTTCATCGGGTCGGCCTCCATGACCTTGCGCGACAGCACCGCCGAGCAGAACTGATAGACGTCGGCCTGCGCAAAGATCTCGACGTCGCTGCCCACGTCGGACGCCGTGCGCGACAGCATCTCGCCCACGTGGCTGACGTGATCGATGACAAGGCCGCGCCCGACGATCGCCGACTCCACCCCGAAGGCCGCGTCGTCGAACGAGCCGTCGAAGGCGTAGGTCACGGCGTCCTGCGCCGACGCGGGCGAGACGAGGGCCGAGGCCGCGACAACGGCGGCCGCAACGGTGATCGCAAGACGCATGGTGACACCCCCTTTTGCGGCGCGCGCGATGGGGCCGCGCGCGCCCTCGTCCGGCCCTAGCCGAACATGTCCGAGGTGATCCCGGCGTACCAGCCCAGGCTTTCCTCATAGGTCTGCTTGCGCAGCGCGGCGTCCTCACCCGTCTGGCTGATGAAGCTCGACACGCTGGCGATCTTCTCTTCGGTCGGTTCGTAGGCGGCGCCGACCTTGACGCCGTCGTCGGTGGCGATCAGCGACCAGCAGGTGTTCGAATACCGCGCCGGGAAGACCTGGCTTCCCGTCAGCTCGCCCCGCACGATCATCGCCGCGACCTTGGCCTGGCTGTTGGCCGAATAGCCCGACTTGGGCATGTCGCCCTGCGCGCTGGCGTCGCCAAGGACAAAGATGTTCGGGTCGATGCGGCTTTGCATCGAGGCCGGAACCACTGGCGCCCAGTTGCCGTCGGTGATGCCCGCGAGCTGGCAGATCGTGCCCGCCCGCTGCGCCGGGATGATGTTGGCGACATCGGCCTTGATGACCTCGCCGTCGACGTCGATCTCCATCGTCTCGGGGTTCACGGTCACGGTCTCGGCGCCGAAGTCGGGGCCGATGCGGGTGATCATGCCGGGATAGTGGTTCTGCCAGCCCTCTTCGAACAGCGCCTGCTTCGAGAAGCTTTCCTTGGGATCGACGATGATGATCTTGGCGGTCGGGTTCACCTGCGTGAAGCGGTGCGCCACCATAGAAATCCGTTCGTAGGGGCCGGGCGGGCAGCGGAACGGATTGGGCGGCGCGACCATGACGAAGGTGCCGCCTTCGGGCATCGCGTCGATCTGGGCGCGCAGAAGCCCCGCCTGCGTGCCGCCCTTGTAGGCATGGGGCATCACGTCCTGATCGGCGATGCTCCAGCCCGGGACCGAGCCTTCGATGAAGTCGATGCCGGGGCTCAGGATCAGCCGGTCGTAGGGCAGCGCGTAGCCGCTGCCAAGCGATACGGTCTTCGCGTCGCGGTCGATGCCCACGGCCCAGTCGTGCACCACGTTGACGCCGTAGTCGGCCGCCAGCGTGCCGTAGGTATGGCCCAGGTCGTCAAGCTCCTGGAAGCCGCCGAGGAAGAGGTTCGAGAAGAAGCAGGTGAAGTAGACGCGGGTCGGCTCGACCAGCGTGACGTCGATGGCGCCGGCGCTGTCCTTGGCGATATAGCGCGCCGCGGTGGCCCCGCCCGCCCCGCCACCGACGACGACGACGCGTGGTCGGCCCTGAGCGCCCAGCATGGGCGCGGCAAGGATCGCGGATGCGGCTGCGGCAGAGCCCAGGAATGTCCGTCTGGCGATCTTCATGGCAGTCCTCCCTTGGTGTGTTCTTGTGGCTTATGGTTTCATTCTATCGCTTCGAAGTACGCGGCCAAAGCGGCAATTTCTTCATCCGAAAGTCTGCCGGCCATCATCTGCATCACCGGATGCGGCCGGATCTTGCGCTTGTAGGCGTGCATGGCCAGCACGAAATCCTCGGCCGGCCAGTTGGTGATCGAGGGGATGCCCTCGTCGGCGCCGCTGGCCTGGTGGCAGGTCTTGCATTCGTTGGACAGGTATTCGCCATAGGCCGGATCCCCCTGAATGGCGAGGATCTCGGGTTCGAGCGTCAGGTCGGGATCGCGCGGCCGGGCGGTGGGCACGGCCTCGGGGATGTTCTGCGGGCTGGCCGAGAACTGCCGCAGGTAGGCCAATACGTCGTTGCGGTCCTGCTTGTCGGGCAGGCCGGGAAAGCTCATCCGCGTGCCCGAGACAAGGATGCGGGGGTTTTCCAGGTACGCGTCCAGCGTGTCGAGATCCCAGACAAGCCCGTCACTTCCCGCCCGGTCCAGACCTTTCGAATAGCGATAGTCCTCGAACGCTGCCGCCCGCCGCCCGAACACGCCGTTCAGGTGCGGACCGATGGCGTTCTCCGCCCCCGGCCCGACCTCGTGGCAGCCGCTGCACTGGACGAAAATCTCGGCCCCGCGCGCCGCATCTCCAAGTTCCTCTGCCAGGGCGGGCACGACCGACATCACGACGGCGGCCCAGGCACCGGCCAACGCACCGGCAGAGGAATGTGGCATGGTCTACTCCGAATAGCTTTGCAGATAGGCGATCACCGCCGCGATGTCCGCCTCGTCCCGGAAGCCCCGGAACGACATGCGGGTGCCCTTGATGTAGTCGCGCGGCTGCATGAGGAAATCGTGCACCGTTTCCTCGGTCCAGACCAGCCCCCCGGCGCCGGCATCGGCGAAGGGTTTCGAATAGCGGAACCCCTCGACCGACCCGGCCTGACGCCCGAAGAGGTCGTTCAGCTGCGGCCCGGTCTTGTTCTTCGCGCCCTCACCGACCTCGTGGCAGGTCGAGCACTGGCGGAACGCCGCCTCGCCGGCTGCGATCAGTTCGGGATCGGGCCCCTCGGCCGCCGGCGTCGACTCGGCCGCCTCTTCGGCGGGGGCCGTCTCGGGGGTTGCCTCGGGGGCTGCCTCGGGGGCGTCGGCAGCGGCCTCGACCACGGCGGCCGCGCCTTCCGCGGAGGCCACTGTGATGTCGGGCAGCGTGCCGGCGGGATGGCCCTGATCGTCGGTCGGCGTCACCTTGAGGTCGGACGCCTTGCGGGTGATCGTGACCTCGGCCTTGCAATCGGTCATGCAGGGCGCGGCGGTGAAGACCGGAAACTCGGTCTCGACCCGGTCGTCGACGTAAAAGCCGTCTTCGTTGGGCAGACGCACCTCGGTGAAGTTCTCGTTCGAGAGAACGAAGTCGTAGTCCACCAGGCCTTCGGAATAGAGGATGTAGGCCACGATGCCATAGACCTCGTCGGGTTCGAGGACCTGCGCGTTCCCGAAGGGCATCGAGCGGTGGACATAGTCCCACACGGTCGAGACGTAGGGCCAGTAGGACCCCACCGTCTTCACCGGGCGCGCGTTCGTCAGGGTGCCGCGGCCGCCGGCCAGCGCCGGCCAGTTGTCGATGCCTTCGGCGAAATCGCCGTGGCAGGACGAACAGTTGTCGACGAAGACCGCCTCGCCGTCCTCGACGCTCATCGAGCCCGCGGGCAGGCCGGTGCCGTCGGGCATCACGTTGACGTCCCAGGCCGCGATCTCTTCGGGCAGCGCGGGCCGCCCGATGCCAAGCCGCTCGGCGAAGGCAGGGGCGGCAAGGACGCTTGCGGCCGCCGTGGCCAGCAGCAGGTTACGACACTTCGACATTCTCGGCCTCCCCGTTCGGCTTGACCCACCAGGTCTGGATTCCGTTGTTGTGATAGACCGAGTTCAACCCTCGGACGTCGCGCAGCGCGTCCTTCGTGGGCTGGACATAACCGGTCTCGTCGATCGCGCGGGACTGGAGCAGCATCTCCGAGCCGTCCCAGACATGGTCGAGGTAGAACCGCGTCAGCGCCATGGGCTCGGGCTGGCCGGCAAGCCGAGCCTCCTGCCAGTTCTTGCCGCCGTCGAGCGAAACGTCGACGCGGGTGATCCGGCCCCGCCCGGTCCAGGCCAGACCGGTGATGACCATCGGCCCCGGACCCTGCCGCCAGGGCGCCTGCGGCGAGGGCGAGGTGATGACGGATTTCGCGTCCATCTCCCAGGTCCATTTGCGCGCGCGGCCGTCCGGCATCAGGTCGGTGTACTTCGAGGTCTCCTCGCGGGCCTCCACGGGGCCGTCGGTCACTTCGATCCGGCGCAGCCACTTGATCCAGAGGTTGCCTTCCCATCCCGGCACGACCAGGCGCACGGGATAGCCGTGTTCCTTCCTCAGCGCCTCGCCATTGGCGAAGAAGGCCACCAGAACGTCGTCCAGCGCCTTTTCCATCGGGATCGAGCGGCCGTTCGACGAGGCATCGGCCCCCTCGACATAAACCCAGGTTCCTTCGGGCTTTACACCCGCTTCCTGAAGCAGTGTGCGAAGCGACACGCCGGTGTATTCCATGTTGTGGATCATGCCGTGGGTGAACTGCGCCCCCTGAAGCTGGGCGCCGCCCCATTCCATCCCCGAGTTCGCGGCGCATTCGCAGAAATTGGTCTGCACGGAGCGCGGGAAGCGTTCGAGGTCGGCGTAGGTGAAGACCAGCGGTTGCTCCACAAGCCCGTTGATCATCAGACGGTAGTCGGGTTTCGACAGTTCGATCGCGCCGGAGTGGTGCCGTTCGAAGGCGCAGCCCTGCGGCGTGATCGTGCCTTCCAGCGCATGGATCGGCGTGAAGTTGATCGACGAAACCACGTCGGCGGTCAGCCAGTCGACGTTGCGGCGCACGACGTGGCTTTCGAAGTGGATTGGCATCCCGTAGGGCACCGCGTCGACGCCGTCGCCGAAGCCCTGCGCCCAGGGCTGGACTTCGGTGATCAGCGGGTCGGGGCCTTCGGCCGCCGCGCGGCCCGCGGCCAGCGCACCGGCCGCCATCGCCGTGCCGCGCAGGAAGGCGCGCCGGGACGGCTTGGGAAGCGAGGGGGTATCGGTCATCGCTTGCTCTCCTATGTCGCGGCGCTCAGGCGCCAAGGACTTTCACACTTGTGTTCGGCGCGACGGTGACGGTGCCGAGCTTGCGCACATGCGCCTCGACCACGTCCCAGATCTCGGGGCCTTCGGTGCCTTCGTTGACGCTGGCCCAGCCTGCCACGACGTAGCTGCGCGCGGGGTCGATCGCCTCGCCCGTGGAAATCAGCGTCATGTCCGAGATCCGCTCGCCCTGGGGCTTGTCGATGTCGATCGTGTAGCCAAGGCCACCCACGCGCACCATGTCGCCGCCCTGCTGGTAATAGGGATCGGGGTTGAAGATGTTGTCGCCCACGTCCTCGAGCACGACCTTCAGGAAGTCGCCCGTCATTTCGGTCCGGTAGGCCTTGCCATAGGTCATCGAGGTGACGTTCCAGATGTCTTCGCGCGTGATCGGATCGCCGGGCAGAAGCGACGGCCCCCAGCGCACGCCGGGCGACAGGGCGATCTCGGCGTCGCGCTCGGACAGAAGCGCGTCGCAAATCAGGTCGTCCCAGGTGCCGTTGAAGTTGCCGCGCCGGAACAGAAGGCTGTCGGTCTGGCCGACGACCTCTTCCAGGGTGTCCTTGAAGGGCGCGCGCTCGGCCTCGATGACCGCGGCGACCTCTGGATCGGGGGTGATGACGTCCGAGAAGATCGGGATCAGCTTGTGGCGGAAGCCCATCATCCGGCCGTTCTGCACGTCAAGGTCGACGCGGCTGACGAACTTGCCGTTCGAGCCGCTGGCGACGATGATCGTCTCGCCCACAAGCAGCGGCTCGGGCAGGGCGTCGTGGGTGTGGCCCGACAGGATCACGTCGATGCCCGTCACGCGGCTGGCCATCTTCTTGTCGACGTCGAAGCCGTTGTGGCTGAGCACCACGACAAGCTCGGCGCCCTCGGCGCGGACCTCGTCGACCATGGCCTGCATGTTCTCGTCTCGGATGCCGAAGCTGAATTCGGGGAACATCCAGCCGGGGTTGGCGATCGGCATGTAGGGGAAGGCCTGGCCGATCACGGCGATCTTCGCGCCGCCGCGCTCGAAGAAGGTGTAGGGCGGGAAGTCCTCGGACGGCTCCTGCCATTCGGCGTCGAAGATGTTCTGGCCCAGAACCGGGAACGGCAGGCCGCCCACCAGCTCCAGCAGGCGGTCGGTGCCCAGCGTGAACTCCCAGTGCAACGTCATCGCGTCCGGGCGCAGCGTGTTCATCACGTTGACCACGTCCTGGCCCTGCGTGTGGAAGCAGCCATAGCTGCCGTGCCAGGTGTCGCCGCCGTCCAGAAGGATCGCCTCGGGCCGGTCGGCGCGGATCGCGTTCACGACGGTGGCGATGCGGTCGACACCGCCCATCCGCCCATAAGTCCGCCCCAGCGCGGAAAAGTCGTCATAGGTCAGCGCATAATGCGACGGGCTGCCGTCCTCGATCCCGTATAGCTGCCGGAAGTCGGCCCCGGTGACGTGGGGCACCTGCCCCCGGTTCTCGCCCACGCCGATGTTCACCTCGGGCTCGCGGAACCAGATCGGGGTGAGCTGGGCGTGAAGGTCGGTCAGATGGATCAGCGTCACGTTGCCGAAGCTGTCGAACTGCAGAAGCTGGTCCTGCGTCAGCGCCTGCTGCGCGGCGAGTCGGGCCCAGTTGCCAAAGCCGCTGGCCCCGACGATCGCCGAGGCCGCCATGCTTGCCTGAAGGAAATCACGCCGCGAGATCATCGCCGGTCCTTTCGTGCATATTCGTATTCGCGAACATGAATACGTTTGGATAGACAAAGGCCCGCGCGGTGTCCCGCGCGGGCCATGTTCTCAGTTGCGGACAGCCGGTCCTTCGACCGAAAGCCCGTTGCCACGCGAGGCGACGTAAAGTTCGAGCGCGACGAAGTCGTCCGACCCGATGGCGTAAGGCTCGCCCCGGGTGTCGCGGATGCACCCGTTGAACCGGTTTTGACGTGACACGAGGCCCGCGTTGCGCAGCCGGTAGGTCGGGAAGCCGTTGATGTGGCCCTGGCTCAGGTGGTCGGCGCGGATGTAGTTGCCGTTGTTGTCTTCGTGGCAGTTCGCGCAGGCAAGCTCCAACTGGCCATAGCGGGTATAGTAGATCTCCTGCCCGCGCTCCCAATAGGGCTGCGCGGGACCGTCCACCGCCACGTTCATCGGCAACCCGCGCGAGACCGAGGCCAGAAGCGCCGTCATGTTGCGCATCTCGCCGCTGTCCCAGCCCCAGGCTTCGGCGCCCATCCGTTCGGTCCGGCAGTTATTGACGAACTGCTCGGCCGCCCAGACGGTGCCGGCCTCTTCGTTGAACTTCGGCTGGGTGTTCCAGAAGCCCGTCAGGCTTTCGGGATCGCCGTGGCAGGACGCGCAGGACTGGCCAGCCGACCCTTCGACCGTGTTCCAGACGTCGCGCGCCTGGTCGACGTAAAGCATCGCCGGGTTGTCGAAGTCGTCACGCTGCATGTCGCGCGTGTCGTCCTCGCGGTAGTGCCAGCCCGAGATGACCTCGGGAAAGATCCTCGACATGTACTCGGACGCGGGCGCCCGGGTTGTCATCTCGATCTCGCCGTTCAGAACGAGCGTATCGTCGACGGGGTCGGCGACGGCCGCACCGGCAACCGCAATCGCCATCGCCGCAAGCCCGCTCTTCAGCGTTGTTCCAGTCATGCGCTTCCTCCCTTTCGCGCTGCCTTCGCCTCAGCTGACCGTGATCGGCGCGGTCGAGGTGTAGACCGAGCCGTCGTCGTCATACCAGGTGAAGGTGAATTCGCCCGTCTCCGGCACGACTGCCTCGAACTCGAAGTAGGGGTTGGTGGAAACCGCGGGTTCGATCTTCACGTCGATGATCATCTGGCCGTTGAACTCGGCCGTGAAGCGATTGATGATCTGGCGCGGGATCGGATTTCCGTTCGAGTCCTTGCGCTGGCCGGATTCCATGGCGTGGTTGATCAGCGTCTTGATGACGATGGTCTCACCGGCCGAGGCGGTGTCGGGGACGCGGACGCGGGGTTTGACGTCTGCCATGATGTTCTCTCCTCAGATCAGCCGCCGCAGCCGCCGATGGTGACCTTGACGTTGTTGGTCGCCTGCACGAAGGACCCGTCCGCCATCTTGGCGATCGCGACGACGTCCTGGGTGCCGGCCAGCCGGATGCGCGTCGAGGCGCTTTGGCTTGCCGCGAGCGGACCGAAGTTGAAGGTGCCGACATCCGGATTCGGGTTGCCGGTGGCCAGCAGCATGATGGCGACCGCGCCCGGGGCCGACACGCTGACCGGAACGGTGTTGCCGTTCTCGGCGATCTCGGGGGTGGTGAGCGTGATGCCGCCCTCGCCCACCGGCGCGCCGCCCGTGAAGGCCGCGATGGCATCTTCCACGGCCGCATTCGCCGGCAGCGCCGGCATCAGCGCCAAGGCGGCGGCCCCCGCCCCCAGCGCGAACATTCCGCGTCTTGTCAGTTCCATTTCGTTCTCCTCTTGGAAAAGCGACCCGTCCGGGTCACTCCTTCAAAGTCATCAGGAAGGCGACCACGTCCTCGATCTGCTGGGCCGTCAGAAGCGGCGGCAGCGGCTCGGTCGCGGGCTTGGTCGTGAAGCCCTCGCCCGGCCGAATATAGCCCGAGGTCTTGTAGAAGGCAGGCATCATCGTGCCGTCGTAGACGTTCTTGGCATTCGCGACGATGCCGCGAAGCTCGGCCTCGTTCCAGCGGTCGGCGACACCGTCGAGCGACGGGCCGACATTGCCGTGAAAGCCAACGCTTTCGAGAAGCTGCGAGACCGTATGGCAGGCCACGCAATTGCCCAGAGCGCGGTCCGAGTAGATCTTCTGGCCGGCCGCGGCATCGCCCGGCTGGCCAGACAGCGAGACCTCGATCTCGCCGTACTCGCCGTAGACCACATCCTGCGGCGCGACCTCGTCCGCGACCGCGGCCGAAGCCGCCAGCGCCGCGGCGCCAACCATTGCTGCAAGTGCTCTCATGGCTCCTCCCAAAGACCGTCCGAGATCATTTCGTATACGCTAATATACCGAGGCGGCCCGATGCAACAACAAATTCATTTTCTTGAATTCGGCATCCTTTCCCCACGCCGCCGGTCAGCGCCCGATCAGTCCATTCCCCCGTTCGAGCGTTCCTGGATACGGCGGGCGTGATAGCGCTGGAAGTCTTCTTCCGACTGATCTTCATAGCGTTTTTCGTTGACCCAGGTCAGCAGGTCGAGCGTGGTTCCACGCCCGAAGGCCCCCGGCATCGTTGCGACCGACGCCTGCATCGCCGTCTGATCGCTTCCCACTTCTTCGGGCAGGAACATCATCGTCGGCGTGAACATGATTCCCCATTTGCGGGCGGCGGCCTTCTCGCTCAGCACCTCGCCGTCGAGATCGGTGATCTCGATGTCGCCGTGCAGGTTGAGCTGGACGACGAAATAGTTGTCCTCGATGTACTGGGTGATCTCGGGATCGGGGAACACGGTCTCGTGCATCTCGGTGCAATAGATGCAGCCGCGCTGCTCGAAGATCAGCATCAGGCGCTTGCCCTCGGCGTTGGCCTCGGCAAGGTCCTCGCCGAGATCCTTGAAGGTGTCGCGCATCCAGGGCGTCTTGTGCAGCCCGTCGTCGCCGATCTCGACCGCCCAGGCGGGCAGCGCCACCGCCAGCGCGGCCAGCGCAGTGGTCACGTGGGTCAACAGTCTGTTCATCGTCGCTCCTCCCTAGGTCAGCCGATCTGCGGCCAGAACATCACCATCCAGTTTGCGATGTAGTTGATCGTATTCGTCGCGATCAGCACCGCGAAGACCACCAGAAGCCCGCCCATGGCCTTCTCGACCTTGGGCAGGTGCCGTCGGAACCCCTTCATCCAGCGCATGAACGGCCCCACGAAAAGCGCGGCGACCACGAACGGCGCGGTCATCCCGATGCCGTAGGTCAGAAGCAGAAGCGCGCCACGCGCGGCCGTCTCGGCGCCTGCGGCGGTGAACAGGATCGCGGCCAGCACCGGTCCCACGCAGGGCGTCCAGCCAAAGGCGAAGGCCGCGCCGATCAGGTAGGCGCCAACGAAGCTCATCCGGTTGACCTCGCCCGGTTCGGCGCGGAACTGGCGGTACAGGAGGCCGATCCGCACCACGCCCAGGAAGTGAAGCCCCATCACGAAGATCAGCGCCGCCGCCAGCCATCGCAGCACGTCGAACCATTCGCGCACCAGTTGCCCCGCCAGGCTCGACGCCGCGCCGAGCGCCACGAAGATCGAAATGATTCCCGCCGAGAAGAACAGCGCCGAGATCACCGCGCGCCGCCGCACGGCCGGGGTCAACTGCCCGTCGGCTGTGATCTGGTTCATGCTGACACCGGCCATGTAACTGAGATAGAAGGGCACGATCGGCAGGATGCAGGGCGACAGGAATGACAGAAGTCCCGCAAGAAGCGCGCCGGCGAATGAGACGTCGAACATCGGACTTCCTTGATCAATTCACATATTCAAATTACATAGTTCAAGCGAACAGCGTCAATGGCGTGATGACGAAGTGGACCCGACTTCTCGTGGCGGCGTCTGTGGCCGTCCTGCCCCTCGGTCCCGCGGCCGGGGCCGAACTGGTCATGGTCGAACAGCGCGGCTGCCTTTACTGCAAGATGTGGAACGACCACGTCGGGCCCGAGGAATACGCCCGCACGCCCGAAGGCGCCTATGCGCCGCTGCGCCTGATCGACCTGCACGCCCCCTACCCCGACGACCTGAGCTTCGCCTCGCCGCTGCGCATCACTCCGACCTTCGTCCTGGTCGAGAACGGGGTCGAACTGGCGCGGCTCGAAGGCTACCCGGGCGAAGATTTCTTCTGGGGCCTGCTTGGGGTGATGCTGGACCAACACACCGATTTCGAGGGAGGAACACAATGAAGACGCTTGCATCCGCCGCTGCCGCCGCGGCGCTGATCGCCACCCATGCGGCCCCCGCCGCGGCGCAGGACGACGGCGCCTTCGTCACCTTCCAGGTTCTCAAGCCCGAGATTGCGTTCGAGATGGCGACCGCCGCGATGGAGGCCTGCCGCGCCGAGGGCTATCAGGTGGGCGTCACCGTGGTCGACCGCTTCGGCATCCCGCAGGTCTTCCTGCGTGACCGTTTCGCGGGCCTGCACGTCTACGAGACCTCGCGCCGCAAGGCCTGGTCGGCGGTGAGCTTCCGCAGCAGCACGACCGACCTGGACCGCGCCACCAGCCCGGGCGAGATCAGCCAGGGCATCCGCCATCTGTCCGAAGCGCTGCCGCTGGGTGGCGGGCTGATGGTCGAGACCGGCGCCGGCGATATGGTCGGCGGCATCGGCGTCTCGGGGGCGCCCTCGCCCGAGGCCGACGATGTCTGTGCGCAGGCGGGCATCGACGCGGTCGCGGATCAGATCGCGTTCTAGGGGCGGCACCAGGATCATGGAACTTCCGGTCTTCACCAAGGATATCTCGGACACCGAGATGGACAGGATGCTGGCGAACGCGACCGAGGCGTCGAACTTCCTCAAGGCGATCAGCCACGAGGGACGCCTGATGATCCTGTGCCACCTCGTGACCGGCGAGAAATCCGTGACCGAGCTCGAGGATCTTCTTGCCGCGCGTCAGGCGGCGGTGTCGCAGCAGCTGGCCCGGCTCAGGCTGGAAGGGTTGGTGACGCCGCGCCGCGAGGGCAAGACGATCTACTACAGCTTGACGGACGACCGCCCCCGCCAAATACTCGAAGTCGTCTACGAGCTGTTCTGCAAGAACGGCTGAGCGGCCGCGGGAACGGACGAAACGACGAAGATCCGACACGGCGCGGCGCGCATGGGAGGGCGAAGGCCATGTGGAACGGCCTCGGCGACGCGTATCTCGTCGCCTGCATCGGTTTGCTGGGCGGTATCGTCCTTGGTCTGGCCTCGCGCATCGGGCGGTTCTGCACCCTAGGCGCGATCGAGGACATGCTTTACGGCGGCTCGGACCACCGGATGCGGATGTGGCTTCTGGCGGCGGCCAGCGCTATGGTCCTCAGCTTCGTGCTGATCGCGGCGGGATTCGTGAACCCGGCCGAGACGATCTACCTCGACGGTGGCTGGAACCCGGTGGCAAGCGTCGCGGGTGGCCTTCTTTTCGGCTACGGCATGGCGATCGCCGGCAATTGCGCCTTCGGGGCGCTGGCGCGGCTGGGCGGGGGCGACCTGCGCAGCTTCGTGATCGTGCTGGTGCTGGGCATCTCGGCGCTGGTGACGCTGTCCGGTCCGCTGGCCCATGTCCGGCTCTGGCTCTTTCCGCCCGACCTTGTCCAGACCGACAGCCTTCCGGGCTATGCCCACCTGCTTGCGTCCGCGACGGGCATCGCCGCGCCCGTCTTCGGCATCGCGATCGGCCTTGCCTGCATGGCGGCGATCCTGGCCTCGCCGGGGTTCCGCCGCCAGCGGGGCATGGTCGTCTGGGGTCTGCTCGTCGGCGCCACCGTCGCCGGGGCGCTGGCCGGTACCCAGTGGGTCGCCGATCGCAGCCTTGGCGCCGTCCCGGTCGAGACCTTCACCTTCGCCGCCCCGATCGGCGAGACGGTGCTTTTCGCGATGACCGCCTCGGGCGGCACGGTGTCCTTCGGCATCGGGGCGGTGGCCGGGGTCTGGCTTGGGGCCTTCCTTGGCAGCCTTCTGCGCGGGCTCTTCCGGTGGGAGGCCTGCGAGGACCCGCGCGAGTTGCGCCGGCAGATCCTGGGCGCGGGCCTGATGGGCGTTGGCGCCGCGATCGCGATGGGCTGCACCATCGGCCAGGGCGTCTCGGCCCTTGCGCTGCTGAGCTATGGCGCGCCTCTCACGCTGATCGCGATCGTCCTGGGCGCGGCCCTTGGCCTGCGCCAGCTGATCCAGGGCTTCGCCTCGGCCTGAACCGGCACCGCCCCGGCCGGGGAATTTATCCTTTCCTGAAAGTTGACCATTGGTAAGGTGTCCTGACGCGGGACAAGGGACCCGGACACGGAAGGCAGCGATCGGCGGCCCGCGAAGGCCGCGCGACATCGGGCGACATCCGGGACCGGATTGACCCTGACCACAGCGGGCTCGGTCGAGCCCGCGACCTGGTTCCCTGGGCCCAAGGCCGAGAATGAAGCCCATCTCGCACGCCTCATCGGGCGCGCGCCCGCGGCGTCACCGCGCGCACGGCCGACGGCCGGCGCAAGCGCCTGCTCGACATGACGACGTGGGAGCTTCTGAACCTTCCGGTCGACGCGGCCATCGGCCTTTCGGCGCGGATCATGGCCACCGCGGGCATCGCGCCAGCGACGCTTGACCGCGCGGCGGCGCCTTTCCTGGTGCAGCGCATCGGCCTGACCGACCTCTACCGCCGACACGTCGACGACGACATCGGCCTGCCCGTGGTCTTGGCTCCGGCCACGGCGCATTACAGCTGGGCCAAGACGGCGGCGCTTCTGGGACTTGGCGCGAATGCGCTGCGTCTGGTGGCGGTGAACGACGTCGGGCGGATGGACCTTGTGGCCCTGCGCCGGGCGCTGGACCACTGCCTCGAGGCGCGGCGTCCGGTTCTGCAGGTCGTGGCGGTTCTCGGCAGCATCGGCGAAAGCGCGGTCGATCCCCTGGCCGGGATCCTGTCGCTGCGCGAGGAATACCGCGAGATGGGACTGGACTTCGCGGTGCACGCGGATGCCGCGGGGGGCGGCTACTTCGCCGCGATGGTGCGACCGCCGCGCGACAGCGGCGCGATGGCGACGCTGACGGCGCCCGATCTCATCGACCGCCGCCCCGACATCCAGCTTTCGCCTTACGTCCGTCGCCAGCTTCAGGCGATCGCGGGGGCCGACAGCGTGACGCTTGACCCGCACAAGTCGGGCTTCTGCCCTACCTCGCGGGGGCGCTGTGCTATCGCAACGGGGCGATGCGCGACCTTGTCACCTTTGCCGCGCCGGTGGTCTTCCACGACGGCAGCGAAGACTCGGTCGGCGTCTTCGGGATCGAAGGGTCGAAGCCCGGCGCAGCTCCGGCCGGCGTCTTCCTGTCGCACAGCGTCATCCCGGCCGATCAAAGCGGATATGGCCGGCTTCTGGGGCGCTGCATCTTCAACAACAAGCGCTTCCACGCCGCCCTCGTCGCCCTGGCCGGCGACGACGATCCCTTCACCGTGACCCTGCTTCAGCGCCTGCCCGCCGAACGCGCTGGCAAGGACGCGGCCGAGATCCGGGACGAGGTCGACAGGATCCGACACGAGATCGTCCCGCTCGAGAACCCCGCCCTTCTGGCCCGGATCGAGGACGACCCGAACCTTCTGGACCTGTTCCGGGGGCTGGGCGCGGATCTGTCGATCCTGACCTACGCCTTCAACTTCCGCACCGCCCACGGCGTCAATCGCGACCTCGGCCTGATGAACCAGCTCAACGATGCGGTCTTCCAGGCGCTCAGCCACCAGTCCGACCACGGCGGCGGCGTTCCGCGCGAAGAGATGTTCCTGACCGCGTCGCGCTTCGATCCGGCCGATTTCGGCCAGGGCTTCGTGGACCGGTTCGCCGCCCGCGCGGGCGGCGACCCGTCTCCCGGGGTCGCCGCGAATGTCCTGATCTCGACCACGCAGAACCCCTGGCTCACGGACACGGCCGCGCCGGACGGGCGGGGCAACTTCATTCCCCGGCTGATGGAGGTGCTGCGCCGGACGGTCATGCGCGAGATCGGCGATCTTTTGCACCGCCATGGCCTTGATCCCTTAGTCCCGCCCTGACCCACAGGAAGACTTCCATGTTCCGCATGACGAAACCGCCGAACGACACCCGAAAAGGCGCCAAGCATAGGCCACACAACGGGCCACACCACGGGCACCCCACCCCCGGATCGCAAACGATCCACACCAGCACGCCTCCACGCTGGTCGGCGGCAAGACGATCTTCGGGGTCCACATGACCCAGTTCCATTGCGAGATCCACAAGTACCAGCTGGCGCTGCGGCTTGGCCTGCCGACGGACGCCCACCGCGAACTCAGCCGCCTGCGCACCGCCTATCCGTCGGATTTCTTCGTGCTCTGCAACCAGAAGAACACCGACGACGACACCACGCTTGAAATGACCATCCCCGAGCTTGCCTCGGGCCGGCGCAAGACCATCGTCGCCGACATCTTTCACGGGATGCGTCCCTTCGAGGGCGAGCCGGGCGACCATTTCTTCCCCTGGAGCCGCGACCTCTGCCGCCCGGCGATCGAGGGCATCGAGGTCACGATCGAGCACGTCGTGACCTTCCGCCCCTTCGCCCACCTCCTGAGCCTGCCCGATGTCGCCCCGTATCTCCTGTTCGGGTCGGGCGACGAGGCGCACATGACCAACCTTCAGACGGCACGCCTCGCCACCGGGCCGTTCGAGGTCGAAGGCTTCGGTCCCGACTACGACCATGTGCTCAGCTTGGACGGGTCGACCGCCGACTGGCTTGACCCCGCGCTTCTCGAGGCGGGGATCGTGGTGACGGTGCCCGCCGTGCGGCTGCGCGATCCCGCGACCGGCACGCCGACGATCCCCTGCGACACGCCGCTCAGGCCCGACCGCAGGATCGAGCTTCTCTACCGCGGCACGGGGCCGGCCTGGCCGGTGACGGCGGGACCGTCGTCTCTTTACTGCACCGCCGTCTGCAACAGCCCCGCCATCGACCCTTGCGGCGGGCGGGGCTGTCATATCACCGAAATGCCCAAGAAATACTGGACCTGACCCATGACCGAGACCTTCGCCCAGAAGACCGGAAACGAAGACCTCTGGCGCACGATCTTCGCCGATGGCCACCCCGAGCTTCTGGCCCAGCACCGCACCCACCGCGTTCTGCCGAAGGACCCGCGCTGCCGGCTGTGTCTTGCGCCCTTCGGCGGCGTCGGCGGCTGGTACATGCGGCGCAAGGGCAAGGCCCCCTCAAGCCGCAATCCGTATTACTGCTCGGCCTGCGACAAGTTCCTCGACGCCTTTCCCGGGGGCGCCGAGGTCGAGATGACGGTGCTGTTCGTCGATATCCGCAACTCGACCGCCTATGCCGACGGTGCCCCGCCGGCCGACGTGCGCGCGCGCGTGAACCGCTTCCTCAGCAGCGCGACGGCGGTCATCGCCGATCACGACAGCTTCGTCATGGCCTTCTACGGAGACTGCGTGGTGGCGGCCTGGCCGCCGGGCTTCAGCGGCCCCGACCATGCCGCCAGGGCGCTGGCGGCGGCGCGCGCGCTTCTGGCGCATCCCGGTCTCGGCGCAGGAGACAGGGCCATCCCGGTTGGCGTCGGCGTCAACACGGGCCCGATCTGCATCGGCACCGTCGATGCCGGGCGCGGCACCTTCCGCAACGTGTCGATCTTCGGGCGCGAGGTGAACGTCGCGGCCCGCCTTGCCGCCGCCGACGCCGACACCTGCCTTGCGGCGCGGGCCACGCTCGAGGCCGCCAGCGACGCCGCCGCGGTGGACACGGTGGCGCACAGCCTCAAGGGACTTGCCGATGCAGTGGCCGCCGCGCGGCTGCGACCGCTAGAGTTCGGCGATCTCGGCCAGGCTCTCGGGATCCCGCAACGTGATGATCCCCCGGTCCATGGCGACAAGACCCGCCTTCTCCCACGCGCGGAAGTGCCGGTTGACGTTTTCGCGGGCGATCCCCGCCAGTTGGCCCAGATCGCCCTGCGAGAAGCTTCGGCTCAGCACCAGATCGCCGTTGTCGTCGGGCTGCCCCCACTTGCGGCCCATGTGAATGAGGCAGCGTGCAAGCCGCGCCGGCGCAGAAGACAGGGCATAGCCCTCGGCCATCTCGGACGCATTGCGCACCTTGGCGCAAAGCGCCGCCATGAGGTCGAGAAGCGCGTCGGGATTGTCGTTGAGGAACCCCGCCAGCGCCCGCCGGTCGATCGCCGACAGCACCACGTCGGTCGTCGCCACCGCGTCCGCGCTGCGGGTCCCGCGGTCGAGAAAGGCGATCTCGCCCAGCACCTCGCCGGGGCCCATGTGGTTCAGCACCGACCGTCGCCCCTGCGACGACGTCACCGAAATCTCGACATCGCCTTCAAGGATGACGAAGAAATGCTCGCCCGGTTCGCCCCGGCAGAAGATGGTCTGCCCGGCATGGAACCGGCGCGTCTGCCCGCGCGCGTCAAGCGCGTCGCGCTGGTCGGGCGTCAGCGCCCCGATAAGCAGTCCGGTCTCGGGCACCCAGTCGTCATCCATCCTGCGAAGGTGTCACGTCGCCTCCAGGCTTTCAATTCCGACGATCGCGCCCGCCGGACTGTGACGCGCGTCACACCCGGGTGCGGCCCCTTGCGCCAGAATCGCTGGTGAAGGGACCGGCGCGGCGGCCTGTCCCCAACCAGTCCGCCGCGTCCCGGGCAAGACCCGGGAGCAGGTCCGGGACGTGTCCCGTGCGATTGCGTTTCCCCAGGTTTCCCGGCGGCCGGTCCCTTCGCCCCCGCCCCGGCACGGTTTTAGAGCAGCGGCGAGAAAAGCCGGGCGATGGGCGCGCCGATGCGGATCGCGGCGGGCTGGGCCGATAGCGGACGCCGCAGGTGCGTGGCGCGCTGGAAATCGGCCGCCAGCATCGCCTCGCCCGCCGCGGCGGCGCGGGGATCGAAGAAGATGGCCATCGATTCGAAGTTCAGCCGGAACGACCGGTTGTCGAGGTTGGTCGTCCCCACCGCGAACATGGCCCCGTCGACCAGAACCACCTTCTGGTGCATGAAGCCCTCGCCATAGCGCCAGATCTCGACACCGGCATCGGCGACCTCGTCGAAATAGGCGAAGGCGGCCAGCCAGGTCAGCCAGTGATCGGCGCTTTCGGGCAGAAGGATGCGCACTTCGACCCCGCGCAACGCCGCGTGCTTGAGCGCGCTCAGCACCTCGGCGTCGGGCACGAAATAGGGCGAGGCGATCCAGATCCGGTCCTCGGCCGCGGTGATCATGCTCAGAAAGAACATCGCCCCCGTCTCGGTCCGGTCGCCGGGGCCCGAGGCAAGGATCAGCGCGTTCATGTCGGCCTCTGCGCGGACCGGGTCCCAGTTCAGATCCTCGGGCAGGTCGCGCGTGGCCCAGTGCCAGTCCTCGAGATAGACAAGCTGCAGCTGCGACACGATCGGACCGGTCAACCGCACATGCGTGTCGCGCCAGGGCCCATAGGCGGGGTCCTGTCCCAGGTACTCGACGCCAAGGTTCATCCCGCCGGTGAAGCCCACCTGCCCGTCGACCACCAGCGTCTTGCGATGGTTGCGGAAGTTCAGAGCCAGCCGGCTTTTCGGACCGCGGATGCGCTCGGGATAGACGGCGTCGACGCCCGCGGCGCGCAGATCGTCGAGATAGCGGTTCGAAAGCCGGTTCGATCCGATCGCGTCGAACAGAAGATGGACGCGCACCCCCCGTGCCGCCGCCGCCTTCAGCCGCTCGGCGAAGGCCTGGCCGCAGGCGTCGTCGCGGATGATGTAGAACTGCGCCAGGACATAGTGTTCGGCCGCGTCGATGGCGGCATGTATCGCCTCGAAGGCGGCGTCGCCGTCGATCAGAAGCTCAAGGTCGTTGCCCCGCACGATGGGCATGTGGGCCAGCCGCTCGAGCGCGCGCGCCGGCTTCGACACCGGCGGCACCGGCGCATGGGTGGCCGCGAAGCGATTGAGCCCCTCGACCACGCGGGTGCTGTCGGTGCGCGCGATGATATAGCCGCGAAAGCGGCGGTCGCCGAACAGCAGAAAAAGCGGCACCCCGAGATAGGGCGCGGCCAGAAGGAAGACGACCCAGCCCACCGCGCCCTGCGGCGTGCGCGCGGTGCGGATCGCGCGCCAGGCACAGACCGCCGCCGCGACGTAAAGAAGTCCTGCAAGGACGAACGAAAGCCAGACCCACATGCCCGGAACACTTCCCTTCCCGCTTCGACGGCCGCGCGCCATCTCTCCCTGCCAGATGGGAACGAACGGACGCAAGTCGAAGGGGCCGCGTCGGCGTCGCGGTCGCCGCCCCGCCTGCCCGGGGGCTTGACCCCGCGTCCGGCGGCGTCAGACTGGCGCGGAAGGCGCGCGCCGCGTCGCCGTCGATCATGGAACCTTCCGATGACGCGAATTGCCGCCGCTCTTGTCGCCCTGACCGTCGCCGCCAGCCCCGTCCCGGCGCAGGACAGCGCCTTCATCGGCATCGCGACCGGCGGCGTGACCGGGGTCTATTACCCCGCAGGCGGCGGCATCTGCCGGTTCGTGAACCGCGGGCGGCTTGAGCACGGTGTGCGCTGCGGGGTCGAGGCGACGGGCGGCTCGCGCGACAACATCGCGGCAATCGCCGGCGGCACGGCCGACTTCGCGGTGGTGCAGTCGGACGCGGCCCACGACGCCCTGACCGGGGCGGACGGCGCGACGCGCCTTGACACGCTGCGCTCGGTGCTGGCGCTCCACCCCGAGCCCTTCACCGTCGTCGCCCGGGCCGACGCCGGCATCGCGGGGTTCGAGGACCTGAAGGGCAAGCGCGTCAACATCGGCAACACCGGCTCGGGCCAGCGCGCCACGATGGAGGTGGTGATGGAGGCCTTCGGCTGGACCACCGGCGATTTCGCCCGCGCCTTCGAACTTCCCACCACCGAACAGACCGAGGCGCTGTGCGACGGCACGATCGACGCGATGATCGTCCTGGTCGGTCATCCCTCGGCCAGCGTGCAGCAGGCGACCACGGCCTGCGACGCGGTGCTGGTCGACGTGACCGGACCCGAGATCGACGCGCTGCTCGCCGACCGCCCGTATTTCCGCCGCGCCACCATTCCGGGCGATCTCTATCGCGGCAACCCCGACGACACCGAAACCTTCGGCGTGGGCGCGGTCCTTGTCACCGACGCCAGTCAGCCCGACGAGATCGTCGCGCTTGTGGTGAACTCGGTCCTTGACGAGCTTGACCAGTTCCGCGCCCTGCACCCGGCCTTCGCCCGCCTCGACGCGCGGATCATGGCGACCGAGGGCCTGACCATCCCGCTGCACCCAAGCGCGGAACGGGCGCTGCGCGCGGCCGGTCTGATCGACTGACGCCGGCGGCGGGACGCCGCCCCGCCCCCATCGGGCATCCATGGGTTGGATTTCCGGGGATCGGCGGCTACAACCTCTGGACACAACGGAAACGTCTGGGAGGACACTCATGAAGATGCTCAAGATCCTTGCCGCGACCGCGGTTGTCGCCGCCGCCCCGGCCATCGCTCAGGAACAGCTGTCGATCGCCACCGGCGGCACCGGCGGCGTCTACTATCCGATGGGCGGCGGACTGGCCGAAGTGATCAACGCCCATGTCGAAGGCTATTCGGCCACCGCCGAAGTCACCGGCGCCTCGGTCGAGAACATGGGACTGATCGCCACCGGCGACGCGGATCTTGCCATCGGGCTGGCGGACACCGTGTTCCAGGCCCAGACCGGCACCGGCCGCTTCGAGGGGCAACAGCTCGAGATGGTGCGCGGCCTCGCGTCGATCTACGCCAACATGGTGCAGATCGTAGCGCTTGAAGGCAGCGGCATCGCCTCGCTCGCGGATCTGCGCGGCAAGCGCGTCTCGATCGGGGCGCCCGGATCGGGCACCGAGGTGAACGCCGAAGCCATCCTGAGCGCGAACGGCATCAGCTATGACGACATCGACGAGCAGCGGCTCAACTTCAACGAAACCGCCGACGCGCTTGCCAACGGCGACATCGACGCCGGCTTCTGGAGCGTGGGGGCCCCGACCTCGTCGATCCTGAACCTGGCCACGACCCAGAACATCGTCGTCATCGCGCTGAGCGAGGCCGAGTTGGCCGCAGCCCAGGCGGCCGATGCGACCTTCGCGGTCACTACCCTGCCGGGCGGCACCTACACGGGCGTCGACGCCGACATCGCCGTGCTGGGGGTGCCGAACGTGCTGGTCGCCTCGTCCGACATGCCCGACGACCTGGCCTATGCGATCACCAAGGCGATGTTCGAGAACATCGCCGATCTTCAGGCCGTCCATCCGGCGGCGAACGAGACCACCGTCGAGTTCACGATGAGCGCCACGCCCGTCCCGCTGCATCCCGGCGCGATCCGCTATTACGAGGAAATCGGCGCCGCCATCCCGGACCGCCTGCGCCCGTGATCGCGCGGCTTGGAGGGGGGCTTGGCGTCCTCCTCCTGTCCACACTGACGGCGGCGGCCGGCACGCTGGTCGCCGCGCGCGAGGATGGCGCCGTCATTCTGCGCGCGGCCGTGCCCGAGGGCGCGGAGTGGTGCGTCCTGTGGCGTCATTCCGTCAAGGGCTTCGAGGTCGCCGACTGCTACGAGAACCGTGCCGGCCGCATGGTTCTGGTGCGCGCGCACCTGCCCGACTTCGCCGCCGGGCTTGACCACATCCCCGGGCGCGGGCGGCAGGTGTCGGACGGCGCGGGCGGGTACTGGATCCTCGACATCGACGAACCGGTGCCCGGCGACGCCTACGTGCTGCGCCCCGGCACCATGGCGGTCGACCACCGCATCCGGGTGGGTCCGCGCGTCGTGTCGCTGTCGGCGGTAGCCGAACACGAACGGGTGCGGATCGCCCTTCTGCCCGAGGACGACGGATGACGAATGCCGCCCCCGAGCCCACGCCTGCGGCCGCCCCCCCGGCGATCCAGCGCGCCAGCCCGCATCAGCCAAGGCTCGTGCTGCGCCTGATCACGGTCGTGGCCATCGCCTTGTCGCTGTTCCAGCTTTATGCCGCCGGCGTGCAGCCGCTGGGGCTGTTCTTCCAGCGCCCGATCCACCTGGGTTTCATCCTTGTCCTGTGCTTCCTGATCTTTCCGGTCACCGGCCCGGACCGGCCGCGCGGCGCCCTGGGATGGGCGATCGACGCCCCCCTGATCCTGTGCGGGGTGCTGGTCGGCTTCTGGGTGCCGTGGAACATCGACGCGATCGCCAACGCCGTCTTTCCTCGCCCCATCGACGTGGCCGTCGGAATCGTCACCACGCTTGTCGTGCTCGAGGCCGCGCGACGCGCAGTCGGGCTTGGCATGACGATCATCGGCGCGCTCTTCATCCTCTATGCCTTCGCCGGAAGCCGGGGCGAACTGCCCTGGCTTGCCGACTGGATGCCCGGCATCCTGAACCACCGCGGCTATTCGGTCGAGCGGCTGGCCAGCCAGTTGACGCTGGGCGCCGAGGGCATCTTCGGCATTCCTCTGGGCGTCGCCGCGACCTTCGTCTTCATCTTCGTCCTCTTCGGGGCCTTCCTCGAGGCCACCGGCGCGGGCAAGTTCTTCATCGACCTCGCCTATGCGGCGACCGGCCGCCAGCGCGGCGGCCCCGCGAAGGCCGCCGTGATCGCCAGCGCGGGCATGGGGTCGATCTCGGGCTCGGCCATCGCCAACGTCGTGACCACGGGCGCCTTCACCATCCCGCTGATGAAGAAGCTGGGCTACCGCCCGGCGCAGGCCGGCGGGATCGAGGCCGCGGCCTCGACCGGCGGGCAGATCATGCCCCCGCTCATGGGTGCCGGCGCCTTCCTGATGAGCGAGTTCACCCGGGTGCCCTATGTCGACATCGTGCTGGTGTCGATCTTCCCGGCTTTCCTCTACTTCGGCGCGGTCTATCTGCTGGTGCACATCGCCGCCGTGAAGCAGGGCATGACCGGCATGTCGGCAGACGAATTGCCGCGCGTCCGCCAGGTGCTGGCCGAAGGCTGGCATTTCCTGCTGCCGCTGGTCGTGCTGACCTGGCTTCTGGTCGCGGGCTATTCGCCGATGCGCGTGGGCTTCTACGCCATCGTGTCGATCCTTGTCGCGGCGGCGGCGCGGGCGCTCTGGACCTTTTTCTCGGGCGCGCCCACCGCCGCCGGGTTGGGACATCTTGCGCTGCGGGGTCTCAGGCTGACGCTCGACGCGCTTGAACTCGGGGCGCGCAACGCGGTGGCCGTGTCGATGGCCTGCGCGGTCGCCGGGATCATCGTGGGCGTGGTCGGCCTGACCGGGCTTGGCCTCAAGTTCTCGGCCATGATGATCGCCTTCTCGGGCGGCAACATCGTGCTGGCGCTTCTGCTGGTGCTGCTTGCAAGCCTGGTGCTGGGCATGGGCCTGCCGGTCACGGCGGCCTACATCGTGCTCATCATCCTCGTCGGCCCCGCCCTGACCGAGGACTTCGGCATTCCGCTGCTGATCGCGCATCTGGTGGTCTTCTGGTACTCGCAGGATTCGAACGTCACGCCCCCGGTGGCCTTGGCGGGCTTCGCGGGCGCGGCGATCGCCGGCTCGAAGCCGATGGAGACAAGCATGCAGGCCTGGAAGTTCGCCAAGGGCCTGTACCTCATTCCCCTGTTCATGGTCTTCAACGAGGTCATCATCCTGGGCGGTCCGCTGCCGCTGCTGCTGTGGAACGGCGCGATCGCGATCCTCGCGCTGGTGGCCTTCGCGGCCGTGCTCGAAGGGTTCCTGTTCGCCCCCATGCCGCTGTGGCAGCGGGCAGTCCTTCTTCCGGCGATCCTGGGCGTCTTCTGGCCCGCGATCTGGGCCGAGGCCGCAGGGGCCACGGTGATCCTTGCGATTCTTCTGCTCAACCGGCACGCGGCGCGCCCCGGGGATGCCCGAAAGATCGGCGCTTCGGCTTGAAGGCCGGGGCGCGGGGCCCCTGCCGAGTCAGATCAGCCTATTTCCTGTGCGAAAAATCCCATGCGCCCAAGAAAGCAGCAGACCGGCGCCCAGTTCGTGACGGATTGATGAATACCTGCTGCGCCGCAGAAACGGCCGTTTCATAGTGAAGGCCGGGCCTTGCGGCCTTCGATAACCGCGCGGCGGCGCCGTCCTGGAAAAACAACGTCCGCCGCACGGGCAGCAACTCAATCGCTGCGGCTGCCCCGTAGCATGTTCCACGCCGCCTGCTCAAGCGGCGGGCCGGGGGCGCCGTCGCTTATGAAGGGGACTTTCATCCGATGACTTCCGTCAAATCGCTTGCCGCGCTGTCTGCCACGGCGCTTCTCGCCTCGGGCGCGGCAGCCTTCGCCCAGGACTGCCCGATCAAGGTGGGCGTGCTGCACTCGCTGTCGGGCACCATGGCCATCTCGGAGACCACGCTGAAGGACACGATGCTGATGCTCGTGGACCAGCAGAACAAGAAAGGCGGCCTGCTCGGCTGCGAACTCGAGGCCGTCGTCGTCGACCCGGCGTCCGACTGGCCGCTCTTTGCGGAAAAGGCGCGCGAGCTGCTGACCGTCCACGAGGTCGACGTGATGTTCGGCAACTGGACTTCGGTCAGCCGCAAGTCGGTCCTTCCGGTGATCGAGGAACTCAACGGCCTGCTGTTCTACCCCGTCCAGTACGAGGGCGAGGAAAGCTCGAAGAACGTCTTCTACACCGGCGCCGCGCCGAACCAGCAGGCGATCCCGGCGGTCGACTACTTCCTCGAAGAACTTGGCGTCGAGAAGTTCGCGCTTCTGGGCACCGACTACGTCTATCCGCGCACCACCAACAACATCCTTGAAAGCTATCTGAAGTCCAAGGGCATCGCGGCCGAGGACATCTTCGTCAACTACACGCCCTTCGGCCACTCCGACTGGGCCACGATCGTGGCTGACGTCCAGGCGCTGGGCGCAGACGGCAAGCAGGTCGGCGTGATCTCGACCATCAACGGCGACGCCAACATCGGCTTCTACAAGGAACTGGCCGCCGCCGGCGTCTCGGCCGACGACATCCCCGTCGTGGCCTTCTCGGTCGGCGAGGAAGAACTGTCGGGCCTCGACACCTCGAACCTCGTGGGCCACCTCGCGGCGTGGAACTACTTCATGTCGGCCGACACGCCCGCCAACGCCGAATTCATCGCCGCCTGGCACGAGTTCATCGGCGACACCGCGCGCGTGACCAACGACCCGATGGAAGCCCACTACATCGGCTTCAACATGTGGGTGAACGCCGTGACCCAGGCCGGCACCACCGACGTCGACGCCGTGCGCGCGGCGATGTGGGGCCAGGAATTCCCGAACCTCACCGGCGGCATGGCGGTGATGGGCGTGAACCACCACCTCTCGAAGCCCGTGCTGATCGGCGAGATCCGCGCCGACGGCCAGTTCGACATCATCAGCCAGACCACCGAGGTTCCGGGCGACGCCTGGACCGACTTCCTGCCGGAATCGGCGGTGCTCGAGTCCGACTGGAAGGACCTTGGCTGCGGGATGTACAACACCCAGACGCAGTCCTGCGTCCAGCTGACCTCGAACTACTGAGGCCGAAGCCGGGCGCGCGGCGACGCGCGCCCGGTCCCCTCCGCCCCACCGCGTTCCAGCCCCTCCCGGCCCCTTCCCGGAAAGCCCCCGAACATGCTGCGCGCCCTACTCGCCGCCGTCACGGTCTGGTGCCTTGCCCTGTCCGCCCCCGCGGGCGCCCAGGACACCGCCCCCACTCCCGGCCTTCAGGCCGTGCTCCAGACCCATCAGGCCGAAGTCGCCAGCCCCAGCCGCTCGGGCGTGGGCGTCGTGCTCGAGGCGCTGCTGGCCTCGGGACTGCCCGCGGTGCCCGAGTTCCTCGACCGCTGGCAGAACCGCGAAGTCTCGGTGCGCACCGCCGACGGTCTGTTCTTCTACACCGAACCCGGCGACGGCGGGGCGCGAACGCTCATCGACATCGACACCGGCCAGCCCGCGGGCAGCGCGGCCTCGACCGAGCTCAGCGAGATCCGCCCCAACGGCGGCGTCCGGCGCGAGATCGCGGCCGCCCTCGTGCGGTTCCAGTTGTCCGATCCCGACCCCGCGCGCCGCAGCGCCGCGCTTGACGCGATCCTGCGCAGCCCCTCGGCCGACCAGATCGAACCCCTCGCGGCCTCGATCGAGGACGACCCCGACGCCGCGATCCGCGCCCGCAAGGAACTGATCGTCACCCGCCTCACCGCCCGCTTCGGTGAAACCCTCGACGACCGGATCGCGGCGATCGAGGCGCTGGGCGGCGACCTCTCGGTCGACAGCCGCGCGGTTCTGGCCCAGATCCTCGCCACCACCGGCCCCGTGGCGGGTCCCTTCGACGAGACCGCGAACATCGCGCGGATGCTCGAGCCCGGCACCGACGACCTGTCGGTCGCGGCCGCCTACGACCTTCTGGTGGCCGACGGCCGCGCCCCCGACATTCCCGATCCCGGCACGCTGAAATCGGTGCTGGCCGCCAACATCGTCGACGGCGCGGTGGGCGGCGTGCCGCTGGCCGAGCTGTCGGACGAGGAAGCCCGCGACCGCGCCTACCTCGCGCTGCTCGCCTCGGGCGCGGTCTCGGACCCGTCGGGCAGCGGCGGCGGCGACGGGCAGGCCCTGTCGCAGGAAGACCGCGTCGCGTCCGAAGCCTTCGCGATCCTCTACGCCGAACCCGACCGCACCATCACCGAGGCCGCGCAGGCCGCGCTCGACGGGATCGAGGCGCGCCTGGCCGTCAACCAGGCGCTCGACCTGTCGCTCGACGCGCTCTCTCTCGCCTCGATCTACTTTCTCGCCGCCATCGGCCTTGCCATCACCTTCGGCGTGATGGGCGTGATCAACATGGCGCATGGCGAGTTCATCATGATGGGCGCCTACACCGGCTATGTCGTGCAGCTTTTCGTGCCCGACTACACGCTCTCGATCCTGATCGCCCTGCCGCTTGCCTTCGCCGTCACCTTCGGCGCAGGGGTCGCGATGGAGCGGCTGGTGATCCGCTGGCTCTACAAGCGCCCGCTCGAGACGCTTCTGGCCACCTTCGGCATCTCGATCGCGCTTCAGCAGCTCGCCAAGAACATCTTCGGCACCCAGGCCCGTCCGCTGACCGCGCCGGCTTGGCTCGACGGGCAGTTCGTCGTGAACGAGGTGGTCGCGATCAGCTATATCCGCATCGCGATCTTCGTGCTGTCGCTGATCTTCCTCGCGCTCATCCTTTACGTGCTCAAGCGCACGCGGCTGGGGCTCGAAGTGCGGGCAGTGACGCAGAATCCCGGCATGGCGGCCTCGATGGGCATCAACCCCGACCGCATCAACATGCTGACCTTCGGCCTGGGCTCGGGCATCGCCGGGATCGCCGGCGTGGCGATCGGGCTTTACGCGCAGGTCACCTCGGAGATGGGGCAGGCCTACATCGTGCAAAGCTTCATGACCGTGGTCGTGGGCGGCGTCGGCAACGTCTGGGGCACGCTCGCGGGCGCCACGCTGATCGGTTTCCTGCAAAAGGGGATCGAGTTCTTCAATCCCTCGAACACCCTGGCCGCGCAGACCTACATGATCCTCTTCATCATCCTCTTCATCCAGTTCCGGCCGAAGGGCATCGTCGCCCTCAGGGGCCGCGCGGCGGGGGACTGACGATGCCGGCCCCCACGCCCGCCCCTGTCCCCGCACGGCGCTTCTTCTGGCCCGAAATACCTCGGGGTGAATGCGCGCGCCCCGCGCGCAGAGGGGCAGCGCCCCTCCTGCCCCGCCTGAACGGAGCCCCGGCATGAGACGCAGCTTCATCGCCCGAAACCCCTCGGTCCTGTGGTTCCTGCTCGCGCTTTCGCTTTTCACCGTGGGCGTCACCGTGCTGGCCGAGGCGACGGGGCTGGGCCTTGTCTCGACCTCCTTCGTCAAGACGCTCGGCAAGACGCTGTGCCTCTGCCTCGTCGCCATCGCGATGGACGTGGTCTGGGGCTACTGCGGCATCCTCAGCCTGGGCCACATGGCCTTCTTCGGGATCGGCGGCTACGCCATCGGCATGTGGCTGATGTATGCCCGCACCGAGATCATCGTGGTCGAAAGCCTGGCCGCCTCGCCCATCCCGCCCACCCCGGCCGAGGTCGAAAGCGCGGTCGCCACGCAGATCTTCGGGGTCGTGGGCTCGTCCGACCTGCCGTGGCTCTGGGGCTTCGCCCACAGCCTGCCGCTACAGCTTCTGATGGTCGTGGCAGTGCCGGGGCTTCTGGCGCTGGTCTTCGGCTGGCTGGCGTTCCGCAGCCGCGTGACCGGCGTTTACCTGTCGATCCTGACCCAGGCGATGACGCTGGCGCTGGCGCTGTACCTCTTTCAGAACGACAGCGGGCTTCGCGGCAACAACGGGCTTTCGGGGCTTCAGAACATCCCCGGGTTCGAGGCCACCTCGCAGGACGTGATCTCGATCGTCTTCTTCTGGGCCTCGGCCCTGGCGCTGGGGCTGGGCTATGTCCTCTTCGCCTGGGTCGTGTCGGGCAAGATGGGGTCGGTCATCCGCGGCATCCGCGACGACGAGGCGCGGGTGCGCTTCCTCGGCTACCACGTCGAAAGCTTCAAGCTCTTCGTCTTTACGCTCACGGCCATCGTCGCCGGCATCGCCGGGGCGCTCTACTACCCGCAGGCCGGTATCATCAACCCCGCCGAGATCGCGCCCATCGCCTCGATCTATCTTGCGGTCTGGGTCGCCATCGGCGGGCGGGGCCGGCTTTACGGCGCGGTCATCGGGGCGGCGCTCGTGTCGCTTCTGTCCAGCTGGTTCACCGGTGGCGGCGCGCCGGACATCGACCTTGGCGTCTACACGATCCGCTGGACCGACTGGTGGCTGGTGCTTCTGGGCCTGACCTTCGTGGCGGTGACGCTGTTCTTCCCCAAGGGCATCGGCGGGATCTTCGACTGGTTCGCCGACCGCCGCGCGCCCGACCGCGACGGCGACTATGGCCCCGACAAGGGCGCCCTGCGCCAGGAGGAGGGCCCGGCATGAGCACGCTTCTCGAAGTCTCCGGCGTCTCGGTCAGCTTCGACGGGTTCCGCGCGATCAACAACCTGTCGATCCAGATCGGCGAGCCCGAGTTGCGCGCGGTGATCGGGCCGAACGGCGCGGGCAAGACCACCTTCATGGACATCATCACCGGCAAGACGAAGCCCGACGAGGGCCGCGTGATGTGGGGCGACAGGGGCGTGTCGCTTCTGTCGATGTCCGAAAGCCAGATCGCGCGCGAAGGCATCGGGCGCAAGTTCCAGAAGCCCACCGTCTTCGAGGCGCAGACCGTGCGCGAGAACCTCGCGCTTGCGCTGAGAAACCCGCGCGGGCCGTTCGACGTCCTGTTCTACCGCAAGACCGCCCAAGGCGCGCAGCGGATCGAGGAGATCGCCGACGAGATCGGCCTCTCCGACCAGCTGACCCGCATGGCGGGGGAATTGTCGCACGGACAGAAACAATGGCTTGAGATCGGGATGCTCCTGGCCCAGGACCCGCGGCTGTTGCTGGTGGACGAGCCAGCGGCAGGCATGACGCCGTCCGAGCGTGAGCACACCACCGACCTGCTCAAGCGCGCGGCCCAGACCCGCGCCGTCGTCGTCGTCGAGCACGACATGGAGTTCGTCCGCCGTCTCGACTGCAAGGTGACGGTGCTGCACGAAGGATCAGTCCTGGCCGAAGGCAGCCTGGATCACGTATCCGCCAACAAGGACGTCATCGACGTCTACCTGGGGCGCTGAGCGATGCTGGACGTGAAGAACCTGACCCTGCGCTACGGGCAAAGCCAGATCCTGCACGGGGTCGACCTGACCGCGCGCCGCGGCGCCGTGACCGTGGTCATGGGCACGAACGGCGTCGGCAAGACGAGCCTGCTCAAGGCCATTTCCGGTCGCCATCCCTTCACGAAGGGCTCGATCAGCCTTGACGGCACCGACCTTGGCCACCCATCGCCCTTCTCGGCTGCGCGCGCCGGCATCGCCTATGTGCCGCAGGGGCGCGAGATTTTCCCGCTTCTGACCGTGGCCGAGAACCTCGAGACGGGCTTCGCCTGCCTGCCGCCCGGCGACCGCACCGTGCCCGGGCGGATCTTCGACCTGTTCCCGATCCTGAAGGACTTCCTGCACCGTCGGGGCGGCGACCTGTCGGGCGGCCAGCAACAGCAGCTCGCCATCGCCCGCGCGCTGGTCACGCGGCCCAGGGTCCTGCTTCTGGACGAGCCCACAGAAGGCATCCAGCCCAACATCATCAAGCAGATCGGCGACGTGATCGGGCTTCTGCGCGAGGAAGGCGAGATCGCCATCGTCCTGGTCGAACAGTTCTTCGACTTCGCCGTGGGGCTGGCCGACACCGTCACCGTGATGACACGGGGCGAGGTCAGCTTCCGCACCGACACCGCGACCGCCGACCGCGAGCGTCTGCTGGCCGCCGTGACGATCTGACCGGTCAGGCCGGCACCGCCACGGAGAGGCCGCGCACCGCGAAATCGGGCGGGCCCAGGACCGCCTCGGGCGCCACGTCGCAGTCGCGCACGAGCGTGGCGTCGATGGTGTCCACCCCCCGCTCCCAGGCTTCGTCCAGGCAGAAAAGGCACAGAAGGTTGACGCGCAGCGGATTTCCCCCGGTCGCTTCGTGAACCGCCTCGAGCGCCGCCGCCGCGAAGCGGGGTGCAGCCAGGCCGCCCACGGCCATCCGATGCCGCACGAACCCCGCTGTATCTTCGCGCGACATCGCTTCAAGACGCACGAGCGGCCCCATCACGCCGGGCAGTTCGGCCGCCAGACGCGCCTCGATCTCGGGACGCCCGACCAGCATCAGCCGGAAAAGCGGCCCCTCGGCCGCCTCGATCCCCGACAGCGCGACAAGGCGCGCAAGTGCCGCGGGTCCCAGCGCCTGCGCGTCGTCGACGACCAGCGTGGCCAGCCCGTGCGCATCGCGCACCTCGGCCAGGCTGCGCGCCAGCCGCGCGGTCTGACGGTCGTCGTCGCCCGGTCCGGGATCGGCGCCGAAGGCGGCAAGGATCGCGCGCGCCGGCGCCCGGGCAAGCCCGTCGTCCGGCGCCAGCACCCCCAGAAGCCTGCGGCCCTGCGCCAGCGCCACGGCCTGGCGCATGACGGTGGTCTTGCCTGCCCCTGTGTCGCCGGTAAACGCCGCGAACAGAAGCCCGCTGTTCAGCGCGAAGTCGACCTGCTCATAGGCCAGCCGATGCGCGGCGCTCCAGTAGTCGAACTGCGGGTCCGACGAAAGAAACGGGCTCTGCGGCGGGGCATCGGCGGGCATGGTCATCGCGTCCTCCCGTTCAGCCGGCCGTCCCACGCTCAGGCGGGATAGCCGAAGGCCTTGATATGTCTCCAGATATCGTTGTTGAGCTGGGCGATCTCGGACAGCGACACCTCGATGTCGCGCAAGGTGCCGGCGTCCAGCGCCGCACGTTCGCCCATCCGGATCTCCTTGCGCCGGTCGGCCACCCGCATCCGGATCGTCGACAGATCGCCGCTTTCGGCATCGAAGGCGTAGATGCAGTGGTTGAGCGTGTTGCGAAGCCCCGCCAGCCGCAGCATCCGCCGGGTCAGCGCCAGCACTGCCTCGCGCTCGGGCGGGGCCACGCGGTCAAGCTTGGCCAGACGGTCCACCAGGTCGATGCGCGCGCGGGTGGTGTTGAGTGTGAGAAACAGCACGACCGCCGTCTCCTTGTCGGTGCGCGCAAGCCCCGCGATCAGGTGGATCAGCAGGCTTTCGGTATTGGTCCAGCTGTAGTTGAGCCGCCCCAGAAGCAACAGGAAGCGCTCGAACGCCGGTTG
Organism: Saliniferula longa; assembly: GCF_050789285.1. Classification (NCBI taxonomy): domain Bacteria; kingdom Pseudomonadati; phylum Pseudomonadota; class Alphaproteobacteria; order Rhodobacterales; family Roseobacteraceae; genus Saliniferula; species Saliniferula longa. The sequence continues at coordinate 1,085,451 of NZ_JBOUVX010000001.1, read as the reverse complement.
CGTCGCGGGCGATGCGGCCGGCTGGGGCGCAGGCGGCGCGGCCGCAGGCGTGGCCCCTCCGGTGGCCGGGTGTCGGCCGGCGGGCGTCATGATCCGCCCCTGCCGGGCGCGCCCGCCGCGATCCCGGACGCGCGCGACAGGTACAAGTGCGTGGCCGAGGTTCGGTTGCGGACGCCCAGCTTGCCGAAGATGTGGTGCACGTGAAGCTTGACGGTATGTTCCGACAGGCCCAGTTCGCGCGCGATGGCCTTGTTGCGGCGTCCCCGGGCAACAAGATCGAGGATCTCGGCCTCGCGCCCGGTCAGCGTGTCGATCGGGGTCGCGGCGGCCGCCGGCCCCGGGCCGCGCGGCGGGACCTGCGATGGGGCCAGCGTCGGTGCCTGCGTCGGGGCCACCAGCGGTTGCGGCACATGGCCGGGCGGCGGCGCGTCCAGAAGTTCGCCCGGCAGGAAGTCCTCGCCCAGAGACAGAAGCCGAAGCGCCGCCAGCCACGCGTCGAGCGCGACCTTCATCGGCAGGAACCCCACCGGCCGCCCCTCGCCCAGGGCCCCAAGAAGGCGGCGCGCCTCGTCGGTCGTCCGGTAGGCCAGCACCCAGCGCGGATGGACAAGCCCGGGAAGGGACTCGGCCAAGAGGAGCGGCAGACAGTCGAGGTGCGCCTCGTCGATGACGATCATCTGAACGGCGCGCCGCAGGTCGGGATCGAGTGCGTCAAGCTCGTCGGCGTCGCCAAGCCGCAGGACACTCACCGCGTCGAACTCGGCCTCAACAAGGCGCAGAAGCCTGTCCGAGAAGACGACGCAATTGCCGATGAAGACGATCAGCGGACTGCGCGTGTACCGCGCATCGGTCCTGGAAGCAGAAATGGCAGAGAAGCGAACAGTGTCGCCGGCGTCGGCGCTGTTGGAATGGTAGGTCACAGTGTCCCCCACTGGCAATCAGGGGATTCTCGTCCATCAGCCTTTGGTCAATCGCTTTGCCGTCGAGCCGACGGAAGGATCCCGGTACAGAAAAGTCTCTAAAAAAGCAGCACGGAATGAATACCACAGCCCGTGACCGAATCCAACAAATCGCTGGAATCGGGCCCTTGCAGCACGAACGGGCTAGACCTTCGATCAGGGTTCGACCCGGCTTTCCGCGCCGCCGCCGGGGACCGCACCAAAGGGACTAGCCAGAATCGGCGGGCCTGGTGATTGCGCGCCCAAGAGTTGTGCACCTGCCCGACGGCATGCCTGCCGCCACCGGGAATTGCTGACGGTGTTTCAGTCACTTGGGCGCGGCTAACCGTTTTTCCGGCTATCCGCACGCCCCGATGCGCCGGACACTTCCCCCAACGCCCGCATTCCAGGGCGTGTGGTGAGACCTGATTAGACCCTGTTCCGACTGCCCCGCATTCCCGGGGCAACGTCCGGCCGCGAAGGCGACCCGGGCGATCCTGTCGGGACGCGTATGGAAGGGAGGTGCTGCACTCGGACACAGAACTCCGGGCAGTCACGGCAAGGCGCAGAAGATGCGCGCGCACCGACGCTTCGGAGCAATCCCGACATTCCAATCGAAACCGCCTGCGAACGACCGCGTTGTAGATGAGCTGCGGCGTCGCCGGCCCATCATGGGAAGTGAACGATGAGCAAAGATCATCGCAGTACGCAGAACAACCAGTTCATGATCGACGACGTCAACGTCAAGGAACTCGACGTCAACATCGAGGAAGTCGAGGTCGAGAAAGCCGACATCGACATGAACATGCAGCAGCAAAAGCAGCAGCAGCAGTCCGAGAACAAGAACGAGAACGAACAGGACCAGAAACAGGATCAGGATCAGGACCAGAAACAGGACCAGGATCAGGATCAGGACCAGAAGCAGCAGCAAACCTCGTCCAACCAGCAGACGAACGGTGGTGACGACAGCAACGACAACTCGAACTCGAACTCGATCGACATCGACATCGGCAACGGCGAGATGCCGTGGTCGGACGACGACTTCGTCGACGTGGACGTGTCGCACGGCAGCGAGGTCAACGATGTCGTCACCTCGCAGGGCGACATGGACTATGACCCCGGTGACGACGTCAACTTCGGCGACATCCTCACGGATGCGCTGAACGGCGAAGGCAACGACACCGGCATCGTCAACGTCCAGGCCGCAAGCCTGATCGACAACGATCACCTTGGCACCGCCTCGGTGACGAACGCAGGCAGCTTCAGCCAGAGCGGCAATGCCACGGGCGGCTCGGCCCATGCCGAAGAAGGCATCAAGGCCGCCGCAGACGGCGGCGCCGGCGGCAGCAATGCCGATGCCAACGGCGGCGACGCCAAGGGCGGTCATGCCATGGGCGGCATGGCGATGGCCAAGGGCGGCGAAAGCGGCGACAACGACGACGTCAAGGCCGACGGCGGCAGCGGTGGCGACACCGGCGACGCCAAGGCCGAAGGCGAGGCCATGGGCTTCGGGAGCGCCAAGACCGAAGGCGATACCGACGGTGGCGACGGCGGCGACGCCAAGGCCGAGACCGACACCAAGACCGAAGCCGAGACCGAGAACTCGACCGAGGGCAATGGTGGCGACACCGGTGATGCCGACGCCGAAAGCGACGCCAACGATGGTGACATCAAGGCCGAAAGCACGGTCGACACCGAAGCCGGCGACAGCGGCGACACCGATGCCGAGAGCGAGGTCGAAAGCAAGACCGAGACCGACAGCAGCGGCGATGCCGACGGCGGCGACAGCGGCGATGCCGATGCCGATGCCGACGTCGAAAGCAAGGCCGAGACCGAAGCCGATGGCGACGCCGACGGTGGCGACAACGGCGACACCGGCGCGATCGGCGTCGGTATCGGGGCAGGCCTGGCCGGGTCGGAAGCCGACGCCGAAGACGCAAACGGCGGCGACGCCGGTGCGATCGGACTTGGCCTTGGTGGCGGACTTGCCAGCACCGACAACGACGGCGACGGCGGTGACGGCGGCGACGGCGACGGTGGCGACGGCGGCGAAGGTGAAGGCGGCGACGGCGGTGACGGCGACGGCGGAGACGGCGGCAACGGAAGCGCCGCGTCGACGGCGACCGGAACCGGGTCGAGCGACAACGACGCCAGCACCGACAACGACGCCCGCAGCAACAACGACGCCGACAGCAGCTCGGGCGACGCGAACGCCGCTTCGGGTGCCGCGGCCGGTGCCATCACCGGGCTTGGCTTCCTGAGCGAGACCGAAGCCGAAGCCGAGGCCGACGAGGCCAACGCCGACAGCGCGTCCGATGCCAAGACCGGCGGCGATCCGACGACCGAAGGCAACGCAGACGCCGGCGGCGACGGAAGCGGCGATGCCGACTCCTCCGCCAAGGGACCCGGCGGTGACGGCGGCGCTGGCGACGGTGCGGGCGGCGGCGACGGCGACGGTGGCAATGCCGCCGGCGGCGACGGCGGCGCGGGTGCCGGCGGCGATGGCAAAGGCACCGCCACGGCGACCGGAACCGGCATGACCGATCCGGTGGCCACCGCGGGAACCGGCGGCACCAACGACGCGCGCTCCGACGCGACGGCTGACGGCGACGGCGCCGGCGACGCCAACGCGGCGGGAACCGGCGGCGCGGGCGGTGATGGCTCGGCCGACGGCACGGCCAGCGCCGACGGCACGGCCGATGCCGGCGCCGACAGCGGCGACACCGGCATGACCGACGGCTCGTCCTCGGCCAGCAGCGATGTCGACGGCACCTCGAGCGCCACGGCCGACAGCGGCAATGGCGGGGCGGCCGATGGCATGTCGAACGCCGACAACGACGTGAACGGCGAAGCCAACGCCGACGCGGCGTCGGGGGCGGGCGGCTATGCCGACGTGTTCTCGGATTCGTTCACCGACGGGTCCGCGGACAGCATGGCCGAGGCGATCGCCGGCTACGGCGGGGCCGCGGACTCGACCCAGGACGCCTACGGCACCGGCGGGACCAACTCGGGCGGCTCCAACACCGCGACCAGCGGCATGGGCGGCGCCGGAGGCACGGCCTCGGCGACGGGCGGGTCGACCGGTGACGCCATGGGCGGCACGGCGACCGGCGGCGGCGCCGATGTCGGCGACGTCATGGGCGGCATGGGCGGCGACGCCATGAACGGCGCGGGCGGCTATGCCGATGCCGGGACCTGGGGTTCGAACAACGGTGACGACGGCTATGTCACCGGCGAGTCCTATGCCTCGGCCGCGGCGGTTGTCGACACGATGGCCTTCAACCAGGACATCATCCTGGGGGCCAACGTGCTGGGCAACTCGGTCGACATGACCGTGGTCGGCGGCTCGATGAGCTCGACCGTGGTCGGCGACGACAGCAACGACGTCTGACACGACCAACCGCCGGGGCCGCCAACGCGGCCCCGGCATCCTGTTCCGGGGACAGCGACATCCCGCGCCCCGATGTGAAGATGAAGCCAGGGATACGGCGACCCGATGAGCCTCGATCCGATCACAGACTCCATCGCCCATTTCGTCGGTCTTTTCGAGCTGGCGACCGAGGAAGCCAGGCTTCGAACCGAATACCAGAGCTTCAAGGCATCCGAACGCAAGGCCGAGGACGACGCGCGCCAGGAGTTCGCGCCGGTCCGGTTCGACGCGCCCCACCGGCTGGGCGACTACGATCCCGACACGGGGCCCCTGCCGGGCGCGAAGGACCCGGTGCTGGGCCAGGGCATCGCCAGCCCCCCGGCCCCGCCCGCGCCCGCCTTGCAGATGCCGGCGCTGGACTTCGTGGCGCTTTCTCCGCCGGGCGAGGTGCCCGGCGACGACCGCGGCGCCGGCTATTCGCTGCTGCCTTATGTGCCGACGCCGTCATCGCTGGCGACCGTCACGCTGCAGACGATCCGGCTGTCGGACAACGACCTTTACGGCGACCCGGAAGCGGCCGGCTTCGTCGATCCCGCCGTCTACGAGGTGCTCCTCGCGCAGGCGATCGCGCTTGCACGGACCTTCACGCCGTGGTCGCTTGACGGGCTGACCGGGGCGGTGATCGCCGACCCCGAGGCCGCCGTCGAATTCTTCCAGACGCTTCAGACCGTCGAGGCGCCGCAGGCCGACGGCCTTGTGGCCGTGCTTTTGCGCGGCGACGCGGCAACCGGCCCGATCGTCGACGGCACGGCGCTGGAGGACGATGGCCTCGAGGGCGGGGACGGCCTCGAGGATAGCGCCGAACTGCCGATGCGCGACGACCTGCTTCCCGCCTATCTGGCCCGCAAATACGGGATCGACGACGAGGCGGGGTCAGGTGCGGGCCAGGGCACGGGCCAAGGCGCAGGGCAAGACTCGGACGACGCCGCGTGGCAGGCGGCGCGCAGCGACGCCCGGGCCGACAAGGACATCCTGTTCCTGCACGAACGCGACCTGCGCGACCTTGGCCGGGACGAGACGCCGCCCCACGGCGACGCGGCGCTGCACAGCGTGACCGCGGGCGGCAACGAGATGACGAACGTCGCGGCCATCTATACCAACTGGATCGACGCGCCCGTGATCGCGGTGGCCGGCGACGTGGTGACGCTTGACGCGGTCTCGCAGGTCAACGTGCTGATGGACCGCGACAGCGTGAACGGCCTTGCCGTGCCGGGGACTTCAGCAAGCAAGGCGGTCAACGCGGCCCAGATCGAGACGCGCGAGGCGACGTTTCAGCGTCCTTCGGAGGTCGGCGGCGCGATCCTGCCCGCGACCTGGAACGTCAAGACCATCTCGGGCGACGTCCTGCTGGCCAACCACATCTCGCAGCACAGCTTCGTCACCGACAACGACCGGCTGGACCTGACCTTCACCGCCGCCTCGACCACGATCGTGGCCGGCGAGAACCAGGTCTTCAACCTGCTTGCCGCCAACGAATTCGGCTTCGGCTACGACCTGATCCTGGTCGGCGGCTCGATGGTGACGCTGAACCTCGTGAGCCAGACGAACGTCCTTCTCGACGACGATGCCTTCAGCGGCGCGGGTCTTGCCGACGCGGCGCTGTCGGGCGACGACAACCTTGCCTTCAACAAGGCCGAGATCCTGAAGGACGGCATCGACACCCACGCCGAGATGGCGAAGGCCTTCGCCGACGCGCTGCGCGACATGGCCGCCGGCACCGGCGATCTCGCCCGCGAGGTGGCCGAGAACGAGCTGTTCACCGGATTCGAGACCCTGCGCGCCCTGCATATCAAGGGCGACCTGACGCAGATCAACGTGATCGAACAGGTCAACTACCTTGGCGACCAGGATCAGGTCCACATGGCCGCCGACGCGGTCTCCGCCATGATCGAGGGCGCGTCGGTCTCGGTCTCGACCGGGGCGAACGCGCTGGCCAATCTCGTGAAGATCCAGACGGCGGGCCTCGACTCCACCATCATGACGCAGGGCACGGTCTATGAGGATGCGGTGCTCTACCAGGCCGGTCTGATCGACACCGATGCCATGCCGACGGGCGTCAACATCGCGTCGCTGGCCTCGGAAGCCGTGGCCTTTCTGGCCGACGACATGCTGAGCACACAGATCGCCAAGGCCTTCGACGACGCCGGCGCGATCGACGAAAGCTCGACCGTCGGACCGACCCTCGACGTGATGCAGACGATGACCGCCTGAGCCCTTTTCAGAAGTGCGAGTAGCCCGGTGAAAGATATCCCCGACCCCCTGTCCAGCGATCCGGCCGGTCCCGCGTTCGAAGCCGGCCGCGCGACCCCGCCAAATCCCGCCTTCCGGTCCTCGCGCCTGGTGCTGCGGCCCGAGGACGAGGTCGCCGAAACGCGGGCGGACACAGCCCCCCGCAGCGACGCGCGCCCCGATCCCGCGGCCCGAGACCGGGAAAGGGAGAAGGCCGTGCCCCGGCCCGAACCCGAAGCGCGCGCCGACCCCGCCCCGACGGGCCGGATCGGCGTCACGCTGGAAGGCCGCGCCAACGAACCGGTTCGCGCCGCCCCCCCGCCCCCGCCCGATGCCCCCGGCGGCGGCGGCGGGGGCGGCCGCGGGCCGGGCTTTCACAAGCGGATCGGGCCGCAGGACTTCTCGAAATCGCTGCGCGAGGGGATGACGGCGGTCCGGTCGAACCTGATGTTCGTCATGGCGCTGACCTGCGCGACGAACCTGCTGATCCTTGCCATCCCGATCTATCTTTTCCAGATCTCCGACCGGGTCTTCACCAGCCGCTCGATCGACACGCTGATCATGCTGACCATCGTCATCGCGGGGGCGGTGATCCTTCAGGCCGTGTTCGACGCCGTGCGGCGCTTCATCCTGATGCGCACCGCGGTCGAGGTGGCGGCCCAGCTTGGCACGCCGATCCTGAGCGCCGCAGCCGCGGCCTCTCTGCACGGGTCGGGGCGCGAGTATCAGACGCTGGGCGACCTGCAGCAACTGCGCAGCTTCATCGTTTCGGGCACGCTGATCTCGTTTCTCGACGTGCCGTTCACGCCGCTCTTCATCCTGGCGATCTTCCTTGTCCACCCCGACCTCGGGATGATCGTCATCGTCACCTCGCTGCTGCTTCTGGTGATCGCCGTGATCAACCAGCGCGCCACTGCCGCGCCCTTCGCACGCGCCAACGTCGCCCAGGCCAAGGCCAACATGCACCTCGATTCGATGTCGAGAAACAGCCAGATCATCAACGCGCTGGCCATGATCCCCGAGGCGGTGGCGATCTGGGGCCGCGACACGGCCGCCTCGCTGACCGCGCAGGTGCAGGCGCAGGACCGCAACATCGTCTCGGCGGCGGCCTCGCGCGCGGTCCGGCTGCTGACGCAGATCGCGATGCTGGGCTGGGGCGCCTATCTTGCGCTGCAGGGCGAACTGACCGGCGGAATGGTGATCGCCGCCTCGATCATCGCGGGCCGGGCGCTTGCGCCGATCGAAGGGTCGATCGAGGGCTGGAACGCCTTTGTGCTGACCCGCGGCGCCTATGACCGGATCTCGTCGCTGCTGCGCGGCTCGAAGCTGCAATTCGAAAAGCTGCGCCTGCCCCGCCCCGAGGGGCGGCTTGACGTCGAGCGGCTGCTTTATGTCCCGCAGGGCACCAAGCAGGTCGTGCTGAACGGCCTCAGCTTCCACCTCAACCCAGGCGAGACGCTGGCGGTCATCGGCAACTCGGGCGCCGGTAAGACGACGCTGGGCAAGATGCTGGTGGGCTCGATCCTGCCCACTTCGGGCAATGTCCGGCTTGACCTGATGGACCTGCGCAACTGGGACCCACGCCAGTTCGGCGAGAACATCGGCTACCTGCCGCAGGACGTGCAGCTCTTTCCCGGCACGATCAAGGACAACATCGGCCGGATGCGGCACGACGCCACCGACGCCCAGATCTACGAGGCCGCGCGGCTTGCCGACGTCCACGAGATGATCGCAAGCCTGCCGCAAGGCTATGAAACCGTGGTCGCATCCGATGGCTCGCCGCTGTCGGGCGGCCAGAAGCAGCGCATCGCGCTGGCACGCGCCTTCTTCGGCAACCCCCGCATGATCGTTCTGGACGAACCCAACTCGAACCTCGACACCGCCGGCGACAGGGCGCTGGCGCGCGCGATCCAGCACGCCAAGGACAACCGCATCACCGTCGTCGTCATCACCCAGAAGCCCGCGCTTCTGGACGTGGTCGACAAGATCATGCTGCTGACCGACGGATCGGTGGCGCTGTTCGGCACCCGCGACGTCGTGCTCCAGCGCATCCGCGAAGATGCCGCGACGCGCAAGTCCATGCCCCCCAAACCCATCGGAGACGCCTGACGCCATGACCAGGTCCCTGCCCGTCGCGCCGCCCGCGCCCCCGTCCCTGCCCGACCCCGGCGAATGGTACCGCGATGTGCCGCGCTCGATCCGCCGGCAGGTGATCTTCGGCCTCTCGCTCATGGTGCTGGCCTTCGGCGGTTTCGGCGTCTGGGCCTTCGGCGCGCCCCTTGCGGCAGCCGTCATCGCCCAGGGCAGCTTCGTGGCCACCGGGCGCAACAAGATCGTCCAGCACCTCGAGGGCGGGATCATCTCGGAGATCCTCGTCAGCGAAGGCGACGAGGTCGCCGCCGGCGACGTGCTGCTGCGGCTTGACCAGACGGCGGCCCTTGCCAACCGGCGCGAGCTTGGCATCCGCAAGGCCCGGCTCGAGGCGACGGCGACGCGGCTTCTGGCCGAATACAACGGCATCGGCGATATCCGCTTTTCCGAAGCCCTGCTCGAGCAGGCCTGGCAGGACCCCGAGATCGGGCCGATCCTCGACGGCCAGCGGATCGCCTTCGAAAGCGCGAAATCGGCGCTTGAGAACGACATCGCCCTGCTCGAGCGCAACATGAACGCCCTCGACATCCGGTCGGAGGGGTATCAGACGCAACTCAAGTCGCACCTGAAGCTGGTCGAGCTTCTGACCGAGGAGTTCGAGACCAAGTCGACCCTCTTCAAGGACGGCCTGATCCGGCAGTCCGAAGTCAACGCCCTGCACCGCGCCGTGGTCGAGGCGCAGGGCCAGATCGGCCGGCTCGAGGCGCAGGTGAACGAGATCGAGGAGATGCGGCTTCAGTTCCAGACCCAGATCGCCAAGGCGCGCAGCCTGTACCGCGAGACGGCGCTGGACGAGTTGCAGGTGATCCAGGCCGAGCTTGAAAGCGTGCGCGAGAAATACCGCAAGGCCGAAAGCGTGCTGGTACGCTCGGACGTGACCGCGCCGGTGTCGGGCACCGTGGTGCGGATGCACTATTTCACCTCTGGCGGCGTGATCGAGACCGGCAAGCCGATCGCCGAGATCCTGCCCGCCGACGCGCCGCTGATCGTCGAGGCGCTGATCCGCCGCAACGACGTCGACGCGGTGCATCTTGGCCAGAACGCCGTGGTGCGTCTGTCGGCCCTGAACGCGCGGACCACGCCGGTGCTGAACGGGACGGTCGACTACATCTCGGCCGACGCGATCACCGAGGCCGCCGAGGGCACCCCGCGCGAAGTCTACATCGTGCGGGTGTCGCTTCCCGCTGACGAACTGGCCCGCGTCCGGGGCTTCGCGCCGACACCGGGGATGCCCGCCGAGGTGATGATCCAGACCGCCGAGCGGACCTTTGCCCAGTATATCGTCAAGCCAGTCGCCGACAGCATGTCACGCGCGTTTCGCGAACAATGACCGGGGCTTGTCCCCTGCCCTTCGCGTGACGTCGCAAGCCCCGCCTCAGTTCGTGGAACGCGTCCGGCGATCGACCACGTAGATCTCGTTCACGCCGACAAGCCAGCCCTTCCCGGTGCCGACCTGAAGCTGGACATAGCTCGACGTCCAGTTGCGGATGGCGTTGGCCTGCGACAGGCGGTTCTCGAAGATCACCCGCTCGGCGTCCATGACGTCAAGAAGGGTCGTCGCGCCTACGTCATAGGCCCGCGTCGACAGGTCGAGCACCTCGGTCGAGGCCGTGACCGCACGGCCGAAGGCGGCCACCTGGTTCTGCCACTGCCGGGTCAGCGCCAGCGCCGTCTGCGTGTCCTGCACCGCGTTCAGCACCGCGCTGCGCCAGATCAGTTCGGCCTGGCGCGCGTTCGATTCCGCCACCCGGCGGTTCGCCTGCAACCGGGGCTGGTTCAGGATCGGCGCGAACAGCGTCGGGCCGAAGCTCCAGGTGTCGTTGGTGCCGATCGCGATGAAGCCGCTGAGCGACAGCGCCGGCAGCGTCTCGGCCTCGGCCACGCCAACGGTCGCGGTCGCGGCGGCGAAGCTGCGTTCGGCCGCGCGCACGTCGGGACGGTTGCGCAGGATGTCGGCGGGAATGCCGGTCGCGGTTCCACCGCGCGGGCGCAACTGGCCGCGCGCGGGGTCCATGCGGCTTTTCACCAGCGCGGCCGGCTGCGCGACCAGCGTCGCGATGCGGAAGACATTTTCCTCGTAGCGCCCGATGAGGATCGGCAGGCTTGCCTCGGCCGTCGCCAGAAGCGAGCGCGCCTGCGCCAGTTCCAGCGCGGTCGCCTCGCCCGCGTCGGCGCGGCGCTGCACAAGGTCAAGCGTCTGGCGCCGGCTGGCGATCGACTGGCGCGTGATGCCGGCTGCGGCCTGATAGTAGCGCGCCTCGTTGTAGGCGTCGATCACCTCGGCAAGGAAGGCCAGCCGCACGGTGCCCGCGTCGAACTGCACCGCCTCGAGATCGGCCACCGCGCCCTGGCGCGATCGGGTGAAGCGCCCGAACAGATCGAAGACGAAGAACGCGTCGGCCGTGCCGCCACTTTGTTCGATGATGGGGCCGCCCGGCGTATCGATCCGCCGCGCCTCGGCGGCGATGCCGCCGTCGAACTGCTCGGGGATGCCGAAGCGGTCGATGTTGGCGCGCGCGGCGCGGATGCGCTCGGTCGCGGTGCGGATGTCGAGGTTCTGCGCCAGCCCGATCTCGACAAGGTCGTTGAGAAGCGCGTCGCTGAAGCTGCTCCACCAGACCGTGCGCGAGGCGTCCTGCAACGCCGTCGAACCGCCGTTCACGAAGGTGGCGGGAAGCTCGATCCGGGGTTCGGTGTAATCGGGGCCGACCGGGCTGCAGGCCTGCAAGGCGACGCCGGCGGAACACAGATAGAAAAATGGCCGTAACACGTTGGCACCAATGAAAAATGCGAAATATATGCAAGAACCATATCACATTTCCGCGATCATTTCACCAAAAACGGAGCCGCCCCGAAGACCGGGGCGGCTGGCGGCCCTTGCCGGCCGCTGTCTGTCGCCGGAACGCCGGGTGTCCTTCCCGCGGCGGCCCCGCGTCCGCAGCACCTGTCAGAGGTTCGCCGCGGACGCCATGACGTGGCGGATCACCTTGCCCTCGGGCGCAAGAAGGTTCGTGCCGCCGCAGACCTCAAGCGTGTGCTGCGAGGACAGGCTGACCTTGCCGGTCGCATAGATGCTCAGCCCCCGGCTGACGACACCGCTGCTTGTGGCCGACGCGATGTCGACGTCGTCGTCCGAGACCAGCGTGACGTTCGACATCACGAATTCGGCCGGGGCGCTGACCTTGCCAAGCGCCATCACCGTGGTGCGATCGGCGTTGTTGCACTGCTTGGTCGGGTCCGCGACCGTGACCTTCGATCCCGAGGTCACGGTTGCGGTCGACTGCTCGCGGATCGTCACGACAAGGCTGCCCAGGACCATTGCACCATCGTCGAACCGGATCGAGCAGTCGGTCAGCAGGGCCGAGTCGTCCATTACGCCGGTGGTGGCGTTGAAGGTCAGCCGCGTCTTCGACGAGTTGCCGTTGTTGGGGCAGTCGATGTTGTAGACAAGGCCGCGCGGCAGGGCGGGCATCGCGTGGAACTGATCCCAGGTCATGGTGACCACGCTGCCGATGTCGAGGCTCTTGTTCTTGGGGACGACGCCCGCATCCTTCAGCGGCTTGATGTTCAGGGTCCAGTTGATCCCGGTCAGGCCCTTCTGGCTGAACCAGGCCGACTTCAGCGCCGAACTCGACGCATTGAAGGCGTCATAGGTGTTCTCGATGTAGTCGCGGAAGTCCGGCAGGATCATGTTGATCGCCATCGGGTTGATCCCGGGGTTGGCGGATTGCGTGCACTTCGACTTGCAATCGGCAAGGTTCGGCATGCTGACCATGCTGCCCGGCCCGAAGCTGTTCTGCTGGGGCAGCCAGACCGCGTGCTGGCTGTGCACGCAAAAGCCCGAGCCGACCGAGTTCTGCGAGCTCAGCGACACCTCGTCCTCGGCATAGATGCCGTCGGTGTTGTTACATTCCGCGCTGGCGTCGTAGACCGCGATCGACCGGCCGGTGACATCCCAGGAATTGACGCCCATCAGGCGCAGGAAATAGGTGCGCACGGCGTTCGCGTTGGTGGCCGTCTGGCCAAGATCCACGACGACCGCGTTCAGCGTGCCGGTCGACGACAGCTCGCGCGTCGCGGTGTCGAAATGCATCAGCTGGATGTTGTTGACCGCGTTGCCGACGACGGTGCCATAGCGCTGCTGCGGCATGTTCGTGACGGCGGCGGCCTGCGCCATCGCGCGCACGTCGTCGAGATCGCCGCCATTGGCAAGGGCCACGGCCCCGGCATGGGCGGCGCTGTCGGCGCTTGCGTTCAGGTGGGTCGAATTGCGCCAGGCGTTGCTGCTGTCAAGCGCGACGCCGCCCAGGATCACGAAGACCATGAACAGGAACAGGCCGAACACGGTTCCCGCGCCGTCCTCGTCATGCGCAAAGCGCGCCGCGGCGCGTGACGTGGGGTTCAGAAGCATGGTCATCAGCGGGGCTCCACTGCGTGCGAGATCGAGGCCACGAGTTCCTCGTTCAGGGCGAAATTGAAGATACCGATCGGGGCGATTTCGTTGAGGTTGGCGGCCATCGTCACCGTCACGATCTGGCCGTTGACCTGCACGTCGACGTCGGGGACGTAGCTGCCGAACATCGCCTCGTTGCGGGCATAGGTCTCGGCCGCGGCTTCGGTCATGCCGTGGCGCGAAACGATCCGGGCCGTGTCGCGCGACACCTGCCAGAGGTTCGACTGGCGCATGTAAAGCACCGAGGCGTCGACCGCCACGATCAGCACGGCGACCAGCAGCGGCAGCCAAAGCACGAATTCGATCGTCGTGCTTCCGCTTTCCTGCGACATGAACCGTTTCATCAATTCCTCCACGGGTTGAAACCGCCGCGACGTGCGGTCGGTCTTCGCTGAATGGTCGCCGGGACACCCCTGCCCCGACGTCCGTCCTGCCCCCCCTCGGTCGCGCCGCTTTTCCGACCGATCGGAAAAGCCCTCGGTCTCGAGGTCCCGTGAATGATCCAGCATCTTCTGCCCCTCCTTGCGTCAAGGTGTGGCACTCGGACTTGCGGCATGCCGACGGGGCGGCCGCGCTGAACCATTACCCGGGGAACCTGCCAGACCCTTGGTGAACCGGCGCGAAATGGTCCGTTCAACCTCGGTTCATCGTTGCGCACCGCGCGGCCCCACACCGAAGGCCGGCAGATTGGCGCCGATGAATGCAAGGTGAACGCGCCGTTGAACGCCGGTTCAGATCACTTCGGATTAGGTCAGCGCGAGACACACGCAGAGCCTCTGGGAGGGGGGACGTCGGCCCCGGACACCTGTCGCGGGCGACGATCCAGCCGGAGATACGGAGACACAGATGAAACGCACCGTCAGAAGCGCCCTTGTGGCCACGACGCTTTCCTTCGCGCTTGCCACGGGCGGCGCGGCCATAGTGACCCTGTCGACCGCGGGACTCGCGATCGCCAAAAGCGACAAGGCCAACTCCGGCGGCGGCAACCGCGGCGGAAACGGCAACGGCGGCAACCAGCGCGCGGGCAAGTCGGGCGGTGACGCGGCCCAAACCGGCACGCGCGGCGGCCAGGGCGGGCAGAAGGGATCGTCCCAAGGCGGCACCCGCAGCAGCGAGAACCGCGGCAATGGCGGCGGGAACGGCGGTGGAAGTGGCGGTGGAAACGGCAAGCTCTTCGGCTTCCTTCCCGCGCATCAGTCGGGCGGGAACGGGCACGGCGCCACGAAGTCGGCAACCCGCACGTCGGTGCAAAGCGCGCCGAAATCGGCCCCTCGCCCCACGCCCCGGACAGACGATTCGGACGAGGACGTCGACGATCTGGCGCGGTACGGCAACAGCTGGAAGTCGCGGCTTGACGACGGGAGGCTCGACACGCACCCGCGCGAGCTGGGCATGTGGAACTCGGCCCGGCGCAGCCCGCAGGCAATCGCCAACATGGTCGCGAAATACGATGCATCGCGCGAAGTGACGGGCGCGGGCGGGGCGATCGGCTTCCTCGTGTGGTCGCACCAGCAGATGGCCGAGCCGACGACGGCCTATTTCGACGGCCTGCAACAGGCCGTCACCGACGAACGGATCACGGTCGGCGCGGCCGAACGGCTGCTCGACGGATCGCTGACCGAGGACAGCTTTCAGGACGCGGTCGACGCCCTGGGCGAGGATGTCGAGGTCGTCGATGGCGTCGTGACCTGTGCCGAGGGCGCGGTCTGCGACCCCGAGGTTCTGGCCGCCCTGCAGGAAGATGCCGACGCGCTGGCCTTCCTGGCTTCGGAGGATGGCGCGGATCTGGCCGGGGCGCGCGACGCCTACGCCGAGGCGGATGCCGACAGGCTGGCCGCCGAGGCGCTGGTGCAGCCCAAGTTCACGCCCGGCGACCCCGATCTTCAGGCGCAGATGCTGGCCGACGTGAAGGACCTTCTCGACATCGAGGCGATCGAAACGCCCGAGTTCGTGCCTCCCGTTCCCGACGAGCCGGAGGTGCCTGTGGAGGAAGAAGAAGAAGAAGAGATCCCCGGCAACACCGAGGAAGACGCCTGACCGAGATCCCCGCTGGACGACGCCTCAATGCGTTTCCGCCACCACACATTCCGTGCCGCGTAGGAGCGACTAGGTGGGTGACGTCAATGGGTGGGGTCGCGGCACGGAGGGAGCCGGGTCCGAAAGGGCCCGGCTTTCCGTTTGGGCGAACGCCGACCCGGACCGGCCGACGGGTGAGGCTTTCCGACAACGCCGTTTCTTTCATCTGGACCTTTCAGGCCGATTCGACGGGACTTCGGCGCGTCGATGTGGCACCCGATACGCGCCCGGCGCGGTGCCGGGCGGCAGTGTTCATCGCGGGTTCATCCGCGCATCCCTAATTTGGTGACATGACAACTCGGACAGCCTTTGGACTTGCGCTGCTTGCAGTCGTCGCGGCCACGACGGCGGCGGCGGACGTGCACGAGTTGTCGCGCGCCGAGCTTCGCGACAGCGTGGCCGCCGGCAAGGCGCAGTCGCTTGCCACCATTGTCCAGAAGGTCGAGCGTCAGGTCGCCGGCGAACTTGTCGACGCCCGCGCCTACCGGGCGGGCGGCATCTTCTATCGGGTGCTGATCAAGACGCCGGACGGCAAGCTGGCAAGCGTGATCCTTGATGCCGAAAGCGGTCAGTTCGTGTCGGCCCGGTCCGCCGTGGCGCGGGAAATCACCGAAGCGGCGCGGGCGCAATCGGGCTGGTCGCTGTTCAATGGCGGCACGCGCGGCGCAAGCGAGGCCGGCACCCCCGGCCGCGGCAATGCCGTCGGACAGGGCGGCCAGAACAACGGCCGCGGGAACGCGAACGGAAAGGCCGGCGGCAACTCGAATCGCGGGAACTCCGGTGGCAATTCCGGCGGCGGCAACTCCGGTGGCAACTCGGGTGGCAACTCGGGTGGCGGAAATTCCGGTGGCGGCAACGGAAACGGTGCCGGAAAGAAATAGAAACAATGCCACAATTGCGCCCGAGTGACCGAATATTCGGGGGGCATGCGTATCTTGCTTGCAGAAGACGACCAGGCCCTGAGCGATCAGATCAAGTCGATCCTGACGCTGGAAGGGCGTGCGGTCGACACCGCCCGTGATGGCGAGGAGGCGTTTTTCCTCGGCTCGACGGAACCCTATGATCTTGTCGTCCTCGACATCGGCCTGCCCGAACGCGACGGCCTGTCCGTTCTGAAGGAATGGCGCCGGTCGAACGTGACGACCCCGGTGCTGATCCTGACCGCCCGCGACGCCTGGTCGGAACGCGTGGACGGTCTTGATGCCGGGGCCGACGACTACATGTCGAAGCCCTTTCACATGCCCGAACTCAGCGCCCGCATCCGGGCCATGCTGCGCCGGCAGGCGGGGCATGTGAACCCGGTCTTCACCAAGGGCCCGGTCACCTTCGACACCCGCAACGCGCGGGTGCTGAAGAACGGCGTGCCGGTGACGCTCACAGCGCAGGAAGTCGCGGTGCTGAGCTATCTGTTCCACAACGCGGGCCGCAATGTCTCGCGCACGGAGCTGAGCGAGCACATCTACGAATACGATGGCGACCGCGACTCGAACACCATCGCCGTCTTCGTGAACCGCCTGCGCAACAAGCTGGGCAAGGACCTGATCGAAACCGTCCGCGGCCGGGGCTACAGCATCTCGCTCGAGTGATGCGCTCGCTTCGCTCCCGGACGATCCTTGGCGCCGTCCTCTGGGCGGTGCTGTCGACCGTCGTCGGCGCGATCGCCCTGACCACGATCCTTGACGCCGCGGCGAACCGGCGCTTCGACCAGACCCTCGCCGACCGGCACCTGCAGGTGATCGTGGCGCTGGGAACCATCGGCGACCCCGAAAACGGGATCGAGCTTCTGCTGACCGATCCGGCCTACGGGCGCGTCTACAGCGGCCGCTACTGGCAGATCACGGGTCCGGACGAGCGGACGTTTGCGTCACGCTCGCTGTTCGACTCGGTGCTCGAGGGCGCGCCCGCGCCCGGGCCCACGCCACGGCTTTGGGACGGCGCCGGGCCGGACGGCGCCCTGCGCGGCCTGCGGCAGGCGGTGACGCTGGACGACGGGTCCACCTGGACCGTCGATGTGGCCGAAAGCCTGGCCGCGCTGCGGGCCGACCAGGCGCAGCTCAGGCGAAGCGTCGTCGTGGCGTTCGGCTTGGTCGGTGCGCTGGGTGTCGCCGGGGCGCTGTTGCTGACCACCGCGATCCTGCAGCCGCTTGGCCGGCTCGGCCGCGATCTGGCGCGCCGCTCGGACAGCGGGGCGGCGCTTGTGCCGGACAACTACCCCGACGAGATCGGCCCTCTCGTGACCGAGATCAACGACCTTCTTCTGCGCAACCAGTCGGTGGTCGACCGCGCCCGCCGGCAATCCTCGGACCTTGCCCACGCGCTGAAGACCCCGTCGGCGGCCCTGCGCAACGAGATCGAGAGCCTGGGCGCGCAGGGCCACGCCGTGGATCCGGCGCTTGAGGCGATGGGGCGGATCGACGCGCAGATCAGCCGCTCGCTCGCGCGCTTCCGCGCCGAAAGCAGCCGCGGCACGGTGCGCCTTTCCACCGACCTCGGTCATGCCCGCGACCGGCTCATGCGGCTGTTCCGCACCATGCCCGACGCCCGCGCCCTGCAGTTCGATCTTCCCCCCTGCGGCACC
Source organism: Saliniferula longa (assembly GCF_050789285.1). NCBI lineage: Bacteria > Pseudomonadati > Pseudomonadota > Alphaproteobacteria > Rhodobacterales > Roseobacteraceae > Saliniferula > Saliniferula longa. The sequence continues at coordinate 1,067,596 of NZ_JBOUVX010000001.1, read as the reverse complement.
GCGGTCTTCGCCGCGGCGGACGCCCAGGACGTCGAGGAAATCCTAGGCAACCTGCTTGAGAACGCGGTGAAATGGGCCAGCGGCACGATCCGCGTCAGCCTGTCCGCCGAAGGCGCCGAGGCCCGCATCGAGGTCGAGGATGACGGCCCCGGCATCCCCGCGGCAGACCGCGCCAAGGTGATCGATTCCGGCTTCCGGCTGGACACCGCGAAACCCGGCACCGGCCTTGGCCTCGCCATCGTCAGCGATCTCGTGCACGCCTACGGCGGGCGCCTTGTCCTTGACCGGTCCGATCGTCTGGGCGGACTGCACGTTTTGGCCGCCCTGCCCCGGTCCGAGCGTCTTCCCGCGGCTTCGACCGAAGGCGCGCCGGGCCGCCCCGCGGTCGGCGCGGCCTGAGCCGCGCGCCCGCTCAGAGATCGTCGACGATAAGGTCGACGCCGGAAACCTCGACCAGGGCGGGAACATTCGTCACCCGGACCGTATAGGCATCCTCGAGCACGATCGTGCCGCGGTCCTCAAGCTCGTGCAGAGCCCGGCTGATGCTTTCGGAGCGCGCGCCAAGGTGGTGGGCAAGATCCTTGCGCCGGATCGGGATGCGCACCTTCAGCACCTTGCCGCCCGCCCCCGCGCCGGCCGGGCCATGCCCGGTCTCGGCCCTCAGCGTCCGGCGCAGCATCACCAGAAGGAACGAGGCGACCCGTTCGATCACCTTGTGGCCGCCCAGAAGCAGGATCCATTCGCGCGCGGCGTCAAGCTCGTCAAGAAGGCTGACAAGGAACCGCCGCTCGACCTCGGGGGAACTGCCCATCGCCTCTTCGAAGGCGTCTCGGGGAAAGCTGAAGGCCCGCGTCTCGGACAGGGCGACCAGATCATAGCCTGACTCGCCGTCGAAGACCCTGCCATACATGTCCGTGGGAACCAGAAGGCCGATCAGATGCGTGCGCCCGTCCGACAGCCGCTTCTGCATTCCAAGCGCTCCGTCAAGCACATAGCCGATGCGCTCGGCGTGGACACCCTCGGGCACGACCACCTCGCCTTCGGAAAAGCGGTGGACCAACCCGGTCTGAAGAAGGTCGTCGCGCACTTGCGGGGCAAGCAGTTCAAGCATCTGGTGCAGGCGGCTGCGATGGCCGCGCAATTCGTGCGGAAGGTTGTCGTCGAACACTTCCCATTCCCCCTGTCGCGAACCGGAAATCCGCACCACGCGGATAATCTACTCCAGCGTAAAAGTATCTCAAAGTATGAATTTGTTGATCTCCATCAATTCGAGAAGCCGACGGACGTGCTAGGAAAACCAACGGGCGTGGTATGGGCGTCGGCGCTGCCGCCGACGCATTGGTGACTGGGGCAGAGACGGCGCTTGCATGCGCCCCTTTCGCTGCCGGCACCGCCCGCGCCGCGAACCTGCGCGGGAAACCGTGGAAAAGGGGGAGTCATGACAAGATCGCCAGCCTGCAAATGCGCGGGGCTTGCGCCCGAATGCATCTCGTACCGGCTGGGCCTGTGCGGCCGGATCGACCCGGCCACGTTCCAGGCGCTGTCGGCCTCGGCCCATTTCGAGGACCTGCCCGCCGACCGGATCCTGTGGCATGACGATCACGCGCCGGCCTTCGTCGGCGTGGTTCTCAGCGGCATCCTGCGCTTCGAACGCTCGAACAGCCAGGGCCGGCGGCAGGTGCTGAACCTGCTTCTGCCGGGCGAGATCTTCGGGGTCGAGAACGAACTGGGCGCGGGCTATACGATCGAGGCGGCGACGGATGTGCGGCTGTGCCGGTTCGACGCCCATGTCTTCGACCGCCTGATGCCCAAGGATCGCCGGCTTCGGGCCGAGGTCTATCGCCAGAACGTGAACCGACTGGAGCGCCTGCGCTGGCTGACCTGGGCAATCGGCGCGCTGTCGCCGGAAGAACGTGTGGCGGCCTTCCTCGTCATCGGCACCGACTACATGCCGGTTCAGCCCCACCCCGAGGGCGGCTGCGTGCTGAGCGTGATGCTGGGACGGCGCGACATCGCCGATCTTCTTGCGACCACGGTCGAATCGACCTGCCGCATCCTCAAGAGCCTCGAGCGCGACGGCCTGATCGAGATGCTCGATCCCCGCAACATCCACATCCCCGACCTTGCCGCCCTGGCCGAACGCGGGGCAATCCAGCGGTTGGGCGACCGGCCAAGCTTTCCGCGGATCGTGCGGATGGCGCGATCGGCCCGGCCGCTGCCGCTGCGCGAGCTTCGCGCGATGATGCCGATCAATGCGGACGGGGCGCCAGCCCGCGCAAGCTGACCGCGCAGGCCGGCGCCGCCATCGGTTCCGGCCTGAGGCAGGGCACGGCCCGAAAGATCCGCATCGGCGATTTGCCGGTGTCCGGCGCCTTTCGGTGCGTGACCGTGCACGAGCGTTTCATCGCAGAGGGAACTGACATGACCGATCCCAGGAACGTCACCGTAAGGACCGACACGGCGAAGGATCAGCCCGCTGGACAGGCGGGCGCGTCCGGTGCGCCGTCCCCCGAGCCCGCACCCCGACCCTCGGCCTTCGGGATGCTGCGCCACGAGATCGACCGCCTGTTCGACGACTTCTCCTGGCCCGAATTCGGCGCCCAGACCGGCCGCGAACTCGGCCGCGGCCTGCCACCGGCGTGGCGGTCGCTGATGCGGGGCGGCGCGCCCGCGATGGATCTGGTCGAGCGCGCCGGCGAATACGAAGTGCAGGTCGAGCTTCCGGGCCTATCGGCCGACGAGATCGACATCCGCATGACCGACGGCACCCTTGTGATCAGCGGCGAGAAGACCGCCGAACACAAGGAAGAGCACGAGAACACCCACATCTCCGAGCGCAGCTACGGCAGCTTCCAGCGCGCCTTCCGCCTGCCCGGCGGGATCGCGGCCGACAAGGTCGAGGCGCGGTTCGAGAACGGCGTGCTCAAGGTGCGGATGCCGAAGACCGACGAGGCGCGCGAGAGCGAGCGCACGATCAAGGTGACGGCCGCCTGAGGGCGGCCCCGCCCTCAGCACAGGAGCTAAGGATGAGCGATCTGTCTCTCAAGCAAGACATTCTCGACGCGCTCGACTTCGACCCCAGCCTCGAGGCCGCCCATATCGGCGTCACCGTCGAGAATGGCATCGTCACGCTGACCGGCCATGTGGCGACCTTCGCCGAGCGTGCTCGCGCCGAACGCGTGGTCGCGCGCGTGAAGGGCGTGCGCGGCATCGCCGAAGAAATCGAGGTGCGCCCGCATGACAGCGACCTGACCGCCGACGACGAGATCGCCGCGCGCGCGGTCAACCTTCTGCGCTGGAACACCGCCGTGCCCGAAGACCGCATCCAGGTCCGCGTCTCGGATGGCATCGTCACGCTGAAGGGCAGCGTCGAGTGGCACTATCAGCGCGAAGCCGCCGAACGCGCCTTGCGCAGTATGACGGGGCTCACCGGCCTGATCAACCAGCTGGCGGTCAGCCCGCGTGCCTCGGTCGGGGACGTGCGCGAGCGCATCGAGAAGGCGCTTCGACGCGACGCCGAGATCGAGGCGCAGGGCATCACCGTCTCGATCAGCGACGGGACCGTGACGCTCGAGGGCAAGGTGCACAGCTATGCCGAGCGACGCGCCGTCGAAAACGCGGCTTGGGCCGCCCCGGGGGTGAAGCGGGTCGAGGACCGGCTGCAGGTGGCCTGAGCCCCTGCCCCGGCCCCTGCCCCGGACCGTCGCGCGCGCCAACATCAGGAAAGGGAAGAACGACAATGGCCAACCATGCCTTGAGCACCGTCAACCATGCGCCGCAGGTCGTGGCCGAATGGGTCAACCTGATCTGCGAGGATCTCGAATGGGACGATCAGGGGCGGGCCTACATGCTTTTGCGCGAAACGCTGCATGCGGTCCGCGACTATCTCAGCGTGGACGAGGCGGCCGACCTGTCGGCGCAGCTTCCGGTGCTGATCCGGGGGATCTACTTCGACGGCTGGATTCCGTCGCGGACCCCGGCCCATCCGCGCAGCAAGGAGGACTTCCTTGGCCGCATCTCGGCGCCCTTCACCGAGACGCCGCTTGACGACGCCGAACGCGCCGCCAGCGCCGTGTTCGACGTCCTGCGCCGCAAGATCTCGGAAGGTGAGTTCGGTCAGGTCGCCAACGCAATGCGCAAGCCGCTCCGCGACCTCTGGTTGTGACGCCATCTCCCCTGCCGGCCCCCATGCCGGTGCCGCAGGGGCTGGTGCGGCTCCTGCAGCCGCGACGCGTGATCGAAACGCATGCGGCCTATGTCTTTCTGAACGACACGCATGCCTACAAGCTGCGCCGGACAGCGCGCACCCCCTTCGCCGACAATCTGGATGTCGCCAGCCGGCTGAAGGGCTGCAAGGCCGAGATCGCGGTGAACCGCGCGCTGGCCCCGCATGTCTATCTTGGGCTGAAGGCCGTCGTGCGCAATCCTGCCGGACAGGTCGACCTTGTCGACGCGCCCGATGATTTGCCCCACAACTTGCCCGACGCCCCGGCCGGCGACCGGACGCAGCCGATCGACTGGCTGGTCGTGATGCGCCGTCTGCCCGACGACCGCCTGCTCGACCGGATGCTGGCGCGGGGCGAGAGGCCGACCCCCGGCGACCTCGACGCGCTTGCTGCGCTGCTGACGCCCTTCTACCGCCACCATCGGGCGAAACCGACCGACCGCGGGCGCTATCTCGAGCGGCTTCGGCACGAGGGTCTGCTTAACGAACGCCACCTTCTGTGCTGGGAAGGCGCCCTGGGCCCCGACGGGCGCGCCCTTTGCGCCGAGGCCCTGCGCCGGCTTGACCTGGCGGCGGACGAGATCGCCGCGCGCGAGGCCGCGGGTCTTGTGGTCGACGGCCATGGCGATCTTCGGCCCGAACACGTCTGCCTGACCGATCCGCCGGTGATCTTCGACCGCGTCGAGTTCTCGAAGCTGGTGCGCCTTGTCGACGTGCATGACGAGATCGGGTTTCTCGGCCTCGAGGCGCGGCTTATGGGCGACGCCTCGCTTGGGCCGGACCTGGCCGCCCGGTTGGTCACGGCAGGCTTCCCCACGCCTTCGCCGCCGCTTCTGGCGACCTATGCGTTGAACCGTTGCCTGACGCGGGCGCGGCTGACCATCGACCATCTGCTGGACGCCGACCCGCGGACGCCGGCGAAATGGCCCGCCCGCGCCATGGCCTATGTCGACGAAGCCCGCCGGATCGTCGCCGCGACCGACGCCTAGACCCCGATCAGGTCCCGACCGCCCGCAATTCCGCCTCGACGGCGTCCGAAAGATCGGCCTCGGACAAGTGGAGAAGGTTCTTGGGCACCTCGAGGATGCTGCGCTTGCGCAGACGCTCGGGCAGCTCCTCGCGCAGGATGCCAAGCACCTTGGGGTCGGCGATGATCGCAAGCGCGGTGAAATCGCCGGCCAGCACATGGGAATTCAGCAACTCCACGGCCTTGCGCGCGAAGGCCACGACGTCGTCGTGCAGCGGGTCCGAGGCATATTCCATCGCCGAGCGTCGTCCGTCGGCGGTGGATTGAAAGCTTCGGCCGCGCTTGTCGGCCATGATCTCCTTGAGGTTCCGGTGTTCGGTCTTCAGCACCAGTTCCGGGGGCGGCACGAAATCGCCATCGGCAAACCCCCGCAGGATCCGCGCGACCGTCGCGTTCATGACCAGCGCCCAGGTGTGTTTCTTGTCCATCGCAGATCGGCCTTCCTCATGATCGGGACGCCCGACATCCTTGCGTATCGGGATCGGCTCCATCCTCGCGCGGCGGGCCGATCTTTCATTGACCACCGTCAAGCCATTCGACCCATGGCCGCCCTTGACGCCGGTCAATGACGCACGCCGCCCCCCGCGCAAGTCAGGGGCACCCCGCGCAGGAGCACAGCCATGCCCGAGACCGACACCGAGACCGAGACCGACCTGCCCGAGCTTTCCGTCGACCTTGACACGATCTGCCGCATCATCGCGCGCGCCCGCGAGTTCGACGTCAAGACCGCCCAGAGCGACCCCGACGCCGACGCCCTCGACGAGGACGACATGCCCGCAGCGGTTCTCGAGGACCGCCCCTCGGACCCGGTCTTCGAGGAACTGGTCGCGGCCATCTCGGACCTGTCCGACGACGGGCAGATCGACCTTGTCACGCTCATGTGGCTGGGCCGCGAAGGCGCGGACCTGGCGGAATGGGACGACTACCGCGCGACCGCCGAAAGCGAACACACCGGGCACACGGCAGAGTATCTGATGGGGACACCGCTTCTGTCCGACCACCTGTCGGCGGGGCTGGACACGCTTGGCCTCGATTGCCGGGCCTTCGAGCGCGACCACCCCTGAACGGGGGCGCGGCGCAGCGCGAAGGGCATCAGCAGACCGCGCGGAACCGCTCGACCATGACGTCCAGCACCTCGGCGGGATCGCGCATCCACCAGTCGGCGGCCGAGAAGATCTCGACCTCGCAGGCCCCGGCATAGCCCGCATCCTCGACCGCGGCGCGGATCGCCTTGAGGTCGGCCACCCCGTCGCCCATCATGCCGCGGTCCAGCAGCATGTCCCGCGTCGTCTCGAGCCAGTCGCACAGGTGATAGCCAAGAATACGGTCGCCGGCCCTGGCGCAGCTGTCGCGCAGGTCGGCGTCCCACCAGACATGGTAGACGTCGACGGCCACGCCCAGGTTCGGCGCACCCACCATTTCGCAGACCCGCAGCGCGTCGCGCACGGTCATCAGCACGGTGCGGTTGCCGCCGAACATCGGGTTTAGCGGCTCAAGCGCCAGCTTGACCCCGCGCTCGGCGGCATAGGGGGCCAGCGACGCAAGTCGGTCGGCCAGGATCTTCTGGCTTTCGAGGACGCCCTTCGTCCCCGGCTCGGTCCCGCCGCTGACGATGGTCAGGATCGAGGTGCCCAGCCCCGCGGCCATGTCGATCGAGGCGCGCGCCTCGTCCAGATCGCGCGGCGCCTCCGCGCCCACGATGTAGGGCGTGCGGCACAGGCCCACCACCTCCATCCCGGCCGCGCGCACCCGCTCGCCGATCTCGACGGCGCGGGGGCCGATCTCGCGCCGCCAGAACACGATCCCGGCCATGCCGCGCGCCGCGCAGGCGTCGATCACCTGTTCGGGCGACCAGCCGGCGCCGCGGCCGTCAAGGTTGTGGCCCAGCGTGGCCGTGTTCAGGGCAAGGGCGGAATGATCGTTCGAGAAGTTGCGCATCGGGCACCGTCAGGATTGGGAAAAGTCAGGGGGCCGAACGACCCGGTCGCGGCAGCCTAGCGGGCGGATCGCCCGCGCGCCACCCGGCGCGACCGCCGCACAGGCACTCCGCGCCCCCGATCACCGGATCAGGATCGCGCGGAAGTCGTTGACGTTGGTGCCCGTGGGACCCGGCACGAAGAGATCGCCCAGCGCGTCGAAGGCGCTCCACGCGTCATGGGCGGCCAGCAGCGCGGCGGGGTCGAGGCCGCGGGCGCGCAGACGCGCCGCGGTCCGCCCGTCGGCGAAGGCGCCGGCGTTGTCCTCGGACCCGTCGATCCCATCGGTATCCGCGGCAAGCGCCACAAGGCTGCCCTGCCCGGCCCCGGAAGCGCCCCCGCGCCCCTCGATGGCCCGGGCGAAGGACAGCAGGAACTCGGTGTTGCGCCCGCCCTTGCCACCCGCGCCGGTGATCGTCACGGTGGTTTCCCCGCCCGACAGGATCACGACCGGCGGCGCGAAGGGACGCGCGCGCAGCCGCACCTCGGCAGCGATGGCGGCGTGGACAAGGCCCACGTCCCGTGCCTCGCCCTCGATCGCGTCCGACAGGATCACCGCGTCGATGCCCGCGGCCTTCGCAGCGGCCGCCGCCGCCTCGAGCGACAGGGAAGACGAGGCGATGACCCGCACCTCGTCGCGTGCGAAGGCCGCGTCGCCGGGGTGCGGCGCATCCTCGGGCGCGGTCTCGAGGTGGCGGCGAAGGGCGGCCGGCAGGTCGATGCGATAGGCCCCGACCAGACGCAGCGCATGGGCGCGATCGGTGACGCTTGGCACCGTCGGGCCCGAGGCGACCTCGGCCGGGTCATCCCCCGGCACGTCCGAGACCACAAGGCTGACCACGCGCGCGGGATGGGCGGCGGCCGCCAGCCGGCCGCCCTTGATGCGGCTTGCCTGCTTGCGGATCGCGTTCATCGCCGAGATCGGCGCGCCCGAGCGCAGCAGCGCGCGGTTCAGCGCCGCCTCGTCCTCGAGCGTCAGACCCGCGGGCGGCGCCGGCAGAAGCGCCGAGCCTCCGCCGCAGATCAGCGCCACCACCAGATCGTCCGGCCCAAGCCCCGCCACCGCCGCCAGCAGCGCGGCCGAGGCCTGAAGCCCCGCCGCGTCGGGGACGGGATGCGCGGCCTCGATCACCCGGATGTGGCGGCAGGGGGCGCCATAGCCATAGCGGGTGACGACCACCCCCTCGACCGGGTCGCCCCAGAGATCCTCGAAGGCGGCCGCCATCTGCGCCGCCCCCTTGCCCGCGCCGATCACCACGGTGCGACCGCGCGGACGCTTGGGCAAGGCCCGCGCAAGCGCCGTCCTGGGGTCAGCGGCGGCGACGGCGGCATCGAAGAGGCCGGTCAGGAAGGCGCGGTCGGCGGGGTCGATCGGTGTGTCGGTCATGGCGCGAAATCGCAGACAAGGACCCCGTCCGCACCACCGTCAAGCGCCGCCACCAGGCGCGCGCCGATGGCGCGGTGTCCGGGATCGGACAGATAGGCGTCGCGCGCGGCGGCATCCCGGAAATCGAACCAGAACAGGTCGCGAAAGCCGCGCACCATGGCGTCCTCGGGGCTGAGGTTGGCGCGGACCTGGAAGTCGAGGATGCCGTCGATCCGGTCCGACAGGCCAGACAGATCCTGCATCAGCGCGGCCTTCGCCGCCGCTGGCGTGCACGCAGGGAACCTCAGCGCAACCAGATGCCGGATCATGCCATGCCCTCTTGCGCCCTGCCCTCGCGTTCCCGCATTGCGCCTACACGACCCGCGCGGCCGACCGCAATCCCCCGCGCCCCTGCCCGCACCAATCAGCCCAGCCGATAGACGCTGGTCGCGGTGCCGTTGGCGATGGCGCAGGCCTCGTCCTGCGACAGGCCGTCCAGGATGCGCCGCGTCGCCGCGATCCAGTCCTGCACGCCGCGCGCAAGGTTCACCACCGGCCAGTCGCTGCCCCACAGCATTCGCGCCGGACCGAACCGGTCAAGGACATGCGCGACGTAGGGCTCGATCGCTTCGTAGGTGGCGGCGCCGGGCGCGCAATAGGCCGGAAGGCCCGACAGCTTGCAGGTGACGTTCGGCAGTTCGGCCAGCGCCGAGATGACGTCGCGCCAGGGATCGAGGCCGCCGCCCGCGATGTCGGGCACGCCGCAATGGTCGAGGACAAGCCGCGTGTCCGGGCAGGCCTTCGCAAGCTCGACCGCCAGCGGAAGCTGGCGCGCCAGAACGCAAATGTCGAAGGCCAGCCCCGCCGCGCCGATCCGGCGCACGTTGGCGCGGAACACGTCCGAGGTGGACAACGCGTCGTCGACCACGTGCAGCACGCGCCGGACACCCACCGCGCCCATCTCCACCGCCTCGTCCAGCCACTCGGCGAAGCAGTCGTCCTCTTCCGGCCGGGCCGAAACGATGAGGCCGCGGATGCCGCTGGCCGGGTCGCGCGCAAGGGCCGCGACATGGGCCGTCTCGACACGGATGTCGCCCTCGTCCACGGCCGTCTCCATGAAGAGACTGCCGCCGATCCCAAGGCCCGCGGTCAGCGCCTGGTAATCCTCCAGCGTGAAGGCCTGCCCTTCCAGCGCGGGGATGCCGCTTGTCCAGCCATAGCCCGCGACCTCGGGATAGACGAGATGCTGGTGGGTATCGATCAGTTCGATCATGCGGGTCCTCCCTCGGGGTCGGCGATGACCTCCTGCCGCTGCCGGCCAAGGCCTTCGATGCCAAGCTCGACCACGTCACCGGCCTTGAGATAGCGCGGCGGCTTCATGCCCAGCCCCACGCCCGGCGGCGTCCCGGTCGAGATCACGTCGCCCGGGTGCAGGGTCATGAACTGGCTGATGTAGCTGACCAGATGCGCGACCCCATAGACCATGGTCCGGGTCGACCCCTTCTGCATCGTCTCGCCGTTGACGGTCAGCCACATCGGCAGGTCCTGCGGATCGGCGACCTCGTCGCGGGTCACAAGCCAGGGGCCGATCTGCCCGAAGTTGTCGCAGCTCTTGCCCTTGGTCCACTGGCCGGCGCGTTCGATCTGGAATTCACGCTCGGACACGTCGTTCGTCACCGCGTAGCCGGCGACGTGGTTCAGCGCCTCCGCCTCGGAGACGTATTTGGCGCGCGTGCCGATGATCACGGCCAACTCGACCTCCCAGTCGGTCTTCTGCGATCCCTTCGGCACGATGATCGGGTCGTCGGGCCCGCAGATGGCGCTGTTGGCCTTCATGAAGAGGATCGGCTCCTTCGGCACCTCCATGCCGGATTCCGCGGCATGGTCGGAATAGTTGAGCCCGATGCAGATGAACTTCGTCGTCCCCGCCACGCAGGGACCAAGCCGCGCGCCCTCGGGCACCTTCGGCAGGCCTGCCGGATCGATCTTGCGCAGCGCGGCAAGCCCCGCGTCCGACAGCACGGCACCGGCGATGTCGGGGACGACGCCGCCCAGGTCCCGGGCGACGCCCTGGGCATCGATCAGGCCGGGTCTCTCGGCGCCGGGTTCGCCGAAGCGGATCAGTTTCATCGTGTTCTCCCTCGTTCAGACATTCGACCAGCCGCCGTCGATGACATGCGCGGCCCCGGTCGTATAGGAAGATTCGTCCGAGGCAAGATAGACCACAAGCGCCGCGATCTCGTCGGCGCGGGCGATCCGGCCCATCGGCTGGCGCGCGGTGAAGGCGGCGCGGGCGGCGGCATAGTCGCCCGTGGCCTTGAGCCTGTCCTCGAGCGAAGGCGATTCCACGGTGCCCGGGCAGATCGCGTTGCAGCGGATGCCCTGCCCTACGAAATCGGCCGCGACCGACTTGGTCAGGCCGATGACGGCCGCCTTGGTCGCGCCGTAGACGAAGCGGTTCGGCGCGGCGATGATCGACGAGGCGACCGAGGACATGTTGATGATCGAGCCGCCGCCGTTGGCGATCATGGCCGGCAGGAAGGCGCGGATCATCCGGTACATCGCGGTGACGTTCAAATCGACCGAGAAGGCCCACTGCGCCTCGTCGCAGTCAAGGATCGTGCCGTGCGCCACGAAGCCCGCGCAGTTGAACAGCGCGTCCGGTGCGCCGATCTCGGCGGCCAGCGCGGCGATCGCGGCGCCGTCGCGCACGTCGAGCCGCCGCGTCTGGCACCCCTCAAGGCCCGCCAGCGCGGCTTCATTCACGTCGGTCGCGATCACCCGCGCGCCCTCGGCCGCCATCGCCAGCGCCGAGGCCCGCCCGATCCCCTGCGCCGCCGCCGTCACGAGGCAGGTCTTGCCGTCCAGTCGTCCCATTGTGTGTCCCTTGCGTGTCTCAGACCGGCAGACAGGCCGGCCCGATCGGTTCGAAGCTCTTGTAGGTCAGGATGAACTCGGTGTGGCCGAGATCCTCGGATTTCGTGCGCGCGCCGGCGGCGACGCCTGCGACAAGGTCCACGATCTCGCGTCCGACCTCGTCCACGGTCGCGCCCTCGCTGATGATGCGGCCGGCGTTCACGTCCATGTCCTCGCGCAGGCGGTCGTACATGTGCGGGTTCGCGGCGATCTTGATGACCGGCGCCAGCGCCGAGCCCACGACCGATCCGCGCCCGGTGACGAACAGCGTCAGATGCGCGCCCGAGGCCATCATCTCGACGATCTCGGCATTGTCCGAGATGTTCGGAAAGCCGAAGCGCACCTCGCCGTCGGGCACCACGTCCATGAGGTAAAGCCCGCCCTTGGGCGGGATGTCGCCGGGCTTGATCAGTCCCGAGATCCGCGACTGGCCGGACTTGGCATAGGCGCCCAGCGACTTTTCCTCGATCGTGGTCAGCCCGCCCTCGGCGTTGCCCGCCGCGAAGCTGCCGTAGCCCAGCGTGGCGTAATAGGCCGCGGCCTTGTCGACCGAGGCGCGGATCGCCTGCCCAAGCTCGGGCGTCACGGCGCGCCCGGCCATGATGCCCTCGCAGCCGATCAGTTCGCCCGTCTCCTCGAAGATGCAGGTCGCGCCGGCCTCGACCAGAAGATCGAAGGCGCGGCCGACGGCGGGGTTGCCGGTGATCCCGCTGGTGCCGTCCGAGCCGCCGCAGACGGTGCCGACCACCAGGTCGGAGATCTCCATCGGCACCGTCGGCGCCTCAGCGATCTGCGCCGCGATCCGCGCCACCGCCGCGCGCCCCGCCTGAATCGTGGCGCGCGTGCCGCCGTCGCGCTGGATCACCAGCGTCTCGACCGGGCGGCCCGTGGCCGCGATGACCTGCGACAGGGCGTGCCGGTCGAAGCTTTCGCAGCCAAGCGAGACAAGGACGACGCCGCCGACGTTCGGATGGGTGCAGAGCCGCTCCATCATCTTCTGGGCGTAAGGGTTTGGAAAGCAACCCGGAAACCCGATCAGGTGCGCAACGTCGCCCTGCGGCGCCACGATCTGTCGCGCGACGTGGTGGGCGCATTCCACAAGATAGGCCACGGCGACAAGGTTGCGGATGCCCTTGCGCCCGTCGCTGCGCAGATAGCCCTTCATCGCGGCACCTCCTCGGACGTCGCTTCCAGCGCGTAGGTCGGCGTATAGTCGCTTTTGACGTTGTGCAGATGGACATGGGCGCCGGCCGGGATCGCCTGCGTGGCCGATCCGATGGGCGCGCCGTACTTCACGATCTTCTCGCCCGCCGCGATGGCGCGCCGGGCGATCTTGTGGCCAAGGCCAAGGCGCACCGGCACCGTGGCCTGCCCGGCCTCCAGCGCGACCGTCTCGCCCGCGTCGATGGCACCGCGCAGGACGAAGACGTTGTCGTCGGGGGACAGCAGCAGAAGGCGCGTATCGGTCATTCAGACCCTCGCAATCGTTGCATCGTCGATCATGTCCCAGTCAAGCGCGGCGCCCAGCCCCGGCGTATCCGGCAGGTGCGCCACGCCGTTCTCGACGGGCAGCGGCCGGTCAAGCCCGAAAGCGAAGGTCTGGATCGGCCAGAGAACTTCGAAATAGGTGTTGTTCCGGACCGCGCCCGCGAGGTGAAGGGATACCATCTCGAGCGGGTGGAAGATCGTGGTGTGCAGTTCGCAATTCATGTGGAACGCCTCGGCAAGCCGCGCGGTCTTGAGCGTGCCGGTCACCCCCCCGCTCCAGCTTGGATCGGCGCGCACGGCGTCGACCACGCGGGTGGCGATGCATTCGGCCACCGAATAGGGATGCTTGGCCAGCACCTCGGTCCCCACCACGGGAATGTCGAGGCGGCGCGTCAGTTCGCGCAGCGCGCCGAACGCCTCGTCCGGCAGCGGTTCTTCCAGCCAGAGGAAGTTCAGCCGCTCAAGCTCGCGCCCCAGCCGCAGCGCCTCGTCGAAGGCATAGGGCTGCACCGGGTCGGACATCAGCGGGAAGTCGTCGCCCACGGCGGCGCGGACCGCGCGGTGGATCTCGATATCCTCGGCCAGCGACTTGCCCGGGGGATGGATCTTGTAGGCCTTCAGACCCGCCGCGCGCACCGCCAGCGCCTCGGCGGCATAGGCGTCGGCATCGGCCAGCACCAGCGACGAGGCATAGGTGGGCACGCTGTTCCGCGCACCGCCGATGAACCGCCAGAGCGGCTGGCCCGCCGCCTCGGCCGCCAGAAGCCAGAGACAGCAGTCGACCGGACCGAAGGCATGGATCGGCAGGTGGTGCCACCAGCGGTCGGCGGTGCGCCAGTCATGCCAGATCGCCTCGCGGTCGCGGGCGTCGCGGCCCAGAAGGAACGGACGGAGCGAGGCCGCGGCGGTGTGCGCCGCCCCCACCGCCGACCGGCCCGCGAAGCCGAACATCGACGCCTCGCGGCCGTCCTCGGTCCGCAGGGTGAAGACCAGGAACTCGAGGCCCTGCCGCGCCTGACCGTCGCGCATCGCCGCGCCGGCGATGGCCGCGCCATCGTGGCGGCAGGCGCGGATATCGAGGGCCGCGATCTTCATGGCCCTAGAATTTCCCCCATTTCAGATAGGCCTCCTGCGGGTCCATCCCGTCCAGGATGGCGCGGCGGACCTTGCTTTCGGTGTTCATCGCGGTGACGGCGGCGGGGATCACCTCGTCCAGCGCCGCGCCCGGGATGCGCACCATGCCGTCGCGGTCGCCGTGCAGCCAGTCGCCCGGCGCGATCGCAACCTCGCCGATCATGATCTCGACATCCGTCGCGGTGGGCAGCCACAGGCCCACCACGTCGCGCGGCGTGTGGAAGGTGCCCCAGCAGGGAAAGCCCAGCCGCAGGATGAAGTTCGTGTCGCGCAGGCCCCCGTCGACGACGCAGCCCAGAACGCCCTTGCGGTGCAGCGTCTCGGCCGACAACTCGCCCATCTGCGCGACAAGCTGGGTGTGCGGCTGGGCGGTCCAGACATGGCCCGCGGGCGCCTTCGACAGAAGCCCGGTCCAGGCCAGCAGCGTCTCGTGGGGATCGGCGGTCTCGTCGATGCGGCCCTCGACGGTCCAGGCCGGCCCGGTCAGCACCGTCTCGGGCTGCAGCGGCCGCAGGCGCGGCGGCAGCGTGAAGTTGCGCAGCCCGCGCGCGCGCATCACGTCGTGCAGGACCGAGGTATAGCAGCCCCGCAGCGCGTTCAGGCGGTCGGCGTCAGTCATGGTGGAAGACCTCGTCCATCATCGCCCACCACTCGCCCTGCTTGCGGGTGTCGAGCGGCTGCTGGCAGGGCATGCAGACGTCCCACCAGTCCTGCGTTCTGGGATCGGCGGCCATCTTGGCGGCGTCGGCGGCGAAGTCGGTGCCGGTGTATTCCCAGTAGCCGAAAAGCAGGTTCTCGGGTTCCTTCAGGTAGATCGAGTAGTTGGTGATGTTGCAGGCCGAGATCATGGTCAGGATCTCGGGCCAGACCGCGGCGTGCAGGCGCTTGTACTCTGCGACCTTCTCAGGCTTCAGCCCGATGACCATGCCCATGCGCTGCATGTGCCCCTCCCGTTGTGGTGAACCTGTGATGCGTGCCCGGCACGATGCGCCCGCGGATCACGTCCCAGTCCCAGTCGATGCCAAGGCCGGGGCTGTCGGGCGGATGCGCGCGCCCCTCGCGGATATCGAGGCGCGAGGTGGTGATCGCGTCAAGCTGGGGGATGTATTCGAGCATCGGCGCGTTCGGCACCGCGCAGACAAGACTGACGTGCAGTTCCATCAGGAAATGCGGACAGACGGGGACGCTGAACGCCTCGGCCAGGTGCGCCGCCTTGAGCCAGGGCGTGATGCCCCCAATGCGCGCGACGTCGGCCTGCACGATGCTGGCCGCGCCCTGTTCGAGGTAATCCTTGAACTGCGACAGCGAATACAGGCTTTCGCCCACCGCGATCGGCACGCGCGAGTGCCGCGCAAGGCGGGCGTGCGCGCCGACGTCGTCGGCGGGCATCGGTTCCTCGAACCAGTGGATGCCGGCCTCGGCCAGCATGTCGGCGCGGCGCAGGGCCTCGGCCAGATCGAAGGCCTGGTTTGCGTCGACCATGAGGCGGAAATCCTCGCCCACGGCGTCGCGCACCGCGCGCAGGCGGGCGCGGTCCTCGGCGATGGAGGGTTTGCCGATCTTGAGCTTCGCGCCGGCGAAGCCCCGGCCCTTCATCGCCGCCGCGTCCTGGGCCAGGGCCTGGGCCGGCAGGTGCAGCCAGCCGCCTTCGGTGGTGTAAAGCGGGACCGACGCCTTCGCGCCCCCCGCCATGCGCCAAAGCGGCAAGCCGGCCCGGCGGCAGCGCAGGTCCCACAGCGCGGTGTCGACGGCCGCCAGCGCCAGCGAGGTGATCGCCCCCACCGCCGTGGCGTGGGTGGCGAACAGCAGATCGCGCCAGATGCCCTCGACCGCCTCGGCCTCGCGCCCCAGAAGTCGGGGGACCAGCGTGCGTTCGAGCAGGCTGATGACCGCCGGCCCGCCGGTCCCGATGGTATAGGCATAGCCGGTGCCGACGGCCCCGTCGGCGTCGGTGATCCGCACGATGGGCGTTTCCTGGCTGACGAAGGACTGGATGGCGTCGACCCGCTCGACGGCGGGTGGCAGGTCAACCATCAGGATCTCGACGTGGTCGATCCGCGCCATCAGAGCGCCCTCACCGATTTCTGCGTGGTCGCGTCGAAGACGTGCGCCTTGTCGAGCGACAGGCGGAAGGTCAGCCGCTCGCCCGGGACGACGTCGCGCGGGTCGAACATCTTGCCCTGCACCTCCTGCCCGGCGAAGCGGGTGTAGATCAGCGTCTCGGTTCCCAGAAGCTCGGCCAGTTCGACGGTCAGCTCGATGTCGGCGGTCTCGCGCGCCTCGTGGATGCCGTGGCCCACCGGCGTCAGATCGTCGGGGCGGATGCCGAAGACGACGTCCTGCCCCTCGGCCACCAGATCGGCCAGGCGCGTGGGCACCGGCACGGTCGTGCCATCCGAGAACCGCACCTGCCCCGCCGCCACGGTCGCGGGGATCAGGTTCATCGGCGGCGAACCGATGAAGCTGGCCACGAAGGTGTTGACCGGATGGTTGAAGACCTCCATCGGGCGGCCGACCTGTTCGATGTGGCCGTCCTTCATCACCACGATGCGATCGGCCAGCGTCATCGCCTCGACCTGGTCATGAGTGACGTAGACCACGGTGGTGCGGACCTTGGCGTGCAGCTTCTTGATCTCGGTGCGCATCTGCACCCGCAGCTTGGCGTCAAGGTTCGACAGCGGCTCGTCGAAGAGAAAGGCGTCGGGGTGGCGCACGATCGCGCGGCCCATGGCGACGCGCTGGCGCTGGCCGCCCGACAGCTCGGCCGGGATCCGTTCGAGAAGCTCGGACAGGCCCAGGATCTCGGCCGCCTCGTTCACGCGTTCCTCAATAACCGCAGGACTTTGGCCGGCGATCTTCAGGCCGAAACCCAAGTTGTCGCGCACGTTCATGTGCGGATAAAGCGCGTAGTTCTGGAACACCATCGAGATGTTGCGCTTTCTGGGCGGCAGGTCGTTCACGACGCGGTCGCCGATCCGCACCTCGCCGTCCGAGATATCCTCGAGCCCCGCGATCATGCGCAGCGTCGTCGACTTGCCGCAGCCCGACGGCCCGACCAGCACGACGAATTCGTTATGCGCGATCTCAAGGTCGATGCCGTGCACGACCTCGAGCCGCCCGTAGCGCTTGACCACGTTGTCCAGCGTGATGCCTGCCATTGTCAGCCTTTCACTCCGCCGAAGGTCAGCCCGGCGATCAGGTGTTTCTGCACGAGGAACGTCAGGATCAGGGCCGGCACGATGATGATCACCGCCATCGCGCACATGCCCGCCCAGTCGATCGTGAACTGTGCGGTGAAGTCCATCAGCCCCACCGGCAGCGTCTTGCTGTCGGTCGAGCGGGTCAGCTGGCTGGCCAGCGCGAATTCGTTCCAGCTTGTCAGGAAGGCGAAGACGCCTGCCGCCGCGATGCCGGAGCGCGCCAGCGGAAACTCGATCTTCCAGAACGCCTGCCAGCGCGTGCAGCCGTCGACCTGCGCGGCCTCGCTGAGCGAGATCGGGATCTGCCGGAAGAAGCCGTCGATCAGCCAGATCGTGAACGGCACGTTGAGCGAGACATAGACGATGATCAGCCCGATCTGCGTGTCGATGATGCCCAGCCGCGACCAGATCATGAAGACCGGCAGCGACAGCGCGATGCCCGGCACCGTGCGGAAGAGCATCAGCGACAGGAACCACGCGTTCTTGTAGCGGAAGCGGAAGCGCGCGAAGGCGTATCCGCCCGCCATGCCGATGGTCAGCGCGATCAGGGTGGATGTCGTGGCGATCACCAGCGAGTTCCAGAAATACCACAGGACCGGGATCGCCACCTGCTCCTGCCCGAAGCCGAAGATCTTGGCGAAGTTGTCGAGCGTCAGTTCCTGCGGAATCCAGACCGGGGGTTTCGCCAGGATCTCGCGGTTGGGGCGGAAGGCCGACAGCACTACCCACAGGCCAGGCACGCACATGATCACCATCAAGACGAATGTCGTGATCCAAAGGCCTGTCGCGCGGAGCTTTTTCTTCATCGCCCGGCTCATTCCGCGCCCCCCATGTAGCGGCGCGCAGCGACAAGCTTGCGGAAGAAGTAATAGGTGAAGGCGATCGACAGCAGGGTCGAGACATAGGCCATGGCGTTCGCCTGCCCCATGCGCGCGTTCTCGTAGCCCACGCGCGCGATCAGCGTCCACAGCAGCTCGGTCCGCCCCGCCGGGCCGCCGTCGGTCATCACCGCCACAATGTCATAGGCGCGCGCCACGTCGAGCGACCGGATGGTCATCGCGATGAAGGCGAAGGGCATGATGAACGGCAGCGTGATGTGCCGGAAGACCTGCCACGGGTTGCAGCCGTCGACCTTGGCGGCCTCGAGCGGATCGCGCGGCATCGCGAAAAGGCCCGCCAGCAGCAGGATCGCGAAGACCGAGGTGCTCATCCAGACCTCGGCGAAGATGATCGAGAACATCGCCAGCCGGCCGTCGACCAGCCAGGGGATCGCCTGGTCAGTGAAACCAAGGCTTTGCAGGGCGTTGTTGAGAATTCCGATGTTGTCGTTGAAGATGAACTTGAACTGGAACCCCACCAGGATGGGCGAGAACATCATCGGAAACATCATGATGGTGCGCAGCGTGCGCTGGCCCCAGGTGATCTTGTTGATCAGCAGCGCGATGCCGAGGCCCAGAAGGAACTCGACGTTGAGCGCGATCGTCAGGAACAGGATGGTGCGGCCGAAGACCTCCCAGAAATCCCAATCCGTGAACAGGCGCGCATAGTTGCGAAAGCCAATGAAGGTGTTCAGCGTCTCGGGCCGGGTCAGGCGATAGGGCGTGAGGGAGGTATAGAACGAGAAGACAAGCGGAAGCGCCACGACCAGGATCATGGTGAGGATCGCGGGCGCCAACAACAGAAGCGGTGTCATCGCCGCCTGCCGGGTTCGGAAATAGCGGATCACGGGCCTTCAACCTGTCTTGTTCGGGGGCCGGCGCGGCAGCGGGAGAACGACCGCCGCGCCGGCGTCCGCGGGCCTAGCGGTAGCCCGCGTCTTCCATGATGATCAGCGCCTCGGCGGCGGCCTCGTCGAGCGCCTCCTGCGCGGTCATGTCACCCACGATCGCGGCCTGAAGGCGCGGCCAGAGCACGTTCGAGACCTCGATCCACTCGGGGATCAGCGGCGGGGTGAAGGCATCCTCGGCCATCGACGCCTGGAAGGTGTCGAAGACCTCCACGAGGAAGTCCTGCCCGCTGGACTGGAACTCGGCCTTGGCGTCTTCCCAGACCTGCGTGCGCGTCGGCAGAAGGCCCTTGCGCGCCTCGACCATCTGACGGTCGTAGTCGGTCAGGAACGACACGAAGGACGCTGCCGCCTCCTTGTTGTCGCAGGTCTCGGTGATCGAGAAGGTGTGCGATCCCGACCAGCCCGTGCGCAGGCCCGAACTGCCCTTGGGCGCGCGGATCAGCCCGACGTCGCCCGCGACCTTCGAGTTCGCGGGATCGTTGAAGAAGGCCGACCAGCCGCCCCAGTCAAGGTTCATGGCGACCGTGCCGCTGGCGAAGCCAAGACCGGTGTCGTCCCACAGGTAGTTCGGCACGCCCTTGGGCACCGCGTTCGCGTTGTAGAGATCGACGAACCAGTTGAGCGCGCGCACGCCCGCCTCGGAGTTGAAGGCGGGTTCCCAGTCCTCGGTGAAAAGCTGGCCGCCCTCGGCGACGAGCATTTCGTAGAAGCGGCCGGTGATCGCCTCGTCCTTGCCGACGTACTGGGTGCCGTAGAAATCGGGCGGGTTGGCGAAGAACTTGGCCTGGTCGGCGACCTGCGCCCAGGTCTCGGGCGGGGCCAGGTCATAGCCGTACTCGGCCTTGAAAGCCGCCTGTTTTTCAGTGTCTTCGTAAAGCGACTTGATGTAGAACAGGTTCGAGACGTCCGAATGCCGGGGCAACTGCACCAGCCGTCCGTCGACGGTGGAGTGCTCCAGCACAAGCGGCACGAACCCGGCCAGCGTCTCGGCGTCGATCAGCTCGTTCAGGTCGGCATAGATGTTGCCGTATTGCGGCGCGAAGCTGGTGTGGTTCGAGCCCACGCACCAGTCAAGCGTGCCGGCCGCGATGTCCTGCTTGATCTCACGATCAAGCTCGAAGTGGTTCTTCCGGCTCAGGATTTCGACCTTGGCGCCGGTCATCTCCTCCCATTTCGCGATCTCGGCGTAAAGCGGTTCGTACTGCGCGCCGCCGATCAGCTTCACCCGCAGGGTGTAGCCGTCGAAATTGCCATAGTCCTGCGCCGCGAGCGGCCCCGCAAGAAGCGGGACAAGCGCCGTGGCGACAAGGGCCTTCGCTGTCAGTCTGGACATGTGGTCCTCCCTGGTTGACTGCCGGTTCATGCCCGCTGCCGGGCCTTCTGGTTGGCACCGCTTCCCGCCGGCGGAAAATCGGGAAGCAGGTCTTTCAGGATCGCGTCGCGGTCCGCGCCAAGGGCGGGCGCCGCGCGCGCGCTTTTCAGGGTCTGGCCGTCGACGCGGATCGGGCCGCGCAGGGCGGCAAGCTCGACCGCGCCGTTGCGGCGGATCACCTGGGTCAGATCGAGGCTTCGGAACGCTTCGGAGGCCAGCATCTGCGGCCAGTCGAGCACTTCCGAACACCAGATGTCGGCCGGTTGCAGCACCGCCAGCCAGTCGGCGGTGGTCCGGGTCGCGACCGCGTCGGCGATCACGCGCTTGATCTCGTCGCGATGCCGCATGAGCGCGCCCGCGTCGCCGAAGAACCGCTCGAGCCCCGCGATCCCCATCAGCCCCGCCAGCCGGTCGAGCGAAGGGGTCATCGCCAGCGCGAGGTATCCGTCGGCCGTGCGATAGACGCCGTAGGGCGCGCCCAGATAGGCGTGCGCGCCGTTGACGGCGCTGCGCCGGGGCATCCGCCGGCCATCGTTCAGATGCGTGGTCAGCACCTCGAACTGGAAGTCGATCATGGCCTCGAAAAGGCTGGTCTGCACGTGCGCACCGCGCCCGTGAAGCCCGCGTCCGACAAGCGCCGCAAGGATGCCCTGCGCCAGCGCGTTTCCGGCCAGCATGTCGGCCACCGCAAGCCCCATGGGCATCGGCGGATCGTCCTGCGACCCGGTCAGCCACAAAAGCCCCGACCGCGCCTGCGCCAGCAGGTCCTGCCCGGGCAGCGCGGCCCAGGGCCCGTCCTCGCCATAGCCCGAGATCGAGCCATAGACGATGCGCGGATTGATCGCGCGCACGTCGTCATAGCCGAAGCCCTGGCGTTCGATCACGCCGGGGCGGAAGTTCTGGATCATCACGTCGGCCCGCGCGATCAGGCCGCGCAGCATGGCGCGGTCGGCCTCGTCGCGCAGATCGGCGGACAGGCTTTCCTTGTTGCGGTTGATCGCGTGGAACAGCGAGTTGTCGCCGTCGATGTCGGTGTCCGACAGGTAGAGGTTGCGGCACAGGTCGCCGGTGCCGGGGCGTTCGACCTTGATCACCCGCGCGCCAAGATCGGCCAGTTTCAGCGAGGCCAGCGGCCCCGACAGGAACTGGCTGAAATCAAGCACCACGAGGCCCGCAAGGGGACGGTCGGCGTCCGGCATTACGTTCATGACCGGCTCTCCTCGTAGGCCGCCTGCAGCGCATCGAGCGTCGCCGCGCGCGTGGCCTCGCCCCGCAGGAAAGCATGGACGATGTCGCCGCCCCGGTCCTGGAAGCCCATGTAGCCGTCATACCGCGGCCGCAGCCACGCGGTGTCGAGCGTGCGCCGCGTGGCGCGGAAGAAATCCCGCGTCAGGGCGTTGCAGCGGTCGTCCTCCCAGGCGGCGGCGTTGCCGGGCTGACCGCCCGCGTCGACGTAAAGCCCCTTCTGGCAGTCGGCCCCGGCGATCCAGAAGGCATAGTCGGCGGCAAGGTCGCGGTGGGGCGACGCGGCGCTGACAGCGATGCCGGTGCCGCCGATCACGGTGCCCGAGGGGTCGTCGGCATGGACGCCGGGGGCGTCGGTGAACTGCAGCGGAAAGCGGCAGTACCCCTCGCGGCTGTAGTTCGTGTAGCCATAGCCGAAAGGCGAATAGGCCGGCGCCTCGGCGGTGCGGCCCATCCATTCGTAGATCCCGATCGGGTCAAGCGTGAGGCAGCGCGCGTCCATCAGCGGCAGGATGTCGGCCAGACAGCCCAGCACCTCGTCGCCTGCCGCCGCGTCGAGGAACTGCGCGCCGGCGGCCACCTCGGCACCGATGTTGCGCGCGAGCCCCATGACAGTCATCAACGCGTTGATCGGGATCAGGGCGAAGGCCACCCTGCCCTGCCGCGCGAGTGCAATCACGCCAGCCCAGTCGCGCGGGGCCTCGGCCAGTAGGTCGGGCCGGTGCGCGGCGACCGGCGTGGCCGCGTCGATCGCCAGCGCCCACTGCCGGCCGTCGAAGTCGTAGGACGGGTGCGAAACACCCACCGACTGCGCCGCAAGCGTCGCCAGATCGTCGTCGCGCCCGATCCCGCCGAAGGCCATCAGCAGCCCCGAGCGCGCCACCTCGCCCACATGTGGGTGGTCGATGACCATCAGGTCATAGCGGTCGGCCATCTCCTCAATCGGGCGGTCCGCGAAGGCCTGAAGCGACCGCTTTTCCCAGCGGATCGTGACGCCGGGATGCGCGTCGGCCCAGGCCCGCGACGTGGCGACCATCGGGTCGAAGCCGCGGGAATGATCCCAGGTCATGCCAAGAAGCTCAGCCACGGCGCGTCTTCGCCTTGATCGCGGCGTCGGCGTCGTCCTTGAACTTCGCCGGGTCGCGGTAGAGCGCGGTCATCAGGTGTTCGCAGTAAAGCACCTGCTCGCCCTCGCCCTTGAAGACCGAATAGCTGACGCGAACCTTGCCCATGCGGTGGTCCTTGACCTCTTTCGACAGGTTCTCGCGGATTGTGTAGATCGTGTCGCCGATGAACACCGGCGCGATGAAGCGCAGCCGGTCGTAGCCGTAGGAGAACGAGTTCAGGCAATTGGTCGCCGCAAGGCCCAGCCCGTAGGAAAAGACCATGGCCCCGGCGACAAGACGGCGGCCGAAGACGCCTTCCTCGGCGGCGAAGCGTTCGTCGCTGACATAGGGGTGATGGTCCATGACCAGAGAATTGAAGAGCATCGATTCGCCTTCCGAGATCGTCCGGCGGATCGAGCGGATTTTGTCGCCGACCTCGAAATCCTCGAAATACCAGTTCTCGGCGTTCCAGACCGGGATCTCGGCATGCCCTTCGGGCAGGCCGGGAAGCCCCCGCGCGTGCACTCCGATCTCGGCCATCGCTTCCCCCCTGTCGTCCCGCTTCCTGCGGGTTGGCTATATCGTCACGGATTGCTTTTCATCTGTCAAATGTTTTTGTATATGTAAAAGCAGCAGTGGCGCCAAACCGCGCAGGGCCGGTCAGGGAGGGGCGATGGAACGCGAACAGTTCTTCGAGGATTACGTGCTGGGCGAAGCGCGCCAGACATTCGGCCGCACGATCACCGAGGCCGACATCGTCTTTCACGCCGGCCATTCGGGGGATTTCTTCCCCCATCACATGGACGCCGAGTGGTGCCGGACCCAGCCCTTCGGGGCGCGCATCGCCCATGGCACCATGACCTTCGCCATCGGCATCGGCCTGACCGCCACCCAGATCAATCCGCGCGCCTTCACCTATGGCTACGAACGGCTGCGTTTTCCCACGCCGGTCCATGCCGGCGACACGATCCGCACCACGGTGACGATCGGCGCGCTTGACGACGACCCCAAGCGGCCCGGCTACGGCCGCGTGACCGAAATCTGCGAGACGAAGAACCAGAACGGCAAGACGGTGATGTATTGCGAGCATATCCTGCTTGCCGAACGGAGGGAGGCCGCGCAATGACCGATCTGACGAAGGATCTCGCCCAGGACTGGCCGGCCCCGGCCACCCCCAAGCCCATCGTCATCGTGGGCGCGGGCGGCATCATCCGCGACGCGCACATGCCGGCCTACGCGAAGGCCGGGCTGACCGTGACCGGCGTCACCGACGTGGATGGCGCGCGGGCCAGCGCGCTGGCGTCGGACTATGGTCTGCCGAACCTTTACCCCGACCTTGCCGCCGCCGTGGCCGATCAGGGGAAGGGCGCGGTCTATGATATCGCGGTCCCGCCGCACGCGCTGACCGACATCCTGCCGCATCTGCCCGACGGGGCCGCGGTGCTGATGCAGAAACCGATGGGGGCAGATCAGGCGCAGGCCCGCCAGATCCGCGCGATCTGCCGCGACAAGGGGCTGAAGGCGGCGGTCAACTTCCAGCTGCGCTTTTCGCCGATGATGCTGGCGGTGCAGGACGCGGTGCGGCGCGGGATGCTGGGCGAGCTGCTCGAGATCGAGGTGCACCTGAACATCTTCACGCCCTGGACGCTGTTTCCCTTCCTCATCCCGATGCAGCGGGTCGAGATCGCGGTGCATTCGATCCACTACCTCGACGCGATACGCGCGGTGGCGGGCAACCCGCGGGGCGTCTTCGCGCGCAGCCTGCACGACCCGCGCGCCGGCGACTTCAAGCAAACCCGCACCTCGGTGATCCTAGACTACGGGCCGAAACTGCGCGGCCTGATGTCGATCAACCACAACCACCAATGCGGGCGAAAGTTCCAGTCGGCCTGGTTCCGGTTCGAGGGGACCGCGGGCGCAATGATGGTCAAGCTGGGCGTCTGCTACGACTATCCCAACGGCGAGGCGGACGAGCTGTGGTTCTGCCCGAACGGCGGCGAGTGGCACCAGATCCCGCTTTCGGGAAGCTGGTTCATCGAGGCCTTCATGGGCCCGATGCGCAACGTCCAGCGATTCGACGCGGGCGAGGACGACCACCTGCACTCGGGGGTCGAGGACGCGTATCAGACCATGGCGCTGGTCGAGGCCTGCTTCCGCGCGATGGAGCGCCCGTCCGAGCCCCTCACGCTCGACTGAGGCCGCCGCTGGGGCTGCCATTGGGGCCGCCGTGGGGGCCGTCGTAGGCGGGCACCGTCGGACCGCCCAGCGAGACACTGAGCGCGTTCGCCGTGTCGATCACCTGGCGCGCGCAGGTCTGGAAGCTGACCGGGTCGTCGAAGCGTTCCAGATGCGGCACGGTCAGCGCGGCGATGGCATGGCCGGTATGGTCGCAGACCGGTGCGGCGATGTTGACGATGCCACGCGCGGTGAAGCTGTCGGTGATCTCGTGCCCGCGCGCGCGGATCTGTCCCAGTTCGGCGCGCACCTGCGCCTCGGACTTGTCGGGCGGCAGCGGAACGGTGGCGAAGAACTCGGACAGCGTCTCGTCGTCGGCGAAGGCAAGGATGACCCGGCCCGAGGACGCCCGCCAGAGATCGATACGTGCGCCAAGGCGGATCGACATGACGTGGTGCCCGGGCGGGTCCACCTGCCCCACGATCAGCACCGCGTCGTCGCTGATGATCGCCAAGTGCGCCGACTGGTTGATCGCCGCGGTGAGTCGCCGCATGAGCGGCCCCGCCAGCGCCGTCAGGCGCCGGATGAGCGGGGTGCGATGGGCCACCTCGAACAGCTTCGTCGTCAGGCCGTAGCGGTCGGTATCGGGGTCCTGAACGACATAGCCGCGCTCGGTCAGGACGACCAGCATGCGGAAGATCTCGCCCACCGACCGGCCCATGGCCCGGGCGATCTCGCTTTGGCTGAGGCCGCGTTCCTCGCGGGCGAGAAGCTCGATGATGTCGAGACCCTTCTCGAGCGCGGGCGCCGAGTAGCGCGCGGGCTTCGGGGGCTTCGGGGGCTTCGGTGCGGGGTCGCTGTCCTTCATGGCGGAAGAATACCGGTGCGCGGGACCGATTGGCAAATGCCGGATGCGACGGTCGCATTTGTTTCCGTGGATCTATGCAGGACGCGCCGGGCGCGATATTCCTTTGGCTTCGTGGGGGGATCGACCGGATGAGCGGACAGTGACCATGTTCGAAACGGTTTCGGCCGACGCGCTGGGATACGTCGCCGCGGCGCTGGTCTTTCTGACCTTCCTGATGAAGACGATGGTCACGCTGCGGATCATTGCGATCGCCAGCAACATTGCCTTCATCCTTTACGCGGCATCGGCCGGACTTGCGCCCATCCTCGTGCTGCACGGGCTGCTCCTGCCGCTGAACCTTGCCCGGCTCTGGCAGCTTCACGCCTTCGTTCGCGCCGCCCGGGCGGCCGAAGAGCATACCGGGGGTGAGGAATCCTTCGACTGGCTGGTGCCCATCGGCCGGCGTCGACGGTTTTCCGCGGGCGAGACGATCTTTCGCAAGGGCGATCGGGGGCGCAGCATGTACATCCTGACCAAGGGACGAATTCGCCTGCCCGAGATCGGCGTGACGCTGGAAAAGGGCGCCCTGCTGGGCGAGATCAGCCTGTTTTCGGGCGACGGGATCCGCACCTTGAGCGCTGAGGCCGATGGGCCGGTCGAGGTCGCAGAACTGACCGACCGGCGCGTGCGCGAACTTTACTTCGACAATCCCCGCTTCGCCTACAGCCTGATCCGCATCATCACCGCCCGCCTTCTGAGGAACTCGCGCGTCCTCGAGGACGCGGCGCCGGAGATGCGGAACGGGCCTCTCGCGCCCCCTGACGCCGACACGATCGCGCCCCGCGCCGCGGGCAAGCACAGGGCTGGCTGAGCGTCGCGGGTCCGGGGCCTGCGGGCGGGGGCGACCCGAGCCAGCGCAACGGGCAATCGATTCTCCCAATTTCATCAACAATCGACCGGCAGATCGCCGATTGTCTTTGGACACGCCAAAGGGCGCGCGTCTGTCCGATCCGTCGGGCTGCCGACGCATAGGGGGCGGCCCGCGCAGGCGACGTTTTGACGGGTGAGTCCAGCCAATTCGCCGTCAGCGGGGTCGAAAGTGAAATCATTGTATTTGATCAATTTCGCGATTTGACTTACAAGTCAGGAGTTGCGCCATAGGGGGCTGTTCGGTGCGCTTGGTGATTGGTCTGGCGGTGATGTTTTGGAGCCTGGCGGTGGCCGCGGCGGCCAGCACCGTGGATTTCGCCGACTTCGCCGCAGGCAACCGGGGCACCGCCATCGGATTTCAGCATGGCCTTGTCGCGGCGACCGCCGGCGGATCGATCATCGTCTATGCCCCCAACGCCACCCTGCCCGGCGCCTGTGCAAGCGCGGGGGCGCGTGCCTGCCGCGCGGAGATGAGCATCATCTTCTTCGGCCCTGTCACGAACCTGCGTTTCTCGCTTGATCCGAAGATCCCCGCAAAGGCCGTCGCGCTGACCCTGTTCGACGGCACGCGCATCGTGGCGCAGGGAACCGTGGGCGGCGGAACCGTCGCGCTGCCGGTGTCGGGAACCTCGGGCCAGGTGACGCGCGCCCAGCTCGACTTCTCGGGCATCCCCGCGACGATGCCGCGCGCGGGCGGCAGCCTGAGGTCGATCACCTACGACACCAGCGCCCCGCCCCTGCCCGGCTTTGCGCCGATCGTGCCCGCCCCGGGCACGCCGCCCCCCGCGGTGCCCCCGATCCAGACCGAGTTCCTCGACTTCAGCAAGGCCCTGGGCATTCGCAACGGCGCGCGCACCATCCGCCTTCCGGGGGCGACGGTGTCGTTGACGGCGGGCGACGGCATCTTCGTCTATCGCGGCGACGAGTTCATGCCCGCGCCTGGCGGCTTCTGCGCGCTTGACGAAGGCTTCAACTGCCTTGGCAACGCCCTGGTCGTGTTCGACCAATTGATCAAGGACCTGTCCTTCGAGACCTACTTCTTCCGCAGGGGCGACCAGGCGCTGGTGCGTCTGTTCTCGGGCGATCTGCTGCTGACGGAACGCACGATCACCTCGGCCGGGCTGGTCAGCTTCTTCGGCTTCGCCGGAATCTCGCATATCCAGCTGATTGACCAGAGCAGCCTTGCCACCCGAGGCTTCGCCTACGGAAACTTCCGGTACTCGCTTTATGACCCATACCCGCCGGTTCCGCCGGTTCCGCTGCCGGCCCCGGCGCTTGGGCTGATCGCGGGGCTCGCGATGCTGGCCGGCATGGGTTTTCGACGCCCCCAAAGGAGACCACAGCGATGACTGGACTGAAACTCTGGCTTGCGGTCGCGGCCGTGGCATTTGCCGGCCTGCCCGCCCTGGCCGTTACGGGTGAGGCGGTCGCAGTCGTGCAGCGCGCGGTCCTCAACAGCGACGGCAATACCGTGACGCTAAGCGAAGGCGCCCCGGTCGCCCTTGGCGACACGATCGCCACGGGCGAAGGCGGCGAGGCGCAGATCATCTTCCCCGACCAGACGCGCATCGTCGTCGGGCCGAACTCGCAGCTTTCGATCACCCGGCTTCTGTTCCGCGACAACGGCACCGCGCGGCGGCTGTCGGTGAACGCGGTTCGGGGAACCTTCCGCTTCCTCAGCGGCGAAAGCCCGCCAAGCGCCTACAACATCCGCACCCCCACCGCGACGATGGGCGTGCGCGGGACCGAGTTCGACTTCGCGGTCGCCGGACGCGACGACACCGATCTTGTCGTCTACAACGGCGAAGTGCGCATGTGCGGACGCGGCCGCTGCGCCCGTGTTCCCGGCGGTTGCCAGGCCGTGCGCCTTGATCGCCGCGGCGTCTTCACCCAGCCGGCGACGGTCGGCGAACGGGACGCCAAGCTCGATGCGCGCTTTCCCTATGTCGACGACCAAGAGCGCCTGCGGCCGGTCTTCCGGGCCTCGACCGTGAACTGCCGCGACAGCCGCGGCTCGTCGGCTGCGCTGGAGCCAGTGCGCCAGATCGCCCTTCCCGCAGCGTCAAGCGTCAACACCCGCGACAGCGCCCCTGCGGACGAGCCGCAGACCGGAAACCCGGCGGACTGATCCGATGAGGGCGCGGCCACGCGACCCGCGCCCGGCAAGGCCAGGGGGCTGATCCCATGCGCCGTCTGGTTCTGCTTGTCGCCCTGGGACTTCTGGCCGCGCTGGTGGCCGTGCGCGCGGCCGATCCCTGGCCGGTCAAAGCGGTGCGCGAAAGCTATTTCGACCTGCTGCAGCGCCTGGCGCCGCGGCAGCTTGAGCCCGGCATCCCGGTGCGCGTCATCGACATCGACGAGGCCTCGCTCGCCGCGCTGGGACAGTGGCCCTGGCCGCGCTACCGGATGGCCGAGATCGTCGAGCGGCTGACCGCTCTGGGCGCGGCCTCGGTCAGTTTCGACGTGATCTTCGCCGAACCCGACCGCCTGTCCGCGGCGCGGCTGGTCGATGACCCGCTGGTGCGGGCGGCCGCGGGGTCGGCGCCCTGGCTGGAAAGCCTGGCGTCGGTCGACAACGACCGCGTCTTCGCCGATGCGATGCTGCAGGGCTTCGTCAGCCTCGGCACGGCCTCGGCCGGCGCGGCGGGCAGCACCGATACGCGCACGCTTGCAGGCTTCGTCGAGGTCGGACCGGCGCCGTCGGCCTATCTGGCGCAGATGCCGACCACGACCCCCATCGTGCCGATGCTGGAAGAGGCCGCGCTTGGGCTTGGCGCCATCAACGTAAGCCCCGAGGGCAACGATTCCGGCATCGTGCGCACGGTGCCGCTGGTCTGGGCGGGCCCGAACGGTCCGATCCCGGCGCTGGCGGTCGAGGCGATC
Organism: Saliniferula longa; assembly: GCF_050789285.1. NCBI lineage: Bacteria > Pseudomonadati > Pseudomonadota > Alphaproteobacteria > Rhodobacterales > Roseobacteraceae > Saliniferula > Saliniferula longa. Next base: position 1,037,917 of record NZ_JBOUVX010000001.1, on the reverse strand, counting down.
CGCCTGGCGTTGGGGGAATCCACCTATGTCCTGATGGGCAACGAGGACACGAGCGGGCTGAGCTTCCTGCGGGTGGCGGGCTACGACATCCCCACCGACGACGACGGGCAACTGCGCGTCCGCTATCGCCGCGACGACCCGTCGCTTTATGTCTCGGCGGTCGATCTTTTGAACCCGGAGCTGACCGAGGCGCTTCTGCCCGCGATCGAGGGGCATGTCGTGCTGATCGGCACCTCGGCGGCCGGGCTTCTCGACATCCGCACCACGGCGCTGGGCGAATCCGTGCCCGGCGTGTCGATCCACGCGCAGATCATCGAGCAGATCCTGACCGACACCTACCTGATCCGCTCGGACCTGATCGGCGGGTTCGAGATCCTCGCGCTGATCCTGATCGGCGTGATCGTATCGGTGGTGATGGCGGTCACGACGGCGGGCGGATCGCTTCTTGCGGGGACCTCGGCGGGCGCGCTTCTGCTGTCGTCGAGCTGGTTCATGTTCAACCGCATGGGCGTGCTCTTCGACGTGACCTTTCCGATGCTGGGCGGGTTTCTGGCCTTTTCGGGCCTTGCGATGCTTCAGTTCGTCGCCTCGGACCGCGAGAAGCGCCTGATCCGGCGGTCCTTCTCGAAGTACGTCTCGGAAGACGTCCTGGGCGAGATCGAGAAGCGGGGACACAGCCTCGAGCTTGGCGGCGAGGTGCGCGAGGTCACGATCCTGTTCAGCGACATCCGCGGCTTCACGCCGCTGAGCGAATCCATGCCCGCGCATGATCTGGTGGCGCTGCTCAACGCGCTGTTCACCGATCTGACGGACGAGATCCTGAAGACCCGCGGCACGATCGACAAGTATGTCGGCGATTCGATCATGGCGTTCTGGAACGCGCCGCTCGACATGCCCGATCACCCGGTCGCGGCCTGCCGGGCGACGCTGGCGATGCGCGCGGCGCTTGCGCGCTTCAACGCGGCGCGCCAGGCGCAGGGTCTGCGCACGATCGACGTGGCCTTCGGCCTTGCCTCGGGTAGCGCCTGCGTGGGCAACATGGGGTCGCGGGCGCGCTACAACTATTCGGTGATCGGCGAGACCGTGAACCAGGCGGCGCGGATCGAGGCCAACTGCCGCCATGTGGCCTTCGACATCCTCGTCAGCGACGAGGTGGCGCGCGCGGTGCCGGGGTTCGCGATGCTCGAGGCCGGCGATCTGGCCCTGAAGGGGGTGAGCGACCGCATCCCGGTGGCAATCGCCGTGGGCGACGAGGCCATGGCCGCAAGCCCAGCCTTCGTGCGCCTGCGCGAGATGCATGGCGCCCTTCTGGCCGGCCTTGCGTCCGGGCAGGACGATGCCGAACTCAGGGCGCGCTGCGCCGAGGCGGGCGAGGCGCTGTGCCCCGGTCTGGCGGGCTTTTACGACAGGCTGCCGGGGCGGATCGCGGACTTCATCGCCGACGCGCCCGGCGGCGACGCGGTGTCAGGCCGCCCCGCGCGTCAAAGCGGCAGGCTGGCCGCCCAGTAACCCGCCATGGCAAGGTAGGTCGCCTGGTGCAGCCCCTGGTCGACCCCGGTGGCATACCAGAACTTCGCGTCCTTCGGCGTCCACGCATAGCGCCGCACGACGTTGTCCTTGGTCCAGTCGATATGGTAATGCACCACCGCCTCGCCGATCAGCAGGACCGACAGCGCGGCAAGACCCGGAAGCCCCATGATCGCGACGGCCGCAAGACTGCCGGCCGCATGTACCGCGACATGCAGCAGCCCCCCGGGGTGCCCGTAGATCCAGCGGTTCGAGATGATGTAGGGCGACTGGAAGACGAAGTCCGCAAGGACGTGTTTCAGCTGAAGTAACGCCAGTAGACCCAGCGTCGGAACAAGGACGTCTCTCACTCGCACCTTTCCTTTGCCTGTATGTTTTTCGGCACACAAGCACATGTTGGACCGCGATGCACCCCGCGGCGCGGCCTTTGTCGGCAGGGTGACGCAAGGGAAGCACGACAGACACGACGCCGCCATGCGCCGCCGCGCCGGACGCCCCCGCAAGGCCCCCATGTCCCGACGAGAAAAGCCAAAGCGGATTAACGGTTTACAGATCGCCCTGCGCGCTTATGCTGTGACCCCCGAAGACGCCTTGAACAAGACACGAGGGACCGACGATTGGCGACCGAACCTGCCGCAGGGCCAGGTCTGCTTCGCGCCGCCGGGACCGGCGTCCTTGTCGCGCTGATGTCGCTGGCCTTCTCGATGTCCTATGCGGCGGTGGTGTTCAGCGGCCCGCTTGCGCCCTTCCGGGACGCCGGCATCTCGATGGCGGTCTTCGGCAGCGCGGTCTATGCCTTCGCCTCGGCCCTGTCCGGGTCGGTGCCGGGAACGTGGTGGGGCAACCAGGCCTCGCCCGTCGTGCTGGTCGCCCTGGCCGCGTCCGGGATCGCGGCGGCGCTGGCGGACGCGGCGCCGGCCACCCTGTTCGCCACCGTGGCGGTCTTCACCGCGCTGTCGACCTTCGTCGCGGGCCTTGCCATCTTCCTGATCGGGCGGGCACGCCTTGGCCAGCAGGCACGGTTCATCCCCTACCCGGTGATCGGCGGCTTCCTGGCGGCGACCGGCTATTTCCTTCTCGAAGGCGGGATCGAGCTTGTGACCGGCGCGCCCCTTGGCCTTGCGTCGCTTGCCGATCCCGCGGCGCTTTTCCGGTGGGGTCCCCTTGTGATTGCTGGGGCGGGCATGATGCTGGCGTCGCGCTGGCTTGGCCCGTCGGCGACGCTGCTTGGCGGCGTGGCGCTGTATCTGCTTGGCTTCGCGGCCTTCCTTGCGTTCAACGGGCTGGGCCTGGCCGAGGCGGCGTCGATGGGCCTACTTCTGGGCGGGCCGGGCGACGGGACCGGGATCGTGCTGGCGCTGTCCGAGGCCGGCCGGGCGGATTTCGCCGCAGTCACGGGGCAGGTCTGGACGATCGGGGCGATCGCCTTTCTGACCATCCTCGGCATCGTGATGAGCGTCTCGGCCCTTGAGGTGCAGATGGGCCGGTCCTTCGACCTTGACCGCGAGATGACGCGCGCGGGGCTGGCCAGCATGGCCGCCTCGGCCGGCTGCGGCTTCGTGGGCTTTCATTCGGTGTCGGTCTATCAGCTGAGCCGCGCGCTGGTGCGGGTGCCGGTGCCCGCCATCGGGCTGACAGCCGGGGCGGTGATCGTGGCGGTGCTGTGGGGCGGGCTTGGCTATGTCGCCTTCGTGCCCAAGGGGGCGATCGCGCTGATCCTCGTCTTTCTGGGGATCGAGTTCCTGTGGCACTGGCTGGTGGTCGCGCGGCGGTCGATGCCGCGGATCGACTTCGCCATCGTGGCGACGATCCTTGCAACGGCGATCGCCTTCGATTTCGTCGTGGCGATCATCCTGGGAACGATCGCGGCTTCGGTGCTGTTCACGCTGGCCTATTCCCGGGTGGACGTGGTGCGCAACCGGGTCTCGGGCCGGCTGCGCCTGTCGCCGACCGAGCGCCCCGAACGCGATATCGCGACGCTTGTGGCCAAGGGCGAGCAGACGCTGATCTTCGAGTTGCAGGGGTTCCTGTTCTTCGGCACGGCGAACGGCCTGTTCGAGCGCGTCAGCGCCGAGATCACCCGCCCTGGCGCAAGCATCCATCACCTGCTGATCGATTTCCGCCGGGTCAGCGGGCTGGATGTCTCGGCCTCCTTCGCGCTGGGGCGGCTGGTCGACCTTGCGGTGCAACGCGGCGTTCAGGTCGGGTTCACCGGCGTCTCGGACCGGCTGCGCGACACGCTGGGCCCGCTCGCCGGGCACGCGGGACTTGCGCTTTATCCGACCCTTGCCGACGGCTTGCAGCGGGCCGAGGACGACCTGCTGGCCGGCGGCGACGGGACCGAGGGGGGCGGCCACGACGACCCGATGTCCGCCTTCGGCGCGCTTTTGGCCGAGGCGACGGCGCGCGGGTTGCCGCTGGTCGAGGAACGTGCCGCGCTTGGCGCCGGCGGGGTGCTTTACGCCCAGGGCGATCCGGGCGACGACCTGGCCTATCTGGCAGAAGGGCGCCTGTCGGCCTGGATCACCCAGGCCGACGGAAGCCGGGCGCGGGTGGCAAGCTTCCTGCCCGGCGCCGTCGTGGGCGAGATCGCCTTCGCCGCCGGCACCAGCCGGACCGCCAGCGTGGTCGCGGACGAACCTTCGGTCATCCTGCGCGTCTCGCGCGGCTCGCTCGAACGGGCGGCGGCCGAGGACCCGGCCCTTGCCGCGCGCTTCCAGGCGGCGATCGCCCGGCTTCTGGCCGAACGCCTGGGGCGAACGACGGCGCTTGTCTTCGCGATGGACGCCTGAGGCGGGATCACTCTTCCTTGACGTAGGGCTTGCCGTCCGCGGCCGGCGGCTTCGCCCGCCCGACCAGCCCCGCAACGACCACGATGGTGGCGATGTAGGGCGCCATGGCCAGGAACTCGGACGGGATCGGCGTGCCCAGAAGTGCGAGCTTCTGCTGAAGCGAATCCGCGAAGCCGAACACGAGCGCGGCGGCCAGCGCGCCCACCGGGTGCCAGCGTCCGAAGATCATCGCGGCAAGCCCGATGAAGCCGCGCCCGCCGGTCATGTTCTCGTCGAAGCGGCCGACCGAGCCCAGCGTGAACCAGGCGCCCCCGAAGCCCGCCACCATGCCGCCCAGCGTCACGTTGAGATAGCGGATGCGATAGACGTTGACGCCAAGGGTATCGGCGGCGCGGGGGTGTTCGCCCACCGCGCGGGTGCGCAGGCCGATCCGCGTGTGGAAAAGGTAGTAGGTCGCGACCGCGACCATCACCAGCGCGCCGTAGACGAAGATATTCTGCTGGAAGAGCGTCGGCCCGATCACCGGAATGTCCGAAAGGATCGGGATGGGGATCGCGCGAAAGACGGGGGCGTTGTTCAGCCATCGCGCCTCGGCGAAGACCTGGCTTGAGACATAGGACGTAAGCCCAAGCACGAAGAGGTTGATCACCACGCCCGCGATGATCTGATCCATCCGGTAGGTGACGACCAGAAGTGCCAGGATGAAGCCGAAAAGCCCGCCGATGGCGACCGCGGCGGCAAGCCCGCCGATCCCGCCCAGCACCGAGCCGACCAGCGCGCCGGTGAAGGCGCCGGCCAGCAGCATCCCCTCGATCGCGATGTTCACCACGCCCGAACGTTCGCAGAGCGTGCCGGCGAGCCCCCCCAGCGCGATCGGCACCGCGCGCACGACCGTGGCCTGCAACATGCCCGTCAGCGAAAAGGACTTGCCCGCCGTCGCCCAGACCAGAAAGGCGAAGACCGCAAGCGCCAGGCCCAGGCCCAGCGACAGCCCGGTCCAGCGCCCGCCGCCGCGCAGGAACTGCCGCGCGCCCAGAAAGGCGAGGATCGCCGAGGCAGCATAGGCGAAGGGCGCGGCCGGCACGACCAGCGGCCCGATCGGCAGGGCGTCGGTCGGGCGGGTCAGGTTGAAGGTCGCGACCCCCTCGCTCCCGCCGCCGAAGACCCAGGCCACGAAGGCAGAGAGCAGCAGCAGGATCACGCCCACCACGCGGGTCTGGCGCATCCGCACCGGGTCGGCCGCGCCGGGGGTGCCGAAGCCGGGGGTTGCGACGTCGGTCATCGCGCCCCTCCTCCGTTCCGCCGGAAGCCCCAGGGGAACAGCGCCCGGACCAGCAGCGGCGCCGCGATGAAGACGATGATGAGCGACTGGATGATGCCGATCAGGTCGACGCTGACGCCCGCGTCGACCTGCATCTGCCGCCCGCCGGCCTCGAGCGCGCCGAAGAGAAGCCCCGCGAAGAGCACCCCCACCGGGTGCGACCGCCCCAACAGGGCCACCGCGATGGCATCGAACCCGATCCCGGCCGAGAAGCCCGGCGATGCCCGGCCCAGCACCCCCAGCACCTGGTTGGCGCCCGCAAGCCCCGCCAGCGCGCCCGCCGCCGCCATGGCCGCGACGATGATGACGCCCGCCCGGATGCCGGCATAGCGCGCCGCGTCGGGATTGGCGCCGCTGGCGCGGAACTCGAACCCAAGCCGCGTGCGGTAGATGACGAACCAGACCAGCGCGACGCAGGCCAGCATCAGGAAGACCCCGGCATGCAGCCTGAGGTTCGGGTCGATCGCCGACAGAAGTCGCGGCAGGCCCGCCCCGTCGGGCACCGATTTCGAGATCGGGTCCGAGCGCCCTTCGCGCTGCACATAGGGCAGGCGCAGGAGGTAGTCGAGAATGCGGTAGGACGTGAGGTTGAGCATGATCGTGGTGATCACCTCGTGCGCGCCAGTGACCGCCCGAAGCACCCCCGCGATCGAGGCGTAGGCGGCGCCCACCGCCGCGCCGACCAGAAGGCAGAGCGGCAGCAGAAGCCCCGCGGGAAGACCCGCGAAGGTGAAGCCCGCGATCACCGCCGCGATGCCACCCATCAGAAGCTGCCCCTCGGCCCCGATGTTGAACAGCCCGGCCTGGAACCCCAGCGCCAGGCCCAGGCCGCAGATCACAAGCGGAATCGCCGACGTCACGGTTTCCGACAGCGCGTTGACCGAGCCAAGCGACCCGCGCAGGAGCGCGACGTAGGACTGGCCCACAGTCGCCGGATCGACCCCTGTCGCCAGCATCACGAGCGCGCCTAGGATCAACGCCACGATCACGGCGAAGACCGGGACGACCACCAGATCCTCGAAGCGCGCCCGGCCCGGCGCGGCGCGGGTCAAGAGCGCCTGCACGGCCTCGTCGACGCGGGCGTTGGCGTCAGACAGGCTCATGCCGCCGCCCCCGCCATCGCAAGACCCACACGCCCCCGGTCGGCCGCCCCGCCGGCATTGTCGAACTCGGCCACGATGCGGCCCTTGAACATGACGAGGACGCGGTCGGACAGGCCCAGGATCTCGTCGAGTTCGGACGACACGATCAGCACACCGTCGCCTTCGTCGCGCGCGGCGACAAGGCGGGCATGGATGTATTCGATCGAACCCACGTCAAGGCCGCGGGTCGGTTGCGCGGCGATCACCAGCTTGGTGTCGCGCATCAGTTCGCGGGCGACGATCAGCTTCTGCTGGTTGCCGCCCGACAGCGCCCGCGCCTCGAGAAAGACCGACGGCGTGCGCACGTCGAAGTCCACCGCGTTGCGCGCGGCGCGGCGCTCGACCTCGGGCCAGTCGATGACGGGTCCCTTCGCGTAGGGCGGGCCGTAATAGCTGTCGAGCACCATGTTCTCGGCCACGCTGAAGCTGCCGATCAGGCCCATGCGCTGACGGTCCTCGGGGATATGGGCGATGCCCATGCGATGGCGCGCGCGGGGACTGGCCCCGGTGATGTCCTGCCCCTGGTAGCGCACGCTGCCCGAAAGGGCGGGCGAAAGCCCGGTCAGACATTCGACCAGCGCGGACTGGCCGTTGCCCTGAACGCCGGCGATGCCCACGATCTCGCCGCTGTGCACGGTCAGCGACAGGGTGTCGACCGTGGTCTTGCCGTCCTCGCCCAGAACGGTGAGGTCGGCGACCTCGAGGATCGGCTCGCCCGGGGCGCGCGGCGCCTTCTCGACGTCGAAATGAACCGGGCGGCCGACCATCATCACGGCCAGGCTTTCCGGCGTCATCTCTCCGGGGCGTCCGCCGCCGACGATGCGGCCGGCGCGCAGCACCGAGATGCGGTCCGCGATCTCGAGGATCTCGCGCAGCTTGTGGGTGATGAAGACGATGGCCTTGCCCTGATCGCGCAGGCCCCTGACGATGCCGAAGAACTCGTCGACCTCCTGCGGGGTCAGAACGGCCGTGGGTTCATCGAGGATCAGCACCTCGGCCTCGCGGAAGAGGACCTTGATGATCTCGACCCGCTGCTGAAGGCCAACGGGCAGATCCTCGATCCGGGTGTCGGGGTCGACTTCCAGCCCGTAGGTCTGGTTGATCGTGCGCACCTGCGCGCGCGCACGCCCAAGGTCAAGGCGGTCGAACCGCCCGGTCGGTTCCACCCCCAGCACCACGTTTTCGGCCACCGTGAAGACCGGCACGAGCATGAAGTGCTGGTGCACCATGCCGATTCCGGCCGCGATCGAATCGCCCGGGCCGGCGAAGCTGACCGGGCGGCCATCGACGCGGATCTCGCCCGCGTCGGGCCGGTAAAGGCCCGACAGCACGTTCATCAGCGTCGACTTGCCGGCGCCGTTTTCACCGAGCAGGCCAAGGACCTCGCCGCCGCGGATCGACAGATCGACCTCTTCGTTGGCCGTCACCGGCCCGAAGCGCTTCGTGATCCCGATCAGGTCGATGTCCAAGGGGCCCTGCCGGTCAGTTCACGGACAACTCGCCCGCGACGATGGCCTCGCGGATGGCGTCGAGTTCGGCCTTGAGACCCTCGGGCACGGCGCCCTCGAAATCGTGGAAGGGGGCAAGGCCGACGCCGCCATTGGCCAGAGTGCCGACGATCACCCCGCCTTCGAAACTGCCGTCCATCGCGGCCTTGATCACGTTGAACACGGTGGCATCCATGTTCTTCATGATCGAGGTCAGATAGACATCGCCCCTTTCGGGGTCGGTCAGGTAAAGATCGGCGTCGACGCCGATGATCTTCAGCGCCTCGGTGCCCAGTTCATTCGCCAGAGCGGCCGAACCAAGGCCCACGGGCCCCGCGACCGGAAGCACGATGTCGGCGCCCTCGTCATAAAGGTTCTGTGCGAAAGCCCGGCCGTCGTCGAGCGACTCGAAGTTGTTGGTGAACAGCCCCTCGCGCGTGTCGGGGTTCCAGCCCAGGACGCGCACCTCGGTACCTTTGGTGGCGTTGTGATGCGCCACGCCGCGCGCGAAGCCGTCCATGAAGATCGTCACCGGCGGGATGTTGATCCCGCCGAAGGTGCCGACGATGCCCGACTTGGTCATTCCGGCCGACAGGTAGCCCGCAAGGAAGGCGGCTTCGTCGGTGGCATAGACCTGGCCCAGCACGTTCGGGATCGGCGGGTCATAGGCGAAGTCGACGATCGAGAACTTCTGGTCGGGGTTGGCCTCGGCGGCGGTCTTGGTCGCATCGCCCAGAAGGAAGCCCACCGTCACGATGATGTCGCAGCCCCCGCCCAGAAGCGAGTTGATGTTCGCCTCATAGTCGGTCTCGGCCTGGCTTTCGAGGAAGCGCCCTTCGATCCCAAGCCCGGACATCGCGTCCTGAACCCCCTTCCAGGCAGTCTGGTTGAAGCTGTTGTCGTCGATCCCGCCGGTGTCGGTGACCTGGCAGGCGGTGAAGGCGGCCGCGCCCTGCGGGGCAAAGGCCGCCAGCCCCGCGGCGATGGCCGCGGCAAGCGTGTTCAGGCGAAATGCATGCATCGTTCCCTCCTCCCGGTTCCGCAGGCTGGGCCGGCGCGCGACGGATGGCGCGCCAGGGCCGCATCGACCCCGCGGGCGTCCGTGACGGACGCTCGATCGAAGGCTAGGGGCCCGGTCCTGGACCCGCATTGACCGCCGTCAACGCCGCCCGGACCCCCGCCCGCGCGGCCCTCCGAACAAGGGTGGCGAAGGATGTTCCAAGTGGCTTGCCATACTTGCTACTAACAAGTAAGTAACATGGCTAAGCACAGGGAGGAGTGATGAAAATGGCGCAAGCTGCCCGCATCGGAATCATCATGCACGGCGTCACCGGACGCATGGGCCTGAACCAGCATCTTGTCCGCTCGGTGCTGGCCATCCGCAAGGAGGGCGGCGTGCTTCTGTCGGACGGACGGCGCGTCCTTCCCGACCCGATCATCGTCGGCCGCAACGCCGCCAAGATCGAAGCCCTGGCCCGGCGCCTTGGCATCGAGCGGTGGAGCGCCGACCTCGACGCGGCCCTCGCGAACCCCGACGACACGATCTTTTTCGACGCCGCCTCGACCAAGCTGCGGCCGGGGCTTCTGAAGAAGGCCATCGACGCGGGCAAGCATGTCTATTCCGAGAAGCCCGTGTCGGAAGGGCTGACAGAGGCGGTCGAGATCGCGCGCTATGCCAAGGCGAAGGGCGTGAAGAACGGCATCGTCCACGACAAGCTCGACCTGCCCGGCCTGCGCAAGCTGAAGCGGCTGCGCGATTCAGGCTTCTTCGGGCGCATCCTCTCGGTGAAGGGCGATTTCGGTTACTGGGTGTTCGAGGGCGACTGGATGCCCGCGCAGCGTCCGTCGTGGAACTATCGCGCCGCGGACGGCGGCGGCATCGTGTCGGACATGCTGTGCCATTGGCGCTATGTGCTCGACAACGTCGTGGCGCCGGTGCGGTCGGTGATGTGCACCACCGCGACCCACATCCCCAAGCGCTGGGACGAGGCCGGCGCGCCCTATGAGGCCACCGCCGACGATGCGGCCTACGCGACCTTCCTTCTGGACGGCGACATCATCGCCCAGATCAACTCGAGCTGGTGCACCCGCGTGCGCCGCGACGACCTTGTCACCTTCCAGATCGACGGCACGCATGGCTCGGCCGTGGCCGGGCTGCATCGCTGCTTCTCGCAGCATCGCGTGAACACCCCGAAGCCCGTCTGGAACCCCGACGAACCGCAGACGATGGACTTCTTCTCGGACTGGGAGGAAGTGCCCGACAACCAGGTCTTCGACAACGGCTTCAAGGTCCAGTGGGAGCAGTTCCTGCGCCACGTGCTGGAGGACGGGCCGTGGAGCTATACCCTGACCGAAGGCGCCAAGGGCGTGCAGCTGGCCGAAGCCGGCTATCAAAGCGCGCGGGAACGCCGCTGGGTCGACCTTCCGGACCTGAAGATCTGAGCCATGGCACGCGTGATCCTTCCCACCGCCGACCGCCACCTCGAGACCTTCGAGATCGCCGCCGGTCCCACCCCCACCCCCGGCGCTGCCCCGTGGACACGCACGGCCTATGCCGCGGCGCATGTCGTGGCCGATCCGCTGGCCGACGCCTCGCCCTGGCTGGATTGCGCGGTCGACTGGGACCGGACTCTGGCCTTTCGCCGCCACCTCTGGTCGCTGGGGTTCGGCGTGGCCGAGGCGATGGACACCGCGCAGCGCGGCATGGGGATGGACTGGCCCACCTCGCTTGACCTGATCCGGCGCAGCGTGGCGGAAGCGAAGGCGGATGGGCACCTCATCGCCTGCGGCGCGGGCACCGATCACCTGGCCCCCGCACCCGACCTTTCGATCGACGACGTGATCGCGGCCTACGAGCACCAGTGCGAGGCGGTCGAGGCCACCGGCGGGCGCGTGATCCTGATGGCCTCGCGCGCGCTGGCGGCGATCGCGCGCGGACCCGAGGACTACCAGCGCGTCTATGATCGGGTGCTGTCAGGGCTGGCGCAGCCCGCGATCCTGCACTGGCTGGGCGAGATGTTCGACCCCGCGCTGAAAGGCTATTGGGGATCGGCCGACCACGCCGCAGCGATGGACGCCTGCCTTGACGTGATCGCGGCCAATGCCGCGAAGGTCGACGGCATCAAGATCTCGCTTCTCTCGGCGGAAAAGGAGGTGGCGATGCGCCGCCGCCTGCCCGAAGGCGTGCGGATGTACACCGGCGACGACTTCAACTACCCCGACCTGATCGAAGGCGATGCAACGGGCTTCTCGCACGCGCTTCTGGGGATCTTCGATCCGATCGCCGGGGCGGCCGCGCGGGCCTTGTCCGCGCTTGCCACGGGTGACCGCGCGGCCTATCGCGCCGCCTTCGATCCCACGGTGCCGCTGTCGCGCCATGTCTTCCAGGCGCCCACGCGCTTTTACAAGACCGGGGTGGTCTTCCTGGCCTATCTCAACGGCCACCAGGACCATTTCACGATGCTGGGCGGGCAGGAAAGCGCGCGCTCGACCCTGCATCTGGCCGACATCGTGCGGCTGGGCAGCGCGGCGGGCCTGTTCCCCGACCCCGACCTGGCCGCACGGCGCGCGGCGGCGGCGATGGCGGTTCGGGGCGTCGCCGGCTGACGCGCGGCCACGCCAGACCCCGACCGCCCAGCGCAAGCCTTCCGAAAGGGGGGCCTTTCCGGCATTCGCCCGCCCGCCTGAACCGCCACATAACCGACTGTAAACAAATAAAAACGAGCCCTTGACACTTAACCCTTCGGCAACCTAGCCTACCAGTAGGTAACTTGGGAGGAGCCTCATGAACCGTCGTCACCTGTTGCAGGGCGTTGCCCTGGCAGTCTTCACCTCGTTCGCCGGCGGCGCCGCCGTCGCGCAGGAGTGGACCCCGGACCGCCCGATCAACATCATCGTGCCCTGGTCGGCGGGCGGATCGACCGACCAGGTCACCCGCGTCGTCGCCCCGATCCTGGAAGAGGCACTGGGCGTGCCGGTCGTGGTCGTCAACCAGCCGGGGGCCTCGGGCTCGATCGGCACGCAGGCCGCGCTCGACGCGCCCCGCGATGGCTACACCTGGACCGCGAACGCGGTCGCCAACAACGCGACCTACGCGATCTCGGGCCTGCTCGAGAACACCAGCATCGACGACTACGAGATCTACCTGCACGTCGCCAACGTGCCGATGGTCAGCGTGAACGTCGACGCCCCCTACCAGAACTTCGGCGAACTGCTCGAGGCGATGAAGGGTTCGGATGTCACTGTCGGCACCGCCGGCGTGACCTCGTCGGGCGGCATGGCGCTGGCGGCGATCAACGACGCGATGGGCGGCGCGCTTGGCGCGCGCATGGTCACCTATGACGGCGGCGCGCCGGCGGTGACCGCGACGGCCTCGGGCGAAGTGGTCGCGACCACGCAGCTTGCGGTCGAGCAGACCGAGATGGTCCGCGCCGGACGCGTGCGCCCACTGGCCGTTCTGGCATCGACCCCGCTTGAGATCGAGGGCCTCGACCCGGTGCCGCCGATCACCGAATTCATCCCCGACATGGAGGTGGCGTCGGACTACTTCGGCATCCTTATCCCGAAGGGCGCGCCCGCCGAGGTCTATGCGACCGTGTCGAAGGTTTGGGAAGAGCGGATCATGACCTCGCCCGAGCTTCAGTCCTATGCCCGCGAACGCGGCGCGATCTTCGCCCCGAGCTTCGGCGAAGGCGCCATGGCCGCGGCGATGCCGGTCATCGCGGGCGAAGCCTGCGCGCTCAAGGGCCGAGGCGAAGCCGTGCGCGACCCGTCCGAGTTCGGCATCACCTGCGAGTAGGCCGCAGCGCCTGCCCTTTCGCATGACACGCGGGGCCGGCCTCACGCCGGCCCCGCATCACAACCGGGGAGAGCCTTGACGTGCTGACCAAGCGCGCGGCCGATATCGGCGTCGCCCTCATCCTTCTGACCATCGGGATCGCGCTGTTCACGGGCGGTCTGACGATGGACCGGCTCGAGAACCGCCACATTCATCCGGCCAGCTTTCCGGGCCTCGTGCCGATGATCCTGGGCGCGGTGATGTCGGGCATGTCGGTCTTGCTGCTGATCGGGCTGCGCCGCGCACCGACCGGCACGACCACCGGCGCCGCTGCAACGGGCGCCGCTGCAACGGGCGACGACGGCGACTTCGCGCGCGACGAGATCCGGCGCCTTGCGGCGGTGGGCGGGCTGTGCCTGTTCTATGCCCTTGTCCTTGTCGGAAATGTCCATTTCTGGCTGGCCTCAAGCCTTTTCATCGGGGTCTTCACATCGCTTTTCGACGCCGCGCCCGACCTTGCCTCGCGCCGGAAGGCGCTGCGCCTGGCTGCCATCGCCCTCTTCGCGGTGGTGATGGGCGGCGCGATCTCGATCCTGTTCGAGAAGGCCTTCCTGGTGAGGTTGCCGTGATGGGGGTGCTTGCGACCCTGGGCGGGGCCTTCGCCGACTTCCTTGCGCCGACGATGCTGTTTCACGTCGTCTGGGCGACGCTTCTGGGTATCTTCGTGGGCGCCCTGCCCGGCCTGACCGCCACCATGGGCGTGGCGCTTCTGACCACGCTGACCTATTCGCTTGACCGCGACGCGGCGATCCTTGTCCTGATCTGCATGTACGTGGGTGCGATCTATGGCGGCTCGCGCAGCGCCATCCTTCTGAACATCCCCGGCACGCCCGCCAGCGCGGCCTCAACGCTTGACGGGTTTCCGCTTGCCAAGCAGGGCAAGGCAGGTCTGGCGCTTGGGGTGGCGACGATGGGCTCGGCGCTTGGCACCCTCGTGGGCATCGTCCTGCTGATCGTGCTGGCCCCGCCCCTGGCCGAGGCCGCGCTCAACTTCGGGTCGTTCGAGTTCTTTTGGCTTGCGCTGTTCGGGATCATCATCTCGGGCCAGCTGACCCAGGCGGGATCGCCAGTGAAGGGGTATCTTGCCGGCGTGATCGGCCTGTCGGTCGCGATGATCGGCAGCGACGGCATCCATTCGCACATCCGCTTCAACATGGGCTTTCCCGAGCTGAACGGCGGCATCGGGCTGATCCCCGCCATGGTCGGCGCCTTCGGCTTTGCCGAGATCCTGTTCACGATGACCCGCCCCGCCGCCGAAGTGACCGACCGCAAGCCCGAGCCTGTCCGCCTGCGCGAGTTGTGGAACCGCGCCTGGCGCTACAAGGGAACGATCGTGCGGTCGGGCGCGATCGGCACCAGCATCGGCATCATCCCCGGCGTGGGCGAGGATATCGGCGCCTGGGGCAGCTATGCCGCCGCCAAGCGTACCTCGCCCGAGCGCGCGGACTTCGGCAAGGGCAGCGTCGAGGGGCTGACCGCCGCCGAAACCGGCAACAGCGCGGTGGTGCCCGGATCGCTCATCCCGACGCTGACGCTGGGCATCCCGGGGTCCGCTGCGGCGGCCGTTCTGATCGCGGCGCTTTACATCCATGGCGTCCGGCCCGGCCCGATGATCATGTTCGACCAGCCGGACTTCATCTATCGCGTGGCGGTCATGCTGGTCTTCGCGACCGTCGCGATCCTTGTCTTCGGCCTGGCTCTGACGCCGCTTTTCATCCAGGTGCTGCGGGTCCCGCGCAGCTGGCTCATGCCCGTGGTCTTCGTCATGTGCGTGATCGGGCCCTTCGCCCTGACCCAGCGGCTCTTCGACGTATGGGTGATGCTGGCCTTCGGGCTGATCGGCTATGTCCTGCGCCGCCTCGACTATCCGATGGCGCCGCTGGTTCTGGGCATCATCCTGGGCGATCTGCTCGACAAGTCGCTGCGCCGGGGCCTCACGCTGAGCGACGGGGACCTGTCGCCCTTCTTCACCCGGCCCATCTCGGCCGGTTTCGCGATCCTGATCCTTGTGACGATCGTCTTCAGCATTCCCGCCGTGCGTGGGCTGTTTCGGCGCAGGCGCCGCACGGCCCCGGACACCGGGGGGCATTGACGCCGCGTGCCGGGACAGGTCCATAGGGCAGGAAAAGAGGAGCAGCCAACCGTGCCGATCTCAAGTTCCCTGCGCCCTGTCGCCAAGAAGAAGCGCGGCGTGCGCAATGCCGACGCCTCGCGCGCCGCGATCCTGCACGCGGCCCTCGACGAATTCTCGAGCGTCGGCTTCGACGGGGCCCGGATCGACCGGATCGCCGCGAAGGCCGGGGTCAGCAAACCGCTTCTCTACGACTACTTCGGCGACAAGGACGAGCTTTACGCCGTCGCCCTGCGCGAGGCCTATGTCCAGATCCGCTCGGGCGAGATGGCGCTTGACCTCGACGCGCTCGACCCCGCCACGGCGATCCGCGAACTGTGCACCTTCACGATGGAGCATTTCCGCACGAACCCCTGGTTCATCACGATGCTCAACACCGAGAACCTGCGCCACGGCGCCACGATCTCGAAGCTCGAGGACCGACGCGAGGTGCAGTCGAAGCTTCTGGAAAAGCTGGGCCGCGTGCTGGAACGCGGCGTGGCCGAAGGACGCTTCCGCGACGACGTGACCCCGGTGACGCTGTACATCTACATCGCGTCGCTGTGCTATTTTCCGGTGTCGAACCGGTTCACGCTGGCCGCCGTCTTCGGGGTCGAGTTCACGCCCGAGACCCTGCGCGACCATGCCCTGCGCGCGGCCGACATCGTTCTGGCCTGGCTCGAGCGAAAGACCTGAGCGGGATGGGCCCGCTCGTCGCCTGCAACGAGTTGCTGGCCGGCGACGGCCTGGATTTCGAAGGACAGTGCCGGGTGGCGGCGGCGCTTGGCTATGGCGGGCTCGAGCTGGCCCCGGCCACCCTTGGCCCCGATCCCCTTGGGGTCAGCGACGCGGCGCTGGCAAGGATGGCGCGTATCGCCGCCGACCACGGGCTGATCATCGCCGGGCTGCACTGGCTCCTTACGCCCTTCCCCGACCTGTCGATCACCGATCCCGCCCGCGCCGCCGCCACGCAGGCTGCTATGCTGCGGCTTTGCGACATCTGCGCGGCGCTTGGCGGCAGCGTGATGGTCCATGGCTCGCCCCGGCAGCGCGTGCCGCCGCCGGACGAGGCGACGGAGGCGCTTCTGGACCGGGTCGGCAGGCTCTTCCGCCCGGTGGCCGAGCATGCAGGCGCCCTTGGCCTGACCTACTGCATCGAGGCCCTGTCGCCGGACCAGACGCCGTTCCTGACCACTTTGGCCGAGGCCGCCCAGCTTGTCGCCCGCGTCGATCATCCCGCCTTCGTCACCATGATCGACACGTCGTCAGCCGGCCTTGCCGAGGCCGAAGCGGTGCCCGACCTGATCCGCCGCTGGCTGCCCACGGGCCTGATCGGGCATGTCCACCTCAATGACACGAACCGCGGCGCGCCCGGGATGGGCCAGGACGATTTCCATGCAATCCTTGCCGCGCTCGCCGATGCGGGCTGGCAGGGGCCGCTCTCGATCGAGCCCTTCGTGATCGCCGTGAACGGCACCGCGACCCTTGCCATCGGCGCGGCCACGGTGCGCGCGCATCTTTCCACCCTTGGACGGACGCCATGACCGACAGCCGCGCCCTTCGCATCCTTTCGGCCCGCATCGACTACGCCCCGGTCCGCTTCCGCCTGCCGTTCCGCTTCGGCGATACCCGCGTGACCGGCACCGACCAGGCCTTCGCGACAGTCGAGATCGAAGCGAACGGAACCCGCGCCACCGGCCGCTCGGCCCAGTTGCTCGTGCCGCGCTGGTTCGACAAGCGGCCCGAGCGCACGAACGACCAGACCGTCGCCGATCTGCGCGCCACCTGCGACGCCGCCCTTGCCGCCGCCGGCGTATGGCAGCGCCCGGCCCTGCTGGCCAGGGCCATGACGGCGCTGCGGGCCGACGCCACCGCGCGCCTTGCCCCCGACACGCCCCGCCTTGCGGCCGGCTTCGGCCCCTCGCTTCTCGAGGTCGCGCTGATCGACGCGCTGTGCGGCGCCCACGGCCTGCCCTTCGCGGCTGCCGCACGGGCCGACCTCTTCGGTCTGGCCGAAGACGCGCCGCCCGACCTGAGCACCGGGGCGGTCCAGACGGCGCTTGGCGCGCTTGGCCCACACGACCGCATCGCGATCCGCCATACCGTGGGCTACGACGCGCCGCTGTCGCGGGCCGACCTGACCGAGGATCATCCGCGCGACGGCGCGCCCGTATGCCTTCAGGACGTGATCGCCGAAACCGGCATTCGCGCCTTCAAGCTGAAGCTGAAGGGCGACCCCGACGCCGACATCGCGCGGCTGCGCGCCATCACCGGCCTGATCGGCCCCCTGCCCGGCCTGCGCGTCACGCTGGACGCCAACGAGCAATACGGCGCCCCGGCCTTCGCCGCCTTCCTTGACGCGCTGGACGCCGACGCGGGCCTTGCGCCCCTGCGCGCCGGCCTTGTCGCGATCGAACAGCCCTTCGCGCGCGAGGCCGCGCTGGCCGCCCCCCTTGCCCCCCGCCTTGTCGGGCTGCCCCTGATGATCGACGAAAGCGACGACCACGAAGGCGCCTTCGCGACGGCCATCGGCCAGGGGTGGAGCGGCACGTCGATCAAGACATGCAAGGGCGTGTTGCGCGCGCTGCTCAACCATGCGCGCGTGATGCAGGGCCGGTCGATCGGCCAGCCGCTGTTCCTGAGCGCCGAGGACCTGACCTGCCAGCTTGGCCTTGCCTGGCAGCAGGACACCTGGATCGCGGCGACTCTGGGTTGCCCGGACATCGAGCGCAACGGCCATTTCCACGGCGGCGGGATGCAGGGCTATGCGCCCAAATCCCAGGCCGCGCTGGTGGCCGCCCACCCGGATCTCTACCGAACCGACGCGGCCGGCCGCGTTCATCTGGCGATCCGCGACGGCGAGGTGGCGCTTGGCTCGCTTGCAGGCGTGGGTCTTGCGCCCTGAGGCCGGCAGCAACCCCCTCGACAGCGCCGTGGCCGACGCCTAGCGTCACGCCATGAAATGCCTTCTGGTCGCCGATCTTCACTATGCGCTCAAGCAGTTCGACTGGCTGCAAAGCGTGTCCGCAGATTTCGACCTTGTCGTGCTGGCGGGCGACCTGCTCGAGATCTCGTCGGCGGTCGAGAAGCGCACGCAGATCGTCGTCGTGCGCACCTATCTGGAAGAGCTGGCGCGGACCACGCGCGTGGTCGTCTGTTCGGGCAATCACGACCTCGATACCCACGACGCGCGGGGCGAGCTTGTGGCCGGCTGGGTGCAGGACCTCAACGAACTTGGCATCGTCACGGACTGGGGCCGGGTCATGGTCGGCACGACGCTGATCACCGTCTGTCCATGGTGGGACGGCCCGGCCACGCGCGACGCGATCGGCCAGCAGCTTGCCGCCGACGCCGCCATCGCCAAGGACCGCTGGATCTGGGTCTATCACGCGCCGCCTTCGGACAGCCCGGTCAGTTGGGGCGGCAAGCGCCATTTCGGAGACGCCGACCTTTCCGCCTGGATCGGGACGCATCAGCCCGACCTCGTGCTGAGCGGCCACGTTCACCAGTCGCCCTTCATCGACGGCGGGTCATGGGCCGACCGGATCGGACGGACCTGGGTCTTCAACTCGGGCCAGCAGATCGGCGCGACGCCCGCGCATGTCGCGCTCAACCTCGAATCAGGCGAAGCCGTCTGGTTCTCGCTTGCCGGGGCCGAGATCGTGTCGATGGGCGACACGCCTGAACGCCCCTATGCCAGCCTTTCCGCCGTCCCGGACTGGCTCAAGGCCTGACGCTCACAGCCTGGGGTCGTGGCGGGTCTCATCGGGGGCGGCCGCGCCTTCGACCTGCTGGTTGAGAAGCGAGCCGAGAATCCGGTCGACCATCCCCAGATGCGACGCCTCGTCCTGGAACTGCACCTTCAGGTCGGCCAGATAGGTCGTGGCGTCATAAAGCCGCTGCGCCAGAAGGCGTGCGGCGTGCAGCGCGATCTCGGGGTCCGAGGCCAGGAAAGCCCCACCATCGACGATCCGCAGCGCCCGCACCGGACCTTCGGCGACGACCGAGGCGCTGCTTGGAATCGACAGGAGCGACGACATCTCGCCAAAAAGCGCGCCCGGAACGCTGGTGCGGTTCACGCGCACCGCGCCGCGATAGATCGACACGGTCCCGTCGAGAAGGACATGCAGGCTGGGCGTGGCCTCGCCTTCGCGGATCAGGATCTCGCCCTCCGCGAACCGGACCTCGGGGTGGGCTGCGGACGCGCGCACGATCCATTCCATCGCCGGGGTCTCCTTCACGGTCGGACGGGTCGGCCCCGCCACGGCGAAGGCTACGCAAGCGCCGCGCCGGGCTCAAGCCGCTTTCCCGTTGGTCGCAGAGATCCCCGGCCGGTCGCGGCAGATTGATCGATTGCGGGGAACCGCGCCGGGCGTTCGGGAACGCCAGGGGCGACACCCCGCCCATTGCGCGCTGAAGTCAGCCCGGCCTGCCCGGAACGACGCCCGGCGCCCGATCGGACCGTCAGCGGTGTGAAAAGCGGATCTCGACCCCGCGCGCGCCGGGAAAGACCGAAGCCACGACCTCGTCCGGCAGACGCACCTCGCCCTCGCCTTCAAGCCTGGCTTCGAAGCAGACGATCACGGGCTTCACCTTGCGGCTGTCCTCGAGAAGCGCAGTCGGCAGGGCGACGCGGTTCAGACCCTGGCCGGTCGGCGCTTCGACGATGAAGGTCAGGTGCCGGCCGTGGCGGTGAACGGCATCGGGAACGTGATCGGTCGCGCGGGCCGGATCGGCGGCGGCCCGGTCTGCGCCGCGCAGGTCGATGACCTGACGCGGCGTGGTTTCGGCCGCAAGAATGCCGGCGCATTCGTCGATGGCCGTTTCGGGCAGCCGCGTGATGCGCGCCATGATCGCGGGGCGGCTGGCCACTTTCTGGGCCGCCGAACGCGGAC
Organism: Saliniferula longa; assembly: GCF_050789285.1. NCBI lineage: Bacteria > Pseudomonadati > Pseudomonadota > Alphaproteobacteria > Rhodobacterales > Roseobacteraceae > Saliniferula > Saliniferula longa. Next base: position 1,017,806 of record NZ_JBOUVX010000001.1, on the reverse strand, counting down.
GCCCCCAGGCGCCGCCGTTCGCGTCGTATCCGCCGGGGATCTCGTTGCGCAGATAGTCGTACGCCTCTTTCGCGCGGGCGAATTCGGCCTGCGCCTCGGCGTTGCGATCGGGATGCGTTTCGAACGCGATGCGACGCCAGGCGTCACGGATTTCGGAAGGATTGGCGTAAAGCCCAAGGCCAAGCGTCTGCAAGGCGACGGACTTTGCCCGCGTTCTCTCGATCGGCGTCATTTCTACAAACTCGGCAACTGGTTACGGCCCCGACCCTGCCCGGCCAGGCCCGGAAAGTCCAATTTCTTGTCAGACTGTCCTGCATCGTGCGACAGTCTGCCGCCATCTGGCGGAAAGGTTCCGATCGCGGTGCAAAATGCGGCGACAGGATGGCGTGTCGTTGCCCGCGCAAAGGCTTCTTCAGACGCAGGGATGCCGCGCGCAATCGTTTGCGGATACATCGGGCAACGGATAGAGTCAGCTGGGACGACACGGCGGCGCTGGCCGAGTCGCAGGCACCCCACCGCTGACGGACAAAAGGCAGGAAGGACAAGACCCATGACGCGCAAGAGGCTGACGCACCAGGTGATCGCGGTCGAAGAGCATTTCATGCACCCGGCCCTCACCGACCACTTCAACCCCGGAGCGCTGCATCAGCCCGAACGGATCAAGGAACGGCTCTATGACTTCGCGGGCATCCGGCTGGCCGAGATGGACGCCGCCGGCGTCGACATGCAGGTGCTTTCGCACCAGTCGCCCGGCAGTCAGCGCCTGCCCGAGGACATCGCCGTGGCGGCCTGCCGGGCTTCGAACGACGCACTCGCGGCGGTGATCGCGGACGCCCCCGACCGGTTCGCCGGCTTCGCCATGATCCCCACGACCCAGCCCGCCGCCGCGGCCGACGAATTGCAGCGCGCGGTCGAAGACCTGGGGCTGAAGGGGGCGCTGGTCCACGGCCTGAGCAATGGCGAGTTCATCGACGGAAAAAGATACTGGCCGATCTTCGCCCGGGCCGAACGCCTTGGCGTGCCGGTCTATCTGCACCCCGCGATGCCCGACCGCGCGGTGATCCAGCGCTACTATGCGCCTTACGACGAAAGCCACTCGGCCTTCGTCCGCTCGGCCTGGGGCTTTGGCGTCGAGACCGGCACGCAGGCGGTGCGCCTGATCCTGAGCGGCGTCTTCGAGGAACATCCCAACCTCAAGGTCGTGCTGGGTCACCTGGGCGAAGGCATCCCCTTCCTGCTGCCCCGCGTGGACGAATCCCTGACCCGCCCCGGCAACGCGCCGGTGCGCTTCGCCGAGACCTTCTTCCGGAACTTCTGGATCACGACCAGCGGCTTCTTCTCGGACGCGTCGCTGCGGTTCTGCCTCGACGTGATGCCGCGCGACCGCGTGCTCTTCGCGATCGACTGGCCCTACATGGACAACGCCGACGGGGTCGACTGGCTGGACGCGATGGATATCGACGACGGCCTGAAGGCCGATGTCTTCAACGGGAACGCGAAGAAGCTTCTGCGGCTCTGAGCCTGCCCGCGGCAGGCAAGGCCCCCGCCTGATCGGCGGGGGCTTTCGGTTCAGGCGCCGAGGCGGCGCTTCAACCAGGCGATGACGTGGTCGATCGCGGCGACCTGGACGTCGTTCAGGATGTAGTTCCCGTCGGCCCCGCGGATCGGGAAGACGTAGCCGTGGTAGTCGTGGTCATAGCTGACCCATTCGGCGTCCTTGCCGGCCTCGGCCAGAAGGTCGTAGGACGTGCGGAAGATGCCCTGAAGATGGTCCTCGTCGCGCCCCATCACCAGGAACGGCGTGTCGATCGGCGCGATCCTTTTTTTCGCGATATCCATGTCGATGCGCCGGCGCACCTTGTCAACCTCGGCCATCTCCATGTTCTCGATGTTGCGAAGCTGGGTTTCCTCGTTGACGAAGGCCGTGTCGTCCGGCGTAAGGGCAAGATACTCGTGCGATGCAGGCTCGCTCGCCACCGCCGCCGCGACGCCATGGTATTCCGACGCGATCTTCAGCGTCATCTCGCCGCCGTGGCTCATGCCGATCAGGCCGACCTTGTCGCCGTCGATGAAGGGCAGCGTCTTGAGATACTCGATGATCGCGATCTCGTCCTCGTACTCGAGGGGCGAGCGGTTGAACATCTCGCGCCCCTGCCGCTTGTCGCGCACCAGCGGGCCGCCGTTGTTGTAGCCAAGTTCGACCTCGGTGCGATAGCGCAGCCAGACAGCGGCCATTCCCGCCTCGGCAAGCTTGTCCATGGTATAGGCGCGGTTGCGCACCGCGTCGCGGATCCAGCGCATCCCTTCGCCGCCATTGCCGGCGGCCATCAGCACCACGGGAAACGGCCCCTCGCCTTCGGGCAGGCGCAGGCCGATCGGAGCGTAAAGCCCATCCCAGGTCTCGACATACATCAGGTGGATGGTCTTGCCGTCCACCTCTTCGGTCAGATGCACGTGTTCGGGGTCGATCTGGGTCATGTGGTCTTTCCAAGTTCCGGGGTGGTGTCTGGGTCAAGAAGGCAGGCCGCCTGATGAGACGCCCCGCGCCACGTCAGCGGCACCTCGGGAACCTCGCGGAAAGCAATCCGCACGGTCGTGCCTTTCTGTTCCAGCGTCTCGAGCGCCCCGCGCATCGCCCCGGGCACAGCGTCCGAGCGCAGCGCCGAGACGAGGCCCGATGCCGCCACGTCGTTCTCGAAGGTGAGGTCCGCGGCAAACTCGGTCGAACGGGCCACGCCGGACAGGCGGTCGAAGTGGCCGCCCTCGTCCTCGAGCCAGCGCACGACATCGTCGATTTCCCAGCCGCAATCGGATGTGGCCATTCGGCAGCGCGTGTGGAAGCGGCAGCCCTGCGGCGGTCGCGCCGGGTCGGGCACGGTGCCTTCGAGGCCACGCACCTCGGTGCCGTCGTCCTGTTCCTCGAGGTCGGGCTTTGCGTCCATCAGCGCGCGGGTATAGGGATGCTGCGGCGCGTCGAAGACCTGCTGGGTCTCGCCCGCCTCGGCCACCTTGCCCAGATACATGACCACCAGCCGGTCGGCCATGTGCCGGACGACCGAAAGATCGTGCGTGACGAACAGATAGGCAAGATTACGTTCGCGCTGCAACTCGCTGAGAAGGTTCAGGATCTGCGCCTGAACGGACACGTCGAGCGCGCTTGTCGGTTCGTCCAGGACGATGACCTCGGGGTTCAACGCCAGCGCGCGCGCGATCGAGATGCGCTGGCGCTGGCCGCCCGAGAACTGGTGCGGATAGCGATAAAGGTGTTGGCGGCCAAGACCCACCTGTTCAAGCAGCTCGACCACGCGTTCGGTCAGGTCCGCGCCCGAGGCCTCGTTATAGACCTTGAGCGGCCGGCCCACGAGGTCGACCACCAGATGCCGGGGATTGAGCGAGGCGAAGCTATCCTGGAACACCATCTGGCAGTTCCGGCGGAAGCGTCGCGCCGTCTGTCCCTCAAGCCGGTCGATCCGATGGCCGGCGTCAAGGCGCTGCAACTCGCGCGCGTCGGCGGCATCCAGCGCGGTCTCGGCGACGCTGGTCAGGCGGTCCAGACGGTCGGCTTCCGACGACGAGATGTCGTAGTAGACCCCGCCCATGGTGGCCGAAGACAGGCCGCTCACGCAGCGGCCCAGCGTGGTCTTGCCGCAGCCGCTTTCGCCGACAAGGCCCAGGGTCTCGCCCCGGCGGATGTCGAAGCTGACGCCATCGACGGCGCGGACATGGCCCACCACCCGCTGCAACGCGCCTTCGCGGATCGGGTAGTACTTGCGCAGGTTGCGCACGGCCAGAACGACGTCGTCGGCCGCGCCGGCCCGGTTCGCCGGATCGAACGGTTGGGGATCGGCGCTCATTCCGTCACCTCCTCGAAGCTTGGACGCGGCCCCGAGGGCGGCGCGTGATCGATGAAGCAGGCCACCGAATGGCCATCCGACACCTGGGCAAGACCTGGGTCGAAGCTGCGGCAGGCCTGGGTCTCATGCGGGCAGCGGCCGCCGAAGCGACAGGCCGCGGGCGGATTGACAAGCTCGGGCACCGTGCCGCGGATCGCCGCAAGCCCGCCGCGCGGCGTGCCGGCCGTCGGCACGGCCGCCAGCAGGCCCCGTGTGTAGGGGTGGCGGGGATTGCGGAAGATCTCGTCGGTGGGCCCGATCTCGACCACGCGGCCGGCATACATCACCGCGACCCGGTCGCAGACCCGGCGCACCAGCGACAGGTCATGGCTGATGTAGAGCACGCTGGTGCGGCGGCGGATCTGAAGGTCGCGGATCAGCTCGAGGATGCGGGCCTCGACCGTCACATCGAGCGCCGTCGTCGGTTCGTCGGCGATCAGCAGGTCGGGGTTGCACGACAGCGCCTGCGCGATCATCACGCGCTGCTTCATGCCGCCCGACAACTCGTGCGGATAGCGCCCCATCAGCTTCGCCGGGTTCGGCACCTGCGTTTCGGCCAGCGCGTCGGCCACCATGTCGGCCAGCGCCGCGTCGATCCGCGCCTTGCGCCCGCGCAGCGGCGGGAACCTCAGCAGCAGCCGGTCAAGGAACCGATCGCGCTGCGAGGCATAGCGCAGAAGCGGCCCGGCGTCCTTTGGCGACAGCCCGGCGCGTTCGAGGATCTCGGCGCTGCGGTGCTGCAGGAACACCTCGGACAGCTGCATCCCGATGGTCATCGTGGGGTTCAGCGCCTTGCCGGGGTCCTGGAAGATCATCGCGATCCGGTCGCCGCGGATCGCCCGCATGTCGTCGTCCGAAAGCCCCAGAAGGTCGATCGTCTCGGCCCCGGTCCCGTCGCAGGTCTTGCAGCCCTGCCCCGCGCACTTCGGGCAGGCCACCGCGCGGCGGCCCGTCTCGCTGCATTTCGCGCAGCCCGAACCTTCGCAGTCGGCGCAGACGGCGTGGGGACGGAACGTCACCGCGCCGCCCGCGATGATGCCGGGCGGCACCGGCAGCAGGCGCAGGAAGGACCGGCCGGTCACGCTCTTGCCGCAGCCGGTCTCGCCCACGAGGCCAAGCGTCTCGCCGTCGCGGATCTCGAAGCTGACGCCATCGACCGAATGGACGATCCCGCGCTTCGACTGGAAATGAACCTTGAGGTCCTGGACCGTGGCGACGGTCGCGGGCACCGAATGCGCCTCGCCCGTGGGGTCAAGCTTTCTTTGCATCATCACCGCCCCTCCGTCCGCGGATCGAGGGCGTCACGAAGACCGTCACCCACAAGGTTGAAGGCAAGCGCCCAGAGGAAGATCATCAGGCCCGGGAAGGTCGAGGCCCACCACCGGCCCGAGGCGATCCCCGCCTGGCCTTCGGACACCAGCACCCCCCATTCGGCGATGCCAGCCTGGCTCAGCCCGATGAAGGACAGCGTCGCGCCGATCAGCACCACGTTGCCCATGTCGAGCGTCGCCTGCACCGAGACCGGCGTGATCGAGTTGGGCAGGATGTCGCGCAGGTAGATGTTGAGCTTCGAATCCCCGATGACCCGGGCCGCATCGACATAGTCGTTCTGCTTGATCTGGATGACCTGCGCCCGCATGATCCGGGCGTACTTCACCCATAGCACCATCGACAGCGCGATGATGATGTTGGTGAACGACGGGCCAAGCACCGCGGCGATCGCCAGCGCGAAGATCAGTTCGGGGATCGACAGGAAGACGTCGACGACGCGCATCAGCACCTCGTCGACCCAGCCGCCCAGAAGGCCGGCGAGCGACCCGACGATCGTTCCGATGACCACCGTGATCCCGACCACCATCAGCGACAGCTGCAGCGAGGTGCGGCTGCCCCAGACCACGCCGTAGAAGACATCGCCGCCTTCGTTCGTGGTGCCCAGCGGGAAGCCCGGCGTGCCCGGCGGCATCCGCACCGCGCTCCAGTCGCGGGGCATCTGGTAGGGATCGGGAATGTTCGGCGGCGCGATCAGCGGGGCGAAGATCGCCATGCCAAGCAGCGCCGCGATGATGGCAAGGCCCAGGGCCGCGCTCGGGTCGGACAGCAGCCGCAGGAGCACGCCGTTGAGGCGGCGCATCCGGACCCGGAACGCCGTCTCGCGCGTGGCGGGGCGTGCGGCCGAAGGGCTGGAAGTCGTGATATCTGCCATGGATCAGTCTCCAAGCGTGACGCGACGGTCGAGGTGGGCGTAGACCACGTCGACGATCAGGTTCACGAGAAGGAAGAGGACGCTGGTGAACAGCACATAGGTCATCAGCGTGGCCTGGTCGCCCCGCACCACCGAGGCCGCCATCCAGCGGCCGAGGCCCGGCCAGCGGAAGATGATCTCGGCGGTGATGGTGCCCTGCAGCAGGAAGCCGAAGGTCAGGCCGATCACCGTGACCGTCGGCACCATGGCGTTGCGGCGCGCGTGACGGCGCAGCACAAGCCGCTCGGCCAGGCCCTTGGCGCGGGCCGCGTCCACGTAGTCCTGCTGCAACTCCTCGACCAGGGCCGAGCGCATCATCCGCGCGATGATCGCGGTTGCGCCGTAGCCCAGCGTGATCGCGGGAAGAAGCAGGTGCCAAATCGCGTCCCACAGGGCCGTCGGACTGCCCGCGAGGATGGCGTCGACCGTGTAGAAGCCGGTGGGATGCGGGATCGAGGACCAGATCTCGGCCGTGCTTCGTCCGATCGGCGCCCAGCCAAGCTGCGCCCAGAAGACGATCAGCAGCAGAATGCCGAACCAGAACATCGGAAGGCTCGACCCGCTGACCGCCACGACGCGGGTGATGTGATCGGGCAATCGATTGCGTCGCGCGCCGGCATAGGTCCCAAGGAAGATGCCGATGGCGACGGCGACAAGGCCCGCAGCGATGGCAAGCTCCATCGTGGCGGCGAATTTCTCGGGGAAGACATCGGCGACCGGTGCGGCCGAAACGCCCGACCAGCCGAAATCGCCCTGCACGATGCCGCGCAGCCAGTAGAAGTACTGGACCGGAAGCGGTTTATCGAGGTGGAAGCGCGCCTCGACCTCGGCGACTTCCGCGGGCGTCATCTCGTGGCTGAGGTAGATCCCGATCGGCGTGCCGCCGACCCGGGTCAGCGCGAAGACGACCATGGACACGCCGAGCATGAGGAACGGCAGCACCATGAGGCGTCGAATGATGTAGTCGCGAAGTTGCATCCCTGCCTCCCTGTCCTTGCAGCGGGCCCGCAGCTGTGCGGGCCCGCCGTTTCTTTCCGATCAGTCCGGTGCGCGCAGGCTCACTTGTTGAGCAGCGCGAACTTCAGGCCCGGACGCGGCCAGAGCGGCTGCATCTGGAAGCCCTGGACCCAGTCGCGGTGCGCCATCACGACGCCTTCCTGCGCGCCGATCAGCCACATCGGATCGTCGTAGAGCATCGTCTGAAGCTCCGAGTAGATCGCGGCGCGGGTGTCGGTATCCAGCTCGACCGAGGCGGCCTCGATCAGCTCGGCAACCTTGGCGGGGTCCCTGTAGCCGTTGGCGAAGCCATGGACCTGGCCCCACTCCCCATCGGGATGGACATAGGCGCGCATGTAGGCGTCGGGGTCCGCCGCCGGGTCGGCGTTCTTGGCCCACATCGCGTATTCCAGCGGGTCCTGGGCATGGGCGTCGTCGAACACCGTTTCGGCCACGGCCATCACGTTGACGTTGAACTTCGGGTTGATCTTCGCCAGCGAGTCCTTCAGCACCAGCGACATCAGCGCGAAGAGGTTGCCCTCTTCGGTGATCACCGACACGGTGAAGCCGTCATCCCAGTAGCCCGCCTCCTTGAACAGCTCGGCCGCCTTCTCGGGGTCGGCCTTGTTGTAGCGCGGCGCCTCCGGGTCGTAGCCGAAGATCCCGACCGGGATGTAGTGGGTGTTGAAGTCGCCATAGCCGGCCAGCGGCCCGTTCAGGAAGGCCTCGTAGTCGAAGGCATAGTTGAAGGCCTGGCGCACCCGCGGATCATGGAAGAAGTCCGTGGGGATCGTGTCGCCCGCAGGCAGCGCGCCCTCGGGGATGTTGAGGTTGAAGCCGATGTGAAGCGGCTCGAGCAGCAGGCCCTCGTTGTAGATCGTCACGCCCTCGGCGCCCTCGAGGTCGGCCACGAAGGACGGGTCGGTCTCGATCGTGTCGTATTCGCCGGCCCGCAGACCCAGCACGCGCACGTCGGGGTCGCCGCCGATCTCGATGCGAACATCGAGGTTGGCCTTCTCGCCCCAGTAGTCGTCGTTGACCTCAAGCTGCAGGTTCTCGCTGCGGTTCCAGACCACGAACTTGTAGGGTCCGGTGCCGACCATGTTGCCCGCCATGAAGATGTTGGGCGCGCCGGCCTCGACCCCGCCATTGGCCTCGACGGCGTCCTGGCTGACGACCGAGGCGACCATGGCGATCACGACCGAGTTCAGGAAGCTTGCGCTTGGCCGGTTCAGGGTCACCCGGAAGGTGTAGTCGTCCACGACCTCGGTCGAGGCGATCATGTCCTGCAGGACGCCCGCGTTGCCCTCGGGCAGGTCCATCGTCATGGCGCGATCCCACGAGAACTTCACGTCATGCGCCGTGAAGGGCGTGCCATCGTGGAACACCACCCCCTGCCGCAGCGGGAAGGTGTAGGTCAGACCGTCGGCCGAGATCAGGCCGTTGTCGTCGGTCGGCACCTCGGTCGCAAGCGCCGGGATCAGGTCGGGCGAGCCGGGCCCGATGTCGAGCAGCCGTTCATAGACCTGAAGGATGATGGTTTCGCCGCCCTCACCCGGCTCGACCTGCGCGGGATCAAGCGTGGTGGCCTCGTCGTCGGCGGCATGCACCAGCACGCCCGGGTTCTTCACGTCCTGCGCGAAGCTTGCCACGGGCAGCGCCAGCGTCAGCGCCCCCACGGCAACGGCCGTCATAAGACCGTGTCGTAGTACAGTCATTGTCATCGTCTCCTCCCTATTTTTGCCGCGCGCCGTTGCCGGCATCTTCGATTCGCCCCGCGGCCCATTCCGCGTTATGCAATCGATTGTGTAGACGGTAGCGCCTGATATCACTTATGTCTACGATTGTATTACGGTCGACCGACGTCGGCCCGGGAGGACGCCAGAAAATGATTAAACGAGTGGAAGATCTGGAGTATCGGACGGACGAAGACCCTTTCGTCGTGGCGCGCGGCGGGTTCTACCGGCGCTGGCTGTCGATGATCGACGACCTCGAGGAACTGGAGCGAATCGTCGGCGGGCTCGAGAAGACCACCGAAGAGCACTGGGTCCCGGTCTGGCGCGCGGCGGGCAAGCGGCACGAGGACGACGGCGACCGGCATGAGGCGGCGGGCGATTTCGCGGCCGCGCGCAAGGCCTATCTGCTTGCCAAGACCTATTACGCCATCGGCCGCTTCCCGGGCGAGATCAGCCCGATGAAGGCCGGCATCAGCGCCGACTGCGCCCGCGCCTACCGCAAGGCCTGCGCCCACCTCGACCCGCCGATGGAGGTGATGGACATCACCTGCGAGGGCAAGACCTTCCGCGCGCATTTCCGCGCCCCGAAATCCGACACGCCGGTCGCGGCGGTGCTGATCATGTGCGGCTCGGACGTCTTCAAGGAGGATCGCGGCTGGGCCAGCGAACGCGCGCTCGAGGCCGGGCTTGCCTCGCTCGTGATGGATGCCCCGGGCACGGGCGAGAACCCGTTTCCCTGGGTGCCCGAATCGGTCAAGGCTTGGGTCGCGGCCATCGACGCGCTGATGGCGCGCCCCGAGGTCGACGCGAACCGCGTGGGCGCCTTCGGCATCAGCCGCGGCGGCTATTCGGTGATGCAGCTTGCGGGCACTGCCCCCGACAAGGTGCGCGCCGTGGTCGCCAATGCCGGCCACCCCTTCGGCTATCGCATGACCGACGCCGAGATGGCCGCCTTCGTCGAAGCGCGCAACCGACGCTCGAAGTTCGTCTTCGGCCCCGAGGGCGGCCCGCCCTCGTTCCCGACCTGGTCGGTCGAGAAGGAGAACGAGATCTTCGATGGCTGGGCGCTGTCGTCGCTGGGCCTGGTGGACCGGATCACCATGCCCGTGCTGATGATCAACGGGAAAGAGGATCACCTCGCCCCGATCGGCAACATCTACTACATGCTCGACAGCGGGCCCGTGGGGATGCGCAGCGCCCGCGTCTATCCCGACGCGGGGCACTGCGCCTTCGAGCACTACCGAGACTGGGCGCCGGCCTCGTTCCGCTGGCTGGCCGAAAAGCTGGGCTGACCGCAGACGCGGCCATCCCCACCCAGCCCCACGCGGTCAGACGACGACCAGTTCGAGCGGCCAGTCGTCCACGCATTCGTGACCGTCCTCGGTCACGATCAGCGTGTGGCCCACGAACATGCCCAGCCGGCCGTCGGCCGAGATCGGGTTCGGCTCGGGCATCAGCACCATGCCGGGCTTGAGGATCGCGTCGTAGTCGTGCGTCTGTGTCTTCTCGATATAGACGTGCGGCCCGTCCGAGACGAAGTCGATGCCGTGGGTCACGATCGGCCGCGACTGCACCCCGTTCTCGCGGAAGAAGCGCGCCGCCTCCTGCATGTCCGACGCCGGCCGGCCCGGGGCGATGGTCGCGACCACGCGTTCGTAGCCGGGCTTGGCGATCTCGTCCCAGAAGCGCTGCACGTCGGGCGTGGGCGTGCCGATGCAGATCGGCTGGCCGATCTGGGCGGAATAACCGCGATAGCCCGCGGCCAGTTCCATGATGATGATATCGCCCTTCCGGAGCTCCCGAAGCGAGGGGCGCGGGTTGCCGAAGACCATCGCCGGGTCGTCCATCGGGGTCGAACCGATGATCAGAAAGTCGATGTCGCCGCCGCCTTCAAGGATCGCTGCCCCGGCCGCCGCGCGCAGATCCTGTTCCGTGGCGCCGGGTCTGGCGCGGTCGGCCAGGGCCTGCATGGCATTCGTGCACAGCCGGCCCGCGTGCCGCACGCAATCGAGTTCCTCGTCGCTGTGGACGACGACAAGCTCGTGCATGAAGCCTTCGGTAAAGACGATCTCGGCTTTGGGCAGTTCACGCTTCAGTGTCAGATACTGGTTCGCGGGCATGTAGTCCTTGTTGCGGGCGTCGATCTCGAGCAGGCCGATGCGGCCGTTCTCCAGCCCCAGTTCGCGGATGCGTTCGGCCATGACCTCGGCGTGGTGTCCGCCCCGCCCCGAACGGACGTCGCGGATCGCCACCTCGACCTCCTTGCGCACGGCTTCGATATGGGTGCCGCCCCGGTCGTAGATCAGCGTGGGTTCGCCCTCGCGCGGGAAGACGACATAGGCCGACAAGCTGTGCCATTCCCAGTGGCCCGACAGCCAGAGCATGCCGCCGCCGAAGCTCCAGTGGCTGGGGCCGCCGGGGCAGATCACCACGTCAAGCCCGTCGCGGGCCATCAGCCCGCGCAGCGCGGCGAAACGGCGTTCGTATTCGGCGCGCGAGAACTGCGGATAGACCGCGTCGCGGTAATAGGGCGTGTCGCGCATCCGGTTGAAGGTCCGCGAATCATCGAGGTTCCCGCAGATCTCTTCCCAGTAGGGTGATGTGAAGCTTCGGCTCATGGTGCGTCCTCCCACGCTGCCCCGACGGGCGGCCTGACGGCCGCGCGACTCGGGATTGTCCGACAATCACGCAAAGGATTGCACGTCAGGCGGCGAAAAGCATCCCGTTGCGTGTGGGTTCGGGGCAGAAAACGACCGGGGCCGGGCCGCGACGCTTGCCGCGCCCGGCAAAGATTGTCATACAATCTATCAAACAACCCGGAAGGACCCCCCGCCCCATGGATTATGTCTTCGCCCCGCCGCCGCAGGCGTCGATCGCCGTCGCGAACTCGGACGCCCGTCTGCCCGTGCGTCGCGTCTTCTGTGTCGGCCGGAACTATGCGGCGCATGCCCGCGAGATGGGGATGGACGACCGCGACCCGCCGTTCTTCTTCACAAAGCCCGCGGACGCCGTGGTCGATGCCGGCAGCACCATCCCCTACCCGCCCGAGACGAACGACCTCAACCACGAGGTCGAGCTTGTGGCGATCATCGGCACGGGCGGGCGCAACATCGCCGTCGAGGACAGCCTGAACCACGTCTGGGGCTATGCCATCGGGAACGACTTCACCCGGCGCGACATCCAGATCGCGCTGCGCAACGTCGGCCGGCCCTGGGACTGGGGCAAGGCCTTCGACAACTCGGCCCTGATCGGCCCGGCGCACCCGGTGTCCGTGGTCGGCCACCCAAGCGAAGGCTTCATCCGGCTTACCGTGAACGGCGAAGTCCGGCAGGACGGCAATCTCAACGAGATGATCTGGAACGTGCCCGAGGTGATCTCGATCATCTCGCACTCGATGGAGCTGAAGCCGGGCGACCTGATCATGTCGGGAACGCCCGCGGGCGTCGGGCCGGTGAAGCCAGGCGACGTTCTGGTGCATTCGGTCGTCGGGCTGGGCGAGGTGACCGCCACCATCGGCGCCCGCCTCTGACCCCCGGCCAGGCGGCGTCGCACCGCGATCTTTCCCCCATGAACAAAGGCATTTCTCAATGACTGACCTGTCCCTTGAAGAGCTGGGCCTTCCCCTGATCCACGCCGTCGACGGCCTGGCCGACGCCGGCCTTGCGCCACCGCCCGATCGCCACGGCCAGTCGGTCCGGGCCTGGGTCCGCACGCTGGGCGGCATCCAGAAGGAAGGCGTGACGCTGTCGGGGCTGACCGGGCGGGCGTGGCGCTTCGCCTCGGACGAGGGCGCGCATCTGGGCGGCCACGACGCCGCGCCGAACCCGCTGAGCTATGTCAGCGTCGGGATGGGGGCCTTCTTCATGACCGAGCTGCGCGCCTTGGCGAAGGCGCGTGGCATCGCGCTGCGAAACCCAGTGCTGGTGCTCGAGAACTTCTACTACCGCGACGGGTCGTTCCCGAAGGGCACGATGGTCTCGGGCGCGCTGTCGCCCGAGGTGTCGCTGACCTGCGAGGGGGATGCCGACCCCGAGGATCTGCACCGCCTGCTGATGGACGCGGTGGCCGCGGCGCCGGTGAACGGCCTTGTGCGCGACGAAAAGATCAGCCTTTTCACGCTGACCCACAACGGCGTCCAGATCGATCCGGTCGAAGTGGCGGCGCTGTCCGTTCCGGCCTACGCCGACCCGGGCGATCCGATCGGCGCGCTCAGGCCGGCACCGGGGGCGCTCGTGGCCTCGCCGCTTGCCGAAAGGACCGAGTCGGAAGACGAGGTGGTGCGCCGGATCACCGCCAATCCGCCCCTTGCCCCGGTGCTTGACGGCACGAAGAAGCTTCTGCACCTGCGCACGACCTGTCGGGTGCGACCCGACGGCACATACGACTGCCTGCGCGAACAGTTCGCGCAATCGTCGTCGACCTGGACCTTCGTCGTGGACGACCGGCCCGACCACGCCCGGGCGATTGCCCCCGATGCCGCCAGCTATTTCGCCATCGGCGTGGCCTTCTGCTTCATGACGCAGGTCGGACGCTATTCCCACATGGCCAAGCATCCCGTGACCGGCTACCGCGTGGTCCAGGACCTGCATTTCACCCTGGGAGGCGCCTCCAGCGGCAGCGGCAAGGGCGGCACGGCGGACCCGGCCGAAACCCATGTCTTCATCGACACCGACGTGGACGACGACACCGCGCGCAGGATCGTGGGGGTGGCGGAACGGACCTGCTTCCTGCACGCCCTGTGCCGCGACCGGGCGAAGGTGAGGATCCGCCGCGAGGCCATCGCGGGCTGAAGGCCGGCTTGCCTGCGGCGCCGGTCAGGCCATCCAAAGCTTCGCGATCTCGGGGAAGGCGCCCTGGCCGTGTTCGGTGCGCTTGGCCTCGGTGATGTCGCCCCAGTCGATGACGGCGGTCTTGTAGGCGGGCCGTTCGGCGATCCGTGCGTACCACGTGTTCAGCGCGGTCAGATGGCTCCAGAGCGGGGCCATCATGAACGACTCCATCCGCCGCAGATAGACCACCAGCGCGATATCGGCGAGCGAGTAGGCCTCGCCCGCAAGCCAGTCGTGCCCTTCGAGCCGGGTGTTCATGTCCTCGAAAAGCGCGCGGAACCTCTTCAGCGCATCGGGCAACAACGGCGAGGCAAGGCCCATCTCGATGTTGACGCGGTCATTGTCGCGCCGCACGTGGTCGCGCATCTTCTCGTGGTAGGTGCGGATCTTCTCGGCCCCCTGCTCGAGATAGATGAAGCGATTGACGATGCAGACGCCGATCGTGCGGCTGGCCACGTGAATCCCGTCGTCGATCCGCCGCATCCAGAGCCGCATCTTCGCGCGATCCTCGGCCGAGGTGGGGCGGAACGACGTCTCGGGGAAGGCGTCCTCGAGGTATTCGAGGATGATGAGCGACTCGGCGATGCCCACGCCCTTGTTCTCGATCGTCGGCACCAGACCCTTCGGGTTGATCTCGTGGTAGTTCTCGGGCAGCTGGTCGATATCGCCCCTGGCCGTGTCCACGATCACGCTTTTCCAGGGTAGTCCCTTCTCGTCCAGCAGCAGACGCACCCGCTGCGCGGCCGTCGAGCGGTCATAGTGGTAAAGCGTCAGCATCAGGCCGTCCCTTCGTCCGTCAGGTCGCACCAGTCGGGCCCATCAAGATCGACATGCGCACCCAGCGGGATGATCCCGTGGGGGTTAATCCGGCGGTGCGCGAGGTAGTAGTGATCGACGATATGGTCGAGATGCACTGTCCCGCGCACCTTCGGGAAGTTCAGCAAAGCGCGCGTGTGCCGCCGAAGGTTCGGGTAGGCGGCCAGCGGGCGCAGGTTACACTTGAAGTGGAAGTAATAGACCGGCTCGAAGCGGATCATGGTGGTGAACAGGCGCCAGTCGGGTTCGAGCGGCGTGTCGCCCAGAAGAAAGCGGCTGTCGGCGAGGCGCGCGTCCAGCGCCGCCATCGCGCCGAAAAGGCCCCGCGCGGCGGTCTCGTAGGCCTCCTGCGAGACGGCGAAACCGGTGCGATAGACCCCATTGTTGATGTGGCGGTAGATCTCGTCGTTCAGGGCATCGATCTCGTCCCGCCGGTCATCGGGGCAGAACTCCTGCCACGAGGTGGCCAGCGGACGGAAGGCGCCGCCAAGCATCCGCATGATGTCGGCGGATTCGTTGTTCACGATCGTGTCGCCCTGCCGGTCCCACAGCACCGGCACGGTCACCTTGCCCGAATAGGCCGGATCGGCCGCGGCATAGACCTGATAAAGAAAGCGCGCGTCCTTCAGGTGGTCGGGCGTCGCGCCGGGGTACTCGGCGAATTCCCAGCCGTTTTCCATGTTGACCGGATGCACGACCGAGATGTCGATGGCATGCTCGAGGCCAAGCAGGCTTCGGTAGATCAGGACCCGGTGCGCCCAGGGGCAGGCGTACGAGACGTAAAGGTGATAGCGGCCCGCCTCGGGCGTGAACCCGCCGTGGCCCGTCGGACCGGGGGCGCCGTCTTCGGTCACCCAGTTGCGGAAGGCCGACGGCTTGCGGACGAACTGTCCGTCCACCTTGACCTCGTTGGTCGGTCGGCTTTCCCAGATGCCGTTGACCATCTGTCCCATCGGGGGCGATCCTTGCAGTGTAGGCGAAATGGCGGACGATGGTCGCCCCAGGGGCGCACCGGCGGCCCCGCGAAGGGCCGCCGGCGATGTTCAGGCCGTCAGATCGACGCCGGCCGACGCGGCAGACCCAGCGCTTCCTGCGCTTCCCAGAGATACTGGAGGTTGAAGAACGGGCGCCAGTCGAGACCTTCGGGCACGTCGCCCGTCAGGGCCAGTTCGGCGACGAAGTTGTCCATGTCCTCGGCGCTTGCGAACCCACCGTCCGGGCTGATCTGGGCCTTCTCGACCTCGTAGAGCGCCTTGAAGCTGTCGGGGATCTCGTAGCCCAGATCGATCATGATCTGGTAGGCCTGATCCTTGTTGGCCGGATCCATGAGCCACTGGCGCGCCTTGATGTCGGCGACAAGCCAGGCGCGCGCCGTGTCCGCGTTCGCCTCAAGCCAGTCGCCCATCACCGCGAAGCTTTCCTGCGGCGCGCTGACAAGTTCCTCGAAGATGAACTTGCCGCCCGCCTCGACCAGCGGGGCCTCGTGCCGCGGGAACAGGCTTGCCCCCTGCACCTGGCCCGCCAGAAGCGCGCCAAGGCGGCTGTCCGACCCGCCCGAGGACGGCACGAACTGCACGTCGGTGTCGGGATCAAGCCCCATGCGGATCAGCGCCTGCCGCATGATGTAGGTGTTGCGCCCGGCAAGGCTGCCGCCGGTGATGACCTTGCCCTTCAGGTCCTCGGGGGTCTCGATGCCGGCCGACACGCCCATGATCCACCATTCGCTCGAGCGGTGGATCGAGATCATCGTGATCGGCAGGCCGCTGGCCACGCCGGCGGCCAGGAACTCGCTCGTGTCGCCATGGGCGATGTCGAGGCTGCCGCCGACCAGACCGGGGACGTATTCGTCCGACAGGATGATCTCGATCCCGTCCATCCCGACTTCCTCGAGATAGCCCAATGCCTGCACCAGACGGAAGGTCCACTGGTTGGCGTAGTTGGGGTTGAAGTCCCCCAGCTTGATCGTGCGCAGGTTCGCCATGATGTTGTCGATGCTGGGCGTTTGCGCACCGGCCTTGTTCAGCGTGGACGCCGCGATGATGGTGCCAAGCGCGCCCGCGCTGCCCTTCATCAGGAAATCCCGTCGGCCGAGGCGGATCGGACCATTGGTGTGGTATTTCGACATTCTACTTTCCTCCCTTGTTTTCACGGTAGTCGGCTGTGAAACCCTCAAAACCTACATCTTCAGCTGCTGGCGCCACGGGGCGACGTATTTTTCCAGCATCTGCGTCAACTTGATCAGCGACAGCGACACGATCACCAGCAACAGCAGAACCGCGTACATCAGCTCCGAGTTGAACGTGTCGGCGGCGCGGTTGATCAGGAAGCCAAGGCCGTTCGATCCGCCGAAGATCTCGGCGATGACGACCCCAACAAGCCCGCGCCCGATGCCCTGCTGCACGCCCGAGATGATGAACGGCAGCGTGTAGGGCAGGACGACGTGCAGATAGATGCTGGACTTCTTCGCGCCAAAGACCTTGGCCGCCGAGATCAGCGACTTCTCGGTCGTCTTCACCCCCGCCCAGGCGTTGATGATGATCGGGAACACAGCCGACAGCACGATGATGGTGATCTGCATCTTCACGGTGAAGCCCATGAAGAGGATGAAAAGCGGGACAAGCGCGATCCGCGGCAGCGACGCCAGCGCCCAGACATAGGGGCTGAGCACCGTCTCGACGTACTTGTTGCCCCCCATCAGAAGGCCGGCCGGGATGCCGATGACGCAGGCGATGATCAGGCCGATCGACAGGTTGCGAAGCGTGAACAGCAGGTGGTCGATGATCTGACCCGAGAAGGCCGCGTTCGGCGGCGCCGAGTTGGTCAGGCCCTCCCACAGCGTCGACAACATGCCGCTGGCGGTGGGCAGGAAGATCGGGTTGATCACCCCGGACCGTGCGAAAGCCTCCCAGAGTAGGAAGAAGCAGGTCAGGTTCAGGGTGGTCACGACCCAGGACCCGTGGCGGTTCCAGAGTTCGCGGAACGAGAACTTCATCGCCCGGATGCGATCGGCGTCCTCGAACGCGCTTTGACCTTGCGAGACGTTTGAATCCACTTTCGCCATCATTCCTCTCCATGGGCGCCGGACAGCGCCTCGTCCTTGACAAGGCGCCAGATCCGCTCGCGCAGCTCGGTGTACTCGGGCAGGGACTTCAATTCCTGATCGAAGCGCGGCCGGGGCAGGTTCACGTCGATCACTTCCTTGATGCGTCCAGGCCGGCGCGAGATCACGACGATGCGGTCGCCAAGGGTGATCGCCTCGTCGATCGAATGGGTGATGAAGACCACGGTCTGCTTCGTCTTGGTCACGAAGCGTTCAAGCTCGCTTTGCATCGCCTCGCGCGTCATCGCGTCGATCGCGGCGAAGGGCTCGTCGGCCAGAAGGATCTTCGGTTCGGTCGCAAGCGCCCGGGCGATGCCGACGCGCTGCTTCATCCCGCCCGACAACTCGTAGGGGAAGGACCGCTCGAACCCGGTCAGTTCCACCAGCTCGAGGTAGCGGGCGACGCGGGCGTCGATTTCCTGCTTCGACAGCCCGAGGTTCTGCATCTCGAACGGCATGCGCACGTTCGATTCGACCGTCCGCCAGGGCATGAGGGCATAGTCCTGGAACACCATGGCGCGATCAGGCCCCGGGCCGGTCACCGGACGCCCGTCGACCTCGATCGTCCCTTCCCAGGGCAGCACAAGCCCCGAGATCGCGTTGATGAAAGTGGTCTTGCCGCAGCCCGACGGCCCCAGAAGGCAGACGAACTCGCCCTTGTTGACGGTCAGGGTGATGTCCCTGAGCGCGGTCAGAAGCTTGCGTTCGCGATGCAGCTTGTATCCGACCGTCAGGCCCTTCGCGACAATCACAGGTTCCTTTTTCGCCGAGGCTTCCCTTGCCCGATGCGTCGGCTCGATGGCACTGCTGCCCACCACTCCCATGATCCGTTCCTCCCTGGATCTTCTTGTTACGTCACTCTAGCGCGCGAGCAAACGATTGCATAGCACCAAAACTCGCCCCGCGCCTGCGATCCCTGCGGCCGGCTGCGGCCGTCTCCACCCTCATGCCGGTGCCCCATCGACCGGCCCCGATCCGTGGCCTG
Source organism: Saliniferula longa (assembly GCF_050789285.1). Taxonomy (NCBI): domain Bacteria; kingdom Pseudomonadati; phylum Pseudomonadota; class Alphaproteobacteria; order Rhodobacterales; family Roseobacteraceae; genus Saliniferula; species Saliniferula longa. The sequence goes on along the minus strand of NZ_JBOUVX010000001.1, from coordinate 999,209 downwards.
CGCGCCATCACGGCACGACATTCAACGGGTCCGCGCCGTCGATCAGCACGCGGGCCACGTTCTTCCACGCCTCGGCGAACAGGTATTGCGAGGCCTGAAGACTCACGCCGGCGATATGCGGCGTCAGGATCAGCCGCGACGCGGCGGCGGCGCTGATGTTCAGAAGCGGGTTGTCTGGCAAGGGCGGCTCGGTCGAATAGACGTCGACGGCAGCGCCGGACAGGCGCCCCTCTTCCAGCGCGGCGGCAAGGGCCGCTTCGTCCACGATGCCGCCGCGGGCGGCATTGATCAGGATCGCGCCGGGCTTCATCAGGGAAAGCCGGTGCGCGTCGATCAGGTTGCGCGTGGCCTCGATCAGCGGCACGTGCAGCGTCACCACGTCGCTTGCCCCCAGAAGGGCGTCAAGCGCCATCGGCTGCGCACCAAGGGCGGAAAGGGCCGCGGGATCGCGTGGCGGCGCGGGATCGTAGAAGGCGATCTCGGCGCCCATCGCGCGGCAGCGTCCGGCCACGGCAAGGCCGATCGTGCCCAGTCCGACAAGACCCACGGTCAGTCCGCCAAGCCCGCGCAGGTTCGCCCCCACCATGCGCTTGCGATGCTCGGCATAGGCGCCCGCCCGCAGCGCCGCACCCGCGGCATGAAATCCCCGGCTGAGCGATATGGCGTTCGCCACGACGTATTCGGCCAGCGCCGCGTTCGACCCGCCCGGCACGTTGGCCAGCGCGATGCCCTCTTCGGCCAGGACCGCGCGGTCCAGCCGGTCAAGCCCCGCCCCGGTCACCTGCACCAGACGCAAGGCTGTGCCGCGAAAAAACTCGGGCGGAAGCGCCGGACCGACCGCCGGGATGACAAGCGCCTTCGCGCCCTTGATCAGGGACGCGACGTCGGCATCGCCGGGGCCGCGATAGGCGATCGACAGATCGCCCGGGGGCGTCACTCCGATCGACAGGAAGTCGGCCTCGGGCCGCAGGCAAAGCACATCGACGGTCATGCCGCGCCCCTGTTCATGTCATCACCGTGATCGTCGGGCGTGGGAAAAAGCAAAGCAAAGACAGCGTCTTGTCACCCGTATTTCGCGTGACATGCCGCTCGCCCGGGGCGATACGGATCGTGTCGCCGGGGTGCATGGGGAATTCCGCGCCTTCGACCCAGGTCACGCCTTCGCCCGACAGGACATGAATGCACTCCTCGCAGTCGGGGTGCCAGTGCGGCGGACGGCGCGGGGCGCCGGGCTCGGGCACGGCGATGTCGACAAGCCGCAGCGTACTCTGCGCGCCGCTTTCGCCCGAGAAGATCTCGCGCGACCGCCGGCCGGGAAGGTCGAGGTCGACGGCTTCTTCCAGGGTGACGCGCGAAGCCATGCTTTCTACTCCGCGGCCAGATCCTTGGCCGCCGCGCCCTGGATCCGGTCAAGCTGGGCGAAGATGGCGGTCGCTTCCTTGGCGATGGCGCCGGCGACATCCTCGATCATCTGGCGGCCGCGTTCCACCGTGGCCGGCGCCGGATCGCCATACCAGCCGGTGGGCGCGATAGACCGGATGTCGGTCAGGATCGGGACGAAGGCCCGGGTGCGGCGCAGCTTGTCCATATGTTCGCCCCGCCGCTTCTCGGACGAGCGTTCGACGCGCTCGAGGTGCACCAGATGGCCATGGTCGGGCAGGATCGACAGCGCCTCGATCTCGCCGGCGTGGGTCAGGCCCCCGCAGTAGGGACCCCAGAGTTCCTCGGCCACGTAGCAGGCCTGCGCGATCACCACGCTCATCCCGTAGGTGCGGTGCAGCTTTTCCGCCGCGATCTGAAGCGAGGCGATGTTGCCTTCGTGCCAGTTCACGATCAGCAGCTTCTTCGCCCCGTGCTGCGCGGTCGAGACGCAGGTCTCGATCACCACCTGCTGGTAGGTCTCGGGCGACAGCGAAATCGTCGCCTCGAAGGGCATGTGCATCGGCGTGACCCCCAGCGGTCCGCCGGGCAGGACGACACCGTCCATCTTCTCGGCCACGGCGTGCGACACGCTGTTGGCGGCGAAGATGTCGGTGCCCGTGGGCAGGTGGGCGCCGTGCTGCTCGACGCTGCCGCAGGGCAGGATGACCAGCGGGTGCCGGTCGAACTGCGCCTTGATCTCGGGCTGCGTCAACTCGATGAAATAGCGAGACATGTACGGCGCCCTCCTGTTCAGGCTGCGCTTTGGTCTTCGGCGGCCACGCGGGCGCGCGCACCGTCAAGGATCTCGGACAGCTTGACGCACTGGCCGTTACGCTCGACCGAGGCGAGCGCCGCGTTGACGATCGCCAGCGCGACAAGGCCGTTGGCGGCCTCGAGCTCGACCTTGTTGCCGGTCCGGCACATGTCGGCGAACATGTCGAGTTCGTCGGTGAACATGTTCGACTTGCCCATGTCGAGCACTTCGCGCTTGCCGTAGCCGTCCTTGCCGCGCTGGATGTAGAGCGTCGAGGTCTCGTGCACGGTGTCGGGGTCGTCCCAGCGGCCGAAGTCGAGCTCGAAGTGCATCAGGCCCTTCTGGCCATAGACGCGGATGAAGTAGATGCCCGGCGAGGTCCAGCACGAGCCGACATAACCCAGCGCGCCCGACTTGAAGCGCAGCGTGGTCATCGACTGGTCGTCGACCTCGGCGCCCACGGGCGACAGCTTCGAGGCGATCGAGCTGACTTCCTCGATCTCGCCACCCAGCATGTAGAGGCTGTCGAAAAGGTGGGTGGCAAGCTGCGACAGCGGGCCGCCCGGCGCCTTGTCGCGGTACCACCGCCAGGTGTCCGGCGTCAGTTCCAGCGCGCGCTCGTTCGAGAAGTTCGATTCCATGAACGACAACGTGCCAAGCTCGCCCGAGTCGATGGCGTCCTTCATCATGCGCGCGCCGCGCAGCAGGCGCGCCGAATGGCCCACCATGGCGCGCACGCCGTACTGCTCTTGCAGGGCTTCAAGACGGATGCCGTTCTCAAGCGTGTTGGCGATGGGCTTTTCGGTATAGATGTGCTTGCCGGCCTTGGCGGCGGCCTCGGCCACCGGCAGGTGTTGCTCGTTCGGCACCGTCAGGATGACGCCCTTGATCTCGGGGTCCGAAAGAAGCGCATCGAGGCTGTCGACCGACGGCACGCCGTATTCGGCCTGGAAGGCTGCGCGCTTCTCGGCGCTGCGGCTGTAGCCCTTGACGATCTCGATCTTCGACGACTGGCGGGACCCGCGCGTCAGCACCCGTGCCCACCGCCCAAGTCCGATGATTCCCACCTTGATCTTGCTGTCGCTCATGACGTTTCCTCCAGAAGCATGTTCTCGTTGCCCCATTCTGTAGTATCGTAATACAATCTGGGTCAAGTAGCATCGTCATACAATCTGCGCTAAGAGGGCCGCATGGATGACAGGCTGACAGTGAAGCGCGCCGCGGCGCCGATTCGGGAACAGGTTCTGCAGAACCTGCGCACCGAGATCATCGAAGGGCGGCTTGCCCCCGGTCGACGACTGACCGAGCGTGAACTGACCGAGATGCTGGGCGTCTCGCGCACGGTGCTGCGCGAAAGCCTTCGGCAGCTCGAGTCTGAGGGGCTGATCAGCCTGATCCCCAACAAGGGTCCGGTGGTGCGCGCGCTGACCGTGGAAGAGGCCCGCGAACTCTACCGCATCCGCGAGACGCTCGAAGGGCTTGGCGCACGGCTTTTCGCCGAACGGCCCGACCCCGCGCATCTGGCCCTGCTCGAGGACGCCTTCGCCGAGGTCGAACGCGCCTACCGCGGCGGCGACCCGCGGACGATCCTTCTGGCCAAGAACGCCTTCTACGACGCGATCCACACCGGGGCCGGCAGCAACACGCTGTCGAAGATGCTGTCCACGGTGCTTGCCCAGATCTGGCGCTGGCGCGCCGTGGGGCTGGCCCATCCCCGCAGATCGGCGGGACGGTCCTCCGAAAGCGTGGCCAAGCTGCGCGAGGTGGTCGAGGCCATCAAGTCCGGGAACGGCGACCGCGCCGAACAGGCCGCCCGGACCGAGGCGCGCCTTGCCGCGGCCGAGGTGCTGCGCATCCTCGACGAGGTCGAAAGCAAGGGCAAGGATGCCCTGCCCGATCTGCAGGCCATCCAGGCGTGACGCCAGCCCCGAGCGAGAGGACCCCGGACCGAAAATGAGGACGGACTGGCGCGGGGCCGCGGGGCATCGACATGACCGATAGCGCCGGCGCGTCCCCTCCGGCCCGCTTCGCGGCCTTCGGCCACAGGGGCTTTCCAAGCTACTGGCTGGGGCACCTCTGCGCGGGCTTCGCGGTGCAGATCCAGACGGTGGCGGTGGGCTGGCAAGTCTATGACCTGACCCGCGATCCCTTCGATCTTGGCCTTGTCGGCCTGTCGCAATTCGCGCCCGCCCTGCTTCTGGTGCTGGTCACCGGCGCCGTCGCCGACCGCTTTTCGCGGCGCGGGATCATGGCGGTCTGCCTTGTGGTCATGGGCGCCATCGCCGGCATGCTTGCGCTGATTGCGCAGCGCGGCGGGGTCGACGTGATCTACATCTTCGTGCTTCTGGCCGTTTTCGGAACGGCGCGCGCCTTCTACAACCCGGCCCGCCAGGCGATCGTGCCGAACATCGTGCCGCCCGCCAGTCTGGCCAACGCGATCACGCTGAACGCCACCGCCCACAACCTGTCGACGATCTGCGGCCCGGTGGCCGGCGGCATCCTCTACGCGATCCGCCCCGACCTTGCCTATCTGGTCACGCTGGGGCTGATGGTGCTGGCCGCCGTGCTGGTGCTGCGCATCCCGCGCGCGGCGCGGCGCCTGCCGGTGCAGAACGCGGGCTGGGAGGCGCTCAGCGCCGGTCTGCGCTACATCTTCCGCGAGAAGGTCGTGCTTGGCGCGGTGTCGCTTGATCTGTTCGTTGTGATCCTTGGCGGGGCGGCGGCGCTTCTGCCGATCTACGCCAGCGACATCCTTGGCGTCGGCCCCACCGGGCTTGGCCTGCTGCGCGCGGCCCCTGCGGTGGGCGCCATCGCGGTGGGCTTCTACCTGATGTTCTACCCGATCCGCGACCGCGCCGGGCACGTGCTGTTCGCCAGCGTGGCGGGCTTCGGGCTGTTCACGCTGATCTTCGCCCTGTCCGAGGTCTTTTGGCTGTCGATCCTTGCGCTTGTGCTGATCGGCGGCTGCGACATGGTCAGCGTCTTCGTGCGCAGCACCCTTGTCCAGCTCTGGACCCCCGACGAGCTGCGCGGCCGTGTGAACGCCGTCAACCAGGTCTTCGTCGGCGGCTCGAACGAGCTTGGCGCCTTCCGCGCCGGCACCACGGCGGCCTTCGTCGGCCCGGTGGCGGCGGTGGCCCTTGGCGGGATCGGGGCGCTGGCGGTCGCCGGGCTCTGGCTGCGCTGGTTCCCGGGCCTGCGTCGGATCCGTCATCTCGACGGGCCCTGAGGGTGCGGCAATCAGCTCAGCTGGTTGAAATAGTGAAACCGGTCGGTCAGGCAGCGCGACAGGCGATACTCGGTCGGCGCGTCCTCGAGATCGCGGGCGACACGCTCGATCTGAAGAAGCGGCGTGCCCGGCGCACAGCCCAGATGCCGCGCCTCGTCGGCGTCGGCGGCCACGGCCCTCAGCCGTTCCTCGGTGCGGCCGATGGTGATGCCCCAGCGCCGGGAATAGAGGTCGTAAAGGTTGTTCGGCGTCTCGCGCGCGGCGGGGAAATCCTTGAACCGCCGCGCGTCGAGGAAGATCCGTTCGACCAGCGCCGTCTGCCCGGCCAGAAGCCGCACCCGGCGGATGCGCACGACGTCCGATCCGGGCTTCAGCCCCAGCGCGGGCGCCACCCCCGGGGGCGCGGTCGCACGGCCCACCGACAGCACGCGCGAGGACGGCTGGACCCGCGCGCCCGCGTCGGGCTGAAGGCGAAAGAACTGGAAGACGAAGCGGTCGTCGTCCGAGGTCGCGACGAAGGTTCCCCTGCCCTGCCGGCGGCGCAGCAGGTTCTCGCGCACCATGGTGTCGATCGCCTTGCGCACGGTGCCCTGGCTGACCTGGTAGTCGGCGGCAAGCTGGATCTCGCTGGGGATCAGGTCGCCGGGCTGCCAGTCGCCGTCGATCAGACGCCGGACAAGGCGCTCGCGCACCTGCAGGTAAAGCGGCCTCAGCCCGACCTCCGGCCTCTGGTCCATGGGATCTCCCTTGCCTTCGCGGCCATTCTAGCGGAACCGATTGACTCGTCTATAGTCATGAGTCTTATATAAGACATAAGAACGAAGTGGGAGGAGGCCCCGTGACCATTCCGCATCTGCTTGTCCACGACCATGCCGACAACGTCGGCGTCGTCGTGGTCGAAGGCCTGAAGGCCGGCACCGACATGCTGTGCTGCGTGACGCATGACAATTCGACCTTCCGGCTCACGGCCCGAGGCGACGTGCCGATCGGGCACAAGATCGCGCTGAAGGACCTGGCGCCCGGCGACACCGCCATCAAGTACGGCGAAGACATCGGCAAGATCGTGGGCGCCATCGGCAAGGGCGAACACGTCCATACCCACAACCTCAAGACAAAGCGGTGGTAAGCGACATGGGCAGCTATTCCGACATCACCGTCATGGGCTACCGGCGCGACAACGGCCGCGTCGGCGTGCGCAACCACGTCCTCATCCTGCCGCTTGACGACATCTCGAACGCCGCCTGCGAGGCGGTGGCGAACAACATCAAGGGCACGATGGCGATCCCCCACGCCTATGGCCGCCTGCAGTTCGGCGAGGATCTCGACCTGCACTTCCGAACGATCATCGGCACCGGCGCCAATCCCAACGTGGCCGCCGTCGTCGTCATCGGGATCGAGCCGGGCTGGACCCAGCGCGTCGTCGACGGCATCGCGAAGACCGGCAAGCCCGTGCAGGGCTTCTCGATCGAGCAGAACGGCGATCTGAAGACCATCATGGACGCCAGCCGCGCCGCCAAGGAGATGGTGCACTACGCCTCCGAGTTGCAGCGCGAGGAATGCGCGCTGTCGGAACTCTGGATCTCGACCAAGTGCGGCGAAAGCGACACGACGACGGGCCTCGGCTCCTGCCCGACGGTCGGCAACATGTACGACAAGCTGCTGCCCGAGGGCATCTACGGCTGCTTCGGCGAGACCTCGGAGATCACCGGGGCCGAGCACATCTGCAAGGCGCGCGCGATCAACGACGACGTGGGCGAGCGCTGGTACAAGATGTGGAAGGCCTATCAGGACGAGGTGATCTTCGCCCACCAGACCGACGACCTGTCCGACAGCCAGCCCACCAAGGGCAACATCGAGGGCGGTCTGACCACGATCGAGGAAAAGGCCCTTGGCAACCTCGAGAAGATCGGGCGCACCTCGCGCTACATCGACATCCTCGGCCCGGCCGAGGAACCGGCGTCGGGCGCGGGTCTTTACTTCATGGACAGCTCGTCGGCCGCCGCCGAATGCGTGACGCTGATGGCCGCGGGGGGATATGTGATCCACACCTTCCCCACCGGCCAGGGCAACGTCATCGGCAACCCGATCGTGCCGGTCATCAAGATCTCGGCCAACCCGCGCACGATCCGCACGATGAGCGAGCATGTCGATGTCGACGTCTCGGGCATCCTGCGCCGCGAGATGACGATCGACCAGGCCGGCGACGCGCTGATCGAGATGATCCGCCGCACCGCCAACGGCCGGAACACCGCCGCCGAGGCATTGGGTCACAGGGAATTCTCGATGACCAAGCTCTATCGGAGCGCCTGACACACGGCCGGGCGGGACGCACCGCCCGGACGCAAGGACAGACGATGGGACAGACCGAACGCATCACGCTGGGCGCGGCCGAGGATCTTCTTGGCCGCGCCTTTTCCGCCAATGGGGTGCCCGAAGCGGTGGCCCGCTCGGTCGCCGCCGCCCTTGTCGCGGCCGAGGCCGAAGGCCAGGCCGGCCACGGGTTTTCCCGGGTCGAGGACTACGTGGCCCAGGTCCGGGCGGGCAAGATCCACGCCGGCGCGGACGTCACCTGCACCCGGGTCAGCGACACCGGCCTCGTGATCGACGCGGGCTTTGGCTTCGCCTACCCCGCGCTTGACCGCGCCATCGCCGAAGGTGCGCCGCTGGCCTGCGCCCGCGGCAGTGCCACCATGGCGATCACCCGTTCGCACCACTGCGGGGCGCTGTCGCTTCAGGTCGAACGGCTGGCGCGCGAGGGGCTTGTCGCGCTGATGTTCGCCAACGCCCCGGCCGCCATCGCGCCCTGGGGCGGCGCGACGCCGGTCTTCGGCACCAATCCCATCGCCTTTGCCGCCCCGCGCGCGGCGGGCGATCCGCTGGTCATCGACCTGTCCCTGTCGCGGGTCGCGCGCGGCAAGGTGATGCACGCGAAGAAATCGGGCACGACGATCCCCGAAGGCTGGGCGCTTGACCGCGACGGCCATCCCACTAACGACCCCGACGCCGCGCTCGAGGGCTCGATGATCCCGATTGGCGGCGCCAAGGGCACGGCGCTGGCGCTGATGGTCGAGATCTTCGCCGCCGTCATGACTGGGTCCACCCTCAGCGCCGAGGCGTCGTCGTTCTTCAACGCCGGCGGCCCGCCCCCGGGCGTCGGACAGTTCCTTGTGGCGCTTGCCCCGCCCGATCCGGTGGCCTTCGGCGCCCGCCTCGAGACGCTGGTCTCGATCATCCTGTCGGTCGAGGGCGCACGCCTTCCGGGCGCGCGGCGGGCCGCCGCCCGGCGCCGCGCCGAGTCCGAGGGGATCGAGGTGCCGCGGCACTATCTCGACGCCGCCCGCGCGCTGGCCGCGGGCGCGTCCGGCCAATGACCGTCGACGCCCGACCGCCCCCCCTGCCCGACAGGCTGCGCGGTCTTCTGCCGGGTTTCCTGGTCGCGGGTCTTGTCGCGCTGGCCAGCCAGTTCGTGTCCGAACACTATGGCGCGCCGGCGATGCTGCTGGCGCTTCTCTTCGGCATCGCGCTCAACTTCCTGTCCGAGGTCGACCGCATCGCCCCGGGCATCGATTTCACCGCCCGGCAGGTCCTGCGGCTGGGCGTGGCGCTTCTGGGGCTGCGCATCAGCTTCGACATGGTGGCCGACCTCGGCGCGCCGGTCGTGGCGCTTGTCGTGGGCGCGATGCTGGCCACGATCGCCTTCGGCCTTCTGGCCGCGCGCTTCTTCGGGTTCCGCTATCGCTTCGCGTTTCTGTCTGCGGGCGCGGTGGCGATCTGCGGTGCCTCGGCCGCCATGGCCATCGCCGCGATCCTGCCCCGGGACGAGCGGTCCGAGGAACGGCTGGTCTTCACCGTGGTCGGCGTCACCGTCCTGTCGACGGTGGCGATGGTCCTTTACCCGGTGCTGAGCGGGCTTCTGGCCTTCGACGACCGCGCGGCGGGCATCTACATCGGCGCCACGATCCATGACGTGGCGCAGGTCGTGGGGGCGGGCTTTTCGGTCTCGGATGCGGCGGGCGAGACGGCGACCCTGGTCAAGCTTCTGCGCGTGGCGATGCTGGCGCCCATCGTCGTCGTCGCGGCCCTCGTGATCCGGCAGAGAACGGCCGCGACCGCCTTCGCCGGAAAGCGGCCGCCCCTGGTGCCGGGCTTCGTCCTGGCCTTCGTGGCGCTTGCCGCGCTGAACTCGGTCGCCGCCCTGCCCGCGCCAGTGACCGAGGCCGCGGCGGGGGCCTCGCGCTGGCTGCTTCTGGCCTCGATCGCGGCGGTGGGCCTCAAGACCGTGCCGCGCGACGTCCTGAAGGCCGGGCGCGCCTCGATGGGCCTTCTGGCGGCCGAGACGCTGTTTCTGGCCACCATCGTCGCCCTTGCCCTGCTGGCGATGGGCTGACGCGTCAGGTCTTCATCACCCGGTAGACCGCCGGGATCACCAGCACCGTCAGCGCGGTCGAGGACAGAAGCCCGAACAGAAGCGAGATCGCGAGACCCTGGAAGATCGGGTCGACCAGGATCACCGCCGCCCCGATCATCGCCGCGATCGCGGTCAGAAGGATCGGCTTGAAGCGCGTGGCGCCGGCCTCGATCAGAAGCTCGACCGTCACCTTGCCCTCGGGGTCGGCGTGGCGGATGAAATCCACCAGCAGGATCGAGTTGCGCACGATGATGCCGGCCAGCGCGATGAACCCGATCATCGACGTGGCCGAGAACGGCGCGCCGAACAGCCAGTGCCCCGCCATGATGCCAAGGAATGTCAGCGGCACGGGCGTCAGGATCACCAGCGGCAGGCGGAAGCTGCCGAACTGCGCGACGACAAGGATGTAGATCCCAAGAAGCGCCACCCCGAAGGCCGCGCCCATGTCGCGGAAGGTGACCCAGGTCACTTCCCATTCGCCGTCCCACAGCAGCACCGGCGTCTCGGTGCTGTCGGGCTGGCCGTTCAGGCGGATCTCGGGCTTCGTCCCTTCGGGCCAGTCCATCGCGTCAAGCGCCTCGGCCACCGCGAGCATCCCGTAAAGCGGCGCCTCGAAGGCCCCGGCAAGTTCGCCCGTGACCATGATGACGTCGTGGCCGTTGTGCCGGAAGACGGGGAAGGACGCGCGTTCCTCGGTGATCGCGACCACGTCGCCCAGTTCGACCACGCCGCGTCCGCCGGGCAGCGCGTTCGCGGGCACCGGCGTCGACAGCGCGGTCGCATCCATGACGTTCTGCGACCGGTCGCGCGCCATCACGATGGGGATCGGGCGGCGCCCTTCGCCCCGGTGCGAATAGCCCACGGTCACCGACCCGTTCAGAAGCCGCAGCGTTTCCAGCGCGTCGGCCTCGGCCACGCGGTAGAAATCAAGCTCGGACGGTTTCAGTTCGGCCCGAAGCCGCCGGGGCTGTTCGCCATAGCTGTCATCGATATCGACGACGAAGGGCACCGTGCCGTAGGCGGCACGCACCTTCTCGGCCACGGCGCGGCGCGTCTCGGCGTCGGGGCCATATATCTCGGCCAGAAGCGTGGCGATCACCGGCGGGCCCGGAGGCGGCTCGACCACCTTCAGCACAGTGCCCTCGGGCAGATCGAGCGCCGCCAGCCGCGCGCGCAGGTCCAACGCGATCTCGTGGCTGGTGCGCTCGCGGTGGTGCTTGGCCTCGAGGTTCAGTTGCACGTCGCCCATCTCGGGGGACTGGCGCAGGTAGTAGTGCCGCACGAGGCCGTTGAAGTTGAAGGCCGAGGCCGTGCCGGCATGGGTCTGGGCCGAATGCACCTCGGGCAGCTCAAGCGCGATGCGCGCGGCGGCCTGCGCCACGGCGTCGGTCGCCTCGACGCTGGCGCCCTCGGGCAGGTCGATGACGATCGACAGTTCGGACTTGTTGTCGAAGGGCAGCAGCTTGACCGTCACGTCCTTGGTGTAAAGCAGCGCGAGCGATCCGAAGGACAGCACCGCGACCACCAGCAAAAAGGTCCAGCTTCGCGCCTTGGTCTTCAGGACCGGCCGCGCGACGGCGGCGTAGATCCGGCCTAGGCGGCCGCCGGGAAAGGCGCCTTCGCCCTCGTCATGGTGCAAGGGCGCGCGCCCGGCGATCTTCAGCATGAGCCAGGGCGTGATCATCACCGCCACGAAGAACGAAAAGATCATCGCCGCCGAGGCGTTCGCAGGGATCGGGCTCATGTAGGGGCCCATCAGACCCGAGACGAAAAGCATCGGCAAAAGCGCCACCACCACCGTCAGCGTGGCGACGATTGTGGGGTTGCCCACTTCGGCCACGGCGGCCACGGCCGCGCCGAAGCGGCTTTGGCCTTCGCGCTTCATCCCCCAGTGCCGGGCGATGTTCTCGATCACCACGATGGCGTCGTCCACCAGGATGCCGATCGAGAAGATCAGCGCGAACAGCGACACCCGGTTCAGCGTGTAGCCCATGATCCAGGCCGCGAAGAGCGTCAGCAGGATCGTCACCGGAATGACGATCGCCACCACCAGCGCCTCGCGCCAGCCGATGGCGACAAAGACCAGCGCCACGATCGACACGGTCGCCAGGGCAAGGTGGAAGAGAAGCTCGTTGGCCTTCTCGTCGGCCGTCTCGCCATAGTCGCGCGTGACCTCGACCGCGACGCTGTCGGGGATCAGGTCGCCCTGCATCGCCTCGACCTGGTGCAGGATCTCTTCGGCGACCAGGACCGCGTTCGCGCCCGCGCGCTTGGCCAGCGCCAGCGTCACGGCCGGGCGGCGGTGGACCTCGCCATCGGCGCCCCGGTGCAGGGTGGCGACATGGCGGTCGTCCATGTCGGTGACGAAGGCGACGGTCGCCACGTCGCGGACATAGACGGTGCGCCCGTCGCGCGCGGTCAGTTCGAGGTTGCCGATCTCTTCGGGCGTCGACAGCGTATCGCCGATCACCAGGCCCACCTGCTCGCCTTCGTCGCGCAGGGTGCCGGCGGGCGCGGCGCGGTTGGCGCCCTGCACCTTGCCGGCAAGCTGCTGCAGCGTGATCCCGTAAAGCGCCAGCCGTTCGGGATCGGGCGCGATGCGCAGCGCCTCGTCGGTGCCGCCGATGACATAGGTCAGCCCCACGTCGTCGATCCGCGCCAGCCGCACCTCGACCTCGCGCGCGATCCGCGTCAGATCGGCGGCCGAAATCCCGTCCTGCCCCTCGGCCGGGCTGAAGGTCAGCGCGACGATCGCCACGTCGTTGATGCCCCGGCCCACGACCAGCGGCTCGGGGATGCCCACCGGAATGCGGTCGAGATTGGCAAGGATCTTGTCGCGCACCCGCAGGATCGCGGTGTCCGAGGGCACGCCCACCTCGAAACGCGCCGTGACCATCACCCGGTCGTCGCGGGTGTCGGAATAGACGTGTTCGACCTGGTCGATGCCCTTCACGATGGTCTCGAGCGGCTCGGTCACAAGCTTCACCGCGTCCTCGGCACGAAGCCCGTCGGCCTGCACGTGGATGTCGACCAGTGGCACCGAGATCTGCGGCTCTTCCTCACGCGGGAGGCTGACCAGCGCGATCAGCCCCACGGCAAGCGACGCCATGAGAAGCAGCGGCGTAAGCGGCGAGGCAAGAAAGGCCCGCGTCAGCCGGCCGGCGATGCCAAGGGCGCCCGAGGGCGCGTAGTTGCTGTCACTCATCGCCGGTCACCACGACGTCGCCCGCGTGAAGGCCGGTCAGGATCTCGCGCCAGACCTCGCCGTCGCGCATCACGCGGCCACCGGGCACGACGACGCGCTGCGCCGCGCCGTCGGCGGCCTCGACCATCACGAAATCCAGCCCGCCGCTTTGCCACAGGGCCGATTGCGGTACCACGATCGCCATGCGTTCGCCCACTGGCAGCCGTACCGGGACACGGCGGCCCACGAAGCGGGGATCAAGGCCTTCGACCTCGACATCGGCTGCGACGCGGCCGCCATCGATCTGGGGGTAAAGCTTGGCCAGCGTGCCGGTGCGCACCTCGCCCTCGCCGCCGATCTCGATCGTGTCGCCTTCGGCCAGATCCTCGGCGTGACGCTCGGGCACGCTGAGGCGCAGGAAGACGCCGCCTCCGCCCACAACGGCGACGGCTTCGCCCGGGGCGACGACCGAACCAAGCGAGACGGGAACCGACAGGACGATCCCGGCTTCGGGCGACAGCACCTCGCCTTCGGCGATCTGCTGTTCGATCACAAGTCGCTCGGACCCCAGCCCAGCGATTTCGCCGTCGATCACGTCGACCGAGGTCTGAAGCGTTTCAAGCCGCTGCGCGGTGATCACGCCACGTTCGATCAACTGCTCGCCGCGCGCCAGTTCCGAGCGCGCGGTTTCAAGACGCGCCTGAAGCGAGGTCAGCCGTGCGTCCAGCGCGTCGATCTGGAAGCTGAGCTTGGGGTCCTCGATCATCGCGAGGCGCTGGCCGGCGCTGACGCTGTCGCCCTCGGTCACGTCAAGCGCGACCATGGTGCCGCCGGTCCTTGCCCGTGCCGGCACCCGGTCACGCGTTTCGACCTGGCCGAAGACGGATTTCCATTCGGTCACGCCTTGCGGCGCGATCTCGATCGAGCCGGCGAAGGCCAGACCGGCAAGGTTGGCAAGAAGACTCGTCGTTGCAAGTAGAATCGGCAGCGTTTTCAGTTGCATGGCGGGTGTTCGCGTGTTGTTTCAGGGCCTCTGTCCCCAAATACATAGCGAGAGCGGAAGGTTTCCGCCTTGACCTGTCGCAAGTTTGTCGGGGCCGGGCGGGCGGTCAGTTGCCTTCGCCGAACCCGTCGGCATAGGCGCGCTTGAGCGCGTCGAGCCCCCCGGGTGTCCATCCCGGCGCGCCGGTCAGGGACGCCCAGGCATCGACGTAGTCGCCGAAGGCATAGACGTGTCCGTGCCCCATGGGCGGTGCGACCGCGAACATCATGTCGAAGGTCAGTTGCAGGAAGGTGACGACCGGGATCCAGCGGAAGTCGGGCGACACGTCCGGGCCGATCGGCGCGGCCATCCAGTCGGGCTTCCGCCAGAACGAGGCCGGATCGTAAAATGTGATCGCGTCGCTGGCATATTGCAGAAAGACGACGCGATAGCCCCCCCACGGTGCGGGCGCGGCGTGCTGCGCGCCCCCTGCCCCGAGGAAGCGCACCACCGATCCGTCGCGGAACATCGGCAACCAGGCTGGCGTGTCCGGGTTTCGGGCGCGCGTCACGTCGACCCAGGTGCGGGTGTTGAACGGCGGGCCGGCCCAGAGCGCCCCGTGGAAGGGATCGCCGATCACCTGGAACGTGTCGTGGCTGAGGTCCGAGTTATAGGCGCCCAGGCTGAGACCGTTGAGGTAAAGCCGCGGGCGCGCGTCGCGCGGCAGGCTGCTCCAGTGGTCATAGACGGCGGCAAAGACCGCCTGCGCGGTCTCGACGCCGTATTCGGGCTGCGCCAGAAGCGCGATCCAGCTTGCCAGATAGGAATACTGCACCGCGACCGTCGCCACGTCGCCGCCCAGCACGAACTCCAGCGCCGACTGGCCTTCGGGATCGACCCAGCCGGTGCCGGTGGGCGTCACGATCACAAGGGTCGAACGGTCGAACGCGCCGATGCGGATCAGTTCGGCCAGCGCAAGTTCGGCCCGCGCGCGCGGCGTCTCGGCCGAGTTCAGCCCGGCATAGACCCGCAGGGGTTCAAGCGCGGGACGCCCCGTCGCGGCCGCGATCTGGGCGCGCGTGGGTCCGCGCGCGATCATCTCGCGCCCGGCCCGGCCCAGCCCCTCCCAGGCCAGAAGCGATCCCGGCGCCCCGGTCTTGAGCGGGTCGGTGGGCTGCGGGCTTGTCGCCTCGAACACGCGGTCGCGCGCCTGGAAAGTCGCGTCCGCCGTCCGCATCGCCCCGCGCACCAGGACCCCGTCCCCGATCGACCAGAACAGCAACGCGGTCAGCACGACCGCCACGATCGTCGCCACCCGGCCCGGCATCCGATGTTCAAGCCGTCGCGCGAGAAACCGCATGATCAGCGCGAAGAGACGCGCCAGAAGCAGCAGCACACTTGCCAGCGCCACCGCCGTGGCGGCGATGGTGGCCCGGCCGGCCGCGTCGATCGGCTCCATCCCCATCACGGCGCGCAGGCCGTCCTGCCATCCCGCCGACCACCAAAGCGCCAGCCCCACGGCCCCCGCGCACAGCGCCACCGCCGCCAGGACCGCGTCGCGGCGCGCCAGAAGCCTGGGGCCGGGAAGGCCCAGCCAGCGCCAGACCGTTTGAAGCGCAACCGCGATGCCATAGCCCGCCGCCAGGCTGAAACCGCCGAGCGCCCCCTGGATCACCGGCGGTCGGGGCACAAGGCTGGGCGTCAGCGAGGCCGCGAAGAACAGCGTTCCAAGGATCAGCCCGAAGGGCGACAGCGATGCCAGCCTGAGAAGCGACGCGGCCCCGCCTGTCTGGTCGCCGCCCTGCGTGGTATCGCCCTTGTCCGTCGTCATGCCCAGATCCCTCGGGTCAGCGCCCAGGACCGCCCCGCCGCCAGATAAGGGCGGCCGGCGATGGCGGTCAACCGCGCAGGCGCGGGTTCCGCCCGATCGGCCCGGGCGGGCCTAGCAGATGCGCGGAAGCTGCTCGCCCACCAGCATGTCGACGATGCGCTTGCCCCCGAAGGCGGTCGTCATGACGACCGGCATGCCGGCCCGCGCCCGGGCCCGTCCGATCGCGACCGCGCCGCGCCCGGCCGGCGTCGCGCGCATCGCTGTCAGCGCGGCGTCGGCCTCGTCGGGCGGAACGAACAGAACAAGCGTGCCCTCGTTCGCCAGATAAAGCGGATCAAGTCCCAGGATCTCGCACATGCCGCGCACCTCGTCGCGCAGCGGCAGGCGCGTCTCGTCGATCTCGACGGTGACGCCCGCGGCTTCGGCCATCTCGTTCAGCGCCGAGGCAAGCCCCCCGCGCGTCGCGTCGCGCGCGGCGCGGACATTCGGCGCGGCGGCCAGAACCGCCTCCATCAGCTGCCACAGCGACTGGCAGTCGCTTTGCAACTCGGTCGACAGCGCCAGTTCGCCGCGCGCCGCCAGGATCGCCGCCCCATGGTCGCCCAGGACGCCGTTGACGATGGCCACGTCGCCCGGACGGATCGCCTCGGCCAGAAGGTCGCGCCCGGGGGGGATGACCCCCACGCCCGCGGTGGTCACGAAGACCCTGTCAGCCGATCCGCGGCCCACGACCTTGGTGTCGCCGGTCACGATGCGCACGCCCGCGGCCTCGGCCTCGCGCACCATGCTGCCGACGATCCGGCGCAGAAGCGCGATCTCGGTGCCTTCCTCGATGATGAACGAGGCCGACAGCCACAGCGGCCGCGCGCCGCCCACCGCAAGGTCGTTGACCGTGCCGCAGACCGCGATCTTGCCGATGTCGCCGCCCGGAAACTCGACCGGCGTGACCACGAAGCTGTCGGTGGTGAAGGCAAGGCGCGCGCCGGGCACCTGCAGGGCCGCGTCCATCAGCCGGGCCTGATCCTCCATCCCCGGGGGCCGGAAAGCGGCGGTGAAGACCTCTTCGACCAGATCGCGCATGGCCCGGCCGCCGCCGCCGTGGGACAGCGTCACATGGGTGTCGCGCAGGCGGGAAACCGGGGTCGAGATGGTCATTCCGCCGCCTCCACCGCGCGCGCGCCGCCATACTGGTAATAGGCCGCGCAGGCCCCTTCCGACGACACCATGAGCGCGCCAAGCGGCGTCTCGGGCGTGCAGCCCCGTCCGAACTGCGGGCATTGGGTGGGCTTCAGCCGTCCGGTCATCACCGCCCCGCAGGCGCAGCCCTCGGGTGCGGCCACGGGCGGGCGGCCGGCCGCGGCGCCATAGCCGATGCCGAACTTCGCCTCGGCGTCGAAGGCGGCATAGGCCGGGCGGATACGCAGCCCCGAGGCGTCGATCTCGCCCAGGCCGCGCCACTCGAAGCTTGGGCGCGGCTCGTAGACATCCGCGATCGCGGCCAGGCTGACCGGATTGCCGTGCTCGGGCACGACGCGCGCATACTGGTTCTCGATCTCGGCGCGGCCGTCGCGGATCTGGCGCAGCACCATCAGCACCGATTGCAGCAGGTCGAGCGGCTCGAACCCGGCCACGACCAGCGGCTTGCCATAGTCGCGCGCGATGAAGTCGTAGGGATGGATGCCGATCACCATCGACACATGGCCCGGCCCCACGAAACCGTCGAGCACCATGTGCGGATCGTCGAGCAGCGCCTTGATCGGCGGCGGCACGGTGATGTGGTTGCAGAAGACGGTGAAGTTCGTCAGCCCCTCGCGCGCGGCTTGCTGGATCGTCAGCGCGGTCGAGGGCGTCGTTGTCTCGAACCCAAGGCCGAAGAACACCACCTCGCGGTCGGGGTTCCGGCGCGCCAGTTCCAGCGCGTCGAGCGGCGAATAGACCATGCGGATGTCCGCCCCGCCGGCCTTGGCCTGCAGAAGCGACTTCCTGGTGCCCGGCACCCGCATCGCGTCGCCGAAGGTGGTGAAGATGACCTCGGGTCTCTCGGCCAGCTCGACGCATTCGTCGACCCGGCTCATCGGCAGGACGCAGACCGGGCAGCCCGGGCCGTGGATGAACTCGATCCCCTCGTGCACCAGCTTGTCGAGGCCGTAGCGGAAAATCGCGTGGGTGTGACCGCCGCAGATCTCCATGATGTGGACCGGGCGCGCGCGGGTGGCGCCGATCTCGTCGGCGGTGCGGGCGATCGCGCCAAGGACGCCCTTCGCGGCCCTGGGATCGCGGAATTCCTCGACGTATCTCATGGCCGCGCCTCCATAAACGCCTTTTCGCCTTCCGCCATCTGTTCGAGCGTTTCCTGCGCCTCGCCAAGACCACGCAGCGCCTCGAGCGTTTCCTGCGCCTCGTCCGCGTCGATCACGGCCATGGCGAAGCCCACGTGGATCAGCACCCATTCGCCGACCAGATCCTCCAGCGGCCGGTCCGAGACCGGCGCCAGCGAGACCTCGCGCCGCACGCCCGAGACATCGGCCATCGCCATCAGGCGGTCGCGGTCGGTGATCGCGGTGATCTGACCCGGAATTCCAAGGCACATCGCTCAGCCCTCCTCGGCGTAGGCCGCGTGGGGTTCGATCCCGTAGCGGTCGAGTTTCGCGCGCAGCCCCACCCGGCTCAGGCCCAGTTCGCCGGCCGCGCGCGACTTGTTCCACTTCAGCCGGGTCATGGTCTCGCGCAGGATGCGCATTTCCATCATCTCGACCCGGTCCTTGAGCGTTCCATCCATGGTCCCAAGGTCCATCGCGCGGCGGTCCGCGCCGTCGTCGCCCGGTTCGGACTGCAGGATATGGCGCGAGATCAGTTCGGGCCCCAGCGTCACACCCTGGGCGAGGATCAGCATCCGCACCACCTCGTTGGCCAGTTCGGGCAGGTTGCCGGGCCAGTCGTAGTGTTCAAGGAACTCCAGCGCCGCCGCGGAAATCCCGCGCACCGGCTTGCCGTGCCGCGCGGCGGCATCGTGCACGAAGCGTTCGGCCAGCCGCGAGATGTCGCCCGGACGGGCGCGCAGCGGCGGCAGCTGAAGCTCGGTCACGGCCAGCGCGAAATAGAGATCGCCCCGGAAGGCACCGTCGCCCACCAGATCGCGCAGGTCACGATGCGCGCCCACCAGAAGCCGCGCGCCCGACGACAGCGTCTCGTGCCCGCCCACCGGCTGGAACGCGCCCTCCCGCGCCAGCCGCAGAAGCGCCATCTGCATCGCCGGCGACAGCGTGTCGACGCCGTTGAGAAACAGCGTGCCCCGGTCGGCCTTCTGAAGCAGCCCGATCCGCGTCGCGGGCACGCCCGGGATCGCGCCCTTTCGGATGCCGAAAAGCTCGGCCGCGAGCACGTCGTCGCCCAGACCCGCGCAGTTGAGTTCGTAGAACGGCCGGTCGGCGCGCAGCGATCCATAGTGCATCGCGCGCGCCAGGTCGGTCTTGCCGGTGCCCGCCTCGCCCGTAATCAGCACCGGCACGTCGAAGCTTGCATACTGCCGCGCCAGCGCGATCACCGGATTGAGCGAGGAATTCGGCCCGCGCAGGATCTTGTCGAAGCCCAGCCCCTCTTGCAGCAGGCGCCGGCGGTCCTCGAGCTTGGCGTTCGCGGTGCTGCTGAGATAGTGCATCTCAAGCGTCATCCGCTCGTGGTCGCGGGCCAGTTCGAACAGACGCGCGGCGTTGCGGGCGGCCATCAGAAGCTGGTCGGGATGCCAGGGTTTGGTGATGAACTGATAGATCCCCGCCTCGTTGATGGCGTCGATCATGTCGCCGGTCTCGGTATAGCCGGTCACGATGATGCGCACGGTCTCGGGCCAGCGGTCGCGGATCTCGGTCAGAAGCTCGATCCCCGAGCGCCCGGGCATCCGCTGGTCCGAAATGACGACCTGCACCCAGTGCTCTTCCATCAGACGCCAGGCCTCGTCCGCGCTGCGGGCTTCGAGCACGGCGAAGTCGTCTTCCAGCGCCATCCGCATCGAGGCGACGGAATGGGGTTCGTCGTCGACGACCAGGATCGTGGGAAGCGACCGCGCGGGCATCACTCGGCCGCCCGCTTGATCCGCTTGGCCTGCGCCTCGGCCCGCAGCCAGGCGATCCAGCGATCCAGCCCCTCGCCCGTGCGCGCCGAGATGCGGATGACCTCGATCAGCGGGTTCACCCGCTTGAGGTTCGACTCGTAAAGGTCCATATCTACGTCACAAAACGGCGCCAGGTCGACCTTGTTCAAAAGCGCCAGCCGCGCGGCGGTGAACATGTCGGGATACTTCAGCGGCTTGTCCTCGCCCTCGGTCACCGACAGCACCGCGACCTTCGCGTCCTCGCCCAGATCGAAGGCGGCGGGGCAGACAAGGTTGCCGACGTTCTCGATGAAAAGCGTGGTGCCACGGCCGATGTCGAGGTGATCGAGCGCATGCCCCACCATGTGCCCGTCCAGGTGGCAACCCTTTCCGGTGTTGACCTGCACCGCCGGCGCGCCCGTCGCGCGAATGCGGTCGGCGTCGTTCGAGGTCTGCTGGTCGCCTTCGATCACCGCCACCGGCCCCTCGCCCGCCTTGGCCAGTGCGGCGATGGTGGCGCACAGAAGCGTGGTCTTGCCCGACCCGGGCGACGACACGAGGTTGACGGCATAGCAGTCAAGGCCCGCCAGACGGGCCCGGTTGGCGGCGGCGAAGCGGTCGTTCTCGGTCAGGATGCCGGTCTCGATCTCGATCAGGCGCTCCTGACTCATCCCCGGAACGCTGACGCCTGCGGCGCCGGTGCCGTAGTGAATGTCGTGCCCGTGGGCATGTCCGTGGGAATGCCCCTGGTGGTGATCGTGGCCATGGTCGTGCCCGTGGCCGTGATGATGCTGGGGATGACCGTGGTCATGCCCGTGGTCATGCCCGTGTGCGTGACCGTGTGCATGACCGTGACCTTCGACCTTGCCGTCGCCGCATCCGCAAACCGTGCACATCACATCACCTCCATGTCCCTGATCCGCATTTCGTCGCCGCCCTCGGGCAGAAGCCGCCCCCCGCCGCAGTCGGGACAGGGGTCGAGGCGGTCCATGATCTCGACCGTGCGCAGGCAATCGAAGCAGGTCGCCCGCCCGGGCAGGTCGATCATCAGAAGTTCCGCCCCCTCGGCCTTCGATCCCCGCATGACCACGTCCCAGGCAAAGGACAGCGCCGCCTTTTCGACGCCGGCGAAGCGCCCGATCTCAAGCCGCACGCGCGTGACCCGCGCGATGTCGGGCGCGGCGGCCGCCTGGTCGACGATCCGGCGGATGCCTTCGCACAGCGACATCTCATGCATCGGTGCCCTCCCGCAGCCGCACCGGGCTGCACGGGTCGAGGATATCGAGAAGAAGCGGCCCAAGTCCCGCCTTCAGTGCGGGAAGCGTCGAAAGGGCGCGGTCAAGCACGCCGCCCGGTGTCAGCAGATGGTCGGTCGGTGTCACCCGCGCGAAGGCCGTGACGGCCCGGCCGTCAAGCGCGATGCGCACCGCGTAAGCGCCGCGCGCGGCCGGCACCACGGCCTCGCCGCGCCGGGGCGCCACGATCGCGGCCACGCCGCCCGCGATCACGCGTTCGATGTCGAAAAGCCGCGCCGCCGCGCGCCACAGCGGGCCACGGCCCCGCGCCGCCTCGATCGCCCGCATCGCGGGATGATCGGCGGTGCGGGCGGCGACCGAGTTGTCGACAGGCCCGACGTCCCACATCGTCTCGGGCGTGACCGGCGCGATGCCCGGGGCCGCCGCCTCGCCCGGCGCGAAACATCCGTCGATCCGGCGCAGCACGGGCGCGACGCCGTCCTCGGACGCCAGGAAATCAAAGACCTCGGCCGCGGTGACCGGGGCGCGGCCGGGGGCGCCGAAGACCGCCCGGCGCAGCGCCTCGCCGCCCGTGGCCCAGTCGGCGGGAAGCGCCGCGGGCGGCAGGCCGAAGAAGGCGGGCCAGGTGACATGGAACTTCACAAGATGGTCGCGCAGGATCTCCTGCGCGATGCCGGCGGTCGCAACAGGACGGCCCAGCGCCGCCTCGACCGCCGCGCCCTGCGCCGCGCGACACAGGTTGAACAGCCGCGGCAGAAGCGCCGCGACCTCGTCCACGTCCCGCCCGACGACCAGCCGGTCCACGGGCACGCCCGGGGCCCGCTGGGCGACAAGTGCGGAAGGCGCGGCAGGGGCAGTGGCAGGGGCGGTGGCAGAGGCGGCGGCGTCGAACATCAGGCAGCCCCCTCCCCAACGGCGAGACCGCCGGTGATGACCGCGCGGCGGCTTGGCGCCTC
The DNA here is from genome assembly GCF_050789285.1 of Saliniferula longa. Taxonomy (NCBI): domain Bacteria; kingdom Pseudomonadati; phylum Pseudomonadota; class Alphaproteobacteria; order Rhodobacterales; family Roseobacteraceae; genus Saliniferula; species Saliniferula longa. The sequence continues at coordinate 977,100 of NZ_JBOUVX010000001.1, read as the reverse complement.
GTCGAAGACGGGCGCAGCGTTCGGATCGGTCGCCGTCTCGGGGTCGACCGGCGCAAGCTCGGCCTCGCGCGCGGCGCGGATGTCGGCGGCGCGATCGGTGCCGTCGCGGTGCGCGGGATCGAACAGCGCCGTCATCGCCGCGCGCGCCACGTCGGTGGCGTCGGTCTGGCGGGTGAACTCGCCCATCGGCGAGAACAGCGAACAGGCCTTGTAGCCGCCCGTCAGCTCGCGGACGTTGTGCAGGAACTCGTAGTCGCCCGACGGGAAGGCCACGACTTCCTTCTCGCCCGGCCGCAGGCCGGACCAGTCGTCGCCGTCCGGCAGAAGGATCAGGTTCATGAACCACGGAGCGACGAGCACGCCGACGATGCGGCCGTCCAGTCGCCGGAACCCCACCGCCTCGACGCGCAGCGCCTTGTTCACCAACGGCACGTCGCGCATCTTGGCGTGCCAGATCTCGGTGAAGTCGGCCACAAGCCGGTCGGTCGCCGCGCGCACCACGGCCGCATCGCGCAGCGCATTCGCGCCGGGATCCTCCAGCACCATGAACTGCGCCTTGGGCGCCGAGCAGTTGGGGCAACTCCAGTCGTCGGGCAGGTCCGAGAAGGCGGTGCCGGGCATGACCTGACGGAAATCGTCGCCTTCGGCCGGGTCATAGGGCGTCCAGCAGATCTTGCATTCCATGATCGCCTGCGGGCTGATCCGGTCGGACGCGCCCAGGTACGAGCCTTCGAATCCGCTCATCGGATCGCCTCCAGCACTTCGGCCACGCGGTGGGCGCTGTCGGCCAGATCCTCGGGCGCGGCCAGCGCGACCTCGGGCATGGACGAGACCTCGAAGGTGTCGAGGATCAGCGCGTCGGTCGAGTTGTAGAACTGCACGCGCCAGACGAAGGGGGTGGCCGTGGCCCGCACCCGGCAGTTGCCATAGCCGCGCGACAGGATGTCGGACGACCCCTGCCCCAGCCGCGCCTCGAGCCAGGCAAGGTCGTCTTCTGTATGGGGCAGAAGCGTCAGGTTGATGACATGCAACTCGCCCGCGAAGGCGGCGCTCTTGTCCAGAAGCTCGGCCAGAAGCGCGGGCGCGTTCACCACGCCGGGGCCGGCGGGCGCGGCGACCGGCGCCGTGACCGGATCGAAGGCCCGGGTCCGCGCGGCCTCGGGCACCGGGGCCACCTCGACCCGGTCGACACCGGCGCCGGTCACGCTCCAGACGCCCGCAAAGACGCTTTCCTGCACCGACAGCGCGGGGATGCCGCGCAGCTTCATGGCGACCTCGCCCTCGCCCAGGGTCTCGGCCATCAGGCGGCGGTTGGCGGGGTCGAGCCCGCGCAGGTCGACGACCTCGGCCGCCGCACCCCCGGCGACCCGCCCGGCCGCCGCCGCGATCCGTGAAAGACAGGCCAGCGCCGGCGCAAGCGCGGCATCGGCCTCGACCATCGGCACGTGCGGGACATAGGTGCGCATGTCGCCGGGCAGCGCCATGAATTCAAGCGCCGCGCCCTCCTCGGGATCGGGCTGCGAGCCGGGGCCGAAGCCCACCGGGGGACGCTGGAAGTCGCGGATCATCTGGGCCTCCTCAGGCAGCGACGACGGGACGGTCGAGGAAGCGCGCGGTCAGGACGATGTAGTCGTCCCAGTCGCGCACATTGGGAATGCCGCCAAGGCAGACGCCATCGCGGTAGAAGATCAGCGCCGGCGTCTTGAAGACGCCCGAGGCCTCCTTGACGACGGTTTCCACCGCCTCGCCCGCCACGGCGCAGTCGAAACGGCCCTGGAAGGCGGCGCGCAGTTCGGGCAGGATCACGGCCACGTCGGCGGTCTCGAGGTTGCGCTGCCAGTCCCCGGGCAGGAACAGCACATGCGCGCCCGGCCGGTCGCGCCAGGCGGCAAGCGCGCCCGCGTCCTCGAGCCGGGGCCAGCCCAGCCCGGTGGTCAGTCGGTCGATCAGCGGGTGCGACATGCCCCGTCCCTCCTCAGGCTTGATGGCGGCCGGCGGCATGGGCCGCGGCAAGATGGGGTGGAAGGCGCGGACCGTTGCGGTCGAGATCGGCGAAGGCGTCGCCGGCCTCGCCCCCCGCCATGATCCGGGCCAGCGCGCCAAGGGCGTCGGAAATAAGGGCGGCCTCGGCCTCGGTGATGACTTCGCGGGCGGCGCCAAGGAAGGTCAGCACCCAGGTGCCCGCGGGGAGCGGGCCGGTCAGCGCCAGGTCAAGCGCGACCTCGCGCGTGCCGTCCGTCGCGCGGCCCATGAACCCATCGGCCGACACGATCTGCATGGGGATGCCGACGCACATGGGCCTACTCCCCGACCGGGGGGAAGAAGCGGGCGTCGCCTGTGCGGCAGGCCTCGTCGGCAGAGGGCCGTCCGGCCTCGTAGGCGTCGTGGCGGATCGACCAGTCAGCCAGATCGCCCGTCACGGTGGTTCCGGGGCGCGAGGCGATGCCGCGCGCGGCCAGCCAGTCGCAGGCGACCTCGATCGCCGCGGGGATGCGGGCGGCGACCGCGGGCCGCAGTCCGCCGCCGTAATCCTCAAGCTCTTCGGGCTGGCAGCCCACGAGGAAAAGCGCGGGCGGGCAGCGGCCCAGAAGCTGGGCGGTGGCGATCACGTCCTGAAAACCGGTCTGGTGGAGGCTCATCTTCTTGGCGCCCATGAAGCGGGGCACCTCGTCGCCCTCGACGATCTTCAGCGTGCCGGGCGCGAGGCCATAGTCGATGGCGTCGAAGACCAGAAGGATGTCGGCCTCTTCGAGGAACGGAAGCAGGTAAAGGCCCTGCGTGCCCCCGTCGAGCAGCGTCACGTCGCCGTCGAAGGCCCGCGTCTCGGCCAGACGTTCGACGCAGCGCACGCCGAAGCCTTCGTCGGCCCAAAGGACGTTGCCGATCCCCAGAACAAGGACGCGGTCGGTCATGGTCTTCCTCCCTCATCCGCGCGGCTCAGGCCGGCCGCCTTGGATGTTCAACAGCTTATCGACCTTCCGCCCGGCTGGATGAAAAACGACCACTGCTGGTCATCCCGCGCCAACCGCCTGAAATCCCGTCGCAAATCAGGTTAGGCGGGATGGCCGGAACCGTCCTTGATGCAAATCAAGCTTTCAGATCGGCGCCGGATCGAAAGGCCGCCTGCCAGAACGAACGGCGGGCGCCGAAGCGCCCGCCCGACTCGGGGTCCGTGGGTGGAAAGGATCAGTCCGGCCGGTCGTCCTTGAAGGTGCGCGTGCCCGAGATCATGGTCGACACCATCGACTGCCGGGACATGATGTCCTCGCGGATCGCCGCGTAGATGTGGATCATCATGAAGATCACGATGAACCACATGCCCAGGTGGTGCAGCTGGTGCAGCACCATCGAGTTGCCCACGAAGGCCAGCAGCGGACCGAAGATGGCATCGGCCCAGGACCCCTGTCCCAGCCCTTCGGCGTAAAGCGCGAAGCCCGTGACGATCATGAAGCTGAGCCCCACGGTCATGAAGAAGAACATCGCGATCTGCGCCAGCGGGTTGTGGCCCACGTATTTCTTCGGCTCGGATTCCAGGAACAGGTACCACCGCGCCTCGCGCCAGACCTCGGCCCACCAGGCCTTGCGGTGCAGCGGCAGCAGGAACATCTGACGCGAGTGGCTGTTGCCAACGAAGGCCCAGTAGATCCGGCCGAAAAAGCCCACCGTCATGATCATCGCCGCCGCGAAATGCGCAAAGCGGATGTAGCCGAAGAGGAACTGGTGGGTCGCCTCGCCGATCTCCATCGTGGGGGGCGGCGAACCGATGAGGAACCCCGTGACCACCAGCGTCATGATCGCGGCGGCGTTGATCCAGTGCCACAGCCGCACCGGCGCCTCGTAGACATAGACGCTGGTGCGCCGGGTGATGGTCGCGCGGTCGCGGTCGGTGGCGTCCCCGGTCAGCGGGAGGGGCGAGTAGAAGTCCACCCGGGTCCGAACCGGCGCGGCGACCGTGTCATCGGAAACCTCGACCTTCATGGCCTGCGGTCCTTCAGCCACGCGAGGGCGAAGGCCGCCGCGACGACGATCAGGCCGGCAAGGATGCCGCCGTGAAACGCCTCGTGCGCGGGGGCGGGAAGCGCGACATGGACGCCGTGGGCGAAGGCGGGAACCGGCAGGACCGTGGCGGCAAGGATTAGTCGTTTCATGGGTGTTCCTCCTTCAGCGGACCTTGACGGTGGTAAGTTCCCTGCCGTCCGGCGACATGACATGCGTCGAACAGGCCAGGCAGGGGTCGAAGCTGTGCAGCGTGCGCAGGATCTCGACCGGTTCTTCGGGGCGTTCGACCTTCGTGTTCATCAGGCTGGCCTCGAAGGCGCCGATGTTGCCGGCCGTGTCGCGGGGCGAGCCGTTCCAGGTCGTGGGCACCACGCACTGGTAGTTCTCGATCCGGCCGTCGCGGATCTGCACCCAGTGGCCCAGCGCGCCGCGCGGCGCCTCGGTCATGCCGACGCCCTTGGCCTCTTTCGGCCAGGTCGAGGGGTCCCACTTCTCGACGTTGGCGGTCGCGGTGTCGCCGTTGCGGCAGTTCGCGACGAGCTTGTCGAAGAAGTGCTTCTGAAGGCGCGCGCAGTACTCGGCCTCGAGCGCGCGCGCTGCCGTCCGTCCCAGCGTCGAGAACAGCGCCTCGACCGGCAGCTCCATGGTGCGCAGAAGCCCCTTCACCTGGTTGGTGATGTCCTCGTGCCCGCTGGCGTAGCCGATGATATAGCGGGCAAGCGGCCCCACCTCCATCGCGTGACCGCGCCAGCGCGGCGCCTTGATCCAGGAATACTTCGCCGCCTCGTCCAGTTCGAGGATATGGGTCCGCGTGCCCTTGGCGTTGGGCCCAAGCTCGTACTTCGCCTGCGTGACGCCGTCCCAGGGGTGCAGGCCCTTGCCGGGCTCGCCGTAGTCGTACCAGGAATGGTCGACGAATTCCTGCACCTGTTCGGGGTCTCGCACGTCGACGTCGTGCACCTCGTTGAGGTTGCCGTTGATGATCGCGCCGCGCGGCAGGTGCAGCTGGCCGGCCGAGAAGTCGTTGGCGTGCTCGGGGATGTCGCCATAGGCGAGGACGGATTGCGACGACAATCCGCCACCGTAAAGCCAGTCCTTGTAGAAGCCGCCGATCGCGACAAGGTCGGGCAGATAGACGTTGTTCACGAAGGCGATGCACTGGTCGATGATGGAGCTGACCATGTTCAGCCGCTCCATGTTGATCGCGCCCACCGCGCCCACGCCGTCGATGTTGATCGGCGACGGCACGCCGCCCACCAGCCAGTTGGGATGGGGGTTCTTGCCGCCGAAGATCGCGTGGATCTTGACGATGTCCTTCTGCAGGTCCAGCGCCTCGAGATAGTGCGTCGTGGCCATCAGGTCGGCCTCGGGCGGCAGCTTGTAGGCCGGGTTGTCCCAGTAGCCGTTCTTGAACAGGCCCAGCTGGCCCGAGTCGACGAACTGCTTCAGCCGGTTCTGCACGTCGCGGAAATAGCCCGGCGAGGACATCGGATGGGACGGCGACACCGCCTGCTGAAGTTCGCTCGTCGCTTTCGGATCGGCGCGCAAGGCATTGATCGGATTGACCCAGTCAAGGGCGTGCAGGTGATAGAAGTGCACGATGTGATCGTGGATCTGCAGGTTCAGCTGCATGATGTTGCGGATCGAGTTGGCGTTGTCGGGGATGGTGATCCCCAGCGCGTCCTCGACCGCGCGGACGCTGGTCAGGGCATGGGTCCCGGTGCAGACGCCGCAGATCCGTTCGGTGAAGGCCCAGGCGTCGCGCGGGTCACGGCCTTTCAGGATCACCTCGAGCCCGCGCCACATCGTGCCGGTCGAGACCGCGTTGGTGATGACGTTGTTCTCGTCGACGTTCACCTCGCAGCGCATGTGCCCTTCGATGCGGGTGACCGGATCGACCACGATCCGCTGGCCCGAGGTGTCAAGCGTGAAGCCGTTGGGGGTTTGCACGACCATGGGTCAGACCTCCTCGTTCTCGGACACGCGGTCCTGGGTTTTCTTCTGAGCGGATTTCAGCGCCGAGACGGCGGCGTGGAACGCGATGCCCCCGCCGACGACCCCCGCCGCCGCAAGGCCCACGCGGTCGGCGTTGGCCTCGACCCCGAACTGGGTCAGGTCGGTGACGCGGTTGTAGAAGCTGCCCTGGTCCCAGAAGCCGTCCTCGGAACAGCCGATGCAGCCATGGCCCGACTGGATCGGGAAGCTTGTCCCTTCGTTCCAGCGCACGGTCGAGCAGGCGTTGTAGGTCGTCGGGCCCTTGCAGCCCATCTTGTAAAGGCAATAGCCCTTGCGCGCATACTCGTCGTCCCAGGCCTCGACGAACTGACCGGCGTCGAAATGCGGCCGGCGGTAGCACTTGTCGTGGATGCGCTGGGAATAGAACATCGCGGGGCGGCCCTGGCGGTCAAGCTCGGGCAGGCGGTCGAAGGTCAGCATGTAGGTGATGACGCCGGTCATCACCTCGGCGATGGGCGGGCAGCCGGGCACCTTGATGATCGGCTTGTCGGTGATGACCTTGTGCACCGGCGTCGCCTGCGTCGGGTTGGGCTTGGCCGCCTGCACGCAGCCGTAGGACGCGCAGGCCCCCCAGCTGATGATGGCCTTGGCGTCCTTGGCGGCGTGGCGCAGTTGCTCGACGAAGGGCTTGCCGCCGACGATGCAGAACATCCCGTCCTCGTTCAGTGGCGGGTTGCCTTCGACGGCAAGGATGTAGTTGCCCTTGTACTTCTGGATGGTGTCTTCGAGCGCGGCTTCCGCCTGATGCCCGGCCGCCGCCATCAGCGTGTCGTCGTAATCGAGGCTGATCATCGACAGCACGACGTCCTTGGCCAGAGGATGGGCCGAGCGGATGAAGCTTTCCGAACAGCAGGTGCATTCCAGTCCGTGCACCCAGATCACCGGCGTGCGGGGCTTTGTCTCCATGGCATGGGCGATCTTCGGCACGAAGGACGGACCAAGGCCCAGCGCCGCCGCCGTGAGCGAGCAGTATTTCATGAAGCTGCGGCGGGTGATCCCCTGCCGGCGCATCACGTCGTAGAAGGTTTCGATCTGGCTCAACCCCGGTCCTCCTCCGTCCCCGAATCGTTCCGGCGCGCGACATGGCGCCTTGCAGGCACAGGGTCGCGGTATGCGGGCGTATGCGACAGCGAAAGCCGCCATCACTACGCGTCGGCGCAAACCATTGCTTTTAATGGATTTTCAGAAGATCCCGCCGCACAGCCGCGCAAAGGCGCTTACCGGCCCAAGCGCGGGCTGGTCAGAGGGTTTCCAGCCGTGCCAGCGCCACCAGCGCCTGTCCGAAGGCAAGGCCGCCATCATTGGCGGGCACCTGCCCCGGCCGGCAAAGTTCCAGATCCGTCAGCGCGTCGCAGACCATCCCCAAGAGCGTCAGGTTCTGGAAGCAGCCGCCCGACAGCGCGACCGTCCGCGTGCCCGCCTGATCCGCCGCGCGGCGCGCCGCCCCGGCGAAGGCCCGCGCGAGGCCCGCGTGAAACCGCCGCGCAATGTCGCCGGTCGCCACCCCCTGCCGCAGGTCCTGCGCCAGCGCGCGGAACACCGGCGCGGGGTCGATCCCGGCCCCGGACACCCCGAAGGGGTAAGCCCCCCTGTCCACCGATCCCGCCGCCAGCGCCTCGAGCAGCATGGCCGCCTCGCCCTCGTAGCTCTGGCCATCGGCGGCGAGTCCAAGGCAGGCGGCGACGGCATCGAAAAGCCGCCCGGCGGAACTTGACAGCGGGGCATTGATACCGGCCACCGCCGCCTGGCGCAGAAGCGCGCGCGGCCGGTCGGCGAACAGCGCGTCCGCCAGATCGCCAAGCCCGGCGGCGTCAAGGCGCACCACGGCGTTCCGCCAGGGTTCGACCTGCGCGCGGTCGCCGCCCACCAGCGGTGCGGGCGTCAGGTGGGCCACGCGGTCGGCCCGGGCGTAGTCCCCGACCAGAACCTCGCCCCCCCAGACGGTGCCGTCCGGCCCCAGCCCCAGCCCGTCGAGGATCAGTCCCACGGCGACACCGCCACGCCAGCCCGCCTCGCCCAAGGCGGCAGCCATGTGGGCATGGTGGTGCTGCACCTCGACCACCGGAACGCCCAGCGCCGCGCCGCGCGCGCGCCCGTGCCGCGTGGCGTGGAAATCGGGGTGCAGGTCCACGGCCACGGCTTCGGGGCGGTGGTCGAACAGCCCGGCAAGATCGCGATCGGCCTTGTCGAACTCCGCAACCGACAGCGCCGTGTCGAGATCGCCCATGTGATGCGACAGCAGCGCCTGCCCGCCCTTGGTCAGGCAGATCGCCGACTTGAGCTGCCCGCCATAGGCCACGACCTGGCCGCTGGGCAGCCCGTCGGGCAGGCGAAGCGTCCCCGGCACCCGCCCACGCGCGCGGCGCAGGACCATCGGGCCTTGCGGCCCCAGCACCTCGACCCCGTCGTCAAGGCGACGCGCGATGTCGCGGTCGTGCATCAGGAAGCCGTCGACGAAGGGTGCCAGCGTCTCGCGCGCCTCGTCGTTGCCGATTACCTGCGGCTCGCCCGAGAGGTTGCCCGAGGTCATCACCAGCGGCCCCGCCACCGCGTCGATCAGAAGGTGATGCAGTGGCGTGGCGGGCAGCATCCAGCCCAGCCGCGCCTGGCCGGGGGCGATTCCCTCGGGCAGCGGCAGGCCCGCCTTGCGCAACAGCACGATGGGGGCCGCAGGATCGGCGAGACGCGCGGCTTCCTCCGGGTCGATGGCGGCATGGCGGGCGATGCCGTCGAGCCGCGCCATGAGGGCGAAGGGCTTGCCAGGCCGGCGCTTGCGCGCCCGCAGCGCGGCGACGGCGTCGGGGTTCGTGGCGTCGCAGGCCAGGTGGAATCCCCCCAGGCCCTTCAGCGCGACGATCCGGCCCGCCGTCAGCCAGGTGGCAGCGGTGGCGATGGCATCGCCCCCCGGACGTTCGCCGTCAACGGTTTCCGCCCAGAGGCGGGGTCCGCAGGCGGGGCAGGCCACGGGCTGGGCGTGAAAGCGGCGGTCGCCGGGGTCCTCGTATTCGGCGCGGCAGGCGGGGCAAAGCGCGAAGGCCGCCATCGTCGTCTGCGCCCGGTCGTAGGGCAGGCCGGTGAGAATGGAGAAGCGCGGGCCGCAGTTCGTGCAGTTGGCGAAGGCATAGCCGAAGCGGCGTTCGGCCGGATCACGGATCTCGGCCAGGCAATCGGCGCAGGTCGCCGCGTCGGGCGTCACCCGCGTCTCGGCGCCCGGCCCGCCGCTGGCGGCGATGACGAAGCCCGCGCGGTCGGGCACCTCGGCCGGGGCGGCCTCGACCGCGTCGACCCGGGCCAGCGGTGGCGCCTCGGCCGACAGCGCTTGCACGAACCGGTCGAGATCGGGGCCCGCGGCATGGATCAGCACCCCCTCGGCGTCGTTCAGCACCTCGCCCGTAACGCCCAAGCGGGTCGCAAGTTGCCAGACGAACGGCCGGAACCCCACGCCCTGCACCTGCCCCCGCACGCGGATGCGCAGGCCGTGCATCAGTGGACCGTGCAGACCATGCAAGGGTCGAAGCTGCGCACGATGTGCTGGACCGACAGCGGGCTTGCCTCGTCCGCGCAGACCGGCGCGCCCTCGAGCGCCAGCTCGAGCGGCCCGGGCCGCCCCGCCCCGTCGCGGGGCGAGAAGTTCCAGGTCGTCGGAGCGACGATCTGGTAATTTGCGATGCGCCCGCCCTCGATCCGGATCCAGTGGCCGAGGGATCCCCGCGCGGCTTCGACCAGACCCGCGCCCTGCCCCGTGTCTGGCAGGTCGAACCGGCCCATGAAGGACGCCTGCGGATCGAGCGCGCCCGCCCAGGTCTCAAGCCAGATCTGGGTGCGCGCGATCTCGAGCAGGCGCGCGGCCACACGCGCGCGCACGCCGCCCTCGGCCGCCAGCGCCACGCCAAGGGGGTGTCGGTCGACCGCCTGCCGCGCCAGTGCGCCGACTTCGCAGGGCGCGCCCTGAAGGCGCGGCGCCTTGCACCAGCTGTAGGCGGCCTCGGCCATCGCCTCGTCGGGGCGGGTCACGCCGTCATAGGGATGCGCGGGCGCGCCCAGCATCCAGCTTTGGGCCACGTCCTCTTCGATCCCGGCAGGGTCAAGCGAATGAACCGCGCCCCCGGTTTCGGAGCCGACCCAGACCCCGGGCCGGGTCGTCCGCCCCGCGGGCTGGGGATAGGCGCCGAACGACAGATAGCGGCGCGGGCCCGCGCCCAGGCCGGCAAGTCCCAGATCGCGTGCGGCGTCAAGGAACAGCCCCGCGTCCCCCATCTGCCAGGCGTCAAGATCGGCAAGACCCGAAAGCGCCGTGAAGTCCTCCAGCGGCGCGCCGAAGAGCGCGCCTTCCAGATGCCGGCGAAAGCTGCGCAGCGTGGCCAGGATGCGGACGCGTTCGGCCATGTCGGGCGCGCGTGTGACGCCGGCGGGCTGGATCGCCAGCGTATGCGGCCACTTCCCCCCGAGAACGCCGGTGATGTGCATCAGCCGCGCCCGCGCGTCGAGCGCCGCGCGCGCCGCACTTCCCTTCGTGGCGGTGAACCGCTCGACCATCCGTGCGTGCCAGGGGCGGTGCGCATAGGCCGGGCGGGCGAAGTCGGGCATGAAGAACAGGTTGAAATGGGTGACGTGGTCTGCAAGGTTCTCGACCCCGTGCAGGATGGCGGCGGCAAGCGCACCTTGCGGGGTGGGTTCGGCGCCCGAGGCCTCGGCCAGCGCGAAGGCCGCCGCCGCGGACTGGCTGATCGAGCAGATGCCGCAGATCCGCGGCGTAATCGTCAGCGCGTCGCGCGGATCGCGCCCCCGCAGCATGATTTCGAAACCACGAAAAAGCGGCGAATTGGCGTAGGCCGCCCGCACCCGGCCGTCCTCGACCTCGAGCCGGACCTCGAGATCGCCCTCCACCCTGTTGAACGGACCGACCAGAAGCTGCCGGCCGCTCATCGCGTTTCCCGTTTCGGCCTTGGCGCCACGGCGATCCGGTCGGAATGGGCGTTGAGCGCGATCCGTTCGGGCGTCGCGGCCTTCGACAGCGACGCCAGCGCCATGAACCAGGCCTTCGGCATGTCCGACGGCAGCCCCACGGGGATGCCCGCGACCTTGGGCGTCTCGGTGAAGCTCAGGCGCGGTTCCTCGAACTCGGGGCTGGTGCAGGCGATGCAGGGATAGCCGCCCCGGGTGCAGGACCCGCCGCCGTTCCAGGGCCGGATGTTGCAGTCGCCCACCGCCTGGGTGCCGATGCAGCCCAGATGCTCCATCATGCAGCCCATCTCGGACAAGGCGCGGGCGCTGGCCTTGTATTCGTAGAACTCGTTTTTCGGGCAGGCGTGATGGACCAGGTGGTCGGTGTAGAAGCGCGGGCGGTTGAAATCGTCAAGCGCCCCGGCCCCAAGCCCGCCGTCGGCCAGCAGCAGAAGCGTCTGGGCGACCCAGTCGGGATGGGTCGGGCATCCGGCCACGTTGACGACCGGCAGGCCGCCGCGCGCGCGGAAGCCTTCGTCAAGCGCGCCGCCCGGCTGGCTGCCGTCGTACTGAAGGCCGATCGCGCCCGCCGGATTGCCGCCGGCCGCCGTCATGCCGCCGAAGGCCGCGCAGGTCCCGACGGCGACGACCTCGCGCGCCAGCGGCGCCAGCGCGCGCACCCAGTCCAGCATCGGCCGCCCAGTGCCCGACAGCATGTGATAGCGCCCCGTGCCACGCGGGCCGGTGACGATCGAGCCTTCGACGCACAGGACGTCCAGCGCCACCTCGCCCGCGACGATGCGATCGAACAGGGCTGCGACCTCGTCGCCGGTGGCCTCGGACAGGGCCGGATGCCACAGGATCTCGATCCCCGCGCCTTCGAACAACTCAAGGATGTTTGGGTCCTCGGCGCACAGAAGCGACATGGTGCAGCCGCCGCAGCCCGCGGACTGAAGCCACAGAAGGTTCATGCCCCGCCCTCCTGCGGCAGTTCAAGGCGGAAGGCCGCGCCCCTGTCTCGGGGCAGCAGAACAAGGCGGCCGCCATGTTCCTCGGCGATCTTGTGGCTGATCGACAGGCCAAGCCCGGTGCCCTGCCCGACCGGCTTCGTGGTGAAGAACGGATCGAAGACCGACGCCGCGAGGGCCTCGGGCACGCCCGGGCCGGTGTCGGCCACGGTCAGCCAGGCGATGCCGTCGCCCTGACCGATCTCAAGCGTCAGTTCCGGGGCTTCGACCCCGGCCATCGCGTCGAGCGCGTTCTGCACCAGGTTCATCACGATCTGCTGGACATGGCCGACGTTGCCCAGGATCTGCAGGCTGTCGCAGCCTTCGAACCGGGCCTCGATCCCCGATTTCGATCCGCGCAGAACCCAGCGTGTGGCGACGCGGGCGGCCTCGACCAGATCGAAACGTTCGCGCGTGGCGCCGCCCGCGACCGACAGGCGGCGCAGGTCGGCCACGATGTCGCGCACGCGTTCGGACCCTTCGCGCGCCCCATCGATTGCGGTGCGCAGGTTCTTGAGTTCGCGGTCCAACTTCAGCGTCTGGCGCAGTTCGACAAGTTCCTCGCGCGGGGCGCCGGCCTCGACCCGTTCGAAATAGGTTTCGAACCGGCCGATATAGCGCTCGAGCGCGTGGGCGTTGGCGTAGACGAAGCTGATCGGGTTGTTCAGTTCGTGCGCCACCCCGGCCAGAAGCCGGCCAAGCGAGGCGAGCTTCTCGTTGCGCACAAGCTGGGTCTGCGCCTCTTTCAGGCTGCGGTGGCTGGCCTCGAGTTCGGCATAGGCGCGGCGAAGCTCACCCAGAGGCCGGCCAAGGATCACCGCCCCGATCATCCGGCCCCGGTCGCTGACGCGCGCCGTGACCGACACATCGAAGGGCGCGGGCCCGTCGCTGCCCTGCAGCAGGGTCTCGAACCGCACCGGCGCGCGCGTCTGGCGCACGGCGTCCAGCGCCTCGGCCAGCTTGGCGGCCTCGTCCGGGGCGAACAGCGTCGTCACGTCGCGCCCCTGAAGCGCCTCGGCGCCGCAGCCCAGCGCCTCGCCCAGCGACCGGCTGGCCTGTTCGATCGTGCAGTCGCGCCGCACCACGGCCATCACGTCGCTGACCGAGGTCAGGATGGAGGCCAGAAAGCGCCGGAACTCGTGCAGGTCCTCGTTCTGCCGTTCGAGTTGCTCCTGATAGCTGACAAGGTCGGCATAGGCGCGATCGACCGCCGACAGCACCTCGGCCCAGGCTTCCTCGGAAAAGGCCTGGGCGGTCAGATCAGGGTTCGGAAACTCGAGCGACATCGGCCCTCCGCCTGGCCAGACTAGTCGGGGACGGGCGACGTGAAAAGCGCCGTGCGGTCGCGCCCCGATTCCGCGCCAAGCGCCCGCACCAGACGGTCGAGCACGGCAAGGGCGGCTGCCTCGACCGGCGCGCTCAGCCCGTCGCCGAAGGTGAAATCCTGCCCTTCGATACCGACGATCACGACCGAGGCCGGTAAGAGGCCCAGCGCGCGCGCCGTCTCGACCGCCGCCGCAAGGCCGAATTCGTGCGTCGAGTTGCGGAAGGTGTCGGGCGGCAGCGGCGCGGCATGGGCGTCAAGGACGACGACGGTGCCTGGCGGCGCGCCCGACTGCGTGGCGTCGGCGAACAGAAGGGCCTCGCCCGTTTCGGCCGCCTGCGCCAGCACCTCGACCAGGCCCGCGCCATCGCCCGTGTGCGCGGTGGCCTCGATGCCCCGCCGCGCCAGTTCCGCGGCCAGCCACGGACCCACCCCGTCGTCGCGCCGGAACGGGTGGCCCACGCCGATGACCCGCGAGACGGCGCCAAGATCCTCAGACACGCTCGACCGTCAGCTTGAGGAAATGCGTGGCGCAGGAAATGCAGGGATCGTAGTTGCGGATCGCCTGTTCGCAGCGCCGCTGCAACGCCGCGTCGTCAAGGTCGAGCGCCGCCTCGATCACCCGCCGGAGGTCGACTTCGATCTGCGGCTGGTTCTGCGAGGTCGGCGGAACGATGGTGGCCGACAGGATGCGCGCCTCGTCGTCAAGGACGTAGGTATGATGGCAGATGCCGCGCGGCGCCTCGGTGCAACCGAAGCCCTCTCCGGCGCGCGGCGCGGCCTCGAGATGGGCCGGCACAGGGGCCGCATAGGCGCGGGCCAGGCGCAGCGCCTCGAGGCAGGCGAACTGCACCTCGATCATCCGCACGATGATCGACTTGAAGGGATTGCGCTCGATCGGGCCCAGACCCGCCTCGCGCGCGGTCTGCCGGCAGACCTCGGGTAGGCGGTCGAAGTTGTTGGCATAGCGTGCCAGCGGCCCGACCATATAGCTTTCGGCGCCGCGCATGTGGCCGTGAAGCGCGTTCGACCGCGCGACATGAGTTTCGTGGAAGACATCGCCGAATTCCGATTTCGCGATGTCGAGGCCCCGGTTCGACCCGATGCGGCCCTCGAGGATCGGATAGACCTCGGGGTGGACGAGCGAGACGAAGGTATAGTCGCCCTCGTCCTGCGGAAAGTCGAAGCGGGCGAAGGCCAGCGAAAGCTCGCGCGCCGCGGCAGCGCCCCATTCAAGCTCGGGGATCAGCGCGGCGATGCGGTCGCGATCGGGCGCCCGGAAGAAGCCGCCGATGCGGGTGTTGACGGGATGCACCGCGCGCCCGCCGATCACCTCCATCAGGCTGTTGCCGATCTTCTTCAGCCGCAGCGCCGTGCGCACGAGGTCGGGGTCGGCGCGCGCAATCTCGATCGCGTCGGGCAGGCCGAGGAAGTCGGGGGCGTGCAGCATGGCGGCGTGCAGGACGTGGCTCTGGATCCACTCGCCGCAATAGATCATCCGCCGCAGGGCGTGGATCTCGGGCGTGATCGCGATGCCCAGCGCGTCTTCCACCGCCTCGGAGGCGCTCATGATATAGGCGATGGGGCAGATGCCGCAGATGCGCGAGGTGATGTCGGGCGCGTCGGCCGCAGGCCGGCCGCGCAGAAGCGCCTCGAAGAAGCGCGGCGGCTCGAAGATGCGGAACTCGACGGCCTCGACCGTCCGGTCGCGCAGACGCACGTAAAGCGCCCCCTCGCCTTCCACGCGCGCCAGCGCATCGACCTTGATCGTGCGTTCAGTCATCGCCGCCTCCCGCCGCCCCGAAGCCGGCCGTCTCGAACGCGGGCGCCGCGCAGGTGAAGCCGCGATAAAGCGCCTGCTGCTCGGCCTCCGACAGCCCCAGTGCCTTGAAGCGGGCCGACAACTCGGCCGTGTTCGCGCCCGGAACCGGCCCGAAGCAGCCATAGCACCCCCGCCCGACCGAGGGGCAAAGGTTGCCGCAGCCCGCCCGTGTCACGGGGCCGAGGCAGGGCACCCCCTTCGAGACCAGGACGCAGGGCGTGCCGTGGCGCTTGCACTCGACGCATTGCGAGACATTGGGGATCTGCGGCCTGCGCCCGGACAGCGTGGCCGCGACCAGTTCCAGCAGGTGCGCCTTCGACACCGGGCAGCCGTGCAGTTCCAGATCGACCGTCACATGGTCCGAGATCGCTGTCGAGGTGGCCAGCGTCGAGATATAGTCGGGATGGGCATAGACCGCGCGCGTCCATTCGCCGACCTCGGCGTGGTTGCGCAGCGCCTGGATGCCGCCGGCGGTGGCGCATGCCCCGATCGAGACCAGCACCTTCGATTGCGCGCGGATCTCGCGGATGCGCGCGGCGTCGTGGGCCGTGGTGATGGAGCCCTCGACCAGCGACAGGTCATAGGGCCCCTCGGTCACGCGGCTTGTCGCTTCGAGGAAATGCGAGATGTCGATGGCCCCGGCGATGGCGAGAAGCTCGTCCTCGCAATCCAGAAGCGACAGCTGGCAGCCGTCGCACGAGGCGAATTTCCACACCGCAAGCTTCGGTCGCGCCATCTCAGAGCTCCCTCACGCCAAGGCGGCGGGCCATTCGGTCATACCGGAAGACCGGGCCGTCGCGGCAGACGAAGTCGGCCCCGAACTGGCAATGCCCGCACAGGCCCACGGCGCATTTCATGTTCCGCTCCATCGAGATCCACTGCCGGTCGGCCGGCACGCCAAGGTCCGCCAGATCGGCGCATCCGTGGCGCATCATCACCTCGGGGCCGCAGACGAAGGCCGACACCGAGGCCGGGTCGATCCCCTCGAGGGCGCGGGCGAACTGCCCGGTCACGACGCCCACCGCCCCGGTCCATTCCGGGCCCGCGTGATCGACGGTGACGAACAGGCGCAGGGCCTGCCCGGCCGCCCAGCCGGCCAGCTGATAGGCGTAAAGCAGCTCGCGCGGGGAGCGCGCGCCCATGATCAGCGTGATCCCCCGGTAAAGCCGGGGCGCCGACAGCGCGCGGTAGATCGCGGGCCGAAGCGGCGCCAGGCCAAGCCCGCCAGCGACGAACAGAAGATGCCGCCCGCGTTCGCCCTCGACCGGCCAGCCGGCCCCGAAGGGCCCCCGCACCCCCAGCACCGTGCCCTGCCCAGACCGGGCCAGCGCGCCCGACACCGCGCCCACGTCGCGGATCGTATGCAGCAGCTCGTCCGGCCGCGCCGGATCGCCCGAGATCGAGACCGCGATCTCGCCCACGCCGAAGGCGTAGAGCATGTTGAACTGGCCCGGCGCGAAGGCGAAGGGCTCGCCTCCCGGTCCGGCGAGGCGCATCGAGACGACGTCGTCAAGCTCGCGCCAGACCTCGGTCACGCGAAAGGCGCGCGGCCGCATCGGGTCGCCCGAAGGCGCGCGGGTGTCCGCCTCAGCGCGCATCGGGGCCGTAGAGGTCCAGAAGCTGAAGCCGCTGCGCCCGCACCCTTTGCGCCAGGTGCGGCAGCCAGAGCTTGAACATCTGGTAGCCGAGGCCCGGGTGTTCGTCGCACTTGCGCAGCACGCAGGACGCGTCAAGGCTGATCGCGCTGACGTCGGTCACGGCGCGGGCGTCCGACATGGCGCGGCGCGGCGGCACCAGCCACGACCAGTCCACCACGTCGCCGGGGTGGAGGGATTCGACCACGATCGGACCCGCGCCGGGCGCCGCGATCTCGATGGCCGCGTCGCCGTGGCGAAGGATGAAGACCTTGTCGGCCGGATCGCCCTCGCGGAAGATCGGCCGGCCTGCGGTGAAATGGACGTTGGTGCCGCAGCCGGCGATGAGGTCCAGCGCCTCGTCGTCGAAGTCGCGGAAGGCCGGATGCCCGGCCAGAAGGTCGCGGATCGTGTGGATCGCCATGGGCTCACTCCTCGGGACAGGCCAGGACGGCGGTGGCTTCGGCCACGATGTCGATGCCCACGGGGCACCAGGTGATGCAGCGCCCGCAGCCGACGCAGCCCGAGGCGCCGAACTGATCGTGCCACCAGGCCAGCTTGTGCGTCATCCACTGGCGATAGCGCGCGGCCGTCGACGGCCGGACAGAACCGCCGTGGATATAGCTGAAGTCGGCCGAGAAGCAGCTGTCCCAGACCCGCCAGCGTTCGGCGTGCTCGCCGGTCAGGTCGCTGGTCTCTTCGACGTCCGAGCAGAAGCAGGTCGGGCAGGCCAGCGTGCAGTTGGCACAGGCAAGGCAGCGGGTGGCGATCTCGTCCCAGACGGCGGCCCCGGGTCGCCGGGGCAGGCCTTCGGCCACCTCGGCGGGCATGTGCCGGACCTGCGCGCGGGCCGTGGCGTCCGCAACGCGACGCGCCTCGGCCAGATCGTCGTCGGCCGCCGCCGGGGCGGCGAGGTCGGCCAGGATCGCCTGCCCCGCGTCGCTGCCGCTTTCGACCAGAAGACGCGGCCCGGCGTCCGACGCAAGCTCGGTGATGGCAAGGTCGAAGCCCGCATCGGCCCTGGGGCCCGTGCCCATCGAGGCGCAGAAACAGGTCTCGGCCGCGCGGGCGCACTGGACCACGACAACCAGCGTGCCCGCCCGGCGCCGGCCATAGGCGCCATCCGCGAACGGCCCCGACCCGAAGACATCGTCCTGGCGTTCCATCGCCGCCAGTTCGCAGGGGCGGACGCCGAAGAACACGGTCTCGGGCCAGGGGTCGTCGGGCGTGTCGAAGCGCAGGCCCTCGGCGCTGCGTTCGGCGCTCCAGAGCTTGCGGCGCGCAGGATAAAGCCAAGCCTTCCAGCTTCCGGGTCCGACGACCTGGTCGAACCAGCGTTCGGGATCGCCGTCGGTCAGGCGGTAGCTGCCGGGCGACTGTTCGTCGATGCGGCCGCGTGGCAGGCCGTCGGGATCGGAAAGCGGGGCGTAGGCGATCACGCCATCGGCCTCTTGCGGGGCGATCACGCGGAAGCCCCGGCCCAGAAGGACGGCAAGCAGATCGCGCGGATCGGACAGCAAGACGGCGCCGGTCATGACACCACCGCCCGCGCGGGGCCGTTGCGTCGAACATCGCGCTGTGATCCGGCAGACCGCTGCATGGGCGTCTGGCTCCTCCCCGTTTGGGAAAGGATGCCGCGCGACTTGGCCAAGCGCCCTGACATAGATCAACCGCCCAGAAGCCACCCCGGGAAGCCGCCCCCGGAAGCCGCCCCCGGGACCGGCGGTTCGGGCGTGGCTCAGTAGCGCTGCAGCGGCACCCGGACGCCGATCGAGATCACCTGAGTGTCAAGATCGAAGGTCAGCGGCTCGCGCGGTGAGCTTCCCGTGCCGACGGGCTGCGACCCGCCCGACGCCGTGCCGAAATCGTAGTATCGCCATGCAGCCTCGACGATCACGGGCCACTGCCCCGGACGCGTGACCTGCACCGCAGCGCCGACACCCACGGACCACGCGAAGTCCGAATTGGTCGCCCCCTCGAAGGTCCGCACGGTGTTGTCGGCCAGGGTCGGGTTGTCCGGGTTCTTGGTCCGCGTCCACGCGCCGACCTCGTTGCGCGCGATGCCGATGCCGGCGACGACGAAGGGCTGGAAGATCGAATTCGACCCCTGTGCCTCGAAGGGGGCATAGTAGACGTTGCCCAGAAAGCCGGAGGTGCTGACCGAAGCCGAGGTGATGTCGCTGTGTTCGCTGCAGGGACTGCCGTCCGAAACGGACGAACAGGGCGCGGTGAAATCCGACGTGCCGGTGCCGAAGATCGCCAGTTCGGCGCGAAAGCCGTTCTGCCAGTCATAGCCGAACGCGGCTGACCCGAACCCGGTGCGATCGTCGAGAAGCGTGGCATCGAAGTTGACCTGCGGATCGGAATCCCCCGGCGGCAGCCAGTAGGCGCCATCGAGCGACGGCGACGCGCTTCCGAACTCCACCCGCGCGTAGGGGCCGAAGGTCACGCTGGCGACACGCTGGCCAAGCACGGTGCCTGTGTCCTGCGCGCCCGCCTGCATGGGAAGAACCGCGGCGGCGATCGCCGCTGCGGTTCCAAGTCCAAGAATGTTGTTCATTTCTGCTCTACCTCAGCCGTGTCCTGCGACGATCGCCAGCCTGATCCGTTCAGCATCCTCTGCCAGCGCCTGTGCTGCACCCTCGCTCAAGGGTTGCCCAAGGATGGTCGATACGGCAAGCGCTGTCTCCCTCGTGATGGGCAGCCCCTTGTCCGAGGCGGTGCCAAGGAAGACGGCCAGAAGCGCGTCGTTGTCCGTGTTGATCCCCGACGACACAAGGATAGACGTCCCGTCAAGCCCGTCCCGCAGCAACGCGAGATTCTGCAGCGGCGAGTCGATGATCTGCAACGTGTCCCAGTCCTCGCGAAGGACCGTTTCCATCTGATCGAGAGTCAGGGCGTAGAACGCCGTCACCTCGGGCGTCATCGCGCCCACGGCCTCGGCATAGGCCCGGTCGATCACCTGCGCCGGAGACCGCGCGACGTTCAGTCGGCCCAGCTCGACCTCGGGGATGCCTTCCTGCGCCCAGACCGGACGGGATTGCGACTGTCCACCCTGGCTGCCCTGACCACCGTTGCCCGCGCCAGAACCTTCGCCCGCGCCCTGCCCCTGGCCGCCGCCCGAACCCGAACCGCCCTGGCCCTTGCCGCCACTCTCGTGGCCTCCGTCGTCGTGGCCCCCGTCGTCGTGACCGCCGTCTTCGTGGCCGCCATCCTCGTGCCCGCCGGACCCGCCCTTCCCGCTTCCCTGTCCACCGCCGTGGCCGCCTTCTTCGGTATGGTCCTGCGCCAAGGCAGGCGATGTCATGGCGAAGGGCGAAAGGCCAATCACCGCCGCCGCCGCGAGGGCAGAGACGGCACACCGGACCCGTTGCGTCGTGTTCGAGCGCGTCATGTTCGAAAGCATCCCTCGAGTAAGGTTGAAATGCCGGGGCACCCCGGCCGCATGGGTCCGGGGTGCCCTGTTCCCTGCCTCAGCCGTGGCCCGCCAGGACCGCGATCCGGATCGCCTCGGCCGCCGCGGCCAGATCATCGGCGTCGCTGCCGGTCACCGGGTCGCCGAGGATCGTCGTGACCGCGATGACGGTGTCGGTGCTGATGGCCACGGTCTTGTCCGAGGCAACGCCAAGGAAGATCGCCAGAAGCGTGTCGTTGTCCGTTGTCACGCCCAGGTCGCTCAGCGCGGATGTGCCGTCGAGCGCTTCCTTCATCAGCGAAAGGTTCTGCAGAGGAGAGTCGATCAGGCTCAGCTCGTCCCAATCGTTCGAAAGCGCGTCAAGCAGGGCGACCCAGCCATCGTCGCTTGCGATGTTGTAGAAGTCGATCATCTCGTCCGTCAGCGTCGCCAGCGCCTCGGCATAGGCCCGGTCGAGCACCTGATCGGGCGAGCGCGCGACGCTCAGCCGGCCAAGCTCGACCTCGGGGATGCCTTCCTGCGCCCAGACGGGCTTGCCGCCGCTCGACCCCGTGTCGGCCGGCCCACCGGCCTGCGGGCCTTTCGAATCCGAATCCGGGTCGGGACCACCCTGGCCGGTGCCCTGCCCGCCCTGATTGCCCTGGCCGGCCTGCGCCCCCTGGCTGCCTTCGCCCTGACCGCCCTGGTTCCCCTTCGAGTTCTCGGGGCCGCCCGATCCGTCTTCGGCCCGCGCCGGGGACGCGAAGAAGCCGAACCCCGCCGGATCGGTCATGTTGCCCGCCGCCGCCACCACCGCGATCGCCGAGGCGGCTGCTGCAAGCTTGAGTCTGGTCGATGTTCGCACGGCTTTGCTCCTCCGTCTGATGCGAGAAATCGAACCGGACCCTAGAGGGCGCGGCACACCGCGCATTGACCTATATCAACGGTCGAATGTTTTTGGCGGTGACGGGTCCGACGTCGGAAGCGTCACGCTTGCCTCGAACCCCGAGGCGCGGCCCGGACGCGGCGAGCTGAGATGAAGCCGGCTTCCCGTGCGCTCGGCGATCGCCGCGACGATGGCAAGCCCCAGACCGCTTCCGGGGGCGTCCGATGGCCCCCGTTCGAATCGGGCTGTCAGACGGTCAAGAGCGTCGCCCGGGACCACGGGCCCGGCGTTCGACACGACGAAGGTTCCATTGTCTGACAGGGCGATGTCGATCGCCTCGTCCTCCGAGCCATGACGCAGGGCGTTCTCGACCAGGTTCCGGCAGACGATGCCGAAGACGTCGGGGTCCAGATCGGACATCACTGGGCGCGGCGGAAGGTCCAGGTTCAGCCGCCCCTGTGGCAGGCCCCGCCCGAGGTCGTCCACGATCAGCCGGGCGACGTCGCGCAGGTCCGACACCCGGTCCAGCCGCAAGCGCCCGCCTTCGACCCGCGCAAGCTGCATCAGGCGCTCGGACAGCAGCGTCAGCCGCTTGAGCGTTCTTTCGATCTCGGCCGCGCGCATGCGGGCAACCGGATCCCCGGTCTCGGACGCAAGGCGCTGTGCCTGCGCGATGGCCCCGGCAAGGGGGGTGCGCAATTCGTGCGCGGCATTCGCGGCAAAGCTTCGTTCGGCATCGAAACTGGCCTTCAGCCGGGCCAGCAGCCCGTTCAGCGTTTCCGCGACCGGCGCGATTTCCGAGGGAACGTCGTCGCCGGGCACCGGGGTGAGATCGCGCGCGTTCCGCGCCTCGAGCCGCGCCCGGAAGCGGCGGACCGGCGCAAGGCTGGCGCGCGTCACAAGGCCGATCGCCAGAAGCGTGAGGGGCACGATCCCCAGCAGCGGCAGGCCCAGGCCCATCTGCAACTCGCGCGCGACCATCGCCCTGTGGTCAAGCGGCTCGGCCACGGTGATCCGGATGGTGCCCTGCAGCGCCTCGTCGCTGAAAAGGCGGTGCGTCACGGTCTGCCGGAAGCCCACGCCGTCCCAGGGCGGGAAGGTCGCGGGTTCGGCGGCGTGCGACTGCAGAAGCACGCGCCCCGTGTCGTCGCGCACGATGTAGGTGAAGAACTCCTCGTGGTCGCGGATCACCGCGAGGCGCTGGGTCACGCCCTCTTCCTCGCGCCCGACGATGTCGACGACGGCAAGCGGCAGGAGGCGCTGCGCGGTCTCCTGCAGGGCGGAATCGAAGACTTCGTCCATCTCGTGACGCAGGATGGTCACCGTCACCCAGGCCGCGGCGATCCACATCGTCGTCAGCAGGACGCCCAGCGACAGGCCAAGCCTTCCCTGAAGGCTTTTCGGAAACCTCATGGCTTGCCCAGCCGGTAGCCCAGGCCGCGCTCGGTCTCGATGATCGCGGGGCCAAGCTTCTTGCGCAGGCGGCTGACGTGGACCTCGATCGTGTTGCTTTCGACCTCGGCGTCGAAGGCATACAGCTTTTCTTCCAACTGGGCCTTGGACAGAAGCTGGCCGGGACGGGACAGGAACGCCTCGAACAGGGCCCATTCGCGCGCGGTCAGTTGCACCGGCGCGCCCGCGCGGCGGATGCTGCGCGCGGCGAGGTCGATCTCGAGCGGACCATGGGAAACGATCGGGTTCGGGTTGCCGCTGTAGCGGCGCGCGACCGAGCCGATCCGGGCCGACAGCTCGGCAAGGTCGAAGGGTTTGACAAGATAGTCGTCGGCGCCGGCGTTCAGCCCCTCGATCCGGTCGGACACCTGGTCGAGCGCGGTCAGGATGATGACGGGCGTGACGTCGCCGCGTGCGCGCAGCCCCCTGAGGAACCCGATCCCGCGCCCGTCGGGCAGCATCAGGTCCAGAAGCACCAGATCGTAGGCCGCCCCGCGCATCGCGTCGCCGGCGGCGTCAAGGCGCGTCACCCAGTCCACGGACTGTCCGTCGGCCACGATCTGGTCGCGCACCGCCGCGCCCAGAACCGTGTCGTCCTCGATCAGCAGGATGCGCATGGCCTGTCCCGTGTCCTTCCCCGATGGCCCATGGATCATCCCCTTGCCTGACGCGAGGCTGACGCGGCGCATCCCCAAGCTTCAGGCTGCCGTCAGCTTCAGCGCGCATGCATCAGGTCGGCATGGCCGTGGTGAGGAGTCTGGCCCATGAAGAAGACACTGACAATCCTTGGCTTTCTCGCCCTGATCTCTGCGACGGCCGCGCGCGCCGACGACGACTGCTTCGTGCCGATGGCCGACTGGCAACCGCGCGAAGCCGTCGCCCGCCTTGCCGCCGAGACCGGCTGGACCGTGCGCCGGATCAAGATCGACGACGGCTGCTACGAGATCGACGGCAGCGACGCGGAGGGCCGGCGGATCGAGGTGACGCTCCACCCCGGCACGCTTCAGGTGATCGAGATCGACTACGAGGACGGCGAGGACCACCCTTCGCCGGACCGCGACAGCGACGGCCACGGCGACGACGACGACTGAGCACCACGCCTGACCGCCGACACCTGACCGCCGACACCTGACCACCGGCGTCGTACTGCCCGGCGGACCACCTCGGACAATGCCGTTCCTAGGCCGATCGTCCCGTCGGCCTCACCTGGCCCCGCCCCATCCCCGGGCGGGGCCTTTCTTTTCCTGACGGCAAGCTGAAGCGGGATCGGCGGCGCGGTCAGGAAGCGCTCAGGTTCGCTGTCCATCTGGAGTCGAGCAGACGAAAGGAGACCCCTGCCATGAAGAAGACCCTGACGGTTCTCGTCGCGACGACCGCCCTGACCGCCGCCCTGGGCGTTCCGGCGTTCAGCGCCTTGCACGCCTCGGACGGCAGCCCCCGCACCGGGATCGTGCTGGCCGAGGACGGCGCGCAGCCCCTGCCCGTGATCCTTGCCAGCGACGACGACGATGACGACCACGGCTGGCGCGCCAGCGCGCAGCGCGATGACGACGATGACGATGACGATGACGATGATGGCGACGACGAGTGTGACGACGAAGACGATGATGACGACGACGGCGGATGCCGGACCGGGGCGGGCAACCCCGCACCCGCCGGCACGATGGCGCCTCCGCAGAACGGGCTCTTCGGCACCGGCGCGCCGCCGCAGGTTCAGGTGAACTGAGCCCCGCCGCGGCGGACATCCGGGCCCGCCGCGTTCAACCCTCATCCCTACCCGCGGAGGACAGATCCGATGAAACCGCTTCTCGCAACGCTTGCGCTGACCACCGCGCTCACGCTTCCGGGCCTTGCCATGGCCCGGCCGGTGACGCTGACCACGACACTCAACGCCTACGGCGGCGACGGCGCCTATCTGGCGCTTTACGTCACCGACGTCGCGGGCGCCTATGTGGGCAGCCTCTGGATGGCCGGGGGCAAGTCGAAGTATTATGAACACCTGACCGACTGGTATCGCGCCGCGGGCGGAGATCCGGCGCAGATCAACGGCATCACCGGGGCCAGCGTCGGCGCGGGGCGGACCCTCGAGATCACGCTCGACCTGGCCGACGCACTGTTCGATGCAGGCTACACGCTCCACATTGACGCCGCCGTCGAGGACATGCGCGACAGCCCGAACGAGGTGGCCGTGCCGCTGACGACCGAGGGCGCGGGCAAGGCCGTGAACGGCCGCCGCTACGTCGCCAGCTTCGCCTACGATATGTAGGGACCGGGGCGATGATCCGCGCACTCCATCGCTGGCCGGGTCTTCTCGCCCTGGCGCTTCTGATCGTCCTTGCGCTTAGCGGTGCGGCGCTGTCGGTCTTTCCGATGGCCGACCGGCTGACCGCGCCTCAGGCCGGGGCCGATCTCACGGTCGCGACGCTTGCCGGACGCATCCAGGCGGCCTACCCGGGCGTCGAGCAGATCCGGCGCGCCCCCTCGGGGCGGATCACGGCCTATTGGTTCGGTCAGGGCGCGCCGGGCGCGGCCGTGATCGACCCTGCCACCGGTCAGGGCGTGGCCTCGGCCGACCCCAACCCGGTCGAGCGCTGGCTCACGACCCTTCACAGGTCGCTGTTTCTGGGCGACGGCGGTCGCGTCGCCATGGCCGGTGCGGCAGCGGCGATGCTGGTGCTGTCGCTGTCGGGCGCGGCGCTGGTCGCGCGGCGCGCGGGCGGCTGGCTGCGCTGGGTCGCGCCGCTGCGGGGCCCGCTGGCCGGGCGGATTCATGTCGAGACCGCCCGGCTGGCCGTGGGTGGCCTTCTACTGTCGTCCGTGACGGCCCTCTGGATGTCGGCCTCTACCTTCGAGCTGCTTCCCGACGGCGGGGCCCCGCCGGCCCTGCCCACGCAGGTCAGCGGCGCGACGGGCCTGGCGCCCGGCGGGATGGACGCCTTGGCGCAGGTCCCCGTCGCCCAGCTGCGCGAGCTGACCTTTCCCTATCCCGGCGACGCGACCGACGTCTTCACGCTGAAGACCGACCGCGGGACCGGGTATCTCGACCAGGGCGACGGCACGCTGCTGGCCTGGGCCGATCCGACCGGGTGGGCGCGGGTCTCGGAAACCGTCTACATGCTGCACACCGGACAGGGTGCGGCGACGCTTGGCCTTGTCCTGGGGCTGATGGCGCTGGGGGTGCCCGCGCTGGGGGCCACGGGCCTGCTGACCTGGCGCGCTGGGCGGCGCGGCCGGCCACGCCTGAAGGCGAACCGGCCCGCCGGTCAGGCCGAAACGATTGTCCTTGTCGGAAGCGAGGGCGGCAGCACCTGGGGCTTCGCCGCGACGCTGCATGCCGCCCTGACCGCGGCCGGGCAAAGCGTGCACACGGCCCCGATGTCGGCCTTCGCGCCAGAGCGCTACGTCCGTGCGGACCGGATCATCGTGCTGGCCGCGACCTATGGCGACGGCGCGGCGCCGGCCTCGGCCCGGGGCTTTCTCGACCGTCTGGCGGCCTCCGACCGCGCGCCCGACGCACCATTGGCCGTTCTGGGGTTCGGCGACCGGAGCTTTCCGGCCTTTTGCGCCTTCGCCGAGGCCGTCGTCCAGGCGGCCAAGGCCAAGGGGTGGGCCAGGATTCTGCCCCCTGCCACGGTCGACCGGCAGTCGCCGCAGGACTTCGCGCGCTGGGGCCGGGCGCTGGGTCAGGCGATGGGCATCGCGCTTGAGCTTGTCCACCGGCCCGCATTGCCTCCGACCGAAGACCTGACGCTGATCTCGCGCCGGGACTACGGCGCCGAGGTGCAGGCCCCGACCGCGATCCTGCGCTTCGCCCTGCCCCGCGCGACGCTCTGGCAGCGTCTGACAGGCGCGGGCTTCGCCCGGTTCGAGGCGGGCGACCTGATCGGCATCCTGCCCGAAGGCAGCCCTGTGCCACGGCTCTATTCGCTTGCCTCGGCGCGCCGTGACGGTTTCGTCGAGATCGTGGTCCGAAAGCAGGCCGGCGGCCTTTGTTCCGGCCAGCTCACCGCGCTCGAGCCCGGTCAGACCGTCACCGCCTTCCTGCGTCGCAACCCGGACTTCCACCCCGGACGGGGCCGCGCGCCGCTGATCCTGATCGGGGCCGGCACCGGGATCGGCCCGCTTTCAGGCTTCGTGCGCGGCAACGCGGCGCGGCGGCCCATCCACCTGTATTTCGGGATGCGTCATGCCGGCAGCGACTTCTTCTATGGCGAGGAACTGCCCGGCTGGCAGGCCGAGGGGCGGCTGTCCCGACTGGTCACGGCGGTGTCGCGCGGGGCGCGGCCGCATTACGTGCAGGACGCCCTGCGCGGGGATGCGGCGCAGGTTGCGGACCTGATCCGCGATGGCGCCCGCGTCATGGTCTGCGGCGGGCGCGACATGGCGGCGGGCGTGACCGAGGCGCTGGCCGAAATCCTTGCGCCCTCGGGCCTTACGCCCGCGGCGCTGAAGCTGGAGGGACGCTATGTCGAGGACGTCTACTGACCTGGTGCGCCATGCCTTGAACGGTCCGACGATGGGCACGCGCTGGACGACGCTGGTCTTCACCGGACCGGGCGTCGATCCCGCGCGCCTGCGTGCGGCGCTCCAGTCCGCTGTCGACGAGGTGGACGCGCAGATGTCGACCTGGCGGGCCGAAAGCGACCTGATGCGCCTCAACGCGGCACCGGTCGGCGTCTGGGTGGCGGTGCCCGAAGGTCTGGCCGAGGTGCTGCGCCTCGGGATCGGTATCGGGCGCGCCTCGGGCGGGGCCTTCGAGATCGGCATGGGCGACGCGGTGGCCGCCTGGGGCTTTGGGCCCGCGGCGGCCGATCCCGGCCGCATCCGCCGTGCCATGGCAGCGGATCGCGTGCCGGCCGGGGACGCGCTCGAGATCGACGGGACCCGGGTCCGCAAGCTGGCTCCCGTGGCACTGGACCTCAACGGGATCGCCAAGGGCCATGGCGTCGACCGGCTGGCCCTGACCTTGGCCGCGCAGGGCATCGACGCGGGGCTGGTCGGGGTTGACGGCGAGATGCGCGCGATCGGCCTGCGGCCGGACGGGCAACCCTGGACCATCGCGGTCGAGGCGCCGGACCGTGACCGCCGGGCGCCGCAGTCGATCCTTGCGCTTCAGGACGCCGCCGTGGCGACCTCGGGCGACTACCGCCACTGGGTCGAGGTCGGGGGCCGCCGCCTGTCGCACACGATGGACCCGAGCCGGGGCGCGCCGCTTCTTGCGTCGCCCGCCTCGGTCAGCGTCGTCGCCCGAACCTGCGCCGAGGCCGACGCATGGGCCACGGCGCTGATGGTGCTTGGACCCGAGAAGGGCGCGGCGCTTGCGGACGAGCGGGCGCTCGACGCGATGTTCCTTATGCGCGATGGTGACGGCGGCACGCGGCGCGTGGGGATCGGCCGGCTGTTCTCGGCCGCGCCGGCGCCCGCCCCCCTGCCATGAGGAGGTAGGACGCATGGACCACACCGGCGCGGATCGTTTCAAGACGGCGATCCTGCTTCTGGCGGTGATCGGCCTGGTCACCGGGCTTGCGCTTCGCGTGGCCGGCCAGGACCGCCTTGCGGACCTTGCCTGGTTCGCGGGCGTGACGCCTGCCCTTGTGGCGCTTGTGGTGGAGATCCTGCGCAGCATCGGGCGCGGCGAGGTGGGGCTCGACATCGTCGCGGCGCTGTCGATGACCGCGGCGCTGACCTTCGGCGAGACCCTGGCGGCGGCGGTCGTCGCGGTGATGTATTCCGGCGGCACCTTCCTGGAAAGCTTCGCCGAAGGCCGCGCCCGGCGCGAGATGCACGCGCTTTTGTCCCGCGTTCCCCGCATCGCCACCCGCCACCGCAACGGCGGGCTCGAGGAGGTGCCGCTTGACGCGCTTGCGCCCGGCGACCGGTTGCTGATCCGGCAGGGCGACGTGGTGCCGGTGGACGGCACGGTGGCCGCCGATCTGGCGTTCCTCGACACCTCGGCGCTGACCGGCGAATCCCTTCCCGTCCGTCTGGCGCGCGGGGCCGACGCCATGAGCGGGTCGACCAACGCGGGCGAGGCCTTCGACCTTGTCGCGACCCATCGTGCCGCCGAAAGCACCTATGCCGGGATCGTCCGTCTGGTCGAGCAGGCCCAGCGGTCCAAGGCGCCGATGTCGCGGCTGGCCGACCGCTGGTCGCTTGGGTTTCTGGCCGTCACGCTGACCATCGCCACCGCCGCCTGGTGGGCCACCGGCGACCCGATCCGCGCCGTCGCGGTCCTGGTGGTGGCCACGCCCTGCCCGTTGATCCTTGCCGTGCCCGTGGCGCTTGTCGCGGGCCTGTCGCGCGCGGCCCATTTCGGCGTTCTCATCAAGGGCGCCGGCCCGCTCGAGACGATGGCGCGCATCCGTACGCTTATCCTCGACAAGACCGGGACCCTGACCGACGGCCGCCCGCAGATCGTGTCGATCGACAGCCACGACGGCGTGGGCGAAGCAGAGATCCTGCGCCTTGCCGCCGCGCTGGATCAGGCCTCGAAACACCCCGTCGCCCAGGCCATCGTCGCGGCCGCGAAGGCGCGGGGTTTCGCCCTGCCCGTGCCGTCGGAGGTGGCCGAGATCCCCGGCGAAGGGGTCGTGGGCCGCGTCGATGGGCGCACGGTGATCGTCGGCGGCGAAGGCTTCGTCGCAAAGCGCGTCGGCCGGCAATCGGGCGACCACCCCGCGATGGCGGCGGGATCGGTTCTTGTCGCGGTCGCGATCGACGGCCGGTTGGCGGGTCATCTGGTGATGTCCGATCCGCTGCGCGAGGGCGCGGGCGCGATGCTTGACGGGCTTCGCCGCGAGGGGATCGCGCGCATCCTGCTGGCCACCGGAGACCGCGCCAACGTCGCCGAGCACGTGACCGAAGGGCTGGGCCTTGACGGGCTTCGCGCGGGCCTGACGCCGGACCAGAAGGTCCTGCTTGTGCTGACCGAGCGCAAGAACGGCCCGGTGATGATGGTGGGCGACGGGGTCAACGACGCGCCCGCGCTGGCCGCCGCGGACGTGGGCGTGGCGATGGGCGCACGCGGGGCGGCGGCGTCCGCCGAGGCGGCCGACGTGGTGCTGCTTGTCGACCGGATCGACAGGCTGGGACCCGGCATCGAGATCGCGCGGCGCTCGCGCCGGATCGCGGTGGAAAGCGTGGTGGCCGGGATCGGCCTGTCGGTGCTTGGCATGGTCGCGGCGGCCTTCGGCTATCTGACGCCCGTGCAGGGTGCGCTGCTGCAAGAGGTCATCGACGTCGCCGTGATCCTGAACGCGCTTCGTGCGCTGCGCATCAACCCGGCCGAGGCCACGACCGCGGGCGCGCTGTCCCCCGCGTCGGCGACGTGACGACGCCGCCCAGCACCGCTTTTCGACAGCTGGCTGTCGATCGGACCCTGTGCGGTCGCAATCGTGGGCGTCGTGCTGCCGATGATCGTCGGACGGCATGTCCGTCCGCAGGGTCTGCGCCCGTCCGACCCGGCGTCCCGCCAAAGGGCCAGGGGCCCCTCGCGCCGCCGGTCAGGGGACAAGATCCACGGTGCGCTTCGTCCGGGCCGACAGGGCGGCGGTATCGACGATGCGCTGCCCGGTCAGGCACAGCGCGGGATCGAGCGGGCCGCCCACGCGCTCGCCGCGCGCAAGGCAGCCCAGCACATACTCGATCGCGTTGCGTTCGCCGGGTTTCAGCGGGTCGACGGCGATCTCGTGGCGCTCGGGGCGGGCGCGTGTCTGCACCGTCACCGTGCGTGCGTAGTCGGGCGAGGCGATGGTGCCGTCGCTTCCGACGAAGGTGAAGCCGCAGGTCGGCTGCGGCTGGGTCGTCCAGGGGTCGGTGAAGGTGCCCCAGCGGGTTTCCATCTTGCTAAGGCCGCGGGCATAGCGGCAGACGGCGATGGCATGCTGATCGACCTCGATCCCGGGGGTGTGATCGACGGTGCAGGTCACCTCGAGCGGCGCCTCGCCGCCCATGAACCAGGTGCCGAGCGTGGCGCCGTAGCCCATGTAGTCAAGCAGCGATCCGCCGCCCGCGGCGCGCTTGTACCACCAGCTGCCGGGCTTCTGCCGTTCGACCTCTTCCGGGCTCACCTCGACCTTGTCGGCAAGATGGAAAAGCGGCCCGCGGTTGCCGTCGTAGTAATGCACCTCGCGCAGGTCCCCGATCATGCCGTCGTCGATCAGGCGTTTCGCCGTGACGTGGCTTTCCACCCACCGCAGGGGCCAGTTGATCGCCATCTGCCTGCCGGTGCCCGCCATCGCCGCGATCATGCGACGGGCGTCGGCCACGCTGGCGGCGAAGGGCTTTTCCACGAAGACATGAACGCCATGGGGGGCAAGGCGCTCGACGAAGTCGGCGTGATCGGCGGTGGCCGCACAGAGGATCGCCATGTCATAGGGCCCCGCCGCCATGCAGGCGTCGAAATCCGTGAAATAGCGATCGGCGGCCAGGCCGAACTTGCCCGCGACAGAATGCATCTTGGCGAGATCGGGATCGAAGAGCCCCGCGATCTCGGCGTCGGGATGTTCGTGAACAAGGCGCAGGAGGTCGCCCATGTGCATGTGGTCGAAGCTGATGCCGACGATGCGAAATTTCGCCATGTCCCCTCCCTAGCGTGAGCCCGTGATGCGGACGTAAAGGGCCGTCACGGTCAGGATGATAAGCCCGAACAGGGCGGTGCGCGCGCCCTCGGGCATCTGCAAGAGCGTCAGCATGGTGTCGAGCACCCGCAAGATCAGCGCGCCGACGATGGCGCCCGCGAAACTGCCGCGCCCGCCGAAGATCGAGGTTCCACCGATCACCGCCGCGGCGACAGAGGGCAGCAGCAGCGGGTTGGCAAGGCTCAGCGACGGCGCCCGGATCATGCCCAGATAGAGAAGCCCCGTGATCGCCGCGATCAGCCCCGACAGCGCGTAGAGCGCGATCAGCACCTGCCAGGATTTCACGCCCGACAGCTTCGCCGCCTTCTCGTTCGAGCCCAGCGCGAACAGCGTCCGGCCGAAGCCCGTGAAGCGCATGAGCGCAAGTATGAACAGCGCGAAGGGGATGAACAGGATCAGGCCGTTCGGCATCCCCAGTGTCCGCCCCGTGCCCAGCCATTCGAGGAAGTCGGGAATCCTGGTGCCCGCATTGATGACGGTCCGCTGATAGACCTGGAGGCAGCCCGTGGCGATCAGCCCGGTGCCAAGCGTCATGATCAGCGGGTGCACCCGCACGATGCCGACGCCGATCCCGTTCACGACCCCGACCGCCAGACCGCAGGCCAGCGCCACGAGGACGGCCTGCGGCACGCCCCAGATCGAACTGAGCGTCGCGCAGACGAAGGCCGAGACGGTGGCCACCACGCCCACGCTCAGGTCGATGCCGCCCGTCAGCATGGTCAGGACCTGGCAGGCGGCCAGCATCGCCAAGGGGATGGCGAACTTGATCAGGTTGCCCAGCCAGAAGCTGGAGACAAGCCCGTCGCGCCCGATCCGCACGGGCATGACGATGCCGGGGCGCATCACCTCGAGCACGGCGATGAGCAGCACAAGGAAGACGATCAGCGGGATGATCGGATTGTCGCGCAGCAGGCGCCCGAAGCGGACAAGGGGCGGATCGGTGTCGGTCGTGCTCATCGGCGCGCCTCCCGCAGCGTAAGCGCCGTCCCGAGCATGACGACGCCGACCATGATCACCCCCTCGATGATGGTGGTCACGTTGGGGTCGACCGCAAGCAGCGTCAGGATCGTGCGGATGATCCTGAGGATGAACACCGCGATGATGGGGCCGAGAATTCCCCCCTTCCCGCCGCCCAGCACCACGCCGCCCAGCACCACGGCGGCGACCGACGCCATCAGGTAGGGACCGGGCACGGGCTCGCCGATGCCGGTCAGCGCGGCAAGGCTGAGCCCGCCCATGGCGCAGAACAGGCCGCAGATGCCGTAGGCGATGATCCGCGTGCGCCCCACCGCGACGCCAGAACGGAAGGCCGCAAGCTCGTCCGAGCCGGTGGCATAGATCGACAGGCCCAGCTTCGACCGTCGGATCGGCACCCAGACCAGCGCGATGCAGACCACCGTGATGACCAGCGCCTGCGGCAGCAGGTCGATCCCGAACGAGCCGCGCGTCGCCGCGCTCAGCCAGCCCGTGACCGAACCGCCCGGGGTCTCCATGATCAGGAGGGCGACGCCCTCCCACACGAAGAGCATGGCAAGCGTCACCACGATGTCGGGCACCCGGCTGAGCACGATCAGCGCCCCGTTGATCAGCCCCATGGCCAGGCCCGCCGCCAGCACGATCAGCACGGCCGGCACCCCCGCCATCCGCTCCATCAGGGTCGCCGCCAGCACGGCGGCCACCGCCATGATCGAGGCGACCGACAGGTCGATGCCGCCGACGATCACCACCACGGTCATCCCCGCCGTGGCGAAGACGAAGGGCAGCGCCGCGCGCGCAAGGCTTTCAAGACCCGAGGCGCCGAAATTCGGCTGGATCATCCGCGTGACGCCCAGAAGCAGCAGAAGCAGCACCGCCAGCCCGATCACCCAGGCATGCTTGCGCAGGAACGCGGTCACGCCACCGCCTCGCGGGCGGTCAGGCCGTAGGCCGCGCGCATCAGCGTTGGCTCGTCCGCCTGCGCCCCGTCGATCACGTCGACCACCCGGCCGCCGAAGATGACGATGGCCCGGTCGCAGGCCAGCGCGACCTCGGCCAGCTCCGAGGTGTAGAACAGCACCGCCGCGCCTTGCTCTGCCAGCTCGCGGACCAGCGGGTAGATCTGGCGCTTGGTGCGCACGTCGATGCCCCGGGTCGGGTCGAAAAGCAGCAGCGTCTCGACCCCGGTGGCCAGCCAGCGGCCGATCGTGACCTTCTGCTGGTTTCCGCCCGAGAGACGCTGCACCTCGCCCTGGGCGCGGGTGTCGATCTGCAGCCGCTCGATGGCATGGGCCACGCGCGCGGCCTCGTACCGCAGGCGCAGCGGCCCCCAGTTGCGCATCCGGGCCGAGAACGGCAGCGCAATGTTCTCGCGCACCGAGCGCTGCGGCATCAAGGCTTCGGCGCGGTTGCCGGGGACATAGGTGATGCCCCTGGCGATGGCCTCGGCGGGATGGGCGAAGGCGACGGGGCGGCCGTCAAGCGCGATCCGGCCCGCGGTGGCCTTTCGGAAGCCGGCCAGCACGTCGAACAACTCGTCCTGGCCCTGCCCCTCGAGCGCCACCACGCCCAGCACCTCGCCGGCGTGCAGGTCGAAGGACACATCCGTCAGCTTGGGCAGCGCCGCAAGACCCCGGACCGACAGGCGCGGCGTGCCAGAGCGCGCTTGCGCCGTCGCCGGCACCTGCCGGGCGCCGAGGGTCAGGTGCTCGCCCAGCATCAGCTCGACCGCGCGTTCCTCGACCCCCGGTTCGATCTTCAGGTCGCCGACGCTGCGACCGTCGCGCAGCACGGTGGCGCGGTCGCAAAGCCGGGAGATCTCGGCAAATCGGTGCGAGACGTAGATCACGCCCATCCCGTCGTCGGCACGGGCGCGCACCACCGTCAGCACCCGCTCGACCAGGTCCGTGGGGAGGGCGGCGGTCATTTCGTCCAGCAAGAGCACGTCGGGCTCGGCCGCCAGCGCGCGGGCAAGGTCAAGGATGCGCAGCGTGGCAAGCGGCAGGGCCGAGATCATGTCGGACAGGCGCAAGCCCTCGATCCCCAGTTCCGCCACCCAGTCGCGGAAGGCGCCGACCGGCGTGTCGCCAAGGCGCAGGTTGTCGGCCACGTCGAGGTCGGGGATCAGCGAGGGTTCCTGGTAGACCGGGACAAGGCCGGACCTCCGGGCGGTGGCGGGCGAGCCCACGCGCGCCGCGCGGCCTGCGATCATGATGGTCCCGGCGTCGGGCCTGAGCGCGCCGGTCAGGATCTTCACGAAGGTGGATTTCCCTGCGCCGTTCGCCCCCATCAGCGCCACCACTTCGCCGCGCCCGACCGTCAGCCGGGCATCGGTCAGGGCGCGCACGGCGCCAAAGCTCTTGGCGACGCCGGTGGCTTCGAGAAGGGGAATGTCGGTCATCTGGCTCTTGTCGTTGACTGCCCGAGAAACCCCGGCCCCCGGGGAGAAGCGGGGGCCGGAGCGGATGGGATCAACCCTCGCCGGGTCCCTTGCAGGCGATGATCTGCTCCATCGTGTAGTCGGTCCAGCCAGGGATCGAGACCGAGACCGGCCATTCGGGATCGAGGTTGGGGTTCTGCGCCGCGGCCAGCGTCGCGCGGCCTTCCTCGGTGGTGTTCTCCCACAGCACGGGATCGACCAGGACCACGTTGCTGTCGGGGGCATTGCCGTTCAGGATGTCGACCGCCAGCGCGATCCCTGCGCCACCGACCGAGCCGGGGTTGGTCACGGCCGCGCCCATCAGCCCCTCGACGGAAGACAGCTGGCCGACGAAGCCCGCGTTGTCCGCACCCACGATCGGCACCAGCGGCGCGCCGCTTTCGACGAAGGCGTCGACGATCACGTTGTCGATGCCCGAGGTCCACACCCCATCGAAGGGAATGCCGGTGGCGAGGAAGTCGAACATCTGCTGCTTGCCCTGGTCCTGCTGCCAGCCGGTGAAGACCTCGTGGACCACGTTGATGCCGGGAAACTCGGCCAGCGCCCGGCGGAAGCCGTTGTCGCGGTCGGTGTCGGCCGACACGCCGGCGATGCCGCGCATGTAGACCACGTCACCCTCGCCGCCGAGTTGCTCGAACAGCCAGCGCGCGCCGAGATAGGCGTATTCCTCCTGATTGTTCGACAGGATGTACGCCCCATCGACCGTCACGCCCGCGTCGACCGCGACCACGACGATGCCCTGCGCCATCGCCGCCTCGAGCGCCGAGTTCAGCGCGTCGGGGTTCGACGGGTTCAGCACGATCGCGTTCACGCCGGCCTCGATCAGGTTGTTGATGTCCTCGAGCTGGCCCGCGCTGTCGGTGTTGCGGTGCGCCACGATCAGGCTGGTCACGTCGGGCTCGACCAGCGCCTGGGCGCGCATGGCGCAGATCATCTCTTCGCGCCAGCCATTGCCCTGAACGGTGTTCGACACGCCGATCACATAGCCGCCATGGGCCTCGGCGAAGGCCGCGGGCGCCAGCGCCACGCTCATCATCAGCGCCGCGGCGCCTGTCAGAAGTCTTGTCATGGTCAGTCCTCTCTATCGGGTTCCAGTAGGTTGCAGTCCGGGGCCTTGGGGCCCTTCTTCACTTGATGAACGGGGCAAGAACGTCGCGCGCCAGGCAGAAGCCGCGCTTGATCTTCTCGTCGGTGCCTTCGAACAGGCGGTCCTCGTGCTCGATGATGACGGGCCCGTCGTAGCCGGCGCGGTAGAGGCCCGAGAAGAAGCCCGGCCAGTCCACGTCGCCCAGGCCGCAAAGGCGGGGCACCTGCCAGCCCATGCCGACCGACATCACGCCGTTCTCGTAAAGCCCGTCACGGTCGATCATGACGTCCTTGGCATGGACATGGGCCATGCGCGGCCCGAATTCCTTGATGAAGCGGGCCTGGTCGATGAATTGCCAGACCAGGTGCGAGGGGTCGAAGTTCATGCCGACCGCGTCGCCCCATTCGTCGAAGATGCGGCGCCAGATCTTCGGGCTGTGGGCGATGTTGTGTCCGCCCGGCCACTCGTCGTGGCTGAAGATCATCGGGCAGTTCTCGAAGCAAAGCGTCACGCCCGCGTCGCGGGCATGGGCCACGACGGGGGCGAAGATCGTCTGCGCGCGCTTCCAGTTCTCGTCCACGTTCAGCGTCCGGTCGCCGCCGACGAAGGTGTTGACGACCCTCACGCCCATCACGCCCGCCGCGGTGATGACCTTCTTCAGATGCCCGATCACCGCGTCGCGATGCGCGGCGTCGGCGTGCAGCGGGTTGGGATAATAGCCGAGGGCGGAAATCTCGATCCCGCGCGCGGCAAGGCCCGCCACGATCTCGGCGCCGTGCGACGTCGTCAGCCCGTCCACGTCGATGTGGCTGGTCCCGGCATAGCGCCGTCTCTCGCCACCCGAGGCGGGCCAGCAGGCGATCTCCATCGCCGAGAACCCGTTCGCGCCGGCCCAGTCGGCCACTTCCATCAGGGGCGTCGCCTCGAAGGGGGCCGTCAGCAATCCCAGTTTCATCCCTGTCCCTCCGTCAGATCTCGTCGAGCCGGACCCAGCGCCCCTCGCGCGCCGAGCGCAGCACCGCGTCGCAGACCTGCATCTCGTAGTGCCCGTCCTCGAAGCTGGCCCAGGTCGCGTTGGGGCTGCGCCCGCCTGCCGCCACGTCACCGTAGACCGCGCGGAAGAAGTTGAAGAACGAATCCGCGAAGCCTTCCACGTGCCCGGGCGGCAGGCTTGCCGCCGCGCGACCCGGGGCGTTCATCAGCGTGACGTCCCGCATCATCAGCTGGTTCGGTGCGTCGCGGTGGCCCACGAAAAGGTGGTCGGGCGTCTCGCTGTCCCAGGCGACGCTGGCCTTGGCGCCCGCGACGTCCCAGTGCAGCGCGTTCTTTCGCCCGGTGTTGATCTGGCTCGTGCTCATCACACCGCGCGCACCGGTGTCGTAGCGCAGCATGATCATCGCGGCGTCGTCGGTGTCGACGCGGACGGTCTCGGTCGCGCCCGCCACGCTCGAGAAGGTCTCGACCGGGCCGGTGGGTTTCTGCCGCTCGGGCAGGAAGGTGGCGAGTTCCGCCAGGACCTCGGTCACCTTCATTCCGGTGATGAAGCTTGTCAGGTCGATCCAGTGCGTGCCGATATCGCCCACCGACCGCAGCGCGCCGCCGATCTCGGATTGCAGGCGCCAGTTCCAGTCCGTGGGTTTGGCCAGCCAGTCCTGATGGTAATGGCCGGTGACGAAGCGGATGTCGCCCAGCTCGCCTGCCCTGACCATGCCGTAGGCCTGCTGGTTCAGGGGATAGAAGCGGATGTTGTAGCAGACCGCCGCGACCCTGCCGGAGGCGCGGGCGATCTTTACCATCTCGGCCGACTGCGCGCTGGTCATGGCAAGCGGCTTTTCGCAGATCACGTGCTTGCCGGCGCCGAGGATCGCCTTGACCTGCGCGTAATGCGCGTGGTTGGGCGAGGTGACATGCACCACCTGAACCCCCGGGTCCGACAGCACCTCGTCGAGCGAGCCATAGGCCCGGGCCACGCCCAGCGCCGCCGCGCGCTCGGCCCCGCGGTCGGCCGAGCTGCCAAGCACGCCGCGAAGCTGCACGCCCAGCCGCCGCAACGCCTGCACATGCACCGTGCCGATGAAGCCCGTGCCGATCACCGCGGCGCCGATGCCCGCATATCCCGTCATGCGCGTTCCCCCTCAGACAACCGAATACCCCCCATCCACGGGCAGGCAGGCGCCCGTCACGAAGCCGCTCGCGTCCGAGGCAAGGAACAGCGCGGCCCCCACGATGTCGTCGGGCTGGCCCCAGCGGCGCATCGGCGTGCGCGCCTCGATCCCGGCAACGAAGGCCGGATCCTGCCGGGCGCGGGCGGATTGCTCGGTCACGATGAAGCCCGGCGCGATGGCGTTCACGCGGATGCCGTCGGGCGCCCAGGCGATCGCGAGCGATTTCGTCAGTTGCTCCACCCCCGCCTTCGAGGCGCCATAGGCCGGGTTCCGGGGGCTCCCGAACCGGGCATACATCGAGGCGATGTTGATGACCCGCCCCCGCGCGGCCTTGAGCGCGGGATGGAGCGCAAGCGCGGTGCGCAGGGACCCTGTCAGGTTGACGTCGAGGATGTGCGAGAAAAGGGCCGGTGCCATCTCTTCGCCGCGGCGGGTGGTTGCGGCGCAGTTCACAAGCACGTCGAGCCGGGCATGGCCCGCGGCGCAGGCGTCCACGGCGGCGGTGTCGGTCACGTCGAGGCGGGTATAGGGAAGGGCGGCGTCTTCGGGGGCGGGCGCGTCCTCGGCCCCGGTGATGCCGACCTCGGCGCCTGCGGCGCGGAAGGCGCGCGCGATCGCGGCGCCGATGCCGCCGCGGCTTGCGCCGATCACCAGGACCCGCGCGCCGGAAAAGTCGAAGGAGACCCCCGCGCTCATGCGCGGCCGGCCTTTGCGCAGGCGACGCCACCCCGGATCATCCGTTCCTCCCATCGCGCGGCTTCGGCCGCGTCTGTAATCGTTTACATCCCGCGAGATACGGCTTTGCGGATGATGTAATCGATTACATACTCCCCATCGGAACAGATTCGAGTCAAGCGGGGAAATCGCGGCCACAGGCCCGGCACCATGACCCAGAGGACGGCCCAGAAAACCGCGACGATCCAGGATGTCGCCCGCGCCGCAAAGGTCTCGACGGCCACGGTCAGCCGCGCCCTGTCGAACCCCGATCTGGTGTCGGAGCGAACGCGAACGGCGGTGCTCGAAGCGATCCGCGCCACCGGCTACCGGGTGAACCAGGCGGCGCGCAACCTCAGGATGCAGCGCGCGGGCGCGGTGCTGATCCTTGTGCCGAACCTCGGCAAACCCTTCTACTCCGGCATCCTCGCCGGTATCTCGGACGGCTTCGCGGGCACCGACTATGCCGTCCTCATCACCGATACCGAAAGCAACCCTTTGCAGGAGGGCGCGCTTGCCGGCTATTTCCTCGACGGGCGCATCGACGGGGCGATCTCGCTCGACGGGGGGCTGCCGCGCGCGGCGCTGCGCCAATGCGAAGCGCAAGACGTGGCGGGGCGCATCGTGTTCCTGTGCGAATGGGTCGAGGGCGAGGCTTTCCCGGTGATCGCGGCCGACAATGCCGAGGGCGCGCGGCTGGCGATCCGGCACCTGCACGCCCTCGGCCACCGCCGTATCGCCCATGTCACGGGCCCCGAGGGCAACGTCCTGACCGCTGCCCGACGCGAGGGGATGCTGCACGAGCGCAGCCGCCTTGGCCTGCCCGCGCGCGAGGACTGGATCATCCGCGGCGATTTCTCGCTCGAGTCGGGGCACGAGGCCGCGCGGCGCATCCTGGCCATGGCCGAACGGCCGACGGCGGTGTTCTGCTCGGCCGACATGGTGGCCTTCGGTCTTATCGCCGGGTTGCAGGCGGGGGGGCTGCGCGTGCCGCAAGACATCTCGGTCGTGGGGTTCGACGACATCGAGATGTCGCGCTCGTACGTCCCCGCCCTCACCACCATCCGGCAGGACCGACATCGCCTTGGGCGCCGTGCCGCCGAGGTGCTGCTTGCGCGCCTGAAGGGCCGTCCCGCGCCCGAGCCGCAACCGCTGATCCCCGTCGATCTGGTGCTGCGCGCGTCGACCGCGCCACCGCCTTGAGGGCCCGGAAGGCCCCTGCCCTAGCATAGCGCGCCCGTCACGATCTGTTCGAGGTCCACCGACACGCCGGTCATCGGCGCCGAGGCGTCGGACAGCAGCCAGACGGTCAGCCGCGCCGCGTCCTCGGCGCTGACGAAGCGCCCGAGCGGCAACCCGGCTGCCTGCGCGGCCAGCCAGCCCTCGCCCTTGCCAAGCGTCACCTCGTGCATGGTGCGCTCGGACTCGGTATCGACCCAGCCAAGGTTGATCCCGTTCACCCGGATGCGGTCGCGCAGATGCGCGTGCGCCGCGTTCTTCGTCAGCACCTGCAGCGCGCCCTTGGTGGCGGCATAGACCGTCAGATCGGGCGCGCCGCCATGAGCGTTCATCGACTGGATGTTGACGATGGCGCCGGGGGCGCCGCGGGCGGTCATGTCCGCGATGGCCCCGGCCATCAGGAAGAAGGGCGCCCGCGCGTTGACCGAGAACATCCGGTTCCACTGCGCCACGTCGGCATCGGCGAAGCTGCCCCGTGTGGTCAGTCCCGCGGCGTTCACAAGCCCGTCGATCCGCCCGAAGCGCGCCAGCGCCGCGGCGATCACCGCGGGCGGGCCCTCGGGAAGGGCCAGGTCGGCCGCCACCGTCTCGACCGGGCAGGGCCAGCGCCCCGGCACCGGGTCGCGGTCGGTCAGGACCAGCGCCGCCGCGCCGCTTTCGGCGGCCTGACCGGCGATCGCCGCGCCGATGCCCCGGGCCGCGCCGGTCACAAGGATCACCTTGTCCTCAAGCG
Source organism: Saliniferula longa (assembly GCF_050789285.1). NCBI lineage: Bacteria > Pseudomonadati > Pseudomonadota > Alphaproteobacteria > Rhodobacterales > Roseobacteraceae > Saliniferula > Saliniferula longa. Next base: position 936,630 of record NZ_JBOUVX010000001.1, on the reverse strand, counting down.
AGACCCTCATCCGCCGATCCCCTTGAGAAAGGCCGCATGTTCGGCCGGGTCCATGCGCAGGATGTGGCCCTCCTCGGGGAAGCGGCCCGCGGCGACGTCTTCGGAGAACTCGCGGAAGGCTGCCACGCGTTCGGCCTGGAGCCGGGCATACTCGGCGGCGAAGTCGCGATAGACCTTGGCATGGCGCGGCACGCGGCTGCGCCCCTCGCCCAGAATGTCCTCGGCGAAAAGGTATTGCGCGTCGCAGCCCGCGCCCGCGCCCATGGACCACAGCAGGATGTCGAGCCGGTCGTGGAGCGCGCGCGCCACCTCGTCTGGCACGACCTCGATCTCTACCGCGATGGCGCCCGCGTCCTGGTAGGCGCGGCATTCCTCGAAAAGGCGGATGGCGCTGGCCGCATCGCGCCCCACGGCGCGGAAACCCCCGGTCCAGGTCGCGCGCGACGGGACAAGGCCCACGTGGCCGACGACGGGGATGTATTCCCGCGCCAGACGCTCGACCGTCCGCAGCGATCCCGAGCAGTAAAGCGCATCGGCCCCCGCCTCGATCATCCGGCCGCAGAAGGCGAGGTAGTCGTCGGTCGAGCCGTATTCCAGGTGGGTCTTGCCGGTCATGGTAAAGACCCCCGGCGCAACGTCGCGGTAGCGGGGGTGGGTCACAAGGTCGGGCGGCACGCTGGCGATATCGATGCCTGCCGCCTCGGCCGCCGCCGCCTCATCGAGCGTGAAGTAGCGCAGCATCGTCATCTGGCGCTGCCCGCGCTGGCGCCGCAGATCGGCGACGGTGGGGCGCGCGCGGGTCACGGCCCGACCTCGATCCGGCCGACGCGGTCGGCGCCGATCACACTCCCGGGCCCCTCGTCGTGGCAGACATCGATCCGGTCGGGCATGGCGCTGTCCTTTCAGGCGGCGGGCGTCTTCGGCACGGCGCTGGCCGGGTGCAGGTCTTCGCGGTAAGGCCGCGCGCCCGGCGGCAGGGTGCGGCGCAGGTAGTAGCCGGGCTCGCGCCGCTGGCGGATCAGCGCGCCGATCATCTCGGCATAGGCGTGGCGGATCGAAGGGTTGGGCGGCGGCAGGTCGTGCCCGATCAGCGCGTGCAGCCGGGGCAGCGCATGGTAGGGCACCATCGGGAACATGTGGTGCTCGACGTGGTAGTTCATGTTGAGGTAGAGCCAGCGGTTGACCGGGTCCATCAGCACCGTGCGCGAGTTGAGCCGGTGGTCCAGCACGTCTTCGGCCAGCCCGCCGTGCTGCAGGAGCCCCGTCATCACCATCTGCCAGCAGCCGTAGATCCGCGGCCCGCCGATCAGAAGAACCGGGATCAGCGACCAGTTCAGCAGCGCCCAGAGCCACGCGGCCAGGTGGACCACGACGAAGATCTGCGCCCAGCGCGTCGCGCGCGGCAGGTCGCTGTCGGGGATGTAGTCGCGCTCGTCCGGTCCGAAACGGCCAAGGGCGTTGCGCACCAGCACGGCGAAATGCTGGACGACGTCGGGGATGCCGATGAAGGCCAGCGCCTTGCGCGCGAAATCCACCGGCCGCATCACCGCGATCTCGGGGTCGCGGCCGACGATGATCGTGTCGGTGTGGTGGCGCGCGTGGCTCCAGCGCCAGCTGATCGGATTGCGCATCTGCATGAAGCTGGCCAGAAGATAGACCGCGTCGTTCATCCAGCCGGTGCGGAAGGCCGTGCCGTGGCCGCATTCGTGCCAGCGCGCATCCGACGCCGAGCCGTAGAGAACGCCGTAGGCAAGCCAGAAGGGAACCGCCCACCAGCTGCCCCAAAGCGCGATGCCGCCCGCGGCCGTGGCCACCAGCAGGCCGATCCACAGGGCCGTGTCGCGGATCGCGGGCTGGTCGCTGCGCTGCATCAGCGCCTTCATCTCCTTGCGGGGGACGTCGGAGTGGTACCACTCGGCCGCCGCCAGCCCGCGTGCGATGGCACGGTCGCGCTCGGGGCCGGACAGGGAATAGTCGCGGGCCGGGTGCCCCGCTGCATCGAAGATCATGGGCGCCTCCCTCGTCCAGCGATCCGCGTCAGTCCACATCGGTGCAAGGCAGGCCGCACGCTGTCAACGGCCGCCTGAGGCGCCGTGAGGCGGCGCCGTGCGAATTTCTTGCCGAGCGCCCGGGAACACCTCAGAATACCTCAACTTCCATCAGGAGCCCCCATGCGCCCCACCCTTGCCGATGTCGCCGCCGCGGCGCAGGTCTCGCCGGCCACGGTCGACCGCGTGCTGCATGACCGGCCCGGGGTGTCGCGGCGCAGCCGGGCGCTGGTGCTGTCGGCGGCCCGCCGCCTTGGATACCTGCCGGACCTGCCCGAGGCCCCCGCCCCGCTTGGCTTTCACCTGGTCCTGCCTGCCGGCGCCAACGCCTATATCGCCGAACTTGCCCGCCAGGCCCGCGCGCAGGCGGCGCCGCATGTGACGGTCGAGATCCTGCGCGCGCCCAGCCTCGACGCGGCCGCTCTGGCCGCGACGCTGGCCCATGTCGGCCCGACCGACGGGGTAGCCGTGGTCGCCCTGAACCACCCTGCCCTGCGCGAGGCGATCCGGGGGCTTGCCGCCCGTGGCGTGCCGCTCGTCACCCTGGCATCGGACATCGCGGACGCGCCGCGGGTGGCCTATGTGGGCATCGACAACATCGCGGCGGGGCGGCTTGCGGGCTATACGCTTGGCCGGTTCCTCGGGCCGGGGGCACGCGGGGCCGTGGCCTTCGTGGTGGGGCATCTGGGCTATAGCGGCCATGCCGAGCGCGAGGTGGGGTTCCGTCAGGTGCTGGCCGAGGAGTTCCCGCATCTCGACATCCTCGCGCTGCGCGAAAGCCGCGACGACCGCGCCCGCGCGCGGGCCGAGACGCTGCGTCTGCTGTCCGCCCATCCCGGCCTCGCAGGGCTTTACAACGCGGGCGGCGGCACGGTGGGGATCGCCGCGGCGCTGGCCGAGGCGGGGCGCCGCGACGTGGTCACGATCGCCCACGAACTGACGGCCGAGAACCGGGGCTTCCTGATCGACGGCATCCTCGACGCGGTGATCGACCAGTCCCCCGCCGAAGAAATGCGCGCCGCCTTCGCGGCGCTTTCTGCCGCGGCCCGCGGCCAGCCGGTCGAGCCGCCGCGCCTGTCGCCCCGGCTGATCCTGCGCGAGAACCTGCCGTAGCCCCATCGCGGTCCACGTCTGTCGCGCCTGGCTGGACGACGACCGAGCGGCCGATGACGTCCCGTCCCCCGCTTCTCCATGCCGTTGCCTGCACCGCCCCCCGAGTTGGCGACGCCGTCGGGATCAGAGGGGTGCGACGCTGCAATCGCGCCCGTCGATGCCGCCGCCGGACCTGTGCTCGTGGCGCAGGGCAGTGGCGGGAAAATCCGTGTCACCCGGCATCCTGAGGCGCGGCCGGCGCGGCGGCCGAAGCGGATCCAGACATTCCGCTTGGCAACATCTGTCAACCGTGGTCGAATGCACCTCGCTTGCCCATGGGAAGGATTCAATGGGCCGAAAAAAACGCAACAGCCTTTGGCGTGTGAGTTTCCGACACTTGAAATCAGTCTTGTCGGTCGGTGACCCGGGTCACGGGTGAAGCTTGCAATCCAAACGACAGGTGGAGGAAAACATGTCACTTAAACAGAAACTTGCGATCGGTCTTGCCGTCGCCGCATTCGGTGCGTCGGCGGCATCGGCCCAGTCGCTGGTCTATTGTTCCGAAGGATCGCCGGAAGGATTTGATCCTGCACTCTATACGGCCGGCACGACCTTCGACGCGTCGAGCCATCCGATCTACAACCGCCTGACCGAGTTCAAGGTTGGCACGACCGAGGTGATCCCCGGGCTGGCCGAAAGCTGGACTGTCTCGGAAGACGGCAAGACGGTGACCTTCAATCTGCGCCGGGGCGTCAAGTTCCATTCGAACGACATGTTCACCCCGACCCGCGACTTCAACGCCGACGACGTGATCTTCAGCTTCGACCGTCAGGGCAACGAGGCGAACCCCTATTTCACGGTCTCGGGCGGGACCTGGGAGTATTACGGCGGCATGTCGATGCCCGACCTCGTGGAAAGCATCGAGAAGACCGACGACTATACCGTGGTCTTCAAGCTGACGCGCCCCGAAGCGCCCTTCATCGCCAACATGGCCATGGATTTCGCCTCGATCGTCAGCAAGGAATACGCCGACGCGATGCTGGCCGCCGGCACACCCGAGATGGTGAACCAGGCGCCGATCGGCACCGGTCCGTTCCGGTTCCAGGCCTACCAGAAGGATGCGGTCATTCGCTATCTGCGCAACGACGACTACTGGGGCGACAAGGCCAAGGTCGAATCGCTGATCTTCGCGATCACGCCCGACGCAAGCGTGCGCTATCAGAAGGTGCAGGCCGGCGAATGCCACGTCATGGCCTATCCGAACCCCGCCGACGTGAAGGCGATGCAGGACGATCCGAACATCGTGGTGATGGAACAGGAAGGTCTGAACATCGGGTATCTGGCCTACAACACGACCGTTCCGCCCTATGACAACGCCAACGTCCGCAAGGCGCTGAACATGGCGATCGACAAGCAGGCGATCATCGACGTGGTGTTCCAGGGCTCCGGCCAGATCGCCAAGAACCCGATCCCGCCGACGATGTGGTCCTACAACGACGCCGTGGTCGACGATCCCTACGATCCCGAGGCCGCGAAGGCGATGCTGGAAGCCGAGGGTGTGACGGATCTCAACATGAAGATCTGGGCCATGCCGGTGCAGCGACCCTACAACCCGAACGCCCGCCGGATGGCCGAACTGATGCAGGAAGACTTCGCCAAGATCGGCGTGACGGTGGAAATCGTCTCGTACGAATGGGGCGAGTACCTGTCGCGGTCGCGCGAACTAGACCGCGACGGCGCGATCCTGCTGGGCTGGACGGGTGACAACGGCGATCCGGACAACTTCCTTGCGGTTCTGCTTGGCTGCGACGGCCGCGAGAACTCGAACCGGGCGCAGTGGTGCTACCAGCCGTTCGAAGACCTGATCCAGCAGGCCAAGGTTCTGCCGACGCAGGCCGAGCGCGAGCCGCTTTACGAACAGGCTCAGGTCATCTTCAAGGAGCAGGCCCCCTGGGCGACCATCGCGCATTCGGTCGTCTACATGACCATGCGTCCCGAAGTCGAAGGCTATGTCGTGCACCCGCTTGGCGGGCACATCTTCAACGCCGTGGGTCTGTCGCAGTAACCGCGACCCGAAAACGAGGGGCGGCGCGTCGCTTGCGCCGCCCCCTTTCAGAATAGCGGCAGATGATGGTCCGAGCATGCCAGGTTCCCTGACCGATCGCCTGTCAGCCTATGCCGGCGTCGCCGCCGAGCTTGGGCTCGATGCCGTGGCGCTTGTCCCCGGCCCGAATTTCACCCGCGCCGTCGAACACGTGTTCATGAGCCATGAACGCCCGTTCGTTCTGGTGATCCCGGCCCGTGGCCCCGCCGCCGCGCTGGTGCCCAATCTCGAGCTTCGCAGTTGGGATCTGGTGGGCTTCGAGGGCGCCGTCTTCGACTGGCGCGACCAGGACGGCTACGATGCCGCCTTTTCGGCCCTGATGGCGCATCTCGGCATCCGGTCGCTGGGGGTCGAAGGTCAGGTGATGCGGGTTTTCGTGCATCATGCCCTGATCCGCGCGCAGCCGGATTTGCGGATCATCGACGCCGAGAAGCAGATTTCCGGCCTTCGCATGATCAAGGCGCCCGCCGAGATCGCCGCGCTGCGCGAGGCGATCGGAATCTCGGAACGCGCGCTGGCGCGGACGCTCGAAACCGTGCGGGCGGGTCAGACCGAGAAGGAAATCGAACAGGTGCTGATCCGGTCGCTTTTTGCCGAAGGGGCCGAGGATCAGTCGTTTGCGCCCATCGTCGCGGCCGGAGACGGATCGGCGCGGCCACATGCCAAGGCGCGCGCCGGGTACGCCATCAAGGCGGGCGATGCGCTGCTGCTGGATTTCGGCGCGCGCAAGCACGGATTTGCCGCCGACATCACCCGCACCGTGTTCCTGGGCCATGCCACCGACGAGGCGCAGGCGGTCTATGACACGGTGCTTCGGGCGAACCTCAAGGGCTTCGAGGTCACCCGCGCCGGCGTGACCGCGCACGAGATCGACGATGCGGTGACCGGCGTTCTCGAGGCCTCGCCCTTTGCCGACCGGATCCGCACCAAGACCGGCCACGGGCTTGGCCGCGACGTGCACGAGGCGCCCTACATCATGCGCGGCAACCACCAGGTCCTTCCCGCGGGCACCGTCTATACCAACGAGCCCGGGCTTTATCAGATCGACAATTTCGGCGTGCGGATCGAAGACGACGTGTTGATCACCGAGGGTGGATGCGTCTCGCTGACCAGCTTTCCGAAGGAGCTTACGGTGCTGCCATGCTGAATTACATCCTCAGCCGTCTGCTGACCTTCGTTCCGACCTTCCTGGGCGTCACGCTGATTTCCTTCGGGTTCATCCGCGTGCTGCCCGGAGATCCGATCATCGTGATGGCGGGCGAGCGGGGCCTGACGGACGAACGCTATGCAGAGTTGTCCGAGCAGTTCGGCTTCGACCGGCCGATCTATGTGCAGTTCTGGGAATACCTGACGGGCGTGCTGCAGGGCGATCTGGGCAATTCCTTCGTCACCAAGAAGCCGGTCTGGGACGAATTCTTCGCGCTGTTCCCCGCAACGCTCGAGCTGTCGGTCTGCGCGATGATCTTCGCTGTCGTCCTGGGGCTGCCCGCGGGGGTGATCGCGGCCGTCAACCGGGGCAAGTTCTTCGACCGCGCGCTGATGTCCACCGCCCTTGTGGGCTATTCGATGCCGATCTTCTGGTGGGCGCTGCTCTTGATCATCGTCTTCTCGGGGATCCTGCAGTGGACGCCCGTATCGGGGCGGATCGACCTGATCTATTACTTCCCCGATCCGACCGGCTTCATGCTGATCGACAGCCTGGCCTCGGGGCAGAAGGGGGCGCTCGCCTCGGCGCTGCGCCATCTGGTCCTGCCCACGATCGTGCTGGGGACGATCCCGCTGGCGGTGATCGCGCGGCAGACACGCTCGGCGATGCTGGAGGTGCTGGGCGAGGACTACATCCGAACCGCGCGCGCCAAGGGCCTGACCTCGGGCCGCATCAACGGCATCCACGCGCTGCGCAACGCGTTGATCCCGGTCATCACGGTGATCGGCCTGTCGGTGGGCACGCTGCTGGCCGGCGCCATCCTGACCGAGACGATCTTCAGCTGGCCCGGCATCGGAAAGTGGATGGTCGACAGCATCTTCCGCCGCGACTACCCGGTGGTCCAGGGCGGTTTGCTGCTGATCGCGGTGATGGTGATGATCGTGAACCTGACCGTCGACATGCTTTACGGCGTCATCAATCCCAAGATCAGGAAGCGCTGATGACCGACACGACTTCAGTCCCCACGTCCGAGGCACGTCCGGGACGGCTGCGCGAGTTCTGGTTCTACTTCCGGGAAAACCGGGGCGCTGTCATCGGGCTTTGGATCTTCGCCGTCTTCGCCTTTCTGGCGCTGTTCGGCCCCTGGATCGCGCCGCACGACCCGACCGCGCAGTTCCGCGACGCCACGCTGCAGCCGCCGGTCTGGCAGGAGGGCGGCAGCTGGGACTACATCCTGGGCACCGATCCCCTGGGCCGCGACATGCTTTCGCGGCTGATCGTCGGCGCGCGGTTTTCCTTCTTCGTCGGCATCGTCGTCGTCTCGATCGCGGCGACGGGCGGGATCCTGATCGGGCTTATCGCGGGCTTCGCGCCCAAGTGGCTCGACACGATCATCATGCGGATCATGGACATCATCCTGGCCTTCCCCTCGCTTCTGCTGGCGCTGGTTCTGGTGGCGATCCTCGGGCCGTCCCTGACCAACGCGATGATCGCCATCGCGATTGTCCTGCAGCCGCACTACGTCCGCCTGACCCGCGCATCGGTGCTGTCGGAACGGCAGAAGGACTACGTGACCTCCGCCCGCGTCGCCGGGGCAAGACGCGCGCGGCTGATGTTCATCACCGTGCTGCCGAACTGCCTTGCGCCTATCATCGTGCAGGCGGCCCTGTCGTTCTCGACGGCCATTCTCGATGCCGCGGCGCTGGGCTTTCTGGGCATGGGCGCGCAGCCTCCGACGCCCGAATGGGGAACGATGCTGGCCGAGGCGCGCGAGTTCATCCTGCGCGCCTGGTGGGTGGTGACCTTCCCCGGTCTGGCGATCCTGGTGACGGTTCTGGCCATCAACCTGATGGGTGACGGGCTGCGCGACGCGCTGGACCCGAAACTGAAGCGGAGCTGAGCGATGCCCCTTTTGCGCATACGCAACCTCAGTGTCGATTTCTCCACCGCCTCGGGCATGTTCCGTGCCGTCGACGCGGTGGACCAGGACGTCGATACCGGAGAGATCCTGGCCATCGTGGGCGAAAGCGGATCGGGCAAGTCGGTGTCCATGCTGGCGCTGATGGGGCTTTTGCCCTGGACCGCGACGGTCACCGCCGACGAAATCACCTTCGACGGACACGACCTTCTGAACATGGACCGGAGAGAGCGACGGCACATCATCGGCAATGACCTTGCGATGATCTTCCAGGAGCCGATGTCGTCGCTCAATCCCTGTTTCACGGTCGGCTGGCAGATCAAGGAAGCGCTGCGCTATCACCTTGGCCTTGGCCGCGCCGAGTGTCACAGGCGCGCCATAGAGCTGTTCGAACAGGTGGGAATTCCCGACCCGGAAAAGCGCCTGTCGGCCTTCCCGCACCAGATGTCGGGCGGAATGAACCAGCGGGTGATGATCGCGATGGCGATTTCCTGCAAGCCGAAGCTTTTGATCGCGGACGAACCGACCACGGCGCTGGATGTGACGATCCAGGCGCAGATCCTCGACTTGCTGGCCGAGCTGCGCAACGAGACGGGGATGGGCCTGGTGCTGATCACCCATGACATGGGCGTCGTTGCGGAAACCGCCGAGCGCGTGAGCGTCCAGTACGCCGGTCAGAAGGTCGAGGAACAGCCGGTCGCCGCGCTGTTCAACAGGCCGCACCATCCCTACACGGCCGCGTTGCTGGACGCGCTGCCCGAACGTGCGACCGAACGGCTCTTGCCGACGATCCCCGGCGTCGTGCCGGGCCAGTTCGATCGCCCCGCAGGCTGCCTGTTCTCCCCCCGTTGCCGGTTTGCCGATGCCAGGTGCAGGACGCAGCCGCCGACGCCGCAGGACCAGACGCTCGGACAGGCGCGGTGTTACTATCCGCTGAACACCGGCGAAAGGATCGCCTCATGACCGGCCCTGTCGTGCAGGCCAGCGCGCTGCAGCGCCACTACAACGTCAGCGCGGGAATGTTTCGCAAGCCGCGCCTGCTGAAGGCCGTGGCCGGGTTGGATTTCGAATTGTTCGCGGGCAAGACCCTGGCCGTTGTCGGCGAAAGCGGCTGCGGGAAATCGACCTTGGCGCGCATGGTGGCCATGATCGAAGCGCCCACGGCCGGGACGCTGACCCTTGACGGCAAGCAGGTGCATCCCGGCGACTGGGCCAGTTTGCGGCAATCGGTGCAGATCGTCTTTCAGGACCCCTACGGCTCGCTCAACCCGCGACACAGGATCGGGGTGATCCTCGAGGAACCTCTGGCCATCAACCGCCCCGAGATGTCGAAACAGGATCGCGAAGCCCGGGCGCGGGACATGCTGACCCGCGTGGGGCTGAGGGCCGAGCACTATGACCGGTATCCTCACATGTTCTCGGGCGGGCAGCGCCAGCGCATCGCGATCGCGCGCGCCCTGATGCTGGACCCGAAGCTTCTTGTGCTGGACGAACCGGTGTCGGCGCTCGACGTGTCGATCCAGAGCGCGATCCTCAACCTGCTCATGCAGCTCCAGGACCAGCTCCAGCTTGCTTACCTGTTCATCAGCCACGACCTGAGCGTCGTCCGGCATGTCGCCGACGACGTGATCGTGATGTATCTGGGACGTGCGGTTGAAAAGGGGCCGAAAGCGGCCCTGTTCGACGCGCCAAAGCACCCCTACACCAAGGCGCTGCTTTCGGCGACGCCGCGCGCAGAGCCGAACGCGGCGAAGGAACGCATTAAGCTCTCGGGCGAATTGCCGTCGCCGCTTGCCATTCCCGACGGATGCCCCTTCGCTCCGCGCTGCTGGAAGGCCCAGCAACGGTGCCGCGCCGAGCTTCCGACCCTTGGCGAAGGGGAACACGTCGCGGCCTGTTTCTTCCCTGAAGGGACTTGACGGCGCTGACGGGCTGACGCGGATCACCCCTGCCGCACCCGTCTCCACCGGAATGCCGGCGCCGGGGGTCGTCGTTGCCCGGACAGCGCCAGGCACCTTATCGGGTGGTCCGCTCTCAGCCTCAGTGCATGACGGGCCCGGGCGCTATGGCCGGCATGGCTGACGAAGCGGCTCCGGATGACGAGGCCGGGCACGAGACGACCTCCGGAGCCGGTAGCCGATACCCCAGAGACGACTGCGAGCGGTTGGTGCTGTAGCGGCAGCACCAGTTCTCGATGACGATCTTCGCCTTGCCAAGCGCCCGAAAAGACGTGGGAAAACAGGGAAATAGGGACTGTGCCGAGAGAGACATGGGCAAGTGGCGGAGCGAGAGGGATTCGAACCCTCGAGACGGTTTCCCGCCTACACACTTTCCAGGCGTGCGCCTTCGACCACTCGGCCACCGCTCCGTCGGCCCCCCTCTACCCCGGTCGGCACGCCGGATGCAAGCGGACTGACGGATCTGCGGGTGCAAAGCGAAACGTCCGCGACAGGGACCCGTGGCGGGGACCCTTGGGGCAGCGCGGCGGGCCTGCGTGCAGGGGTGCGGTGCGGCCGTCCGGGCTCAGCCCGCCATGCCTTCCAGACGCAGGTTCACGCGGCGGTTGCGGGCGCCCTTCTTCTCGATCTTGCCGATCCGCAGCAGCCCGATCTCGCCGGTGCGGGCGACATGGGTGCCGCCGCAGGGCTGAAGGTCGATCTGGTCCGCGCCTGCCCCGATGCGCACCAGCCGGACCCGGCCCGAGCCCATCGGCGGCTTGACCGACATCGTCTTCACAAGCCCCGGGTTCGCCGCCAGTCCATCGTCGGTGATCCAGTCCTCGGTCACCGAAAGATCGCGGGCCACAAGCGCGTTCAATGCCGCCTCGAGCGCGTCACGATCCTCGGGCGCCTCGGGCATGTCGAAGTCGAGCCGCCCCTTCCCCTCGCCGATCGACCCGCCGGTGACCGGCAGCGGGATCACCACCGACAGAAGGTGCAGCGCGGTGTGAACCCGCATGTGCGCAAGGCGCCGGTCCCAGTCGAGGGTCTGGCGGATCTCTGCCTCGACCGGGGGCAGGTCGCCGCCGGCTTCGGGCACAAGGACGATCCCGCCGCCCTCGCCCTTGGCCGTCGTGGCGATGCGCAGGCGCCCGCCGTCCCAGTCGATCCAGCCGCTGTCGCCGGGCTGACCGCCGCCGGCGGGATAGAAGACCGACGCGTCCACGACGATCCCGCCGTCCTCTGTCAGGCTGACGACGCGGCCGCGGGCCTCACGCAGGTAGGCCTGGCGGAACAACGGTTCGGTCATGCGGTCTGATCCTTGTCTTTCGGGGCGCGTTTCGCGGACCGCGCGCGGGCTTGCGGCCCGGCCGGTGCCAGCGTTTCGGGGTTGCGCAGCCACAGGTCGGTCTGCGGGAAGGGGATCTCGATCCCTTCCTCGCGGAAACGGGCGTGGATGGCGTGGTTGATGTCGGAGTGCACCTGAAGCTTGAAGTTCACATCGCGCAGGATGCAGTAGCATTCGAAGTGCAGCGCCGAGTCCCCGAACTCGCGGAAGATCACACGCGGCGGCGGGTCCATCGCGACCAGCGGATGCGCCTCGCAGATCTCCATCAGGATGCGTTCGACCTTGCGGCTGTCGCTGGCATAGCTCACGCCCACGGGCACGATGACGCGACCGACGGTGTTGCCGCGCGTCCAGTTGGTGACGACCCCTGCGACGAAATCGCTGTTCGGCACGATCACGTCGGTGCGGTCGAAGGTCTGGATCTGGGTCGATCGGACAGAGATGTTCTTGACGATCCCCATCTGGCCGTTGACCTCGATCCAGTCGCCCTCGCTGATCGGCCTTTCGATCAGCATGATGACGCCCGAAACGAAGTTCTCGACGATCGCACGCAACCCGAAACCGATGCCGACCGACAACGCCGAGGCGACCAGCGCGAAGCCGGTGAGGTCGACGCCGGCCGCGGTGATCGCAGCGATGGCGGCAAGCGTCAGGCCGACATAGCCAAGGCCCGCCGTGATCGCGTTGCGCCCGCCCGGGTCGATCTTCGTGCGCGGCAGCACGGTCGAGCGAAGCGTCGCCTGCAAAAGGCGGGTGGCGGCGAATCCAAACCCGAAGACCACGAGAATGGTCAGAACCGAGCCCAGTCCGATCCGGTTTCCGCCGACCGGAATTCCGTCGCGCAGCACCTCCCAGGCGTCGGCGATATCCGTCCACCGCGCCCCCCAGACCAGCGCGACAAGCGGGATCATGGCGATGCCTGTGGCGAAGGTGGCCAGCACCGGCAGCAGCGCGGCACCGGCCTCGTCCTGCGAGGTGCCGGACACAAGCGCGTAGAGGTTGCGATAGGCGCCCTGCAGGATCACCAGGATCCCGATCAGCCCCAGCGTTCCGATCACCGGGAAGACCGCGAAGCTTGCCAGCTTGCCATAGCCAAGCGCGGCTGCGCTGACCGCGATCACCGCGGCCGCGTTCAGGATCTGGCTCAGCACCCAAAGCATGCTCGCCACGAACCGCGCATCCCCAAGGGCCGAGGCTTCGGACGCGGGCTCGGTGCTTTCCTGTGGCGCCGGGGCAGCGCGGCGCATCAGCGCGCCGGTGCGCCAGAAGACGACGGCCGCGCCAAGGATCAGCGGAAGCTGAAGCACACCCTGTGTCTCGGCCGAGAAGCCCGTGACCTCGACCATGCGGTCGAGCAGGCGATAGAGGGCAAGGAAGAACCCCAGCAGCGTCGCGTAGAAACGGGCGATCCGGCGGTCCTCGTGCGACAGCGACAGAAACTGATAGATCCGGTCGTCCGCGGGAAAAAGGCGCGTGGCCAGCCAGCGCGCGAGGATCAGCGTCACCGCGGCCCCGCTCAGCGCGCCCAGCAACGATTGCGACAGGAAGCCGGTGGCATAGGTCAACTGCCCCGAGGCAAGCACCGCACCAAGGCCGATCATCGGCAGGACGATCTGGAAGAGCGAGACGAAAAGGCCGCCCAATTGCGCCGCCGGCCCGCTGGTTCGGGTGGACAGCCACTCCGAAACCCGTTCGACCAGGCGGCGCCCGACAAGGATGAGCACTCCGCCAATCACCAGAAGCCCGATGGCCAGCGGCAGGCGTTGTTCCAGCCCGGCGCGTTGCGCGGGACTGTCGAGGACCGCGCGCACTTCGTTGACCAGGCTCACCCCGGCCCGCGCGATATCGCGCAGGGCGCGGGTCCAGCTCGTCGGCAGGACGGGCGAAGGGTCACGCCCCAGAAGCTCGGCGGCCTGACGTTGCCGAAGGATCTGGTCGATCTCGCGGATCAGCGCGTCGGCGCGGTTGAAGGCCACGTCCGCTTCGCGTTGCGGCACCAGAAGCGTGTCAAGCCGCGCGTTGAGCGTGTCGCGCAGAATGGCCACGCTTGCGGGTTCGGTCTCGCCCTCGGCCGGAGGCGGGCCCAGGGCCGCGATTTCGGCCTGGACGGTGCGCACCCGCGTGTCGTTGACGCTGCGCGCCGTTTCGAACTGGGACCGCCAGTCGACAAGCTCGCGCCGGAGCGTCTCGAAGGCTGCATCGGACGCAAGGCCGCGGGCGATGGTGTCCTCGGCCCGCCCCACGGTGGCAAGCCAGGTCTCGAAATCCGGCCCCTGCTGGGCCTGCGCGGCCGCTGGTCCGAAGGGGCCATGCGGGGCGCCGGGACCGACCGGTCCCGCGATCCACAGGACCGCCGCCAGAAGAAACGCAAGTGGATCGAGAAGCCGCCGCATCAGCCCTCGTAGACCTCGGGCAGGATCCGCCCTGCCCCGTCAAGCCAGGACGGGACCGGCAGCCCCTTCTCGCGCAGGAAGGCGGGATTGAAGAGCTTCGACTGATAGCGCGTGCCGTAGTCGCACAGGATCGTCACGATGGTGTGGCCGGGCCCCAGATCGCGCGCCATGCGGATCGCGCCGGCCACGTTGATGCCCGACGACCCCCCGAGGCACAGACCCTCGTCCGCCAGCAGCTCGAAGACGATGGGCAGCGCCTCGGCATCGGGGATCTTGTAGCTCAGATCGGGCCGGAAGCCCCGCAGGTTCGCGGTCTCGCGCCCCTGCCCGATGCCTTCGGTGATCGAGGTGCCCTCGGCCTTGAACTCGCCCGTGGTGTAGAAGTCGTGGATGGCCGACCCCTCGGGATCGGCCAGTCCGATCTTCACGCCCTTCGGCTGAAGCGCCATGCCCACGCCCGCCAGCGTGCCGCCCGTGCCCACCGCGCAGATGAAGCCATCGACCGTCCCGCCGGTCTGCGACCAGACTTCCGGCCCCGTCGTCTCGATATGGGCCTGGCGGTTCGCGACGTTGTCGAACTGGTTGGCCCAGATCGCGCCGTAGGGCTCGGTCTCGGCCAGGCGCGCGGCCAGACGCTCGGAATAGCGGACGTAGTTGTTGGGGTTCTTGTAGGGCACCGCCGGCACCTGCACGAGTTCGGCGCCCGCAAGCCGCAACATGTCCTTCTTTTCCTGGCTCTGCGTTTCCGGGATCACGATCACGGTGCGAAAGCCCATCGACGCCCCCACCAGCGCAAGCCCGATGCCGGTGTTTCCGGCCGTGCCCTCGACGATGGTGCCACCGGGCCTGAGGTCGCCGCGCGCGATGGCGTCGCGGATGATGTACAGCGCGGCGCGATCCTTGACCGACTGCCCGGGGTTCAGGAACTCGGCCTTGCCAAGGATCTCGCAGCCCGTCGCCTCGGAGGGTCCGCGAAGGCGGATCAGCGGGGTGTTTCCCACGGCATCGGCAAGATCAGCGCGGATCGTCATCGGGGTTCCCTTCGTCGTTCGGCCTTCCCCTGCCTGTCTAGGGCCGGGGGCGGGCAAACTCAAGGAAGCGCGGCAAGCCTGTGCCGGTTCGCGCCGACCCACAGAAGCAGCATGGCAAGCGGGATCACGTTGACCTCGCCCGTTGACACCAGATCCATCGCCCGCGCGCGGTCCAGGACATGGGCACGGATGTCCTCGGCCTCGTGGCCAAGGCCGCCGGGGCCACCCGCATGGCTGTCGTCCAGCGCGCACAGCCCCACGAAGCAGTGGTAGAATTCTGTGGTCGCCCCGGGCGAGGGATAGCCTTTCAGCACCGGCTCGAGATGGCGGAAGACAAGCCCCGCCTCTTCCATCGCCTCGCGTCGTGCGGTGTCCTCGGGCGCCTCGCCCGCGTCGACCAGCCCCGCCACGGGCTCCAGCGTCCAGGGCCGAGGGTCGCCGCGCCGGATCGGCCCGGTGCGCACCTGCTCGACCACCAGCACCCGGTCGGTCGCCGGATCGTAGGGCAGGACAAGGGCGGCATCCATCCCGACGAAGGCCTCGCGCCGGATCGGACCGCTGCGCCCGCCGGCGAAGGTGGCATGGTCAAGCTCGAGCTCGTCAAGCGCGAAGAATCCGGTGTGGCGGCGTGTGACCCCGCGCACCTCGACCGCGCCGGGCGCGGGGTCGGTGCGCAGGGTGGCCGGCGCGGGATTGGCGGCCAGAAGCCGCGACCAGGCCCGCGCCCGCATCGGCGGCCAGCGGCGGGCAAGGCCGGCCGCGTCCCAATCGCCGAAGCGGTCCATCGACTCGTGCGCCGCGATCAGCGCAAGGGGCGACCAGTCCCGCGCCCAGGCCGCAAGCGACCAGCGCGGTCCGGGCCGCATGCCGTCGCTCACGGCGAAATAGACAAAGACCCGTTCGGGGCCGGCGTCCGTCTCGGCCGTGACCTCGCGCAGTTCGTATCCGAAGCCTGCCTCGTAGAAATCAAGCCTGGCACGCATCTCGTCGTCGCAGGTCAGGATCAGCCCCTCGGCCACCTCGCCCGGCGCCGAGCGGATGATCGGGTAGTCGGCCCCGTCGACGGTGAAGACCGCGTGCCCGGGCAGACGCGCCGGGCGCGGATCGACCGGCCGGCCCGCCACGATCGTCAGAAGGGGAAGGTGCCGCAGCGTGCCATAAAGAAACAGGGTCTGCGAAGCGTTCATGCCCAGCGCTTGGAGAAGAACTCCGTCAGCATCGCCCCCAGAAGCGCGCCGATGACGGCCGCGCCGATCACCTGCGGGTCGATCGCGATACGGGCATATTCGGCCATCAGCACCGCCATCTCCTGCAGCGCTTCCATCGGGCCGTCGTAGTAAAGCCGCATCGCGCGGCGCGTCATCTCGTAGCCCGACCACAGAAGCAGGCACCAGAACACGATCGCCGCTAGCGTCGTCAGCCCGTATCCCCAGGACGAGACATAGCCGTTGCCGGCGCCGCGCCCCATGATCCGCCAGCCCATTATCAGGCCGAAGAAGGCGTTGACCGGGGACATGAGCCCGACTTGCGAGCCCTCCGGCAGAAGCGGTTTGATCAGGTCCGACACGAACCAGGCAAGGGCCGCGAAGACGATGGCACCGATGAGTTTCGCAGCAGTCGGCATGGCTCAGCCCGGCCTTGTCACTGTGATCTGGGTCACGTCACAGTTACCGCTGCGGAAGGCTGCGGCGCAAGACGCAAGGTAGAAGTTCCACATCCGGCGGAACCGGTCGTCGAAGCCCAGACGCGCGACTTCGTCCCAGCGATCGTTGAAGGCCTCGTGCCAGCGGCGCAGGGTCTGGCTGTAGCTTTCGCCAAACTCGAAGGACCGCGCTATGGTCAGGCCGGATTTCTCGACCTCGGCGCGCAGGACGCTGGGCGCGGGCAGCATGCCCCCGGGGAAGATGTATTTCTGGATGAAGTCCACGCTTCGGCGGTAGGCGTGCCACCGGCGGTCGTGGACGGTGATGATCTGAAGCGCCGCCTTCTTGCCGGGCTTCAGCCGGTCGCGCAGAGTGGCGAAGTAGGTGGGCCAGTAACGTTCGCCCACGGCCTCGAACATCTCGATCGAGGCGATGCCGTCATAGGTGCCGGTCTCGTCGCGGTAGTCCTGAAGGCGGAACTCGACCCGATCTGAAAGTCCCGCCTTTTCAATACGCTCCTGCGCGAACTTCAGCTGCTCGCGCGAGATGGTCAGCCCGGTCACGCGCAGCCCGCGCTCTTTCGCGGCGTATTCCGCGAAGCCGCCCCAGCCACAACCGATCTCGAGAACGTGGTCGCCGGGCTGGGCGCCGATCTCGTCGACCATCCGCGCGTACTTGGCGGTCTGCGCCGCCTCGAGGCTTTCCTGCCCCGAGGTGAACAGCGCCGAGGAATAGGTCATCGTGTCGTCCAGCCAGAGGCCGTAGAACGCATTGCCCAGATCGTAGTGATACGAGATGTTCTTCTTCGCCTGCCGCTTCGAGTTCGACTGAAGCCAGAACCGCATCCGTTCGTAGGCCCGAAAAAGGCGCTGGCCCGGAAAGGCGTAGTTGACGGTGCCGCCGTCGTGCAGCAGGTCCATCAGCCCGATCAGGTCCGGCGTCGTCCACCAGCCGTCCAGATAGGCGTCGCAGAAGCCAAGGTCGCCCTCGCGCAGCATGCGGGCGAAGACGTCGGGGTTCGTCACGGTCACGTCGGCCACCGGGCCGGCTTCGGCCCCCTCGACGCGGAAGGTCCGTCCGTCGGGCAGGTGAATGTCCAGCCGACCGCGCTTGAGCCGGCGCGCGATGTCGAAGACCTGCGAGAAATAGCGGGGCAGATTGGCCTGCCCTTCTGTCGTTGTGAGAACCTTCATTCCCTCTCCCCGTCCGTCGTTCTGAACGCTAGTCCAGGCGCTTTGGCTCAAGCAACTGGTTTTGCGCGGATTCCCGCTGACGTTGCGGCAAACCCACGCCCTGACTGTGCCGGTCTCAGAACCCCCGCTGCCCATAGGCTTCCAGCGCCCTTTGCCGCCCGGCTTCCGGCGTCACGACAGGGCCGGGATAGGCATCGCGTGGCGAAAGCCCCCAGGACCGGGGGATCGCATCGTAATACGACAGTGCCTCGGGCGACGGATCACGACGGCCTTCCGCGATCCAGCGGTCGACATAGGCGCGGGTCGGGTCGAACTTCTGCAACTGGCTTACCGGATTGAAGACGCGGAAATAGGGCGTGGCGTCCGGCCCCGAGCCGGCCGACCATTGCCAGCCCATCGCGTTGGCGGCCGGATCCCAGTCGGCCAGGCAGTCGGCGAACCAGTCGAGGCCGATTTTCCAGTGCGTCATCAGATGCTTGGTCAGATAACTTGCAACGATCATCCGGGCGCGGTTGTGCATCCGCCCGGTGACGTACATCTCGCGCATGGCCGCGTCCACGAACTCGATCCCCGTGCGTCCACGCTGCCAGGCACGCACGTCGGGGCGGTCGGGATCCGTCTTCCAGGGGAAGGCATCCCACTCGCGCCGCCAGTTGTCCTCGACGATGTGCGGGGTGTGGAACGCAAGGTGGTACGAGAACTCGCGCCACACCAGTTCCTTCAGGAAAACCTCGGCCCCGGCCCGTCCCTCGTGCAGCGCGCGCAGGCCCGCGTGCCAGCACTGGCGCGGCGAGATCTCGCCATAGGTCAGGTTCTCGGACAGAAGCGAGGTGCCGTTCCGGGCCACGAGGTCGCGCGCCGTGGCATAGTCCGCGATCCGGTCGGCGACGAACGACGCCAGACGGGTCTGTGCCGCGGCTTCCCCGATCGCAAGATGGGGGCGCACGACCACCGCCCCCCGATCCATCGCCCGGTCAAGCCGCCAGTCCGCGGGGTCGTCGCTGGCCGGCCATGCCTGAGGCGCGGCAAGGACGCCCGGCGCGGGCAAAGGGGCCGGCACCTCGCGGTCCTTCACCGCGCGCCAGAAGGGCGTGTAGACGCGGTAGGGCCCACCCTGCCCCGTCGCCACCGTCCAGGGCTCGAAAAGAACATGTCCGACGTGGCTTTCGGCGGCGATCCCGAGGGCCTTGAGGCCCGCCTTGACCTCGGTGTCGCGCCGGACCGCATGGGGATCGTAGGCGCGCGACCAGTGCACCGCGGCAGCACCGGTCTCGGCCACAAGCGCGCTGAGCGTGGCAAGGGCCGGCCCCCTCCGGAAGATCAGGCGCGAGCCCTGCGCCGCCAGCGCCGCGGCCAGCGCCTCGGCCCCCAGGCCAAGCCGCCATTTCGGGCAGGCGCCGTGGGTCTCGGCCACCTCGTCCAGAAGGAAGACGGGAATGACCGGGCGGCCGGACGCCGCCGCCGCCGTCAGCGCGGGGTTGTCGGAAAGACGAAGGTCCCGGCGGACCCACCACAGGATCGGAGCGTTGTCGGACATGCCACCCGGAAGCGCCCGCGGTCCGGGCCTTTGTTGCGTCAGCTACAGAACCTGATCTAGCGCGTCGATCAGGCGGTCAACCTCGGCCTGGGTGGTGTAATGCACGAAACTCATGCGCAGCACGCCCTGGTCCGGGTCGACGCCCTGCGCCTGAAGCGCGCGCACCGCGTAGAAATCGCCCCCATCACAGAGCATCCCGCGTGCGACAAGATCCGCCGCCGCGCCCCGCGCGGGGCGGTTCAGGGCCACCGCCACCGTCGGCGCCCGCCGGTCGGCGCTGGTCGGTCCCAGAAGCCGGGCCGAATTCCTGGCCGCAAGGTGATCGAGAAGCGGCTGAAGAAGCCGAACTTCTTGGGCGCGCATCAGGTCGTGCACCGCCGCCGCCCGGTCCCGCGGCGCGGCCTCGCCACCGACGTGGTGGGCGTAAAGCGCATCCACGTAGTCGGCCATGCCGGCGCAGGCCGCGACCTGCGCGTGGTCCGGCCCGGCCGGCGTGAAGCGCTTGTACAGGGTTCCGGCGTTGAAATAGTGGCCCTGGTTCGGCAGGCGTTCGCCCAGGCCGCGGCGGATCACCATGATGCCCTGGTGCGGCCCATAGGTCTTGTATGCCGAGAACAGATAGATGTCGGCCTGAAGCGCGCCCACGTCGGGAAAACCGTGCGGCGCATAACTGACGCCATCCACGCAGACCACCGCGCCCGCGGCATGCACCCGCTCAGTGATCGCCGCGACGTCGTTGATCTCGGCCACCACGTTCGAGCAATGCGGGAAGCAGACCAGCCGCACCCCGTCGTCAAGCAGCGAGTCAAGCGCGGCGGGGTCGAGATGCCCGGTCTCGGGGTCGAGCCGCCATTCGCGCACCTCGATGCCGTCGTCCGCCAGACGCCGCCAGGGGCCGGTGTTGGCCTCGTGGTCCTGGTTCGTGACCACGATCGCGTCGCCGGGCGCCAGATGGCGGCGGAAGGCCTGCGCCAGAACATAGGTGTTCTGGGTGGTCGAGGGGCCGAAGCTGACCTCGTCGGTCTCGACGCCCAGCATCGCGGCCAGGCGCGTGCGCGCCTCGTCCATCTCGTCCCCACCCTTCCGCGACGCGTCATAAAGCGCATAGGGCTGCACCTTGCGTTCGCGGTAGAAGCGCGTCAGCCGGTCGATCACCTGCCGGCAGGGCAACGAGCCGCCGGCGTTCTCGAGGAACACCTTTCCCTTCAGGTCGGGCGTCTCGAAACCGGGGAACTGGGCACGCACGAAGTCCGTGTCGAGTGGCCTCATGCGTTGACGTCCACGACCACGCGGCCCTGCACCTCGCCCTTCAGGATGGCGGCGCCAAGCGCCGGCAGGTCGGCCAGCGCGGCCGGACGGATCATCGCCTCGAGCTTGTCCATCGGCAGGTCGCGGGCGATTCGGTCCCAGGCGCGCAGGCGGTTGTCGTAGGGCTGCATCACGCTGTCGATGCCCAGAAGGTTCACGCCACGCAGGATGAACGGGATCACCGATGTGGGCAGCGCCGCGCCCCCTGCCAGGCCAACAACCGCGACCGAGGCGCCATAGCGCATCTGACCCAGAACACGCGCCAGCATCGCGCCGCCCACCGCGTCGACGCAGCCGGCCCAGGTCTCGGACTCGAGCGGGCGTTTCACCGTCTCGGCCAGGTCGGCCCGGGGCACGATCCGGTCCGCGCCAAGGTCACGCAGGTAGACTTCGGTCTCGGGCCGGCCGGTCACGGCTGCCACCGCATAGCCCAGATGCGCCAGAAGCGCCGTCGCGACCGAGCCGACGCCGCCCGCGGCCCCGGTCACCAGCACGTCGCCCTTGTCGGGCGTGAGGCCGTGATCCTCAAGCGCCATCACCGCCAGCATCGCCGTCAGGCCCGCCGTGCCGACCGCCATCGCCTGTCGCGTCGAGAGGCCATCAGGCAACGGCACCAGCCAGTCGGCCTTGACCCGCGCCTTCTGCGCGTAACCGCCCCAGTGCACCTCGCCCACGCGCCAGCCGGTCAGCACGACCCTGTCGCCGGGGGCGTACCGCGCGTCCTCGCTGGCCTCGACCGTGCCGGCGAAGTCGATCCCCGGCACATGGGGATAGGTGCGCACAAGCCCGCCGCCCGCGGCCGAAAGGCAAAGGCCGTCCTTGTAGTTCAGGGTCGAATACTCGACCGCGACCGTGACGTTCCCCGACGGCAGCCGATCCTCGGCCAGCTCGGCCACACGCGCGACCGCAGGGCCGTCCCCCTCCTTCTCGACGATCAGCGCTTTGAACATGGCCTCGCTCCTTCTGTCTTGCAGGTCTTTGATCTCCGGCGCACGTCACATCCCTGACCCTGCCGCGTCAACCCCTGCCCCGCCGCGCCGATGGCAACGCGCGGGGTCGGCCCTCATCGTGCTGAGGATTTTTTGCACGGTTGCGGTGAACCGAACCGTTGCGTCGCGCGTATTATGAATTAGACAACAATACTGTCAGGATAAATTGACATGATCGAGGTGGTGAACATAGTGCTGGCGCTGGTGTCGATCGGGCTTGGCGCGGTCGGCTGGCTGGCCCCGCGCCGGACGATGGCAATGCTCGACCTTCAGCCGGTGGGATCGTCGATGGGACATTCCGAGATCCGCGCGGCCTCGGGCGCGCTTTTCATCGGTCTGGGACTAGGCGCGATCTTCTTCGACCAGCCCTTCGCCTATGCCATGCTGGGCTTCGCCTGGGCCGGCGCCGCCGTCGGGCGCCTGACCTCGATCGTGGCCGATCCCGCGCCAACCCGGCGCACCCACGGGTTCTTCGCCGTCGAAGCCCTGATCGCGTTCCTCCTCCTGACGCTGAACCTCGGCTAGGGGGCGTGCGCCCGGGCGGCGGCGGGGCCGGGTCCCGTGCCGCCCCCGGGCGCGATCTCCTCGACGTCAAGCCAGATGCCGTCGCGCCCCCGCACGGTCAGGAAGGCCACCGGTTCGGGCACGCGTCCCGTGACCGGGGCGAACCGGAAGCGGGTCAGAAGATGGGCCAGGATCAGCGTCGCCTCGGCCATGGCGAATCCCGCCCCCGGGCAGACCCGACGACCGGCAGAGAACGGCAGCCACGCGTCGCGCTGCGCCGCGCGCTGGCCCTCGTCGCGCCAGCGGTCGGGGCGGAAGGCGTCGGGGTCGGGCCAGTGCCGGTCGTTGCGGTGAAGATGCCAGGGCGAGACGACGACCTGCGTGCCCGCCCCCAGGACGCGCCCGCGAAAGGTCTCGGGCCGCGTCGTCTCGCGCACCATCATGGGAACCGGGGGATAGAGGCGCAGCGTTTCGCGCAGGACGTCGCGTGTGAAGCCAAGCGCCGGCAGCGCGGCCCCGCCCGCGGCGCCGCCGGCCGCTGTCAGGGCAGCACGCGCCTCGTCGCGCACGCGCTCCTGCGCCCCCGGATCGCAGGCCAGCAGGTAAAGTGCCCACGCCAGGGCCGAAGCGCTGGTTTCGTGCCCGGCCAGAAAGAAGATCGCGACCTGATCGGTCATCTCGTCGACGCCGAAGGTCCGGCCGTCGGCGGGATCGGGCGTGGTCATGATCCGCGTGGCAAGATCGTCGGGCGCGGTGCCGGCCGCGATCGCGTCCATCCGCGCCTGCGTCATCGCGCCCACGCGCCGACGGATCGTCGCCGCCGCGTCGCGCGCCGCGCGCCCATGCCCGCGCGGAACCCAGGACGGCAGGCGAAGGAACGCGCCGAGGTTCAGAAGCGGCTGCGCGCGCTGGTAGGCACGGAACGCGGCGAAGACCTCCGCCGCGTCGGCGTCGTCGATCGGCACCGAGAAGAGCGTGCGGAAGATCACGTCAGCGGCGGCATGGGCCGTCACCGCCTCGATCTCGACCGTGCCGGGGCGCAGACGGTCCGCCGCCGCGCGCGCGGCGGCCTCGATCGCGCCAAGACTGTCGCGCAGGCGGCCGCCCTCGAAGGCGGGGTCGATGATGCGGCGCTGACGCTCCCATTCGGGGCCGTTTGTGAGGAAGACCGACGCGCCCAGCAGCGGGCGCAGCCCCTCAGCCACGCGCAGCGATTTCGGAAAGTCCTGCGGCCGGTCACGCAGCACGGTGCGGATCAGGGCGGGATCGTTGATCAGGACCGAGCGGAAGAAGGGCGCGCGGAACTGGGCCATTCGGGCCCGGTAGAGATGGCCGGGGTGCGACGAGAGCATGTCCTGCCGGAACAGCCGGACATAGCGCCAGAATGGCACCCGGCGCGGCCGTGAGGCGGGCTTGGGCGGGATCATGCCGCGATGGAAGTATACCCTGAGACGGCCACGTCAATCCGGTTGATCGAGGGCTTGCGCCCCGCGAACCGCTCGGCCAGCGTCAGCGGCCCCGCGGTGATCTGGAAATAGTCGTAGTCCTTGGGCCGGTCGAAGGCGCAAAGATACTGGAAATGGCGGCGGAAGAAGCGCCAGCGCATCGCCTCCTGCGCCTCGTCCGAAAGGGTCTGCGAAAAGGCGGCCGACAGGACCAGCGGCCAGCGCCGGTCGGGTTCCGCCACGCCCGAGACCGCGACCGGGTCGCACAGCGCGAAGGAACAGGGATCGCCCGGCGCGGTTATATCGACCCAGGTCAGTTCATCCCGCAACGACAGGAAATGCAGGTCGCGCCGCAGGCGGTGGGCGTCGGGCAGGAAGCTGAGCATCGGGATCACCTCGCCCAGCGTCAGAAGCGACAGCGCCGGCCCGTTCGCCGGCACCCGGCCGGCGCGGATCAGGTCGGCCAGGATCGACACCGCCAGATGCGCGCCCGAACTGTGCCCCACCACCAGCACCTCGTCTGCGTCCGAGGCCAGGGCCGCGGCGATCGCCGTGCCGAACTGCTTCATGCGCGCTTCGAGTTCGGGGGGATAGGCGCCGCGCAGCCGCGCCGAATAGGCGAAGTCGTGCATCAGGTAATAGGCGAAAAGCCGGCGGTCGACGCGGCGGAAGCCCCGCAGGATCAGCACCACCAACGGAAGCGCTACGATCCAGCCGGCGCCCGGATAGACGAAGCGCGACACCAGCGCGCCGGCAGCCCAGGCAAGGCCAAGCGCCACGGCCAACTGCACCAGCAAGGCGACCACCGGGTAAAGCGCGGCCAGAACCGGCCCGCGCCCCAGCAGCGTCAGCCGCCGGAAGGCGCCGGTGGACAGATAGATCCATACGGTCCGCACAAGCGCGAGGTAGGTGCCAAGAACCCCTGTATCCATCGAGCTGCGCACGATGTCGGACCACAGCAGCACCTCGATCTTCGCCACGGTCACGTCGCGGCCGGTCTGGCCCCGCACCATCCAGCCGAAGCGGTCGCCCTGCGCGGCCTTCTGCGCGATCCGGTAGCCCGAGATCTTCGCCTGCTTTCCGCCCTCGCTTCGATAAAGCTCGCGGTAGCGGCGCGGATGGATGGGATCGTATCCCGGCAGGTAGAACACCCGCCGCTTCATCACCTTTCCGGTCCCCGATGGGGCCTGCCCGTCTGGTTCGGGCCCGTCGTCGTGCCTGTCCGCCGTCATGATGGCGAATCTACCGCAGGATTTGGGCGAAAATAAGCCGCTCGTTGCGAAGGATTCGACTCGAAGTCTTCGGCTTCCGCCGTCACCCGAAGGCCTGAAGCGCCGGAAAGCGTTCGTTCAGCCACCAGGCGAAATCGGTGAACTTGCCGGTCAGCATCAGCAGGCCAACCGTCCACAGAAGAAGGCCCATCACCTTCTCGATCCGCTCCATGTGGCGCTTCATCCACGACATGAGGCCGGTCAGGCGCGGGAAGAACGCCGCGACCAGCAGGAAGGGAAGGCCAAGACCCAGCGCATAGGCCGCCAGCAGCATCGTGCCGCGCGCCACATCCGCCTCGGAGGCGGCGATCGACAGGATCGACCCCAGGATCGGGCCGATGCAGGGCGTCCAGCCGAAGGCGAAGGCCAGCCCCAGAACGTAGGCGCCGAAGGCCGACCCGCCCCGGTCGCCGGCGTCCATGCGGACCTCGCGGTCGAGGAACCCGATCCGGTAGACGCCGATGAAATGCGCGCCGAAGACCATGATCACAAGGCCGGCCACGGTGATGAACCAGTCCTGGTTCGACAGGAAGAACCGTCCGAAGGCCGAGGCGGTGAAGCCAAGGAACAGGAACACCGTCGACAGGCCCAGGACGAAGAATAGCGCCGATGTGACGACGCGGCGGCGGGCCGAGGCCTGGCCCTCCATCTCGCTGACCGAGATGCCGCCCATGTAGGCAAGATAGGGTGGCACGATCGGCAGGACGCAGGGGCTGAGAAACGACAGTACCCCGGCGCTGGCCGCGATCAGCAGCGCGGGCAGAAGGCTGGCGTCGAAGATGTCGAACCCGAACATGCGCTCGTCCCCTTTTTCCCCGTGATAGGCGAGGCCGGCGGCAAGGTCACGCCCCCGGTTGCTCCGCTTCGCTCACATCTCGGTGGACAAGGTGAAACATCGCGCCTATGCGCCCGCCATGGAGTTCGACCACGACATCGACGCGCTGGGGCTTTTGTGCCCGCTTCCGGTGCTGAAGGCGGCGAAGCGCCTGCGCGCGATGGCGCCCGGCGAAGTGCTGCGGCTTCGCGCCGACGACCCCGCCGCGGTGGTCGACGTGCCGCATTTCTGCCGCGACAGCGGACACGAACTGGTGGCCGCCACCGGCGAGGACGGCGCGGCCACCAGCTATTTCATCCGCAAGGTCTGAGGGCCCGGCAGGACCGACCCGTCGGGTCGCCGGCCGGGTCAGGCGTCGGGCGGCCAATGGCCGCCCGGCCCGCGAGTCGTGTCAGCGCCCGACCGACCACCAGCCCCGGCGCTTGGGCTTGGGCTCACCCGCCTCGGCAGGCTCGGGCGCGTCCGTGGCGGCAGGCTGCGGCTTGGGCGTCGCCTCGGGGGCGGGCTCAGGGGCAGGCTCGGCCTTAGACTCGGTGGCGGCTGCGTGCTCGGGCGCGGCGGGCGCCGCCACCTCGGCCGAGGCGGCGTCTTCGGCCACAGCCTTCGCGGCCGGCTTGCGGGCGCGCGGGGCGCGCTTGGGCTTGGCCGCGGGTTCGGCCGCGGCGTCTGCCGCCGGCTCGGGCGCGGCTTCGGCCACGGGCTCGGGCGTGCTCGCAGGCTTGGGTGCGGCCTCGGCCGCATCGGCGGCATCGGCCGCCTTCGGCTTGCGGCTGCGGGTGCGGGTGCGGCGCTTTTCCTTCGGGGCCGGCCCGTCGCCGTCGTCCGCCGCGGACGGTTCGGACACCGCCGCGGACGGCACGTCTTCGGCCGCCTCGGCGCCGGCCATGTCCGCGCCCTTGGCCTCTGCCGCGTCTTCGGCCGCGTCCTCGGGCATTGCGGTGTGTTGCTCTGTGCCCTGTCCGTTGCCGTTTCCGCCGCCCTTCCGGCGACGCCGGCGGCGGCGCTTCTTGCGCGCGGGCTGCTGCTCGGCGGCGGACGCGTCCCGCGTCTCGTCGGCGTCGACCTCGTCGGCGTCGACCTCGACGTCGACCTCGTCCTCCTCGTCCATCTCGGGCATCAGCTTGTCGTCGACCGACACCACAGGCGCCGCGACTTCGACCACGCGGGTCGCGGTCTTGAACTTCTCGATCGTGTAGTCGGGGCTGATCAGGTGCGGATCAGCCTCGATGCGGACCGACATGCCATAGCGCGCCTCGATCTGGGCGACGTGGTCGCGCTTCTGGTTCATCAGAAAGTTGACGATGCCGACCGGCGCCTTGAGCAGCACCTCGCGCGACCGCTTGCGCACGCCCTCTTCTTCAAGCTGGCGCAGGATCGTCAGGCCAAGGCTGTCGTCGGACCGCAGCAACCCGGTGCCGTGGCAGTGCGGGCACGGTTGCGTCGTGGCCTCGAGCATGCCGGGGCGCAGACGCTGGCGGCTCATCTCGAGAAGGCCGAAGCCCGAAATCCGGCCCACCTGGATGCGCGCGCGGTCGGTCTTGAGCTTGTCTTTCAGGCGCTTCTCGACGGCGGCGTTGTTCTTGCGCTCTTCCATGTCGATGAAGTCGATGACGATCAGGCCGGCAAGGTCGCGCAGACGCAACTGGCGCGCGATCTCTTCGGCCGCTTCGAGGTTGGTTTCGAGCGCGGTTTCCTCGATCGAGCCCTTCTTCGTCGCCTTGCCCGAGTTGATGTCGATGGCCACCAGCGCCTCGGTCACGCCGATCACGATGTAGCCGCCCGACCGCAACTGCACGACCGGGTTGAACATCGACGACAGGTAGCTTTCCACCTGGTAGCGCGCGAAGAGCGGCATCCCTTCGCTGTAGTGCTTCACGTTCTTGGCGTGGGACGGCATGATCATCTTCATGAAGTCCTTGGCCGTCCGGTAGCCGAGGTCGCCCTCGACCAGCACCTCGTCGATGTCCTTGTTGTAAAGGTCGCGGATCGACCGCTTGATGAGGTTGCCTTCCTCGTAGATCTTCGCCGGCGCGATCGAGCGCAGCGTCAGTTCGCGGATCTGCTCCCACAGCCGCAGCAGGTATTCGTAGTCGCGCTTGATCTCGGTCTTGGTGCGCTTGGCGCCGGCCGTGCGCACGATCAGGCCCGCGCCGCGCGGCACGTCGATTTCCGAAGCGATTTCCTTCAACTTCTTGCGGTCGACGGCATTGGTGATCTTGCGGCTGATCCCGCCGCCACGCGCTGTGTTGGGCATGAGCACGCAATAGCGGCCCGCAAGGCTGAGATAGGTCGTCAGCGCCGCGCCCTTGTTGCCGCGCTCTTCCTTGACGACCTGGACCAGCATGATCTGCCGGACCTTGATCACTTCCTGGATCTTGTACTTGCGCGGGCGTGGACGGCGCGGGGCGCGCAGATCCTCGGTATCGTCTTCCTCGGCGACCGACTCGATTTCCGAGTCGCGGTCCGACGCGCTATCCATCGCGCGGAAGACGCCCTCGTCTTCGGCTTCGACCGCGGCGTCGTCGTCGGTCTCGGGGGCGATGGCTGCGTCTTCGTCCGAGGCGGGCGTCTCGACCGGGGTGTCGGCCACGCGGTCGACGGGCGAACTGCCTTCGTCCTCGAAGTGCTCGTGAAGGTCGACGACATCCATTCCGGGGATGTTGCGCGACTTGTCCGAGGCCGCGTCGCCGCCCTCGTCGCCGGTCAGGTCCGCCACCTCGACGATGTCGCCGGTCTGGGCCTTTTCCGCCTGCGGCCGTCCACGCGACCGGTTGCGCCCGCGTGAACGGTTGCGGGATTTCTTCTCGCCCCGCTCTTCCTCGTCCATCGCCTCGTCATAGGCGGCTTCCTCGGCCAGAAGCGCCTCGCGGTCGGCGACCGGGATCTGGTAGTAGTCGGGATGGATTTCCGAGAACGCCAGGAAGCCGTGGCGGTTTCCGCCATAGTCGACGAAGGCCGCCTGAAGCGACGGTTCGACGCGCGTGATCTTGGCGAGATAGATGTTGCCGGCTAGCTGGCGCTTGTTTTCCGATTCAAAGTCGAATTCCTCGACCTTGTTTCCGTCCACCACCACCACGCGGGTCTCTTCCGCGTGGGTGGCGTCGATGAGCATTTTCTTTGCCATAGGGTCTCTCGGCACCGCGGATCGGCCCCGAGCGCGCCGGGAGGCGCGCCAGAGGCGATGCGGTGGCTGGTCTGGGCGACTGGTCGCGCGACGATGCCGGAACGGGCGGCCCGGGTGGGGCTCGATCCTCGTCCGACGGTCCTTGCTCGCGCCATCGCGGTTCTTCTCCGGCGCTGGGAGTCCAGCGCCCGTTCAAGGCCCGGCAGCGTTACGGCCGGCCGGGCAATTCGGGGGCCTTCCGGCCGATCGGTCTGATCCCGACGGGCCCCGCCAACGGGCGAAGCGGCGGTCGGTGTCAGAAAAACACCCGGGGCGCAGGGGGGCCATGTAGCCCCCGCGGCCCGTCCCCGCACCATAAGGGGCATGTCAGGGCGATTACAATCGGAATTCTTTCCGCCCCTGCCCCACCGTCCCCCCCACCGTCGCCCCGCGCGGCGCACGGGACACGGGCGGGGTCACAGATAGTCCGAGCGGGTCAGGCCGTACTTCGCCATCTTCTCGTTCAGTGTGCGACGCGGCAGGCACAGCTCGTCCATCACCGCGACGATCGAGCCCTTGTGGCGCCGCATGGTGTTGTCGATCAGCATCCGCTCGAAGGCCTCGACATATTCCTTGAGCGGCTTGCCCTCGGTCGTCATTGCGGGCTGCGCGGTGTCGGTATCGGCCATCAGAAGCGAGGTGATCGTGCCGGTGCCCCGGCGCGCCTGCAGCACCGCGCGCTCGGCAAGGTTCTGCAACTGTCGGATGTTGCCCGGCCAGGGCGCCTGCAGAAGCTCGGCCGCCTCCTGCGCCGAAAGCTCCGGCGCGTCGCAGCCGTATTCCTCGGCGAACTGTTCGGCCAGACGGGTGAACAGTGTCAGGATGTCCTCGCCGCGCGTACGCAGCGGCGGCAGCGTGATCTTCATCGCCGCGAGCCGATAGTAAAGATCGGGGCGCAGCACGTCCTCGCAGGTCTTGCCCTGCTCCTGCAGGTTCGAAATCGCGACTATGCGCGTTTCGGCCGGCGTGCCCTGCTCGTTCATCCATGCCAGAAGCCGGGCCTGCACCGAGGGCGGCAGGGCATCGACATCCTCGAGCACCAGCGTGCCGCCGCGCGCCTCTTCGATAAGCGGAATCTGGCTGCCGTCGTCCATCGGGCCGAAGATGCGGCGGGCGAGGCGCAGCTCGTCCTGCCCCGCACACGAGAAGATCACGAACTTCCGCCCGGCCTTCGCGCCCACCGAATGCAGCGCGTGCGCGACAAGCGTCTTGCCGGTGCCGGTTTCGCCGTCGATCAGCACGTGCCCTTCGGCCTGGCCCAGATCGAGGATGTCCTCGCGCAGGCGCTCCATCACCGGCGAGGTGCCGATCAGCTTCTTCATCATCCCGCTGCCGTCCGACAGCTCGCGCCGAAGCGCCCGGCTGTCGAGCGTGAGGCGCCGCGAATTCGTGGCCTTCTTGGCAAGCTCGGTCATGCGATCGGGGTTGAACGGCTTTTCGAGAAAGTCGAAGGCGCCGACCCGCATCGCCTCGACCGCCATCGGTACGTCGCCATGGCCGGTGATCATGATGACCGGCAGCGCGCTGTCGACGCTCATCAGCCGCTTGAGGAAGGTCATGCCGTCCATGCCCGGCATCTTGATGTCGCTGACCACGACGCCGGGGTAATCGGCGCCCACGGTCTTCAGCGCGTCCTCGGCGCTGGCGTAGGTTTCCGTGTCGAAGCCCGACAGCGCCAGCCACTGGCTGATCGACTGCCGCATGTCCTGTTCGTCGTCGACGATCGCGATCTTCATTGCCTGGGCCATCGCTCTACTCCGCAGCTTCCATCTTCCGCCCCAGCGCCGGGAGGCGGACTTCGAAGACGGCGCCACCCTCGCGTCCGTTGCGCGCCGTCAGCCGGCCGCCAAGGTCGTTCACGATGCCCGAGGAAATGGCAAGCCCCAGACCCACGCCATCGCCGGGGGCCTTGGTGGTGTAGAACGGCTCGAACAGCCGCTCGAGGTCCTCGATCCCGCTGCCGTTGTCGCGCACCGAGATGACGACCGTGTCGCCGGTCGAGACGGTGATCACGATCTCGGGCTTGGCGACGGTCTTGGTGGCGTCAAGCGCGTTGCGCAGGAGGTTGATCAGCACCTGCTCCAGCCGCACGCGGTCGGCTTCGACCATCACCGGCTCGCGCGGGATGTTGCGCACGATGGCGATGTTGCGGCGGCGCAATTGCGGCTCCATCATCGCCAGGGCCGCGGAAACACAGGTCTTGACGTCCAGCGCCTCGAAGGCCTCGCCGCCCTTGCGCGCGTAGCTCTTCAGTTGCCGGGTGATCGCGCCCATGCGCTCGATCAGGTCGTCGATGCGCTGGAAGGACGACAGCGCCTCGTCCGGGCGCTTGCGCTGGAGAAGCAGCTTGGCGCCGGCAAGATAGGTCTTCATCGCCGCCAGCGGCTGGTTCAGTTCGTGGCTGACGGCGGCTGACATCTCGCCCAGCGCCGCCAGTTTCGAGCTTTGCTGAAGGGTCTGTTCGGCCACTTCCAGATGGCGTTCGGCACGTTCCCGTTCGGCGATTTCCCGCTGCAGCGCCGCGTTCAGCTGGCGAAGTTCCGCCGACTCGCGCATCGAGAAGCGCAGCCGCGTGGTCGCGCGGCGGCTGACGAAGAAGAACGCCAGCGCAAGAAGAATCGCGAACCCCATGATCTCGAGCGCGATCACCCCGTTCACCCGCTCGCGCACGCCGGCATAGGTGGTGAAGCTGGTCATGCGCCAGCCCTGGAAACCGATCCGCGCTTCCTGCCGCATCACCGCTTCGCCCAGGACATAGGCGTCGGCGGGAATCGCCGTCCAGTCGGCGGTCGCGCGAACCGCGCGCTGGATCGCCGACGGGGCCGAGCGCGCCGCCAGCGCTTCGGTCTCCGTCAGGCCGCGCCAGCGACTTTCGGTCGACAGGATGATGCGGCCCTCGCTGTCGGTGACCATCACCGCGTCGGAAAAGCCTGCCCAGCTGAATTCGAACTTCTGAAGGTCCACGGTGACGACGACGACGCCGATCAGGCGGCCGTTGTCCTGCACCCGGCGGGAATAGGCGAATTCGAAGGCGCCGGTCTGCTTCTGCGCGGTCGTGAAGACGGTGTCGTTCGAACGCAGCGCCTCGACGAAGAAGGGCTCGGTGCGGAAAATCGTGCCAAGCTCGCTGCGGTCGGTCGCCGCCACCGTGCGCCCGTCGATGTCGAGAAGCTTGAAGGAGGCGGCGCCGATTTCCTCGCGGTACGAGATCAGGCGCTGCGAGGATTGCGAGAAATCGGCCGAGGTCAGCGCCCCGATCAGCGCCGGGTCGCGCGACAGCAGCAACGGCACGACCGAGTTGCGCTGCAATTCGCTCAGCAGGTTGCCCGAGTAAAGCGCCAGCCGCACCTCGGCGCGGTTGCGCGTGCTTTCGGTGAAGCGCTGCGTCAGCAGGTTGTTGGTGATCCAGACGACCGTCACCGCAAGCGTGATGAACGCAAGCATCACCATCCGGACACGCCAGGTGGCCGGGGCGCCTGATCGCGGCTCGGTCTTTGCACTCATGGTGCGAATGTAGGCTCTGGCGCGCCCCCGCTCAAGCGGCGACAAGCGCGCCGGCCAGCGACCGGAAAAGCGCCACGCCGTCGGTCAGGCCAAGCCCGGGGTCCGCCGCGCGCTCGGGATGCGGCATCAGGCCAAGAACGCGGCGGTTTTCCGACAGGATTCCCGCGATCCGCCCAACGGACCCGTTGATGTCCTGCCCATAGCGGAAGGCCACGCGGTCCCCGCCCTCGAGCCGGGCAAGAATGTCCGCGTCCGCGGTGTAGTTGCCATCGTGGTGGGCGACCGGGAACACGACTCGCTGCCCGGCCTGGTAGCCCGAGGTGAAGGCGCTGTTCGCGGTTTCCACCGTCAGATCGACGGGTTTGCAGATGAATTTCAGGCCGGCGTTCCGCATCAGCGCACCGGGGAGAATCCCGGTCTCGACCAGCACCTGAAAGCCGTTGCAGATGCCAAGGGCATAGCCGCCGCGGTCGACATGCGCGCGCAGCGCCGCCGTCACGGGCGAACGCGCCGCGATCGCCCCGCAGCGCAGGTAATCGCCGAAGGAAAACCCGCCCGGCACCCCCACCACGTCGACGCCCCCGGGCAGCGTGCTGTCCTTGTGCCAGACCATCTCGACCGAGAAGCCGGCATTGCGGAAGGCCACGGCAAGGTCGCGGTCACAGTTCGATCCGGGAAAGACCAGAACGGCGGCTTTCATCGGCGGGGTCCTCTTACAGCGGGGAACGCGACAGGGCGACAAGCCCCGGGACCGGGGCCATCACCCCAGCATCTCCACCCGGTAGCTTTCGATCACGGTATTGGCGAGAAGCTTCTCGCACATGTCCCTGACCGTGACCTCGGTCGTGCCAGGGGCGAGGTCAAGCTCGATCACCTTGCCCTGCCGGACGCCCTCGACCCCGGAAAATCCAAGCGTGCCAAGGGCATGGCGCACGGCCTCACCCTGCGGGTCAAGGACGCCGTCCTTCAGCATGATCTGCACCCGTGCCTTCATCGTCACTCGCCCTGCCCGTCAGTTGATCAGCGTGGGCTTGGTGGCATGGGTGACGTTCGTCGGCAAGACGCCAAGCCTGCGGGCCACCTCGGTATAGGCGTCCACAAGATTGCCAAGGTCGCGGCGGAACACGTCCTTGTCCAGTTTCTGGCCGGTCTCGACGTCCCACAGCCGGCAGCTGTCGGGGCTGATCTCGTCGGCCACGACCAGGCGCTGGTAGTCGCCGTCCCAGATCCGCCCGATCTCGATCTTGAAGTCCACAAGCTTGATGCCGACCGCCATGAAGCAGCCCGACAGGAAGTCGTTCACGCGCAGCGCAAGCGCCACCATGTCGTCGAGGTCCTGCTGGCTGGCCCAGCCGAAGGCGATGATGTGCTCTTCGCTGACCAGCGGATCGCCCAGGGCGTCGTCCTTCAGGCAGAACTCGACGATCGGACGCGGCAGCGGCGTGCCTTCGGCGATGCCGAGGCGCGTCGACAGCGAGCCGGCCGCGAAATTGCGCACGATGATCTCGAGCGGGATGATCTCGACCGAGCGGATCAGCTGCTCGCGCATGTTGAGCCGCTTGATGAAGTGGGTGGGCACCCCGATCTGCTGCAGGCCCTTCATGAAGAATTCGCTCAGGCGGTTGTTCAGCACGCCCTTGCCCTCGATCACGTCCTTCTTCTTGGCGTTGAAGGCGGTGGCGTCGTCCTTAAAGTACTGCACAAGCGTGCCGGGCTCGGGGCCTTCATAGAGGATCTTGGCCTTGCCTTCGTAGACCTTCTTGCGTCGCGCCATGATGTCTCCGGAATCACTTGGGCGGCGCAGGACGCGCCAGCCAGTTGAGCGCGGATATAAGGGAAAGCCCGCCGCGCGGCAAGGACGCCCTCTTGGCAATCCCCGGCCGGACCTGCATATGAGAAGACGAACGACAGATGCACGAGGACGCCCATGAGCACCTTCGACGACCGCGAAAGCGCTTTCGAGAACAAATTCGCCCATGACGAGGAACTGGCCTTCAAGGCGATCGCCCGGCGCAACAAGCTGGTCGGTCTCTGGGCGGCCGACCTGATGGGCAAGTCCGGCGACGAGGCTACGGCCTATGCCAAGGAGGTCGTGATCGCCGATTTCGAGGAGGCCGGCCACGACGACGTGGTGCGCAAGCTGATGGCCGACCTGGGCGATCGCGCCAACGAGGCCACGATCCGCGCCAAGATGGCCGAGCTTCTGCCGGTCGCCCGCGCCCAGATCCAGAACGAGGTCTGAGGCCGGCCCGGACGGCGTTCGGGGTCGCGCTCATGATCGTCTTCGGGATTATGCATTTGCCTCACCCTGCCGCCCGTGGCACAGGAACGACAGCGGGCCGCCTCGGCGGCCCTTTTGCCATTCGCCCGCCGCTGACCCCATGGAAACTCCGATGACCGACGCCCTGACCCGACTGCTTCAGACCCGCGACTGGCTTCTGGCCGATGGCGCGACGGGAACCAATCTGTTCAACATGGGCCTTGCCTCGGGCGATGCGCCGGAACTGTGGAACGCCGACCACCCCGACCGGATCGCGGCGCTTTACGAGGGCGCGGTGCATGCCGGCAGCGATCTCTTTCTGACCAACACCTTCGGCGGCACCGCCTCGCGTCTGAAGCTGCACGACGCCCAAAACCGGGTGTTCGAGCTGAACAAGGCCGGCGCCGAGATCGGCCGCGACGTGGCCGACCGCGCCGGACGGACGGTGATCGTGGCGGGCTCGATGGGCCCCACGGGCGAGATCATGGAGCCGATGGGCCCGCTGTCCTATGACCGGGCGGTCGAGATGTTCCACGAACAGGCCGAAGGGCTGAAAGCCGGCGGCGCCGACGTTCTGTGGGTCGAGACGATCAGCGCGCCCGAGGAGTATAAGGCCGCCGCGCGCGCCGCCGAACTGGCCGGCATGCCCTGGTGCGGCACGATGAGCTTCGACACCGCCGGGCGCACCATGATGGGGCTGACCTCGGCCGACATGGTGAAGCTGGTCAACCGCCTGCCCTACGCGCCGGTCGCCTTCGGCGCGAACTGCGGCGTCGGCGCCTCGGACCTTCTGCGCACCGTCGCGGGCTTTGTCGAGGCCGGGGCCGCGCTGCCGATCATCGCCAAGGGCAACGCCGGCATCCCGAAGTATCACGAAGGCCACATCCACTATGACGGCACGCCCGACCTGATGGCCGACTACGCCGTGCTCGCCCGCGACCTTGGCGCACGCATCATCGGCGGCTGCTGCGGCACCACGCCCGCGCACCTCGAACGGATGCGCGAAGCGCTTGAAGAGCGGCCCAAGGGCCCGCCGCCCACGCTCGAGCGGATCGCGGCGGCGCTGGGCGGCTTTTCCTCGGCCTCGGACGGCACCGACGGCGCGGGTCCGGCCGCGCGTCCCCGCCGGCGCGGGGCCCGCAGCTAGGTCCGCGCCTGGACGAGCGCCTAGACCCGCGGATCGAACAGCGACAACTGGTCGCCCGGGCGCGGCGGCACGGCGAAGAGATCGGTGCGCAGGGGCGGCAGCTCTTTCGCAAGGCCGGTGCGGGCGCGCGCCACCTCGAAGCGGCGGGCCAGAAGCGCGGCCTCGAGCCCCTCGCCCGTCATCCGCTTGCCCCACTCGGCGTCATAGTCCTTGCCGCCGCGCGTCGCGCGCACCGCGCGCATGACACGCGCAGCGCGCCCGGGAAGGCTGGCATCCAGCCATTCGCGGAAGAGCGGCGCCACTTCAAGCGGCAGGCGCAGCAGGATGTAGCTTGCCGCGACCGCCCCCGCCCCGGCGCCCGCCGCCAGAATCGCTTCGAGTTCGTGATCGGTCAGCCCGGGGATCATCGGCGCCGCCATGACGCGCACCGGCACACCGGCCGCGCTGAGCCGTCCGATGCTGGCAAGCCGCCTCGCTGGCGACGGCACGCGCGGCTCCATCCGGCGGGCGAGGCCCGGGTCAAGCGTCGTGACCGAGATGCCCACCCGCGCCAGCCCTTTCGCCGCCATCCGTGACAGGATGTCGATGTCCCGCTCGATCAGGGTGCCCTTCGTGACCACGGCGACGGGATGATTGTGCGCCTCGAGCACTTCGAGGACGCGGCGCATGATCCGGTGATCCTTCTCGATCGGCTGGTAGGGATCGGTGTTGGTACCGATGGCGATCGTGGCCGGGCGATAGCCGGGCCGGGCCAGTTCGCGGGCCAGTACCTCGGGCAGTCCCGGGCGCGCGATCAGCCGGGTCTCGAAGTCGAGCCCCGGCGAAAGGCCGAGATAGGCGTGCGTCGGGCGGGCGAAGCAGTAGATGCAGCCGTGTTCGCACCCCCGGTAGGGATTGATCGACCGGTCGAACCCGACATCGGGCGAGGCGTTACGGGTGATCGCGCTGCGCGGGCGTTCAAGGCTGACCTCCGTGCGCAAGGGCGGCAGGTCGTCGTCTCGGTCCCAGCCGTCGTCCACCGCCTCGCGGTCGTGCCGGTCGTAGCGTGACACGGGGTTCGAGACGGCGGCGCGTCCGGGGGCCCGTCCGGCGGCACGGACCGGCGCATTAGGCGTATTGGGGGGCGCGGGATTCATGCCGCCAAGACTAGAACAATAGAAGAACATCGGCAATCCCGAGGCGGTCCCCTGCCCAGGGCGGACTTGCGCGAAACCGATAATCTCCTTGTGAAATTCTCATTACCTTTCGCCGGCAAACCCGGCTAGACGTCGCAGCCGATGCGGCCCATGTCGCAATCGACCCAGAGCGCGCGACGAATTCTGGCAAAAGCGAACAAGACCCGGTCGCCCGCGCGCCCGGTCTTCAGGTGTAGGGAAACGACGCCATGTCCGATCAAGACGACGAGATCATCCTTTCCGAACTCGACGACGGGGAACTCGTCCTGCAGATGCACGACGACCTTTACGACGGCCTCAAGGAAGAGATCGAGGAAGGCGTGCACATCCTGCTTGGTCGGGGCTGGGCGCCCTACCGCGTGCTGACCGAAGCCCTGGTGTCGGGCATGAAGATCGTCGGCGACGACTTCCGCGATGGCATCCTTTTCGTTCCGGAAGTGCTTCTGGCGGCCAACGCGATGAAGGCGGGCATGTTCATCCTCAAGCCGCTTCTGGCCGAAACCGGCGCGCCGCGCATGGGCAAGATGGTGATCGGCACCGTGAAGGGGGACATCCACGACATCGGCAAGAACCTGGTCTCGATGATGATGGAAGGCGCGGGATTCGAGGTCGTCGACCTTGGCATCAACAACGCGGTCGAGAAATACATCGACGCGCTGCAGCGCGAAGACGCCGACATCCTTGGCATGTCGGCCCTGCTGACCACGACGATGCCCTACATGAAGGTCGTGATCGACACGATGAAGGAGATGGGCATCCGCGACGACTACATCATCCTGGTCGGCGGCGCGCCGCTGAACGAGGAATTCGGCCGGGCGATCGGCGCCGACGCCTATTGCCGCGACGCCGCCGTGGCGGTGCAGACGGCGAAGGACTTCATCGCCCGCAAGCACAACCAGGGCGTCGCCGCCAGCGCGTGAGCCTGCGCCTGACCGTGGCGGGGCCGCAGGACGCGGCCCTCTTCGGGCGGGTCGCCGAAGATGTTTTCGACAATCCGATCGACCCCGATCTTCTGCGCCGCTACCTTGCGTCGCCCACGATGCACATCGTCCTGGCGCTGCAGGACGATCTTCTGGTGGGGTTCTGTTCGGGACTGGTGCACTTTCACCCCGACAAACCCGAGGACTTCTTCATCAACGAGCTTGGCGTTGCCAGGGCGTGGCGGCGCCAGGGCATCGCCACGGCCCTGATCCACGCCACCTGCGATCTTGCGCGCGGCCTTGGCTGCCGGCAGGCCTGGGTCGTGGCCGAACCGACGGACGCGGCGATGGGGTTCTACCGAAGCCTGAAGGTTCCGCAGACGGGCACGAACCTGGCGATGTTCACCTTCGATCTTGCCGGCGATGCGGGCCGGTGACGGCACAGGGTGGATGAGGCGCGCGATGAAGGTGCGTAACTGGCGCGCGGCGGGGGCGCAGGCCGGAACCCGCCTTCAAATCGCCATGCTGCTGCACCATATCTGAAGGCGAAAGGAGGGTCGCGCCCATGCCTCTGGACCGTTTCGTTCTTCTTCTGGTGATCGTCGTCGCCGCCTCCGGCGCGACGATCTGGCTTGGCACGCTGCTTGCCGTGGGCACCAACATCCCCGGCGCGGGCTGGGTGGTTCTGGTGCCGGTCACGCTTGTCGCGTTCATCTTCTGGCGGGTGATCTACGACCGGCTGCGCAATCGCGAGGACGATCATTATGACGGCATCGAGAAGTGACATCATCGCGCTGACCACCGAAACCGTCCCGGGCCGCGAGATCGAACGCGCGCTTGGCCTTGTGCGCGGCTCGACGGTGCGCGCCAAGCACATCGGCTCGGACATCGTCGCCGGGCTGCGCAACCTTGTCGGCGGCGAGGTCAAGGAATACGCGGCCCTTCTGGCCGGCGCGCGCGAACAGGCCTACGACCGCATGATCGAGGACGCCGCAAGGCTTGGCGCCGACGCGGTGGTGGCGGTGCGGATGGAAACCTCGACGATCCAGCAATCGGCGTCCGAGGTCGTGTTCTACGGGACGGCGGTACGACTGAAATGACGCGCCCCGATGCCCCGCCAGCGACCCCGCCGGAAGCCGCTCTGGCCGCCCCCCTCGCCGCCCCCCTGCCGGCCGACGACGCCCTGACCGACCGCGGCCTTGCCCCCGACGGCCGGGGGCGCGTCTTGCTTCTGGCCTGCGGGGCACTGGCGCACGAGGTCCTGGCCCTGACCGCCGCGAACCGCTGGGATCATATCGACCTCGCCTGCCTGCCCGCGATCCTGCACAACCACCCCGACCGGATCGCCCCCGCCGTGGCCGAGGCCGTGGCCCGCCACCGCCCCCGCTACGACGAGATCTTCGTGCTTTACGCCGATTGCGGCACGGGGGGCGAATTGTCGAAAATCTGCAAGGATCTGGGCGTTTCGATGCTTGAAGGGCCGCATTGCTATTCGTTCTTTGAAGGCAACGCCGCCTTCGCCGCCCGGGCCGAGGACGAATTCACCGCCTTCTACCTGACCGATTTCCTGGTCCGGCAGTTCGACGCCTTCGTCTGGCGTCCGCTTGGCCTCGACCGTCACCCCGCCCTGCGCAACC
The DNA here is from genome assembly GCF_050789285.1 of Saliniferula longa. Taxonomy (NCBI): domain Bacteria; kingdom Pseudomonadati; phylum Pseudomonadota; class Alphaproteobacteria; order Rhodobacterales; family Roseobacteraceae; genus Saliniferula; species Saliniferula longa. The sequence goes on along the minus strand of NZ_JBOUVX010000001.1, from coordinate 897,078 downwards.
AGTACTTCGGCAACTACGAAAAGCTCGTCTATCAGGCCCAGACCGACGACCCCGCGCTGGATGCCAAGGCGCGCGATTGCGCGGCCCGGCTTGGCCTTGCCTATGAACGCCGCTTCACGGGCTATGGCGATCTTGGCCGCAGCCTTGAAGGCTGGATCGGACAGCCGAAGGAAAATGTCGTATGATGAGAAAACAGGAACCGAACCGAGGACCGACCATGATTCACCGCAGAACCCTTCTTTCGGGTGCTGCTGCCCTTGCCGCCGCTGCCACCGTCGCCCCTGCTGCGCGCGCGCAGGAACAGACGCCCTACGTCATTCCCGAAGAGCACATGCCGCGCCTCGTGCGCATCAAGGGCGCCGTGCAGCCCAACGAGATCCACGTCGACCCAGACGCCTTCGCCCTTTACTGGACCCTGCCCGAGGGCAAGGCGATCCGCTATGCCGTGGGCATCGGTCGCGAGGGGCTTTACGAATGGGGCAGCTTCTATGTCGGGGCCAAGAAGGAATGGCCCGAGTGGACGCCCACGCCCGAGATGATCGCCCGCGACCCGGCAAGCTACGAGCGCTGGAAGGACGGGATGCCGGGCGGCCCCGACAATCCGCTGGGCGCGCGCGCGCTCTACCTCTTCACGGCCGAGGGGGGCGACAGCTTCCTGCGCATCCACGGCACGAACGCGCCGCGCACCATCGGCACGCGCGTGTCGAACGGCTGCGCGCGGCTTGTCAACAGCCACGCCGTGCATCTTTACGACCAGGTGCCGCTGGGCGCGCGGGTCTATCTTGGCAAGCCCTCGGGCGAGGCAGAACTGGGATAGGAGGCCGTCAGTCCCGCCCTGCCCCGGCGATGTGGGGCGTCCACCACTTCGGACGCGCCGACACGTAGGAATGGCCTTGCGGCGTCAGCGCCTTGAGGTGCGGCTTGTCGAAGGTGCCAGTCAGCAGCGCGACAACGGGCGCGTCGTCGATCGCCCCGATCGAACTGCCGCACAGCGGGCAGAAGGCGCGGGACGAAGCCCCGGACGACCGGAAGACCGACGGCGCGCCGCCCGGCCCCGTCCAGGCGACGGCTTCGCGCGGAAACTCGACCCAGACGGCGGTAAGGCTGCCCGTTTGCCGCTGGCACATCCGGCAGGAACAGGTGTGCGGAAACCCCGGCGCCCCCGAGGCGCGGAACCGGATGTGGCCGCACAGGCAGCCGCCGTCGAAATGCGTCATGTCTCTCACCGCTCGGTCGGGCCGCACCCGGCTCTCGGTCAGCTAGGCGTCGCGGCGCCTCCGCCAAGGGGGCGAGCGGTGGATCAGGCCGCCGCCGCCTCGGCGGCAAGCTTGCGGATGCGCTCGACCATGGCGCGGAGCCCGTTCGAGCGCTGCGCCGACAGATGCTCGTTCAGGCCAAGACGGCCAAGCTCGGCCGGCGCGTCGACCTTCAGCACCTCGGCAACCGTCAGGCCGTTGTAAAGCGTGCGCAGGACGGCGATCAGGCCGCTCACGATCATCGCGTCGCTTGCGCCGTCGAAGGAAAAGCGCGCACCGGGCCCCTGCCCCTCGATCGCCGGATGGAGCCAGACCTGACTGGCGCAGCCGTCGACCTTGGTCGCGGGCACACGCAGCGCGGGGTCCAGCGCGGGCATCGCCTTGCCCAGATCGATGACATGGCGGTAGCGGTCCTCCCAGTCGTCGAGGAAGGCGAAGGTGTCGGCGAGGTCTTCGAAGGCGTCGGTGCTCATGCTTCTGAGGTAGGCTGCGACGCGGCGAAGGTCCAGACGGCGCCACGCTTTTCAGCCCCGCCGAATTGGGCTAGGCGTGAGGGGCAACGGGAAGGGACGGCGAACGGATGATCGGACAGAGGGTCGGGCGGGGGATCGCGGTCGCGGGCATGGTTGTGCTCCTGTCCGGCTGTTCCAGCGGGTGGAGCGAAAGCAACCTGAACCCCATGACCTGGGTCGGGCGCAGCGACACGCCCGAGTCGCTGGTCCCCGTCGAGCAGCAGCTGTTCGTCGACGCCCGCCCGCTGATGACCGAACTGACCGCGCTTTCCGTCGATCCGACGCCGGGCGGCGTGATCCTGCGCGCCACGGGCATTCCGCCGACGCAAGGCTACTGGGACGGCGAGCTTGTGGTCGAAAACGCAAACCCCGCGCCGGTGAACGGCGTCCTGAGCTTCCAGTTCCGCATCCTGCCGCCCCCTGCGGGCACCCCGGCAGCCGCCACCGTGGGCGGGACGCGTTCGCGTGAGGTCGTGGTGGGCAAGTTCATCAGTCGCCAGGAACTTGCCGGCGTGACCACGCTGCGCGTGGTGGCCGAACGCAACGAACGCAGCGTCCGGCCCTGACTTGAGGTCCTGACCCGGAGCCTGACCCGGGGTCTAAAGCTCGATGATCTTGACCCGGCCGCCGTCCGCGGCCAGTGCGACCTCGCCCCGGCACAGCCGCAGCGCGTCCTCGCCAAAGACCTCGCGCCGCCAGCCCTTGAAGGCCGGGCCATCGAATTCACCGGCCGCGATCTCGTCCAGTTCGGCCGAGGTCGCGATCAGCTTCTGCGCCACGGCCGAGGCATCGGACTTCGCCTTCAGCAGCACCCGCAGAAGATCGGCCAGCGCCGGGTTGACCTGCAGCTTGTCCCGGCTCTGGTCGACGACCGGCCAGTCCTTCTGGGGCGCGGCGAGGCCGGCCTTCACCGCCGCCAGGATACCATCGGCGATCTCGCCCCGCCGCGCCTCGCGCAGCAGAAGGCGCGAACGGGACAGGTCCTCTTCGCTTTGCGGCTTGGTCGAGGCGATCTCGAGCAGGGCGTCGTCCTTGAACACCCGCGCGCGCGGGATGTTGCGTTCCTGGGCATAGGTCTCGCGGAAACGGGCCAGTTCGCGCACGACGGCCAGGAAGCGGCCCGAGTTGGTGCGGGTCTTGATCCGCTCCCACGCGTCCTCGGGGCGGATGATGTAGGTCTCGGGGTCGGTCAGCGTCGAAAGCTCTTCCTCGACCCAGCCCTTCCGGCCGGTCTTGTCGAGCTCGTCGGAAAGATACTCGTAGATCACCCGAAGGTGCGTGACGTCGGCCAGGGCATAGACCTTCTGCGCGTCCGTCAGCGGGCGACGCGACCAGTCCGTGAAGCGCGAGGTCTTGTCGAGCGAGGCACGCGCGATCTTGCGCACCAGCGTCTCGTAGCCCACCTGCTCGCCATAGCCGCAGACCATCGCGGCGACCTGCGTGTCGAACAGCGGCTGGGGGATCACGCCGCCGTCGATGTAGAAGATCTCGAGATCCTGACGCGCGGCGTGAAAGACCTTCACCACCGAGGTGTCGCGCATCAGGTCGTACAGCGGCTCGAGGCTGAGGCCCTTTGCCAGCGGATCGAGAAGCACGGCGTCTTCCTCGGCCTCGCCCGGCACGGCAAGTTGCACCAGGCAGAGCTTCGAGTAATAGCTCCGCTCGCGCAGGAATTCGGTGTCGACAGTGACGTAGGGATGGGCGCGTGCCCGGTCGCAGAAGGCGGCCAGCCCCTCGGTCGTGGTAATCGTGATCATGCGCCTTGCGTCAGTCCCCGTGCCTGCCCGTGTTCTCGCCCGCGTTCCTGCCAGCGTCCTTGCCTTCGCCCCTGATAGGGAAATCCGCCCCTCACGGCAAGGCGACGGGTGTGCGATCCCCCACGGCGAAACGGCGCAGCACTGCCGGGTAAAGCCGATGCTCTGCCGCCAGGACGCGCGCGGCCAGCGTGTCGGGCGTATCGCCGGACAGGACCGGAACCCGCGCCTGGCCTAGGATCGGCCCGGCGTCGAGATCCTCGGTCACCTCGTGGACGGTGCAGCCGGCCTCGGCGTCGCCGGCGGCGATCGCACGGGCATGGGTGTCGAGGCCGGGATACTTCGGCAGAAGCGACGGGTGGATGTTCACCATCCGCCCGGCCCAGGCACGGGTGAAGCCGGGGGTGAGAATCCGCATGAAGCCCGCAAGACACAGGATGTCCGGCCGCGCGGCCGCCAGTTCCGCCTGCAGCGCGGCCTCGAAGGCGCCACGATCGCCCCGGAACGGCCGGTGATCGACGACCGCCGTCGGCACGCCCAGCGCGGCCGCCCGCGCAAGCCCGCCGGCGTCGGGCCGGTTCGACAGCACAAGAACCGGTTCGGCCGGGTGGTCGGGACCCATGCTTTCGACCAGCCGGACCATGTTGGACCCGCTGCCCGAGATCAGGATCGCGACGCGCTTCTTCAAAGAAGCGCGCCCCGGTAGCTGACCCCCGCGCCCGCCGTCACATGGCCGAGGCGCACCACCGTTTCGCCCGCCGCCGCCAGCCGGGCGGCGACAGCGTCGGCATCTCCGGCGGCGGCGACCACGACCATGCCGATGCCAGCATTGAAGGTCTTCAGCATCTCGGCTTCGGCCACCCCGCCGCGGTCGGCCAGCCAGCGGAAGACCGGCGGCAGCGTCCAGGCGCCAAGGTCGATTTCGGCGCCAAGCCCCCCTGGCAGCACGCGGGGCAGGTTCTCGGTCAGACCGCCGCCGGTGATATGGGCCAGCGCATGGACCCCCCCGGCCCGCACGGCGTCAAGCACGGGGCGCACGTAAAGCCGCGTGGGCGTCAGCAGCGCCGCGCCAAGCGTGCCCTCGGCGAAGGGCGCGGGCGCGTCCCAGGCCAGCCCCTCGCGCGCCACGATCCGGCGGACCAGCGAATAGCCGTTCGAATGCACCCCGTTCGAGGCAAGGCCCAGAAGCACGTCGCCCTGGGTCACGCCGGCGGGCAGGCCCTGCCCCCGCTCCATCGCGCCCACGGCGAAGCCCGCAAGGTCGAAATCGCCCGGCCCGTACATGCCCGGCATCTCGGCCGTCTCGCCGCCGATCAGCGCGCAGCCCGCGTCCGCGCAGCCCCGCGCGATCCCCTCGATCACTCCGGCCGCCTGATCCACGTCAAGCGCGCCCGTGGCGAAGTAATCAAGGAAGAACAGCGGCTCGGCGCCCTGGCAGACCAGGTCGTTCACGCACATCGCGACAAGGTCGATGCCCACGGTGCCGACGATCCCGGTCTCGATGGCCAGCTTGAGCTTGGTGCCGACGCCGTCGGTCGCGGCCACAAGCACCGGGTCGGCGAAGCCCGCCGCCTTCAGATCGAACAGCGCGCCGAAGCCCCCCAACCCGTCGACCACCCCGGCGCGCACGGTGCGCGCCGCTGCAGGCTTAATGCGATCGACAAGCGCGTTGCCCGCGTCGATGTCGACGCCGGCCTCGGCATAGGTCAGCCCGTTGCGTTTTTCGTCCATCCCCGTCCCCCGAAGCCGCCGTCACAGGTCGCGCCCCTGCTATCAGCCGGCCCAATGGGTGTAAACGGCGGGATGACCGGCGCGGGCCGGCAGCCGTGGAACGGCGCGCTTGACCGCCTGCGACCGTCTGCTAGGACAGCCCCACGGTCGGGCCTGTAGCTCAATTGGTTAGAGCAGAGCGCTCATAACGCTTTGGTTGGGGGTTCGAGTCCCTCCGGGCCTACCACATAGACCGTCCAAGCAGTTGATATCGCTCATCGTAGTCCGCTGGCGCGGCGTGGCGTGACCCGCACCTTGACCCGCGGAAAGGTCTTCCGGGTGCGACGACCTGTCCACCGGGGAGGCGCAAGCGACGGCTGGGCATGACCCGGCCCTTCGCATTTGAGCTGGACGTTCGCCCTCGCGCCGCGGTCCCTTCCCTGGAATCCGGGCCTCGGTCTTGGCCCAGGGGAAGGCCAGAACAGGGCCGGAGGCGCCGTGGTTTCGGCCGGCCTCGAACGCTGGATCGCAGCGCGACGGCCTCGGCGATCTTCCCGCGAATGCGCCTTGCGCTGGGTCAACGACAGACAGTCCTAGGCCGGGCATGTTGAGAAGCCTTGTCCCGACACAGGAGTGCAGAAATGTCCGAGACCCCCACCAGGGAAGGTCTTGTCCGCCGCGACTTCCTGGTCGCGTCCGCGGCCGTGATCGGCGCGTCGGCCGCCTTGGTCGCCAGCGCCGGCACAGCGCGTGGCCAGACAGCGGCGCCGCCGTCCCCGGTGTCGACACCGGGCACCGCCTATTCCGGCGACGTCATCGAGGGCAGACCCGTCGTCACCTCGCTCGATGTCGGCGACCTCGCGCCCGGGCGGATGCACCACCTTTTCTTCCGGGGCGTCGAGACGCCGTCGGGACAGCATTGGCTTGTCTCCGTCATGGTCGCGCGGGGGGCGAAGCCGGGCACGCGGGTCGTCCTTACCAGCGGTGTGCATGGCGACGAGATGAGCTCAATCCAGACCGTCCTGAACGTGATGGCCCAGCTCGACCCGGCCGCGATGTCGGGCACCGTGATGGCGGTCACCGACATTGCCCGCCCCGCGCTTGAGGGCATGCAGCGCCGCTGGCCCAATTCGGGCCGGGGCATCGACCTCGTCGACATGAACCGGGAATGGCCGGGGATCGAGAACGGCCCCACGGCGTCCGGTCGGCACGCCTGGCTGGTGTTCAACCGCCTGCTGCGGCCCAACGCCGACTATGCGATCGATTTCCACACCGGCACGACAGGCTTCGGGGTCACGGATTTCAACATCGGGGAAATGAGCGTCCCCGAGATCAGGGCGATGCTGGACCTCTATCCCGTCAGCCAGATCGCCGACAATCCGACCTATCCGGGCGTCCTGCACAACGCGTTCATCGACGCCGGCATCCCGTCCTTCTGTCCCGAGGTCGGCGCCGCGCGCGTTCTCGATCACGAGCGCATCGACCGCTTCGTCGAAGGCACGATGAATGTCCTCAAGCATCACGGGATCGTGGCCGGTCCGATGGGACGCACCAGCGCGGACGTCCGCGTCTTCGTCGGCAATGCCTCGTTCGCCATCCTCGCCACCGCGGGCGGGATCGTGGAGTACCTCGTCGGGCTCAACGATCCGGTCGAACCGGGGCAGAGGGTGGCGATCCAGCGCAACAGCTTCGGCGAGGTGGTCGCGGACTACATCAGCGGAGTGTCCGGGGAAGTCCTGGGCCTGCGCAGCGATGCCATGGCCGAACCCGGCAACCCGCTCGCCTTCATCCTTTTCAACGCGCCGCCCCAGGCGGAGGGCCAGGACTATCCCGAGTAGCCCCCGCCTGCGGGTGCGGTGGGCAGAGACGTCGCGGCACGGACGTTTGCACACGTGAACAGGTCCCGGGTTTCGGGCGCTAAAGGGCGTTCAGACCCCCCGCGTCGAATGCTCCTCCATCGCCGCAACTCATCCCTGGGTCGAGCCGTGAGGGCCCAACGGCGGACCGGCGGGGCCCGCGGTTCGCCTATCGGGCGATCACCAGTTCGGCTTTCAGTCCACCAAGCCTCGCGCTGTCGCCCAGTCGCAGCGTGCCGCCGTGCTGGCGCGCCACGTCCGCCGCGATCGACAGGCCCAGCCCCACGCCGGTGCCCCGGTCCTGGTTGCGCGCGCTGTCGAGACGGGTGAAGGGGCGCAACGCCTCGTCGCGCTTTCCGGCCGGAATCCCGGGGCCGTCATCCTCGACCACGAAGCGCGCGGCGCGGTCGGTGAGATAAAGGCTCACCTCCGCGCGCGTGCCATAGCGCACCGCGTTGTTGATCAGGTTGTCAAGCGCGCGCCCCACGGCCATGGGCCGCAACGGCATCTGGCCCGCGCCCTTCATCTCGAAGATGGCGACGGGACTTCCCCCGCGCAGCGCCCGGTCCACCGCGGCCTCGGCGATTCCGCGCGGATCGACGGTTTCGATGTCGTCAAGCGCCCCGCCCCGGGTGAAGTCGAGGAAGGCGTCCAGCATCCGCTCCATGTCCGACAGGTCCTGCTGCATCGCGCGCACGTCGTCGTCCTGATCAAGCATCGACAGGCCAAGCCGCAGCCGGGTCAGGGGCGTGCGCAGATCGTGGCTTACGCCCGACAGCATCAGCGTGCGCTGCTCGATCTGCCGTTCGATCCGGTGTCGCATGTCAAGAAAGGCCGTCCCGGCCGAGCGCACCTCGGTCGCGCCCGACGGCCAGTAGGGCACCGACTGGCCGCGCCCGAAGGCCTCGGCCGCCACCGCAAGCCGCTTGATCGGCCGAAGCTGGTTGCGCAGGAACAGGAAGGCGATGATCGTCATCACGACCGAAACAACAACCATCAGCACCAGAAGCTGGTGCGGGTTCGAGGCCGAGACCCGCCCGCGCGGAACCTCGAGAAGCACAGGCCCATGCGTCGTGCCGACAAGGAAGGCGACCACCCCGTCATCGGTGGTCAGGTCGATCCCCCCGACATCGGCGATGCCCGCCCGCAGCGTCTCGATCACGAGGCGGCCGGAGAGGTCGTAGAAGGCGCGCAAGTCCCTGTCGGGCCCCTCGGACGGCAGCGTGATCCGCATCGCCAGAGCGCGCGACAGTGCCTCGGCCTCGGCCTGGGCTGCCGCAAGGTCGGGCGCGTCCGCGATCTGGCGCAGCACGTAGCTGACCTCGATCAACACGTTCTGCGTCATCTGTTCGGTCACGTCCTCATAGAGGCGCTGGATGAAGGTGACCGACAGGACAAGCTGGATCGTGATGATCGGCAGCAACAGGATAAGCGCCGCCCGCCCGTAAAGCGAGCGTGGCATGTAGGCCTTCATCCAGCTGAAATCCATGGCCGCACCCTAGGACGCCGGCGGCGCGCGCGGAAGGCAAAAACCACGCCCGTCGCGCCGCGCGGCTTGCGCGCGCAACAATGTTGCGCTTTAGTGTCCCGACGACCGGGGTGACCACCATGCTCAAAGGACTGGACATCGCCGACCGTCCCGAACCCGGCCACCCGATGGAAATCGAGCCGGGGCTTCGCCGCATCCTCGCCCGCAACCCCTCGCCGATGACGCACTGGGGCACCAACACCTATCTTCTGGGCGAAGACGCGGTTGCCGTGATCGACCCCGGCCCCGACGACCCCGACCACCTTGCCGCGATCCTCGATGCCGTCGGCGGCGGGCGCGTGAGCCACATCCTTGTCACCCACGCGCATCGCGACCACAGCCCCCTCGCCCGCCGCCTGGCCGCGGCGACCGGGGCGCCCGTGCTGGGCTTCGGCCCGCCGGTCGCCGGCCGCACCCCGGTGATGGAGGATCTGGCGCGGCAGGGCCTGATCGGCGGCGGCGAAGGCGTGGACCACGGCTTTGCCCCGGATGTCGCGCTGGCGGACGGCGCGGTGATCGAGGGCGCGGACTGGCGGCTGACGGCGATCTGGACGCCGGGGCATTTCGCCGGGCATCTGAGCTTCGACTGGGACGGCCGGGTCTTCAGCGGCGACCATGTCATGGGCTGGGCCTCGACGCTGATCTCGCCCCCCGACGGCGACGTCACCTCGTTCATGGCCTCCTGCGCGCGGCTTCGGGCGCTGGGCGCGGTCCGGTTCCATCCGGGCCACGGCGCGCCGGTCGAGGACCCCGCCGACCGGCTGGACTGGCTGATGCGGCACCGACGCGAGCGCGAGGCGCAGATCCTCGCGGCGCTGGGGCGGACCCCCCTCGACCTCAGGACGCTGGCGCGGCGGATCTATCACGACGCGCCCTCGACCCTGCTGCCCGCGGCCGAACGCAACGTTCTGGCCCATCTGGTCGACCTCGAGGCGCGCGGTCTGGTGCGCGCCCTTCCCAGGCTTGGGACCCGGGCGCGTTTCGTGCGCAACTAGGCGCGCGAACAGGCGCTCTTTCCCTCTGGACGGGGTCCGGCGCCCTTGTTATACGCGCCCCCGTGTTCCGGCGTAGCTCAGCGGTAGAGCAGTTGACTGTTAATCAATTGGTCGTAGGTTCGATCCCTACCGCCGGAGCCAAATACTTCAAAGGCTTGGTCTTTTGGCCAAGCCTTTTGTGTTTCGGCTAGTCGCTTTTTAGTCGCGCAGCCCGGTCCTGCTTCCTCATCCACCACCACTTCACATCACCCGGCATCGTGCCCGCGTGCTTGGTGCAGAGCTCATACCGCTCGATGATCTTCGGGAGCGGCCAGCCCTCCACGAGCTTGTGCGTGGCGATGTAGCTGCGCTTGATGAGCTTCGAGGTGAGGTGGACGTAGTGCTCGTATGATCCGACGACGTAGCGTCCCTTCTCGACAGTGAACGAGCGGCCGGTGAGGAGGCTATTGAGCTGCTTCGGGGGGGTGTGAGTTGGGTCGGTCATAGTTTGCCGATAGTGAGTGTTCTAAATACCTGCTTCGTGCCTTGAGAAAAAACCAAATGTCCTGATGTTTGCTATTAAAGGGGTCAATCATCACCTCGATTTCGTGGAGAGTTTGCAACTCCTCTAGTCTAATCGCTTTCACTTCCTTCTCATACCTCTGACGGATGTTGGTAATAGTATTGCGCAATTCACATTGCTCATCGGTGTCGATAACATTCCAGAATGAGTAATTTTGAAGCGTCTTCTCAATTTCCTCCAGTTCATTTGTTTTCATACTCCGTACTTGCGTTTAATCTCCGCTACTAAATGGGCATAGTGCTGCCCCTTCCGGTCGATGTGGCGCGGAATGCGCTTGATTTCCTCCCGGACCATCTGCTCCTGCCAGGAAAACTGCTTTTTTCTTCCCATAGCTTTTGGATACGTCTTCCCCTTCTCGAAACGGGTCGATTGCTACGGAAGGGTTATGTCCATCACCTACAGAACTCACTGTGCAAGTGGTAGTCATAGGGCGATGCTACCTTTTCCCTTCTCAATGAAAGCATTTTTGGTGCTTTCACGTTTTATCGGGTCTCAACTTGCAATAGGTCTATCTGCTCAACCCCTCCATATTCGAGACCAGGATACACTCCTGGCGGTCTGATTTGGAGGCGTTGCGAGTTGATGTGCTTGTGTGTGGGTTGCCTACAAAGGCACAAGGCTTTCAGTAGCACGAGGAGTATCGTGTCTCCCTACTGTCGGACGGTGATGCTCCGCCATTCACTACTATCGGCATACCCACACAACAACACACCAACTATGTTGCTTTGATGATTGGCTCCTTGAATGGTGTGAGGTAGCAGGCACCCTCGTCCCCCTCACCAAGCCACATATTGCGTAGTATTCTGCGTATTTCCACGCGGGCTTCCTGGGGTAGTTTTAGACTGACAGCGTGCACGCCGTTCTAAACCTGTCTATGCGTCACCATTCAAGGAACCAACCATCTTGTTTATCGTCCAGGCGCAAGAGCCTGCGACGTGGTGATGTGAATGTACTGGTGATGATTGGCTCGCTTCTGGACGCTCCCCCAAAGGGACATCTTTTGATGTGAGCGATCTACGTCCAGGAGTGAACCAACCATCAAATACGCAAAAAGCCCACAGCCTAAGCTATGAGCTTTTTCGGTTTGCGTGCTACCCCAAACACTGAAAGTATAACACAGCTAGCGCCATTTACACACTCAATGTTTGTTATTTGAGGTAGCATTTCTGAATAATACACCAATTCGTCTAAATTGACAAAATGGTTGTGGACAACTAGCGCAGCGTCACCTCCACCTCATCCTCCCCCTTCTCGGTAATAAGCGTCATCGCCCGCACGTACTTCGGGCAGTCGTCCGGGATGATGCCGGAGTGCACCAAGCCGTCTTCCACGAGCTTGGCCATGTAGGCCAAATTTGAGCTGTCGAGGCCCCTCCCGCGCATTTTGAACCGATACTCGATGTGGCATGGGAACGGCCCAGAGAACGCCGATATTTGGCTCTGGTGAGCTGCGAGGAACACCGCTGTCTGAAAGTCGCGGTTCTGGCGGTCGCGGATCGTCCAGTGGACGCGGCCAAGCTGGCTGTTGAGGCTAATCTTCTCTGGGAGAGGGATGGTGAAAGTCACGTCACCATCATAGCAGCTTGCCGAGCTGTTCACGCGGCCTTAAGAACAAAATAGGAACACTGCAACTGCGTGCTTGAACTTTCAGACCACAACTGGTGGTATGCGCGGAACTGGGAGGCGCTAGATGCTCACTTCATTGGAACTTTGTGCTGGCGCTGGCGGGCAAGCTCTCGGCCTCGAGGATGCGGGCTACGAGCACCTTGGCCTGGTCGAAATAGACCACCACTGCTGCAACACGCTCCGCCACAACCGACCGCAGTGGAACGTACTCGAGACTGACATGCGCCTCTTCAAGGAAGACGCGCACAAGTACCGCGGCATCGACCTGCTCGCTGGCGGCCTGCCCTGCCCGCCTTTCTCAGTCGCAGGCAAGCAGCTCGGTGAGCAAGACGAGCGCAACCTCTTCAATGACGCCATCGACATCATCGACGCCATCCGGCCGAAAGCGGTGATGATTGAGAACGTACGCGGCTTTTTAGACGCGGTCTTCCACGAGTACCGCGAGCGGCTCCGCGGCGACCTGAAGAAGCTCGGCTACAAGATGGACGTGCGGCTCTTGAACGCCTCGGACTATGGCGTACCGCAGCTTCGCCCACGGGTCGTATTGGTTGCGCTCCCCGAAGCTCGCGCCGATGCCTTCAACTGGCCGGACCCGCACCCGCACAACCCTCCGACGGTAGGTGAGCACCTTCACGACCTCATGGCCGCGCGTGGGTGGCGCGGCGCGGACGCGTGGCGAGAGCAGGCGAACGAAATTGCTCCCACCATTGTGGGCGGCTCGAAGAAACATGGAGGCCCGGACCTTGGGCCGACGAGAGCACGGCGTGCCTGGGCGACGCTTGGCGTTGAAGGGCGGACGATTGCCGTTGAGGCGCCCGATCCGTTCTTCAACGGGATGCCGCGGCTGACTGTTCGAATGGTGGCGCGCCTCCAGGGCTTCCCGGACCACTGGCACTTCACGGGCGCCAAGACGCACGCGTACAAGCAGGTAGGCAACGCCTTCCCGCCGCCGGTAGCACGGGCCGTCGGCTCGCAGATTGCTGCTGCGCTTTCTAAGCGACTTCTCAAGGCAGTTTAATGCCGTGACGAATCGACCAGCTATGTGCGACCGTTCCGAAAAGGCGAATCTTTCGGGGCGGTTAGCAGGTGAAGGCGTCGATACCAGCAAGCATTGTAAAGGCGGGGCATCCTGACTTCGCACTCCTCACTTCGCTTGCGAAGGAGATAGTGCGTCGTGCCGGTGGTCAGGGGCCGCTCCAGGCGGGTTTTACTGCAATGCTTCGCGAGGCCATCGACAGTGTCATCATGACCCCAAAGACCGGGCGTCGAGCGTACGTCGAGCTCGAGAAAACTGAAAAGACCTACATCGGCACCCGCGTGGAGATTGAGCTCCGCTCGCTGCTGAAGCTCCCTAAAGGCAAGCTCGATACGGTCATTCTCGGACACGACGTCGACATCAAGCACACGATGGGGAACAACTGGATGATCCCCACCGAAGCGGTTGGTCACCCGTGCATTCTGGTAGCCGCCGATGAGACGAAGGCGAAGTGCTACCTCGGGCTCGTAGTCGCGCACCCTCACTACCTGACGATGGGGCAGAACAAGGACTCGAAGAAGACGATTTCCGCACAAGGCTTCGAGAACATTCTTTGGATCTTCAACGCGGTCCACTATCCACCGAACTTTTGGCGGCACGTACCAAACGCAGTAGTCCAAAGCATCTACCAGCAGAAAACTGGCAACGGCCGCGTCGTGGAGCTCTTCAAAGGGTTGCAGCGCACCATCATCACGCGCGACGTCATCGAAGCGACCGCGATGCAGAAGGACTTCATGCGCCGCATACGGGCGGACAATAAGCGCGGAACAAGGGACATCCTAGCGAAGCAAGGCATTCTGCTTCTGAATGGGCACTACGACAAAGCGCTGATTGCTGCACTCGGACTGCCGCAATGCACGAAAAGTGAGTTTGTCTCGCACACCCCGAAAACCGCCGCTGAGGTACAGAAGGCAGCGTCACACGGGCACACAGTCGTCTGGAACCCGCCCGCCACTCCTTAGCCCTCGCACGACACGCAGGCGCTCTCTGGCGGCCCGCTGTGCACCCGCACCTGGTCTCGGAACGTGTACCCACAATCCTGGTAGAGGTGGCGACGGCGATAGTCGATGTCGTCATCCTCGAGCGCGATGAGCCGCTCTTCATGGGCGTACTCGTTGCGCATAATGATGGTCCGGCCGCGGCGATCCGCGAACCACTGGAGGTCGTGTTTCATAGACCGTCATCATAACAGAAAAGCACCCCGGCCTCTCCGTGGGGTGCGTTTCTGCTTTAGAAGCCCTCGCCTAACGTAAAAAGGGTTAGAGGGTATAAGTGCCAGCTTCGACCGCTGACCGCTTCATTGTACCAGAAAAAGAGCAGCCCCGAAGGGCTGCAAGTCAGCCGTGCTCATAGCGAGCGCGGCTTTTCGGTACGGGACGAGGAAGGCTCGCCGCGAAGTACTCATCGCGGCACGGGCCGTCTTTGCAGACGGGCCGGTCGTCGATGAAGCGGATGTCGGTGCGGTAGTGAAGCTCTCCGCACCAAGAGCAGGCGTAGTGAGCCTGGCATTCAGGTTCCGCGCTCATAGCCGCCTCCACTTGAAGAGGCAGCCCCAACAGCAGAACACGCTGCCGCGCCACCATAGGGCCTCCCACGGTGCTCGTACGCCGTGGCAATAGGTGCAGCGGAAGAACGAGCTCATAGGCCATTCTCCCGCAGCTGCTCGAGGTAGTAGTCGTTCGCGTGCTGCTCGTTGCAGAACGGCAGCTGGTACGTCGAGCGACCGAAGTGCTTCACCACGTAGTGCGGCGAGTAGGTCGCCTTGCCGCAGTACACGCAATGCACGGCCGGAGCGAAGAGTTGGAGCTGCCCGCCGACGTCGATGATGGGTTCAAGATGCGCCATAGCGCACCTCCTTTCGTAGGTAGATGCGCCACGCCTGGCGGATGGGTTTCATTCGGGCTCGCTTCGCACGACGGCGCCGGAGCTTGGCCTTTTCGGACCACGCCATTGCTTCCTCCTGTCTGTTGGGGAACGTCCAGCTCATCGGCGATGCCGCGCTGGTACTGAGGCACTCAGCTGGATGTGCCCCAATACCAGGGCAGCACCCTGGTTGGTCTCATTGTACCACTCGCCTAGAGGGCGATGGCCTCGGCCTTTACGATGATGGGGAATACGGTAGCTGCCCGGAGCGCGTGGCTTATGGCGGTCGCGATGTTGGGGGCGACGATGTAGTACTCCCGGACGCGCTCGCTCGATGGCTTAATTTCGCGCGTGGTGATGGCGTAGTAGGTCATGTCTGGTGGGTTATTGGTCGGAGTAATTGGCGCTGTCGTCGTCCATTTCCGCTTCGAGGAGCATGGCGTTCTCCCCTGCTCGCTTGAGCTCGTCGATGACGTCCTGCTTTGGGTGTTCGGGAATCATAGAAGTGTCGGCTGGTCGCCGAGGTTGGCCCGCCAAACGCGGACGGTCTTTCCTGTTAATGGGTTGGGCTTGTAGCTGCCAGTGAAGACGACGATGCCGGTGTTCTGCTCGTTCACTAGGTCGCCGCGGCGGGCGGACACCTGCGACGGGTGCCAGCCGAGCCGGGCAGCGATTTCGTAGTCTGCCTGCGGCCCGTGCTCGATGAGCACTTCGAGCACCTGGCGGCAGCGTGGCGTGATTTCGCGATGTTTGATGAGGGCGTGGTACGCCTCAATGGATGTGTCTCGTACGGCCATAGGTGTTGCGAGTTAGCTCACCATCCACACCCACACGAGGGCGATGGCGGCGAGGAGTGCAATGCCAGCGCGGCGCTCCATGCGGCGGTACTTGGCGGCACGCATTTCGCGACGCAGGCGCTTGTATCTGGATGGCATGGGCTAGAGGTGGTTATGGCGCTCCCACGCCTTGATAATCTCGTAGATCGGGATTGAGGGGAACATTTGCCCGAGCTCTGTCTGCGACAGCCCCTCGGCGGCCATCCGGTCGAGCTCAGCGAGCGCAGGGTCGTTGTCGGTCGTTTCGGCTTCTTTCTCTTGCTTGCGACGCTCGTATTCGGTCAGCGCTTCGTCGGTCTGCCTGCCGCTACACGTGCGCGCCGTGTGCCCTGGCTGGCCGCAGCTGCTGCACTTTCGCGTGCCGCGACCACCTGCCTTTGTTAGGCGCTCGATTGGCTCGGTAGCGTCAGCTGGCTTGCTGTATTTCTTGCGCTTTGGGGCTGGCTCAGGTTCCTCGCCTTCCACCGCACTGAATGCGAATTGCGTCGTGGGTTCTCCTTGGGAACCTGTGATTTCTACCTGTAAACCGTGCACGTGCTCCTGGATGTGAAGGAGTAGGTCGATGGCCTCGTCGGCGGTGATGTACCTGTCGACGAGTACCTTGTCGTCACCTTCTGCGAAGCGGGTAATGGTGACTGAGTAATCTGGTTTCATGGACTAGAAGTTGAGGCCCGCGCGGCTGCACTCGACGCCCTCGATACTCTTCCACTCGGCGTACTGCGCGGTGCTGTTGGCTTGTAAGTAGGCGGCCGCCACCTGCTGTGCGGCGAGGCAGCGGTCGAGCGGAGAGCCGTGCTGCTTCGTCAGCTCGTACTGTGCCGCAAAGTCGGTCGCGACGGTCTCATAGAGGCCGTTCACGCTCTCCTGCACTGCATCCTCACTTGGGATGGCGAGCGCGACGAGAGTGATAAGGGTAATGATGACAACGAGTGTGATGGCGATGGCCTTCAGGGCCGATTTGATGAATGACATGAATTGTAGAGTAATTGGAGAGTAATTGTAGAGTAGAAACTAGAAGGGGATTTCGTTTGGGTCGATGTCCTCCTGCGGGTAAGTGCCGTCTAGTGTTGGTGGCGGTGGCACATCATTCTGCGCATCCGCGCTGCGCTCGTTCTTCGGACCAAACTGCACGCGGTCGGCGATGATTTCGGTGCGGTAGTGCTTGGCCCCATCCTTCTCCCACGAGCGTGTCTGGAGCCGCCCCTCGATGGCGACGAGGGTGCCTTTTCGTAGGAAGGTGGCGCAGGCGTCGGCCTGCTTGGCGAAGACGACGATGTTGTGGAACTCGGTCTCTTCGACCTTCTCGCCGTCCTTCACGTAGGTGGAGCTGGTTGCGACTGAGAAGTTGGTCACGGGCATCCCGGACGGGAGCGCTTTGGTCTCAGGGTCTCTGGTCAGGCGGCCGATGATGGTCGCGCGGTTGAGGTTCATACGGTTGGATTGGTTGGCTGGATAATTTCGAGCACTTTGGCTCGTGGTATGTGGAGCTCCCCGTCGTACGTGACGGCCGGGAGCTCTAGGATGGCTTCGCGGATGCGCGCCTGCTCACGGAGCGCGGCGTTGAGGGCTTCAACGTCCATACGCTACTCGATGACGGGCTCGAGGAGCCCCTGCTTTACCTCCGTCGCGACGGCGATAACCTCAGTGTCCTTGCGGAGCGCTGCGGGGAGCGCTTTGTACGCTGCCTCCAGGGCCGGGATGCTGTCGGCGGCGCGGAGCTTGGCGAAGGCTTGCTCGAGCGTCACCTGGGGCTGCACTGGCGCTGCCGCCTTCTTGGGCGCGGCTTTGGTTGGTGCAACCTGATGCGCGTCTGAGTGCACCGCGTCGGCGTCGTCGATGTCTCCGGTCGGCACGAGGAAGGTATAGAGGAGCGCGTACTTTAGCGCGTAGGTCGTCGCCTTCCCGGCGCTCTTATCCTGCGTATCGACGCCGTGGCCGATACCCTGGACGTCCATATACTCGCCCGACGTATGGAGGAGCCGGTAGGTAACGTGCGCGCGGGTAAAGACGTTCTGCTTCTGCTTCAACCCGTAGCTAGTCTTCTCCTCCCACCGCGTCACCTCGGTCTCTTCTTTAATATCGACCGGCAGGATAGCGAGACCGTTTTTAATCATCGCGCGGCGGATAACGTCCTTCACGTCTTTATCGCTCACGCCTTTGTAGCTGCTATTACCAGCCGAGACGGTCGTATTTTTCTCTACACCCTTCACCTCCTCCATTACCTTTATAACGGCAGCGGTGAGGTTTTTTATTTCGAGGTCCGCCATACGCTAGGAGACGCGAATAATTACCCACCCGGAGCGGTCGAACTTTTCATTCACGCGGTACTTAGCACCGTCGCGGCGGTAGCGCTTAGGGATAGCGCTCGCACGAGGCGCCGTCTTCGTAGGCCACTCGGTCTTCGTTATAAAGAGCCCCTCCCCTACGTTTAAGAAGAAGACGTTGCGGTAGAACTCATCGGTCTTCGAGGTGCTAGAAGCACCCTTTCGGAATTGCACGTTAGCTACGTCAGCAGCGGATAGTCGTTTCATAGTGTGTTTGTACGTTAGTAGTTTTCTAGTAGAGCTTTAGCGTCGGTCGCGCCGGTACTACACGAATGCCGGAGGATAACCGCGCATATCGTATATAGCCGCTGGCGCGTCACCCCGAGCTGGCGCGCGGTTTCGTGCTGCGTCGCCTTTCCGGTAAGGTAGGCGGTCAGCAGGCGGCGCTGCGTCGAGGTGAGCTTATACGGGACGATTGCATTTATTGGCATAGAACAAAGTCAGCGATTACTATTTATCGACCTGTATACAGTATACAGTAATACATAACAAAGCGCGAGCGTCGTTATCCACATAAAACGAAACGCTCCGCAGAGGCGGAGCGTTTCGCGTATGCAATTGAGATACTTTGTGAGAATGGAGGTCTAGTTGTGAAGGAACACGGTACCGCGCCGTATCCCTACCACTATACCACGCGGTCGATGCCGGTCGTCGTCAGCATTCGGAGGAGAATATCCACGGTGGATTTCACAACCGCAACGTAGGCGACGAGGTCGAGCTCAGTAAGCGCAGCGATAGCGACGCCGGCCACCGCCTGGATAACGGCGAGCCAGAACGTCTTCGAGGTGAGTAGAGATTTCATACTATAAAATTACTTTAGTAATGTCGTCGGTCAGCGACCGCACGGCCTCGGCGGAGGTCAGCTTCGTCCGGTCCATAGGGCCACGCCATAGCTCTAGGTGCGCGTGGACCCCCTTTATCATACCGCTCCGGCCGACGTAGCCGATAGGCGTCCCCTTCCGGACCCACACCGGCCGCGGCTCGGACCGGAGGTGGAGCGCTACCAGGTAGCGGCTCCCGAAGCGGAACTCGCACCAGTACCCGAGCGAGCTGCTCTTCCCGGTCCGGGTAATAGTCCCGTCCGCGGGGGCGAGGATAGGCGTCCCCTCCGGAGCGGCGAAGTCGGTCCCGACGTGGACCCCGGTCGCCGGGTAGGTCGTCTCGTCGGGGTTCAGCCAGGTCTGCGTCACGAGGTTCCAGTGGTAGGGGAGCGGGCGGGTGAGCGAGCGGAGCACCACGAGCTGTTTGGTGAGCTCGAGCACCTGCTCCCAGAGCGTCTTCTCGAGCTTCAGGCGGCGGCGCAGCGGCTGGTAGAAGCTCCAGTCGATGCGCGCCAAGAGCCCCTCGATATTCGGGTTCGCGTCGTGCCAGGCGTGCGTCTCGTCCGGTAGCCCGGTCTCCTGGTAGTACTCGTGGCAGAGCTCGTGGAGCCCTGTCTGGATGAATTGCGAGAGCCCCTCGCGCTTCGAGTGCTCGTCGGCCCAGAAGTAGAAGTCGCCCATTTGGTCAGGCGTTCGCGGGTTCGAGCCGCGTATCCCCTCGATACCCCACTCGTCCTTCTGCGCACGCGAGAAGTGGAAGCCCACTATATCCCACCCCTCCCGGTAGTACGGGCGGATAAGGTCGTTCAGCCAGGCGTGGACGATACGCGCGTCCTTCACCTTCGGGGTTACTCCCTCGACGTAGCGGACCTCGACGTCCCACGTCGCACCCTTCCCGGCGTTGAGCATTCGCTTCATCGTCGAGAGCTTCCCCGGCAACGTCCGCCAGCTCGTAAGGCTAGGGTCG
The DNA here is from genome assembly GCF_050789285.1 of Saliniferula longa. Lineage (NCBI taxonomy): Bacteria > Pseudomonadati > Pseudomonadota > Alphaproteobacteria > Rhodobacterales > Roseobacteraceae > Saliniferula > Saliniferula longa. The sequence continues at coordinate 877,433 of NZ_JBOUVX010000001.1, read as the reverse complement.
GCCGAGAGTAGTAGCAATTTCATATTACTCGCATTCTACCACGCGGAATTGCGTCCGCTCGGCAGGTAAGAAGGTCCTCACCTCGATGAAAGGGAGCGGGTATATCGTCACCCACTCGTTCGCGCCGTACACGCCGGGCGTCAGGAAGGTCTCGTCCCACCGGGTCTGGTAGGCGACCTCGTAGGTATCGGGCTCGTACCCGAAGCCGATTTTCTCGCTCGGAGTGCCGCGAGTTATCGTCGTCTCCACCGCCCGCTGGCCCGTAAAGAGGACCATTTGGCCGTAGCTCTCTCCGAGAATAGCCCACCGCGGCGTCCGCTCGGAGTGGTACTCGACCAGGTTACTACCGACGCAGGTATCCGCGGCCGAGTATTCGTCTATATCGACGTACCAAGAGAAGGGGACCACTAGCGAAAAGAAAATAATATACGCGATAGCGGCGCTCGATAGGAGCATAAAGTACGTCGCAGCGATAGGGAGTAGACGTTTCATTGCCGTAGTATAAGCGCCATTAGCGAACCTATTACACCAGTGAGTGCGAGCGTTACCACGCCGTAGACGAGCTTCTTTACGGGCTCGAACTCGATACGCGGAACGTAGTGGTCGGTCACGAGCACCTTTAGCTCGGTCACGCGCTCTTTAATATAGTTTATATCCGCCCGCATTTGCACGTCGCTCCGCTCGCTCTCGCGAATAAAGCGGTCGAGGCTCCGCTCCAGGGATTTTATTTGGTTTGCAAGCTCAGCTTCGGAGGCCATTTAGGACAAGTTAGGCGTATAGGGGAATTGTAGCAGATGGCTATGCGTCGAGACGGATAGCGAGCGCTCCGTTGGCTTGCGCTGTTATAGCGGTCGGGTCGAACGTAGCAGGTGGCGTTCCCGCCGTAATTGTTAAAGTCCCGCTGATTTTTGGCTCGCCGGTCACACCGCCACCGAGCTGCGTCGGAATGAACGGCGAGTTGTTCGAGTTGTGGAATAAGCCGACGGTGTTTGTTGTACCATTAGGGCATACGAGAACGTAATAGTTTCCGGGTTGTAGCTCTACTGCACTCCCTAGCGTTATCGTTTGCACCGAGTTGGCAGCGATGGTTCCGCTTGTGACATTTATGACCTGCGTCTGGCCGTCGTCTGTGTATAGGACGATGTCGATAGTGCCTGGCGTACTCGTGGTCGAAGCATAAAATGATAGCTTTGAGACGACAATGTTTTCAGGAACATAAATAAGGCCGAGTTTGGCGGTTGTATTTACGTCGATAGAGCCCGTAGAGAAGCCCGAAGACCCAACGCCGTATGGTATGCAAGTTGACAACGCTCCAGGCAGGAAGCTGCCGTCGATTTTACCCCCAACCTTCGTCTTCGGCACCTTACCCGCACTGCCGTCAGACGTTTCGAGAAAGTCCGCCGCGTCAATCTGCTGCCCATTTTCAATCGCCATACTACGGTGTGATGGTTATTTCGTAGGTAATAATAACATCCTCACCCGTCTCCTTCGTGAACGATGGTGAAATGATCGAGCGCGCAAAGAGCCGCGTGCCACAAAAGAGCCCGAACTCGGTATAGGTGCCGTTGGCAAGGTCGATGTCGGGGATGAAGAACTCCAGCGAGATACTCGAGGGGGTGACGACTGTGAGGCCGGTAGTGGGGAGGATGTCTGAGAGGACGGGCGTCTGAAGGTCGGTGTTTCCGGCCGCCGCAGGCGTCGTGCCGGTGCCTATCTTCGCACGGTCGATGACGGGGGAGTTGGTCGCGCCTGCGACGAGGTTCTGTGTGATGAGGCCGATGCCGCTGTTTGGGCCGGTGACGACGAGGTTCTTAATCCAGCCGGTATCGCGGCCCGTCGAGGTTCGGATTTTGTAGCGCCCTTGTATCATGCGCCCATTGTACCACTACTCCCACGTCGCCCTTCCCCACTCGGCCGAGCCGTAGAGGTACGGGCCAGTCTGCCCGGTGATGGTCAGGCCGCCTGCGTCAGAGACGTCGACGGTGTCGTCGAGCTGAATGTAAGTGAGAAGCGTTTCCTGCTCGTTGGCGGTGAGCTCCTCGTTGGTGAGCAGCTTCTGGAAGATTTCGACGATGCCGAGCGTCTTCAGCGACGCCACCTGGACCGTCCAGAGGTCGAGGTTCTCGCTGATGTAGCGGTACTGCACCCGCTGAATGAGAAAGGGTTCGTCGACGTCGAGCAGCGTGCTCTGAATGTTGATAGTCTGCCCGGCGCGCAGCCCTGGCTCGTAGGTCTCGAAGCTGCCCTCGTTGAGGCTCCCGGCGTAGGCGCGGAGCTCGCCGAGGCCGCGCTTGATGGCCTGGTCCTGGCTGCTGATGTTCTCGTCGCGGATTTGGAACTCGTAGACGCCGTACTCAGCGATGCTCTCCGGGTCGTTCACCTTCACCACAATCGGGTAGAGGGGCTGCCCGGTGATGTCGACGTTCGTGACGTCCGGGCTGGTCGGTGCCGGGGGGAGGTTGCCCGCGGTGAAACGGATGTACTTCTGCTGAAAGCTCCACATGCAGTCGAAGGAGCCGTCGTCGTCGATGAAGTCGAGCCCAACAGTCTGCGCTACCCCGTCCACAGTCACGGTCGGCTTTGTCGCGAACTTGTACTGCGTGTCGAACTCAGCCCGGTCTCCGTCGCCCGCGTACTTCACGGTGCGGCTCGCACCAGGCACCTCGCCGCCCTGGATGATGATGGTGTTGCGCAGCTGCGTGATGTCGCGCTTGATTTCGAGGCTCTCGAAGACGTGGTTGCGTGCGGTGTCCGAGAGCGCAAAGGGCGCCTGCTGGCCGTTTTGCGCGAAGAAGTGGATGTCTTTCTCGTAGTCCACGTACCAGGAGAAGTTGGAGAGCTCAGCGAGCTTCTGGAGCGCGTCTGAAATGGTGATCCGGTTGAAGGCTACCGACGCCACGCCGACGTTCGCGACGACGTTGTTGTCGGTGAAGTCAGGGGCGTATGTGGCGAGTAGGTCCGCGATGATAGCGCCGATGGTCGTGTCTTCGTAGCGCTCGGTGACGAGCTTGCGGTTGAGGTAGTGCGAGTAGTCTGAGCAGGAGACGTCGCAGCGGACCGTGTTGTGCCCGAGAATGCGCTCCTCGCACTCGACGGTGACGCCAGCGAAGATGACGACGCTGTCACGGGTGATGACGATTTCCTTGTTGAGCGGCGGGAGGTAGGTGTCGCCCGGCACACGCTCCACAGAGAAGCTCGCCCGGTTCACCCGGTTGTTGAGCTGGTCGGTGATGCGGAGGCTGTCGCGGACGATCTTGTCGGTGATGTCCACCGCGTCGAGCGTGACGGTTATCATAGCCGCATGTTCTGCTTCACCAGGCTGATAATGCGGTCGCCGACGCGCTCGGCCATGTCGTCCTCGCCCATGAAGCTGTTGCCGGTGATGGTGAGGTTGATGACAGGGGCGGTACTGCCGCCAGCAAGGGCGTAGTTTGGCACCACCCTCCCTGCCCCGCTCGGGACAAAGAGCTCAGGCCCGCGCTCGCCGACGATGTAGGGGGTGTTGCTGGCAACCGGGCCGCCCGCCGCTCGCCCAGGGAGGATGCTGCTCACTGCTCCGCCTACCTTCCCGCCAATCGCAGCAATGCCGTCGCGGACGCGCTTGAGGAAGCTGATGACGGACTCGAGCTTCGCAATGAGCGGGTCGAGCGTCTTTGAAATGATGAAGTCGACGGCCTCCTTGAAGTACTCCTTGATGCCCAGCCAGACCATCGCTGTGTCATTCTTCAAGATGTCGAGGATCTGCACGACGCGCATAACAGCAAAGCCGAGCGCCCCGATGATAGCGATGGCGAGCCCGACCGGGCCAAGGAGCAACGTGAAGCCTGCGATGATGGGTGGGAGGAGCAAGCCAAGCGTTCCTACAATAGCGACAAGACCGGCAACGGCCGCCGTCGCGATAAGGATGTTCTTGGTGAGCTCGGGGTTTGTGGCGATCCATTCCGCAATTTTGTCGATGAGGGGTGCCAATGTGGAGGTGATTTGGTTCAAAGCCGGGATGAGCGCCTCGCCGATGCTGTCGCTCAATTTTCCAGTCGCAAAGCTCATGCCGACCATACCGCCCTCGGCTGTGTTGCGCATCGCGGTGTTGAGGTTTTCGTAGTTTGAGCCAAGGATTTTAATGATTTCAGACACTCGCTCCTCTTCGGTTCCGTTTTTCAAGATAGCCTCAGAGTTTACATCGAGCTGGTAGCCCTTCTTGGTAAGAAGCTCGAGCTGTCCCTGGAGCGCCTTTCCGAGTCCAGTCATCGCCTGGCGGGCCTGCTCTGCGCTCGGGTTGATGCCGTAAAGGGCGACCGTAAAGTCTGTCGCAGCTGGGGTTAAGCGCTCGATGGCTTCAGCGGAGAGGTCAAAGGAGGCTGCCTCTTCCTGTAGGATGTTGATAGCGTCCGCGGAAACCACTCCGACCTCTTCAAGAGCTTCGGCTTGGCGGATTAGTGCTGCAACTTGCGCGTCTGACGCCCCGGTCGAAGTCTGGATGACGTGAGCAAGGCGCTTCTGTGCTACCTCCGCCTGAGCTGCGCCACGGATACTTACGAGAGAAAACGCAGAAATTGCCGCAAAAGCTGCGGTTCCTGCTGCGGCCATTCCCTGAAAGGTGGGTTGCAGGTCGTCGATGCGGCTGCGGAGGCCGGTGGTCGTTTTTTCGAGGCCGTCTAGGTTCTGGCGTACACTTGCAAAGGCTTGGCGCGTCTCATCTATCGCGTTGATCTTTAATACTACGTTGCTCATCTTGCAGGTATTGTACTACAGCCCGGATAAAGAAGTCGGGCTGCTGCCGGAACTTCCAATAGTCCCAGCCGAACCTGTCACAGATTACGACGATGCTGCGGAGGTCGGCTGGTACGCTTTTTTTTGGCGATCTTCGATTTCGTTAAGTACGAACTCGTAGTCGGGGTGAAACATCTTCTGGAGACGGTCGAAGCAGTTGGCGGCGTCCCCGTCGATTGAGACCACCGAGACCTTAAGGAGCTCGTGGCGCTGCGCCGTGGCGACCTTCTTCATGTCCTTCACGGTGAACGTCTTGCCGTCGCTGGTGTCCACGTAGTCCATCTGCGCGGCGTCGACGCGCTCGCGCTCAGCAGCGGTCAGAAGCGTCTTGATGACCACCTTATGCTCGCCGATGGGTGTCACCACCTCCTCCTGGTAGCTACGCGGCTGCATAGTTGGCCTTCTCGTTTACCAGGCTCATAGTCACCCCTTCAGCCTCGGTCTCGTCGTAGTGCGCCTTGAACTCGATTTGCTCAGTCACGACGTCGTCGAGCGGCCGGGTCTCCGAGTAGTTGAGCGTCACCTTCGGGAGCACGATGGTGAGCGTCGGGTTGGAGCCTACGCCGATGTCCTGCGCGGTGTTCACAATGTCGATCTGGAGCGCCCGAGCGGTGTTGTCGACGGCGAGGTCGCGGTAGGTGTCCGCGTCCTTCTCCCAGGTGAATGAACCGCTGACGTTAAGCAGGCGGGCGATGAAGTCGGTCGGCGAAAGGGAAGAGAGCACCATCTTCTCGCGGGTCTGACGGTCGAGCGCGATGCTCGCCTCAGTGATCGGGATGGCGGTCGCACCAGAGAGCCCGGCGACGTCAGCTGCGAGCTTGATGGTCATGTAGTGGCGTGGAACGAGGGTGTCGTCACTCGCAAACGCAGGCGTCCAGTCGGCATGATTGGCTTCAGTACGCCCCATGAGCGTCGCGGTGCCGTTGATAACGTCCTCGAGGGGGAAGTTGAGCTCGAGCGAGCTCACAATGCCGCCGTTGACGGCTTTATGCTGGAGCTCACCCTTGGCGAGCGCGAACGAGAGGCTTGGCTGAAGGACACTGGTGTCGAGGCTGAAGGCGTGGCGGTACACGACCGTCTCGCCCGCTTCAGTGGCGGAGCTCAGGCCGCCGAGGAGCGACTTGAGCAGGTAGCCGATGGTGCGGAAGCGAAGGTTGAAGGCCACAGTGCCCTCCACCTTGCTCTTGATGAGCTCCTGGCCCTGCGTGTCCATGCCGGAGCCGGTGGCTTCCTTGATGTCCACCTTCTCGACGAGCGTCTGAAGGCCGACGGGCTCGCGGAGCCGGATGAAGTCCTGTGGTTCTGCAAAGGTGCCTCGGGTGCTCTCTACGGCGACGCCGAGCGCGATGGTTTCTCCTCGTGTAAGTGGCATATTCTAAAGGTTATTTGCTGGCTTTTAATTTCTCGAGCGCCTCCTGGTAACTGGTCGCCTTGATGCTCACGCCGAACTTCGGGAATGAGTACACCCGCTCGCGCTTTTCGGGCTCGGCGGTCATGTCCTTGGTTACGGCGTCAGTACGGCTCTGAATGTCCTTTTTTGCCATATAGGTCAGTATATCACGCCCGGTCTTCATGGACGGTCACCTCGAGCTGCATCATCGCCATGCGGATCGGCACGTCAGCACCGTCGCCGTAGCCCCACGACACGTCCGACGCGCGCGCCCACCCGTTCGGGATGTTGAGCACGCCGGGGTCTTGGAAGACGTCACGGTAGAGTTCCCCGATGCACTCAGAAATGGCCACCTCTGCGAGCTCGCGGCTGGCCTCGCTGTCGTTCTTGTATTCGTAGGCGATGTAGAGGTTGAACATGAACGTCTTGCGGTCGCTGGCGCTCGACGCCCACTGGTTCTCGTTGCTGCCGTACTCGAGAATGTATGCCGGGTAGCTGTCGTACTGCGACGCGGGCGCGCGGTAGAAGCTCGACTGCTTAGTGCTGGCCGTCGTGATGCGGTTGATGATGAGGTCGCGGATTTCTTCGGGGAGGTACATATAGCCCTATTGTACCAGCTTCCTCGCCACCTCCCGGAGCATGTCCTCAGCATCGCGCTGCCGGGCGCGTTCGGTGTTGTTCTCTGCCTTCGTGAAGAAGGGGTTGGTCTTCCGCATTCGGCCGCTCTTGGTCATGCGCGGTGAGTAGTACGGCTCCCCGTGCACGAAGCCGGAGTAGTCGGCGTTCGCCTTCACCACGCCGATGCGGCTGGCGTTGCGCTGGCTGCCCTCTACGAAGCGGATTTGGCGGGCAAGGTTGCCGGTGCGCGAGCGCGCCTCGTTAGGCCCGGCCACGTTCGCGCGCATTTCGTACTTGGCTTGCCGCTCAATGCGGCGCCCCACCTTCTCCACCAAGTCCTGAAGCCCGGCGCTCATTTCTTTCGGGGCGGCTTGGAGCATCTTCTCCACCCCCATCGTGTCGAGGGCTATCTGTACTCTCATGGTGTGCGGAGCATCGCCTCGTAGTGCGAGTGCGAGCGGAAGTCCTCGCGGAGTACCCCTGTCACCTCGTACTCAGTGCCCGCCTCGTCGGTGACGCGGTCGCCAATCTGCACCGCGTAGTGGGTCATCATTAGGAACTTGCGCTCCCCTCGCCCCATCTGGCCAGGGTCTGAGCTGCCGTCATTTGGCTGAATATGAGCCGGAATGTCGGTCGCTAGCTGTGCATAAGTCGTCTTCCGGTCGGTGGTGCTCCGGCGGCTGATGATGACGCGGTCTGTGAAGTGGGCAGCTAGCATACGATGCGGCAGTACGAGTTGATGATCTGCTTGGCCATTTCGAAGTCTGCGCGCTGCTTGTCGTCGAGGTAGGTGACGCTGTACTTGCCGACGGTTTCGCTCTTCACGCCCTGGCGCTGCTCCTTGATGCCCTGCACGATGCCAGCGACGAGTACGGTCGCGGCGAAGGCGATGTCATCGGGGACGGTCGTTGCGAAGCGGGCGTGGTAGCCGGTCACGGCGACGTTCTGGAGCCCTTTCGGGAAGTAGCCGCTCGCCAGTACCAACTCGTGCTTTACGTCAGTGTTGGCGGGGTACGAGGTGACGGTGGTCGCGACGTCGCTGATGGTCACCTCGCTGATCCCCCGCACCGGGTCGATGGCGAGAATGGCCTGCCCGCTGCCGTCATAGCGCTTCGTGGTTTCGGTGTCGGTGACGAGGGTAATTCCCGCTTGCTGGTCCATCTGGCGGCTCACTGCGCCGATATAGATGGCGAGCTGCGTCGCGAAGGAAGGGTCGATGGTAGTGGTGAGGTATGCCTCGACTTTGATTTCGTCGGTGTAGTCCATACCCTCAGTATATCACCTACCCGGCTTCTCCTTGGGGAGAGTGAGCCGAGCGTTTGTTGGCCTGGTCGCGCTCTAGAATTTCCTCGATGGTGCGCCAGCGGCCGTAGGTGAAGCTCAGCCAGGCGATTGGGTTGAGGAGTACCCCGAAAAAGTAGAGCACACTCACTACGTAGTGCCACCAACGATGACTGTCGGCGAGCATGTGAGTGAAGAAGTCCCAGTCTGCTTTGATTTTGTCGAGTAGGCCACCGCCGCGTTCGTAGTTGAAGTCGTGTTGCTGACACGAGGCGGTGAAAATGAAGTCGGGGACGTTGAGGAAGCGTGCTGAGAGGCCGCAGCCATTACCGTACTCACGCTGCTGCTCAGAGGTGAGGTCGCTCCACGTCGGTTTCATACGCTAGAGGCCAGAGCCGAAGAAGAGAGGGTTTTTAGCTGCTGCTGCACCACCCGCTGGTGCAATACTAACAATGACGTGCCCGTGTGTATCATTAGCTCCTGTGTAGGTAAGCGTGGTGCTTCCTGCTGGAGAAATAGCACCACCACTATCAAAAGCACCCATGCGGAAACTTGAGGAATCTCTGAGTGTTGTGGCTGTACCTGCCGCAAGTGAATTACCGTTGTTGAAGCCCATCATCACCGCCCAGGCATTATTAGTTAGTGTTGTTACAGTGCCTGTCTCGGTAATTCCTACACCGTTTCCTGAGCTGTTAGCTTCAGGTACTGCTTGGTCTACCCCAGAGTACGCAGAAGCCGCCAGCCATGAGAAAGCCTGAGAGGAACTAAACGACGCAACAATGTTATTTGTTCCCGATGTCGGATTGAGTAAATACCACATCGTCATGTGCTCGTTTGACTGGACTGCGACAACTGGGCCAATCTGTGTCATTGACACACCCGCATACGTCACGCCAGTCACTTTGTTGCTACCGCCAGAGTTAAAGGTACAAATACCGACAAACATTATGCGATTTAATCCAGTTCCTACAGTGAATGAAACGGTATGGTTAGTACCCGAAGTTGAGTCTTGATTGCCCGTTGCGTTGTCAAAAGCAATCGCCATACCCTACTGAATAGTTATCGCCGCAGCAATCTGCTCTTTGCGCTGTGCCGCAATCTCATCTGCCATACGTCGCGCTTCACGCTCTGCGGTGCGCTTCAAGTCCTGTGCAAATAGCTCGACAGCCTGCTCCTTGAACCACGCCTTTACAAAGTCGAGGCGGGTTTGCGGGTTGGAAATGGTGCGCTCCTCGCCATTGGTAGTCTCCTCCATTGTTACGGGGTCAATGGTGCTAGAGAATGCGGGGTTTGGTACTACAGACTGGTAGCCGCGAGCGTCAGCAAACGCCTCGATGTCAGCTACGGGGTAAGTGATAGATGCGGTGAGTGTGATGGTGTCCATACGTGATTAGCTAAAGATTTCAAACGAACCGTAGTACGTGGTGCCGACGTACTTCAAAGTGATAACAAGCACCTGTCCGGCTGTGTCTGGCCCAGTCGGAGCAGCCCCTCCTCCCCATTTTATCGTCGGTGTCCACGCGAGCGTGCGCTGTGCTACGCCGTCGTGCGCAAGGTAGAGCATGGCGGTCTGGCCAGAGACTGCGTTCGAGAAGTCCAGTGTCGTGTTCTGGTCGAGCGTTCCAGTGAAGTTGGTCGCGGTGGACCAGTCAAAGGTTTCGGTTGCGCCGAGGTTGCCTAGAGCAGAGACGGTACCAGTAGCGCGGTCGTAGTCGAGGCGGGCAAAGTCAGCGGTGCCTGTAAAGGTGGGTGAAGCAGTTGGTGCTTTTACCGCCAGGAACCCGTCCACCTCAGTCTCGGTGTAGTAGCGGTCGTCGTGCGTGTGCGAGGTTGGCGCCTTCCCATCGAGCGCGGTCTGAAGGCCCGTGACGTCGCTGATGGCATGGCTATGGCTGGTCGGTGCCTTTCCGTCGAGCGCTGTCTGTAGCCCGGTCACATCGCTGATGGGGTGCGAGTGTGACGCGTTCGCCTTGCCGTCCACCACTGCCATGAGCGCGGTGATCTGCGCCTGGAGCTTGCCGAAAGCAGCGAGCACCGTGTCTGTCGCAGCAATGATGGCGCTAGTGGCAGTTGAGAGCCCGGTGAGCACCGTCTCCCGGACGCGAGCAGCGGTGAAGTACAAGTTGCTCGGGTCTTCAGGTACGGCCGCAGTGCTGCCTGGTGAGGCGCTGATTTCAACGTACGCGCTCCCGCTCCAGCGGAAGGTCTTGTTGTCGTTGAGGGTGACGTAGATCTTCCCGGTCTCGCCGGAACCTGGAAGGGAAGCGAAGTCTGCCGCCTCGATGACGTCGTCGACGAAGCTCGGGAGCTGCGACGCGGGCACCTTTCCCGTGCCGTCTAGGCTCGCATAGCCGCCTACAGCGCCCTTTTCCTCGCGGAGCTGGTATTGGGTGTGTGGGTCGCTTTCCGCAGCGTGTGAGGCAATTCCAGCCGCCACACGAGCATCTGCGGCACCACTGAAGTCGCTGATGGTGCTGGCCAACTGCGTCCCGGTGTGGGTTGCGCGGTCGCGGAGCTCTGCGTTGGTCGCGTTTGCGGTTGCGCCCGCCTGCACGCCGGAGAGCTTGGAGCGCTCTGCCTCGGTCATGAAGAGGTTGGTGGAGCCCTCGGTGATGTCGTCGGCGGTGTCCGCGTCCTTGTTGAAGTAGATGCCGAGCGCAGCGACGAAGCCACCGACGAGGTTGGCAACGGTCATGCGGAACGACGATCCGGCCGCGTTGTCTGTGGGGTCGCTAGGGTCGACGACGTGCAGCAAGTAGTCTGCGTTCGGTGCTGCGTTCTTCTCAGTGATGTCGGTGAGACGTGCCATATAGCTCGAGTATATCACCCGCCCTGTGGGTAGTACTCGCTGCCGTCCATGAAGCTGTACGGGGTATTGTCCATGAAGGTGAAGAAGTCATAGACCGGCTCGCCGCAGTACTCGCCGAAAATGCGGCCGGTGGATGGGGAAAACGGCGTAGCGCTCTTGCTGAATGGCCTTGCGCCTGGAACAAAGATTGGGATGCAGGTGCTCATTACCCACATTGTAGCATTGAGAAAGGGGGTAAAATTGCCCCCTCCCGTTACCACCAGAACTGAGTGAGTATTTTGAAAATAACCCAAAGGGAAGGTAGTGAAACAATCAGAATAATTCTGACTTCATCTTTACGTAGTACTACTTTTAATTTCATCTTTTCTCCTTTTATCAATGAAACAAACAAAAACACACACGGGGTGTGGTGAGTGGTTTTGCTTTTGGGATTGTGTAGCGAAGCGAACTTGCGACTACCCTTTTATACTACCACAATTCACGCCAAAAGGCAAGAAAAAAGCGCTCTGTTGAGCGCTCTTTTCTGAATTGAAGGTATCAGCTACTCAGCCTTCGGGGCCTTTGGCTTTGCGTCCTTCTTTTCGCCGTCAGCCTTCGGGGCCTTTGGCTTTGCGTCCGTTTCCGGCGCATTCTCGCCGTCCTTTAAGACTTGCGAGAGACCGAAGGCGTTGAGGCGCGTCACCGCGCGGGTGTCGTCCTCGGCGTACACCTTCTTGAGGTGCCACGCGCTGAGGAGGACCATGCCACTCTCGGTTACGCCCACAACCTTCGCAAAGCGTCCCTGGAAGCTCTCGACGACGTCTCCGGCTTTAATGTTGGCCATAAGTCGTCAGAGGTTAAGCGGCTACAAGTGCAGCGATGCAGGTTGCGAAGCTACCAGTCTGGAAGGCACCGTCGTCGTTGCCGCGGACGTATGAGGTGAGGCGGCGGCGGTACTTGATGGTCATGATGTCCTTCACGAAGTCAGTACCATCTGCGTTGGTAATCTCGATTTCCACACCACCCTTGCGGCGAACGTGGAGCTTGCGGAAGTCACCGACGAGGAACGTGCCAGCGGTGATGCCGGTGTTCTCGATGATGCGTGCGCTGCGGATGAGCATACCTCCAGGTGTGTAGAAGGCAGGAACGATGTAGCGGCCGTCGGCGTCCTTGGTGAGGTCGAGTGTTTCGATGTCATCTGGGCTCAGAATGACGTGGGTTGGGCGGAACTTACCCTTCCCTGCCTTCGCAATCTTTGTCATCGCGATGCGAAGAACGTCGAATTTGTTCGCGTTCGCAATGCGCTGTGAACCGATTGCGGTGGCGTCGAGGGTGGTCGCAATGCCGAGCACGCCCTGGAGCTGCGGCGAGGTGCCGTTGCCCGAGAGGAGCTGCGTGTCAGTGGTGACGTTGATGTCCTCGGCAAGGAAGTTCTTAATCTCAGCCACGAGCCCTGGACCGTCCTGGAGCAGCTCGACCGAGTGCTTGTTGGTGACGGTGATCTTCTCGATTGGCTTCTTGAACTCCTGGAAGGCGAAGTCCTTCTCAGGCATCGTCCCGAGCTCTGCGGTCGATGCTGGAGCGCCGGTCTCAGTCACCACCTCCACCCACGAAACGTAGTCAGAATTAGTCTCTCGGGTGTCAGCGATCTGCTCCATGAATGGCTCACGGACGGGGTCGCGGGTGATTTCGGGGTCACGCTCTGGGAGGATAACGTCCCCAGTCAGGTCGTCCTTCGCAGTGCTCTTCGCGAGGTAGTCGAGGTCCTGCTTCGTCTTGAGCTCAAATGAAACTGAGCCCTTTGAATCTCGGAGTGACTCGATCTGCTTAGCAACACGCTCAACGTCGAATGACGCCTTGCGCTCTGCCACCTCCACCTTCACGCCAGCAGCCTTGGCCTTCGCCTGGTCTGCTACAGCGTCGAGGAATGAGCCTACAGCCTCGTTGGCCTTGCGGATGCTCTCAGCAGCAGCCTGGTCGCCAGCCTCGATGGCCTTGCGCATAGCTTCGCCGAGCATCTTGGTAGCTTCGTCGACAGTCTCCTCTTCGGTGACGGTCTCTTCCACTTCAGTGTTCTTAGACATAAAGAATAATGCTAATTGCTTAGCGGTTAATTGAGCGCCCATTTCAGGGGTACAGTGGTATCGCTCACTTTTGGAATTGCCGGATTGCCTTGTTGAGCAGCGTGATAGCGTTCTTCTTTCTCGTGATGGCAGGGTCTTCTTCGTCGATGGTCTCGGTGATCTGCTCCTTCACGTCGATGAGCGTCTGCTTGATAGCGTCGTCGCCCTTCACGAGCGCGCGGCGGTTGGCGCCGATGCCGACGAGTGAGCACTCCATAAGCTCACAGCTTTTGAGCACGAAGGCGTCGCGCTTCTCGTCGTAGTCGACGATGTGCGGGATGAAGCCAACGGAGACCATGTTGAGGTCGCCGCGCTTCACGTGGTTCCAGGCTCGCTCGATGTCCGGGTGAACCTCGACAGCAAACTCAGCCTCGCCCATGAGCATCTTCTCCCCGTCCATTTCAGGGTCAGGCTCGAGCCAGACGCGGAGCCACTTGCCGAGTGGGAAGTCGTTGGAGCGGTGCCCCCAGAAGAAGGCCGGATTGCTCATGAAGTGCTCGAGTATCCAGCTGTCCTGGTCCACGATGTCGCCGTGCCGGTCGATGGTCGCGGTGCTCATCACAAAGGTCGCGGTGTGCTTCTCATCGTCGATAGAGACGGCCTTGCTCGCCACTTCGATGTCGATGCGCTTTCCTTGGAGCTCTGCGGCCTTTTGTTTGATGTTGGGCTTCATACTGGGATTATATCACGCGCCTCTAAACGGCAGGCGCGAGCACGCAGCGGCAGTTAATTGAGTGCTCTGCGGGGTAGTGTTCGCCGTTCGGGAAGGCAGCCCCCTTCGGTACAATCACGCCGTCGTTCTCGACGTGCTCGGGTCGGACCTTCTCGTCGCCGACGGTGATCCACTCCTTGCCAGTGACGATGCCCGACTGCTGGTAGGCGTCGTTTGTGGCCTTCGAGAGCGCAAAGCCGGTCTCTGTGCGCGCGATGGTCATGGCGCGCCCTTCCTTCATGTCGGCAAAGTAGTTGCTGATCTTGTCCGCGATTTCCGCGACGCCGTTACCGGCGCTCAGACCTTCCACGATTCTGCCCTTCAGGATTTCGAAGGTCGTCTCGGTCATGCTGTTCACGAAGAACTCGAGGCGGAGGTCGAGCTGCGCTAGGAGTGCCTCGTCGGTGAAGAAGCGGTCGTCAGCCTTCTTGAAAAGCGCGTCGAGCGCCGCCTGCCCGCCCTCTTCGTAGAGCTTTACCAGGACCGGCCGGAGCGCCTCTTTGGCGAGCCGCTGCTCCTCTCCCTTGTCCATGAAGCCATTGGGGGTGAGGTCGGTCTTGAGAATGCGCTCGCGCTGCCCTTCGTGGTACTTGTTCAGCGCCTCCTCGAGCACCTTCGCCTTGCGGTCCACGCGGTCGTTGTACGCCTTCGCGTAGGTCTCCTTGAGCGCCTTGGTGGCGAAAACGCTGTTCATCTGGCGCTTGGGGCCGGTGCTGAGCGCTTTCGTGAGCGCCTCGGTAGCCTTGATGCGCTTCACGAGTAACGGACGGCTGCGGAGCACCTGCTTGGCCTTTGCGCGCAGCGCCTTGGTGGTGTCGGTCATGTCCAGTGGATTACGTTGAACGGTGAGCTCGTCGTGGCCGTCCATCGGCTCGTAGTTGAAGAGCGCCCGCGCTTCGTTTGCACTGATGATGCCTGCGCGCTTGAGCTCAGTGGCCTCCTTGAGCGCCTGCTCGCGGTCAAACGGCGTTGGGTCGGGGAACGTGAGGAAGACGCTATCGTCGATGCGCGGGAGCATCCGGTTATTGATGGTGTCCTCGAAGGCGTCGAGCGCCGGGATGACGGCCTCCTGGAGGAACATGCGGTAGGCTTCGCGGGAGTTGGCGCGCTCTACGTCCTTGAGGTCGACCATCGGGAGCGGCACGCCAAAGGCAGCGAGGATGTCGTTGCGGAGCTTGTCCTGCGACGCGATGAAGTCCATTTCGCGCGGCGTGACGGAGAGCGGCTTCACGTCCTTCGTGTTCTGGCCGAAGAAGCCAACCTGCTCGCCTAGGCGGGTGAAGGTCTCGCGCCAGTTGCTGCGCGCTTCCCGGACCTGCTCCTGGTTGAGGTCTTGGTTGAGGAAGACGAGCACGCTCGGGACGCCGTTGCTCTTGAAGAACTTGCCCTGGAGCGCTGCCGCTTCCTTCTCTGAGACGATGCGCTGGCTCGCCGGACGTGATGCCCCCACGCCGCGGAGCATGTTGGTAGGGTCGACGTTCTTCGTGTGAACGATGTCCTCGGGCGCAATGCGGATCTTCTCGACGTTGTTGTACTCGTATCCGATCACCCGCTGACGGTCGCTTGAGAGCAGGATTTCAACGTAGTCCGGTCGGAGCGGGACCATCCCGACGATGCTTCGCCCCTCACGCACGAGGTACCAGAAGCAGTCGCCTGAGAGCAGGTAGTGGGCGAGTGAAACCTCGAAGAACTCCCGCTTTGTCATGAGCGGGTTCGGGTTGTTGAAGAGGTCGATGACGGGATGCTCGAGGAGCTCCTCGGTGTCGCCCTGCGCGTTGGTGACGCGGTAGAGCTCGAAGGGAACGCTCGCGCCGCGCTTGGTGATCTTCGAGACGGCGATGAAGAGGTAGAGGCTCTCCTTGTACGTCTTCAGGGTCGCAGCATCTTGGTAGTGGTCGAAGCCGGTGAAGCTGGTCGTCTCTACGAGGTTGACGCCACCAAGGCTTTTGGTTCGTGCGCTGCCTGTGAGGCGGGTAAAGAAGTTTCTCATATTGCCTGCATTATACCTCACATGAATATCGCCCCTCCGCTAATGCCCTGAAGGATTTGCGGCTGGTACGCCGTCGCGTCGAGCACGTCGTCGTGCTTGCCGTTCGGGAACGCTGCCTGCTCGAACTCGAGCTCGGAGCACTCGCCCTCGATGTGGTAGATGGTCTCGGCCGCATACGGCGGGATAAGCCCGCGGATGCGCACCTCCTTCTGCGTGCTGTTGTGCTTCAGCGGGACGATGGGCAGGAACACGCCGCGCTCGCGCTGCGCCCGGTCGAGGAATGGCTTCAGCACGAGGGTGTACATTCCCTCCTCGATGCCGATGCGGTCGTACTTGTTGGCGAGGTGCAGCGAGAAGAGCAGCTCGATGAGCTGGTCGGGCGCAATCTTCAGCTTCCACGCCTTGATGTTCCAAGTGTTGTCGTCTGCGACGAGGTTGTCGCAGAAGCCGGTGAAGTCGGCAGCGGCGTTCTTGCTCGCTGCCGTGTCGATGGTGAGCGTGCGGTGCTTGCGGGTTAACGCCTCCACCTCGGTGTGGGTGCGGTATCGGTACCAAGCAGGCTTGAACTCCTGCGTCTCGGAGCTGATGGGGCGCTGCTGGTAGAGCGCCTCCCACTCGTATGGGCCGATGGTGCGCTTGATGTCCTCGAGCTCGCTCAAGGGGTAGCGTTCCGGCCATAGCGCCTCCCCTACCCGGCGAAACGGCTCCTGGTCCTCCTCCGCGATCGCCATGAGCCGGAGACGCACCCACTTCGCTTCCCCGAGGCCGTTCTTAAGGAAGTCGAAGTAGTCCACCCACGGGTCTTGCTCCATAATGCGCCCGGCGAGGTCGTCGAGGTGCCACCGGGTACCCATGACGATGAGGCTGCCGGTTGGTGAAAGGCGGGTACGCATAACGGCGCGGAACCAGGACCAGATGCCGTCGCGGATGAGCTGGCTCTCAGCTTCCTTTCTGTCCTTGAGACTGTCGTCGACGATAGCAATGTCGGCGCCCTTTCCCGTCGTCGAGCCCCCTACACCCACGGCGTTGTACGCGCCTTTGGCGTTCTTCCACTGCCCCTCCTGGCCGTCCGTCGGCGGCACCCACTTCTGCGTGTTCCACTTCCCCTTTGCCTTGCTGTCAGGTGCAAGGCGGGTCTTGAAAAGGTGCTGGTAGCGGTCGCTGTCGATGAGGTTGCGGGTCTCGCGGCCGTGGTCGGTGGCCAGGTCGCCCGAGTACGATGACACGATGAAGGAGAGGTCCGGGTTCTTCCCAGCAGCGAAGGCGGGGAAGAGCTGCGAAACGTGAACGCTCTTGGAGTGGCGCGGTGGGGCCTCGATGAGCAGGTTGCGGATTTCGCCCGCCAGCACGCGCTCCAGCGCTTCACAGAGCAGGATGGTGTGCCATCCTTCGAGGTAGTCGTCGTAGGTGTAGTCAGCAAAGTAGCGGAGGTGCCGCCTAGCCAATTCCCTACGCGCCAGCTCCCTTTTGGCCTCCTCTTGCAAGCGCGATGAGCTCGTCATCGGAAAGGTTGTGGTAGTTATTGATAGTCACGGCCTGCGGCAGCGGTTTGTCGTCCGTAGTCGTGTCGACGCGCTCGCGCATTCCGTGGTTGGCGCTCAGTAGGAACTTGGCCATCATTGGGTTGTAGTCGCCGGAGAGGCCCCCCTTAATGAGCCTCGACGCCTGAATTGACTTGAGTTTGCTTATCGTGACGGAAAAAGCGGGGTGGACGTTGCCCCATTCCTGGATGGTGTCACGGCTGACGTCGAGGTGGAGCGCTAGCCCGTCGACGGTTGGGATGTTCACGACCACCAGGCGGTCGTAGCTGTCTGACTTCTCGCCGCGGGTCTTCCAAAACTCGTCGATTTCATCCTGGCAAAGCTCAAGGTACTCCTCAGCCTTCTTCAGAATGGCAGGCGAGTATTTTGTTGGCCGTCCAAGTTTGAGTGGTGCTTTCTTTTTTGCTTTTGGCATAAAAACTATGGCGTTTCCCGGTCCACGAACCGCCAGACCCTCTGGCCGTTTCGCCGCACCAGTCTGATGCGGAGGTTGGTGCGGAAGAGGATGATGCGCGCGTCCTTGATGATGTCGGCGCGGGCTTCATCGCAGAGGCTCTCGTACGGGATGTCTTTGAGGTACCGCCCTTGGGCAACGCGAAACTGGTAGATGGCTCGCTGGATGTCCTGAAGCTGGTGGATGGTTCGCATAGCGCGCGTCCCTCTCCACAATCCTACTATACCACGGCGGGCTAGGAGCGTTCGGTCGTTGGGGATAGCGGCGCCATACAAGGGCTTGTTTTTGAGCGAGGATCGCTCAGATTAGACCGACGTATTCAGCTGGAGATTTCTATGGACGTTAACGAGGTAGTTGGCCTGGCCGATTGGCTGGACGAGCACGTAGCACCCGCCATGTCGGTGTATGAAGCGCTGGTCGCGGCGCTCGAGCAAAACGCGACGAATAGCAGCCGTGTGCCCCTGAAGGAGCATCTGGAGGCTGTAGAACGGGAGCTGATGTCGATGCCTGTCGAGCAGCTCACCTACGAGCAATCTGACCTGCTTGAGGCGATGGGAGTGCTCCACCTGCTCGGCAAGAAAGGCTGGCGGTTCATTGAGCAGACGGTGAAGGAGGGGAATTACGACCCTGCGACATCTGCACAGGACGCTCGAAAAGCGAAGCAACAACTCGACCGGACGCTCCAGCTCTTCAAGAAGGCACGGCAGTCGCTGGCGGAGGTGAATATTACCGGCCTCCACGCCGAGGGTGACGAAGACAAAGTCACCGTCCGCGTCCGCTTCACTGAGGGCGTCGAGATTAAGAACGTCACGCAGCTGAAGAAGTGGTCGGGGGAGTGGTACGACATTGCTCGCGGCCTGGCGATGGCGGTCGGTGAGAAGCCCGAAGATGTTGAAGTGAAGGGCGCCTCGACCGGCTCCGTCATCATCATCCTGGGCACGACGCTTACGGTGGCGACGATTATCGCCCTCATCATGAAGCAGGTTGCTTCGACGGTGAAGTCGTCGATGGAAATTGCGCACACGCTGCAAGACTGGAAGATGCGCAAGATTGCTGATGCTGAGGTTGAAGCAACGCTGAAGGCGCGGCGCGAGCGGGTTGAAAAGGGTGGCGTTGATGCTGCCTACGAAGAAGTTGTGAAGCGGCTTGATGGGAAGCTCCAGGGCGACGTTGAAGCAGCGCTGAAAAAGTCAATCGACAAGCTGTTCTCTTTCACTGCCAAAGGCGGCGAGGTTGATATTCTGCCTCCGCCGGTGCCGGAGCATGTCGAACCGCACCACCCGGAAGACGATGTGATCGCTGAGTCTATCGAGACGCTGACGAATGACATCGAGGAGATACGGTCCTTGAAGGCAGAGACGCAGCTGCTCATTGAGGACAACTCAGACGACGACCAAGAGGAAGCCTAGCACTCCCCTCTCCCCCACCCTGATGGGTGTCGAAAACGGCCATTTTGGCCCGCTTGGTGGGGGAGTGGTCGCGGTGGGGGAGTGGTCGCAGAAAATGAAAAAACGGCTTTGTAGAGCCGTGCTAGCTACCTCGGCACGGCACAAAGACGCGCGGGTGCGGTCCATTCATTTCTATCCACGCGCGCGGCGGTTTTGGCCCCGCGTTGTACGCCTCGAGGCTCTCGTATTCTGCGAGGAAGCAGCGCTCGGCCGTGGGCTGCTCAGCGTCTGCTGGCTCAGATAAAGACGCCATGAGGGCCAATGCCCCGAAAAGAACGCCTGCGCAAAACGCGACCGGCCTCATACTCCAATGATAGCAAAAAGGACCACCCGTGAGGGTGGCCAGTTGGGGAGGATCAGTTGAGGCGCTCGCACACGCCGTCGATGATGTTGTGCAGGTCGCGGGTGACTTTGGGGTTCTCGGTCACCTTGCCCGTCAGCGCGAACGTCGTGGCGTTGAAGAGCCGCCAGGCCGTGCGCTGGTCGCCCCACTCGAAGTCGGGCTGCTCGTACGCCTGGAGAACGTCCGCGATGCGCGTCACGTTGATGACGTCGCGCCGGTACATCTGCATGATGGCGTGATCCACCATGAAGTCGTCGAGTATGGCCGCCCGGTACCGCTCGAAGGTGAGGTGCTGCGCTTTGCGCTGCTCCCCGAGCGGTTCGATCACCTCGGCCACCAGGCCGGGGAGGTCGCGCTTGGCGTTGGCCGTGTGCTTCCGCTTGATGATGTGCTCGCCGTAGAACGCGAGGTTGTCGCACGTGAAGACGCGGCTACCGATGGCGATGCCGATGGGGAACTTCTTGTCGTGGCTGTTCCGCAGGCCGACCATGTCGGTGTAGTCGCCATAGGGCGAGCGCAGGGTCAGGACGCCAAAGAAGCGGTTCCCGTCGGGCGTGACGCCGTAGTGCTCCTCGACCAGGTCGTGGCCGAAGAAGCCGAGGCTGTACTTCACCATGTCCACCACCGAATGGTGCGCGATGGGGACGTGGGTCGGGGTTGCTTCCGGGATGGGAAGCTCACGGAGACCGGCATAGTCGACCGGCTCCGCCCCGGCGTGGAGCATGAGGGACATGGGTATTCTCCTGTGCAAGGTGCTGAAACTACGTCAATTTTAGCACGGAGCACCTGCCAAAACGGCGAAACGCCAGGCGGGCTGCCTGGCGTTCCCCGGTTTGCACCGCTTCGGTGAGCTCGCTACCAGGATGACTGGTAGGTGAACGTCACATCGGCCGGACTATCCAACGCGAGCTTTAGGATTCTCTCGGTTTCGACGAGATCGTCGTAGTAGTCCTGATCGTACGCATAGCTGCCGAAGAAAAATCCCTCACAGACTGGGAGCAGCCGCTCTGCCACCTCTGTGTTCGCCATGACGCGGCCATCCTTGAGGATTTCGACCCACTCACCGCCCTCCAGGGTCTGCCCCATCGACACCTTCCCTGGGATGAGCTTCGTTGACGCCTTCACCTCTTGGACCACCTTCAATAGCTCACGGAGCTGGTCTCTGCTGACCGGGTACTCCCGACAGTCATCCTTTCCCCCTTGCGCATTGCGTACAAACCAACCGTGGATTTGGTTGGCTTTTCGCCAGTAACCGATAACCTCCCTCACCTCCGTTGAATACTCAGGCTCGAACGTGAGCGCGTCGCCCTTCACAGCTAATCGCAGTGTGGCTTTGCCTCCCGGATACGCATATTGCGCTCGGGAAAGGTACATATCGAGACCCATACTACAGGTACTCAGCTATTACTTTTTCAATCTCCTCTTGCTTTCCCCACTCTACTGATAGGTCTCTTATTCTTTCGAGTGCTGCGTGTAGTGCAGTAACTCGTGCGAGTAACGCGGCGTCACGCCATACGTCACTTGTTTCAGCCTCAAGCTCCTTTAAGAAGTTATCCATGTTTATCTTTGCGAGAGTGTCTTAAGTGTTGCTCTCGTACCACCGAGGCTCGCTGCAAGCTCAATGCAATTCAAGAAAAACATCCCGCCTCATAGCACCTCATTACAACCGTCTTGATTCGTTCTGAATGGCGCTTGCTGCGCGAAATAACGCTGCAAGAGGAATTATTTGACAAAGAAAGGCCACCCCGTAAGGTGGCCAGTAGGAAGGCTTCAGAAGCGCCAGCTGCCAGGCAAGACCGCTTCAGTGAGCCCGATGTACCCGATGAGCGTCCCGTCGCTGAGCCTCACTGGCCAGGCGACGGTACCGCGCATCACCCCGCGCTTCGCATAGCCGACGCCAATTCGCTTGGCGTCTTCGGGGTCGAGGCCAAACGCAACCACGGCGTCATGGTCGGCCTCTAGGTAGTCCAGCTCCTTGAAACCGCGGGCCTCACTGGTCTGCGGCTTCGTCTCGTTGGCTGGCTTCTTCTCCTTGGGATCGGTCCCGCTGAGGAAGTGTGCTGCCTCGTTTGCGGGAATGCCTTTGATGTGCGCGGCGAGCGCGATCTGGTCGCCACCTTGCTTGGCCGTGAAGCAGTAGAACCCACGGCCAGGAGTGACGACGAGCGCACGGTCGGTGCTGCCTTCGCAGGCAGGGCACGTGCCCCGGTACTGCGCGCCGCGCTTCTTGAGGTCGAGCCCGAGGAGCCGCATGGCGTCCTCGAGTGATACGCGAGCCTTGAGCTCGTCGAAGTCAATGAACTTGGTCATGGATACCTCCACGGGTATGAGCTGCGCCTACCCCCATTATACAACCCCTAGCGTGGTACCATTGAGTGCGGGACAAGCTATGGAGGAACCCATGTCTGACAAACCCGCGCACAAGGTCCGCATCGGGCTCATCACGGCCACCATCTGGAAGAACGAGCCGGAGAACGGCACCCCGTTCTACACGGTCCAGCTCCAGCGCACGTACAAGAACGGCGCCGGAGAGTGGAAGTCGAGCGACACGCTCAACCACGACGACCTGCTGAACGCCTCGAAGGTGCTCCAGCGGGCGGAAGGCTGGATTGCCGCGCAATGACAAAGGCCCTGGCAGCAATGCCGGGGCCTCACTACGTCACGAGCTTGGTCGGTTCCCTTCCCGCGCGGAGCCACTCCTCAGCGAAAAGGTCCGGGTACTCGTCTTCCCCCGCTTCACGGCCTAGGTCACGAACGTGGTGGAAAAGGAAGCGGTTGGTCGGGCCGACGAGCTCCTCGGTGAGCTTGGCCAGGTTTCGCGCCTTCTTGGCGCTCGTTGTGGTGACGATCACGCGCAGGTTCGGGATGCCGAGCCGTTCCTTGTACGCCTCCATCTCGAAGACGTGCTGGTACGCCAGCACCTTTTTGCGCCAGCTGGCCTGCCGGAGCTTCTTCACGTCTCCCCCATTCGCCCGCTCGTGCTCGTGCATGAAGAACGAGACGCGCCCCTCTTTGTAGAGGCCGAAGAAGCCGTCCGGGCGGAACTTCTCCGGCCGGTGCTCGATGATGGTTGGGAACTTCAGGGGGTCGGCGGGCGGCTCCTTCATCCGGTCCAGCACCTCCTCGAGCGTGACGAGCCTGTACCCCTGCGCCCGCGCCCCGGCCTCGATTGAGGCCATCACGTTGCAAACGCCCGCAGCGTCGTGCGCGAAGTTGCTCGATGAGCCGCGGACCTGCGTGACAGCGAGCGGCCGTTCCTGCCGCGCCAAGAGCGCTTCCTCGCCCTTGGGTGCAATGGCGTAGTACATGAACTGCGCGTGCGCATTCTCGCAGAATTTCTGGCTCTCAGGGCGCATCAGGTACCGCGCCCGAAAGAGCTCCCGGAGGCGGCGGGGGAAGGTGTTGGCGCTGCGCGGGGGGAGGAGCCGGGCGAGAAGGTCGCGGCGCAAGTAGCGGTACCGCATGAGCTGGTAAAAGATGAGGAGGTCGTACTCAGTGAGCACCACCTCCCCTACCTTCTTCGGCCATTTCCAACGCACCGCGCGCCCCATAGCGTCGTGCGTCTTCGCCATAGGTCTATGCTACCACGCTCACCACCGCTGCCCGAGAATGGCGGGACCGTTGGCGATGTACGCGACCGCGAAGGCCCTCTGGTCGTCCACGTAGGCGCGGTGGCGCTCGTAGTACTGCCGCTGGCCAATCACCTCCGCTACGAGGAGCCTGCTCCAGCGCTCGAGGTGCGGCGAGCCGGGGAAGTAGGTGTAGAGGTGCTCGATCTGCTTGCTGCACGTGGCAGCTTCACCAGGGAGCGAAAAGTCGTACTCGAAGCGCCAGTGCACCCAGTCGTGCCAGGCCCGGAAGGCCCAATTCACCTCCGGCGTGCCGAAGACGGTGTAGTCGGACCCTGCGGCAGCCACCACGAGCGTTTTCCCGGCGTCCAGGTGCTCCTTGAGCGCGCGGAAGGTACCAGGAGCGTCGTCGCTCACCACGTATTGCGGCACGAGTTTGCCAGCGATTACCAGCACGGCCTCGTTGAAGCTCTCATCGAGCGGAAGGTTTGGTTTTTCGTCGAACATTGCTGCCTCCATAGATCTAGAAGCAGCAGGAGACTACAGCTTGGGATTTCTGTAACCGTTTGGAATGATGCGGGAAAAGTGGTGCTGATGCAGAGCGAGCAGCTATGCGGAATAGATCACATTTGCGTCACCACGAGCTGCTCTCTTCCCCATCCCCTTTCTTCGGTTGTGGTGGCTCTGCGCTCACCTTTGTTCCCTCGTACGGGAACGTAAAGCTGGTACCCCATGATGCCGTGAGGCCGGTTGAAGATGGCGGATTGGTCGGGCTTGGCGGTGTGGAGGTTGGGGGAGTGGGAGATAGGTCAGCGGCGTAGCGCTGGCGCATCCGCTCATGAATTGCACTGATGGAGCCTTGGGTTGGTATCTTATCCAGCGCGCCAGCATCTACGGTCCACGTCCTGCTGATGAGCTGCCCGCGCATGAATGCGAGGAACGTGCCCTTGCGCACGAAGTCGATTTGGTTTGGCTGAACGCGCATTTCCCTGGCCATAACCGCTGTATCCTCGGCTGATGCGCCGCCGACGAACTTCACCGCGGTATTGGCGTGGATCGTGGAGCGCAGCCGCGGCCCGAGTTGGTTGAGGAGCTGGTGCGCGACCGTCACCCCGAGCCCGTACTTTCGCCCCTGCTCGAAGAGGTTGAAGAGCACTTGGCTGTCCTCGGCGTAGTCGCCGAACTCGTCGAGGTAGAGGTAGGTCGGGCGGCGCTGCCCCTGCGGGCGGCTCATCACTGCCTGCATCAGCTGGACCAGGAAAATGCGGCCAATGAGGCTCGCAAATTGGTCTGTCAGGTACCCCTTGTTGGTGTTGATGAGGATGATTTTGCCGCTATCCACCGCTTGGCGGATATTGATGGACTGGCTCGGCGCGTTGAGCATCCGACCCACTGTGGTGGCAGAAAGAACGGTATTGAGGCGCCCTGCGATGTCGTTGCGGGTTTCGGCGTAGGTGCGTGAGTTGAAGTCGCCTTGGAAGAACTCTTGGACCACCTCCGGCGTTTCTTTGAGGTAGCGATCATTTAGAGGCACCCCGTTTTTGAGCACGTTGTGCATCGTGCGCACCGTAGCGCCGGGCGTATGCAGCATCAGGATGCAGAGGAACCGGAAAACGGTTGCCATTTTGCCGGTAAGCTCGACCCCAAGCGCGGTGAAGACGTACTGAAAGAGCTCTACTGCCCGCGCGACTTCGGCGTCACCCGTTCCAGCACGAGCAAAGATATTGAGCGCAGCCGGGCAATGCTGTGGGTCGACGAGAATAAGGCGGTCGGGAGCAACGTGCGGAGCAATTTCGTTGATGAGGTCGCCTTGGCTGTCGATCACCACCACGCTGGCGTCTGTTTGAATATCGGCCGCAATGAGCGATTTTAGGAGCGTCGTTTTTCCAAAATTGCTGCCTGCGAGAATGTGGGTATGGCTGGTGCGCAGGTCGGCCGGGATTTCCTGTTTTGGTGGCTCCGGTTTCGGTTCCGGTTTCGGCTCCAAACCGTAGCGTTCGCGCATTGCCTTAAGCTCAAGCTGGTGCCGTAATTCAAGCTCCTCAACACGCAGTTTCGTTTGGTACTCTTCTTGCAAGGAGTCAGGCGGCATTTCATCCGGGTGCATCATCACCAGTACGGCTACACAAGCAAGGACGCCTCCAGCAATATAAATTAACCTGTCAGCCTCTTCGGAAAAACCCGAAACAATCCAGTTCAGTGCAAAGGCAATAAGTACAAACGCGGCTACGGCTGCATAGATCAGATAGATTTTGTCTTTAGGGCGCTCTTGGTAGCCTCGTGTTCCCGCAATTGCGTGGAGGGCTTTCTGCGCACGGACAAAGGCCAGAAAGATAGGCACAATAATCACCACTGCTAGGATAAACTTCACAATGAGCGGATGCACGTCTTCCCTCTTTCTCCTTGGGAACAGTACGAAAAATGGAAGCGTGGCGCTGGCTTCCGTCAAGTCTTTTCGATGAAGCGGCGCACGTACTCCTCGACCTGCGCCGGGTCGCTCGCGATACGGTGGTTCGCATAGCGGACCTTTTCGGCAGTTTTTGGGTCTGGCTCAGGCAAGTCAGGGACAATATCCACCTCTTCCGGCCGCTCATCCGAGACCACGCGGGCGCGAAAGCGGGGAAGCTGGTTGAGGTCGGTGAGGAGCTGATTCTGCCCCACAATCGTCTCCAGCCGCTTCGCGTCGGTCGATGAGACCCGGAAGATGTACCGCAGCGAGGTGTTGCCCAGGACCGCTTCCCGCAGCGCTGGTGAGAGCTGAGCGAGGTACTGGTGCGCTACCGTCAGCGAGAGGCCGAACTTCCGCACACCCGAGAGGAGCTCAGCGAGCGTCGCCCCGGCGAAGTGGTGCACCTCATCGAGGTACACGTGAAACGGCTCCGTGGACTGGCGCGACAGCGCCGCCAGGTGGAGCTGCGTGAGGAGGAGCATCCCGACGAGCTTCACCTTACTGATGCCGAGCTTGCCCTGCGGGAGGCGGGCAATGAAGACGCGGTTGTCCTCGAGAATGTCCGTGAACGTGAAGGACGTCTTTGGCTGTCCGATAGTGTTTCGGACACGCCGGTCGGCCATGAGCATCCCGATTTTGTTCAGCGTGGAGCGCGTCGTCTCGCGCTTGTCCTTTTCGGGGAGCCGTTCGAAGTCGAGCCAGAAGTCCTTTACGATGGGGTCGGTCACCGACTTGAGCACCCGGCGGCGGTAGCGGGTCGCGTGCGGGGTGAGCAGGAACTTGAGGCCGAGGAGCGGCTGCTTGGCTTCGATGAGCGCGTAGGTGGCGTTGAAGAGGTACTGGTCCATCGTGGGCGTGCTCACGCCGCTGTACCCCCAGGCGTCCTTGATGGCCTCGACGAGCGTTGTGGCGACGAAGGGCACCTCGCCGGGGGCGCGGAGTGGGTTGAAGCGGACCGGGTGCTCGCTGTCCGAAATGTCGAAGAGAACGACGTCGGCAAGGCGCTCGCGCGGGATGAGGCTGAGGATGTGGTCGGCGTCAGAGCCGTGCGGGTCGAGGTAGAACAGTCCGCGGCCAGCGGTAAGGTCGTCGAAGATCCGCTGCTTGATGAGCGTGCTCTTCCCGGTCCCGGTGGAACCGATGATGTGGCAATGTGGAAGCGCCATAACGCCGCCCGCCAGGGCGGAACGCGAGCCGTGTGGTTGCGGTGCGCACCGCGTAGCGCGGCAGCGTTAAGGAACTTGTCCTATAGGAATTGTACCGCCCACTGTTCGTCTAGCGGAGCTATGACCCAAGCCCTTTAGCGACGAGCTGCGCGAGCGAGCGGTCGTGGTGAAAGGAGTGAACCCGAAAAGGGGTTGGGTCATGGCTTTGCCAGGACGAACAGTGGTGCGGAATGAGTAGGAATGGAGCGGTATTTCCCCTTCGTTCAAGGGGTAGGTACCAGAAGAATAGTCGAACGAAGGGGTGAGACGGCGCGGCAGTCGCCGGGTTTGCCGGGTGAGCGGTCGTGGGTGTATGCTAGAGGGGCAGGTCCAACTGGCGTACGGCCTGCTGTGTTTTGTACGCAACGTACAGCTCTACGTTGACAAAGGGCCCCCTCGCGATGGGGGCTTTTTGCATCCCTGAAATGCGGAGGGCCGGAGGGCGTGCACTCCCCCCGGCCCGGTATTGTGCTCCCGTTAGGGAGAGCGCTCGCGCGACGCGAGCTGCGTGTTGATCCAGGCATCCACCTCCTCTTCCGACCACAAGACTTTGAAGCCGATGCGCACCGGCTTCGGAAAGCTGAGGTGCGCGTAGTCTTCATCGAACCTGAAGCGGTCGAGGTGTGCTGGTGAAAAGCCTATCCGTTCGCAGACCACCTTCTTGGTGAGTAGTCTCATCACGTGAACTCCCGTTTGGGAGACCCACGTGAGCCTCGGTTTTGTCTCTCCTAGGCACCCGTGAGCTTGGCGATAAATAGCTCGTATTTCAAGGCTGCTGCGCGGGCCTCCTCGAGGAAGCTGTGCCGGATGTAGATGGCCGCGACGCCTGAGACGGTGCCGCTGCGATGGTTGAGCATCGCCTCCACGACGTGGATGGGCGTCCCGATCCGCGCGTGAATGGTGGCGAAGGTGCGCCGGAGGTCGTGAATGGTCCAGTGCGGCCAAGGGTACAGAGCATCGAAGCGCGCCTTGGCTTTCCCGAAACCGTTGAAGCTCTGGTGCTGATACTCGCTGAGGTATCGAGCGGTGAGTAGGTTGAATGGGATGGTGTGCTCGTGGCCGTTCTTGGCCACGGCCGCTGGAATGGTGATCGTGTCGCCGTCAATCCACTCCGGGCAGAACTGCGTCACCTCCCCTTTGCGCTGCCCGGTGAGGAGGCAGAGCTTCAGGATGTGCGAGAACGGTGGAGCGTCGTAGGCCATGATGGTGGTAATCTCCGCGTCGGTGAGGACGCGCGAGCGCTGGCCGTAGGAGACGGACTGGTGCGCGAAGGGGTTGCGGTCAACGAGCTCGTTTCGGATGCACCAGTTGAAGAACACCTTCCACGTCGTCACGGCATGGGGTGAGCTGATGTCGACGTCAGCCTTGGTGACATCGGTGAGGTGCTTCTTGTCGAGCTTGCTGAGGTAGTTGCGATAGACGTGAACTGTGGCTGGCCGGTTCTTTTGCTCGCACTCCTTCAGATACGCCTCACGGGCCGCTGAGAGCGACTGGAGTGCCTGTTTCGGGGTTTCGGTCACCTTGAGCCGCAGCGCCTCCTGGCGGGCCGATTTTAGGCTCATGGCGGGGTATCTACCAATGGTGAAGAGCTTCCGTTCTTTGCCCTTCATCATCACAAAGGTCTTGGAGCCGCCCTGGGATACGCGCACTCCGAAGCCGCCATCCCAGTACGTCTTCTGCCCCTTTTCGGGAATAGGTAGGTTCTTGATGCTGAGATCGGTTAGTCGCACGCTAGTCTCCACAATCGGATGAATAGTGACTAGCACGCATGACGCCCTATGGGTAGCGGGGAAGTGATGCTCCCTTATTTTATTGGCGCTCTGAGTAGCATTGAGGGCGTATGAGGAAGCGGCATCAGAACTGTTAATCAATTGGTCGTAGGTTCGATCCCTACCGCCGGAGCCAAAATCCCCTAAGTCATTGAAATATTTACCGCACTCCGCTCGTGAGTCGCGGAATGCGCGGTCTGGCACGACTCCTGTCGCCTCCCCTGTCACAAACGCTGGCACAGGGAGTCGCGCATGCACCGCCGCCGCATCGCCCAGACCCATCTCGAATACCGTCCCTCGGGCTTCCACTGGCGCCGCCGCTGGCCGGCGCGCGTCCTGGCGATCGTCCGAGGTGATGCCCCAAAGATTTTTTTTCTGCTCTTTCCGCTTCGAACGCACGTCCTCTCCGACGCAAAGGCCATCGCCCGGAGGCTCACCCTCCTCAGCGACATCGCCTTTGCCGCCGCCGCGGAGAAGACGATGCCGATCACGCCTGCCGAGATGAACCGCCTGCTGGATGCGCTCTGCCGCTTCGAGATCGAAGTGGCCGAACTCGCCCGCGAGAGCGCGCCGGCCCGGACGCCTGAAACCGCCGCCTACGAGGAGGCCTGCGCCGCGGCGGCCCTGGCGACGCTGCGTGAGGCGATCCGGCTGCGCGACCGCGAGATCGTGCGCGCGCCACTCCAGGCCGTCGCCGCCCGTCTCGGCCTTGTCCTCGACGAGGGCGATCCCGACTGGGGGCGCCTCGCGATGAAGGCGCTGCGGGCGCTCCTCGAAGTGCGGGAAGAGACTATCCGCCGCGACCGGGGCGAATTCGGCCCCCGCCCGGTCTTCGTGCATCGCGCCCTGGCGGAACTCGAACCGACAAGCATCGCGACACCGCTGGTCCATCCGCAGCCCCTGCCCCTGGTCCCGCCGGCCTGCATCGCGGATGTGCCCGGCTCCCTGACCCCCGCCATCCTTCCCCCGACGTCGCCACCGACCGGTGTCTCCCGACCGCCGGCCGTGGTCGCGCGCGTTCCAGTGATCGCGCCGGCCCCTGCGGCCGTCTGCGCGGCTGCGCCTGCGGCGCCGGGGCCGGCGCCTTCCTGCAGCATCCTCGAGGGTGCGGACCTCTATATCGACCTGCGCTGCAAGGGGCACAGGACCTTCAAGGCCAACGAGAACCCCTGTGCCGAAGCCGGCAGGAGCTGGAAGAGGAACTCAAGCAACAACGTGCGTTCGACGGCGCGGATCCTCAGCGATCTTCTCGGTCCTGGTCCCGTGCGCGACATCAGCGACGCAGCGCTGAAGGAGGCCTGGGCGCTCATCGAGCGGCTGCCGGCCAACTTCGGGCGCAGTCCGAAAGAACGGCTCACGCCGCGCGAGGCGATCGAGAAGGCCGACCAGGAAGAAGCGCGTCTCATCGAGCAGATCCGCGCCGAGCTGCGCCGCGAGGGCGCCAGCCCCGGTCGCGTCGAGGCGGCCGTGCGCGCCGCACGGGTGCCCCGGATGCGGGTCGCCACGATCTATCGTCACATGCAGGACTTCCAACGCATGTGCCGCTTCTGGGTCCTGCGGGGATGGCTCGACCAAAACATCATGGCGGAACATATCTGGAGCAGCGACGAACTCGAGCGCCGGAATCTGCTCGAAGAGGACAACACGCGCGAGATCTGGACCCCCGAGCAGCTCGGGGCGCTCTTCCGCACCCCGAAGTTCACCCAACCCCTCGAAGACCCGGGCGATCCGATGTTCTGGGCGCCGCTGATCTCGACCCATGCCGGCATGCGGAGCGAAGAGATCCTGCAGCTTGCTACCGACGACATCCAGGACATCGATGGAATTGCCTGCTTCGTGCTGCGCCAGGGGCCGGGACAGACCCTCAAGAGCAAGGCCGCGCGCCGGAAGATCCCGGTGCACGAGAACCTCATCGCGCTGGGGTTCCTCGAGCTCGTCGCGCTGCGCCGGCGCGAGGGCGAACCGCGTCTTTTCCCCTGGCTCGAACGCAGCGCGGCCAAGGAAACCCTGACCGAGACCTTCTCGAAGGCCTACACGCGCTACCGCAAGGACCACGGGATCTACGACCCGCAGCGGGACTTCCACAGCCACCGGACGACCTTCAACGACGCCCTGGTGGAGGCGGAGTGCCCCGACACGCAGCGCCGGTACATGATGGGCCATGTCGAGCGGGACGTCGGCATCGTGCACTACAAGCCCCGCAAGTTCTCGATGAAGCTGCTCAAGAAGAGACTGAACGCGGTGAGGATCGACATCTCGATGATCCGCCGCCCGTTCCAGCCCGTGGCCGCTCAGAACGTGGCCTTCCTCGATCCGAGGCGGGCCGCACGGCCGCGCGCGTAGGACGGTTTGGCTCGAGCTTGCACGGAGAGCGCGGTTCTCGTGCGCCCGTCGCCTCGCGTCCTCCGCGGGCGCTTCGCCCTCATAGCTGGACCGCCCAAGACGGGACGTCCCGCGTCACGGCGCTGATGCGACGCTGGTGATCGAAAGACTTCGCCCGCCCAGGTCCCGAAACGCCTTCTGCCGACAGGAGAAGACCAGGATCTGCAGGTCCTGCGCCTGGCGCGTCAGCGCGTCGAACATCCGCTCGAGCCGGTCGTCGTCGGTATAGACGATTCCGTCATCGAGGATGACCGGGGCCGACATCCCCGCCTTCGCGAGCATCCGGGCGAAGGCAAGTCGCACCAGGAGCGCGATCTGCTCCCGGGTGCCGCCCGACAGGACCGAGATGTCCTCCTCCTGGCCATTGCGGATCAACGCGGTGGGCAGGACCTCTTCGGCATCGAACTGCAGCTCGGAATCGTCCCAGAGCAGCCTGAGCAGCGGCACGAGTTCCCGCTTCACCGGTTCCACGTAGCGATCCCGTGCCGTCGCCCGGGCCTCCTCCAGCGCTTGCTGGAGGCGCTGCAGCACGGCGACCTCGAACTCGAGCGCCGCGAGACGACGGCGGGCCTCCTCAAGCCGCGCCGCGGTGTCGGCGAGTTCCTCCTCCACGGCTTCGCCTGCACGCAGCGCGATCGTCGCGTCGAGCTGACCCAGCTCCACGCGCAGCCTCTGGCGGTCTTCCTCCAGCCGCGTGACGATCGACGCCGCCCGATCGAAGGCGGCTTGTGCGCCGGCGAGGTCCGGGGCGTCCCGCGCGAGGTCGTCCCGCTCCCCGACCGTGGTCTCGTGGTGCTTGGCGGCCTCCGCGAGCGCGCGCCGTCGCGCGCCGACTTCCGCCTCGAGATCGTCTGTCGCCGGAAGCGCCGCCAGAGCCCGCGACCGCCGTGCCTCGGCCGTCTCGCGGGCCTGTTCGGACAGGGCGGCCCGGCGTTGCGCCTCGCCGAGGGCGCTCCTCGCGATCTCGAGGGCCGTCTCGGCGTCGCGCAAGGCGCGACGGGCCTCGGCCTCAGCGGATTGGGCGGTGGCCCGGTCAGGCGCTTCCACGTCGCCCGACTCGGGCTGCGGCAGCGCGGCCAGGGCATCGCGCAGGCGATCGAGCCCCTGCGGGGCGAGCGCGTCGAGGGCGATCTTCGCCTCGCGCAACCGCTGCTCGGCCTCTGCACGCGCCCGGGCCGATGCCCGGGCCGCATCGAGCGACGCCACCTTTGCCGCGTCCAGGGCGGATCGTAGACCTTCCTCTTTCCGCGCCACCTCGGCGGCGTCAGCCTGCGCCGCGGGGTGCACGACGAGGTGCCCCACTCCAGCCACCTCGAGGGTCACCGGCGACAGGATCGCGACGCGCTCCTCGCCCGTCAGCGGCCTGCCCTCGAGCGAAACGGCCCCGTCGCGGCCATTGGCATAGGAGACCGAGAGCCATGCCGCATCCGCGTCGAGCGCCCGCCGCGCGGTACGCAGGTCGCGCTCCAGCGTCTCGAGCGCCTCAAGATCGGCCGCGGTGAGCCCCTGGCGCGCGGCGGCCTGCGCGTCCTCGATCGTGGCGCGATGGCGCTCCGCGGCCGCGATGGCCTCCGCGAGCTCGGCCCGTCGGGTCACTGCTGCCGCGACCGCCTCGGCGCGGATGGCACGCCGGAGGGTTTCGGCCGCCGCCTCGGCAGTTGCCTTTGCCCGCACATGCACCCCTTCGGCGTGCTCCTTCTCCGCCCGGACCTCAGCGAGCAGGCCAGAGCACCGCGAGACGTCCGCGCACGCAATCTCCAGTTCCTCCCCCGCGTCCTCGAGTTCGGCCTGGAGTTTCAGGAGCGCCTCGAGCCGCTCCTGCGACTGCGCGACGTCGCGGCGGGCGCGGGTCTCCGCCTCCCCGGCCCGCCGCAGCCGCTCGGCATGACCCTGCGCCTCCTCGAGCCGTCGCCGCGCCTCGGCGAGCCGCGCCTGCCGTTCGGCCTCGGCCTCCGGCGCGGTGATTTCCTCAAGCTCCTTGCGCACCTGGCGACGCCGCGCGAGGTCCCTCCTCAGATCCTCGGCAGTTCCCTCAAGCTCCGCCGCGCGTGTCTCGAGGGCCGCCACCTCATCCTGAAGGCGCTTCAGCGGTCCATCGGCCTTCGGACGCCCCGTGGCCGTCAGGTACTTCCTGAGCTCCTCCCCACACCGCGACAGCGCGATGTCCATGCGCCGGCCCCCGGTCATCGCCTCGACCTCTCCGGCAACCGACGACATCAGATCACGCCGCGCCGCGCGGCCCGCATCCCCGTCGTCCGGGAGGTCGGTGAGGCCCTGCCGCACCCAGAGCAGTCCGGCAGGCCCGCCGTCCCGCGGCGGCTTGACGACGCTCGCGAGCCAGGCCTCGGCGTCATCGGCCTGCTTGAAGAGCTGGCCATTCCTCCAGACACGGATCTCGCCTGACCGCGCCTTCGTCCAGCGCTTCTCTATGCGGAAGGCGGCGCCGTTGATCTCCACGTCCACCCCGACCGAAGGGTCCCCGCCGGCATGAGGAGCGAGGCTGCGGATTTCCCGGTCCCAGGACTTCCTGTCCTTGAAGAACAGCGCGTGCATTGCGTCGAAGACCGTCGACTTGCCCTGCTCATTGGGCGCCGAGAGCACGTTCAGGCCGTCGCCGATCCCGCCGATCTCGACCTTGTCGACAAAGCGACGGACATTCTCAAGACGGATCGCGCGGAGTTTCATGCCACGCTGCCTTTCACGATCGAATAGAGCCGGGTGAGTGCCGCGCCCGCAACGCGGCGCTGCTCCTCCGCAAGCGCCTTGTCCCAGGCTTCTTCGAGAAGGGTGTCCGCCGCGAGCCGCAATGCGCCACCGATATCGATGTCATCGAGATCGCCCGTCTCGTATTCCGTCGCGAGCTCTGTCTCGTCATAGTCGAAGTGGCAGAAATCCGGAGCCGCAGCAGCGACCGCGCGCGACAGGGCAAGACGCTGGCGGAGCGTCACCCAGCCGGAAGCCCGCAGCCGCACGAGAACATTCTCGCGGCCGCTCTCCACCTCGGCCAGAGCGCGACGCACGGCGTCCTCCGGTTCCCGCTCCGGGGTCATCGGCAGCTCGATGTCCAGCCAATTGAACCGGCCTGTCCGGATCTCCTCAACGATCGGGACAGCGCCCGGCCCCGCAATCCTGACCGCGAGGCAAAGGCCAGCGCCCGGGTGCTTGAACCGATCGCGTTCGGGCGTGCCCGAGTAATGCGTCCGCGGGCCCACGCTGAGACGGCCGTGCCAGTCGCCAAGGGCCAGGTAGTCGAGCCGGGCGGTTTCCGCGCGGTCCGGAGGAATGACCTCGGCCCCGCCGTCCTCGCTGCTGAACGTCTGGACGGCGCCGTGGGCGAGACCGATGCGAAGCGCTCCCTTTCCCGTCTCGGCGGTGCTCATCCATTCGGTGAGATCCCGCCCAGCGTAGCGCCAGGCCGCCGGCGCGGGAAGCAGAACGACGCCAGGACGGATCTCGATCGGTTCCGGCTTGTCGAGGAGCCGCACATTGGCGGGCGCGTCACGACGAAACCGCTCCCAGAGCGCCTCGGCCGCGAGGCTGTCGTGGTTGCCCGGTATGACCCACCAGCAGATACCGGGGACTTCCCCCATCGCATTGAGGGCCTGCCGGACGACCTGGTCCGACGGAGTCTCGGTGTCGAAGAGATCTCCAGCGACGAGGACGTGCCCCGCTCCGTGCGCCTGTGCAGACCCCGCGAGCGCACGGATGACATCCCTGCGCGCGGCAGCGAGCACGCCACGGGGCTCTTCCGGCAGCTGGCCGAACCGACGCCCCAGGTGCAGGTCGGAGGTATGGATGAAGCGGAATTCGGTCATAGGGAGCGCTACTCCGATTCGTTGGCTGTCTAACGGCGGCATGCCGGTTCGTGCCGTTATCGACGATGAAGGTGTCAGAAGGTGTCATGGAACGGAAGCGTTCGGCAGATGAGTGCCGACCCCCGGGGCAGCCTCTACTGCGCGCCCACGATCAGTTCGATTTTGCAATCTTCCCCTTTCCTTCGCACTCCGGGAATCTCACGCAGCCGAGGAACGCCCCATAGCGCCCGCTCCGCTCGACGAGCCACCCGTCCGAGCACTTCGGACATGAGGGTGCCGCTGCCCCGCACTGCGCGCACACCAGATCCTCCTGACCCGGCACATGGCGCGGAAGCCCTTCG
Organism: Saliniferula longa; assembly: GCF_050789285.1. Classification (NCBI taxonomy): domain Bacteria; kingdom Pseudomonadati; phylum Pseudomonadota; class Alphaproteobacteria; order Rhodobacterales; family Roseobacteraceae; genus Saliniferula; species Saliniferula longa. The sequence goes on along the minus strand of NZ_JBOUVX010000001.1, from coordinate 842,445 downwards.
CCGCACGCCGGGCAGGAGGGCAGACGGTTGCCGCAGAGCTCGATGTGCTCGCACCGGTACCAGGACCTGCCCTCTTGCGACGGCATGAACAGAAGCCGGCCGCCGCATTCCCCGCAGGTATGGGTGCGGTCCTCAACTCCACCGGGTCCCGAGAGGCCATAGGCGGGATCCTCGATCAGCTCGGTGACGAAGGCCGACGGCCGCGCCTCGGAGGCGAAGATCGTGAGGGTATGCCGCGCCCGGGTCATGGCGACGTACATGACCCGGCGCTCCTCAGCGTTCTCGAAGGGCTCGGCCTCGGGCGACACAAGGCTCAGGAGCGGATCGTCCACCATCTCGGACGGGAACCCCGACCGCCCGCTGTCGGCACGCAGCAAGATGACATGGTCGGCCTCGAGACCCTTTGAGGAATGGATCGTCTTGTAGCTGATCGAAAGGCCGGGGAAGCGGCGCTGAAGCGCGGCGGCCCCCGGGTCGACCTTGCGATAGCGCCCGAGGAGCAGAACGGACGGCTTCTGCTCCCCCACCTTCGCGGTGGCTGAGATCTCCGACAACACCTCGTCAAGTCGGGTCCCGCCCGTGTCCTTCCGGGTCCAGACCACCTTGATCGCCGGTTGCTCGGCCACCCCCGCAGGTACCACGGTCTTTGTGATCTGGGCCGGGTTGCGCAGCACGAAATGCCGCGCGGGAAGTGCGATCTTGTCCACGGACCGGAACGTGCGGCCAAGGTCGACGCTGCGGTGGATACCCGTCTCGCCGGCGAAGCTCCCGCCGAACTCCCGCCCGAAGTTCCGCATGATGTGGATATCCGACCCGGCGAAGCGGTAGATCGACTGCCAGTCGTCCCCCACGGCGAAGACGCGCGCGTCCGCGTGCTGGGCTTTCAGCGCCCGGATCAGGCGCGCACGGCCGGCGGCGATGTCCTGGAACTCGTCGACGAGGATGTGGCGGAAGGGACTGCGGTAGCGTCCCGCCTCGACATGGTCAGTCGCGCGCCCGACCATGTCCTCGAAGTCGATCTCGGCGCCCAGCCGCTTCTGGTACTCCGTGAACACGGCCGTGAAGATGGTGAGGAAGGCCTGGGCGCGCTTGCCCATCTTCAGTTTCTCGGCCTTCTGCGCGCAGGCCTCGGCCGTGTAGCCGCCGCTCTTGTAGTGCCGCAGGAAGGTCCCGAGGAGCGACGAGAAGCCGTCGACGGAGCCCATCTCGACCACGCGGTCGTAGATCTCATCAGGTGGGCGGATGCGGAGGGTGACATAGGGCGCGAGCTTCTTCGCGAGCGCGTCGAGGAGGCGGCCCTCGCTTCTCTCCCAGCTGTAGGTCTCGATCAGCGTGGTCCCGTGCTCGGCATGGACCTGCCGCTTCCACTCCATGCCTTCGAGATACTCCTCGCGGTCAACGAAGGGCGCGGTGACCAGGCGTTCGGTGCCGTCCGGCATCCGCTGCTTCCGCACGCCGAAATGCTCGATGTAGACCCCGCTCTCGGTCAGCCGGAAATCCGGCTTGTAGACGCGCTTGCCGTTGCCCGGGAGCGTGTGCTCGTAGGTCGGCTCGTACTCGTAGGCGATGCCGTTGCGATAGAGCCAGTTGGCGATCTGGAGTTCCTCGAAGCTCTTCACCTTCTCGCCTTGCAGGGTGCGAAGGTCGAGCTTCTCTACTTCGGAATACCACGCGTGCTTGGTCTTGAAGTCCCATTCCGCACGAGGGTCATCGAAGAAATGTGCGAACCAGCCGACGATCATCTGCGCCACCTCGGAGGCGGCCGCCACGAGATCGCGCAGGATGGCCTTGATGAGGGCGAGGAAGGCCATGTCGTCCGAGGCATGCGGCGCGAGCGCGGGCTTCGTCCCCTCGACCGTGCCGATGATGTCGTAGGACAGCGCGTGGAAGGTCCGCGCCTCGACCGGAACACCGCAGCGCGCCTCGATCCTTTCGGACATTTCCTTGGCCGCGTCGCGGGCGAAGGCAAGTAGCAGGATCTCGTCGGGCGTGCGGATGCCGGCTTTGATCAGGTAGGCGGCCTTCGCGGTGATGACGCTGGTCTTGCCCGAGCCAGCGCCCGCAAGGACGAGCGTGGCGTCCTCGTCCACCACGACCGAGAGGCGCTGTTCGGGCGTCAGGGGCTTTGACTCGACGGCGTCGAGAAAGTCCCTCCAGCGGTCGAGCTCTGCATTGACGTACCGTTCAATGGCCGCGTCCCGGATGGGCGTCGGATCTGTCGCGAACCGGCTGATCGGGGCGAGACGCGTCCACTGGTCCGGCCCGATGGCCGCTTCGCTCAGCCTCGACAGCAGGCTTCTGTGCAGGTCGGCGGCCTCTTCCTGAGTCGAGCGCAACAGGCAAGCAGAAGGGTACCGTTTCGGGGACTCGAGCCCGGCGAGTGTCGAGAGGACCCGCTCTATCCGCGGCATCTCCGCTTTGAGCCATTGGGTATTGAAGCGTCTCCACGCATCCTCCGCCTCGGCCGCGAAGGCCCGCGCCGCACCCTTGCCGGCGGCGGTCAGCCGGACGTCCTTCTCTCCGATGACAGGCAGATGGAGCGTGGAGGACAGAAGCCCGCGGGTGACGGTCGGCGCCGCTGCGAGGCCCTCAAACCCGACCCACGACAGGCCGCCACCCTGAACCGCAATGCCATCGTCCTTCAGGCGCAGCGCTCTCGGGCGCCTGAAGAGCGGGTCGATGAGGAACCCGAGGAGGGGTCGCGCTTCAAGTTGCGTCATGATGTGAGACAACGGCCACCCGGCGATCGCGGCAAGCATGGGACCTCACCGCCTGCGGCGAGGTCTTCACGGATCGGCATGACCATGCGTTGTTCAGGGGACACGTCGCCTTCATTCATTGCCGATGATGCGCGTGAGCCGTTCGCCATTGGCCGCCAGCCAGCTCACGAGATCCCGAATCTCCTGCAGAGATTGCACGACCTTGTTTCTCTCGGTCGCGAAGGGAGCCTTTGCGTCGATCCCGGGCGTCCGCACGCGGATCGAAAGCGAGGTTCCCGCCTTCTCGGCCACATAGGGTGTGTCATCGAGAAGACCGCTTGATTTCAGATCCTCCAGCCGGTCGACCTTTCCCTTGAACTGCAGGTTGGCATACTTCCAGCGTTGTTCCCGTCCAAACTCATGACGGAGCTTGATCCCTGAAAGCCCTGCCACCGAGATATCCTCAAATATTACCGTAACCGCCCGCTCGCTGTTCTGTGAAGGACGTACCCGGAGATCGGGCAGGATCTCCCGAGCGAGCTCCTCATAGGCGATCGCGAATTGGCGCTTCTCCTCGATCGTTTCGCCACCGCTCCAACTTCCGGCTGCACGCTTTCCTGCAAGGGCATCAAGGAGTTCGATTCGTGCTTCAAGCCGGCGTGCGAGTTCGCCCGCCGATATGGAATGCAGGCGGCCGCTCAGGAACTCTGACATTTCCTCTATGGCAATCTCGGCATCGAACGCTCCGTTGTGAGCGAGGATTGCAAGTCGGGCGGCCGGAGCAACCAGAATCGCAGCGGATGCCGTAGGCCCGAGCCGCGCGCGATGGGCGCGCACCTCCTGCCGGTAGGCCTCCGCCTGCCCCCGCTGAAAATCCGAACCCACCTTGCTCTCGAGCAGAACACAGGCTCGGATGTCCTCGCGGTCAAACCAGCCGATCTCCACGTCAGTCTGGCGTCCGTCTCCATTGGCGCGAGGAGGTGACTTCCGAAGCTTGACCTCGCAGTCCCGGGGTGGTGTGAACGATCCGCGAACTCGGGACAGAAACCAATCCCGGAATGCGGTCGAAGCATGCAGCTCCTCCACCAAGAAATGATCGAGATCGCGTTCGCGTACGCTGTCGCGAAAGGCATTTTCAGGCAGGTTGGCGAGCATCAATTGTGTTCCTCACCGTTCGACGCGAGGACAGACAGAGGAGGCCAATGAGAAGAGCCTGCTCCCATCTGCGTCGCGCATGTAAATGGACGCGACGAATGGCGTCCGTGTTCTTTCATATCTCATCCCGGAGTCCGGACTCTGAGTGAGCTCACGCGCCAGATGAACGAACAAGGCTCACCCAATGGACACTGCATTCATTCGGTCCGGATCGCTCACACGGCGAAGGTTGGCCATTTGCCTATTGAAGGAAGGTGACCTTTTTCGGGCCGGAATTGGTCGAGGCGTCACTCCCCGGGAATGACCGAGGGCTCCGCTTTCATGGCATGGCAAGAAACTTCCGGAGCGTCTCCTTCGTCCATGACTTCCCGCTCACCGTGGGGACGCCCGCCTCGTTGAGCGAAGCCGCCACTTCGGCATAGGTCATCTCCTCCACTGCCAGGGTTCCGAGCGCCGCGAGAACCGCACCTTTCCGCGTCTCCTTTGAACCACGGTATTCTCTCCACGTCTCAGCCCAGGTCCGGAAATGCGCGATCGGGTCGAAGCGTTTTCCGTCCAGAAAAACCGGCTCCGGGGGAAGCATGACGAAGGGATGGCCGGAGCTCTCCAGACGATGCCGGAGCGCAGGATGCGTGCGCCATCCGAAAGCCTCGCCGAAATCCACGAGGACGAGTTCCGCATCTTGCGCCTTTGCGACGGTAATCGCGGCGTCGACGGCTGTCGCACCTTCGGGCGTGCCACGGTCGGGGGCGAGTTCGAGAAAGGCGCGCTCGGCGCTGAGCTCGCCCTTCTCCTCCTTCACCCAGCGGCGCACGCGCTCGCGCTGGTAGCGGATCGTGGTGCTCTTCTCCGCGGCCGCGTCAATGTCGTCGGGCAGCGCGGTGAACTTCGCGAAGGGCACCGGAAGCGTCCAGTAGAAGCCGACGAAGCGCCGCATGATCCCCATCCCCAGGTGCGGAAAATTCCGACAGACTGACCGCGCGCCGACCGGGCGTGCGATCCCTCTGCCATCACGTTACCAGATGGAGACCACAATGCTACGCCGAACCCAAAACCTGCCTGTTCCCGCCGAGCTTATCGCCCCGGTGGCCGACGCCGTCCTCCAGATGGGCGCGCTCCTGCGCTCCGAATTCCACCGCCCGGGAGGACCGCGCAGCAGCGGCGACAAGGCGCTCATCGACGCCGAGATCGCGCGCCTCCTGAAGGACCGCCTCCTCGGCCTGCACGCCTGCGGCTGGCACGACGAGGAAATGCCCCGCGTCGCCTCGGACTCGCCCGACACGTGGGTCGTCGACCCGCAGGACGGCACCCGCGCCTTCCTCAAGGGCCTGCGCGGCTCGGCGATCTCGGTGGCGCTGGTCCGCGAAGGCGCCCCCGTCCTTGGCGTCGTCTACGCACCGACCGCACCCGACGACCGGGGAGACTTCTTCGCCTGGGCGGAGAACCTCCCGCCGATGCGGAACGGGGAGATGCTGACCCCAATTGGCGATGCCCCGGCCTTCGCGCTCTCGGCCGAGGCCCGCGGCCCGAACCTCTGGCCCCTTGGCTCGCCGGACCGGGGCGACCTGCGGCCCGGGCGGGTGGTGGCGTTCAACGACGAGGCCGCCGACTTCGCGCGCTCGAACCACGAACGCATCGCACCGGCCCGCTTCGTCGCGGTCCCGAGCATCGCTTACCGGCTTGCCCTTGCCGCAGCGGGCGAGGTTGACGCCGGCATCAGCCTGACGTCGGGCCTCGATCCCTACGACATCGCCGGGGGACACGCGATCCTGCGCGGCGTCGGCGGCGATCTTGTCCAGCTTGACGGCAAACCCCTCACCTACGCCCCCTCGGCCCGGTTCCGCGGCTGCATCGGCGGCCGCCCACGAACGGTGGCGGAGCTTGTCGGCCGCAAGCTCGACGCGCCCTCCCAGAAGGAGAAGCGCCACCCCGCGCGGCCCGCGCGGCGCACCTCGTCGGCCTTCATGCTGAGCCGCGCCCAGGGAGCGCTGCTCGGGCAGCTCGCGGGAGATGCCCTCGGCTCCGCCGTCGAGTTCCAGAAGGCCGACGCGATCCGCTCCCGCCATCCCGACGGCGTCCGGGACATCACCGACGGCGGGACTTGGAACACTCTTGCGGGCCAGCCGACCGACGACAGCGAGATGGCGCTTGCTCTCGCGCGCTCTCTCGCAGCCAAAGGCCGGTTCGACCGGGACGCGGTCGGCAGGGCCTATGTCGCCTGGGGCGCAAGCGGACCCTTCGACATCGGCGGCACGACGCAGGCGGGACTTTCCGCCCTCACAGGGCGCGGCCGCCCGAACACGGGCAGCGAGTCGAACGGCGCCCTCATGCGGGTGAGCCCGATCGGCCTCTTCGCCGCCGGGCGCCCCGAACTCGCAGCCCAGCTTGCGGCAGAAGATGCGGCGCTCACGCACCCCAATCCGGTCTGCGTGGCTGCCTCCTCGGCCTTTGCCGCGGCCATCGCGGCGGGGATTGGCGGCGCGGACCCGGCAACGATGCTCTCGGTCGCCGTGGCGCAGGCCGGGAGCGGAGACGCGGCGGCAAGGGTGCGGATCACGATCCTGCAGTCGATGGATGGTCTGCCTTCCCGCTTCGACGGCTCCGATCAGGGACACGTGGTGATCGCGCTCGCAAACGCCTTCCACCGTCTCTACCAGCGGCAGGACCTCGAGGAAGCGCTTGTCGAGACGGTCGGCCTTGGCGGCGACACCGACACCAACGCCGCCATCGCCGGCGCGCTTCTCGGGGCAAACCAGGGACGGGACGCCATCCCGCTGCGCTGGCGCCGGGCGGTCCTCTCCTGCCGCGCTGTCACGTCGCCTGGCTTGCACCATCCGCGGCCGAAGGAGTATTGGCCGGACGACGCGATGGATCTCGCGGAGGCCGTGCTGATCGCTCATTCGCAACCTTGATTCAGATGTTCCACAAGAGCGGCTACCTGCCGTGTCACCTGGGTCGAGCGAAATGCGAATGTTGGGGGCAAACCCCTGTTGAAGGCTCCAATCGGGTAAGTGAGGTCTTTCGATGGAACTTGTCGTAGGTGCGATTGCGGTGGCGATCCTCATCGGATGGCTTCGCAGAGGACGAAGATCGCAGCCCCCTGAAGTCTTGACACCACCTCCTCCTCAAGCCGGGACACCGAAGAAGGTCTCTCAGACCGAGAGAGGCTCCATTCCGGCGCCGAAGGTGCTGCGAAGCTCTCCCAAAGCCTTCGAGTTCTGCGCACTCGACACGGAGACGACAGGCCTGGTCCCCAAGAGTTCGAGGCATCGGGCCTTTGAGATAAGCTGTGTGAGGTTTACTCCCGTTGACGAGTGGTCGTGGTCGAAGACGAGGTTCACGCGCTACATCCGCGTCGATCCCCGTGAGATGAAGGGCCTCAAGCTGTCACCGATGTGGGACCACCATGTTTCCAGCGGCGGTCAGCAGAGCGCTCTTGAGGCCTCAAGAGCACTTGGCGAGCTGGAGGAGTTCGTTCGCGATCTGCCCTTGGTGTGCCACAACGCGCGTTTCGACAAATGTGTGGTCGAGAACGAAATCGCAAAGACGAAGCACAAGTGGCGCCCAGGAAATCGATGGATATGCACCCTTCTGATGGCGAGATCGTGCAAAGCAGGAACGTTCATCGGCTACTCTCCCGGTCGGCCAGATGGATTGTCTTACAAGCTCCAGCACGTCGCCGGCGCCCTCAAGATTCCCCTCGAGGACGCGAGACTGCACCACGGCCATTACGACGCCGAGATTGCGGGCGACATTTTCCTGAAGTTGCGCCGGCAATCAGTACCCCTCGTGGATCTCAATTGAATGGCGGAAAGGAATTCCACATGCTGGATTCATTGCCGCCTCGGAACCCGCCTTTGCGCCGTCTCGCCTCATGCAGAACACATTCACCTTTGAGGCTACCGGGAGATCAAGGGCCTCGGAGATTCGCGTCTCTAAGAGGCTCGGACGGAAACATGTCCGGAGAACGCCGATGCGCCATGCCGAACTCAAGTCCAAACAACGTCAGCTTCGGGACGGATTCCCCCAGGAAGTTAGCCTGAGGGTTCACCGCGCGATCAGCTGGATCGGCCGGGCCGAAAGGGAGACGCAGGATCACGACGCCGCCTTCATCTTTCTGTGGATCGCCTTCAACGCCGCCTATGCGGACGAACGGGACGTGGACTCTGACCGCAGTCTTGGCGACCGGCGCCAGTTCGTGGAGCTGATCGATCGGCTCGTGGCGCATGACGACGACGGCCGTCTCTACGGCGTCGTCTGGGATCGGTTCCGCGGACCGATCTCGAAGCTCATGGAGAACCGGTTCGTCTATCGCCCCTTCTGGCTCAATCAGAACGGCATAGCCGGGAACGACGACTGGGCCAGGCGCTTCCGGTCTTCCGCCGAACGTTTCGTCCGTGCAATGGCGGATCGCGACACGGCCTACGTGCTGCGGCAGGTCTTCGACCGGCTCTACATGCTCAGGTGCCAGATGATGCACGGGGGTGCCACCTGGAACGGCAAGGTCAATCGCCAACAGGTGCGCGATGCGGCCGACATCCTTCGCGTGGTCATGCCGGTGATCGTCGACATCATGATGGACAACCCCGAGGAGGATTGGGGTCAGCCGTTCTATCCGGTCGTCACCGCGCCGGCACAGCGAGGCAGCACCCGGGCCGACAGAATCTGACACCCTCAGGAGGCATAACCGGACCGATTCTTCAGCCCTGCCCGAAAGCGCGCCGAAAGCACTCATGCGTCTTGATCCGCTCCTCACCTGCTCACCCCAGACGGGCGCAATCCGACCGGTCACGCCTGATCTCTTGCGCGACGTCTACCTTGCGCCGCGCTGGGCCGACTGGTCTTTGAGGGAGGCGCTGAATGGACGCCCGGCCCCTTGGACGGAAAGCCTTGCAGCAGCACCCGAGGCCACGACGGCCGCGGTAGAGATGGCGCTCGTGGCCGTGATGAAGGCGACCTCCGCGCTCGATCCTGCCGAACTCCGGCCGGAGGCCTTGAAGGACGGACGGGCGCGCACGCACCTCATCGCGCTTCGGGATCTCTGGCGCGATTTGAAGACGCTGCCGCCCCCTTTCGACACGATCTCGCATGTCTTGCGTTGCGAGGCGCGCGACGCGCTTGAACCGGTTCCGGTACTCGATCCTGCCCTCTGTCCTCATGCCGACTCGCTCGAAAACGCCTTGCAGGAACATCTCGGCGCGCATCACGGGATCGCGTCCGAGGCGGCGCTTGATGCTTGGAGGACCCGGCAGGCGCTATCGGATGGCAGAGCGCCTGGGGCGCTTGGGGCAATCCAGAGAGGCCTTGGGCGTTCCGTGGATACCGTAACCCGCGATCGCAGCCTTTCGGTCTTCGGATTGCGTGATCCACGCGAAGAAGCCGAGTTCGCTGCGGCCCGCGCGCAAGCCCTTCTCGCGGACGATATCGTCGCCGCGCCTTCGGAGCTTGGCGTTCTGGCGCCCGACGACCCGGCCTACACGCTGGCGCTTTCCGAGTCCTTCGACCGCCTCGGCCTTCCGCTCTCCGGATTGCCCGCCACGCCCGCCCGACGGGATGCGGCCGGCGAGATCATGAGCGCCCTTCTCGCGGTCCTGCAGGGACCTGCCCCACGCACCGCGCTTGCCACCTTTTACAGCCATCCGGCGATGCCTTGGTCACGGGCCACAGGCCGGCAGATGGCGCGGGAAGTGATCGATCGCGGCTGGTCGCAAAGGGCGCAGAAGCTCCGTGAAGAGGGAATGGCTCTTCTGGACGCCCTGCGCCCGGTTTCTTCGCCGGAGCAGCTCGTGGCGCGGCTCTTCTCGATGGCCGAGGCCCTCCCTGCCCTCGACCTTGCTCCCCGGATCGGCGCGCTGCGGGCAGCCATTGGTGACACGCTCGACTGGCCCGCGATCCGCCGCCTCGCGGCGCCCTCTCCCGCGCCCGCGGAAGGAGCGGACCGCTACGTCGAGGGCGTCTCGCTCTTCACCGAGACTGCTTTGCCCTGGCGTCCGGTGCGGCACCTCATCGTGCTCGGGATGGCCGGTCGGAGCTGGCCCAGACTGCCGGCGGCGAACCCGTTCTTCACCGAAAGCGAGATCGCCCAGATCCGTGATGCGACGGGGATCTCCCTCAGGGGGCGGCGCGAACACCTCGCGCGTGGGCTCGAACTGTTCCGACGCCAACTCTGCGCCGCGTCTGAGGGACTGACCTTGACGGTGCCAGCGCGCGACCTGCGGGGCGAGGTTGTGCCTCCGTCTGTGGGTCTGGCGCTCATCTCCCACCTCCTCGGTGCCAAGGATCCGGAGGACCTGCTGGTCGACCTTCGCGCGCATCCGCCGGAAGACTGGCCCGTGGGGCATGTGCGCAGTGAACCCGTGCCTGGCGGCGGCGCCCCCGCGACCCCGGCAGAGGCGCTCGTTCACCTGGGGTCCGACCTTCTGCGCGTCAGGGAGAGCGGCGAAGGCCGTCACGTCCCGCAATCGCCTTCGCGCCTCGAGACCTTGCTCGTGAGCCCCCTCGCCTGGCTCCTCGATGAACTCGAGGCGAAAGACCGATCCTGGGTGCCCGAGACTCTTGATGTCATGACGCTCGGCAGCGTCATGCACAAGGTCATCGAACACCTGTTCCCGGAAGGGGCGCCAGTCCCGGAGGATCTGGCCCTCCGGTCCGGCCTGTCCGACGCGCTGGACACAGCGATCAGGGCGGAGGCGCCCTGGCTCGCGGGCCCCGATTGGACCGCCGAACGCGCGAGTCTCCGGAAGGAGGCCGAAACAACGGTCCTCGCCTGGGCCCGTTTCCTGAAATCCTCAGGCGCGGAAGTCCTGCACAACGAGATCGACCTCGCGGGCGACTACGGCGGCCTCCTGATCCGCGGACGAGCCGACTGCGTACTGCGCCTGCCCGACGGGCGCGTTCTGGTCGTCGACCACAAACGGTCGCGAGCCAACGGACGGCGCGAGCGGATGTCGAAAGGATGGGACCTCCAGGTCGCGCTCTACCGGGCGATGCTCGAACGTCCAATCGAAGACACCGCTCTCACCGATCTCGTTCGTGCGGGCGCCCGCCCTGTCACCGCCTACCACACAATGCTGGATGGCACGGTCATGGTGGACGCCGACGGCACAGGCATCGCGGGCGCCGAGGCAGCAACGTCGGACATCTCGGAGAGTGCACTGGAGCTTCTCGCCGAGCGGGTGAAGGAGGTCGGCGGCGGAACGATCCGCCTCAATGGCGCCGGGGATCTCAAGCGGTTCGCGAAAGACTGCGGCATCACGGCCTATGCCCTCAAGCAGAACAGCCTCGTGGCTGCGTTCCTGGTGCCCGAGGCCGAGGACCAAATGGAGGCCGAGGAATGACATTGACACTCGTGCCCGCCGGTGCTGGGTCCGGCAAGACCTACCGCATCGAGACGACGCTGGCCGAGTGGGTCGAGGCCGGGCATGTGGCGCCGGGACGGATCCTCGCGGTAACCTTCACCGAAGCCGCCGCGTCCGAGCTCCGGACTCGCATCCGCGCCGAACTGATGGCCCGCGGGCGGATCGGCGACGCGCTCGAGATCGACCGCGCCTATGTCGGAACGATCCACAGTCTCGGGCAGCGCCTGCTCACGGAGCACGCCTTCGCTGCCGGGCGCTCTCCGGGAAGCCGGCTCCTGAGCGAAGCCGAGCGCGACCTCCTGATCCGGCGGCAACTCGCAAGATGCGAGGCACTGTCGCCGATCATGCGGAACCTCGCGCGCTTTGGGTATGCGTGGCGGCCGGGGGCCGACATGAGCGCCGAGGAGGCGTTTCGCGCCGATCTGATGAAGGCAATCGACCTTCTGCGCGGGCTCGGAGCGCGGGGAACCGCCGAGGATATCCTTCATCCCGCGCTCGTGGCGCTCGAGGAAGGCTACGGAGTATGCGAGGCGGATGGACAGATTCTGACGGCGGCACTGCGCCGCACGGCACAAGCACTGATCTATGCCTTTCCGTCGTCGCTTGGACACGAGGCGACGAACGACTCGGCGCGCAAGGCATTCTTCAAGGATCACAGCAATCTCAGGCGAGCTGCCCAGACAGATGCCCTCGATTGGGACTGGTCGCTGTGGCAGGCGCTCCGCGACCTTCGGCTTTCGAAGCGAGGCTCTCCCACGCCAGAGGGCTACGATCCATTGGCCGCGGCCGTCATGGAGGCAGCCGAGGGCCTGCTCCGACATCCAGGTCCGCTCGAGGATGCACGTACTCACCTGACAGCCCTCGTCCGGGGGGCACAGGAGATCCTGTCGGTCTATGATGCCGAAAAGCGGGCGGCCGGCCTGATCGACTACGCGGACATGATCGCGGAGGCGGAGGAACTGCTCCGAACCCGCGAGGACATCCGAGCGGCGGTTCTGGACGAGATCGACTGCGTCGTCATCGACGAGTTCCAGGACACCAATCCCGTCCAGTTCGCCCTTCTCTGGCAACTGGCCCGCCACGCCCCGCATGCCCTGATCGTCGGGGACACGAAGCAGTCCATTATGGGCTTCCAGGGCGCAGATGCTCGGCTATCAGAGGCGCTGCAGGTGGCATATCTGGAATCCGTCGATCCTCTTGACCGCAACTGGCGGTCGGACCCGCGGATCATGACCCTGGTCAACGCGATGGGACCGGCACTCTTTGACCGCTACGATCCCCTTGCGCCGACGCGGGAGGAAACCGGGGTCACAGCGCTTGAGGCGATTTTCCTGCCGAGGAGCTGGGCAGACAAGAAGAACCATGCGGCCGACTGCATCGCGGATCGCGTTGGGGCCCTCCTCGAGGACGGGGAGCAAGTCTGGGACAAGGCCGGGAAGGTCCTGCGGGCCGTACGCCCCGCGGACATTGCGGTTCTGTGCTACCGACATGCGGAAGCCGCCCAAGTGGCAACGGCGCTTCGGGCGCGGGGTTTACCTGTCCGCATCCAGGGCGAAGGTTGGCTCGAGGCCCCGGCAACCCGCGCGGCGCGGGCGGCTCTCGCCTATGTCGCCGATCCCGATGACGGTTACGCGGCACTTACCTTTCTGACCCTCGGCCCCCCGGCGCTCCCTCTGCAGGAGGCGCTCCGGACGGCGGTCGACGGCGTTCTTGAGACCCATGTCGCTCTTGCCCCGCTCCGCGCGCTCAACGCTGGCGCCGAGGAACGCTCCGTGGGCGACTTGCTTGGGGAGACCCTGCGCGCCGCGCGGATCCGGGACTGGGCCGCGGGTCTTGCGGACTCTGCGCAGGCGCTTGCAGATCTTGCGCGGTTCGAGGCAGAGGCGCAGGAGTTCGACCTCATGGAGGTTGATCTGCGCGCGGCCGCCGGCTTCCACGGATGTGGTCCGCAGGTATTTCTCGGTTGGATCCTTGCCCAGACGGAGCGCGGATGGACACTCCATCCCGATCCGAACGGGTGGTCGGGGACGGGCATCGAGGTCGTGACCTGGCACGCCGCCAAAGGCCGCGAATGGCCGATCACCGTCGTCGCCGGGCTTGATCAGAGGCTTGCCGAGAGGCCCGGAACCCTTCGGGCGGAGTTCGACAGCTTCGCCGATCTCGATGACGTCCTTCGTCATGCCGGTCTCGGCTGGCTGCCGTGCTTCGCGGCGCCGGAAAAACAGGCGGTCTTTGCCAATGCGCGGATTCCGGACGAGGAGCGCGGCGCCGCGAGGGCTCTCTACGTCGCGCTGACGCGGGCGCGGGACCGGCTGATTTTCGCACTGCCTGCAGAGCCCTCACGGGAAAAGAACCGGCCGGAGCGCATGGTGGATCTCCTGCGCGAACGCACGGGTCTTGCGAGGGGGGAAGCGGGACTTACCGTGTGCGGCCAGGCGTTCGCTGTCCGACTGCTTCACGAGGATCGCGACCGGGAGTTTCCGGCACCTGTTGAACCAATCGAAGCACCCGTTGCCCGGTTCGGGCGTGCAGCGACCACGGGTTCGGCGTCGCGCACACCCTGGCGCCGTAGTCCGTCCTCCCTGGAACCGGTGGACGGTCAGGAACCGCCGCCGCTCCAACACCGCAACCTTGGCCCGGCGCTCGGGCCGGGCATTGGAACGCACGACAGCGCCACGGAACGCGGAAGTGCGTGGCACCTCGCCTTCCGGACTCTTGCCGAGCGGCCTGACCTGCGAGAGCGCCTTCCTGCGGCCACGGGTCTCGATCCTGCAACACTCGATGCCATCGAAGAACAGGTCCACGCTATTCGGGCATGGCTCAAGGACGAAGGCTACGATGAACTCAGGTTCGAGGTACCTCTTCAGGAGATCATGGCGGATGGCTCGGAAACCAACGCAATCATCGACTGCCTCGCGGTAGGCAGGGCGGGTTATCTGATTCTCGACCACAAGTCGGGCGCCTGCCCGGATCCGGCGGTTCGCTTCGCAGGATACCTGCCGCAGCTCACGGCTTATGCGGATCTGGTGTCCTCCCGTAGCAGGCAGCCTGTACGTCAGATCGCCATTCACTGGATGAGCGAGGGGATGGTTTCACTGGCTCTCGCCCCTGCGGATGCAAAGGCACCTTAGTTCATTCGTCTGGCTTCTGGGGGAATGAGAGGCTGCCTGCCGATGAACGAGGATACCGGGCAAGAGCAATTTGATGCGCGACTATGTTTCCGACGCAGGGATTTGCGGATTGGTCACTCGGCTGCTCGTGCTCGACGATTAACACGTATATCATTTTGGACAACTTCGTCGATTGTCAGGCAACAGTCATCGGACATGAAAAACTCTCCCATCGAGAGGTGCCTACATCCGGAATGGGGTGGACAAAGGTCAACGCAGGCAGAATTCCGACGCTCGCAAAATGGGCACATCCTCTGCGGCATTTGATTGGTGATCCTGAGAATCGCAGAGAGATATATCCGGATTAGCAGTAATCAGTACCTTGTCTTGCAGGGCAATCGCGGAACGTGCGGCGCAAATCTCGATCAATTGCAGACCAGGTCCTCGACGAATTCGGAGAGCGGCTCGCAACCCGAGATCCAGAGAAAGTCCCGCGCCCGCGTCGCGGCCACGTACAGAAGGTGGCGCTCGGTGGCGTAGATCTCTTCGAGCGCTCGCTCATCCATGGCACTAAGCAGACGCTCCTCGGATGGCAGCACTGCAGCATCGCATGCCACGACGGCAACGGCTCGAAACTCTCTCCCTTTGGCGTCATGCATTAGAATCGGCGTCAGCTCCTTGAGACCTGCGTTATCAATGACAGCCAGCGCACGCGCAATTTCACGCTCAGATCGGACAAGTACCGCGATCATCGAAGATGAAAGACCATCGTCGACGAGCTTGGCCAGCCAGGCACCGGCCGCGGTCGCCTCTTCATCTGGTTCGGCGAACGCATGGATTTCCGGGGCTGGCCCATGAAAGACCGAGGTTACACCCGTCCGCTTGTCCTCACCTCCATCGGCCTCGAGGAGGCGGGGCGGAAGGAGCAGGTCGCACTTCGACCGGATCTGATGGGAGGTGCGGTAGTTCACCTTCAGGCTGCGAGACCGTCCCTGGATGTCGACCCCAGCCGCTTTCCAAGGGAAGGCCGACCGGAAGATCCGCTGTCCAATGTCACCTGCGAAGAAGACGCCATTGAGCCGATCTCCCGCCACGGCTGCAACCAGGCGGAGCTCGGGGACGGAGATGTCCTGTGCCTCATCGATCACGACGTGGGTGAAGGGACGATGGCTCAGCCCATTTGCCAGTGCATGCATCAGCGCCGCCTCGGTCGTAGCGCCGCTGGATTCCAGCGTCGAACGGACCTGTTGAAAGACCTCCCACACCTCATCACGACGCCCGGCCGCCATCCGCACTTTGCGGCCGAGGCGCGGTATCTCCCGGTATGTGTTTTGGTCTCGGACATCCCAGGCATCGACGATGAGCCGCCACTCGTCCTTGAGAAATGTGGGATCAACAGAGCTGCCAACGGTCGCGATCGCCTCGTCGATCACTTCCTCGATCTCAGCCTCGTCGACTATACGGACACCCCCTGCCCCATCCATCAGTCGCCGCGTCACGTTCGGCAGAGTGTCGACGGTGATCCGAGCTTCGACGTCTGGCTTTCCGCGGGTCAGCCGAGCGATCTTCGCCTGCAGGCCTTCGGCTAAAGCCGGTGAGAAGGTCGCGAGAAGGACGCGGGCGCCCTGTTCCTCGGAGGCAAGCCGCACGGCCCTGTGAAGCGCCACCACTGTCTTCCCGGTCCCGGCCGATCCGATGATGCGCGCGGGACCGTTGAAGTTCCGATCGACGAACTCCTGCTGGGCGGGGTGCAGGAACACCGCCCAATCGTCCCAGGGGGCATCAAGCGCCGCGGCGAGGGCTTCCTGGTTCTCCACCACCCGGAAGCGCCGCTGGGCGTCAGGGTGGGCAAAGCCGGCCGCAGCGCCTGCCGCGATCCGGATGGTGGGCGCTTCGCCCACCGCCGCTGCGAGCAGGGCTTCCTGTGCCTCGTCAGGGAGGTGTGTGGCGATGTCGAGGACGGTGTCGTCGGTCGCCTGACGGACGGTCTCCAGCCATTCGGGCGGGATGCCCCAGGAGAGCAGCGTCCCGTCACTCTCACGCTCGAATAGACGGGGTTTCCGGACCGACTCCTCGACGTAACGCTGGATGACCACCTCCTCGACGGTCTCGCGGATCTCGACGATCTGGGCGGCGCCGGTGGTCGGATGGCTCTCGAGCTTTCGCCGTTCGGCCCAGGCGTAGGCGTCGTCGTGGTGGCCGACGTAGGCGAGGAGCGTGGTGCCGTCTTTCTTGTGAAGAACGATGCGTATGTCGCGGTTCACGCGGGCCGACCAGAAGTTCGGATCACGGGAGTGGTCGATGCGGTGGAGCGAGAGGCCGGGGCTGTCGGGGCTCTGCTGGATGTCGAAGGCGGTGACCTTCGTCTGCGTCTGCTCCTGGGCGGTGAGGCGGTCGAGCGACTTCGTGAAGCTGGAGGCGATGATGACGGTCATGGCAGCCTCGGGGCGTTCAGCTTCTGGCCGGCAGAGTGGCGGCCATTTCGTCCGCGGCCCGCTTCAGTCGTCCGGCGAGGTCGCCGGGTGCGAGGGACGCAAAGGCATCCGCGAGGCTCCTGTAGTACCACACCGTGCCTTCATGCCCGCCGTTGAATCTGTCCCAGATCGCATCGCCAATCCGGCGATGGTCTTCGAGGATGGCGTGAGCGTTATGGAGCTTGTCCGCCATGGCCACCAGAAGCGCGTCGGAGGGCTTACCGGGAACCGCCGCGATGTAGGCTTCCTTCCGCGCCCGCCATGGCGGCTTCGGGATCACGGTCGCGTCCGTGCAGGCCATCACGATCGAATAGACACGCTCGCCGAAGCGGTCTCGGATTTCGAGCCCCATGACATCGCCGCCTTGATCCTCCACGGCATCGTGAAGAAGCGCCGCGATGGCCTGGTCCTCGTCTCCACCGTGTTCGAGGACGATGGACGCCACCGCGAGGAGGTGCGCGACGTACGGGATATCTGTATCCTTACGCACCTGCTCCCGGTGCGACTTCTCCGCAAAGACCAGCGCCTCGCCAAACCTGTCCGTCAGCATCATTCCTCCGACAGATTCATCAATTCGGCCCGGACACGTAGTCTACCCGGCCTCACCATCGATCCTTCGTCGAAAGTGGGTCCGGCGCCTTGAACCATTCTTCGTCAGGCAATGAACGAAGGAAAGCGTCGGCCTTTTCGAGCAACTCCGGATCGTCCTTGATATGGGCTATCTGCGCGAGAAGGCGCTCCCTTTTGGCGGCGTCCGATTCCATGGCGCCTCCCAGGATCAACGGCGGCAGAAAACCCGGTCGATTGAGGCCAATAAGCTCAGAGAATTCATGCCAAGGCAGAGGCCACACGCGATCATTTCTGGTCACGTAATCGACGAGAGCGCGATAGACCGCCTCCGTCATACCCCAAACACCTTCATCACCTCGTCCCCGAGGTGGTTGATCACCTTCACCGCGATCCGACCCGACTTCGGCCTCGGGAACAGCCGTGAGACCGTCTTCTTCAGGCTCTCCCACGCCTCCTCGTCGATGTCCCCCTTCAGCGTCGCCTGGAGCTGCTTGTACGGGATATCCGCCCCCGGGAAATACGCTTGCCGGACGAAGAAGCTCTCCCCCGAGTAGTCCGTGTCGATGAACCAGCAGGCGATCTCGTCGGCCTCGCTGCTCTCCACCACCCCCTTCGCCGGCTTGAAGATGTCGACGCCGAGGAGCTTCACCCGGTACCGCTCGCCCTCCTTCAGGATCTCGATGTCAGGCTCGCCGAAAACGACGAAGAGGTTCCCGCCTCCTGCCTTCAGGTCGCCCGCCATGTGCAGGTCGGGGTTCATCCGCGCCTGCAGGATCGGGATGCGGCCGAGCTTCTGGAACTCCTGCGCGTGGGCGTCGAAGTTGAAGGCGCAGGCGATGACGAGGTCGAAGCCCGCGTCCGCCGCCTCTCGCGCGCAGGCGACGAGGTCGGCGCGTGCGACGGTGCCGTATTCGGGGCCGATGAAGATGCCCGCGCGACGCTCCGTCTCGCCCTCCATGTAGCGGCCCTCGGCGGCGATCCACTCGCCCGGCCAGGGGGTGAGGCTCTCGAAGCGGATCGCGTCTTCCTTGCCCGCCTGGTGGACGCCGGCCTTCTTCAGGTTCTCCATGATCGCGGTGCGGAAGTTCTCGGCCTCGCGCGCCTCGGGCGTGCGCAGGCCCTTGGCCGCGTCGCTCTCCTCGATCAGCTCGCCATGCTCGTCCACCGCGGCCGAGCGGTGGGGAGAGAGGCTTTCGACGGTGAAGGGCCCGGCCACGCGGATGCGGCTCCGATCCTCGAAAGGTTTATCGTAGAGGATCTCGTAGTCGTCCTCGCGGCCCTTCCGCTCGATCGCCTCGTCGATCTTGCGCTGGCGGGCGATGCGGGCGGTCCAGAAGGCATCGAGCGCGAACTTCGCGGCATCCGGCCATCCGGCGGGTGCCTCGCGCGGGATCTCCCACTCCATGAAGCCGTCCGAGGGCGCGGGTTCGGCCGAGGGCATTGTGACCTCGCCGGAGGCGGTGAAGTCGATGGTCTTGCCCGCCCGGCCGCCGGTCGCGACCTCGAAGGGCGTGGCGTGGCCCTTAAGCGCGGCGTTGAGGTCGGCGCGGGCGTCCTCGACCGCCGGCTGGAGGCGGTCCCAGATCACGTCGATCTCGGTGTTGTTGGCGATGGCCTTGAGCGTGATGTGCGGGACGCGCTCGTGGACGAAGCCCACGCGGATGTCCTCGTGGAACGGGCCGTCGGAGGGGGTGCCGAAACCTTCCTTCACCGCGCGGTCATTTCCTGCCTTGGAGTCGGCGAGGAGGTAGTAGGGGTACTTCGCGCCCATGATCCGAGCGCGGGCGAGTGCGAGCGCCACGCGTGAGGTGTCGACGGTCATCCAGCGCCGGCCCCACTGCTCGGCCACGTGGGCGGTGGTCCCGGAACCGCAGGTGGGATCGAGAACGAGGTCACCGGGGTCGGTTGTCATCAAGAGGCATCGCTCGATGACCTTCGTATTCGTTTGCACAACATAGACTTTAGATTCAGTGAAACTGCCAGTCCCGGTGTCCCGCCACAGATTGTTCATTGCAACAACGGGATAATCGTCCACCATCCGAACATACCGAAGCACATTTCCGGATGTTGTGTAGAGCCGGGATGCTCTTTCGAGACGGTGAAGTCCGGTGCCGACAGTTTTGAAAGTGCCCTTGCGTGGCTTGAATAGAACGCCGAATGCCCGATACTCTTTGAGATCTCCCTCTCCCAAGGGTCTCTGGCTTATGAGATTGTCCGGAAAAAAGACTCGATCGGAGCTTCTTTTCGGCTCCCCTCTTTCCATTTGACCAGCCTCATCGCGCACATAAGCGTAGTACTCGAAGCCCCCCTTCTCATCTTTCGACTGGTACAACGGGCGATACTTCGCTCGGTCCTTATTCTTCGTGAACCAAACGACGTAATCGCCGGCATCTGACAGCATAGAACTGCCCAGACTCGTTGTTGTCTGGAACATGATCAGGGAAACGAAATTGTCTTCCCCAAACACCTCATCCATCAGCGCCCGCACCCGGTGTACGTTCTCGTCGCCGATCTGGACGAAGCAGCTCCCGCTCTCCGTCAGAAGCTCCCGCGCCACGATCAGCCGATCGCGGAGATAGCCGAGGTAGGAGTGGATGCCGTCGCGCCAGGTGTCGCGGAAGGCCTTCACCTGCTCGGGCTCGCGCGTCAGGTGGTCGAGGTTCCCGTCCTTCACGTCGCGGGAGGTGGTGGACCACTGGAAGTTCGAGTTGAATTTGATGCCGTAGGGCGGGTCGATGTAGATCATCTGGACCTGCCCCTTGAGCCCCTCGCGCTCGGCGAGGCTCGCCATGACCTGGAGCGAGTCCCCGAGGATCATCCGGTTCGACCACTTCCGGGAGTGGCGGTAGAACTCCACCTCGGCCTCGAGGTCCTCCTCGACGAGCCCAAAATGGGCGAAGAGGTCGTCGGCCTTGGCCTTCCCGGCCCGGAGGTCCTCGATCAGCGCCTTGGGGTGCACCTGCTCCTGCAGGTAGATCGGCGGCGCGTCGACGGTGATCCGGTCGAGGTCCATGTCCTTCCCCCGCCAGACGAGCTGGGGATCGAGGTCCGGGTTCCGCCGGTCGTAGGCGACGCGAATGGGCTTGCGGTCGTCCTCGTGCAGGACGGGCTCGAGCTCGGCCGTGGGGATGTTGGCGCGGGTCTCGTCGTGGGCAATGTGGTCGAGGGGTTTGTCGGTCATTGGCGGACCCACTGGTCGCGCTTCTTGAAGACCGCTTCGAGCATCTCGGCCGCCTTTTGCATCTTGCGCTGCGTCTCTTCTGGCTGCGTGTGAAAATAGCTGTCGGCCATGACGGCAGCCGTCGTCATTCCGTCGACAAGAAGGAACTTGTCGAGAACCCGTTCCGCAGGAATGTCGAGGGAGTGTGCCAGTGCCTTCCTGATGTCCTCGCAGGTCTGTGAAAACTCGAGCCCATCGAGCTTCTTATAGAATTTCGCTGCCCGAGGATTGCCCTTGTGGCCTTGAGGCACCCCAAGGGCATTGGCTGCGTGGCTGTCGAACGGCGGCCATCGCCGCCCTGTGCGGAACATGTAGAACTTGCTCAAGGCGGAATGGAAGCTCGTCTTCTCCCATAACGCGGCGCATTCACCGCTCACAGTGTCTACAAGATGGAGGTAATGGACCTGTAGTTTGCCACCCCACGTCAGCGGCAATGAATTCAAGACTTTGACGAGTTGCGTCAACTCCTCCCCGCCACCCTTTTCCTCCCAGCGCAAGGTGCGAGTCACCATGAACTCCCGAGCCACGGCCCGAAGGGATGCCTCGTCAAAATGGCGGTTCTTGCCAAGCATGCTTTCGATCGGTTTCTCGAACGCCCGGTCCCACCTGTGGGCTTCGGCTACTGCCCGAAGGGCGCGCTCTGCGATGTCTGGCGATTTGGTCATGCGGGCACCTTCTCCTTCACGAGCGCGTCGATGGCGCGGTCGAGGTCCTGCTTGAAGTCGTGGACGGCGCGAAGCTCGGCGAAGCCCCAGCGCCCGAACCGTCCGAGCCGGTTCACGGCCGGGATCCACTTGTTCTGCATCGTCTGCGCCTTGAGCATGGCGTCATGGCCGCGGAAGCCCTTCACCTCGACGACGAGGGTGGTGGGCTCGTCGGTGTCGAGGCGGATCAGGTAGTCCGGCAGGTAGCGGTGCGGCTCGCCCTCCATAAGGTAGGGCACCTCGAGGCCGAGGTTGTGGTTCTTGGCATAGGAAGTGACGCGCGGGTGGTTTTCGACGACCTGTGCGAAGCGCGTCTCCCATTCGCTGTCGGTGATGATCCAGTTGATGTGGCTCTTGTCCGGTCGCGGGGAGTGGCGGGAGGTCTTCGACGTTGTGAAGCTGACGCCCATGGTCGATCCCTCCGGCGAGAAAGGATCGAGGGTCGCACGGATGATGGGCGTGCCGTTCGGCTGGTCAAGGAGCGCGCCCATGAGGAGGTCGCAGACCTCGTCCGTCAGCTGGCGGTACTGGAGTTGGGCGAGCTTCGTGCCGCCCTTGCAGACGACGTTGTCGGAGCGGAGCCATTGCAGGACGATCCGGCGGGCGTCCTGGAAGAGATGCGGCTTCGGCGCCTGGTTCGGGTCCCGGAGCTTCTCCATCGCCCAGTAGCTCGCGATGCGGTAGGCGATGGTCGAGAGGCGATGGTCGTCGAGGTGTTCGAGGTCGATCGTGTTTGGTGTTCCCACGATTCCCGACATCCTTACCTCGGTGGCTCCCACCCGTTCGGGCGTCAAGACGTAGGGTTCGAGCTTCGAGAAGTCGATGTCGATCCGCTCCTTGGGGAAGTCGGTGCGATACCCCTCGACCCGGGGGAAGGTGATCTCGAGGTGATCCCGGTCGGGGCTGACGGCCTGGACATGGATGACCTCTCGCGGGGGCTGCGGTGGGGAAACCTTGGGCTCGCCGAAGTTCAGGCCGTCGATCCCCATGATGTCGGCGTACTCGGTCCGGAAGAGACCGGTCACCGGGTCGGGATCGTAGGAAAGTCGGCGCAGGGCGCGTCCGATGACCTGCTCGCAGATCAGACGAGACCCGAAGGCGCGCAGCCCCATGATGTGGGTCACGTTGTTGGCGTCCCAGCCTTCCGTGAGCATGGAGACCGACACGACGCACCGCACCTGCTCCCCGAGGCGACCCTTCCGGCCAATGGTGTTCATCACCTCGCGCAGGATCTCGGCGTCCGTGATCTCCTCGTGGCCGTTGCCGCGTTCGAGGCGTTCCCTCTTGAAGGCCTCGATCTCGGCCGCGTGCGCTTCCTTGAACGCCTTGTCGATCTCACCGCCGCTCTCGAGGGCCGCGGAGTCTATCAGTATGGTCTTCGGTTTCTCGAGCCGCTGATCGTGATCGTCGTAATTCCGGAAGAGCGCCAACGCGCCCTCTTGGATCTTCTCGAGGTCCTTCTCGTCGGTCCAAGGGTAGCCGGCGATGTAGTCCCGCACGGTCTCGGAGTTCGTGGTGTTGTTGCAGACGACGATGAAGACTGGCGGGACGCCGACGCCCTCCTTTTCCCAGAGATTGAAGGTTTTCTCGTAGTGGCCGTAGAGCGCATCGAGGGCCACCTTGAGTTCGAGCGGGAGCTTCTGCGGGTCCGGCCTCTCGTCGCCCTTGGCCTTCTTGGGCATCTTTTTTCCGATCGCGCCCCAGAGGTTGCGATAGATGACCTTCTGCCCGTCCATCCGGTTGTCGGCGACCGGGACCCGCGGGAGCTTCACGATCCCGCACTCGATGGCATCCATCAGGGAGAAGTCGCTCATGACCCAAGGGAAGAGCGTCCCCTCTGGCCAGTTCGAGCCCTTCAAGAAGAACGGGGTGGCAGACAGGTCATAGACGACACCAACGCCCTGTTGGCGATTGAGCGCCTCTATCCCCGAGATCCAAAGCCGCGCGGCCTCCTTGTTCTCCTCCGCCTCCTTCCGGTCATCGCCAGTGAGGATCTCCTCATCGGCCGCCGGTCTTTCGCGGTAGCAGTGGTGTGCCTCGTCGTTGATGACGACTACGTTCTTGAGACCCATAAGGTCGCCCATCACCCGCTGGATCATCTGACCTTCGGTTTCCGTGGTCTGGAGCGCTTCCCCGTGACCCTCGAGGGCGAGGCGGGTTCCCTTGGCGGCGTCGAATGTCTCACGAAGCTTGAAGGCATGGTAGTTCGTGATGACGATCCGCGCCCGCTGGAGGTCCGGCACGAGGTCCTGCGGCACAAGGTTCAGGCGGGTGTAGCAGCTCTCCGGGTCGTTCGGCTGGAGGACCCGGAGGCGGTCCTTGATTGTGATACCAGGGGTGACGACGAGAAATCCCTTGGAAAAACGACGACTGTTGGCCGCTCGGACGGCATTGAGCGCCTGCCAAGCGATCAGCATGGCCATGACCGTCGTCTTGCCCGCACCTGTCGCGAGCTTGAAGGCGACCCTCAGGATCTCCGGAGCCGCCGCCGACGGCTCCGCGCCTTCGGGCTGCACGGCGAAATTGTTCGCCGTGTTGAGCCACCTCAGGAAGCGTTGACCACGCTTGCCCATGTCGGGCGCGACCTCGGAAAGCCAGATGGCAGCCTCCACGGCCTCGACCTGGCAGAAGAATGGCCGGATTGACCGGGTGTCATCGGTTTGAAGCCCGCGCCAATGCTGAAGGAGCCTCTGAGTGGTTGGGGTGACCTTCCATTGGGTCGGGTTTGGCAGGCGGCGCCAGGTGTCGAGCTCCTGTCGAAGCTCGTTGATGATCGGAGAAGGATTGAACTCTGTCGCCTCTGTCGAGAGCCCGACGTTCTCGAAAAGGCTTCTTGTGTGCGCGCGGTCCGACGTCGCGGACGCGCCGGGAAGTGCGGTGAGGAGTTCTGAAGATCGCCTGGTCTCGGTGACTCGGTTGGTCGGACGGTTCTCTTCGTCAAGTTCCCAATGCTTCTGCGGAAGGAGGTAAGGCGAGTTGAGAATCGGATCGTCGAAGAAGTTCATAAGTCAGATGCCCGCTTGCGTCGCCCCACGAGCAGAACACCATCATCCGAAGTGTTATTCAACTATTCCGAGAACATGAGGCCCACGCGCCGACGATAGCTTTTGAAATCGTGGACTCTCAGGAGAGTCGAGGCTTACCACCAAATGGCAATCTTGTTGGCGGCGGTACAGGCAGTCTCCCCTAAACCGCCCCCTCGAATGATACATTTCGTTCGGTGGAGCACGCCTGAAGGGCAAGACATCGCTTCCTTGCGCGCCGCTGCCGAACACCTCAAAGACACCGACTCGGAAAAACCGGAGCACGCCCCTCCTTTACCCGCCGAGATGACGCGGGCCGTCGTGAACGCGCAGATCGCTACCTTCGATAGCGCCGTCGCGGCCGACCAACAAATGCTCTATCGAAGATGTCGAGTTCAAGGATGGAGAACGAGTGCCTATCCGAACTCTGCATCCAAATCCGGAAAGTACTCCGCCAATTCCTCATCGGTGAAGTCATCAATCAGGAGATCGCGCCCCGTGATGAGCAGCGCATCGGCGACCGCCTTACCCTGGTAGAATTTCCGCGTGCGCTCGTCGCGTTGAGCGCATGCCTCGAGGGCCGCCTCGACGCCCTCGGGTCCGAGCTTTCCCAACTGGGTATGCACGAGGGTCCGGGAGATGTGCTGGCCTGTTCCGAAATGCGTCCTCCAGGCGTGGCTCACATACGCGTCGAACACCTGGCGTTCGGACCGCAAAGCGAGCAGCGGACGCTGCTCGCGGATGGCCCTTTCACGGACGACGGGCAGGAATGCCTCGTCGAGTCCGCGCAGGAGCAGCGCATCGAGAAAGGGCGTCAGGAAGGCCGGCAAACGCCGACGCACAGGTGCCCGTGTCTTGTTCGTGATGAAAGCCACGAAGTACCCGGTCCCGTCCCAAATGATGTCCCGCCCCCAGAAAAGACATGTGTCGGAGAGTCGGACGGGAAGGAGGACGAAGAGCGCGAGGCTTGCGGCTTGGTTCAATCGCGTCATCCGCCAGGTCAGGGTGCGCTCAGTCCGGGATTTCGCCAGTTGCTCGACGGCTTTTTCGAGAATCGTCCTGACCGGGCCGATCTCGGCTGCCTTACGGTGCTTAAGGGCGAGCACCTTGTCCGAATCCTGCTGCCGCCGGGCACGGGCAATACGAAGGGCCTCGACAATTTCTGCCGGCGCCGAGGTGTAGCGCGCAAAGCGGAGGAGCGCCTCGATCCGCATCTCATAGGTTGCCGGCCGGCGGTCTTTCCCCGTCGGCGACTTCGTCGTCGTGAGGAACTCAACGTAGTCACGGATGGCGGGGAGCGACAGCTCGATCGGCCGCCCCCGGTTGCGACTGCAGCGCGCCAGCTGGCAGAGCGCCGTCTCGATGCCCTTGATGATCGAGGGCGCGGGACACTTCATCTCGGGATGATGACGGCCCTTCTTCATCTCGGCGAGCGCCTGCTGCCAAGCCTCCGGAAGTTCATGTGGATAAACCGAGATCCGGCGCGGCTTTTGCTGTCGCGTCTTTCCGCGGGGCTTCTTGCTGGCGAGGATCCTCTTGGTGGTGATGGCGTTCGGAAGCTCGATCGTGATGCTCGGCACGGCGGGCATTTCGAGCAGCTGGAAAGCCTCCTGCAGATCTTTGAGCGGTTCGGGGGATTTCTTGTCCGCGAAGTAGGCCAGGTAGTCGCGTTCCGTGGGCTGAGCGATCCCGTTCCGGTGCAGATGGGCCAGCCACCCATCGACGAGCTTCAACCGCTCGTAGGGCACGGCGTCCGTGTTCACGCGCCCCAGAAGGGGCTGCCACCACGGCGCCGCCAGGATGTCGATCCGCATGGGCGCGCCGGTGCGGCGCCGCTCGTGGTCGAGCATGGCCTCGCGTAGATCGCGGTGCAGGGAGTGCTCCGGGGGAAGAAGATGGCCGAAGGCCACCACGAGACGGCGGAGTGTCGCCACCCTTCCGGACTCGGCGGCATAATCGAGGAGAAGGCGCCTGTCGATTGCTCTGACGTTCCGCTCGCGAAGCCACCGCAGGAAGCTGTCCGCCGCAAGAAGATGGGGCTGCGGGATCTCCGCGAGGTTCAGGTTGCGGAACGGATGCCAGTGGTCGGCGGTCAGATCGAGGTGCCTGGCCATTAGAGATCCTCCGCCAGCACTTCCCCAGCGAGGATGTGCAGGCGTTCGGTGTCGATGAAGCCGTAGTTGCGCTTGACGATCGCCTCCGTGTCCCCGAGCCGGATGGCCGCCAAGGTCCAGTCCCCCGGACGCTTCGAGATGATAATGGACGCCTGTGCATGGCGCATCTTGTGCGGCGTCATCTCAGGCAGGTCTTCCTCGCTCACGGCCGGGTACCACCAGCCCGTGAAGGTGCCGTAGGACAAGGGTTTTCCGGCGTTTGTCACTGCAGGAAACAGGTATTCGCTGGTCGCCGCGTGCGGAAACAGCGGCCGGATTGTGCGGATGAACCAGAGGATCGTCTGGAGACCGCGCAGGCGGCTGGTGTGGAGGATGGGAACATCGATCGGCTTCCCGTTCTTGGTGCAGGCGGCGGGGATCTGCAGGCGCCCATTCTTCTCGTGACGGGTGGGCAGTGTGAGCCAGGAATCCGGCCCGCCGAACGTGATGTTCAGCGCGTTGTCGACCCGGATCGGCGCGGCATCCGTCTCGATGGCGGCGAAGCAGGCGATCGTCCCGTACTGGCGCGCGAGTTCGATGTGCCGTTGACCACCGTTCCGACCCTTGGCCTTGGCCTTGGCCAGTTCTGCCTCGGCCCGCTTCCGCCAATGGATGTGGAGTGACATGATCCGCATGCGCAGCGTGCGGTCCTTGAGGATCCGGCGGCAGAACTTCTCCGCCTTCGAGGTCATCCTGCCGCGGGCCTCGACGCCATCCTGAAGCCATACTGACCGGGATTTCAGTTTCCGCGCACCGCTGCCGTCATAGCCGTTCTTATCGAGGAAGGGAGCAATGCGCTCGAAGTATCCGACGGCCGTGCTGCACGAGATGGCGCGCAGATCGTCTGCGGCGTCCCATTGCTGCCACTGGGCGAGGATCCTGGTAAGCCAGCCGCAGTCGAAGAAGGCAGCAATCGTGTCGGGCTCACGCTGGGGAACCTGGAGAAGGAACAGGCCTGTCGCTACAAACTTTCGAGCCGCGTAGTAGATCGGGTCAGGCACGTTGCCGCCGAATCTTTCTCCGGTTGTGGGGTCAATCTTGCCGCGCGACGCGATCTCGACCATGATGTGCAACTCTTCCTCGAGGTGCGGCGGCAGCTCCTGGCTCCGATGTGCCAGGACGGGCTTGCGGAAATGCAGTGGCTCCTTTGGCAGCCATTCGGAGAAGTCGCCCCAGTCGACCGCGCGAATCCGGTCGAGGAGCACCGCGGCGCGCAGCACAGTCTCCCTCTGACCTTTCACCGCCTCATGAAGATAGAGGTCGAGGACCAGCCCGTTCGTGAGGTGGTGCGGCTCGTATCCGCGCCGACGCGCCAGGTTGGCGAGCACGCCGAGCGGGATGATCTCGTTGAAGGTCAGCGTCGGCGAGGGTCCGTCAAACGGACGCGTTGCAACATTCCGGAGTGAACTCATCAGGTGGCGCCAGCCGTCATCCCGCGAGCGCCGCTCGCGCTGCGCGGCTGTCTCGCCGCTCGCGCCGTTGAAGGCGGCCACCACCTTCCGCGCCCAGGCGGCCTGCGCCTTGACGCTCTGGAACTGATCTGGATCGAAGGGCATCGCCTTGAGATCCGCCCGGAGCTCGGCCCAATCGAGGGTAAAGATCTCTCCGGAGGTTGCTGGCAACGACTTCAGACGCTCGACCGAGCGCCGGTAGTCCTCCCGCGTGTCGTCCGCAAGCGGCGCCGTCTCGAGCCATTTGAGGACGAAGGGCACGGCGCAGATGGGCTGCGCGTCCTCGAGAAGTGTGGCGCATTGCGTGGTGATTGTGAACGGATCAAAGCTCATGTGTCATTCCTCCGATTTGTCCGTTGATTGAGAAGATTGGCCGAAAATCGTGAACCAAAACGGAAAAATGACAGACGCCTTTCAAGTGTTGGAAGGTGATATTTGGGACCCGTTTGTCATTTTGGCCGATGTTCGTCATTGTGTCCGAAACCCGTGATTTCCGGCCGTTAACTGGGCGGTTTTGGCGAAAGGATTGAAGATTGCAGGCGCTGGAATCTGGTCGGGCACTCGCGCAGCGGCTTCCTCGCGCTCCGCGATCTCCTCGAGCCTGCGGTGGTTGCTCCTTACGTACGTGTTGTAGACCGGCACGGGGCGCCCCTTTTCCCATGCATCCATCTGCGCGGCCCGCCAGAGACGCGTCTTCGGACCAAACTCGATGGGGTCCGGAAACTCGGCATCCGGCTTGTGGTGGCGCCGACGCCGGGCCGTGCGGTCCGACCGTCCAAGGACTTCCGCAATGTCTTTCATGGTCTTGTGGGGCAGCTTGAGCTCGGCCCATTGCCGCTCAGGCGGAGGCGCGAGCCCTTCTGCGCGCCAGATCGACAGCCACGGGTAACCATGGCCGGTCTTGCGGATGCCGAGCTGGCGCGCACGTTCCTCCGCAACGCGGACGGACTTTGCGCGCCAGTAAGTGCGCAGCTCCTCCGGTGTTGCATGTCCTGGATCGCGGATCTCGGGATTCGTCATCGGTCAGTCTCCTGATGACGAGGAACTGGTTCCGTTGCCGGCAGGACGGAAATCGGTACGGATAGAAAATCTTCAGCACCCGAGAATTCGGCAGATCAGCCGTCACATTCTCACGCTACCGATCGCGCTTTCCTGCGACGTTCGACTGCGCGGTGTGGCGGGACTGCCGCCAGTTTCTTGAAACGAGCGGACTGCAATCTTCTGTTGAGTACACCGGCCCCTTTCCGGATTGGCGTGCGGTCGCTGGATGAGACCGCAGACCAATCCGGAAGTGGTGCCGAGGATTTGAGAAAGAATACCCGCGTGACGAAGGAGGGCACGCAGCTTGATGCGACGGGTCTATGGAAGGGAGCCCTTGCTCCCGCCCGATCGCCGAGACCGAAAATGCAGAAACGCCTTCCAATGCCAGGGTCGATCCCGACGGGCAACGCCTACAACATCCTCCTTCATCTCGAACACGGGCCACGAGACGAGCGGGACCGGGTCCTGCAGATCGCGCGGGAGGGTCTCGCCGCCGCGCGGCATGCGCGCCGACACCTCCTGTCTCTTCAGGGAGCCGTCCCCGACGACGCACAGCTCCTGGTCGATGTCGTCTGCGACCACATCGCCGCGAGAAACACGTTCGGAGACGCTTTTCGAGAGGCTACGCAGAGGCTGTGCTGCGACATGCGCAGCTGGGGACTTCGCGACGAGGAACTCTCGACGATCCTCAATGGCCTCGAGCGTGCGCTCGAAGCCGCAGAGACCGTTGCCGATTTGTCGGCCGCCGCGCTGGCCCTCCGCCCGTATATGGCGCCATAGGGACAAGCCTCCGAGAGATGTTCGGCGCCCACGGCAAAGTGCCGTGGAACGCCGAAATATGGTGATCTGAGTCGTGGTTGGCAGTTTCCCTCGCGTGTGCCATTCCGCAACGGCAATGCTGTGAAGCGACAATGTATGCCTAAGCAACATCTCAATTTCGCCGGGTAGTGTTTCAGTTCCCATTGCGAGTCCAAGACCGAATGCCTTCCTCGGCAAATCCTGTTGACAAGCGGCAACGCGAAGGTGACCCTGACAAAAGCTGTCACCTAAAAAGGGGGTTTGGATGTCCTATTCGAAGGCGACTGATCTCCTCCGCCTCGCCGATATGGCCGCATCGAGGTTCGAGGGCGTCTCTCTGCGCGACGTGGCTGAGGAATTCGGTTGTGACCACCGAACGGCGCAGAGGATGACGCGCGCTTTCGAAACAGTCTTCCCAAATGTCGATGTCCAAGACGATCCGGAGCGGCGGCGGCACTGGCGACTTCCGAGGACCGACCTTCGTTGGCTTCAGGCACAAGGTCTTCGTGACGGCGAGCTGGCATCGCTGGATATGGCAGCACGGCGCGCTGAACGTGACGGTGCGCCGGATGAGGCGCGCCGATTGCGCGGAGTCAGGGATCGTCTGCTGGCCGCGATGCCGCCCTCCCAGGCTCGGCGGACAGAGGCAGACGCTGAGGCGCTTCTTGAGGCGCAGGGGTTCGCGTCTCGTCCTGGGCCTCGCGTGGTCATGGACATGAAGCTTCTCGGAACGTTAACAGAGGCTTTGAGGGCGCCATGGGAGCTTAAGGTATCCTATCGGGGAGCCCACGACACACGCCCAACGATGCGCCTACTCGAGCCGCACGGTCTTTTGCTTGGGACACGTCGGTACCTCATTGCGCGACCCTCAGACGGAGATGGCATCATGCGGCGCTTCAGGCTCGACCGGATCGAAGACGCCGAGATCACGTCCCGAAGCTTTCGGCGCGATGCGGATTTCGACCTGACGGCGCATGCCGCACGTGCCTTTGGTTCTTACCACTCCGAGAGTGAATATGGTCCGGTTGTCTGGCGTTTCGCACCGGAAGCGGCGGAAACTGCAAGGAAGTTTATCTTTCATCCTGACCAGGAGATCACCGAAGAGCCCGATGGATCGATCACGGTCCGCTTCTCCGCCTCAGGACTTCTTGAAATGGCGTGGCATCTCTACACTTGGGGCGACAAGGTCGAAGTCCTCGCGCCCGAGAGCCTCCGCGAAATCGTGAGCCAGCATCGGCGGAGCGACTTTCCATCCTTACCGTGAATCTCCTTCTCAAATCTGCATATTCTTGCCGCGTTTTCGCCCTATCCGACATCGAACTTGGACACTCGCGCGTCCGAGGTTTGCGGATGACAATTATTGTCACCCACCAATGGTATACAAAAAAGATGTGGAATCTCAGTTTCAGGCCGCTCCAAGATGCACTTCGACGCATCACCAATCCGCGAGCCGAGAACCGCCATCACACGGCATCGGTCTGCAGATTCATGGACTGCAGACCAAGTGAGCGCGAGCAGGGGGAATTCTGAATAATGTCGTTTCTGGCATGGATTGACTTCGACCAGGCGGATCGCGACAGAACCCGTCGCATCATGGACCTCTTTGACAGTGAGGACAGTCGCGATGAGCTTGGGCTGGGCTCGATCCGGGATGCGATTTCCGACCTCCTGTTTCCCGGGACCAGCACAATCCAGACCCGTCTGAGGTACATGCTGTTCGTGCCATGGATATACCGGATGGCGGGAACACGTCCTGGGCCGGTCGAGGCGAAGCAGCAATATGCACGCGCCCTCGAAATCAGGCTTATCTCTGCCCTTGAAAGATCGCCATCGGGTGATCAACGGGGAATAATCGGGTCGCAGGCCCGGGAGCGACTGAAGCGTCTGCCCAGCGACGTCTACTGGGCCGGACTACTGACACTTGGGATCCGACGCTTTCAAGGCAGCAGAAGCGCCGCCCTTGAGGCCGCGCCCGATCAGGCGGATCTCCTGTGGGCCCCTGGCCTTCCGCCACCACCTGTCGGCTTCCTCGAGGAAGACGCTGGAGTTGGTTTTTCTTTGACCGTCGATGAGGCCGGGTTCATCCGAGACAGACTGGCGCGGGAAGCACCGCAGAGCCTCTTCGCGCTTCTCGCCCGACAGGAAACTGCCCCGGTCTGCGCGATGGTCTGGGAGCACCCGTGGCGGGGTGACTGGCCCGCCGGGATCCAAAAACTGGTGAACCATGCCGAGTTGTTTGCGAGCCTCATGCACGGCGCCTCCCTGCTCTACAATCTGATGCTTTCGGAAAGAGCCGCAGTGCTGCATGGCGCAATTGGTTCGGCGTGGAATGAACGTGCGGAAACCTATTCCGCACGGTTATCGGATTGGAGAGGATCGCTCCGTCACGCCGCGCTGCTCGACTGGAATCTCGACGATCTGTGGGAACAGACCCTTCAGACAATCCACGTTGTGAAGCCCGCCACCCGGCGCTTCGTCGCTGATTGGCGAGCGACCGTGGTTCGGACCGGCGGCGCCATCGCCAATGATCCTGACGCAAGGGCCCTCGTGCAAGACAGAGAAGAGAGGCTGAAGAGGCTGAAGTCGCGGTTCAGCAATGACGGCGCTCTTGCCAGATGGGGCGGCGCATCGGGAACGGCACCGCTCAGTTTTCGATGGCCAGTTGCGTCCAGCCACCTGACGGACTTGGTAAATGCAGGGTAGCGGTACGTTCGACCCGGAGAACCGGGCGCTCTACGCCGAGATCTTGAGAGCCCCGGTGGGCTACGAACTCGATGTGGCGCTCGCGACGACCTATTCCCTCGATTTCGAGACGGCGCTGGTGATACCGGCAACTCTTGCCTTCCATGCTGCCGAGAGTCGGCAACAAACGCTCGACACGCCCCTCGCCCTGCTCGAGGGTCTGGAGCGTCTGGCATCTCGAATCGCAGTCTTCTGCGAGGCCGGTCGGATCAAAGCTGTTCCGAAGGGGTTTAGCCCGTTAACGGCGCTTCTTGAAGACACCGTAACCGAGGTCTCCGCCCCCCTCGGCGGCGTCTTCCACCCTAAGCTCTGGGTGCTGCGCTTTACGCCCATAGCCGAGACGAGCCCGCCCAAGCTACGCCTTGCCATCCTGTCGCGTAACCTCACAGCCGATACTTCATGGGACTTGTCGCTCTGCCTTGACGGTAGCTCAGGTCAGGAGCCCGTGAAAGCAAACGAGCCGCTTGTCGAGCTCTTGCAGGCCCTTCCCGGGCTTGCCGCCGGCCGGGCGGCCCCGGCCCGAACTGTCGAGATAGCAGAAGGCCTTGCCCGCGACGTGGCGTCCGCTCGGTGGGAGTATCCGGAAGCGGTTCGCGAAATCTCCTTCGCGGTGAACGGACTCGGGGGTCCTGCCTGGACACCTCGGATCGGCAAGACCCTCGGAGTGATCTCGCCCTTCGTTTCCGACGATGCGCTTGTGGCCCTTGCGAGACATGTTGAACCGAACGCGGCCTACCTTCTCTCACGCGGCGAGGAACTGGCCCTTCTGGACGAAGAAACGCTCTCGCTCTTTGGGCAGATCCGAGTCCTCGACGAGATGGCTGAGACCGAGGATGGCGAAGAGACTTCGGAGCCGGACATCGCTGCCGTTCCGGCGCGAGGTCTCCATGCAAAGGCGTATCTCACCGAAGTATCTTCAAATACCGAGATCACAATGGGCTCCGGCAATGCGACGGTCCCTGCCCTCATGAGCGGAAAGAATGTGGAGATCTTCGCCACGCTCCGCGGCCATACCCGCGATCTCGGGACAGTCAGCGACCATTTCTCGTCCGAGCGCCTTGGCCGATACTTGCGTGAATTCGTACCCTTTGCGCCGCCGGACACCACGATCGAGCAGGCGGCGACAGAACGGCTGGATCAGGTTCGGCTGCAGCTCGCCAAATCCGGTCTGGTCCTGACCTGCGAGGAAATCGGCGAGCGGCGGATCGCTTTGCACCTGACGGCCAGACACCCGACCGTCATTCCAGTGAATGTTGAGATGCGCCTCTGGCCGCTGGTGGCAGGTTCACAGAATGGAATTGATGCCCAGCACCTCGATGAGCGAGCGCTTGCTCTTGGACAACTTGCCCTCCGCGATGTCACCAGGTGGCTTGGCATCAGGCTTCGAGATGCTGCGACGGGAGTTGAACAAGCTTTCACGCTCGGGGCCGACCTCAAGGGTCTGCCTGACGCGCGCACAAGCGAGATATTGCGATCCATTATCGAGAACCGCGAAGCCTTTCTGAGGTACCTTCGCCTTCTTCTCGGCGACATGTCAGACCGGACGAAGATGCTTTTCTCTGCCGGCACCGGCCGCACTGCCGCTGGAGCATTCGCCGTGGGACAGGACGGCCACCTCCTCGAGGATATGGTGCGCGCGCTGTGCGGAAATGGACGGCAGCTGCGGGATATCGAGCGCCTGATAAATCGCTTGCGTGACGGAGGGGCTGACACGCGCGATGTGATCCCGGCCGAATTCCTCGATCTGTGGGAGACTTTTGAAGCGGTAATCAAGGTGGGAGACAGCACGCGTGTCTGAACGCTTCGAAGCCGGGCCAGCATTGCGATCATTGAAGGCGTTCCAACTCGCGACCGTCGACTATGTGTCCCGACGGCTCCTGAGTGATCCTGATCGGGTGCGCCATTTCCTGGTGGCTGACGAGGTCGGCCTCGGCAAGACCATGGTGGCCCGTGGCGTTATCGCTCGAACGATCGAAGCTCTCCAGGACAAGATCCCACGCATCGACGTCATCTACATCTGTTCCAACGGCGCGATCGCAAAGCAGAACGTCGCCCGCCTCAACGTCTTCGGGGGCACGCGGACACGTGTCCTTCCGACACGGCTCACCATGCTCGCCGTCGAGCTCGCACGCGCGGGCGGGATCCGCGAGACAGGCGTCAATTTCTTCAGCCTCACGCCCGGGACATCTCTCGACCTGAAACAGGGCGGCGGCATGAAGGTCGAGCGCGCGTTGATCCTGCGTCTGCTCTGGGATCTCCTTGACGACAGGCGGGCGGTCGCTCGCATGTTGCGCGGATATGCCGGCAAGGAAGGGTGGCGCGCAGCACGGGTGTGGGTGAACGCGCAAGAGCTCGAGCCGCAGATTGTGGACCGATTTCGCCGCGCCGCGGAGGCGCGGCCCGAACTTCTCAATGAACTCGAGGAGTGCGCGCAGGCCTACAAGGGTTTGCGCGGCAACGATACCGCGCTCAACAGAAAGCGCGAGCGGATCGTTGGTGAGTTCAGGACCATCCTTGCTCGGCAAAGCGCAGAGGCGCTGGAACCAGACCTGATCGTGCTTGATGAATTCCAGCGCTTCACTGATGTCCTTCACGGCGGCGGCGAGGCCGCTGAACTGGCCGCGAGACTTTTCAACGCGACAGACCCCGAGGGCAATCAGGCGCGGGTGCTGCTGCTTTCGGCAACTCCATACCGAATGCTGTCGCTGCGTGACGACAGCGAGGACGCCGGAGACCACTACAAGGAATTTCTCGACGTCCTCGGCTTCCTATTCGGACCCGGGCGCGGGGAGACTGTGCGTCAGGAACTCGAGCAGGAAATGCGCCGCTTCCGGTCCGCCCTGCTCGGACTTCCATCGGACTATCGAGAGGCGCGCACAATAAAGGACGGTATCGAACACACCTTGCGCAAGGTCATTGCACGGACGGAGCGCGTTTCTGAAACCGCTGAGCGCGACGCCATGATGCGGGACGCCAAGATCGAAGTGACCGTTGCACCTGATGATCTTGTGGAGGCGCGTTCAATTGCCCGCATTGCCGCCGCGGCCGATGCGCCCGAAACAATCGAATACTGGAAATCGGCCCCCTATCTTCTGAGCTTTCTCCGGGACTACAAGCTTGGGCAGAGATTGGAAGAACGAAAGGATTTCCCATCAGAGGCTCTGATTGCGGCAATTCGCCAGGCTGGTTCCGCCCAGATCGATGTGGATGCCGTCGAAGCGTACCGGCCAATCCCAGTGAACAATGGACGGATGCGGGCTCTGATGGACATCGCCAGTCGCGATGACATGCAGCGTCGCCTCTGGATGCCTCCAAGCCTTCCGTATTTTGGTCGTCGAGTGGCGGCAAGCAAGCTTCTGGTGTTCTCCCAGTGGACCATGGTTCCGGATGCGATCGCCGCCCTCTTGTCCTACGAAAGCGAACGTAAGATGGGGATGGCTGCCCGCTGGAGCACCTATTCCGCCACACACTCGCAGCGCCTGAATTTCCGCCGCGATAAGGAAAGATTGTCCGGACTCCGGGTCTTGCCGCTTGTGGTTCCCTCGCCAACTCTGGCCGCCGCGGCCGACCCGCTGGAGATCTTCGGTGGGGAACCCGCTCTACCCGATGCCGCCGCCATGAGGGATGCAGTCCGTCGCAGGCTCGTTCCGGTGGCCGAGCAGCTCATCAGCCGCATCGCGCCCTTGCACCGAGGATCTCCGCCTGATCGGAACAGCGACGAAGCCGGTGAAGAAGGAGAAGCGGCGGCAACCTGGGACTGGGCCGGCGTTG
Organism: Saliniferula longa; assembly: GCF_050789285.1. Lineage (NCBI taxonomy): Bacteria > Pseudomonadati > Pseudomonadota > Alphaproteobacteria > Rhodobacterales > Roseobacteraceae > Saliniferula > Saliniferula longa. The sequence continues at coordinate 806,176 of NZ_JBOUVX010000001.1, read as the reverse complement.
CCGCACTCGACATGCGGAACACGTCGTTTGCGTCCTGGCTCGGTCGGGGAGGTCTTCTTGCCGATGTTGTACGGGAAGACGGGCAGAACGCATGGTTCGAGCATCTCGACGCGCTTCGCGAAACCGCGAAAGCGGAGACGCTGCGGGGCACGCCGAGCCAGGAGCTGGTGCTTGACCACTTGACCGATCTCGCCCTCGGAAGCCCCGCCACATGCGCGCTCCGGGCACTCAGCCGCCTCTTTCCTGATCTTCGGCTGGACAACCCGGAGATGCTCGACGCTGCAGCGCGTGTCGGGATGGCATTTCGCAGCCTTTTCAACCAGCCTGAAAGCCAGGCTCTCCTGCGCGCCGAGACCGATGAGTTCTACTGGAAGTCGGTGCTTCGACACTGCTCGGAGCAGGACCTACAATCCGTACTCGACGAATATGTCCATGTCCTGATCGAGGCGGAAGGCCTTTCCACCGAGGCTCCGGCGGAAGCCCTTATCGCGCTTGCGCAGAAGATGGACGAGGCACTGTCGCTGAAGCCTGCACAGATCGAGATCAAGTCGTACGCAGTGCGTGGCGAGAGCCTCGAGATTCAGCGCCGCCTGACAATGCGCGGTCGTTTCGCAACCCGCCTCTTGCAGAAGGTTGGCGAGGACCGTGAGGTGCAGCGTACAGATACCGTCAGAACGGCCTTCAATTCGCCGTTCAGGCCCTTCGTTCTCGCGACAACGTCCATCGGGCAGGAAGGGTTGGATTTCCACCACTGGTGCCACCGGCTTGTACATTGGAATCTACCCGGCAACCCGGTCGATCTCGAACAGCGTGAGGGACGGGTCCATCGGTTCAAGAACCATGCCGTCAGGCTGAATCTCGCCTCGCGGTTCTCGGCAAGCCTGCGTGGCGCACGCGGCAACGCAGATCCCTGGGCCATCATGTTCGATGCAGCCCATCGCGAGGCCAAACGTCCAGGCGACATGGAACCGTTCTGGCTCCTTGACGGTGACACAAAGATTGAACGGTATGCCCTATCGCTTCCGTTCAGTCGTGAGGCGACACTCCTTGCGCGGTTGAAGCGCTCAGTCGCAATCTACCGACTCGCTTTCGGTCAACCACGGCAGGATGACCTCCTGGCCTTTCTGGAGGCAACGAACGAAGACGTCGGGGGCCTCGATCTTGCCGCTCTGCAAATCAGTCTCAGGCCGCCGCCAATGCCGCAGATATCGAAGAACCCTGGAAATGTAGCCCATATCGATCTGAGTGATGACGACCCAGCCCTGTCAAGCCAGAAGCCTGCCCCGGCAATTACGTCAATTGGCACAAGCCATTCGTCTTCATTCGCCGATGCCCTGAACGAGAGGCGGGAGTAAACAGATGGGTCAGAGGGCTTTGCGCGCCGTGAGCTGGCGAGTGCAGGCGGCGGGGCAACAACCAGAGAAGTTCGTCGGAACATCTCTAGATTCTGCTCCACAAACAGAGGCTGAATTGGCAAGAGAAGAAGCTACCGCTGATACACGAAACTGGAGGACCGCGTGCTGAGTGACCTTATCGGAAGCGGCGCCGGAGAGGCAATAAGAGCGGCCGGGCAAGGAGTTGTCCACTACATCATTGCCCTCGCCCAGCTCCTTACGAAGTCAGAAAGTTCACCGGGAATCGTCGCAATCCTGCTGCTGGCGGCACTCGTCGTTTTCGGCGTCCTTTTCTTCCTGCGCACTGGTGGGCAGATTCGTGCGGTCCGGCGGATGCACGACATCATCACCCGACATGAGAATGTCGAGACATTTGCTCAGAATTTCGAGCAAGTGCGCTCCGAACTTGGGGAGCTGAGCAACTCCTCGCGTACCTCGAAAGAGCTTTGGAAGGCGTGGGACGAATTTCGTGAGACTCTCGTCGCCGACGACATTGACGGACCTATCCGCCTCAGGAATTCCGTACGTCCCGCGTCTTTCCTCAACGTCGCGGACTTGGGATACGGTCCAGGCCTTTACCGGATTCTTCCGAATACCTTCGTCTCGCTCGGCCTGCTTCTGACGTTCCTCGGACTGGTCGCCGCCCTCTTCGACTTCTCGAACAGCATGAGCGCCACGGGTCCCGGGTCCGAGACAAGCATGAACAATGCCATGATCGCATTCATGCAGATCGCCTCGGCAAAGTTCGTCATGTCGCTCGTGGGGCTTGTGTGCTCGATCCTGTTCACGATCCTTCTCCGGCACCGTCTTGAAGCAGTGGACCGCGCGCTTCACAGGCTCTGCATCGCGATCGAGCGACGTTTGGTCTTTGTGAGCCTCGAGGACATTGGCTTCCGCCAGCTTCGCGCCGCGACAGAGCAGCGTGAACATCTCCGGGAGATCGGTTTTTCTATGGTGGCGGAGCTCCGCAAGCCGTTGGAAGAGCTGCCCGATCAGATCGGGAACACGATCTCGAACCGAATGGATCCGATCTTCGAAAAGGTCTCTGCCTTGGGCACTTCGAGCATGGAAGGGCTCGTTGGTGACCTGTCAAACCAGCTCAGCCATTCCGTCGGAAACGCCCTGAACAGGGCCAGCGAGTCCCTCGGTGAAGCTTCGGACCGCATGTCCCGCGTGATCGACCAGATGAACGCCTCGAACGCGCAGGCCGGCGATGGACTGCAGACGGCCCTCGGGCAGCTCTCATCCGCCTTGCAGGACCTGCGGGCGGAGGTCTCCGCAACCGGAGCAGCCGCGTCCTCGGCCATGACCGAGGGCGCCGACCAGCTTTTGAGCGTCATGAATGAGACTCTGTCTGGCATTCGCGAGAACACGGCTGACGGCGCCCGCCAGATGAGCCGGGCCGTCGAAGAAATGCGCAAGGCGGCGGAGAGCTTCAGGGAACAGATCGGAGCGGCCGCCGCGGATGGCGCGGCTGCGGTCCAGGCGCGCATGGATGTGACCGCCTCCGAGGCGACGAGGGCGATCGAGGGCACGGGAAAGACGCTCATCGACTCATTTGAGGCGACGAGTCGCCAGATCGCAGACCTCGGGAAAGAACTTGGGGGCGCCATCAGTGAGGAGCTCCTCACTCAGCTCGAAGATGTCAGCGGACGCCTTGCCGACATGTCCGATGCCATCGAACGTGGCGCCGACGGTGCCCGCCGAGCGGCCACCGGACTTTCTGCCGGCGCGGAATCGATCGCTGGCGCCTCCACGACATTCGATGCCGCAAGCCGCAGCCTTGTCGCTGCCACCGACCCCCTTCGATCGTCGCAGGAGCGGATCGAGAGGGCGATCGGGCAATTGTCCTCCAGCATCGAAATGGTTTCCGGCACGTTGCAGCGCAGCTCCGCCCAGATCGCGGCCGACGCGGCGAGAGTGCTGGAAACGGCGCAGACAGCGCTCGGCACAGAGCGCGAAGGAATCCGTCAATCGCTGGAGGCAACGGGAGCGGCGCTTCAACGTCTCTCTCAGGAGGCTGCCAAGCTCGACCAGATCGACGAGATGTTGGGCCGCGCCCTCACCGCATACGCCCAGCAGCTCGAAGCGGCTCTCGGAAAGGCTCAGGACCACATCACCGAGATGCGGGATACCCTCGCTCCGGGCCTCGACACGCTCAAGGGCGTGGTTGAGCAGGCGGAGAGCTTCATTCCGGCCCAAAGGCAGCGAGCCTGATGCGCGCGCAGGCCCGCCGGATTGAACACGAGGAGGAGGAGGAAAGCGCCTTCGTGTCCATGACGGACATGACGGTGGGGTTCCTCTTCATCATCATGATCCTGCTCGTCTTCTTCGCCAGTCAGGTACGCACCCAGGACGTGGTGGAACGCAGCCTCTATGAGGCAACCGTGAGGGAACGAGACGACCTCCGCGCGCAGATTGTCGAACTGGACGCTCGCATAGTGCAGCTTGAGCTCGAGAAGGCGGATCTGGTCGACGTCGTCGCACGGCTCGAGACTGAGCTTCGTGCGGCATTGGAAGAGATCGCGCGGCTGGAAGCCGAACTCGCTCGGCTTCAGGAGGTCGATCCCCTCGAAGCCTACCTGAGCGAGGTCGCTGCGACCCGCCGCCAGATCCTCCTGAGGCTCAGGGATGCGCTCCGTCAGGACTTTCCCGATCTGAATGTCGAACTCAGCGAGGAAAGCGATGCTCTCAGGTTCCAGGGAGAAGGTCTCTTCGTCTCGGGTCAATCCCGCCTCGCCCCGGACAAGCGTGAAATCGTCGAGCGTCTCGCGCAGCGCCTCGACGAGACCCTTCCATGTTTCACCATCGGCCCCGAGTCCGGCTTCGACCCCAGCTGCAATCCGCGCTTCGTCATGATCGAGGCCGTTCAGATCGAAGGCCATACCGACAACATCGGCACGGACGAACTCAACCGAACACTGTCCACGGCGCGCGCCAACTCGACCTTCTTTGCGATGACGCGCGCCGCGGACACGCTCATGGAGCATCGGAATCTGAAGGGACAGCCCGTGCTTTCGGTGGCCGCATATGGTCCCGACCGCCCGGTCGCGGACAACGACACGCCCGCCGGCCGGGCAACCAATCGTCGGATCGATCTGCGCTTCATTATGGTGACGCCGCCTGACACGGAAGGCATCGAGATCATCCGTCAGGCCTTGGGCGATCTTGGAGACAACGATCCATGAGGTTCAGCGACGCGCGGGCACGATCCGCGATCCTGACGTCCAGGGCCATGCCACCGCTTGATGCGATCCAAAAGTCGGTTGCTCGGATCACGGCACGGTGGCCGGATGTCGTGGCGGTGCCCGATGCGCGAAACCGCGAGGCGCTCGCCATGGAAATGCTGCTGCGCATCTCCAAGTGGGCGTGGAAGGATGTGAAGCTGTCGAGGGTCATGAGCGCGGCTGTCGCAGTTTTCGACGAGGAGCGCCGGGATCGACCTGATCTGGAAGACGTGCGGCGCTTCTACCTCGATGAGATCCGGGCGACCGACAGCTCTACGTTTCTGCAGGGCATGACGAAGGTCTACATCGAGACCTTCGACCCCTCCTCGCCGAAGTCGGCGGCGCTCGCCCGTCAACTGAAAGCCAGGGCAGACGGTCTCGACGGGCGAACTCGCGATCTCCTCGCCCAGCTGCCCGCACTCTTTGATCCGGAAGACGTGCCACGGGAACTCGCGGAGATCATGGCGGCGAGCGATGACCCCTACACGTCTCTGAAGCAGCTCGGCTTTCGAACACCGCATGGGACCGGTCTCACGCGCTCCGCTCACCGTCCCTTTGTTGCGCACCTGGCACCGCATTTGCGCAGGGTTGAGGAGCGCGAGAAGCTATGGGCCTGGATCGCGCCCAGAAGTGGGAGCGCCCTCCAGACGGATGCAGCTCATGCCGTGGAAGCCCTTCTGAAGCCTTGGGCAGAGCAGACTCCGCCTGACGAGGTGCGCGAAGAGATTTCCGAAGCGATCATCGCGGCCTACAACGACCCGCGGACCCACAACGGCGGCATCTGGTCAGGGTTCAGCCCCGAGTTGCGCGCCGTCCTCCTGCGATGGCTGACCAAGCAGGACATGCTGTTCTTCTGCGACATGGTCACCGCGACGCAGAACAGCCACATGTGGCCGCCGCGCCGTGATTTCTGGCTGTCACTCTATGAGGACGGACGGATCGACGAGGCCTGGGTCGCCTTTGGCGCAAGCGCCCGCGACTTCGCGCGGCGAAAGCTCCTGAGGAGCGGGGTCGAGGGCCTCAGCAAGCGGTTCGGCCAGCAGCACGATCGAGGCGGCAGCACCTCGCTCCTGATCATGCGGATCGGCGACAAGATTGTCGTTGACGGATGCCACAGCTACAGGACGCACATCTTCCGGAGGGATGATCCAAAGGCGCCGAAGCTCTACGGGATGCACTACTACTGCGACGACATAATGCGTGTCTCGCGCAACGCGAAATCCCATAGTTCCATTCCGGCGTGGCAGGATTGGGTTCTTCGACATGTCTGACACTCAACCAGTTGCGGATATTGGCGGCGACGCGATAACCATTCGTTTTCCCGAAGGCCGACGTGGCCTTCTTGCCCGCTTCAGTCCCTCGCGCGCGCCCACACCCTCCTTCCGCACGCTGCCGGAAGACCATCGCGATCTGCTTTTCGCACTCGCGGACCTTCGCGCATGGGGCGAGGCGCATCCGGGTGAGGTCGACATCGGGGAGGATCGCCTGACGATCTCGCACGACGCCGCGGCCAGTCTTTCGAGCGGGGCGGCCAGAAGTCTCGGCCTGCCCCCGGATGTGCACCTCACATTGAAGACCGATGTTACCGGCACGGTCGGCAGACCGAACTTCCGGCTCGTCTGCGAATGGATGGACGCAGGGCAACGCGTTTCGCCCAGGCGGCATGGAGCCTTCCTCCATACCGCCGCCGGGACGCGCAGGCTGCCGCTCTGGATGAAGCGGGCGCTCGACCTCGCAGAGGGCTTCAACCCGGATCGCCCCATGGAGGATCATTGGGAGGTACTCGCCGCCTTCCGGCGTACTCTCGAACCCGAGACGGATGACGATCTCGAACCGGAGCATCGCGAGATCGCCAATCTCGCGATGACGGTCTTCCTGCGCGGTCTCGAGGTCCGGATCGCAGATCGCTTCTCGATTTCCCCGGATGCAACGCTGGGGCATTTCGAGGTTGTGCCCTTTTCCGGTCGAACCCTTGAGGCGAAAGATCTCGCCGGGACGGACGTGTCGGAAGCAGATGCCGAATTGTCGGGAGAGCCGTTGGCAGTCTTCCAGCACCGGATGCGGCAGCTCGGGGCGCGGCCGGCCTACCACCTCGGCAACAACAGCTATCTCGTCATCGATCGGGACAGCCAGCCGGTGTTGGAGGAGATGGCACGGGTGCAGAAGGCGCCACGCGAGGAGCGCCGCGCCTTTGTCGCCAATCCGCGCGCGTTCATAGATCCGGCCGTGACCCGGCATCTCGCTGCGCGCGGAGATCTCGATGATCTGGATGAAGCCGGACAACAGGAGATGGTCGAACGGCTTGCCGGGGCGGGTTTTGTCGAAAGCCGCGAGTACTCTGAGCGCGTGACCGGAACCAAGGTCTACGAGAAACCGGCGTCGGACTTCGGCAGCAGCGGCACGGTCTGGCTCCCTGAGGTGTTCGCCGCGGCAATATCTGCTGCGATCGAGGCCATGCCCACGCCAGACCTTGAAGCGTTGCGGGACCACATGGCGGCCACCCTCGAGGCGGGCTCAGGCATCCCGGCGCGGATCGGGTCCGACGAAGTCGAAGTCACGCCAGAGCGGCTTGCTGCCGTGGAGTCCCTTCTTCAGGTCCGGCGCGAAGAGGACGCTCGTGCCCCGGAGACCGAGGACCCGGTAACTCCTGACGAGCCAAAGGCCGGACCGATCATCCTCGACACGCTTGAGAATTACGAGGACCTCGCCTGGGCCGCCGAGCTTCAGCCGCGGAAACCGGCCCGCGCGCCGTCAATTCCGGAAACGGTGACAACGCCGCTTCGGGAACACCAGGTGCAGAGCTTCGAATGGGCCACCGCGGCCTGGACGAGGGGCCTACCCGGAATTCTCAATGCCGACGAGCAGGGGCTCGGGAAGACCCTGCAAACCATCGCCTTTCTCAACTGGCTTCAGGCCCACATGCAGGAGGCGAGCGCGGCCGAGCGTGGTCCGATCATGGTCGTCGCCCCCACGTCGCTCCTCAGGAACTGGGAAGCGGAGGTGGATGCCCACGTCGCGCCGCGAAAGTTCGGACATCTTGTGCGCCTCTATGGTTCATCCCTCGCAGGCCACAAGCGATCCGGTACGACAGGGACGGAAACCGGCAGCGGACTCGCACATCTCGATCTCGACTGGCTTTCGGAGGCCTTCGAGGAAGGCCGCGCCCATCGCTACTGGTTTCTGACCACCTACACGACCCTGGCGAACTACCAGCATTCCTTGGGCCGCATCCGGTTCTCGGCGCTCGTCATGGACGAGATCCAGAACATCAAGAACAAGGACACCATCGCCTCGAAGGCCGTCGAGGCGATGAACGCGGACTTCCGCATCGGCTTGACCGGGACGCCGATCGAGAACTCGACCATGGATCTCTGGACCATCATGGACCGGATCGCGCCCGGCGCTTTGGGATCGGGGGTCGCCTTCCGCGAGCGTTACGGCACGCCCGACGAGGACAACATGCGGGAGCTGCACAATCGGGTGTTCGCCCCGCAAGCGGATCTACCTCCCCTTGGACTCCGCCGACTGAAGGACCAGGTGGCACGTGATCTGCCCAGGAAGACCCGTCTCCTGCACCCGGGCCTGATGCCGGACATCCAGGCACGAACCTATGACGTCGCGCGCGCCAAGTTGGCTTCCGGCGGGCCCGGGGCGATGCTCAAGATGCTGCACCATATCCGATCGGTCTCCGTGCACCCTGCCCTTCACGAGGTTGCTGTGCCGGAGACCTTCGTGGGAATGAGCGCGCGCCTCGATGCTGCCATCAGGATCCTGTCTGAGGTACGTGCGCGCGGCGAACGCGCGTTGGTCTTTATCGAACACCGCGAGATGCAGTTCCGCTTTGCCGAACTGGTGCGTCACATGTTCGGCCTCGAGCACGTCGACATCATCAACGGGGACACCCCGATCCCGCGCCGGCAGCAGATCGTCGTCCGCTTTCAGCAACACCTGACCACCGACGGAGGCTTCGATCTCCTGATCCTCGGTCCGAAAGCCGCTGGAACAGGCCTTACACTCACCGCAGCCACACATGTCATCCACCTGTCACGCTGGTGGAACCCTGCGGTCGAGGAGCAGTGCAATGACCGGGTCCACCGCATCGGGCAGATGTGCCCCGTCACAGTCCATGTCCCGATGGCGATCCATCCCGGCTACCGCGAGCACTCCTTCGACTGCCTCCTTCAAAGCCTGATGCAGCGAAAGCGCCGCATGGCGGAACAGGCGCTCTGGCCCATGGGCGACACGACCGAAGACCTTGCCAGCTTGCAAGCGAGCCTCGACGTATCGACGGCGGCCAGCGCCGCTGATCCGCTGACAAGTACAATGACCGCGCTGTTCGAGAGGGACGGGCTCAAGGGCGCCATCATGCGCGGCGACGGAACATACGAAGTTCCATGACCGGGAGCGCTGGGAAACCGTTGGGCGGGAGCTCGGCGCTGGATTCAACGGTCGGACGGCCGCGACGATGGCGGCCCCGACAGGTCGTGTAAAGAGCCGCCCAGCTGGCGGTTCAGATTCTCCGCCTCAACGATACTTTCCTGCAGCATCTTCTGCCAGAGAAGCTCGTCAGTTGTCGGCGGGACAGGAGATTCTCCTTTCGCAGTGTCATAGCGAAGCTTGGCCTCGTCCAGTCGACGGTTGTCGTTGTCAATGTCGATTAAGAGAGCGGCGATCCTCTTCATGACTCCCGGTTGGTCGGTGCGTGATGACAGGTTCCGCATTTCTGCCTTCCTTAGCGGCGACTTTCGCTGGACCTCCTCAATGACCCGAATAAGCTCGTCGAGAGCATTCTGCTTCTCCTGCTCGCGTGCGTTCCACGCCTCGAGTTCACGGGACTTCTCGGCAATTGCGGCTGAGAATCCATCAATCGCCGAGGTGGCGCTGTCGAGGGCGCGGATGATCTTGGCGGCTATGCTGGTCGGGGGCATGTTTTCCGAATTCTCGCTATTTAGAGTCAGAGCTGTCAGCCTTGAGGTTTCGTTGTGCGACGATATCGTACCTGTAAGGAGCTGACTCTTCCACGTTCACTGCATCGGCGGCGGTCACGCGATGCCGCATATTTATCTGACAGATCCGGCCGCGCGTTCGATGGAACGGCTTCGAGACTTTGAGAACCGCAGCGACGGGAGTATCACCGTCCCTGTCGATTGAAGTCTCGCGTTGGATAGCCCAGGGTCGGAAGAAGGCCTCTCAACCTGAAGCACGGTGATATCAATTGCATCGCGTGGCTCTGAGGAGAACCCCGCTATTTCTCCTTCTTCTTCGACCCAGCTTTTTTCGCCACCCTTCCGCGGGCCTTCAATGCTGGCTTGCGCCCGTCCTCCGCCCTCTGTTTGCTTACGAGACCGGCAGAGCTGTCAGCCGATGGCGAAATCATAACCTCCTGCTTCGGCGGTTCAGGACCAAAATCCAAACCAGGCTGATCGAGATTCGTGACCACTTGAGGGCGTCCCGCCTCTTGGGTCATCGCGTCGACCTTTTTCGAGGGCTCGCTCACAGCCTCGCCAGAAAGGACGGTCGGAGCTTCGGCTTCGGCAAACATCACAGTCTCGCGGGCACTCCCGGCAAGCTCTCCACTTGAGTGCTCTGTTTCGATTGAGAAGTCGGGAACGCTCAGCGCGCCCGGGAGACGTTGCGGTTCCGGCAGATCGCGGGCGGGCTTATCTGCCTTCTCGTCAACAGGCATCTGTGCCCGAGAAGCTTCCTCCTGCGTCAAGGCCAACGCCTCGTTCGCTTCGCCGGCGCTGCTCATGTCTTTCGCCTTCAGCGCGCGGATCAGTTCTCCGGGCAGCCGCTCGCCGAGGGATTGGACGAGCAGACTGGCCGCCCCATGGTCGTGCGCGCTCAGAATGCGGATGTCGTCCATCAGACTGGGGAGGTCCAGCGCGGCACCTTCCCGCTTGATGACGTAGCGCTCGTGTTGCTTCAGCGACGCCATCGCGAGAAGGTACGCCGGTTGCTCCCTTTCTCCGGCCAAGCTTCCAACAAACCTGGACAGGAGCGGCGCTCGCGCCAGGAAGGGTTGATCGACATTGAAGTCCCGCCGCAGAGCGTCCGCTTCTTCCTTGACGTCGGGTGGGAGACTTGGCGCTGCGCCGCTAATGATCTTCTGAGAATTGAGAACGCAGGCCCAGCCGAAGAACATGCTGTCGCGGGACCGGGCAATGTCATCATCCACAATGCACTGTTCGCGCTCCTTTAGCCACGCAGCAATTCTGACGAAATGGTCGCACGGCGGCACGTCAAGGATCGCCAGAAGAGACTCTCCCCGGGCACGACGGTCCGCCGCCTCCACGGCCAACACCCACTCCGCCCATCCCGCGGCAAGTGGGGTGAGGTCGATCGTGAGGCCCGCTGCCTCGGCGTCATGACGATGGACGGCCAGGGCCGCCTCGCTAAAGGAATGGAATGAGCGAACCGCCTCAAGATGAAGGCGCTGTCCGAGGTAGAGATCGCCCGTTCGTAACTGGTCCAATAGCTCCGGCTTGAGCATCGCAAGGACAAACCCTGTGGAGGAGGTCCCGAGGTCGGGCGCACCAAGCATGAGGTTACAAACCACATCGACGGGATCCACCCGATCATGCCTCCATCGGAATATCCGCCTCTCATCGAGACGAATGGTCCCAGTCCCGATCAGCCGGACCCATTCCAAATAGCTGAGCGTGACGGCTTCCAGAGACGTCAAAACAGATCCTCCTCCACCTCAGCCGATGCCCCCACGTCCTCGCTGAACGCCACCGCGTCCCGCGGCAGGCCTTCGACGAGCGGATGCGCACGAGTGCCTGAATAGGTCATGACCAAACGCTCTCTCGAGCGGGTCATGGCGACAAAGAAGACTGTTCGGTCGAGGTCCGGCGCTTCGAGCAATGCACGCGCTGGCACGATCTGCATGCTGGATACCAGCCCCGGCATGTGCACGACGTCGAAATCGAGCCCCTTTGAACTGTGGTAAGTCATGATAAAAACCAATGGGCGACCGTCAGCGTCCGCGAGGTCGCCAATTCCGTTGCCGAAGTAACGCACCGGTATGCGGTGAGAGTCGAAATGGGAGTTCAACTCACGATAATCGAGCCGGCCGTTCCTCACTTCTATCTTTGAGTAGCTCGCGGCGTTTCCCAGATCTTTGGCCAACTCGTAGCAGAAATCGGTGATCGCGCGATGGTTCGGCAGGAGGATGGCCGAGGGATATTTCGGCCTCGCCATCGCAAAGGCTTCTTCGTAGGTCCACCGGGCCTCGCGACTTGAGCTGTCGAACCGCTTCACTACGGCCGTGACGTCGCGCAACTTCCGGACGTCACTCTCAGCGAGATGGGTACTGGGAAGAACTGTCTTGACGGCCCTCACAATGAACCGAGTGATCCGGAAAAGCTCAAGCAGGCGCCCTTTCTCGAACTGGATCACCTCGTCGATCGCGGCCTCAGTGTTCGCGACCTCGTAGATGCGCTGTTCGCAGTCTCCTGCCACCACGAGGTGGGTGCAGCGCTGGCGTAGCGCCTCGATATCGACACGTTTCACATCCTGGATCTCATCGAGCAGGATTACGTCAACACGTCGGTGCGACCGGTGAAGGAAGTTGAGGTAGGTATCCACCTCCGATTGAGCACCCGACTCCCTTACTGCCTGGTGGATCATTCCTGCCAGCGCATGGGTGTAGGTCAGGAAAACCATGTGCAGACCTGGGTTCTCGGCCTTCAGTCGTCGCGCGATATGGGCGAGCACGATGGTTTTCCCCGAGCCCGCGCCACCCTGGACCCAGAAAACGGCTCCGTCCGGCGTAGCGCGGATCTTGTCTACGGCCTGCTCGACCACCCTTAGCTGCAACTGGCTGAGGTCACTTGCCGTCTTGAACCAGGTCATTTCAGTACTCGCGCCCGAGCAGCCGTCCGTCGCCTCGGCCCTCCGCCAGGTTGCCTTCGTCGAAGACTGCATTGTGCGTCGCAACCTCTCGCTCGCGCCGCTCGATCTCGCCCGAGGCTTGGTCTGCGATCATGTCCTGACCTGTCGCGCGGGCTGCGTCGCGTAGGCGTCGCAACTCGTGAAGGTCCGTGTCCCGAGAGTGCATCTCGGGCGCGAGCACCGCGACGATCCCCTCATGCAGCTGCCGCGCCTCTCCCGGGCTTCGACCCTCAATCATTTTGGCGAGCATTGCCGCTGAGGACGTGTAGTCAGGGTCACGGTCGAGCGCCTCCCGCAAGAGCCGCTCCTTCGTGGCCGCGTCTCTCTCGCCGCAGGCAAGGTTATGCGCAGTTAGAGCAGTCGGCTTCCGCCGGTGGGCAATGGCCGCCCATTCATGGCTCACCCTGCCCCGTCCAGCCATCGAGTAGTGATAGCAGATGTTGGTCGCGTGGTCGCTTCCCGGCGTGATCCGCTCGAGCGCGACCAGAAGATCGGCGGCCAACTCGTGCTCACCGGCCTTGGCGGCGGCCTTACTGTAGGCAAGGACCACGCTCGCCTCGGGCCGACCGCTATTTCGAAGCATAGACTCATTGAAGCGCTGCCGCTCGCGCAACATGGCCAACTCCGCCGGTGAAGTCGCCGCATTTGAGAGTGGGTTCAGGATCTCCGCCCGGGCCGTCCGCCCCGCCACGGCCACGGAGATGTCCAGCAACTTTTCCTTGCTCAGCCGTCCGGTGACCGCAACTGCATCCCCACGCGCAAAGCCGCTGGTGCCCACTGGCTTGACCGACACGATCCCGACGATCCGGTCGCGACCGCCAGAACAGATTGGTACGTCAAGCTGCCGCTGGCCGTCTTCCGGGATCGACAATTCGATGACGAATGGCGCGTCGGTCGGGACCGGCGTCGACGCTGGGATCAGAGTTTCCAGTACGCCGCCGCGCGTCACCACCGAGATCGCCTCTGAGGTGATCGGAGCAATGAAGTCGAAGCCGAACCCGTGCAGGCCCAAGCTGTGAATAGCCGCCCCCTGGGACACAAGCGCGCGAAGGTTACGCGGGACTACCTCCCGAACCTCTGGCGGGAAGGCGTCCATCACCGCCGCCCGGATTAGCGGGTTTTGGGCGCTGCCCCCGATGAACAGCACCGCATCCACCTCGCCGGGATCGAGCGCAGCCTTGTCGAGGACGTCATGAACGGGACCGACAAGGTGACGGCTGTCGTCCGCTCCGCTTCGAGGTCCGCAGAAGGGATCCAGGATGTCGATGAACTGGTGAAGCGAAAGGGTTGGGGTCTCGATTCCGACCACAGCGCCGCGCAGCTTGAAGGGCGGCACTGACTGGGTCTCAAAGATCAGGTCTGGCAGACGCCGGACTTCGTCGAGGCGTCCGACGCTCCGATCGGCCATCATTTTTGAGATCGTCACCTTGAGCTTCTCTGCTGCGGGGGCGAGCGCCGGGACCACCTTCTCCTCGATGTCGAGGGCCGTGAGTTCGACCTTCGAACCGTCGGCCTGCCGCAGCTGGTCAACAAGGATCCGCCGCGCGATCTCGCGGTCGATGTCATCGCCGCCCAAGGCGGTAAACTTGGAGATCGCTCTATTGCGGGACGTCACCCTTTCGCCCGAGACAGAAAAGTCCAAGACTGATACGTCGCACGTTCCGGCGCCCAGATCATAGACGAGAACGCTGATTTTGCCGGCCTTGGCTCGGACAAGAAGGTCCTGACCATCCGGTGCGCGGGCCGCTTCGTGGACGTAGCTGAGGAATGCCGCATTCGGTTCGTCGATGAGACAGTTCTCATCTACTTCGATCCCGCAGCCGCGGATGGCAGCCAGCAGGTCACGCCGCTGGTTGGCCTGAAAGGCCGCGGGCACCGAGAAAGCGAAGCGGGCTCCACGTGTAAGTCCGAGTTGTTTAAGTTCATCATGTACTGCTGCGGTCAGCAGCTTGAAGAACTCGCGCGCGGCATCGGCTGGGCGTTCGATGGTGACGCCTGGCACACGCCCAGCTGGAAGGGCCGTGGCCCCATACTCCGGCCCAAGGTCGAGACCCAATCCCATCTTGAACGACGAGAAGCAGTTGCGGCCTTCAGTCAGCCGGGATCGCAGGTTGTATGCGTCCCGACCAAAAAGAAGCGTGTCATTACGGAAGGCAAGCACAGTGCTGACGATCTCGTCACGCACGACGCCGCCATGCTGGCTCGGCTGCGAAATAACGAGTGGCCGGACAGCGATCGAGCGTCCCGACTCATCGCGGACAACAAGACTAACGACCGTGGTGGAGGTGCCGAAATCCACCCCGAGGAATGCGATCCCGTCGAAGGTATCGAGACGCTGTGCGAGACCAGGCTGAGGTCGGACAAGCCAAGTTCCTCCGTCACCGGGGCGGGGTGTGGTCATGGACGTATTTCACTTACTGAGTTTTCGAATCTGACGGACGCTTGCGGATGCCATCCAACGGTCTGGTGCAACTTGAATCACCATTGTGGCGAGATCAAGGACAAGCCGAATAAGTGTCTGGTGCCAAACGGCTATCCTCCCCCAGCACGGATTTCGACCCGGATAGCGGGTGAACGGCGAATAACCGCCAGCATGTCGCGCATCATCGGGCCAGCTGCAGCCAGCTTGGCCACCTGGAGAATAATGGCACAGACGTTGCGAACCGGAGCGACGTCGTTCGTATTGGATTGAACTGTGGGTCACCGCGTTCTGCTCCCCGGACGCCATCACGGAAGGGATGTCGTTTGAAAGGGCAGAGCCGGGCGATCATCGAACGGGCTATCCATGGTTCTCATGCACAAAATGCGGAGCAACCTTACCGCCCACATGGAGTAATGGCCTCGGCTCTCAGTCTTCAGGCTTGTTGGCAGTGTTCAAATGGTGCGAGGCATTCTCTTGCTCGACTCGGTCAAGACCGGTCATCACTTTCAGGGCGCAGTCAGGTCACCAGAAACAAGGGACATTCTCCGTCATGGCCGTAACCAAAGGTCTGATCATCGCGGAGCCGTGGATCGGGCACATTCTCTCCGGCGAGAAGACGTGGGAGATGCGGTCGCAGGGCACGTCGTATCGCGGCTGGTTCGGTCTCATCGCGAAGGGCTCGGGCGCTGTGCAGGGGATTGCTCGCCTCGTCGATGTCGGTGAGGCTCTGACACCCGACGAAATGCTCGAGACGGAGGCCCTCCACCGGATTCCCGGCGCGATGATCCGCTCAGGCGAGGTCACGAAATGGACCGTGCCGTGGAAGCTCGCCGACGTCTTCCTGCTTCCGGAACCCGTGCCCTATCGTCACAACCCGGGCGCCGTGATCTGGGTGGAGCTTGACCGGGAAGCGCAAGAAGCATTGGCCGATGCGATACTGGAGATGGACCTGCCCGCCCTCCTCGAAGAGGCCACGACGCCGCGCTCCGCGCCCGCTCGGGAGATGACGCGAAGCCGCCCTCCCCGCCTGGCACAACGCACAGGGGTGTCCTTTCTCGACCGTGCCGCGCTGAGCGAGGAGCCGGCCGGCGCCGGGGGACAAATTTCAGGTGTCGACCGTGTGATCGGGCGGACGGTGCTCTCGGACGGCAACCTTCGCAACGCCCACTTCTACCTGCGAGAGCTTGTTGCAGCTTTCCCAGCAGATGCCGTCGGGGGTTCGAACGCTGCGAGCAGCGCTCCCGGGACGGTCACCATCGACTGGGGAGGGGCGATGCCCGCGATCACCGACATCGACGGCACGAAAAGGATCTTCCGGAGCCGCGGCTGGATCCGCACCTTCTTCGAGAGGACCGGCGCGCGTGCGGGCGATACCGTGGTGATCGAACAGACGGGCGCGCGATCCTATCGCGTCCGGCTCGAGCGCGGGGACATCTGACTGCTGCCGCCCCGCACCGGGACCGGATCCCCTGCCCTTGTCGGGCGCGGGCATTAGAGCAATTGCCTTCCTGGCACAGATGGTGTCTCGTGACGTGGCAAAACCGGGAGTCGCGCAGGAGTCGGCGACAAACCGCGCAGCAATTTCAAGGACTTGGGCCGTCCGCTCCGGCCCCTACCGCCGGAGCCAAAATCCCCCTGACCGACCGTTCCAATGCGCGCCGCGCGGCGCGCTGCCCTTGATTTGGCGGCGGGCCTGACGGCAGGACGCAGCGTCCCGCAACGAATTCATCTGCAAGGACTGGACTTCGGACCCGGACGACAGCATCGTCACGCAACACTCGGATCAAGGGGTCCGTGCGCAGGTCCGCGCCAAGGCGCGCACCCTGCCCAACATCCCGGCCCGATGGGGAAGGTCAGCGTCGCAAAGAACGCGCAGGGAGGAGCGATGAACCGCGTGCAAGAACCGCCGCGCCCGTGGCTGGCGTCCTACGGCACGTCCATCCCGCAGGACCTTCCCGAGCCGCGCCATCGCAGCCTTGCGGACCTGGTGCAGGCGGCCTGCGCCGGCAACGGCGACCGCACCGCCTTCACCTGCGTCGTGCCCAACGGCATGAATGGAAGCCTGACCTACGCCCAGGTGAGCGAGATGTCGGACGCCTTCGCCGCCTACCTTCATCGCGACTGCGGCCTGCGGGCGGGCGACCGTGTCGCGGTGCAGTTGCCCAATGGCCTTGCCTACCCGGTGGTGGCCTTCGGCGTCGCCAAGGCCGGCTGCGTTCTGGTCAACACCAACCCGCTCTACACCGCAAGCGAGATGATCCACCAGTTCAACGACTCGGGCGCGAAAGTCCTGGTCCTGGTGGACATGTTCGCCGACAAGCTGGCCGAGGTGGTGCCGAAGACCGGCATCGGCACCGTGGTCCTTGCGGGCGTGCCCGAGTTCTTTCCCCGTGTGCCCCGGAGCGTGGTGCGTGGCGTCCAGAAATACTGGAACAAGGTCCTGCCGCCGGTGCCCCAGCTCGAGGTGGCGACGCTGCGCCTTGGGGACGCCCTGTCCAAGGGCCGCGCGCACAGGATCGACGTGCGCGAGATGTGGGCGGCGACAGGCCCCGATGATCTGGCGCTTCTGCAATACACCGGCGGCACGACCGGCGTGGCGAAGGGCGCGATGCTGACCCATGGCAACATCCTGGCCAATCTCGAACAGGTGAAGGCGGTCTCGGGCGGGATGCTGAGGCGCGACGACCAGGTGCTGACGGCGCTGCCGCTGTATCACATCTTCGCCTTCACGGTGAACCTGATCACCTTCTTCGACCTCGGCGCGCGCAACATCCTGGTCCCCTCGCCCCGGCCGGTGCAGAACCTGCAACGCGCGATCGAGAACTACCCGATCACCTGCATCACCGGGGTGAACACGCTGTTCAACGGCCTGATGAACGAGGAATGGTTCGCCGCCTACCCGCCGCGGCACCTGCGCGCGGCGCTGGCCGGGGGAACCGCCCTGCACGAGGCCGTGGCCACGCGCTGGCGCGTGATGACCGGCACCCAGATCGCCGAAGGCTATGGCCTGACCGAGACCTCGCCGCTCGTCAGCTTCAACCCGCTCGACGACCGGGCGCGGCCGGGCAGCATCGGGGTTCCGGTGCCGGGCTGCGACGTGCTTCTGGTCGACGACGACGGCAAGCCCGTGCCGCCGGGGGCGCCGGGCGAACTGATCGTGCGTGGCCGGCAGGTGATGAAGGGCTACTGGCAGCGCGAGGGCGACACCGCGGCCACGATCGAGAACGGCTGGCTGCACACCGGCGACGTCGCGGTGATGGACGACGACGGCTTCCTGCGCATCGTCGACCGCAAGAAGGACCTTGTCCTCGTCTCAGGCTTCAACGTCTATCCCAACGAGGTCGAGGCCGCCCTGGCCCGGATGGAAGCCGTGCTCGAGGCCGCCGTCGTCGCCATTCCCGATGCCCGCTCGGGCGAGGCCGTGCGCGCCTATGTGGTGAAGAATCCCGATCACCCGGGCGAGCTGACCAAGGACGACATCCAGCGCCACTGCAGGACGCTGCTTGCCGACTACAAGGTGCCCAAGTCCGTCGTCTTTCGCGATGCCCTGCCGAAGTCGCCGATCGGAAAGATCCTGCGCAAGGACCTTAAGGCCGAGGTGCGTGCCGAATTCTCTGCCTGACCGAGAGGACCAGCGATGCTGACCGAGCTTGAGACGACGCTTCTGGGCATCATGATGATGGTGATCATGCTGGGTATGGGGGCCTCCATGACCTGGCGCGACTTCCTGATCGCGTTCCGCAAGCCCAAGGGCATCCTGGTCGGGCTTCTGTCGCAATACATGGTGATGCCCTTTCTCGGCTACGCGCTGGCGGTGCTTCTGGGCCTGCCGCCGGCCATGGCGGTGGGGCTGATCCTGATCGCCTGCATGCCCGGCGGCACGACCAGCAACATCTTCGCCTATTTCTCGAAGGGGGTGCTGGCGCTGTCGATCATGATGACGACCGTGTCGACCCTTGTCGCCGTGGTCATGGTGCCGCTGCTGCTGGGCTTCTACAGCGGTCTTGCCGGGGTGGCGGGCGACTACGTCATTCCCGCCGGCAATGTGGCACAGGTGCTGGTCGTCCTGCTGGTGCCGACGGTTCTGGGGATGATCCTGCGCAAGCTGAACGCCAACGTCGGCGCCACGGTCGAGCTGGTGGGCTCGCTTCTGGGGGTGACGGTGATCCTGTTCCTCATCGTGACCTGGGTGCCGCGCAACTACCAGATGCTGCTCGATACGCCGGCCCCGGTCTATCTGGCGGCGATCGGAATCGGTCTCACGGGGATGCTGCTGGGCTACTGGCTGGCGCGCGCCCTGCGGCAGGACCGCAACCGCGCGCGCACGATCAGCCTCGAGACCGGCATCCAGAACGGCCCGCTCGCGGCGCTGATCGTGACGCTGACCTTCACCGGCGTCCAGCAGCAGGAGGTGCTGTTCATCCCGATCCTCTACAGTCTCTTCATCGTGATCAACTCGTCGCTGATCACGGTCTGGTATCGCCGCACCGCCACGGCCGAGGCGCTGGCGCGCGACGCCGCGAAGGTGGCGGCTTGACCCCACCCGTGGCGTGCAGAGGCCGCGCCTGACGGAAAGTGCGGCCGACGGTCGGACCCGCGGGGGAAGACCCTGCACCGCCCCCCCGACTCATGTAAGCTAGGGCGACAAGGCGATCCGGAGCGCAAGGCGCATGGACATCCCAGACCGAACCCGTGCTTTCCCGGCGACCAAAGACGCGGCCCCCCTGCCCTTGGCGTTCTGCCTTTTCTGACGCCATGCTTGCCATCCTCGCCAACCGCACCTACCGGCATCTCTTCGCGGCCCAGGTCATCGCGCTGATCGGCACGGGGCTGGCCACTGTCGCGCTTGGCCTTCTGGCCTGGGACATCGCGGGCAAGGACGCGGGCCTTGTCCTTGGCACGGCGCTTGCGATCAAGATGGTGGCCTATGTCACGCTTGCCCCCGTCGCGTCGGCCCTGGCCGACCGGGTGCCGCGCCGCGCGATGCTGGTGACGCTCGACCTGATCCGGGCGACGGTCGCCCTCGCCCTGCCCTTCGTGACCGAGGTCTGGCACGTCTACGTCCTGATCTTCCTGTTGCAGGCGGCCTCGGCCGGCTTCACGCCGACCTTCCAGGCCACGATCCCCGACGTCCTGCCGGACGAGGCCGACTATACCCGCGCCCTGTCGCTGTCGCGGCTGGCCTATGACCTTGAAAGCCTGGTCTCGCCGATGCTGGCGGCCGCGCTTCTGACGGTGGTGAGTTTCCCTGTCCTCTTCGGAGGCACGGTGGTCGGGTTCCTTGCCTCGGCGGTGCTGGTCCTGACCGTGACGCTGCCCTCGCCGCGACCGCGGACCGCGCGCGGCATCCGGGACCGCGCGACCCGCGGCATCCGCATCTACCTTGCCACCCCGCGCCTGCGCGGGCTTCTGGCGCTGAACCTGTGCGTGGCGGCGGCGGGCGCGATGGTGATCGTGAACACGGTCGTGCTGGTGAAGGCCCGCCTCGGGCTGGGCGAGGCAGAGGTGGCTCTGGCGCTTGCGGCCTTCGGCGGCGGCTCGATGGTGGCGGCGCTGCTTCTGCCGCGGCTTCTCGACCGCGTGCCCGACCGGCGGGCGATGCTGGCGGGCGGTACGATCCTTGCGCTGGGGATGCTCGGCGGCCCCCTTGCCGGAAACCTGCCGGGGCTGATGGCGCTCTGGGTCGCGGTGGGCTTCGGCTACAGCCTGACCCAGACCCCGTCGGGCCGCCTTCTGCGCCGCTCGGCCCAGCCCGAGGACCGGCCTGCCCTCTTCGCCGCGCAGTTCTCGCTCAGCCACGCCTGCTGGCTTTTCACCTATCCGCTGGCCGGCCTGCTTGGCGCGCGCGCCGGCCTTGACGCAGGCTTTCTCGTCATGGCGGCGCTGGCGGGCGCCGGGGTGATCCTCGCCGCGCGGGTCTGGCCCGCGGCCGCGCCCGACCGCCTGCCGCATCTGCATCCCGACCTGCCCGCCGACCATCCCCATCTTCGCGCACACGGCGTGACCGGCCACAGCCACGACCTTGTCATCGACGATCTGCATCCGGTCTGGCCGCATCCCGACCGGCGCACCGCTTGAGGCACCTCCACCGAAGGCACTGGCCATCCCGCCACCCCCGACGCTAGACTTGCATCACCCTTCGCCGGAGACCGCCCCATGCTGACCTTGTCCCGCCGTGTTGCCGCCCGCCTTGCGTTTGGCCTTGCGGTTTTGTCCCTGCCGTTCGCGGCCCCAGCGCAGGACGCGGTGTCGCTGTCCACGCTTCCGACGCTGGCGGACACGGGCCCAGACTTCTGCAGCGTCCTGAGGCAACAGAAGGCCGCCGGGCTGACCGACGAGACCCGCGCCCAACTGTCCGCCGAGCTTGCCCGGCGCGGCGGCTTCAACGCCGCCGACCGCCGCGTGCTGGCGCGGCCGGGCGTCGACGTGGGCTTCGGGATGAGCCTTCAGGGCCTGCGCTGCGCCCTCGGCCCGCAGGTCCGCGTGGTCAAGGTCTGGCGCTACGGCAACCGCCAGACCTGGCAGGTCGAGCTTTTCCCGGACTTCCCGCGCTACAACATCGGCTTCGCCTACATGCAGGGCGGCCTCGACGCGGCCTCGATGCGGGTGGCCAGCCTGATCTAGGAGCAGGTGCCGCCCGGGCCGCGCGGCCATGTCCGGAAATGGTCACGGTGCTGCGCGCCCGACGCCACGTCATCACCACGGTTTCGTGATCCGATCTTCAGACCGGGCGGGGTCGTTCCGACCTTCGTCCCCGGGGGCCTCTGCCCACGGAAAGGAGATCGCCATGGCTGACAAGGAAGACGATCCGGACGATATCCAGGCGCGCCGCGACGCCGACGCCCGGACCCCGCGCGACAAGGTCGCACCCCGGCGCGACCCGCAGGACGCGCCGAAGGCGCCGCCGGCGTACCGCGACTGGGCCAGCATCTGACGCGGCGCGGCCGGTCCTTGAGGCCGGTCTTTCGCGGGCGCCCGGGTGGCGCTAGACATCGGGCATGACCGACCGCGTGTCCTCGATCCGCAATATCGGCCCCGCGATGGAGGCCGAGTTCGCCCGCGCCGGCATCGCCACGGCGGACGACCTGCGCGCGCTGGGCACCGATGCCGCCTATGCGCGGCTTCTGCAGGCCGGCGTGCGCCCGCATTTCATCGCCTACTACGTGATCGAGATGGGCCTACAGGGCCGGCCCTGGAACGACTGCAAGGGCAAGGAGAAAGAGGCACTGCGCCGCCGCTTCGATGCGCTTGTCGCAGCCCACTTCGACCCGCGCCAGGCGGAACTCGAGAAGGCGCTGGACGAGATCGGCATCCTGCCGCGACGCCGGCCAGCGCCCTGAGACGCACCTACTTGCGCGACTGGATCACCATCATCACCAGCGCCGCGCCCTCGGCCACGAGGTGGAAGCCGACAAGGAACCCGATCAGCCACAGCGAGACCGCCGGGTTGAACAGAAGGTAGAGCCCGATCGCGACGCCCAGGATCCCGCTCAGAAGGACAAGGCCCCAGTTCGGCAGGGGCCGCACGGTCAGCGACAGCGCAACCTTCGCGGTGCCTTCGACCATGAAATAGACGATTAGCAGCAGCACCAGCGCGCCCAGCGCCAGGCCGGGATTGCGGATCAGCAGCACCCCCACCACAACGGACAGCGCCGCCGAGATCAGCGACAGCCAGAACCCCGGCGACCGCGCCGCAGCAAGCAGGCTGATCAGGTGGACGATCCCGTTGGCGATCAGGATCCAGCCCAGAACCAGCGTCACGGCCAGCGTCGTGAACAGCGGAAAGACCAGCGCGACGACCCCCGCGACGACCATCAGGATCGCCTGGATCGTGAACAGGATTCGGTGCTTCGAGATCGCCTCGAGCGTGGCCTTTCGCACGGCGGCGACGGCCTCGTCATAGGTGATGGGGTCGGACATGGCGTCTGCTCCGTTCAGAGTACGGGACATGGATTCGGCGCCGGTCCGCAGGGGTGCGCGGCGTGGACCGGGGCCGCTGGTCCTCCGCGCAGCCTAGTGACGATTCGCGCCGCCCACAACTCGGGCGGTCACCACGGGCTCGGGGCCGTGGCCTGACGGCCATGTGCCCCGGTCCCCGCGCGTTCCGACCTGACGAAGGACGACGGCCCGTCTTCGGCGCGAGCGGCCGCGAATGCCTTGCAGTGCGCGCCCGGGCCGGTCACTCTGCGGCGCGGGATCGCTGGGGAAAGGACGCCGGCATGGCCACAGGATGGAACGCGAAGCGGCACGGCGATGGCCGGCGCGGCGCAGGGTCCGCGCCGTGACCTTGCCCCCCCAACCGCTGGTGTCGGTCGCGCTTGGCGTGCTGGCCACGCTTGCGGTCCTGGGGCTGCTTCATGTCGGCAGTTCGGTCTTCGCCCCCTTCGCCTTCGCGCTGCTGCTTCTGGCCCTGACGGCCCCGATAATGGCCGCGCTCGAAGTGCGTCTGGGGCGCGTTCCGGCCTTTATCGTAACGCTTGTGGTGACGATCGTGGTGGTCTTCCTGTTCGCCAGCCTTGCCCTTTGGGCCGGACGGGGAATTGCCGGTTGGATCACCGCCAACATCGACCGTCTGGCAGCCGCCTACCGCGCGCTCGACGACGCGCTGTCGGATCTCAACCTGCGCTTCGACGCGCTTCTGCCCGACCGGTTCGAGGCACGCTGGATCCTTGGCCCACTCACCACGACGCTGTCGAGGCTGCAGTCCTTCGGCGGCTTCGCGATCCTGGTGCTGACCTTCTTCGCCCTTGGCCTGCTCGAGATCGGGCCGATGACCCGACGCCTTGCCCGGATCGAGGCGCGCCAGCCCACCCTGCGCCTGCGCGCCATCGTTCGCGAAATCGCGGGAAAGATCCGCTTCAACCTGGGGCTCTGGGCAGTCGTCGGGCTGGCGGACGCGACGCTGTGCTACCTGTTGTTCCGCCTGATCGGCCTTGATCAGCCCTTCGCCTGGGCGATCCTGATCTACGTGCTGAACTTCATCCCCTTCCTTGGCCCGCTGATCGTCGCGGTGCTGCTGACGGCCTTCGCCGCCGCGCAGTTCGGCAATCTGGGGATGGTGCTGCTGGCGACGGGGGGAACCTCGCTGGTCAACTTCGTGATGGGCAGCTACGTGCAACCGCTAATCGCCGGGCGCGCGATCGCGATCTCGCCCATCCTGCTTCTCTTCTCGGTGCTGTTCTGGGCGCTGATCTGGGGTCTTGCCGGGGCGTTCCTCGGCGTCTCGATGACCATCGCGATCCTCACGATCTGTCGTGCGACGCCCGCGCTGCGCTGGATCGCGGACCTGTTCATGGACGTCGGCCAGCCCGAGACCGGCCTGCGATCGGACCCGGCCGCGCGCGACGGCTGACCTCGTCCCGGAACGCGAAACGCCGGCCACGAGGGCCGGCGTTTCCAGACACCTGCGGGATGCGGCGGCGTCAGCCGACCATCTCGATCCCGGCAAAGAAATAGGCGATCTCGACCGCCGCCGTCTCGGGCGCGTCCGAGCCGTGCACCGAGTTCTCGCCGACGCTCTCGGCGAACTCGGCGCGGATCGTGCCGGCGGCGGCGTTGGCCGGGTTCGTGGCGCCCATCACTTCCCGGTTCTTCGCGATCGCGTCCTCGCCTTCCAGAACCTGAACGACGACCGGCCCCGACGCCATGAACTCGCACAGCTCGTCATAGAACGGACGGTCCTTGTGGACTTCATAGAACTTGCCCGCCTGCGCCTTGGTCAGGTGGATGCGCTTCTGCGCGACGATGCGCAGGCCGGCTTCCTCGAACTTGGCGTTGATCTTGCCGGTCAGGTTGCGCTTGGTCGCGTCGGGTTTGATGATCGAAAGCGTGCGTTCGGTCGCCATGGTCGTCTGCCTCTTGATGCAAAGGCGGCGCGCACGATGCCCGCCGCCCAAATCCGGCGTCCGCCTAGCACGGCCTGCCCCGGATGGAAAGCCTTGCGGCGCGGCGCCGTCCGCCCGCTTTCCCAGCCCCTTCCGCCGCCCCGCCCGATCGGCTAAGCCCCGCCCATGCTTCGGATCGACGACATCCGCTATTCGGTCGAAGGCCGCCCCCTGTTCGAGGGCGCCACAGCCACGATTCCGACCGGACACAAGGTCGGCCTTGTCGGGCGCAACGGCACCGGCAAGACCACGCTCTTCCGCCTGATCCGGGGCGAACTGGCGCTGGAAGGCGGCAGCATCTCCCTGCCGCCGCGGGCCCGCATCGGCGGCGTCGCGCAGGAGGTGCCCGCCTCGGCCACCTCGCTTCTCGACACGGTGCTTGCCGCCGACACCGAGCGCGCGTCCCTTCTGGCCGAGGCCGAGACCGCCGTGGACCCGCACCGCATCGCCGAGATCCAGACGCGCCTTGCCGACATCGACGCCTGGTCGGCCGAAGGCCGCGCCGCGACGATCCTGAAGGGCCTGGGCTTCACCGAGGACGAACAGCGCCTGCCCTGTTCGGCCTTCTCGGGCGGATGGCGGATGCGGGTCGCGCTGGCGGGCGTCCTTTTCGCGCAACCCGACCTGCTGCTTCTGGACGAGCCCACCAACTACCTCGACCTCGAGGGCGCGCTCTGGCTGGAAAGCTACCTTGCGCGCTATCCGCACACCGTCATCGTCATCAGCCACGATCGCGGGCTTCTCAACCGCGCCGTCACCTCGATCCTGCACCTCGAGGACCGCAAGCTGACCTACTACCAGGGCGGCTACGACACCTTCGCCGAAACCCGCGCCGCCCGCCTGGCCGTGGCCGAGGCCGAGCGCCGCAAGCAGGACGCCCGCCGCGCGCATCTGCAAAGCTTCGTCGACCGCTTCCGCGCCAAGGCCTCGAAGGCGGTTCAGGCGCAGTCGCGGCTGAAGATGATCGCCCGACTGAAGCCGATCAACACGCCGCAGGAGGCCGCGCTGCGCGCCTTCAGCTTTCCCCAGCCCGAAGAGCTGTCGCCGCCCATCGTCGCGATGGAAAGCGCCAGCGTGGGCTATGGCGACACGCCGGTGCTCAGGAAGCTCGACCTGCGCATCGACCAGGATGACCGGATCGCCCTTCTTGGCCGAAATGGCGAAGGAAAATCCACCCTCTCCAAGCTGATATCCGGCAAACTTCACCCGATGGGCGGGCGTATCACCCGCGCCTCGAAGCTGCGCATCGGCTATTTCGCCCAGCACCAGCTGGATGAACTTCACGCCGACGAGACCCCGCTGGACCATATCCGTCGCCGCCGCCCGGACGAATCGCCGGCCAAACTGCGCGCGCGCCTGGCGGGCTTCGGTATCGGGGCCGCGCAGGCCGACACGGTGGCCGCGCGGCTTTCAGGCGGGCAGAAGGCGCGGCTGTCGCTGCTTCTGGCCACGCTCGACGCGCCGCATCTGCTGATCCTCGACGAACCGACCAACCATCTCGACATGGAAAGCCGCGAGGCGCTGGTCGAGGCGCTGACCGTCTATTCCGGCGCCGTGGTCATCGTGAGCCACGACATGCACCTTCTCAGCCTTGTCGCCGACCGGCTCTGGCTGGTGAAGGACGGCCGCGTGACCCCCTACGAGGGCGACCTCGAGGCCTACCGAGGCATGCTTCTCGACACGCCCGCGCCGAAAGCCGAAGAGAAGCCGAAACCGAAGGCCGCGACCCGCGACGAACTCAAGGCGCTGCGCGCCGAGGTCGCCGCCTGCGAGGCCCGCGTCGCCAAGATCGAGGCGATGCGCGAAAAACTTGCCCAGAAACTTGCGGACCCTGCTATGTATGAGCCAGAGCGCCTGGGCGAGACCGAGGTCTGGCAACGCAAGTATGCCGAGGTCATGGAAGGTCTCGACCGGGCGGAAACCCTTTGGGTTGCCGCGGTCGAACGGCTCGACCGTGCGCAAGCGGCGGAATGACGGACCGGCAGGCGCACTGGAATACGGCTTATCGGACGAAAGGTGAAACGGGGGTGTCGTGGTATGATCCCGATTCCGCCCGCGCCTTCGCCACCGTCGCCCCCCTTGTGGCGGCGGGCGATCCGATCGTCGACGTGGGCGGCGGCGCCTCACGCCTTGTCGACCGCCTGCTCGACGCGGGCCTCGGGCCGGTCGACGTGCTCGACCTGTCGGCCACCGCGCTTGCGATTGCGCGCGCCCGCCTCGGCGCCCGCGCCGCCGCGGTGGGATGGATCGTCGCGGACGTCACGCGCTGGACGCCGCCGCGCGCCTACGCGCTCTGGCACGACCGCGCGGCCTTTCACTTCCTGACCGATCCTGCGGATCGCACCGCCTATGTCCGAACCCTTCTGCGCGCCCTGCGACCGGGCGGTCACGCGGTGCTGTCGACCTTCGCCGAGGACGGGCCGGGGCATTGCTCGGGCCTGCCGGTCGCCCGCTATTCCCCCGACGCGCTGACCGCCACGATCGAGGCGATCGCACCGGGCGCCTTTGAAAGGGTCGCGGCCTCGCGCCACCTCCACCTCGCGCCGGGCGGCGCCGGCCAGCGGTTCCAGACCACGATCCTTCGGCGCGGCGCCGGCTGATCCTCATCTTCGGTCTTGCCTCGGAACACAAAGGCAGGCCATGCAAGGCGGATGGACGCCGGCCTCGCTCCCTTCATCACCGCCTTCGTGACGCTCTTCGTCATCGTCGACCCGATCGGGCTGGCACCGCTTTTCGTCGCGCTGACGCAGGGCATGACGCCCGAACACCGCCGCGCCATCGCGATCAGGGCGACGCTGATCGGCGCGGCGCTGCTGACGCTCTTCGGCCTCGCGGGCGAAGCGGTGCTGGGCTTCGTCGGCATCTCGATGCCTGCCTTCCGCATTGCCGGCGGGATCCTCTTGTTTCTCACCGCGCTCGACATGCTCTTCGAACGTCGCAAGAAGCGGCGCGAGGATCAGGCAAGCCACACCGACGACCCCTCGGTCTTCCCCCTGGCCACCCCGCTCATCGCTGGACCGGGGGCGCTGGCCACGATGATCCTTCTGACCGGCGAGGCGCCTGGCGACTGGGGCTGGATCGCCGCCATCCACCTCGTCATGGCCGCCGTCATGGCGGTGACCTTCGCCTTCTTCCTTGCCGCCGGCCTCATCGAGCGCGCCCTCGGCCCCACGGGCATCAACGTCGTGACCCGGCTTCTGGGGATGCTGCTTGCCGCGCTCTCGGTGCAATTCGTCCTTGATGGCGTGCGCACCATCGGGCTTGGCGCAGGCTGACCCCTTCCCCGGCGGGCTCACTCCCCCTATCTGACGCCCATGGACAGCGCCGATCTGCCCCGCCTTGCCTATCTCGTCCTGCTCGGCCTTGCCGTGGCGGGCTGGTTCATCGCGGAAAATCGCGCCTCGCTTGGCCGGACCATGCGCATGGCGCTGGCCTGGGGGCTGATCTTCCTCGGCGTCGTGGCGGGCGTCGGCCTGTGGAGCGACGTGCGCACCGACGTAATGCCGCGCCAGTCGGTCATGGCCGACGGCGCCCGGATCGAGGTGCCGCGCGCCTTCGACGGGCATTACTACCTCACGCTGCGCCTCGATGGCACGCCGGTCGACTTCGTCGTCGATACCGGGGCCACCGACATCGTGCTCAGCCGCGAGGACGCCCGCCGCATCGGGATCGACCCGGACGGCCTCGCCTATACCGGCATCGCGATGACCGCGAACGGCCAGGTCCGTACCGCGCGCGCCCGGGTGGGCGAAATCGCGATCGGCGCCATCGCCGACCGCGACGTCGCCGTCTCGGTCACCGACGGCGAAATGCCGGGATCGCTTCTGGGAATGGCCTACCTGCAGCGCTTCGCGCGGATCGAGATCGCCGACGGCCGCCTTCTTCTCGAACGCTAGGGCGTTCTTCTTGGGGGAAGTATCCTCGCGCGGCAGCGCGAAACTGCGTCTCAGGCGCCGGGCTTCTCGACCTTCATCGCCCAGCTGCCGGTTTCCTGGCTCCAGTACTTCGCGCCGCAGCCCGCGTCGGTCAGGTCCTTCCACTGACGTCGCGCCACCGTCAGCGCCGCGTCGTCGCCGCCGTCGAAGATGATGCAGACCCGCTCCAGCCGCCGGACCTCGTCGGGCGCCACCTCGGCGCCGTCGATCGCCATCAGGCAGGCCGCACCGTTCGGGGGCCCGCCGGGGGTCTCGGCCGCCGTCGTCAGAAGCACCGGCTGGTCGGCGTCGTGGTCCCCGCCCGCGCGACCGTGCGGCACGAAGCCCTCGCCCAGCCATAGCCTCTCGTCCAACCGGTCGAGCCGCGCCGCGTCGGTGCCGCGCACCGCGACGCGCCATCCCGCCGCCCGCGCCCGGTCCAGCAGCGTCGGCAGCGTCTCGTCCAGCGTGGACCGCGTCAGGTGATAGAAATAGGCCTCGCCCATCAGCCCCCGAACATCCCGTCGATCATCCGGTTGAGACTGAGCACCCCCCAGCCCGAAGCACCCTTGGGCGCAAGCGTGCTGTCGGACTTCAGGCTTGCCACCCCCGCGATATCGAGATGGACCCAGGGCGTACCGTCCTTGACGAAGCGCAGAAGGAACTGCGCCGCCGTGATCGACCCGGCCGGCCGGCCGCCCACGTTCTTCATGTCGGCGATGTTGGACTTCAGCTGCTTGTCGTAGGCCTCGCCCATCGGCAGCCGCCAGGCGCCCTCGCCCTCGGCCTTCGCCGCCTTAAGGAAGGCGTCGCACAGCGTGTCGTCGTTGGAAAAGACGCCCGCGTTCTCGTGGCCAAGCCCGATGATGATCGCGCCCGTCAGGGTGGCAAGATCGATCATGCCGACCGGCTTGAAGCGCTCCTGCGCGTACCACATGACATCCGCCAGAACGAGCCGCCCCTCGGCGTCGGTGTTGATCACCTCGACGGTGTCGCCCTTCATCGTCCGCACGACGTCGCCCGGACGCTGCGCGTTGCCGCTTGGCATGTTCTCGACCAGCCCGACCAGCGCCACGACGTTCGCCTTCGCCTTGCGCAGCGCAAGCGCCTTCATCACCCCCGCGACGACGCCCGCCCCGCCCATGTCCATGGTCATCTCCTCCATGCCCGCCGCGGGCTTGAGGCTGATGCCGCCGGTGTCGAACACAACGCCCTTGCCGATCAGCGCCAGCGGCCGGTCGGAGTTCTTCGCCCCCGACCACTGCATCACCACAACCTTCGACGGGCTTTCGGACCCTTGTCCCACGCCCAGAAGGGCGCGCATGCCCAGCGTCTCGAGGTCGGCCTCCTCAAGCACCTCGACCTTGACGCCAAGCTCCGACAGCGCCTCGAGCCGGTCCGCGAAGGTCGTGGTGGTCAGCACGTTCGAGGGGGCGTTCACAAGGTCGCGGGTGAAGAACACGCCCTCGGCAAGCGCGGCGACATCGGCGGCGGCGGCGGCGTCCTCGTCGGGCTTGAGCGTCATGAAGGTGAAGCGCGCCCCGCCCTCGTCGTCGGTCTCCTTTTTCGACTTCATGTCGGTATAGGAATAGTCGCGCAGCACCGCCGCCAGCGCGATGTCCGCGACGCCGCGGTTGGCGCGCACGATCGCAAGAACCGGCTTGCCGTTCGCGGACCTGCCGATCGCCGCGCCGGCCTTGCGCGCCTCGTCGGTCGACGGCCGGGCGTCCAGCTTGACCACCAGCAGTGCCTCGGCCGCCAGCCCCGCGGGGAACGACAGTTCGCGCGCCTCGCCCTGCGCGAGCTTCGAGAAGGCGGCGCTGTCGACGAACCGCTCGAGCGATCCCCGCGTCAGCCGGTTGAGGCGCCGCCCCACCTGGTCAAGCTTGCCGGTGTGCGGCACCGTCACCGCCAGCCGCCCCTCGAAACGCTCGATCTCGTCAAGAGCGATCGGCACGAAACGGACGGGGGCAGGAGATGTCATGGGCGGACCTCGTGATGTCAGGGTGTCGCGGCAATACCTAGCCGTCCATCCCCCCCTTGACCAGAAGGGAGTTTCCGCCGCCCGCCCCATGGGGTAGGGTCTGCCGAAACAGACGGCAGGCATCAGGGGCAAGGGCAGCGTGGCACGGTTCGACAGATATCTGCTGTCGCAGTACCTGGCGCATTTCGGCTTCTTCGCGCTTGTCCTCGTGATGGTCTACTGGGTGAACCGGGCGGTCGTGCTGTTCGACACGCTGATCGCCAGCGGGCAGTCGGCGATGGTCTTTCTGGAACTCACCACGCTGACGCTGCCCAACGTGATCCGCGTGGTGCTGCCGGTCGCGGCCTTCGCTTCGGTCGTCTACGTCGCCAACCGCCTGCAGTCCGACAGCGAGCTTGTCGTGGTGCAGGCCACCGGCTACAGCCCGATGCGGCTGGCGCGGCCCGCGGTCTATTTCGGGCTTTTCGTGACGATGTTCCTGATGACGCTGACGCATGTCCTCGTGCCGGCCAGCGTCGGGCGGCTGACCGAACGCACCGCCGAGATCACCGAGAACGTCACCGCGCGGCTGCTGACCGAGGGCACGTTCTTCCACCCGATCTCGGGACTGACCTTCTACATCCGCGAGATCACGCCCCAGGGCGAGCTGCGCAACATCTTCATCAACGACAGCCGCAGCGCCGCGCGCCAGATCACCTACACCGCCCGCAGCGCGCTCATCGTGCGCGAGGCGGCCGGACCGAAGCTTCTGATGTTCGACGGGATGGCGCAGACGATGAACACCGCGACGCGGCGCCTGACGATCACGCGCTTCGAGGACTTCGTCTATGACATCGGGCTGCTCGTGCCCCTTCCCACGCCCGACAAGCGGCGGATGGAAGAGCTGTCCACGCTTGAACTCCTGGCGGCGACCGACGACCTCGTGGCCGAAACCGGTCGCCCGGCCGAGCAGCTGAAGTTCGAGGCGCACGACCGCATGACCCAGGCCATGCTGGGGCTGGTGACGCCGCTCGTCGGCTTCTCGATCATGATGCTGGGCGGCTTCAGCCGGTTCGGCATGTGGCGCCAGATCTTCGGCGCGATCGTCGCGCTGGTGCTGATCGAATCCCTCGACAACGCGCTTTCTGGGCGCATTCGCGCCGATGCGTCGCTTCTGCCGCTGGCCTATCTTGCCCCGGTGGCGGGGCTTGTCGCCTCGTGGATCACGCTGCGCGTCGCGGGACGGACGCGCCGCGTCCGCGCTGGCCCGCCGCCGCTTGAGGTCGCGGCATGATCCTTGACCGCTACATCGCGCGCCGGTTCCTGGTCAGCTTCCTCAGCGTTCTGGGCATCTTCTTCCTTCTGCTCGTCCTCTTCGACATGGTCGAGCAGATCCGCCGCTTCGGCGGGACCGAGGCGACCTTCGGCGGGATCCTGCGGCTGACGCTGCTGCGGGTGCCCGAAAGCCTGTACCAGATCCAGCCCCTCGTGATGATCCTGTCGGCGGTCTGGCTCTTTCTCGCGATGGCGCGGTCGTCCGAACTTGTCGTCGCGCGATCGGCCGGACGCTCGGCGCTACGCAGCCTGATCGCGCCCTGCCTCGTGGCGCTTCTGATCGGGGCCACGGGCGTGGCGCTGTTCAACCCCTTCGTCGCGGCGACCACGAAGCGCTACGAACAGGTGGCCGACCGCTATCGCGGCATCGACGCAAGCGTCCTGTCGATCAGCCGAGAGGGGCTGTGGCTGCGCCAGGGCGGCGATACCGGCCAGACCGTGATCCGCGCCACCCGGGCCAACCTTGACGGCACCGAGCTTTCCAACGTGACCTTCCTGGGCTTCGACCTTGACGGCGCGGCCGCATTCCGGATCGAAGCCGCCACCGCCAGGCTTGTCCCGGGCGCCTGGGAGATCGAGAACGCCAAGGAATGGCGCTTCGACATCGAAGGCAACATCGAACAGGGGGCGGTCGAACGTCCCTCGATGCGCCTCGCCTCGAACCTGACCCAAAGCGAGATCCTCGACGGTTTCGGCGCCCCCTCGGCGATTCCCATCTGGGACCTGCCCGAGTTCATCGCCCGGCTTGAAAGCGC
Organism: Saliniferula longa; assembly: GCF_050789285.1. Lineage (NCBI taxonomy): Bacteria > Pseudomonadati > Pseudomonadota > Alphaproteobacteria > Rhodobacterales > Roseobacteraceae > Saliniferula > Saliniferula longa. The sequence continues at coordinate 773,386 of NZ_JBOUVX010000001.1, read as the reverse complement.
GGGTTTCTCGGCGAAGGCGCATCGGGTGTTCCTGCACATGGAACTGGCGACACCGCTGCTGCTGGTGGCCATGGTGCTGGTCGGCGCGGGCTTCACCATGCGGCATGCCCGGCTGGGCCGGACCGGGCTGATGGTGCTGACCGCGCTGGTCGTGGGGTTCACGCTCTATTTCATCCGCAACTTCGCCCAGATCCTTGGCGAAAACGGGCAGATCCCCGTCCTGCTTGCCGCGTGGGGGCCGCCGGTCGCCGCGATCCTCTTGCCGCTCGGGCTTCTTCTGCATCTCGAGGACGGATGAAACGGCGGCTCTGGTCCCTTGCGCTGTGGCTGGCCTGCGCCGTCGGGGCGGCCGCACAGACCGGTCCCGCGCCGCTTCTGGCCACGCTGGTGGCCGACAGCGTGCGCATCGACGCCGACCGCACCCTCGTGGCCGAGGGCAATGTCGAGATCTTCTTCGACGGCGCGCGGCTGACTGCGGCGCGGGTGGTCTATGACAGGGCGGGCGACGTGGTGCGCATCGACGGACCGATCCGGCTGATCGATTCAAGCGGATCGGTCCTGATCGCCGACAGCGCCGAGCTTGACGCCGACCTGACCGACGGCATCCTGCGCTCGGCCCGTCTCGTGCTTGAGCAGCAGCTTCAGCTGGCCGCCGCCGAGATTTCCCGCGATGGCGGGCGCTACACCCGCCTCAGACGTGTCGTCGCCTCGAGCTGCGAGGTCTGCGCCGACAATCCCACGCCCTTGTGGGAGATCCGCGCAAGCGGCGTCGTCCACGACCAGCTCGAGCGGCAGCTCTATTTCGAGAACGCGCAGGTCCGGATCGCCGGCGTGCCAGTCTTCTATTCCCCGCGCCTGCGCCTGCCCGACCCGACGCTCGACCGGGCGCGCGGCTTCCTGATCCCCGATGTCGCCAGTTCGAACCAGCTGGGGTTCGGCTTCAAGTTGCCCTATTTCCTGCCGATCGGGGACAGCGCGGACCTGACGCTGACGCCCTATCTCGCGCCGGGGACACGCACCCTTGAAGGCCGCTTCCGCCAGGCCTTCGCCCGCGGCGATCTGCGCTTCGACGGCGCCTTCACCTTCGACGACGACATCCTCGACGGCGAAACCCGGGCCTATCTTTTCGGCACGGGGGCGTTCGACCTGCCCGGCGACTACACGCTGTCGTTCCAGTTGCAGCGGGTGACCGACCCGACCTACCTGTTGGACTACGACTATTCCGACCTGGACCGGCTGACGAGTTCGGTCTTCCTGCGCCGCATCAACGCGGACGAACTGTCGTCGGTCGGCCTGCTGGCCTATGAATCGCTGCGCGAAGCCGACATCAACAACGAAGACGCCCTGCCCCGGTACGTCGCCGTGGCGCGCAGCACGCGCCGCCTGCCCACCGGCCCGCTTGGCGGCGACGCCTGGATCACGACGGACGGGCGGGTGATCTACCGCAGCTCGGACGAGGACGGCACCGGCCTTGACGACGCGCGCGTCGGCGCGGCGGGGGATTGGCGGCGCGACTGGGTCGGGCCCGCGGGGCTTGTGCTTGGCGCGCGTGCGGGCCTTGCGCTCGACGCCTACGCGATCGCGGACGACGCCGATTTCCCAAGCTCGCTGGCCCGCGCGACGCCCGCAGCCGCGGTCGGGTTGCGCTGGCCGCTCGAACGGGTGGAGGACGGCGGCGCGCGACAGCTTCTGGAACCCGTGCTGCAACTGGCCTGGTCCAGGTCCTACGGGGGTGTGCCGCCCAACGAGGACAGCACCGTGATCGAGTTCGACGAGGGCAACCTCTTCGCGCGATCGCGCTATCTGGGCGTCGACGTCTATGAACAGGGCTTGCGCGCGAACCTTGGCGTCACCTGGACGCGCAGCGACCCAAGCGGGCTGGTGATCGGCCTGACCGCGGGACGCGTGCTGCGGTTCACCGATGCCGACCAGTTCCCCGCAGGCACCGGCCTGAACGACGCGCGGTCCGACTGGCTGGCCGCCTTGCGCCTGCGCATGGGCGACGGGCTGTGGCTGAGCAGCCGCTCGCTTCTCGATGACGGGCTCGACTTCACCAGAAGCGAAACGCGGCTCGATCTGGTCGAGGACTGGGGCACGCTGTCGACAAGCTACCTGTGGGACGTCGAGGTGCCCGAGGAAGACGCCGACCAGCCGATTTCGGAATGGTCGCTTGCGGCCAGCTACGAAATCAGCCGCAACTGGGTGGGCCGGGTCGACTGGCGCTATGACTTCATCAACGACGATGCCGCGCGGGCGGGGCTTGGCCTGCTCTACCGAAACGAATGCATCGGTGTTGATCTTTCCGTCTCGCGGCGGTTTACATCCACCACGACCACGACGCCCAAGACCAGCTTCGACCTGAGGCTGACGCTCAATGGTTTCGGGACAGGCACCGACGGCCGCGAATTCCGCCGGACGTGCACGGGATGACGGGCAGCAAGGGAACAGGCAACGGGATGACAGGCACATGCGACGCATGCTGGAACTGACGCGCGGCCACCCGGTGCGGGGGCTGCTGCCCGCGGTGCTGCTGATCCTTGCCATGGCGACGGGATCTGCCACGGCGCAAAACCCCTTCGAGACGGTTTTCCGCGTGAACGGCAGCCCGATCACCCGCTACGAGCTTCAGCAGCGCACGCTGTTCCTGACGCTGCTCAACGCGGGGGCCAACCCCGGCCAGATCGCCGAGCAGCAGCTTGTCAACGAACGCCTCCAGCGCCAGGCGGCCGAGCGCGATGGCGTGACCATTTCCGACGAACAGATCGCCGCCGCGCAGGGCGCCTTCGCCGCGCAGGGCCAGTTCGACCGCGAGACCTTCATCGCCGCGTTGGGCGAACAGGGGGTCGAGGAAGCCACTTTCCGCGACTTCGTGGCGACCGGAGTTCTGTGGCGGGCGGCCGTGTCGCAGCGGTTCCTGCCGCGCGCCGAGGTCACCGAGGACGAGATCGACCGCGCCTTGGCGCAGGTGCCCTCGCGCGGGGGGGTGCGGGTCCTTCTGAGCGAGATCATCCTGCCTGCGCAGAACCCGGAATCCGAAACCGCCTCGCTTGCGCGGGCAGAACGGCTGAGCCGGATCACCGACGAGCTGGAATTCGCCGCCGCCGCGCGCCAGTTCTCGGCCGCGCCCTCGCGCCTGATGGGAGGCGAGATCAACTGGCGCGCCCTCGACGAGCTGCCGCCCGAAGTCCAGTCGGCGCTGCAGGGCCTTGCACCCGGTCGCGCGACGCGCCCGATCAATCTGGGCGGTTCGATCGCGGTCTTCCGTCTGCGCGACCGCGAAGAGGTGCGGGCGGGCTCGATCGAGATCGTGTCGGCCGATTACGCCGAATACCTGATCCCCGGCGGCCGCAGCCCCGAGGCCCTTTCGCGCGCGGCGGCGATCAAGGCCGAGGTGCGCACCTGTGACGATCTCAACGGCGTCGCGCGCGGCCAGCCCGAAGGCGTCCTGACCCGACGGATCACCCGCATCGCAGAGCTTCCGGGCGATGTCGCGCGCGAGATCGCCGGACTGGACCAGTACGAGGTCTCGACGAACCTGACCCGCGGGGGAAACCTTGTCTTCCTGATGCTCTGCGAACGCACCGTGCGCGAATCGACCGCCGTCGACCGCGCGCAGGTGCGCCAGTTGCTGACCGCCCAGCGGCTCGAGACCTTCGCCTCGGGCTGGCTCAACGAACTGCGCCTGGCGGCCCGGATCGAAGACCTCAGATGACGGCGCCCCTAGCCGTCAGTTGCGGCGAGCCCGCGGGCATCGGCCCCGAGGTCGCCGCGGCGGCCTGGGCGGCGCTGCGCGACACCCTGCCCTTCGTCTGGATCGGCGATCCGCGCCACCTGCCGCCCGGCACCCCGGTGGCGGAGCTGACCGACCCGGCCGGTGCGGCGTCGGTCGCGGGCCGGGCCCTGCCGGTGCTGCCGCTGCCCTTTCCCGCCCGCACGATCCCGGGTCGCCTCGATCCGGCGAACGCGCCCGGCGTGATCGCCGCCATCGAACGCGGCGTTTCCCTTGCCCGCGCGGGCGCGGTTTCGGGCCTTGTCACCGCCCCGATCCACAAGAAGGCGCTGATCGACGGTGCGGGCTTCGCCTATCCCGGCCATACCGAGTTCCTGGCCGCGCTGGCGGGCGTGGGGCGCGTGGTGATGATGCTGGCCTGCGAGACGCTGCGCGTGGTGCCGGCCACGATCCACATGCCCCTCGCGCAGGTGCCGGGCGCGCTGACGCCCGCGCTTCTGGACGAGACGATCCGCATCACCGCCCGGGACCTAGGCCGGTGGTTCGGCCTGGCAGCGCCGCGCATCGCGGTCGCGGGCCTCAACCCGCACGCCGGCGAAGGGGGCGCCATGGGCCGCGAGGAGATCGAGGTGATCGGCCCCGCGCTCGACCGGCTGCGGACCGACGGCTTCGACATCGCCGGGCCCTTGTCGGCCGACACCATGTTCCATGCCGCGGCGCGCGCACGCTATGACGTGGCGATCTGCATGTATCACGACCAGGCGCTGATCCCGATCAAGACCCTTGCCTTCGACGAGGGCGTGAACGTCACGCTGGGCCTGCCGTTCATCCGGACCTCGCCCGACCACGGCACGGCCCTTGACATCGCGGGGACCGGGACCGCGCGCCCCGACAGCATGATCGCCGCGCTCAGACGCGCGGAAAGCATGGCGCGACAGGCAAAGTGACGGTAAAGTGATCAAGCGCTGGGAGAGGGGGACTGCCATGCACCGACATGTTGATGCCGTCAGGACGTCTTGCCGTTCCGGCATTCCGGGCGCGGCCCTTTCCGTGGCGGCCGTGGTCATGGCCGGCGGTGCGGCTGCCCAGGACGCGGCGGGATGGGACGGCTGGTATCTGGGGGCCTCGCTTGACGCTTATGCGGCGAACCTCACGGAAGACGAGGTCTTCACCGCCTCCGGCACCCCGACCGGCCAGTTCGCCTATTCCGGCGACGGGGTCGGGGCAAGCTTCTTCACCGGCCGCAACTGGCAGCGCGACGCGATGGTCTACGGCGTCGAATTCGGCGTGACGACGGGCCGGTCGGTGGCCGCCGACATCAACTCGTCCACGTCGAGCTATTTCTATGACACCGGTCCGATGCTGGGCGTGAAGGGACGCGCGGGCTACCTTGTGCGCCCCGACACCTTGGTCTTCGCCTCGGCCGGCCTGTCGGTCGGCAATCTCAACTACAACTGGCGGGTCAACGGCGTGCAGGAACGCGGCGATGTCTGGAGCCAGGGCTACAGCCTCGGCCTTGGCGTGGAACGTCAGATCGGCAACGGCAATGCCCTGCGGCTTGGCCTCGATTACCTGCAACGCGACAGTGACGACTTCACGACGCCCTCGATCCCGGCGCTTGCCGATTACACCTATTCGAACACCTACGACGAAGTGTCCGTCTCGGTCGGCTTCACGCATTACTTCGGCGACTGATCCCGCGCATGGCCGCCATCGACGCCCTGCCGCCCCTGCGCGAGGTGATCGCGCGCCATGGACTGTCCGCCCGCAAGGCGCTGGGGCAGAACTTCCTTCTGGATCTCAACCTGACCGCAAAGATCGCACGCGCGGCCGGCGATCTGACCGGCTCGGACGTGCTCGAGGTGGGCCCCGGCCCCGGCGGGCTCACGCGCGGGCTTCTGGCCGAGGGCGCGCGCCGGGTCGTGGCGGTCGAAAAGGACGCCCGCTGCCTTCCCGCCCTGGCCGAGATCGCCGCGGCCTATCCCGGACGGCTTGAGGTGGTCGAAGGCGACGCGCTGGCGATCGACCATCGCGCCCTTCTCACGCCACCGGTGAAGATCGTCGCGAACCTGCCCTACAACGTCGGGACCGAGCTTCTGACGCGCTGGCTCGACGTGGCCGACTGGCCGCCCTTCTGGCAAAGCCTGACGCTCATGTTCCAGCGCGAGGTGGCTGAGCGGATCGTGGCGGCGCCGGGGTCGAAGACCTATGGCCGGCTGTCGATTCTGGCCCAGTGGCGCTGCGAAGCACGGATCGTGATGGACCTGCCGCCCGAGGCCTTCACGCCGGCGCCCAAGGTGCGCTCGTCCGTCATCCAGCTGACCGCCCTGCCCGCGCCCCGGTTCCCCGCCGACGCGAAGGTGCTGTCGCGCGTGACCGCCGCCGCCTTCAACCAGCGCCGCAAGATGTTGCGCGCCGCCCTGCGGGCGCTTGCGCCCGATATCGAGGACCGCCTGCGCGCCGCCGGGATCGACCCGACACGCCGCGCCGAACAGCTGTCGATTGCCGAGTTCTGCGCGCTGGCGCGCGAGATCGCGGCCTAGCGCCGCCTGATCTCTTCGGCCAGCATGTCGAAGACGATGCGCACCCGCGCCGAGGTGCGCACTTCGCGGTGGGCGACCAGCCAGACCGGAAAGGTGATCGGCTCGACGCCCGCGTCGACGCGTTCCACGCGCGGTTCCGCGTCGCCGATCCAGGTCGGAAAGATGCCGATGCCCAGCCCGGCCTTCACCATCTCCCACTGGACAAGCTGGCTCTGGCTGAGGATCGGGAAGTTCCGGCGCTCCAGTGGCAGCCCACGGTCGCGCAAGTGGGTGATCAGGACGTTGGTTCGGTCGAAGCCGATGAACTCGGCGCGCGCCAGTTCCTCGGAGGTCCGGGGCCGCCCGATCCGGTCAAGATAGCCGGGCGCCGCGTAAAGCCGCGCCTCGTCGTCGGGCAGGCGACGCGCCACAAGGTCGTTCTGCGTGGGGCGCACGTTGCGGACCGCGATGTCGGCCTCGCGCCGGCGCAGGTCGGTCATCGCGTTCGACGCAAGGACCTCGACCTCGATTCCCGGATGCTCGGCCCGCAGCCGCCCGAGCACGGGCGGCAGAAGATGGGCGGCATAGACCTCGCTTGCGGTCAGGCATATCTCGCCCTCGATGGCCTGCGTGCGGCCCGAGGCCCCGAGTGCTAGCGCCTGCGCGGCCTCGCCCATGCTGCGCACGTGGGACAGTAGTTCGACCCCGCCGGGTGTCAGTTCCAGACCCTTGCCGACCCGCTCGAACAGCGCCACGCCCAGTTCGGCCTCAAGCGCGGCGACCTGCCGGCCCAGCGTGGGTTGCGACATGCCCAGCGCGCGCGCCGCAGCCGATAGCGACCCCTCTTCCGCCGTGACAAGGAATGCCCGCGCGCGATTCCAGTCGAAGGTGACAGCCCGCCAATCCATGCATTGATGCATAACAGACTGACGATTTCCGTCAATTCCATGCATCGCGAACCGGACCTAAGGTAAGGGCGATACAAGGAACTGCCCGCATCGGGGCACCCCCAGCAACGGAACACCGCCATGAAAGCCGCCCTTCACACCCGCTATGGCCCCGCCGGGGTCCTGTCCATCGCCGAAGCCCCGATGCCGCGCACCGGGCCCGACGACGTGCTGGTCGAGGTGCACGCAAGCTCGGTCACGACGGCCGACTGGCGCCTGCGCGCCTCGGCCTTTCCGGGCGGCCTGTGGCTGCCGGGTCGCCTTGTCTCGGGGCTTTTCAAGCCGAAGCACCCGATCCTGGGGACCGAGTTCTCGGGCCGCGTCGCCGCCGTGGGCGATCGGGTCACGGGCTTCGCGCCGGGTGATGAGGTCTTCGGCTTTTCGGGCCACGGCAGCAACGCCGAATACCTTGCGGTGCCCGCTTCGGGCCCCATCGCGCCGAAACCAGACCGGCTCAGCCACCGCGAGGCCGTCGCCCTGCCCTTCGGCGCGCTCTCGGCCCTTGTCTTCCTGCGCGACGTGGTCCGGCTGAAACCCGGACAGACTGTTCTGATCGTCGGCGCAAGCGGCGGGGTGGGAAGCCCTGCCGTCCAGATCGCGCGGGCCTTGGGCGCGCGGGTCACGGGCGTGGCCAGCGGCGACCGGCGCGAGATGGTGCTGGGGTTGGGGGCCGAAGCCTTCATCGACTATCGCAGTGCCCCGGTGGCCGACGGGTCCATGCGCTATGACGCGATCTTCGATACGGTCGGCGCCCTGACCTTCGCCGAGGCCCGCAAGGCCTTGACGCCGAACGGCGTTTTCGTGCCCCTCAACTATGGTGTCTGGGATCTTTTCCGCGCGCTTGCCGCGAAGCTGCGCGGGGGCCCGCGGCTGCGCATCGCCCTGAGTGGCGACACGCGCGCAGATCTCGACGAAGTGGCAAGGATGGTCGACCGCGGCGACCTGCGCCCCGTCATCGACCAGATCTATGGCCTGGACGACATCGTCGCGGCCCATGAACACGTGGAATCGCGCCACCGCGCTGGCGCGGTGGTGATCAGCGTCCGGCCGTCGGCGATCCCCGCAAGCGTCGCCGCCTGACGGGCGGCGCGCAGGGGCACAGCGGCCTGCCGGGGGTTATTCGGCCGCTTCCTTGCTTTCGGGGGTCTCGGGCGCGCCCGCACCATCGGCTGCGCCCGCGGCGCGACCGCGCGGACGGCGGGGGCGGCGTGCCCGCGCCGGCTCGGCATTCTCGGGCGTTTCGACCAGACCCGAGTCGCCCAGGTCCGCATCGACGACGCGCGCATCGCCGGGGCCAGTATCGTCCCGACCTGCATCGCCCCGCCCTGCATCGGCCCGGCGCGTATCATCCCCGCGCGTCTCGTCCCGGCGCGAATTCTCCCGGCGCGTATCATCGCCGCGCGTCTCGTCCCGGCGCGTGTCCCCACGCTCGGCATCCCGACGCCCCGGGCTGGCCTGACGGCCGCCCTCGGGCGTGTCGTCGCCACCGGACGCGTCGTCGTACTGATCGTCCTGATCGTTATCGTCCCGGCGCTGCTGGCCCTGCTGCTGGCGGTCGCCGCGGTCCTGATTCTGGACACGGAAGGCTTCCTGCTCGCGCAGCGCTTCGCCCAGCATGCGGGTGTAGTGCTCGGCGTGCTGCTGGAAGTTTTCGAACGCCACGCGGTCGTTCGACAACTGGGCGTCGCGCGCCAGCTGGTTGTACTTGTCGATGATCTGCTGCGGCGTCCCGCGCACCTTGCCCTCGGGGCCCGAGCTGTCGAACACGCGGTTGACGATGTTGCCCGAGGGGCGGTTGCGGTTCGACTTCGACCGCGAACGTGACTTGGAACTTCTCATATGAACCCTGATCCGGCCTTGATTTAGGCGCCGCTGCGACTGGCTGGTGTTCCTTGGTGCCGGCCTGTCATGGCCCGGTTCGCAGCGGTTGTCTGGCAAATGGCGAGGGGGACGATCGACGTCCCGCCGCCCGCACGACCCCAATAAACACGACGGCTGTCGAAGGGCAAGGGGATTTTGCGGCGAAATCGCGCGACTGGCGGAAATGGCACGCCCTGCGATCCGCCGGCGCCAGGCACTAGCCCCGCCCCGAAACCACCCGGTCCCTGCCATCCAGATCGGGATGCACGGCGACATCGTCAAGGCCCGCCTGCCGAAACATCGCCGCCACCGCGCGCGCCTGCGCGGGCCCGATCTCGACCAGGACGCGCCCGCCGGGGGCAAGCACCTTCTCGACCCCGGCCGCGATCGCGCGATAGGCCGACAGGCCGTCGCCCTCGTCGGTCAGGGCAAGGCGCGGCTCGTGCTCGCGCACGTCGCGCGACAGGCCGGCCATCTCGGCCGCCGCGATGTAGGGTGGGTTCGACACCACAAGGTCGAAGCGCCCCGCGATGCCGCGGTCGTCCAGCGGGCGGAACCAGTCGCTGGCCAGGATCTCGACCCGGTCGCTCACGCGGTGGCGCACCGCGTTGCCCCAGGCATGGCTGCGCGCGGCGGCCGAGATGTCGGTGCCGGTGCCGATGGCCTCGGGCCGCTCGGCCAGCAGCGTGACCAGGATGCAGCCCGTCCCCGTACCAAGATCGAGCACGCGCTCGAAGGGCTCGGCAAGCGCAAGCTCGACCAAGACCTCGGTCTCGGGCCGGGGATCAAGGACGTCGCGGTCGACCGCGAACTCGCGCCCCCAGAACAGGCGCCGCCCGGTGATGTGGCTGACGGGCTCGTGCGTGACCCGACGCGCGATCGCGATGTCGAAGCGCGCCGCCGTGTCCGAGGTCATCGGTTCGGGCAGGGCCAGCGTCAGCCGTTCGGGCGGCGTCCCAAGCGCCCAGGCCAGAAGCCACCGGGCATCGCGCGACGCCCCCTCGACCCCCGCCGCCGCCAGCCGCCGCGTGGCCTGCACCAGCGCCTGGCCCACTGTCAGGCCCGGCGTCACAGCCCGCTGTCCGCAAGCCGCGCCGCCTGGTCATCGGCCTGAAGCGCGTCGACGATCTCGTCCAGATCGCCCTGCAGGATCTGGTCGAGGCGGTAGAGCGTCAGCCCGATCCGGTGGTCGGTCATGCGCCCCTGCGGGAAGTTGTAGGTGCGGATGCGTTCGGACCGGTCGCCCGACCCCACCTGGCTTTTGCGCGTGGCCGCCCGCGCGGCGTCGGCGCGCTGGCGTTCCATGTCGTAAAGCCGCGCGCGCAGCACCTGCATGGCGATGGCCCGGTTCTGGTGCTGGGACTTCTCGGAACTCGTGACCACGATGCCGGTGGGGATATGGGTGATCCGCACCGCCGAGTCGGTGGTGTTCACGTGCTGCCCGCCCGCCCCGCTTGCGCGCATGGTGTCGATGCGGATGTCGGTGGAGGGGATGTCGATGTCGACGTCCTCGGCCTCGGGCAGGACCGCCACGGTCGCCGCCGAGGTGTGGATGCGTCCGCCGGATTCCGTCTCGGGCACGCGCTGGACGCGGTGAACGCCGGATTCGTACTTGAGCCGGGCGAAGACGCCCTCGCCGCGCACGGCCGCCACGACTTCGCGGATGCCGCCCAGATCGCTTTCCTGAAGCTCCGCGATCTCGAAGCTCCAGCCCTTCGATTCCGCGTATCGCTGATACATGCGCAGAAGGTCGCCGGCGAAAAGCGCCGCCTCCTCGCCCCCCGTGCCCGGCCGGATCTCGAGGATCGCGGGCCGCGCGTCGGCGGCATCCTTGGGCAGAAGCGCCAGCCGCAGCGCCTGCTCGGCCTCGGGCAGGCGGGCCCGAAGCACCGGCAGTTCGTCCTCGGCCAGCGCCCGCATCTCGGGGTCCGACAGCATGGCCTCGGCCTCGGCGATGTCGGCGCGAAGGGCGCGGTAGGCGTCGATCTGCGCCACCACGGGCTTGAGATCGGAATACTCGCGGCTCAGCGCCGCGATCTGCGACGCCGCCGCGCCGTCCGAGAGGCGGGCCTCCAGGAACTGGAAGCGTCCCATGATCTGGTCGAGTTTGTCGGCGGGAACCATCCCCGTCCCATCCCTCATGGGAACTGGGGCGTCAAGGGGCGCACCGGGGACGCGTCATCCCGCCAGCCGGTCCTCGACCGCGCCAAGCCAGGCCTCGACCCGCGCGCGGTTCACGCCCATGTCCCCCTGTCCGAAGCGCAGGCGCGAATGGATGGCGACGGTGGCGCCGCCGGTTTCGGGATCGGGCAGCACGCGGATCGTGACGTAGTCGGGAAACCCCCAGAGGCGGCTGCGTGCGACATAGGTCACTTGCCCCTCGCCCGGGCTGCCCGCCAGCCGGGTGACGCGCGGGGTGGACAGCGCCACGGCATCGAAGGCCTCGATCACCGCCTGGGGCGAGGCCGCGAAGACCGGCGCCTCGGGCGGGGCCAGCCGGATGCCGCCCGGACCGGGATCGGGCGCGGCAAGCGGATCGACGTGCCAGCGCGCCGGATCGGACGGCGCAAGCCGGACATAGAGGGCGAAACCGGCAGCCACGAGGGCAAGAAGGATGAGGACGCTGCGCATGGGCCGCAGATAGCAGGTCCGCGGGCGCGGACAAGCCGATGACGCACCGGACATGTCGGCCCGCCAACGGGCTCAGTCGATCGGGCCGGCCTGCGATTCTGCCGCCAAAGCCTTGAAAACGGCGCTGAGGTTGGCCGCCCTGACACGATCGAGGCCATCACCCGAGGCGTCCGTCCCGTCCGGGAACCAGGACCGGGCGGGATCGTGCAGCATGGCCCACTGCCCGAACAACCGTTCGGAAACGGGCTCGGACAGGTGCATGACGATATCCACGTGCCGGTCGTCCCGAGAGATTCGCGCGAACGCATCGCGGACCTGCCGTTCGGGTCCCTCGAGCAACTGAACGAACACATCCCGTCGGCAGATGAGGGCGCCCGTCACGCCGTCGCGCGTGTTGCAGCGCCGCGCGTCGAGCAGGATCCCGGCCAGCACCCCCTCGTCAAAGCCGAAGGGTTGCGAGGAATAGATGATCCGCAAAAGACCCAAGATGTCCGCTCCCGTTCGAGGATCCGGCGCGCGGTGGTGGCGATGCCGGACGTGGGCCCCAGTGACGGCCCACGCCGCCGCGCACGGGAAAGCTCAGGGGGTCTTCTTCTTCTTCGTCGCCGCAGGCGCATCGCCATCCGCGGCCTCGACCTCGGTCGCGGGCTTTTCGGGCGGAGCCGAGTTCATCGCTTTGCGGCGTCTGGCGCTGTTGGGTTTTGCCGGTTCGGCAAGGAATTCGGCAAGGTTGAATTTCGGCTTCATGGAAAACATGGTCATGCGTTGACGCCTTTCATGGGCGTCCGGTATCGAACACCTGCCCAAGACATGGGGCCTCGGACCCAAAACTGTAAGTGGGGCATCGGGCTGCATGGCGGTTTCGCCGGCTCGTCGTGCCGGAACTGGCCGCGCCGGGGTGCGGAGCGGGCCCCGCCTACCCCTTCCGCCGGGTCCAGCCCCACAGGCAGATCAGTTCCATCGCCACATGCGCGCCCGCCACGGCCGTCGCGCCAGTGGTGTCGTAGGGGGGCGAGACCTCGACCACGTCGCCGCCGACAAGGTTGATGCCGGCGAGGTCGCGCAGGATCGCGGCCGCCTGCCACGAGGCGAGCCCGCCCCAGACCGGCGTGCCGGTGCCGGGCGCGAAGGCCGGGTCGAGGCAGTCGATGTCGAAGCTCACATAGCAGGGCCGATCGCCCACGCGGGCCTTTATCTGCCCGACCACCCAGGCAACACCCTTCTCGTGGACGCTGCGCGCGTCGATGAAATCGAGGCCGCAGTAGTCGTCGCAGACCGTGCGGATGCCGACCTGGACGCTGTGCGCCGCGTCTACGAGCCCGGTCTTCACCGCCTTGTAGGTCATCGTGCCGTGGTCGATGCGCGTCAGGTCGTCGTCGGGCCAGAGGTCGGAATGGGCATCGAACTGCACCAGCGCGATCGGCCCGAACTTCTCGGCGTAAGCCTTGAGAATCGGGAAGGTAATGTAGTGGTCCCCCCCCAGCGTGATCGACCCCGCGCCGGCGGCAAGGATGCCCCGGATGTGGTCGGTGATCCGGTCGGGCGTCTCCGACACCTTGGCATAGTCGAAGGCCACGTCGCCGTAGTCGGCGATGGCGAATTCGCTGAGCGGGTCGTAGTCCCAGCCATAGGGCGGGTCATACGGCTGAAGGCTCGACGCCTCGCGGATCGCGCGGGGGCCGAAGCGGGTGCCGGGGCGGTGCGTCACCGCCTGGTCGAACGGCACGCCGGTCACGGCCAGGTCGACGCCGGTCAGGTCCTTGGTGTAGCGCCGCCTGAGGAACGAGGTCGCGCCGCCGAAGGCGTTTTCGAACGCCGGCCCCCGCAGATCGCTGCGGGTGAAGGCCACGTCGACCTGGGATTTCGCGTCTTCAAGGGACATTTCGGTTTCCTGTCAGATGTTTGCCGGTCCGATTTCAACCGCCGACCGGTTGCGCCCGTTCGACCAGCCGGGCGAAGAAGGACGCGCCGATGGGGGCGATCTCGTCATTGAAGTCGTATTTCGGGTGGTGGCAGAACGGGCCGTCCCCCTGCCCGATGAACAGATAGGCCCCCGGCCGCGCCTCGAGCATATAGGCGAAATCCTCGGCGCCCATCTCGGGCGGGCGATCGTCGCGCACGTTGTCCCGGCCCACCACCTCGCGGGCCACGTCAGCGGCAAAGGCGGTCTGCGGCGCGTGGTTCACGGTCGCGGGGTAGTGGCGTTCATAGCCCAGCGCGATCTCGACCCCGAAGGCAGTGCCGATGCCGGCCGCCACCTCGCGCATGCGCCGTTCGCACAGATCGCGCATCGCCTCGTCGAAGCTGCGCACGGTCCCGGCGACATGGGCGGTCCCGGGGATCACGTTGCTGGCGGTGCCGGCATGGATCACCGTCACCGACACGACAAGCGGCAGCGTCGGCGGGCGGTTGCGCGACACCAGCGTGTCCATCGCCTGCGCCAGCGCAAGCGCCGCCGGGATCGGGTCGACCGCTTCATGCGGATAGGCAGCATGACCGCCCTTGCCCTTGATATCGAACCGGAATTCGTCGACCGCGGCCATGATCGGTCCCGGCGTCGTGTCGATCTGGCCCACGGGCGTGTCGGGCGCGTTGTGCACGCCGTAGACCTGGCTGATGCCGAAGCGGTCCATGATCCCTTCGCGCACCATGACGCCGCCGCCGCCGCCGTCCTCTTCGGCGGGCTGGAAGATCAGCGCGACGCGGCCGCGGAAGTTCCGCGTCTCGGCCAGATAGCGGGCGGCGCCCAGAAGCATCGTCGTGTGCCCGTCATGGCCGCAGGCATGCATCTTGCCGGGCACTTCGCTGGCCCACTCGGCGCCGGTTTCCTCGTGGATCGGCAGCGCGTCCATGTCGGCGCGCAGACCGATCGTCGGGCCCTCGCCCTGCCCGTTGACGATCGCAACGATCCCCGAGGTGGCGATGCCTTCGTGAATCTCGTCCACCCCGAACGCGCGCAGCTTCTCTGCCACGAAGGCCGCCGTCCGGTGGCAGTCGAAGGCCAGTTCGGGATGACGGTGCAGCCAGCGTCGCCACGCGGTCATGTCCTCGGCATAACCGGCGATGCGATTGATGACGGGCATGTGGACTCCTCGCGTGCCTCGTGGGACGAGAGACAGAGTTCCAGAGACCGCAGGCGCCCGCAATGCCCAAATCCGCACTCCCCATGCCCGACGACCTTGTCCACGACCCCGACGGCGGAATGCCCCGCCTGCTTGAGATCATGCGCCGCCTGCGCGACCCGGTGACGGGCTGCCCGTGGGATATCGAGCAGGACTTCGCCACCATCGCGCCCTACACGATCGAAGAGGCCTACGAGGTCGCCGACGCGATCGAACGGCAGGCCTGGGGCGACTTGAAGGGCGAACTGGGCGATCTGCTGTTGCAGGCGGTCTATCACGCGCAGATGGCGGACGAGGCCGGCCACTTCGCCTTCGACGACGTGGTGCGCGACATCGCCGACAAGATGGTCGACCGCCACCCGCATGTGTTCGGCGACGAATCCCGCGACAAGTCGGCCGAGCAGCAGACCCGCGACTGGGAGGCGCAGAAGGCGCGCGAACGCGCGGCGCGCGCGAAGGGCGGCGTGCTGGACGACGTGGCGTTGGGCCTGCCCGCCCTTCTGCGCGCGCTCAAGCTTCAGAAACGGGCCGCAAGAGTCGGATTCGACTGGCCTTCCACCGACGAGGTCGTGGCCAAGATCGTGGAAGAAGCGCACGAACTGGCCGAGGCGAAGCACAGCCGCGACCATGCCGCCCTGACCGAGGAAATGGGCGATCTGCTGTTCGTCGTGGCGAACCTTGCCCGCCACCTGAAGATCGACCCCGAAGAGGCACTGCGCGGCGCCAACGCCAAGTTCGTCCGCCGCTTCCGGTTCATCGAGGCCGAACTGGCGAAGCTTGGCAGAACACCCGAGCAGTCGAACCTGGCCGAGATGGACGCGCTGTGGGATGCGGCGAAGGCGGCCGAGCGGAAGACCGACTGAGCCGGGGCGCGGGTGCGCCCTCCTCTCCGCGCCGGGTCTACTGCGCGCGCGCCAGACGTTCGGCCTTGCGCGCCAGGACCGTGCGCTGCGGCTCCCACGGGTACTTGTCGGCGGTGGTCCGCACCCAGACAAGCTCGCCCCCCGTCCGCCAGGGGTCGAGGACGATGCCATCGTACATCCCCTCGCCCTTGAGGCTGATGATCGCGGTGCTGTGGTCGATGCGGAAGGCGCGGTCGGCGTTGGCGATGGCGCGGTGCATGTCGAGCGTCTGGAAGTTCTCGGCCAGAAGCCGCCGCTCCATGTCCTCGGCCCAGTGCCAGCACAGGCCGCGGGGCTTGAGGCCCGCGTTCACCTTCATGTTGTGGACCAGCGGCGGATCGACGATCTGGTACTGTCGCACCAGTTCGTCGGTCCAGTCATAGGCGACCTGCGCGGCGCGCGCGGCCTCGTCGGGATCGACCCCGGGGCCAAGCGCGAGGATCGCGTCGCGCAGGGCCGCGACCTGCACCTCGCGCGGCAGGTCGGCCACCGCATCGAAGGTGGGCACCCCGCCCAGGTCGCGCCGGTCGGCCGGTTCGGGCGCGGACGCACAGCCCGCAAGCGCAAGCACAAGAGCCCCGGCGGCCCAAAGCGTCATGCGTCGCATCGTCACCTCGTCACGTCGTGAACCGGGCGGCAAGGCACGCCCCAATCATGCCGGTGCTACCCTCTGGCGCCCCGCATGTCGAGGGTTTCACCGGTCGCGAATCCGCTTGATCGCGCCCCCGGCCCATGCGACGCCACCGCCATGACCCGTCGCAAGATCATCATCGACACCGACCCGGGCCAGGACGACGCCGTCGCGATCCTTCTGGCCCTCGCCAGCCCCGACGAGATCGACGTGCTGGGCCTGACCGCGGTTGCCGGCAACGTGCCGCTGGCGCTGACCCAGCGCAACGCCCGCATCGTCTGCGAGCTGGCCGGCCGCCCCGACGTGCCGGTCTACGCCGGCAGCGCCGCCCCCCTGGCGCGCCCGCTGGTCACGGCCGAGCATGTCCACGGCAAGTCCGGTCTCGACGGGATCGAGATCGTCGAGCCGACGATGCCGCTTCAGGCGCTCGACGGGGTCGAGTTCATCATCCACACCCTGCGGCGCGAGGCCCCGGGAACCGTCACGCTGTGTCCCCTGGGGCCGCTGACGAACATCGCGAAGGCCTTTCTCGAGGCCCCCGACATCGTGAACCGGGTCCAGCAGATCGTGCTGATGGGCGGGGCCTACTTCGAGGTCGGCAACATCACGCCGGCCGCCGAGTTCAACATCTACGTCGACCCCGAAGCGGCCGAGATCGTGTTCCGGTCGGGCTGCGACATCGTGGTCATGCCGCTGGACGTCACGCACAAGGCGCTGACCACTGCGCCGCATGTCGCGGGGTTCCGCGCCATGGGCACCACCGTGGGGCACACCGTCGCCGCATGGACCGACTTCTTCGAGCGGTTCGACAAGGAGAAGTACGGCTCGAAGGGCGCGCCGCTGCACGACCCCTGCGTGATCGCCTACCTGATCCGCCCCGACCTGTTCTCGGGCCGGCACATCAACGTCGAGATCGAGACGCAGTCCGACCTGACGCGGGGCATGACCGTCGCCGACTGGTGGCGGGTGACGAAGCGCCCTGCCAACGCCACCTTCATGGGCGACATCGACGCCGAGGGCTTCTTCGCGCTGCTGACCGAACGGATCGGCCGGCTATGACCGCAGGACGATCGCTTGGCGCACGGCTGGCGCTGGCCTGCCTCGTCGCGGCCGCGGCCTGCCTTCCCGCCGCCGCGCAGGACCTGTCCGATGACTGGGAGGTGATCGGCACCGTCGAGGCCATGATCGACGACGCGCCCATGACCTTCTTCGCCGCCCGCCGCATCGACACCGGCGAGGCCACCGTGATCGAGACCCCGGGCACGGACGGCCGGATCATCACCATCGGCGCCATGACCCCCGACCAGGCCGGCGAGCCCGGGCTGCCGATCCTGACGCTGAAGCTCCACGCCGATCGCGCCGGCTTTCCCGCGATGCTCGAGATCGACCTGCGCGAGGCCGAGCGCGTGCTCATGGCCAACGACCACAGCGAAACCGACGCCCTGCTCGAAGACCTGAGGATTGACGCCGATGGCGGGCTGTCCTTCGCCTTTCAGGCCGAACTCATGGTCATGGCGCCGAACGCGGACGGCAGCTTCGCGCCGCTTCCGGGGGCCGTGGGCGACCTGATCTCGGGCCGCTTCGACGGGCGCCTGCCCGCCCAATGAGCGGCCTTCTGCATCTCTGCGGCGCGGACGATATCGACCGGCTCCTCCCGATGGTCGCGGCCTATCATGCCTTCGAAGGCATCGAGGCGACCGAGACACACCGCCGCGCCGCGCTCGAACCGCTTCTGGCCGGAAGCCCCCACGGCGCCGTCTGGTTCATCGGGCCGCGCCGCGCGCCGGTGGGCTATGTTGTCGTGACCTTCGGCTGGTCGGTCGAATTCGGCGGCCTCGACGGCTTCGTCGACGAGCTTTTCATCCGCGAGGCCGTGCGCGGACGGGGCATGGGGTCCGAGGCGCTTCGGGCGCTGATCGCGACGCTTGCCGCAAACGGCCTGCGCGCGCTGCATCTCGAGCTGGCCGCGCACAACGACCGCGCCCGACGCTTCTATGGAAAGCTCGGCTTCGCGGCGCGCGATCGCTATCACCTGATGTCCTGGACCGCGCCCGACGCGGGGTGACACTGGACATGTCCCGCGCCGCGCCCCACCTTCTGGCCGAGGCCGACCCATGACGATCCACATTCCCTTCGACAACAGCTACGCGCGGCTTCCCGACCGCTTCTTCACGCGTCTTGCGCCGACCCCGGTGCGCGCGCCGGCGCTGCTGCGCGTGAACGAGGCGCTGGCGCACGCGCTTGGGATCGACCCCAAGGCGCTGGGCACGCCCGAAGGCGTGGCGGTGCTGGCCGGAAACGCCGTGCCGCCGGGTGCCGAGCCGCTGGCGCAGGCCTATGCCGGGCACCAGTTCGGCGGCTGGTCGCCGCAACTGGGCGACGGCCGCGCGATCCTTCTGGGCGAGGTGGTCGGGCGCGACGGCATTCGCCGCGACATCCAGCTCAAGGGCGCGGGCCGCACGCCCTACAGCCGCATGGGCGACGGCCGCGCCTGGCTGGGCCCGGTGTTGCGCGAATATCTCATGTCCGAGGCGATGCACGCCCTGGGCATCCCCACCACCCGCGCCCTCGCTGCCGTCACCACGGGCGAGATCGTGCTGCGCGAAAGGCCCCTGCCTGGGGCGGTCCTGGCCCGCGTCGCGCAAAGCCACATCCGCGTGGGCACCTTCCAGTTCTTCGCGTCGCGCCAGGACGACGACGCTCTGCGCACGCTGACCGACCACGTCATCGCCCGCCACTACCCCGAAGCGGACACCCCGCTCGACCTGCTCGACGCCGTCATCGGCCGGCAGGCGGCTCTGGTGGCCCGCTGGATGGGCGTGGGCTTCATCCACGGCGTGATGAACACCGACAACACCGCGATCTCGGGCGAAACGATCGACTACGGCCCCTGCGCCTTCATCGACACCTATCACCCCGAGACGGTCTATTCCTCGATCGACCACTACGGGCGCTACGCCTACAACCGGCAACCCGACATCCTGGTGTGGAACCTCGCGCAGTTCGCGACCTGCCTCCTGCCGCTGATCGAAGGCGACCGGGCCCAGGCGATCGAGGCCGCGACCGAGGCCGTGCACGGCTTCGCCCCCCGCTTCCAGACGGAATGGACGCAGGTGTTCCGCCGCAAGCTTGGCCTTGCCACCGCCGAGGACGGCGACGCGGCCCTGGCCCACGGCCTTCTCGAGGCCATGGCGGCGGGACGGGCCGACTTCACGCTGACCTTCCGCGGGCTTGCCGACGGCAGC
Source organism: Saliniferula longa (assembly GCF_050789285.1). Classification (NCBI taxonomy): domain Bacteria; kingdom Pseudomonadati; phylum Pseudomonadota; class Alphaproteobacteria; order Rhodobacterales; family Roseobacteraceae; genus Saliniferula; species Saliniferula longa. Next base: position 753,796 of record NZ_JBOUVX010000001.1, on the reverse strand, counting down.
GCCGCCGCGGCCTTCGCCGATCCGGCGCCCTACCATGCCTGGGAGGGCGGCTGGATCGCGCGCCTGGCCCGCGAGGGCGCCACGCCCGAAACCCGCGCGACCGCGCTTGCCGCCGCCAACCCGGCGATCCACCCGCGCAACCACCGCATCGAAGAGGCGATCGCCGCCGCCGTCGACGGCGACCTCGACCCCTTCGAGCGGTTGCTCGCCACCCTCGCGCACCCCTTCGAGACGACGCCCGACGCCCGACGCCTCGGACACCCGCCCGCCCCGGGCGACGAAGTGCGCCAGACCTTCTGCGGCACCTGAAGGGCAGCCGCGGAGGCGCGCCCGCCCGTGCTTCTTCTCTTGCCGAAATACTCCGGGGGGCGGGCCAGGCACCGCCCGGACCGCGGGGCAGAGCCCCGAAACCACTTCCGTTTCGCGGACTTCGGCGGTAATCGACACCCATGAGCACCGTTCTCGACCGCATCAAGTCCTACAAGCTCGACGAGATCGCCGCGGCCAAGGCCGAGCGGTCCCTCGCCGACATCGAGGCCGAGGCGCGCGCCGCCCCGGCCCCGCGCGATTTCCGCGCCGCCCTCGCCACGGCCGCGCAATCGGGCTATGGCCTCATCGCCGAGGTGAAGAAGGCCAGCCCCTCGAAGGGCCTGATCCGCGCCGACTTCGACCCCGCCGCCATTGCGCAGGCCTACGAGGCCGGGGGCGCAGCCTGCCTGTCGGTGCTGACCGACACGCCGTCCTTCCAGGGCGCGCCCGACTTCCTGCGGCAGGCGCGAGCGGCGACCTCGCTTCCGGTTCTGCGCAAGGACTTCCTCTATGACACCTACCAGGTGGCCGAGGCGCGCGCCTGGGGCGCGGACTGCATCCTGATCATCATGGCCTCGGTCGACGACGGTCTCGCGGCCGAGCTTGAGGCCGCGGCGCGGCACTGGAACATGGACGTTCTCGTGGAAGTCCACGACGAGGACGAACTCGAACGCGCCACGGCGCTGTCGTCGCCGCTTCTGGGCATCAACAACCGCAACCTGCACACCTTCGAGACCGACATCGGCACGACGCGGCGGCTGGCGAAGATCGCACCGCCCGAGCGGGAACTGGTGGCCGAGTCGGGTCTTTCGACGCCCGAGGATCTGGCCGACCTCGCGCGCTACGGGGTGCGGCGCTTCCTGGTCGGCGAAAGCCTGATGCGGCAGGCCGACGTCGAGGCCGCGACCCGCGCGCTCCTGACCCGGCCCTACCTGCCGATGCGGGGGATGTGATGCCGAAGCTCTCGCATTTCGATGCGGACGGGGCGGCGCACATGGTCGATGTCTCGGGCAAGGCGGCGACGGCGCGCGAAGCGGTCGCCGAAGGGGTCGTGCGGATGCCCGAGGCGACGCTTGCCCTGATCACCGGGGCGCGGGCCGACAAGGGTGACGTGATCGGCGTGGCGCGTCTGGCCGGGATCATGGGCGCGAAGAAGACCGCCGAACTGATCCCGCTCTGCCATCCCCTGTCGCTGTCGAAGGTCGCCGTCGACCTGGCGCCAGACCCCGCCCTCCCCGGCCTTCGGATCACCGCGACGGTGCGCACCACCGGCCCCACGGGCGTCGAGATGGAGGCCCTGACCGCCGTCGCCACCGCCTGTCTGACCGTCTACGACATGGTCAAATCCGCCGGCAAGGGCATGGAGATCGGCGGCATCCGGCTGCTCAGCAAGACCGGCGGCAAGTCCGGCCCCTACGAGGCCGACCGGTGATCACCGTCGACGAGGCGCTGGCCCGCGTGCTGGCGCTGGCCCGCCCCCCCGAGGAAGAGCGCGTTCCGCTGCGCGCGGCCGCGAACCGAGTCCTGCTGGGGACGGTCGCCGCCGCGCGCGCCCAGCCGCCTTTCGCCGCCTCCGCGATGGACGGCTATGCCGTGGCCGCCGACGCGCCTGCCCCCGGCGACCGCTTCCGCGTGATCGGCGCCGCCGCCGCCGGTGCGGCCTTCGCGGGCCGCGTGGGCCCGGGCGAGGCGCTGCGCATCTTCACCGGCGCCCCCGTGCCGGAGGGCGCGACCCGGGTCATCCTCCAGGAGGATGTCGAGGTCGCGGGAGATGTCATCACCGTGAAAGCCGGGCTTGACGCGGGGCGGAACATCCGCCCGGCGGGCGCGGACTTCGCGGCCGGCGCGACGCTGTCGGGCCCCCGCCGCCTGCGCCCCGTCGACCTTGCCCGGCTGGCGGCGATGAACCTGCCCGAGGTGCCGGTCGCCCGCCGCCCCGAGGTCGCGCTGATCGCCACCGGCGACGAACTGGTGATGCCCGGCGAGGTGCCGCGCGACGACCAGATCGTGGCCTCGAACGCCTTCGCCCTTGCCGCCATGGTCGAGGCCGAGGGCGGCGTCGCGCGACTGCTTCCCATCGCGCGCGACACCGACTGGGCGCTGCGCGCAGCCTTCGACATGGCGCGGGGCGCGGACCTGATCGTGACCATCGGCGGCGCGTCGGTGGGCGATCACGACCTTGTCGGCAAGGTGGCGGGCGACATGGGGCTTGAACGCGCGTTCCACAAGATCGCCATGCGGCCCGGAAAGCCGCTGATGGCCGGGCATCTTCTGGGCGCGGCCCTGCTGGGGCTGCCGGGCAATCCGGTCTCGGCCATCGTCTGCGGGCACCTGTTCCTTCTGCCGCTCCTGCGCGCCCTGCAGGGCCTGCCCGCCGGGCCCGCACCGCGCCACCGCGCGCCCCTTGCCGCGCCCGTCGGTCCGAACGGCCCGCGCGAACACTACATGCGCGCCACGCGCGGCCCCGAGGGGCTGATCCCCGCCGCCAGCCAGGACAGCTCGCTCCTGTCGGTTCTGTCAGAGGCCGACGCGCTGATCGTGCGGCCCGTGGGCGACGGCCCCCGCGGCGTGGGCGAGATCGTCGACTACCTGCCCATCTGAGCTCAAAAGTTGACACAAAACGGGAACGCGCGTAGAACATCCCCCGAACGCCCGCGACGGAATGCGGGCGCCCCCTGACGGAGGCCACGGCAGTGCTGACGCGCAAGCAACTGGAACTTCTCGACTTCATCAACAAGCGCGTCGTCCGCGACGGCGTTCCGCCATCCTTCGATGAGATGAAGGACGCGCTTGACCTGCGCTCGAAGTCCGGGATCCACCGACTGATCACCGCGCTGGAAGAACGCGGCTACCTGCGCCGCCTGCCCCACAGGGCGCGCGCGCTTGAAATCGTGAAACTGCCCGAGGCGCTGGAAAAGGGCACCCACGGAGGCAGCCGCAAGCCCGCGTTCGAACCGCGCGTGATCACTGGCGACCGACCCGCCGCGACGCCACCCTCGGCGATCCCGGTCGAGGTGCACGCGGTCGAGATCCCGGTGATGGGCCGCATCGCCGCCGGCGTCCCGATCGAGGCGATTTCCGAAGTTAGCCACAACGTCGCCGTGCCGGGCCAGATGCTGTCGGGCCAGGCGCCTCACTACGCGCTCGAGGTGAAGGGCGATTCGATGATCGACGCGGGCATCAACGATGGCGACATCGTGGTGATCCGCGAAACCACGACGGCGCAGAACGGCGACATCGTGGTGGCCCTGGTCGAGGATCAGGAAGCCACGCTCAAGCGGTTCCGGCGCAACGGCGGCATGATCGCGCTCGAAGCGGCGAACCCCGCCTACGAGACGCGCATCTTCCGCGATGACCAGGTCAAGGTGCAGGGGCGGCTGGTCGGTTTGATCCGCACCTACTGACCCGCACCTACGGATCGTCATCCGCCGACCCGCGCGGCCCCTGTGACACCGCGTTCCAGCGCCGCGTGCCGGTGCTGTCGGCGACACTGACGACCCTCAGCCCCTCTGGCGCCGCGTGGATGGCGATGGCGCCGGCCTTGGCAAGGGTCGCGCGGTCGATCACGCGGCAGCGCCCCCGGGCGGGTCCCGCCTGCCCCGCAAGGATGACGAGATCGGCCTCGAGGCAGGCCGCCGCCAGCCGGTCGGCCGCGCCGCGTCCGCTGAGATGCACGGCGCTGAGGCCGGCCACGCGGAAGGCGCGTGCGCCCGCCTCGCCCCAGAACCCGGCCCGGGCCGAGGCCGCCGCCTGATCGGCGCCGTCGCCGTCGTTTTCCAGCCACGAGGCCGCGGCGAAGCCATCGCCCCGCGCCTTCGAGACCACGCGCCCCTGCTCTGTCATCAGGCCGACCAACCCGCCGCTGTCCGAGATCAGAAGCGCCGGACGCTCCACCACCGGCCAGAGCGCCAGCGCCAGCGCCATCGGGGCAATACCCAGAAGCCGCGCGCGCCCCTGCCACAGGATCAGCCAGAGCGCCCCCAGCACGAAGGACGGCAGCACCCAGGGCGCGGGCGTGACCACGTGGCTGACGGCCCCGGGCCAGCTGGCCACCTCGTGCGCGACGGCAAGGATCCACCGGATCGCAGGCCCCATGATGGCCAGCCCGATCCCCGCGCCACCGAAGGGCGCAAGGATCGCGGCCAGCACGGCGGCGGGGATGATGACGGTTCCCATCAGCGGGACCGACACGACGTTGGCGACCAGCCCGTAGTGCGGCACCCGGTTGAAATGCGCCGCCGCGATCGGCGCGGTGGCCAACCCCGCCACGGCGGACGAGACGACCAGCGCCACCACCGGCAGCAGCCAGCGCGGCAGCCGCCGCGGCGCGCCCGGTTCGCGCGCGTCGCGCATCCAGCCGAAGACCGCGACAAGCGCCGTGGTGGCCGCGAAGGACATCTGGAACCCCGGGCCCAGAAGCGCCTCGGGCCGCAGCGCCAGCACGATCAGCGCCGCCAGCGCGACCGAGCGCAGCGACAGCGCGCGCCGGTCGAAAAGCACCGCCACCAGCATGACCGCGACCATCACGAAGGCGCGTTCCGTGGCCACGTTGCCGCCCGACAGCGCCAGGTAGAAGGCGCCCGCGGCCAGCGCCGCGACGGCCGCGATCTTCTTGGTGGACCGGTGCAGCGCGATCCCCGGCACCAGCGCCAGCCCATAGCGCAGCGCGGCGAAGACGAAGCCGGTCAGAAGGCCCATGTGCAGCCCCGAGATCGCAAGCAGATGTGCAAGGTTCGAGATCCGCAGATCCTCGTTCACGCCAGCCTCGATGCCCGACCGGTCGCCGGTTGTGATCGCGCTTGCGAAAGCGCCCGCCTGCCCCGGCAGGGCCTCCTGGACGTAGCCCGAGATCGCCATGCGCAGCCGGAACACGGCAAGCCCGCCGTGGCCCTCGTCCGCTGGGCGCAGCGTCAGGACCGGCGTGCGCGTATAGCCCACCGCACCCAGGCCGTCGAACCAGGCCTGGCGGCGGAAATCGAAGCCCCCGGGCTCGACCGGGCCCTGCGGCGGCCCGAGATGCCCGGTCAGGATCACCGTCAGCCCCGGGGTCGGGGTGATCCAGCCCTGCACGCCATGAAGCGACACCCGCACCCGGTCGGGCGTGCGCCCGGGGGCGACGTCCCGCAGCACCACGCGGTCCAGTGTCAGCCGCACCGCGTCCGAGGCCGAACGGTCGATGCCGACGATCCGTCCCTCGATGGGGCCATAGTAGCGAAAGCCCAGAACGGGGCCGGCCACCGCCTCGGTCCGGTGGCCGGCCGCAAGCACCCCCGCCACCAGCATCAGCGCCGCGACCGGAAGCGGCGCGGTCAAGCGCGTCAGGACGGCGACCAGCGCCAGCGCGCCCGCGATGCCGCCAAGCGCCCACCATTCCCGGGCGGTGGGGTCGCGGGCCAGCGCGAAATAGATCGCGATGCCCGCGCCGAAGAACACCGGCGCCCAGGGGAACAGGTGCCCGCGCTGCGCGTCGAAGACCCCGGGCCCTGCCCGGGACAAACCCGCAAGGATCGCCGCGCCGGGTGGCACCCTTGTCCTCTCCTGACCTTCTGGCTACACCGGCGCCACGATTTCCAGCACATGGTTGCCAAAAGGTTAAAGCCGCCCATGTCCGAGCGCCCGGTCGTCACACGCTTTGCCCCCTCGCCCACCGGCTATCTGCATATCGGGGGCGCGCGGACGGCGCTGTTCAACTGGCTTTACGCCCGCGGCCGCGACGGCACCTTCCTTCTGCGGATCGAGGACACCGACCGCGCCCGGTCGACCCCCGAGGCGACGCAGGCGATCCTCGACGGGCTGGGCTGGCTTGGCCTCGACTGGGACGGCGAGGCGATCAGCCAGTTCGACCGGGCCGACCGCCACGCCGAGGTGGCGCGCCAGATGCTGGCGGCCGGCACCGCCTACAAGTGCTTCGCCACCCCCGACGAGATCGAGGCCTTCCGCGAGGCCGCCCGCGCCGAGGGGCGATCGACCCTGTTCCGCTCGCCCTGGCGCGACGTGCCCGAGGTCGACCACCCCGACGCGCCCTATGCGATCCGGGTCAAGGCCCCGCGCGCGGGCGAGACGGTGATCGACGACGTGGTGCAGGGTCGGGTGACGATCCGCAACGACCAGCTGGACGACATGATCGTCCTGCGCTCGGACGGAACGCCGGTCTACATGCTGGCGGTGGTGGTCGACGACCACGACATGGGCGTGACCCATGTCATCCGGGGCGACGATCACCTGAACAACGCGGCGCGCCAGATGCTGGTCTATCACGCCATGGGATGGGACGTGCCGGTCTGGGCGCATATCCCGCTGATCCACGGCGAGGACGGCAAGAAGCTGTCCAAGCGCCACGGCGCGCTTGGCATCGAGGAGTGGCGCGCGATGGGCTATCCGGCGGCGGCGCTGCGCAACTACCTTGCCCGGCTGGGCTGGAGCCATGGCGACGACGAGTTCTTCACCGACGCGCAGGCGCTCGAATGGTTCGACATCACCGGAATCCGCAAGGCTCCGGCGCGACTTGACCGCAAGAAGCTCGACAGTCTGTCGGCGCAGCACATCGCCGCGATGGACGACGCAAGCCTCGTGGCCGAGATCGACGATTTTCTTGCTGCAACTGCACAGCCGCGGCTTTCTGCGGCGCAGCGTGACGGGCTCGAGCGGGCGATGTACTGCCTCAAGGACCGTGCCCGGGCCTTCCCCGAGCTGATCGAGAAGGGCCAGTTTATCCTGACCGAACGCCCGGTGACGGCCGACGAGGCGGCGGCGCGGGCGCTTGATCCGGTATCCCGTCGTATACTGAGTCAATTGACGCCGCACCTGCAAAGTGCTAGCTGGACGCGCGAGGCGCTCGAAGGCATCCTGACCCGCGAGGCCGAGGCGAACGGCATGAAGTTCGGGGCGCTGGCCGCCCCCCTCCGGGCCGCTCTGGCAGGCCGCACCGCGACACCCAGCGTCTATGACATGATGCTGGTGTTGGGACAGGACGAAACGATCGCCCGCCTCGAGGATGCAGGCCGGGTCTAACCGGCCGCGACAGGTGGACCCGCCCCGCCCGGCGGACAGGCCGACGCAATTCGCGGACCGCCCCGTCGCGGCCGCTCCAGCAAGGACGAACACGATGCCGGATACGCACAAGCAGACCAAGACCGCGACGTTGAGCTTCGGCGACAAGACGATCGAGCTGCCGGTCCTGACGCCCACCGCCGGCCCCGACGTGATCGACATCCGCAAGCTTTACGCCCAGGGCGACGTCTTCACCTACGACCCCGGCTTCACCTCGACCGCGTCCTGCGATTCGACGATCACCTTCATCGATGGCGACGAGGGCGAGCTTCTGCACCGCGGCTACCCGATCGACCAATTGGCCGAGAAGTCGCATTTCCTCGAGGTCTGCTACCTGCTGCTGTACGGAGACCTGCCGTCGGCCGATCAGCTTGAGGATTTCGAAAGCCGCGTGACCAAGCACACGATGCTGCACGAGCAGATGCAGTATTTTTTCCGCGGCTTCCGGCGTGACGCGCACCCGATGGCCACGATGGTGGGCGTCGTGGGCGCGATGTCGGCCTTCTACCACGATTCGACCGACGTCCATGACCCTTGGCAGCGCGAGGTCGCCTCGATCCGGCTGGTGGCCAAGATGCCGACGATCGCGGCCTGGGCCTACAAGTATTCGATCGGTCAGCCCTTCGTCTATCCGCGCAACGACCTCGATTACGCGTCGAACTTCCTGCACATGTGCTTCGCGGTTCCGGCCGAGGAATACGTGGTCAACCCGATCGTCAGCCGCGCGATGGACCGCATCCTGACGCTGCACGCCGACCACGAGCAGAACGCCTCGACCTCGACGGTGCGGCTGGCCTCGTCGTCGGGCGCCAATCCCTTTGCCTGCATCGCAGCCGGCATCGCCTGCCTCTGGGGACCGGCGCATGGCGGCGCCAACCAGGCCTGCCTGGAGATGCTGCGCGAGATCGGCACGGTCGACCGCATCCCCGAATTCATCGCCCGCGCGAAGGACAAGAACGATCCCTTCCGCCTGATGGGCTTCGGCCACCGGGTCTACAAGAACTTCGACCCCCGCGCGAAGGTGATGAAACAATCCGCGGACGAAGTGCTGGATCTTCTGGGGATCGAGAACAACCCAACGCTTCAGGTCGCCAAGGAACTGGAAAAGATCGCGCTGGAAGACCCCTATTTCCGCGAGAAGAAGCTGTACCCGAACGTCGACTTCTATTCCGGCATCATCCTTGACGCGATCGGCTTCCCGACCTCGATGTTCACGCCGATCTTCGCCGTGGCGCGCACCGTGGGCTGGATTTCCCAGTGGAAGGAGATGATCGCGGACCCGCAGATGAAGATCGGCCGGCCGCGTCAGCTTTACGTTGGAAGCACCCGCCGGGACTACGTCGACGTCGAGAATCGCTGACCGTCCCGGGGGTTTTCGGCAATCGGCAAACCGCTGACAAACCCCTGCCCCATTTACGTCTTATTGCCGTCTCACCCTGATCCTGCCTGTGGATTCGGGGAGAGGCTCCATGGTGTTGGGGATTGTGATGGTAGGCTGGATCGTCGGCGCAGCCGGCGCGACGATCGCGGCGGTAGTCGGTGATCCCGGTTTCTTCGGTGGACTTGCGGTCTTCATGATCAGTTCGGTCGTGGGCAGCCTTGCGGCGGCGATGTCGCTGGCCCTTCGCCCCGACGGCCAAAGTCGCGGCGCCCAACCGGGCGACATCCCGGACCACGAAGCCGCGCTTCGCCCGCGCGCCAAGCTGACGCCCGTTGCGGCGCCGCAACGTGCCGCCGCCCTGGCCGAGGCCGCCGCTCAGCGCCCTTCGTAGGTCGCGGTCCGCTTTTCGAGGAAGGCGATCACGCCTTCCTTGAAGTCGCGCGTCTGGCCGCAATTGCCCTGCAGCCGCGCCTCGAGCAGAAGCTGCTCTTCCAGCCCGTTCTCGAAGGTCGTGCGCATTGCCTGCTTGAGGTGGCGGTAGGCCACGGTGGGGCCGCTGGCAAGCTTCGCTGCGCGGGCGCGCCAGTGTTCCTCGAAACCCGCATCTGGCACGGCTTCCCAGATCATGCCCCAGTCGCTGGCCTGCCGGGCGGTGATCGGTTCGGCGAAAAGCGCAGCCCCCATCGCCTTGGCGAACCCCATCTGGCGCGGCAGCCAGTAGGTGCCGCCCGCGTCCGGGATCAGCCCGATGCGGGTGAAGGCCTGCACGAAGACGGCGCTGTCCGCGGCGATCACGACGTCGGCCGCCAGCGCAAGGTTCGCCCCCGCCCCGGCCGCCGCGCCATTCACCGCCGAGATCGTCGGCACCGCGCAGTCGTAGATCGCGCGCAGCATCGGCAGGTATTCGTCGCGCAGCGTGCGCTCGAGGTCGGTCGAGCCGACGCTGGCCTTGTCGCCCAGATCCTGACCCGAGCAGAAGGCCCGGCCCTCGCCGGTCAGGACGATCGCCCGCGCGGTCTTTTCCGCCTCGCGCACCGCATGCAGGATCTCGGCCCGCATCTGGGTGTTGAGCGCGTTCATCACCTCGGGCCGGTTCAGCGTGATCACCGCCACGCCGTCCTGATGCCGAAGCCGGATCGCCTGATAGTTCATGTCCTGTCCTCGCACTGCGTTCAGGCGGGACAATAGTGAACCGTTCCGTTCAGGAAAGGGGGAACGGCACGTCAGTCCTTGAGAATTTCCGCCAGCCGCGTGCGCTCGGCCTCGGTCAGGTCGGCGGCGTTCGTGGCCGCCCGCTCGCGCCGTCGCAGATAGACCGCCGCGATCCCCATGCCCGCCACCAGCATCGCCGGACCCGCGACCCAAAGGATCAGGTTCGACCCCGTCGCCGTCGGCCGAAGCAGCACATATTCGCCATAGCGGTCGACGACGAAGTCCACCACCTCGACGTCGCTGTCGCCCGCCACCAGACGCTCGCGCACGAGAAGCCGCAGGTCACGGGCAAGATCGGCGTTCGATTCGTCGATCGACTCATTGCGGCAGACAAGGCAGCGCAGCCCCGACGAGATGTCGCGGGCCCGCGCTTCGAGGGCGGGGTCGTTCAGAATCTCGTCGGGCTGCACGGCAAGGGCCGGGGCTGCCAGCAGCATCAGGCACAGCGCAAGGCGCTTCATTCCGCGGGCACCCCAAGGGCCTGCGTCCTTTGCCGCCGCGCGCCGGCGGCCACACGGTAGCGCCGGTCGGTCAGGCTCAGGACGCCGCCCAGCGCCATGACGATGCAGCCCGCCCAGATCCAGTTCGCGAAGGGCTCGACATAGGTGCGCACGGCCCAGCCGCCGCCAACCTGCGGGTCGCCGATCACGACATAGAGGTCGCGGAAGACGCCATTGTTGATCGCGGCCTCTGTCGTGGGCATCTGGGCGACCGGATAGAACCGTTTTTCGGGGAGAAGCGTCGCCACTTCGCGCCCGTCGCGCGCCATGCGGATCTCGGCGGTGGTCGAGACGAAGTTCGGCCCCTGCACCTCGCGCACGTCGACAAGAGTCACGTCGAAGCGGCCCATGAGCGGGCCGGCATCCACCACGAAGGTTTCGCCGACAGTGGCGACGCGGATATCCTCGGTCTTCCAGGCCAGCATGATCGCGATGCCGATGAAGGTGATGCCAAGGCCCGCGTGCGACACGGCCTTGCCCCAGTCCGCGCGCGGCAGCCGCAAGAGGCGCCCGACCCGCGACGTCACGTCGCCCCGCCCGCCGCGCGTCCAGAAGTCCAGCGCCGCACCGAGGATCACCCATGTGCCCAGCGCGATGCCCACCGGCGCCAGAAGCGACACGCCGGTCTGCACGGTGAAGGCCAGAAGCCCCACCGCAACCGACAGCGCAAGAACGCCCCAAAGCGACCGCACGGCCTTGCCGATCTTCGCCCGTTTCCAGGGCAGCATCGCGCCGATGGGCAGGATCACCGCCAGCGCCACCATGAAGGGGGTGAAGGCGGCGTCGAAGAAGGGCGGGCCGACGCTCAGCTTGCGGTCCCAGATCATCTCGGCCACCAGCGGCCAGATCGTGCCCACGAAGACCACGAAGCAGGACACCGCCAGCAGGATGTTGTTGGCCACCAGCGCGCCTTCGCGGCTGACCATGGCGAAGACGCCCTTGGCCTCCATCGCCTGCGCGCGCGCGGCGTAAAGCGTCAGCGCGCCGCCCATGAAGATCGCGGTGATGATCAGCAGATAGACCCCGCGCTCGGGGTCGTTGGCGAAGGCGTGCACGCTGGTCAGCACGCCCGAGCGCACGATGAACGCCCCGATCAGCGAGAACCCGAAGGCCAGGATCGCCAGCAGGATCGTCCAGCTTTTCAGCGCCTCGCGCTTTTCGACGACGATCGCCGAGTGCAGCAGCGCCGCCGAGATCAGCCAGGGCATGAAGCTGGCGTTCTCGACCGGGTCCCAGAACCAGAAGCCGCCCCAGCCAAGCTCGTAGTAGGCCCACCACGACCCCAGCGCGATGCCCACGGTCAGGTTCAGCCAGGCCAGCAGTGTCCAGGGCCGCACCCAGCGCCCCCAGGCGGCGTCGACGCGCCCCTCGATCAGGGCGGCGACAGCAAAGGAGAAGGCCATCGAAAGGCCGACGTAGCCGATGTAGAGGAACGGCGGATGGAAGGCGAGGCCGGGGTCCTGCAGAAGCGGGTTCAGGTCCTGACCGTTCATCGGCGGCACTTCGAGCCGCCAGAACGGGTTCGAGGTGAAAAGGATGAAGGCGATGAAGGCCACCCCGACCGAGGCCTGAACGCTCAGCACCCTCGCGCGAAGCCGTTCGGGCAACTGCCCCCCGAACCATGCCGCCAGCGCCCCGAACAGCGCCAGGATCAGCACCCACAGAAGCATCGAGCCCTCGTGGTTCCCCCAGACACCGGTGATCTTGTAGAGCATCGGCTTGTCGGTGTGCGAGTTCAGCATCACAAGCCGCAGCGAGAAGTCCGAGGTCACGAAGGCCCAGGTCAGCGCCGCGAAGGAAAACAGGATCAGGAGGAACTGAGTGGTCGCCGCGGGCCCGGCCACGGCCATCCAGCCGCGCCAGTTCTTCTGTGCGCCGACGAAGGGCACGACCATCTGCACGATGGCGACAATGAAGGCGAGGATCAGGGCGAAATGGCCAAGCTCTGTAATCATGCCGGAAATGATAGCCGTCGCCCCGGCGAAGGGAAAGGCCACCGGCAAGGATGTCGCACCCCGCCGGCGCACGTTTTCGTCAGAACAGCATGTGGATCGCCGCCGACAGCAGCGTCGCGCCCAGAAGCGGGATCGCGAACATCAGGCCGTGCAGGCCAAGCGACCGCTGCATCACCGAAAAATGCAGGATCGCACCCACGAAATACAGCGACAGGAAGGCGAAGAGCACCTCGCTTCCCACCATGACGCGCGGCCGGTCGAGCAGGTTGAAAACCCACCACCATCCCATGACGCTTGCCGCGCCGGCCCAGCTGAACGCCATGCCAAGCGCCAGCGGCGTGGTGCGTTCGTACCACAGCCACAGGAAGGTCGCCGCGATCATCGCGCCCATCAGCGCCAGCGCCCCATAGCCGATCTCGTAGGCCGCGCCATAGCCCAGCCAGCGGTCGGCGCCCAGAAGCGCGGCCACGATCACCAGGAACAGTCCCAAGGCCTGCCTCATCGCTCCAGCATCTCCCGCACCGCGGCGTCCAGCGCGTCCGCCGCGCGCCGGTGCCGGTCCAGTTCGCGCTTCAGTTCCTGCCCCATGATCGCCTCGCAAAGCTTTTGGATGTTTCGATAAAATCTCATCCGCCTATCCCTTCGGCAGACGTTCACGCACCAAGGTCGTCATCTCGACAAGGATGGTGGTGTTCTTGCTCAGGACCTCGCGCGTGGCCTGGTCCTTCTGGAAATCGCGGTAGAGCAGGTAGAAGACCAGCAGCACCCAGGGGCCGTGGTCGGAGACAAGCTGGAACAGCACGTCACCCGGCATGGCCGCGCCTCCATTCGTCCAGCGCGCGGTTCGGGCCGAGGTCCGGCGCCTCGTCCACCGGCACGCCCCCGACCTCGTCCCCGACCGTCCCCCCGGGCAGCCCCCCGGCCCCGGCATCGAGCGCCCGCAGCGCCGCTATGTTGCGCGCAACTTCGGGCGTGCGCAGCATCGTCGCCGCGATCGAGCGCTGGAACTCCTGACCCTTGGTCTGGTGACGCGCCCCGAAGTAGAATGACACGATCGCCCCCATCAGCCACCACAGCGGTTCGGGCACCAGCGCGATCCCCTGCATCCGTTCGGCGAACCAGATCGGGTCGACCATCGCCGCGACGAAAAGGCCCAGCGTCCCCAGGGCAAGCGCCGGGCGCGGCACGCGGTTGAGCCCGTCGATCACCCGGTCGAACGGCCCCGGGCGCGGGTGCGCGAACTCGGACGCGAACTGGCGCAGCGCGGCGTCGCTCAACGTGGCTGCGCGCACCGCGCGGGCCTCGGCGTTCTCGCGGAAGATCTCGACCGTCTCCTTCAGCGCGCCCCCGCCGAAAAGAAGCGCCAGCACCCGCTCGATCAGCCCCATGCGGACACCCGGGCGCGATGCTCGGCCTCCGACAGGTGAAAGCGGGGATGGATGAAGTCCTCGGCACGGACGATCCAGCCGCCCTTGCCGCCGTCGCGCCGCCGCGCGAACTTGCGCGAGGCCGGGCGACGATCGGCCAGGGCGTAGTAGTAGTTGCGCCGCGCGATCCCGTAGGCGTCGACAAGATGCGCGGGCGCCAGACGATGCGCCTGGTGCGCGGCCTCGGCCGTCTTCGGCCCGATCACCCCGTCGACCGTCAGGCTGTGGCCCATGTCGTTCAGAAGCCGCTGGAGAAGCCGCACGGCATGGGCGCCGGCGTTCACGTACATGTCGAAGACGCTGGCGTGCAGCGCCGCAGGCAAAAGCCCGATCCTTGGCGCCTCGAAGTAATGCGTCACGAAGATCCCGCGCGCCTCTGCCCGGCTCAGCCGGCGCACGTCGGACACGGTCACCGCGCCGTCGCCGTCAAGGTCAAGGCCAAGCCGGCGCAGGGTGTGGATCGTCACGCCATGTTTCGTGGCCCCGCCCGGATCGTCGGGGTCGTCCACGAAGCCGCCCTCGCGGGCGATGATCTCGTCGGCAATGTCGTTGATCGACCGCATGGCTGACCGCGCCTTCCTTCTGGAAACGCGGATCAGCCTGAGCAGGCGAGGTTAATTCGTGGGTAACTCGGCGTTCGCGGCCTCGTCGGGGTCGACATAGACCCCCTGTTCCTTCAGCGCGTCGATGACCTCGGCGGGCATGTAGGTCTCGTCGTGGCGCGCCAGGATCTCGGTCGCCCGGAAGACGCCGTCGACATAGCTGCCGGTGCCGACCATCCCCTCGCCCTCGCCGAAAAGATCGGGCAGGACGCCGGTATAGCTGACCGGGATCGAGGCGCCGCCGTCGGTGACCTTGAAGGTGATCGTCTCGCCTTGGCCGCGCAGAAGCGTGCCTTCCTCGACCAGTCCGCCGATGCGGAACACCTCGGCCGGGCCCGGCGGCGCCTCGGCCACCTGGCTGGGCGAGCGGAAGAAGTTGATCCCGTCGCGCATCGCATAGCCGATGATCGCGGTCGAGGCGGCAAGCGCCACGGCGGCCAGCACGATCACCTGGATGCGGCGTTTCTTTTTCAATCCCTTCATCGGCGTCACGGGAACAGCGGGGCAAGCATCAGCCCGGCTGTCTCCTCCTCTCCAAGCATCAGGTTGGCGTTCTGGACTGCCTGGCCCGACGACCCCTTGGTGAGGTTGTCAAGCACCGCCACGACGATCGCCCGTCCCGGCAGCCGGTCGCCCACAACGCCGATATGAACAAAGTTAGACCCGCGGATGTCGCGCGTCGAGGGCAGCGTGCCGAAAGGCCGCACGACCAGGAAACTCTCGTCGGCATAGGCACGCTCGAGCGTGGCGTGGATCTCGCGCGCGTCGCCCCGGACATAGACCGTGGCAAGGATGCCCCGGTTCGCCGGGATGAGGTGCGGGGTGAACTGTACTCGTACGGGGCGGCCGGCCACGGCCGAGAATTCCTGGTCGAACTCGCCCAGATGCCGATGCGTGCCGCCGGCCGAATAGGCGTGGTAGCCCTCGCTCAGTTCGGCATGCAGAAGGTTCTCCTTCAGCGACCGCCCCGCCCCGGACACCGCCGCCTTGAGATCGATGATGATCTCGTCAAGGTCGATCACCCCGGCGGCGATCAGCGGGCGCAGGGCGTATTGCCCCGTCGCCGCGTTGCAGCCGGTGCCGGCGACCAGCCGCGTCGCGCAGATCTCTTCGCGGTAGAACTCGGTCAGGCCATAGACGGCCTCGGCCTGAAGCTCGGGCGCGGCATGGGGCTTGCCATACCAGGTCTCGTAGGCCGCCGGATCGCGCAGTCGGAAATCGGCCGACAGGTCGACGATCCGCAGGTTGCGCGGCAATTCCTTCACGACCTCCTGCGTCGTCGCATGGGGAAGCGCGCAGAAGACAAGGTCGATGCCCGAGAAATCAAGCTCGTCGATCTTCTGCAGCCTCGGCAGGTCGAGATGGGCCAGGAAGGGAAAGACCTCGGCCATGTGCTGCCCGGCCTTGCGGTCGGCTGACAACGCCGCGATCTCCATCGTTGGATGGGTCGCGATGAGGCGGACAAGCTCGGCGCCGGTGTATCCGGACGCCCCAAGGATGGCGACGCTGTTGGACATGACTGCCCTTCCTTCAGTTTTCCGGGGGTTTAGCAAAGAAATCGCGCGCGCCGCAATCATGCGGCGGCGAACGCGATCCTTCGGCGCAGGAACTGCGTGGCCTTGTCGGACACCTTGCGCGGATCGCCGGTCGTCAGGAACGCCGGTTCGGTGCCGGGACCGACCATCTCGGGCCGCCGGCTCAGGTAGTCGGCCAGGCTTTCGGCCACGAGGTTCGCCTGGCTGTAGACCTGCACATCGGCGCCAAGCGCGTCCTGGAAGACGTCCTGCATCAGCGGATAGTGGGTGCATCCCAGGATCGCGGCTTCGGGACGCGGCATCTTGCGCTTGAGCGCGTCGACATGGCTGCGCACCAGCGCCTCGGCCAGGATCAGGTCGCCCTCTTCGATCGCGTCGACGACGCCGCCGCAGGATTGCGCCTCGACGTCGACGCCGATCGCGCGGAAGGCAAGTTCGCGCTGGAAGGCGCGGCTGGCGACGGTGGCGGGCGTGGCGAACAGCGCCACGTGCTTCACCGCCACCTCGCGCGGGGGCGAATTGTCGCCCCAGCGCCGCTCGGTCAGCGCCTCGATCAGGGGCACGAAGACGCCCAGCACGCGCTTGTCGCGCGGCACCCAGTGCTCCTGCATCCGCCGAAGGGCGGCGGCGCTTGCCGTGTTGCAGGCAAGGATCACCAGATCGCAGCCGGCGTCGAACAGCCGCTGCACGCCCTGGGTGGTCAGCGCATAGATGTCGTCCGCGGTACGCACGCCATAGGGCGCGTGGGCGTTGTCGCCGTAATAGACGAACGCCACGTCCGGAAGCCGCTTGGTGACGGCGTCCAGAACCGTCAGACCGCCCAGACCCGAGTCGAAAATGCCAACGGCCATGTCTTCATGCCCTGTACCGGTCCTCGAACTCGAATCCGTAAGCCGCGGACTCGAGAGGAGTTGGTGACAGGGCATAGGTCTCTCGTCGCAGAAAGTCCATCATCGCCTTGGTGTCGCCCCGCCGCATGGCGATCTGGGCGGGGTCGACCGGCGTGCCGATCACCGCGCCTGCCGGCGCCCCGACCCGACGCCTGAATTCCTTGATCAGAAGCGCGACACGCAGCGTGGCGTGCAGGTGGCTGGCGATCTGGAAGAGGCGCGAATTCGCGCCCTCGAAATAGACCGGCACCACCGTCGCGCCGCTCTTGGCGATCATGCGTGCGGTGAACGACCGCCAGCCGGGGTCCATCGGTCGCCCGAAGGGCGTCGCCGCCGTCGAAACCGTGCCCCCGGGAAAGATCCCGATCGCCCCGCCCTCCGACAGAAACCGCAGTGCCGCCTTGCGCGTCTCGATGTTGAGCATCCGGGCCTCGGGCGTCTCGTCGAAGGCGATGGGCAGGATCACCCTCTCGAGGTCGCGCGCCTGGCGAAAGATGCGATGGGCGAGGATACGGAAATCGCCCCGCGCCTCGCTCAGAATATGTCCCATCAGCAGCCCGTCGAGGATGCCGTAGGGATGGTTCGCCACAAGGATCAGCGGCCCCTCGCGCGGGATGTTGCCCAGTGACCCGCCGTCGATCCGCAGGCTGAGGCCGTAGCGCTCCATCATCACGCGCCAGAAGTCCCGGCCTGCCGCGATTTCGTCGCCATAGCCGCGTGCCTGGCGGATCAGGCCGATCCGGCCGGTGGCGTTCTCGACCACGCGGATCACGACCCGCCCGCCGCGCGTCTGCGCCGAATGCGCATAGCTGATGTCGCGCGCCACGTCCCGGTCGCCGCCCATGTTCCGCCCCCGTCCTGCCTGCGCCCGCGGTTCGGCGCGCACAATCGGCGGCGATCGTGTCACCAAGATGACATGGCCCCGCCCCCGGGGCGCCTATTCCGCCGCCCTGGCCTGTGCCGCCTGCCCCGCCTCGAAGGCGGCCAGAAGATCGGCCCGCCGCGCCTCGGCCTTCTCGGCATTCGCAGCCTTCACCGGACCGAAGCCGCGAATCGACAGCGGCAATTCCGCAAGCGCGACCGCCGCCTCGGGGTTCCGGCCCGGATCGGCCAGAACGCGGGCCATGTCGGCCTCGTAGGTGCGGATCAGCCGGCGTTCCATCCGCCGCTCGGCGGTGTAGCCGAAGGGGTCGAAGGGCGTGCCGCGCAGCACCCTGCCCTTCGCCAGCCACGGCCAGAGCCGCGCCATGCCGCCGCCGAACGCGCGTTTGGTCGGGCGGCCGTCGGGGCCGGTGCGGCTCAGAATCGGGGGGGCAAGATGGAAGGTCAGCTTCAGGTCGCCCTCGAACTCGGCCTCGGCCTTTTCGCGGGTGCGGGTCAGAAGCCGCGCGACCTCGTATTCGTCCTTGTAGGCCAGAAGCTTGTGATAGCCCGTCGCCACGGCCTCTTTCAGGCGGGCATCGGTGGCCTTGTCCACCAGCCGGCGATATCGCCTGGCCAGCCGCGCCGACTGGTAGGCGCGCAGATGCGCCTCGCGCAGGGCGATCCGTTCGTCAAGCGACCTTGGCCTCGCCACGACATTGGGCGTGGCGAGGCGCGCGGCCTCGTCGGGGTTCAGCGCCGCCCAGCGCCCGATCTCGAAGGCGCGCTGGTTTTTCTCGGCCGCCGCGCCGTTCAGCTCGATCGCCTTCAGGATGGCCGCCTCGGACAGCGGCACCAGCCCGCGCTGCCAGGCCGCGCCCAGCACCATCATGTTCGAATAGATCGAATCGCTCATCAGCACCCGCGCCAGTTCCGACGCATCGAAAAGCATGACCGCCTCGCCCAGCCGGCCCTGCAGTTGCAGCGCAAGACGTTCGCCCGGGATGCGGAATTCGGTGTCACGGGTGAAGGCGCCGGTGATGATCTCGTGGCTGTTGACGACCGCGCCCGTGCGCCCGCGCCGCGTCAGCCCCAGCGTCTTCGCGCCCGCGCTGACCACCAGATCGCCCCCGATCAGCACATCGGCCTCGCCGGTGGCGACGCGGATCGCACTGATGTCCTGCGGGCGTTCGGCCAGCCGGCAGTGGATGTGAACCGCGCCGCCCTTCTGGGCAAGGCCCGCCATCTCCATCATGCCGGCGCCCTTGCCGTCGAGATGCGCGGCCATGGCAAGGATCGCACCGACGGTCACGACCCCGGTGCCCCCGACCCCGGTCACGACCATGTTCCAGGTGTCGTCGATCTTGGGCAGCTCGGGCGTGGGCAGATGGCCGATGTCGACGCGTGCCGTCGCCTCCTTGCGGACCTTCGCGCCCTCGACCGTCACGAAGGACGGGCAGAAGCCCTTGAGACACGAGAAGTCCTTGTTGCAAGACGACTGGTCGATCGCGCGCTTGCGCCCGAACTCGGTCTCGACCGGCACGATCGAGACGCAGTTCGACTGGACCCCACAATCGCCGCAGCCCTCGCAGATCTCGGTGTTGATGAAGACGCGCCGGTCAGGGTCGGGAAACTGCCCGCGCTTGCGCCGCCGCCGCTTTTCCGCGGCGCAGGTCTGGACGAAAACGATGGCCGACACGCCCTTGATCCTGCGGAACTTCTCCTGCACCTCCGGCAAGGCGTCGCGCTCGTGCCACTGAAGGCCGGCGGGAAAGGCCGCCCGGTCGATTTCCTCTTTCGGATCATAGACAAGCGCGATGTCCTTCACGCCGATCGCCTGAAGCTCGCGCGCGATCTGGTCGGCCGTCAGGTCGCCATCGTTGTGCTGGCCCCCGGTCATCGCGACGGCGTCATTGTACAGGATCTTGTAGGTGATGTTCACGCCCGACGCGATCGCGGCGCGAATGGCCATCAGGCCCGAGTGGTTGTAGGTGCCGTCGCCGATGTTCTGGAAGACATGCCCCGTGGTCGAGAAGGGCGCCTCGCCGATCCAGTTGGCCCCCTCGCCGCCCATGTGGGTATAGCCGCTGGTCGAACGGTCCATCCACAGCGCCATGATGTGGCAGCCGATCCCGGCATAGGCGCGGCTGCCCTCGGGCACCTTGGTCGACGTGTTGTGGGGACAGCCCGAGCAGAAATACGGAAGCCGGCTTGCGATCTCTTCCGTGTTCTCGGCCTTTCTTGCCTCGTCGATGGCGTGCAACCCGGCCTTCACCGCGTCGGTCGCGCGCCCCTCTTCGACAAGGATGCCGCCGATGCGTTCGGCGATCATCACCGGATCAAGCGACATCCGGGTCGGGAACAGCTCGTCTCGGTGCAGCGCCCCGGCCCCGCCCTTGTACCAGCCATAGACCCGGCGGCCGCGACGGTCGTCGAAGATCGCCTCCTTGATCTGGATCTCGATCAGCTTGCGCTTCTCCTCGACCACCACGATCAGGTCGAGCCCCTCGGCCCAGTCGTGAAAGCCCTTCATGTCCATCGGGAAGGTCTGACCGACCTTGTAGGTCGTGATGCCCAGCCGGTCGGCTTCGGCCGCGTCGATGCCCAGAAGGCTGAATGCGTGCAGCAGGTCGAGCCAGTTTTTCCCCGCCGCCACGAACCCGATCCTGGCCCCCGGTCTGCCCCAGACGCGCCGGTCAAGGCGGTTGGCGCGGGAAAAGGCCTCGGCCGCGAACCGCTTGAAGTCGATCATCCGCGCTTCCTGCGCGATCCAGTGGTCGCCCAGCCGGATGTTCAGCCCGCCTTCGGGCATGTCGAACTCGGGCGTCACGAAGGCCATCCGGTCGGCCCGGCCATCGACCACCGACGTCACCTCGACGGTGTCCTTCATCAGCTTGAGCCCCGCCCAGACGCCGGCGAAGCGGCTCAGCGCGAAGCCGTAAAGCCCGTAGTCGAGGATTTCCTGCACGCCGGCCGGCGACAGCACCGGCATGTAGACATCCATCAGCGCCCAGTCCGACTGGTGGCAGGTGGTCGAGCTTTCGCCGGTGTGGTCGTCGCCCATCGCCATCAGCACGCCGCCGTGGCGCGAGGTGCCGGCCATGTTGGCGTGCCGCATCACGTCGCCCGATCGGTCGACCCCCGGTCCCTTGCCGTACCAAAGTCCGAAGACCCCGTCGAAGCGCCCTTCGCCCCGAAGCTCGGCCTGCTGCGTCCCCCACAGCGCCGTGGCGGCCAGATCCTCGTTCAGGCCGGGCTGAAAGCGGATGTCGTTCTGTTCGAGGATCGCCTTGGCCCGCGCCATCTGCTGATCGACCGCCCCCAGCGGCGATCCGCGATAGCCGGTGACATAGCCGGCCGTGGTCAGTCCCGCCGCGCGGTCGCGGGCTTTCTGCATCAGCATCAGCCGCACCAGCGCCTGCGTGCCGTTCAGAAGAACCTCGTCCCGATCAAGATCGTAACGGTCGTGCAGCGTGACGTCGCGCAGGCTCATGCCGTCCTCCCAGACCCATCGCCGGTATCCGCGATTATAGGTCAAAAAACCTGACCTACAAAATCATTTCAGGGTCACGAGTCCGTTTGCAAAGCCGTGACCGGGCCGGGTAATGCTCTGCAAGGTTTCGGCGCTAACGGCGACAGGATCGACCCCGGATGGATTGGGACAAGCTCAGGATATTTCACGCGGTGGCCGACGCCGGCAGCCTGACCCATGCCGGCGACGTCCTGCACCTGAGCCAGTCCGCCGTTTCGCGCCAGATCCGGGCACTTGAGGAATCGCTTAACACCACGCTGTTCCACCGCCACGCGCGGGGCCTGATTCTCACCGAGCAGG
Organism: Saliniferula longa; assembly: GCF_050789285.1. Lineage (NCBI taxonomy): Bacteria > Pseudomonadati > Pseudomonadota > Alphaproteobacteria > Rhodobacterales > Roseobacteraceae > Saliniferula > Saliniferula longa. Next base: position 732,242 of record NZ_JBOUVX010000001.1, on the reverse strand, counting down.
GCGAGCTTCTGTTCGACGCCACCGCCGCGATGAGCCGCCGCCTCGACATTGCCGAGGCGCGCATCCGCGACAGCGAGGAAGAGGTCTTCGGCGAGTTGCGCGTGACCACGACCACCGGCTTCGGGTCGCTCTGGCTGGCACCGAGGCTGCCGAAACTTTACGAACAGTATCCCCACCTCAACATCGACCTGATGCTCGAGGAACGCGTGCTCGACCTTCCCATGCGCGAGGCCGACGTGGCGATCCGCATGAAGGAGCCCAGCCAGGCCGACCTGATCCGCCGCCGCCTGATGAGCGTGCGCATGCGCCTTTACGCGACGCCGCAGTATCTTGCGAAAAGCGGAACCCCCGAAAAGCTCGAGCAGCTCGCAACGCACCGGCTGATCTGCCAGAACGTCAACGCCTTCCAGGTCAGCGCCGGCGCCACGCTGGTGCGCGAGCTCATGACCTATGACGTCGCCTCGACGCTGACGGTGAACAACTATTTCGGCGTGCTTCAGGCCGTCCTGTCGAATCTGGGAATCGGCGTCTTGCCGGACTATGTGATCGAGGACTTCCCGAACATGGTGCGCGTCCTGCCGGACGTGGAATCAAGCGAGGTGCCGGTCTTCCTCGCCTATCCCGAGGAGTTGCGGCATTCCAAGCGCATCGCCGCCTTCCGCGATTTCGTGACCGAGGAAATCATTTCACACCGCAAGCGCCTGAAGAGCGAAGGCTAGCGCCCGGTTCCCTTGCAGTTATGCAACACTCGCATGACGGCTTTGCATCCTATACGGGCAAACACCCTTGAAGAGCCCGCATTTGGGGCATAATTGAAACGTCGAAAGCAGGTGGTGGCTTTGCCGCTCTGCTTTCTACCTCCCTGTTGGACTTAGGCCGGGCCTCGTGCCCGGCTTTTTTTTGGGCCCGACACAGGACCGCCTGCCCTTTTCCCCCGCGCTGGCATGCCCTAAAGACGGCGCAAGGCCGTCATGGGGGACAGGTGCGCATGCAGGAACCGCAGATCACGCCCGAGCTGATCGAGGCGCATGGGCTCAAGCCCGACGAATACCAGCGGATCCTCGACATCATCGGGCGGACGCCAAGCTTCACGGAACTCGGCATCTTCTCGGCCATGTGGAACGAGCACTGTTCCTACAAGTCCTCGAAGAAGTGGCTGCGCACCCTGCCCACGAGCGGCCCGCAGGTCATCTGCGGCCCGGGCGAGAACGCGGGCGTCGTCGATATCGGCGACGGACTCGCGGTCATCTTCAAGATGGAAAGCCACAACCACCCCAGCTACATCGAACCCTACCAGGGCGCGGCGACGGGCGTGGGCGGCATCCTGCGCGACGTCTTCACCATGGGCGCGCGGCCCATCGCGGCGATGAACGCGCTGTCCTTCGGCCGGCCCGATCACCCCAAGACCCGTCGCCTTGTCTCGGGCGTGGTCGAAGGGATCGGCGGTTATGGCAACGCCTTCGGCGTCCCCACCGTAGGCGGCGAGGTGCGGTTTCACCGCTCCTATGACGGTAACTGCCTTGTCAACGCCTTCGCCGCCGGCCTGGCCGAGGCCGACAGCATCTTCTATTCAGCGGCCTCGGGCGTCGGCATGCCGGTCGTCTATCTGGGCGCCAAGACCGGGCGCGACGGCGTCGGCGGGGCGACCATGGCCTCGGCCGAATTCGACGACACGATCGAGGAGAAGCGCCCGACCGTGCAGGTGGGCGACCCGTTCACGGAAAAGCGTCTGCTCGAGGCGTGCCTTGAGCTCATGCGCACCGGCGCCGTGATCTCGATCCAGGATATGGGGGCCGCCGGCCTGACCTGTTCGGCGGTCGAGATGGGCGACAAGGGCGGGCTTGGCATCCGGCTCAACCTTGACCGGGTGCCGCAGCGCGAACGCGGCATGACCGCCTACGAGATGATGCTGAGCGAAAGCCAGGAGCGGATGCTCATGGTGCTGCGCCCCGAGAAAGAGGCCGAGGCGAAGGCGATCTTCGACAAGTGGGATCTCGACTTCGCGATCGTCGGCGAAACCATCGCCGAAGACCGCTTCCTCATCCTGCACGGCAACGAGGTGAAGGCCGACCTGCCACTATCGCCCCTGTCGGGACAGGCCCCGGAATACGACCGGCCCTGGGTCGCCCCGGCCGCCCCCGCCCCGCTGGGCGAGGTTCCCGCCGTCGACCCGATCGAGGGGCTGAAGGCGCTGATCGGATCGCCGAACTATGGCTCGAAGGCCTGGATCTATCAGCAGTACGACAGCCAGGTCATGGCCGACACCGTGCGCACGCCGGGACTGGGCGCGGGCGTCGTGCGGGTGCACGGCACCGAAAAGCTTCTGGCCTTCACCTCGGACGTGACGCCGCGCTACGTCAAGGCCAACCCCGAGGAAGGCGGCAAGCAGGCGGTCGCCGAAGCCTTCCGCAACCTCGTCGCGGTGGGCGCCACGCCGCTTGCCACGACCGATAACCTCAACTTCGGCAACCCCGAGAAGCCCGAGATCATGGGCCAGTTCGTCGGCGCCATCCGCGGCATCGGCGCGGCCTGCGCGACGCTTGGCATGCCGATCGTGTCGGGCAACGTGAGCCTTTACAACGAAACCGACGGTCAGGCGATCCTGCCCACGCCCACGATCGGCGCCGTGGGCCTGATCGCCCGGCACGCCGACCTTGTCGGCGCGGCCCCGGCCGAGGGCGACCTTGCGATCCTTCTGGGGGCGACGACCGGGCATCTGGGCCAGTCCGCCCTTCTGGCCGAAGTCTTCCGGCGAGAGGACGGCGATGCGCCGCCTGTCGACCTCGAGGCCGAACTGCGCAACGGGCGGTTCGTCCTGGACAACCGCGACTGCCTGCGCGCGGCCACCGACCTGTCGGACGGCGGGCTTGCGCTTGCGGCCTTCGAGATGGCGCTGGCCGGCGACGTCGGCGTGACGCTGGAGACTTCCGAGACCGCCCAGCTCTTCGGCGAGGATCAGGCCCGCTATCTTCTGGCCTGCCGCTTCGACGGGGCCGAGGCACTGATGGTGGCGGCCGGCAAGGCCGGCGTTCCGGTGGCGATGGTGGGCCGGTTCGGCGGTGGCGAGGTGCGCTTTGGCGACAGCTCTGCCCGACTTGCCGACCTTCGGGACATCCACGCCTCGGCGCTGTCGTCGTGGCTGGGCTGACGGCAACGCCGCCCTGCCCCGAAGCCCCGTGAAATCAAGGTCTTGATCCCTTTCCCGCGCCGGCGCGCCCGGTCCGGACACCCTTGCCACCCCGGGCCGCGACGCCTAGATTCCCACCCACGAACAAACGGAGCCCGCCCCATGCCGATGCAAGCCAAGGACATCGAAGCCCTCATCCGTGCGAGCTTCCCCAACGCCAGGATCACCATCACCGACCTTGCCGGAGACGGAAACCACTATGCCGCCGAGGTTATCGACGAAAGCTTCCGCGGCCAGAATCGCGTCCAGCAGCAGCGCGCCGTCTATGCCGCGCTGCAGGGCAGGATGGACGGCCCGGCGGGCGAGCTTCACGCCTTGGCGCTGACGACGAAGGTCCCCGACTGAGATTGCGGCCGACGCCGCCCTTTACGAGGCGCCGGACGTCTCATATGTCAATGGGAACACTCCTCCACCGCGCAAAGGAACCCATCCGATGAGCGCCGAAGACCAGATCCGCGACACCGTCACCCAGAATGACGTCGTCCTGTTCATGAAAGGCACCAAGTCGATGCCGCAATGCGGCTTCTCAAGCCGCGTGGCGGGGGTGCTGAACTACATGGGCGTCGACTTCGTGGACGTGAACGTGCTGGCCGACCCCGAGATCCGGCAAGGTATCAAGGACTTCTCGGACTGGCCGACGATCCCGCAGCTTTACGTGAAGGGTGAATTCGTCGGCGGCTGCGACATCGTCACCGAGATGACGCTGTCGGGCGAACTGGACGCGCTTCTCGAAAAGGCCGGTGTCACCTACGACAAGGACGCCGCCGACAAGATCCGGCAGGCCAACGCCTGAAAGCCAGGCCGCCCGGATCGGTCAGTTCCGCGTCACGCACTCGGAATAAAGGACCGTTTCGGTCCCGGCAGAGCCGTCGTGCCAGTAAAGCGTGGCGGCGTCGCCCTTGGTCCACCACAGGTAATGCGACCCGCCCGAGGGCCAGCCATACCGCGCCCCCGACGCCGACCGCTCGAGGATCAAGGTGATCTGCGACCCTTCGATATTCAGCACCGCGACCGGGTCGATCCCTTCGCCGTTGACATAGGTCACCGGGATCTCGACGCCGCGTTCGCACAGATAGCGCGCGGTGATGACCTCGGCCGAGGCCGGGACAGCCACAAGGCAGGCCAGGCCTGCAAGCGCCGACCTCACGATGCGATCCGGGCTTCCAGTGCCTCGGCCAGCCGTTCGGCACGCTCGGCCAAGCCTTCGAGAATGGGAGACAGGTCTTCCGACGATCCGGCAATCGGCGCGCCCTCGCCGCCCCGGGCCTGCAACTGCTCGATCCGGGCGTCCTGGCTTGCGATCCTGTCCTCGAGCCGGCGCATCTGCTCGTCAAGTCCGGCGGTCTTGTCGGCCAGCATCAGCCCGGCCATCAGAAGCATCCGGGATTCCGGCATCCGGCCGATCTGATCGACCAGAACCCGCGCCTCGGTATCAAGCATCTGCGCGGCCGAGCGCAAGAAGTGCTCTTCGCCCTCCTGGCAGGCGACGTCGAAATCGCGTCCGCCGATCGTGACCCTGACTTCAGGCATGCCGCACCTCCCGCACCACGGGTTCAAGCGTGGCGATGATCTCGTCCAGTTCCGAGCGATCCGTCTCCTGCAGCGCGCGAAGCGCCTGCACCTCGGCCTCGAGGGCGCTGTTGATCAGGTCGGCATCCCCGACGTTGGCGGCGTTCGCCGCACGCAGCGCGCGGTTGGTCTTGCGCAGAAGCCCGTTCATGCGCCGCACCTTCTGGACGGTCGCGTCCCGCACCGCCAGCGCCGCCTTCAGGTCGGCCACCTCGCGCTCGAGCCGGCCGACGACCGTTTCCTGCCGGTCGCGGATCGCGCGGACGCGTTCCTCGAGCTGGGCGTTCGCGGCCCGTTCGGCCTCGAGCGCGGCGGCAAGATCCCCGCCGCCCTCGGCGGGCGCGGCAAGGGCGTCGCCCGCCGCCGCGATCCGGTCAAGCGCGGCGTGGATGCGCCGCTCGAGTTCGCTGCCATCGGTCATGATGTGATCACGTCCCCTTCTTGTCCTGTCCCAGCCGGCACCTCCCCGGCGAGGCGAATCGCAGCCAGTCGGTCACTTCACAGTCTTACCGCTTTGAGAGGTCATTTCACCCCCATTTTGCCGCGGATTTGCCGGCGAATCCGCGCTTGCGCCTTCGGCGCGGCTTGCGCTTGGGACCGGGACTGCTATCAACCGCCGCACATCGACCGGACGAAGGGACCGCCGCCGTGGACATCGCCACCCTCAAAGACCTCCACCCCGATCACTGGCAGAAAGCGGCCGCGATCCGCGTGCTGGCCATGGACGCCGTCGAGGCGGCGAATTCCGGCCACCCGGGCATGCCGATGGGCATGGCCGACGTGGCGACGGTGCTGTTCGAAAAACACCTCAAGTTCGACGCCACCGCGCCCGACTGGCCGGACCGCGACCGCTTCATCCTGTCGGCCGGCCATGGCTCGATGCTGCTTTACGCCCTGCTGCACCTGACCGGCTACGCGGACATGACGCTGGACCAGATCCGGAACTTCCGCCAGTGGGGGGCGATCACCGCGGGCCACCCGGAATACGGCCATGCCAAGGGCATCGAGACCACCACCGGCCCGCTGGGCCAGGGCCTTGCCAATGCCGTCGGCTTCGCCATGGCCGAAGAAGCGCTGCGCGCCCGCTTCGGCAAGAAGGTCTTCGATCACTACACCTACGTCATCGCCGGCGACGGCTGCCTGATGGAGGGCATCAGCCACGAGGCGATCGGCCTTGCCGGGATGCAGAGGCTTTCGAAGCTGATCGTGCTTTGGGACGACAACGCGATCTCGATCGACGGCGCGATCTCGCTGTCGGACGTCACCGACCAGAAGGCGCGCTTCAAGGCCGCGGGCTGGAAGGTGATCGACTGCAACGGCCACGACCCCGAAGAGATCGACCGCGCGCTGACGCTGGCCAAGCAGTCGAAGAAGCCGACGATGATCGCCTGCAAGACGCACATCGGCTATGGCGCGCCGACCAGGCAGGACAGCGCGAAGGCCCATGGCTCGCCGCTTGGCGCGGCCGAGATCAAGGCCACGCGCGAGGTCTATGGCTGGCCCCACGGCCCCTTCGAGGTCCCCGGCCCGATCAAGTCGGCCTGGGAAGGCATCGGCCGCCGCGGCGGCGCCGACCGCGCCGCCTGGGAGGCCCGCATGGCCGAGCTGTCGCCCGCCCGCCGCGCCGAGATCGAGCGCGTGCTGTCGGGCGCGGCGCCCAAGAAGCTGGCCGCGACCATCCGCGCGCTGAAGAAGCAGATCTCGGACAGCCAGCCCAAGGTCGCCACGCGCAAGAGCTCGGAGATGGTGCTCGAGGTGGTGAACCCGATCGCGCCCGAGACCATCGGCGGCTCGGCCGACCTCACGGGGTCGAACAACACGCTGACGCCGGACCTTGGCATCTTCTCGCCCGAGAACCGCAAGGGCCGCTATGTGCATTACGGCATCCGCGAGCACGGCATGGCGGCGGCGATGAACGGCCTTGCCCTGCACGGCGGGATCAAGCCCTATGGCGGGACCTTCCTGTGCTTTGCCGACTACGCGCGCGGCGCGATGCGGCTTTCGTCGCTGATGGGCCTGCCGGTGACCTATGTCATGACGCATGATTCCATCGGGCTGGGCGAGGACGGGCCGACGCACCAGCCGGTCGAACACCTTGCGATCCTGCGCGCGACGCCGAACCTCAACGTCTTCCGCCCCGCCGACACCGTCGAGACGGCCGAGGCCTGGGAAATCGCGCTGACCGCGACGGCGACGCCGTCGGTCCTTGCACTGACGCGCCAGAACCTGCCCACGGTCAGGACCGAGCACAAGGCGAAGAACCTGACCTCCCAAGGCGCCTATGTCCTGCGCGAGGCCGAAGGCAAGCGCCAGGCGATCCTGATGGCGACGGGCTCGGAAGTGGAGATCGCGCTGAAGGCGCGCGACCTTCTTCAGGCCGACGGCATCGGCACGCGCGTCGTCTCGATGCCCTGCTGGGAGCTGTTCGAAGCACAGGACGAAGCCTATCGCCGCAAGGTGCTGCCCGCCGGCCCGGTTCGCGTGGCCGTCGAGGCGGCCCTGCGGTTCGGATGGGACCGCTGGCTTTACGGCGAACGCGGCAAGCGCGAGAAATCGGGCTTCGTGGGCATGCATGGGTTCGGAGCCTCGGCGCCGATCGGCGATCTTTATCGCGAGTTCGGCATCACGGCCGAGGCCGTGGCGCAGAAGGCGCGCGACCTGATCGAGGGGCGCTGGGCCCCCGACCCGCGCGCCTGACGACACGTCGCGCCGGGCCGGAAGGGCGGAAGCGAGGGGCCAGCCCCTCGCGCTCCCCGGGATATTTGAGCCAAGAAGAAGCTCAGGCGCTTCGGCTGAAGAGCCGCGCCACCGGGGCGATCACCCAACCCGAGACCGGGATCAGGACTAGGCCAAGGAGCAACCCGAAGATCCCGTCGAGCACGGCTTTCGCCGTCCAGGCGACCGCGCCCTCGGCGGCCGGAATCGCGGCGCCGGCCGCGTGGGCGAGGGCGTGGATGGTGTGGCCGGGCTCGGCGATGCCCAGTTCTTCGAGCCCGTGGACGACGATCGAGCCCCCGACCCAGAGCATGGCGGCGGTCCCGACGATGGTGAGGCCCTTCAGGACCTTCGGCATGGCGTTGACGATGCCCACCCCAAGCCGCCGCGTCAGGCCCAGCCGGCCGGCCGCGGCCATGTGCAGACCGACGTCGTCGGCCTTCACGATCAGCGCCACGCCGCCATAGACCGCGGCCGTGATCATCAGCCCCGCCGCCGCCAGCGACGCCGCGGTCATCGCAAGGCCAAGCCCCGGAAGCTCGGAGAGAACAATCGTCATGATCTCGGCCGACAGGATGAAGTCGGTCTTGATCGCGCCCTTCACCTTCGCTTCTTCCAGGTGCGCCTCGGACTGCCGTTCCGCCGCCGGGTCCTTGACCTCGTGGTGGGCGGGATGCAGCACGTGCCAGACCTTCTCGGCGCCTTCGAAGCAGAGATAGGCCCCGCCCAGCATCAGCAGGGGCGAGATCGCCCAGGGCGCGAACTGCGACAGAAGCAGGGCCGCGGGCAGCAGGATCACCAGCTTGTTGAAGATCGAGCCCTTGGCGATGCGCCAGACGATGGGCAGTTCGCGGTCGGCCGAGAAGCCCTGGACGTATTTCGGCGTCACGGCGGCATCGTCGATCACCGCGCCGGCAGCCTTCGCCCCTGCCTTCGCCGCCTGCCCGACGACGTCATCGACCGAGGCCGCCGCCACCTTGGCGATGGCCGCGACATCGTCGAGAAGGGCAAGAAGTCCGCTCATGCCGGGGTCTCCGGATCCATCCTTGCCGCCACAATAGCGGCTGCGCCGCCGCGCGCCACGCCTTTCCCGCCGCGCGAGGTTCGGTATAGGGTTCGCGCACCCATGACGAACCGCATCGCGATCATCCTTGCCCTGCTGATCCTTGTCCTTGTGGCCGCGGACCTTTCGGCAGGCTGGGGGGGAACGCTTTTTCTGGCCCGGCGCTTCGCCGACCTGATCGAATGGCTGGCCTTCTGGCGGTGAGCGATTGATGGGAGGGATTGAAGGACGGGCGCGGACGGGCTAGCACGGGGCCGACCGAGAGCGCGCGCGGCCTTGCCACGCGTCTTGCCTGACCAGCCGGAGGGATCAACATGGCCGTCAAAGTTGCAATCAACGGATTTGGCCGGATCGGCCGCAACGTTCTGCGCGCGATCATCGAGTCGGGGCGCACCGACATCGAGGTGGTCGCGATCAACGATCTTGGCCCGGTCGAGACGAACGCGCATCTGCTGCGCTACGACAGCGTGCACGGGCGTTTTCCCGGGACCGTCAAGACCACCGAAACCACCATCGACGTGGGCCGGGGTCCGATCGAGGTGACGGCAATCCGCAATCCCGCCGACCTGCCCTGGGGCAATGTCGACATCGTGATGGAATGCACCGGCATCTTCACCTCGAAGGAGAAATGCCTGCCCCATCTCGAGAACGGCTCGAAGCGGGTGCTGATCTCGGCGCCGGGCGACGGCGCGGACAAGACCATCGTCTACGGCGTGAACCACGGCACGCTGACGAAGGACGACATCGTCGTGTCGAACGCGTCCTGCACGACGAACTGCCTCGCGCCGGTCGCCAAGGTGCTGAACGACGAGATCGGGATCGTGAAGGGCTTCATGACCACGATCCACAGCTATACCGGCGACCAGCCCACGCTCGACACCATGCACAAGGATCTCTACCGCGCCCGCGCGGCGGCGATGAGCATGATCCCCACCTCGACCGGGGCGGCGAAGGCCGTGGGGCTGGTGCTGCCGGAACTCAAGGGCAAGCTTGACGGCGTGGCGATCCGGGTGCCCACCCCCAACGTCTCGGTCGTCGACCTGACCTTCGAGGCCGCGCGCACGACCACGGTCGACGAGATCAACGCCGCGATCCGCGCGGCGGCGAACGGCAAGCTCAAGGGCATCCTGGGCTATACCGACGAAAAGCTTGTCTCGATGGACTTCAACCACGATCCGCATTCCTCGGTGTTCCACACCGACCAGACCAAGGTGATGGAGGGCACGATGTGCCGGATCCTGACCTGGTACGACAACGAATGGGGCTTCTCGAACCGGATGAGCGACACCGCGGTCGCGATGGGAAAGCTCATCTGAGGCCCAAAAGCCACAAGGTTTCAGGGGCGCCCAGCGGGCGCCCCTTTTTCTTTCAAGCGTTTTCAACATCTTGCTGCAGTGCAGCGCCATGCATTTTCTGCATGGCGGCTTGACCGTCTTGTCGGTTGTCCGGCGCCCGCCCCCGCCCGATATCAGCCGCACGAGAGTTCAACCGCCACACCAGACGAAAGGACCGGCAAGATGACTGGTTTCATCTCGACCCTCAGGACCGCCGCCCAAAAGCGTGCGGCGTACAATCGCACCGTTGCCGAGCTGGAGAATCTGCCGCTCGACATCGCGCTCGATCTCAACATCGACCGTCACGATGCACGCAGGCTTGCGCGCATGGCCGTCTACGGCGCGTAACGGGCGCGCCTTCGCGCGGCGAAGGCACCACCGACGTTTTCACGGGGCTGGCCGATGGGTCGGCCCCGTTCGCGTTTCGGGTTCAGAAAAAGCGGGCCGTCAGGGCCTCGCGCACGGCGGGGGGCACGAACTTCGACACGTCCCCACCCAGCCGCGCGATCTCTTTCACAAGGCGCGAGGCGATGGCCTGGTGTTCGGCCCCGGCCATGAGGAACACCGTCTCGATCGAGGCATCGAGCTTGCGGTTCATGCCGACCATCTGGAATTCGTACTCGAAGTCGGCCACCGCGCGCAGGCCGCGGATGATGATCGAGGCGCCGACGTCGTTGGCGCAGTCGATCAGCAGGTTCTCGAAGGGCCAGGGCACGATCTCGACCCCGGTTCTGGCCGAGATCCCGGCGCATTCGGCCTCGATCATCGCCACGCGTTCTTCCAGCGTGAAAAGAGGCCCCTTGTCGCGGTTGATCGCGACACCGATCACAAGGCGGTCGACCAGCACGGTCGCACGGGTGATGATGTCGATGTGGCCCAGCGTGACCGGGTCGAAGGTCCCCGGGTAAAGTCCCACGCGCATGTCTGCCCCCTGTCCTTTTGGCGACGCAACACCATCGTGTCCATGAAATCAAGGCCGCGGGGGCGGCGATCCGGGGCTAGAAGCCCATGATCATGCCTTCCAGTGCGTCCTTCTCCATCGCAAGCTCGGACAGGCGATACTTGACCACGTCGCCGATGGTGATGAGGCCGACCATCTCGCCGTCCTCGACCACGGGCATGTGGCGGAAACGGCCATTCGTCATGGTGGCCAGCACCTCGTCGGCGCGGTCCGCCTTCCCGCAGGTCGTGATGTTCGAGGTCATCATGTCCTCGACGCGGTCCGACAGGCAGGTCTGGCCGCGGCGCCCGATCTCGCGGACGATGTCGCGTTCGGACAGGATGCCGTCGGCGGTCCGTCCGTTCTTCGACACCACCACCGTGCCGATCCGCTTTTCCGACAGGATGCGGGCGACCTCGGAGACAAGGGTTCCCGGCGGAACCGTCACGACCTCGGCCGACCCCTTCGACATCAGAATCTTGGCAACTGTCACGGAAGTCTCCTCCTCTTTCCGTGGGTGACACAGCGTCGCCGGTTGCCGGGCGCTCTGTCAAGCGGCGCCTTCAAGTGCCGCGATTTCCTGACGCAGGCCCGCGATCAGCAGATCGGCAAAGCGCTGAAGCCGCGTGACCCGGCGATCGTCGGCGTGCCTGAGAAGCCAGAACGTCCGCGCCAGGCTGACCCGGTCGGGCAGAACCTTCCGCAGCCCGGGCGCGGCGGGCAGCGCGAAGGCATGGACGACGCCGACCCCGGCCCCCTGGCGCAGCCAGTTTAGCTGCACCGCGACCGAGTTCGAACCGAAGCGCGGCGCCGGAATCCCGATCTCGGCGAGGTAGTCGAGTTCCTTGTCGAAGACCATGTCGGGGATGTAGCCCACCACGGGATGGGCTCGCAGATCGGAGGGGTCGGCGATGGCCGGCGCGCGGTCGAGATAGCCGGCGGAGGCCGCCATGCACAGCCGGTAGTCCGCGATCTTCTGCGCCGTCAGGCGGCCCGTGGTCGGACGGCTGACGGCGATGGCCATGTCGGCCTCGCGCTTCGACAGGTCGATGATCCGCGGCAGGGCGATGATCTGGATGTCGAGGCCGGGGTTCGCCCTGGCGATGCCCGCCGTCACCTGCGGCAAAAGGAAGTTGGCGCAGCCGTCCGGCGCGCCGATGCGGATCTGTCCGTCAAGCCCCGCCTCGGGTCCGCCGATCGCGTCGACCGCGCCCATCGCCGCCTGCTCGGCCGCCTCGGCGTGGTCGAGAAACCGCTGCCCCGCGGGCGTCATCGCATAGCCCTGCGGCGATTTCAGGAACAGCGCCGCCCCCAGCGCCGCCTCCAGCCGCTCGATCCGCCGCCCCACCGTGGCAGGGTCAAGCTTCAGCCGCCGCGCCGCGCCCGACAGGCTTTCGGCCCGCGCGACGAACAGGAAAATCCGCAAGTCATCCCAATTCATTTTCGCCATCATGCCTGCATTTCCGCAAAACGCTTTTGGCAAACTGCCGCTTTTCGCGGCAGGGGCGCAAGTCTATCCTGCGCCCCGACACAGGATCGGGAGGATCTCATGGAAGAGCTGTCGCACTGGATCAACGGCAAGCGCGTGCCCGGCGCCTCGGGCCGCTTCGCCGATGTCTTCAACCCCGCCACGGGCGAGGTTCAGGCCAAGGTTCCGCTGGCCTCGAAGGCCGAGCTTGACGCCGCCGTCGCCGACGCCGCCGAGGCGCAGGTGAAATGGGGCGCCACCAACCCGCAGCGCCGCGCGCGGGTGATGATGGAGTTCGTGCGCCTTCTGAACCGCGACATGGACAAGCTGGCCGAGGCGCTAAGCCGCGAACACGGCAAGACAATCCCCGACGCCAAGGGCGACGTGCAGCGCGGGCTCGAGGTGATCGAGTTCTGCATCGGCGCGCCGCATCTTCTGAAGGGCGAATTCACCGACAGCGCCGGCCCCGGCATCGACATGTATTCGATGCGCCAGCCGCTGGGCGTGGTCGCGGGCATCACGCCCTTCAACTTCCCCGCCATGATCCCGATGTGGAAGATGGGCCCGGCGCTGGCCTGCGGCAACGCCTTCATCCTCAAGCCGTCCGAGCGTGATCCCTCTGTCCCGCTGATGCTGGCCGAACTCATGCAGGAGGCCGGCCTGCCCGATGGCGTGCTTCAGGTCGTCAACGGCGACAAGGAATCGGTCGACGCGATCCTCGACAACCCGGTGATCCAGGCCATCGGCTTTGTCGGCTCGACGCCGATCGCGGAGTACATCTATGGCCGCGGCTGCTCGAACGGCAAGCGCGTGCAGTGCTTCGGCGGCGCCAAGAACCACATGATCATCATGCCCGACGCCGACATGGACCAGGCCGCCGACGCGCTGGTGGGCGCGGGCTACGGCGCGGCCGGCGAACGCTGCATGGCGATCTCGGTCGCCGTGCCGGTGGGCGACAAGACCGCCGACGCGCTGATCGAAAAGCTGGTCCCGCGGATCGAGAAGCTGAAGGTCGGCCCCTACACCGCCGGCAATGACGTCGACTACGGCCCGCTGGTCACGAAGGCCGCGATGGAGCGGGTCAAGGGCCTGATCGGCAGCGGCGTCGAGCAGGGCGCCGAGCTTGTGATGGACGGCCGCGACTTCAAGCTTCAGGGCTATGAATCGGGCTTCTTCGTGGGCCCCACCCTCTTCGACCGCGCGACCCGCGACATGGACATCTACAAGCAGGAGATCTTCGGCCCCGTCCTGACCACGGTGCGCGCGAAGACCTACGAAGAGGCGCTGTCCTACGCGATGGACCACGAATACGGCAACGGCACCGCGATCTTCACCCGCGACGGCGACGCCGCGCGCGACTTCGCCAGCCGCATCAACATCGGCATGGTGGGCATCAACGTGCCGATCCCGGTGCCGCTGGCCTATCACACCTTCGGCGGCTGGAAGAAATCGGGCTTCGGCGACCTCAACCAGCACGGGCCCGACAGCTTCCGCTTCTACACGCGCACCAAGACCGTGACGGCGCGCTGGCCGAGCGGCCTGAAGGAAGGCGGCGAGTTCCACTTCAAGGCGATGGACTGACCCCATCGCCGAGGGACAAGAAAGAAGGGCGGCCGAAGGGCCGCCCTTTTCATTCGTTCGGTCGCCTGGCGTCAGGCGGCGGTCTTCTTCCGGCGCATCGCGGCCAGCCCGCCAAGCCCCGCGACCAACAGCCAGCCGGCGGCCGGCAGCGGAATGACGTTCGGCGGCGCATCCTTGAAGACGATTTCCTTGATCTTGAACGCGTCGTACTTGCCCGACGCCCCGATCCCGAAGACATCGGACACAAGCAGGTCGTCGAACGTGACCATTCCCGCGACGAGATCGCTCAGCTGATAGCTCAGCCCGCCGCCCAGGTCGATGAACAGGTCGAAGGAATCGTAGAAGGTCGTGGTGACCTTCTCGGCGTCCCAGTCCCAGCAACCGCCGTGGCGGCCCCGCAGGACGCAGGTCCACTCCCACTCGACCTTCGTATAAGGATTGAAGCTTCCGAACTTGATCGAGTGCAGGGCAAGCGCGCTATCCAGCGTGAAGATCGCAAGGTCGTTGTTGTCCATGCCATCGATGCGATGGTTTTCGTCCTTGCACTTGTCCCGGTACGTGGACCAGTCACCGCAGACGCCAAGCCCGAAGCCCTGCCAGGTCGCCGCGCGCGAGTCGTCGTAATGGATCGTCTTCTTGTCGCCGCTGTAGGTCGCCGCCGTCACGTCCACCTCGACCGACGGGACCTCATCCGACCCGACCGAGAAGGTGCTTTGCCAGCCGGTGTTTCCGTTGTCCGCAAAGTTGAAAGTATAGGTCGCTGCGCTGGCCGCGCAGGCAGACAGGTAAAGTGCGGCCGCAGCCACACCACAAACAATCTTCATTGCCCCCACTCCATTTTTCACTCTGTAAGGCACCCCCGCACAATGCGGGCAGTCCACCACGCTGAAAACGCTACGCCGGATTTCGCGCAAGTCCAGAACGGTGTTCGGCGGGCGTGCCGGCAAGCCGTGGCCTGCGCCCAGGGCCCGACGCGGCCTCGCAAGCCCGGACACCGGCAAGCCGTTCATTTATCATTCATTTTTTGGGGTGCTCCGCGCCGCGCCGCCCGTGCTGCGCGGATTGTTTCCGATCCGGCATCGGATTGTCGCGGTGCCGACTGGAATTCCCGCGCGGCGGCGTGGTGGCCGAAACGAAGAAGGCGGCCCCGTCAGGGACCGCCTCTCCGAAACGATGCGAGGGAAATCGGATCGTAAATTCGGCTCTCGGCTCAGGCCGCGCGCTTGCGCTTCTTCACCGCAGCAAGACCGCCGATGCCGGCGATCAGAAGCCAGCCAGCGGCGGGCAGCGGGATGACGGGAGTGCTCGAAGGCGCACATTCTCCGAGATCGCTTGCGGAAATGTTTGCTCCATCCGGGCTGATCGAAACGCAGTCAATTCGGATCTGCTTGTTGTCGACAGCGTCCCAAGTGAACTTTGTGATCCCGTCGAACCAATCATTGAAGACCACGAAATAACCGGTCTGCTTTACAAGCGCGCCGGTGAATACGGCAGAAGTATCCGAGGCGAGGTAGATCTTGAACGCCCCTGTCCCGTCGTAAGCCGACCCAAGTGAGATGTTCGTCGTCGGTCCAACCGCTTCACCGATCATCGAGAACAGGTCAAGCCGGTTGATCGCCGGCTGCGCGTTGGGGCCGCCGGCATTTGAGTTGTCGCCCTGGAAATTGAAATGGAACGACAGCAGGTCGAAGGGATCTTTGTCATCCTGGACGACGTTGGTCGCCTCACCGTTGCGAACCTCAAGGAAGCAACGCTTAGTGTCGCCCGGCGCATCGCCAATCGTGTAGCATGCGTCGCTGCTGTTGAAGTTCAACGGCGAATAAGTATAGCCGTCCTTCTTGTAGACCGTGTCGCCATTCGTCACGGCTGGCGGCGGGTCGTCGAAGTCGTGCGTGTAAATCGTCGCTGCCGATGCGATCGTCGCACTTCCCGCAAGCATAAAACTCGCCAGAGCGGCGTGTCTCAAATCAAATTTCATTTTGGCCCCCTCACAGACACCAGTGTTACACATCACCACCACACCGGATCTGTCTAGCACGCCATACTTTCGCCACAAAGCACAATCCATTAGGGATCGCTCATTGGTTGCATCACCCACGACACAATCCCGCGAAAGGCGTCAAATCTCATCCACTTTCGTGACAACCGCCTGAACCCGAACCCGCACTTCTATCAGGCGAAACTGTTTTCCGGACCCGCCGCCGCGAATCGCCTCGGGGCCGTTACCCCGAAAAGCCGCTTGCCCCCCCGCCCCCGGCCTTGCCACACTCCCCCCGACCATCGCGGGAGGGACAGGTGGCCAGCGACCCGACATTCACCCTGGGGATCGAAGAGGAATACCTCCTCGTCGACCGCGACAGCCTCGACCTTGCCGTGGCCTCGGACCAGTTGATCGAGGACTGCCTGGCCGACATGCAGGGCCAGGTCAGCCCCGAGTTCCTGCAATGCCAGATCGAGGTCGGCACCAAGGTCTGCGGCACCATCGGCGAGGCCCGCGACGACCTGCGCCGCCTGCGCGCCTGCGTGGCGAAACACGCGCATAATCATGGGCTTGCGCCCATCGCCGTGTCCTGTCACCCCTTCGCCGACTGGAAGACCCAGCACCACACCAACAAGGATCGCTACAACGCCCTGCGCCGCGATCTGGGCGGGGTCGCGCGGCGCATGCTGATCTGCGGCATGCACGTCCACGTCGGCGTCGAGAACGACGAGTTGCGCGCCGATCTTCTGGGCCAGTTCCCCTACTTCCTGCCCCACCTGCTGGCGCTCTCGGCCTCCTCGCCCTTCTGGCAGGGGCAGGACACGGGCCTTGCCTCCTACCGGCTGACGATCTTCGACAACCTGCCCCGCACCGGCCTGCCGCCGCGCTTCGGCAGCTGGGCCGAATACCATCGTTCGGTCGATATCCTGATCGAACTGGGCCTGATCGAGGACACCACCAAGATCTGGTGGGACCTGCGTCCGTCCGCACGGTTCCCCACGCTCGAATCCCGCATCTGCGACGTGGCCCCCCGGCTCGAGCACACGCTGTCGCTGGCCGCGCTGACCCAGGCCACCATGCGTATGCTCTGGCGGCTGTCGAAGAAGAACCAGCGCTGGCGCATCTACGACCGCTTCCTCTTGGCCGAGAACCGCTGGCGCGCCCAGCGCTACGGCGTCTCCGAAGGGCTGATCGACTTCGGCCGCCGCGCCATCGTCCCCCTGCCCGAGCTTGTGGCCGAATGGCAGGACCTCCTGGCCGAAGACGCCGAGGCGCTCTGGTGCCAGCACGAGATCCGGGCCGCCACCGACCTTGTCGCCCAGGGCACCGCCTCGGACCGCCAGCGCGCGCTCTACGCCGCCCGGATCGAAGCCGGCGCCGACCACGACACCGCCATGCGCGCCGTGGTCGCCCACTTGGTCGAGGCCTTCCATGCCGACCTCTGATCCGGTCTTCCTGCCCCGGGTCTTCTTCTGGCCGGAAATACCTCGGGGTCCGGGGCAGAGCCCCGGGTTGCCAGACTGCAAGGCGGGGCGCTAAGGGAACAGGCGTTCAATTCCGTCGGGGAGGGGCCCATGGACTTCGCGCTGGGGGACGATCAGGCGGCGATCTTCGACATGGCGCGGGCCTTCGGCGCCGATCACATCGCGCCCCACGCCCGGCGCTGGGATGCGGAAGGCACCCTTCCCCGCACGCTCTGGCCGGCGCTCGCCGAACTTGGCTTCGGCGGCCTCTACGTCCGCGAAGAGGCCGGCGGGTCGGGGCTCACACGGCTCGACGCGACCCTCGTCTTCGAGGCGCTGGCGATGTCCTGCGCCAGCGTCGCGGCCTTCCTGTCGATCCACAACATGTGCGCGGCGATGATCGACCGGCACGGATCGGACACCCTGCGCGCGCGCCTGCTGCCCCGCGCGCTTTCGATGGAAACCGTGCTGTCCTATTGCCTGACCGAACCCGGCGCGGGCTCGGACGCGGCCGCCCTGCGCACCCGGGCGACGCCGACCGGCACGGGCTGGCGCCTGACCGGCACCAAGGCCTTCATCTCGGGCGGCGGCTATTCCGACGCCTACATCGTGATGGCGCGCTCGGGCGGCGAGGGGGCGAAGGGCATCTCGGCCTTCGTGGTCGAGGACGGCACGCCAGGCCTCGGCTTCGGCGCGCTCGAGGACAAGATGGGCTGGCGCAGCCAGCCGACGCGCCAGGTCCAGCTGGACGATTGCGACATTCCGGCCGAAAACCTGCTTGCGATCGAGGGCCAGGGTTTCACTTATGCGATGGAAGGGCTCGACGGCGGGCGGCTCAACATCGCCGCCTGTTCGCTGGGCGCCGCGCAGGCCGCGCTTGACGCCACGCTGGCCTACATGGCCGAGCGGCGCGCCTTCGGACAGGCCCTCGACCAGTTCCAGGCATTGCAGTTCCGCCTTGCCGACATGGAGATCGAGCTTCAGTCCGCCCGCACCTTCCTGCGCCAGGCCGCCTGGAAGCTCGACACCCGCGCGCCCGACGCCACCGTCTTCTGCGCCATGGCCAAGAAGCTCGTCACTGAGGCCGGCTCGCGCGTGGCCGACCAGTGCCTGCAACTGCACGGCGGCTACGGCTACCTGGCCGACTACGGGATCGAGAAGATCCTGCGCGACCTGCGCGTGCACCAGATCCTCGAGGGCACGAACGAGATCATGCGCCTGATCGTCGCCCGCCACCTGATCGGGCGGCGATGAGCGATGTCCTGATCCGCACCGAGGGGCGCGCGGGGCGGATCACGCTGAACCGCCCGCAGGCGCTGAACGCGGTGACGCACGGAATGTGCCGCGATATCGAGGCCGCGCTCGTGGCGTGGCGCGACGATCCCGCCGTGGCACTTGTCCTGATCGACGCCGCGGGCGCGCGGGCGTTCTCGGCCGGCGGCGACATCGCCGAGATGTACGCCACCGGCAGGGCCGGCGATTTCGCCTATGGCCGGCGCTTCTGGCGCGACGAATACCGCCTCAACGCCCGCATCTTCGAATACGCGAAGCCTGTGGTGTCCTTCCTGCAGGGCTTCACCATGGGCGGGGGCGTCGGCATCGGCTGCCACGCGCGGCTGCGGATCGTCGGCGAAACCTCGCAGATCGCCATGCCCGAATGCGGCATCGGCCTTGTCCCGGACGTGGGCGGCTCGATGATGCTGGCCCGCGCCCCGGGGCGGATCGGGGCCTGGCTTGGCACCACGGGGGCGCGGATGGGACCGGCGGACGCCATCCTTGCCGGCTTCGCCGATGCCTTCCTGCCCGAGGCCCGCTGGGACGCGGTAAAGGCCGCGATGATCGCGACGGGTCGGCCCGACCTTTCGCCCGTGCCGCCGCCACCAGGCCGCCTTGCGGATCTGCGCGGCGCCATCGACCGGCACTTCGCGGCCGACGATCTGGGCGCGATCCTTGCCGGCCTCGCGGCCGACGGTGGCGACGTCGCGCGCGAAACCCTTGCCGCGCTGCGCCGCAACGCGCCGCTGTCGGTGGCCGCGACGCTCGAGATGCTGCGCCGCCTAGGCCCCTCTCCGGACATCCGCGAAGCTCTGGCCCTCGAATACCGCTTCACCTATCGCGCGATGGAACAGGGGGACTTCCTTGAAGGCATCCGCGCCGCCATCATCGACAAGGACAGGCGCCCGCGCTGGCGGCATGACGCGCCGCCCGACCCGGACGAGGTCGCGGCGATGCTCGCGCCGCTCGGGCCAGACGAACTGACACTGGGGGAGGCGACGCAATGAAGATCGCATTCATCGGCCTGGGCAACATGGGCGCACCCATGGCCGCGAACCTGGTCAGGGCCGGGCATGACGTGACCGGCTTCGACGTGGCGGCCGCGATGCCGTCGGGCGTCGCGCCGGCCGCCAGCGCGGCCGAGGCCGTGCGCGGGGCCGAGGTGGCGATCACCATGCTGCCCGACGGTGCGATCCTGCGCCGCGTGGCGGCCGAGATCGTGCCGGCGATGATGCCGGGCGCAGCGTTCGTCGATTGCTCGACCGTCGACGTCGACAGCGCCCGCGCCGTGGCCGCGCTGGCCGAGGCGGCGGGGCTTCTGCCTGTCGACGCGCCCGTTTCGGGCGGCGTGGGCGGCGCGGCGGCTGGCACGCTGACCTTCATGGCCGGCGGCAGCCATGCGGCCTTCGCGAAGGCCAAGCCGCTTTTCGACGTGATGGGCGCGCGTGCGGTCCATTGCGGCCCTTCCGGCAACGGACAAGCCGCGAAGATCTGCAACAACATGATCCTTGGTGTCACCATGATCGCCACCTGCGAAGCCTTCGCGTTGGCCGACAAGCTGGGCCTCGACCGGCAGGCGATGTTCGACGTGGTGTCGACCTCGTCGGGACAAAGCTGGTCGATCACCACCTATTGCCCCGCCCCAGGCATCGGCCCGAAAAGCCCCGCCGACACCGGCTATGCGCCCGGTTTCGCGGCCGAACTGATGCTGAAGGACCTGCGGCTGTCGCAGCAGGCGGCCGAAGCCGTCGACGCCGACACGCCCATGGGCGCCCGCGCGGCCGAGCTGTACCGCGCCTTCGTCGAGGACGAGGACGGGCGCGGGCGCGATTTCTCGGCCATGCTGCCCCGCTTCGAAGCGCGTGGGCGCGGGGAATGAGCTGGTCGGACGATCTGCCGGACCTGCGCGGGCTTGGCCCGATCGCGCGGGCGCGCCTTGCCACCTATGCGCCGGTCGAGGTGCCGGCGGGCGCGGTTCTGTTCCGGCCGGGCGACACGGTTCGGGGTTATGTCATCGTTCTCGAGGGCCGCGTGGGCGTCCACCTCGTCGGCCCCACGGGCCGCGACATCCTGCTTTACGACGTGACGCCGGGAAAAAGCTGCATCCAGTCGACGCTGGGCCTTCTGGGCGGCGAGGACTACAGCGCCGAGGCGGTCGCCGACCGGCCGACCCGGCTCGTGCTTCTGCCGCGGGTGGCCTTCCTTGACCTCATCGACACCGATCCGGCCTTCCGCGCCCTTGTCTTCGCCGCGTTCGCCGAACGGATGCAGTCGATGATGCAGCTTCTCGAACGGGTGGCCTTCCAGCGGGTCGAGGCGCGGCTTGCCGGGTGGCTTCTGGCCCATGCCGACGCCGATGGGCGGATCGTGGCGACCCAGCAGGAAATCGCCAGCGCCATCGGCAGCGCGCGCGAGGTGGTCTCGCGCCGGCTCGACGCGCTGTCGCGGTCCGGCGCGATCGAGACACGGCGCGGAGAGGTGCGCCTTGTCGACCGCGACCGGCTGCGCCGCCTGGCCGAGGACATGGCGATCTGAACGCGGGTGTGACCGGGTCACAGACGGCATGCGGCGACTCGGGCATGGTCGCTCCATTCCCGGGGCAAAGGGTCCCGGCAGACCGAAAGGACCATCGCATGTTCAAGAAAAACGTCGGCAGTATCGACCGCGCACTGCGCATCGTCGCCGGGGTGGCGCTTCTCGCCGCCTTCTTCGCCCTGCCCGAGTTGCCGGCCCGCTGGGCGCTTCTGATCGGCATCGTCCCGCTGGCAACGGGCCTGATGGGCAGCTGCCCGCTTTACAGCATTCTCGGGCTTTCGACCTGCCCGATGAAGAAGTCCTGACGCCGCTACCCCCTTTCGGCGGCACGGCGAAGCTTCCGCTGCGTCATGCCGCCGTTCGCGCCCTCCGGTCCGGTTTTCCTTGCAGATCATCTCATTTGGACTAGAAACCTGACCAATCCCGGCATTCAGCACGGGAGCCAACCGGAGGATCTTCATGAAACACTTGCTTTTCACAGGGACCGCCGTCGCGGCCGTCCTGACCGCCGTCGTCGCCACCGCCCAGGACCGTGACGGCTGGCCGGACAGCTTCACCGTGGGAACGGCAAGCCAGGGCGGCACGTTCTTCGTCTACGGCTCGGGCTGGGCGAACCTCGTTGCCGAAGAACTGGGCATCACCGGTGCCGGCGAAGTCACTGGCGGCCCGATGCAGAACATGGCGCTTGTCCATACCGGCCAGGTCGCCTTCGGCCTGACCACCCTGGGCCCGGCGGCCGAATCGCTTGCGGGCAACAACCCGATCGCGCCGGGCGTGGCGATGGACAAGGCCTGCGCCATCTTCCCGATGTACCAGACGCCCTTCTCGATCGCGGCCCTGGGGTCGTCGGGCATCACCTCGATTTCCGAGATTCCGGCCGGCGCACGCATCGGCTTCGGGCCCGCGGGCTCGACCGCCGACACCTACTTTCCGGCCATGCTCGAGACGCTGGGCGTCACCTTCGAGCGCCGCAACGGCGGCTGGGATGACCTTGGCGGCCAGATGCAGGACGGCCTGATCGACGTGATCGGCTTCGCGGCCGGCGTGCCGATCCCGACGGTGAGCCAGCTCGAGGTGCAGACCGACATCAACCTCATCGACTTCACCGACGAGGAACTCGCCACGATCGTCGAGGCCTTCCCGGTGTCGCCCTTCTCGATCCCCGCGGGCACCTACCAGTCGCTCAGCGCGGACGCGAACTCGGTCGCGATGTGGAACTTCGCCATCGCCAACTGCGATCTGCCGGAAAGCTTCGTCTACGAGGCGACCCGCATCGCGATGGAGGACAACGCGCGGATGATGAACGTGCACAAGTCCGCCGCCGAGACCCTGCCCGAGAACTGGGACAAGAACGCCGTTCTCAAGTGGCACCCCGGTGCGGCACGCTGGTTCAACGAGAACGGCGCCACCATCGGTGCCGACATGATCTACGGCGGCTGAGACCGCCGATGCGACCTGGCCGGGCCGCCGCACGCGGCCCGGTCAACAACGAAGGACGCCCCTGCCCCGGGCAAGGAAGGCGTCCTCGCCGGGGACACTGGGGAGCCAATCCATGACCGCCGAGACAGCCAAACCGCAGGAAGACGACGTCGTCATCGCCGAGGGCGTGGACGAGGAACCGGTTGAAGGCAACCGGCGGCTCTACGAGGGTCGGACCCTCACCGTCATCGTGACCCTGGCGGCGCTTTACAGCGCGTTCCACATGGCGGCGCTCAACGGGCTGTCGATCCGGGCGATGACGGGCGGCCTCATCGACCTGCCGTTCCTGCCGACCCTGCCGATGGAAACCTGGAACTTCCGCATCCTGCACATCGCGGGCGTGCTGGTGCTGGGCTTCCTGCTTTACTCGGCGACCCTGTTCCGCGCCCCGGACGACGACCGTCGCAAGCTGACGACCTGGGTGGCCTGGGCGCTCATGGTGCCGGCGCTCTGGTCGCTTGGCGTCGCGTTTTCCATCGCGGCGGACATTCGCGGCGGCGAGATCATGTGGAACGGCCTCGACCCCGCGATCCGCTTCCGCGAGACCTGGCTTTACGGTGTTCCGCTGATCGCGACGACCGCCGCGGCCATCATCCTGTCCTGGTTCCACCGCCGGGGGCGGGCCGTGGTCACGGCGCCCGATGTGGTGCTGTCGGTCTGCGCCATCGCGGTGGCGGTCTACCTGATGACGATCTTCGACACCCGCCTGACCGCGATGCGCAATTCGACTGGAACGCCCTTCGCGCCGATCGGCATCTCGCTGGCCTCGGTCGCGGGCACGCTTCTGATCATGGAGCTGACACGGCGTGTGGCGGGGCTTGCGCTGGTGATCATCTCGACCGTGTTCCTGGCCTATGTCTTCACCGGGCAGTACCTGCCGGGCTTCCTGACCTCGCCCCCGATCTCGTGGGAGCGCTTCTTCAGCCAGATCTACACCGACGTGGGCATCCTTGGCGCGCCGGTCGCGGTGTCGTCGACCTACATCATCCTCTTCGTGATCTTCGCGGCCTTCTTGCAGGCCTCGAAGGTGGGCGACTATTTCGTGAACTTCGCCTTCGCCGCCGCCGGACGGGCGCGCGGCGGCCCCGCCAAGGTCGCCATCTTCGCCTCGGGCCTGATGGGAATGATCAACGGCACAAGCGCCGGCAACGTGGTGGCGACGGGCTCGCTCACCATCCCGCTGATGAAGAAGCTGGGCTATTCGAAGAACACCGCCGGCGCGGTCGAGGCAGCCGCCTCGACCGGGGGCCAGATCATGCCGCCGATCATGGGGGCGGGCGCCTTCATCATGGCCGAGATCACCGGCATCCCCTATACCGACATCGCCATCGCCGCGATCATTCCGGCCGTCCTCTACTTCGTGTCGGTCTATTTCATGGTCGATTTCGAGGCCGCCAAGCTTGGCATGCGCGGCATGCGCGAGGACGAGTTGCCGAAATTCGGCAAGATGGTCCGCCAGATCTATCTGTTCATCCCGATCATCATCCTGATCGCGGCGCTTTTCATGGGCTATTCCGTGATCCGCGCGGGCACGCTCGCCACCGTCTCGGCCGCCGTGGTGAGCTGGCTCACCCCGATCCGGATGGGGCCGCGGGCGATCCTGCGCGCCTTCGAGATCGCGGGCGTCATGTCGGTCCAGATCATCGCGGTCTGCGCCTGCGCCGGCATCATCGTGGGCGTAATCTCGCTCACCGGCGTGGGGGCGCGCTTCTCGTCGCTGCTGCTTGGGCTTGCCGCCTCGTCGCAGCTGCTCGCGCTGTTCTTTGCCATGTGCATCGCGATCCTCCTGGGCATGGGCATGCCCACGACGGCGGCCTATGCGGTGGCCGCCTCGGTCGTGGCGCCCGGCCTGATCAACCTTGGCATCGCACCGCTGACGGCGCATTTCTTCGTCTTCTACTTCGCCGTGCTTTCGGCCATCACGCCCCCTGTGGCGCTGGCAAGTTACGCGGCTGCGGGGATATCGGGGGGGAATCCGATGGAAACCTCGGTCGTGTCGTTCAAGATCGGCATCGCCGCGTTCATCGTGCCGTTCATGTTCTTCTACAACTCGGCGCTGCTGATGGATGGCACCACGTTCGAGGTCCTGCGCGCCTT
This sequence comes from Saliniferula longa, assembly GCF_050789285.1. NCBI lineage: Bacteria > Pseudomonadati > Pseudomonadota > Alphaproteobacteria > Rhodobacterales > Roseobacteraceae > Saliniferula > Saliniferula longa. The sequence goes on along the minus strand of NZ_JBOUVX010000001.1, from coordinate 707,555 downwards.
CCTCACCGCGGTCATCGGCGTGGCGCTTCTGTCGTCAGCCGTGCAGGGCTGGTTCATGGGCGGGCGGTCGGCCTGGTTCATCCGGCTGGCCACCCTGATCGCGGCGCTTTTCATGATCGAGGGCGGGCTCGTGACCGACCTTCTGGGGGTGGGCCTCGCGCTTGCGGCCTTCTTCGTCCAGAAGGTGCTGAAGCCCGATCCGGACGCCCCGATCCCGGTACGCGGAGCGGACTGAGAGTTGAAGCCGATCCGGCAGTCTCCGACCGATCCCAGCTTCGTCCAGGACCCCTACCCGTTCTACGACCGGGCGCGGGCGCTTGGCGACATCGTGCTCTGGGAAGACTACGATCTTCCGGTCGCCACCACCTACGAGGCGGTGAACACCATCCTGCGCCATCGCAAGATGGGCCGCGAGGTCCCGCCCGAGATGCGCCCGCCGGTGCCCGCGCACTTGGCCGCCTTCCATGCCATCGAGGACCACTCGATGCTCGAGCGCGACGGCGAGGATCACCGCCGCCTGCGCACGCTGGTCCTGCGGGCCTTCACCTCGCGCAGCATCCAGTGCATGGCGCCCGAGATTTCGCAGTTGGCCGACACCTGCATCGGCAACTTCCCCGACGGCCCGTTCGACCTTCTGCCGGCGCTGGCGCAGGAACTGCCCGTGAAGGTGATCGCGCGCCTTCTGGGCGTGCCCGACACGATGAGCGCGCAGCTTCTGTCCTGGTCGAACGCGATGGTCGCGATGTATCAGGCCCGCCGAGGCCCCGGGATCGAGGCCGCCGCCAACGCCGCGGCGGCCGACTTCGCGGCCTTCATCCGCGAGTTCGTCGACCTGCGCCGCCGGCGCCCCGCGAGCGATCTGATCACCGACCTGATCAACGCCGAGGAACAGGGCGGGCGTCTTTCGACCGACGAACTGATCGCGACCTGTATCCTGCTTCTGAACGCCGGCCACGAGGCGACCGTGCACACGATCGGCAATTCGGTCCGCACGATCCTGAAGACCGGCGTCGACTGCACGGCGCTGCGCCCGGCGTTCATCGCCGCGACCGTGGAAGAGCTGCTGCGCTTCGACCCGCCGCTGCACCTGTTTTCACGCTATGTCTATGAACCGATGGAACTTTTCGGGCACAGATTCAAGCGCGGCGACCGCATCGGCTGCCTTCTTGCCTCGGCCAATCGCGACCGCAAGGTCTGGCCCGATGCCGACGTCTTCGACCCGACCCGGCCCCAGGTCACGAACATGTCGCTGGGCGCGGGTGTGCACTTCTGCATCGGCGCGCCTCTGGCCCGGCTCGAGCTTCAGATCGTGCTGCCGCTTCTCTTCGCGCGCTGTCCCGACCTTGCCCTTGCGGACGAGCCCGCCTACGCCAACCTCTATCACTTCCACGGCCTTCAAAGCCTGATGGTGGAATGCACCTGCATCAGACCGGCAGCACCGTCGTCGACTTGATCTCTTCCATCGACAGAAGCGCGGTGACGTTGAAGATCCGCACCTCTGAAATGAGCGCCTGGTAGAAGGCGTCATAGGCCCGCGCATTGGCCACGCGCACCTTCAGGATATAGTCGATCTCGCCGGCCAGACGGTGCGCCTCAAGCACTTCGGGGCGGGCCCGAAGTGCCGCGAGAAAGCGCTTCTGCCATTCGGCCTCGTGCTCGCTTGTGCGGATCAGCACGAAGAAGCAGGCCTCGAGCCCCAGCGCATCGGGATCGACGATCACGGTCTGCTGACGGATCACGCCCGCCTCGCGCATCTTGCGGATGCGATTCCAGACCGGGGTCTTCGACGACCCCACCGTCTTGGCGATCTCGTCCAGCGATTGGCTTGCGTCGCGCTGCAACTCGGCAAGGATTTTCCTGTCCAGTTCATCCACGCGGACCGTCATTCCGTTTTCCTTCCTGCAATGGGCCACCGGCCCTTCCACATCGCACCGGGCAGGACAACATCCTTGTTATCGCGCCCATATGGCCGTGGATTGGGAAAATGTCCTATATTGACCGCAAGTTCAAGACAGGCGCGACATGCAGCACTTTCCCATCTTCCTGGCCGTCGCCGGCCGCCGCGTCACCGTTTCGGGCGGGGGCGAGACGGCGATCGCAAAGCTTCGGCTTCTTCTCAAGACCGAGGCACGGATCACGGTCTTCGCCGCCGACCCCGCGCCCGAGATCGTCCGCTGGGCCGCGGACGGCCGGCTGACGCTGGTGCGCCGGGCCATGCGCGCGGGCGACGCGATCTGCGCGCGGCTGCATTACGCCGCCGACGACGACGCGGCCGAGGACCGGCGCACCGCCGCGCTTGCCGCGGCCGAAGGCGCGCTGGTCAACATCGTCGACAACCTCGAGGACAGCGCCTTCATCACGCCCGCCATCGTCGACCGCGATCCGGTGACCGTGGCGATCGGCACCGAAGGCGCGGCGCCGGTCCTTGCCCGCGCGATCAAGGCCGATCTCGAGGCGCGCCTGCCGCACGGGCTTGGCATCCTCGCCCGCCTTGGCAAGGCGTTCCGCCCCCGCGCCGAGGCGCTGCCGCAGGGCCGCGCCCGCCGCGACTTCTGGGCCGACTTCTATTTCGGGGCAGGCCCGCGCGCGCTGGACGAAAGCGGCGAGGCCGGCGTCGAACCCGCGCTCGAGGCGCTGCTTGCGGGCCATGCAACCGCGCGGCCGCGCGAGGCCCATGTGGCCTTCGTCGGCGCCGGCCCGGGCGACCCGGAACTTCTGACGCTCAAGGCGCGCCGCGCGCTGGACGAGGCCGACGTGGTCATCCACGACCGGCTGATCACGCCCGCGATCCTTGAACTCGCCCGGCGCGAGGCGGTCCTTGTCGACGCCGGCAAGGAAGGCTTCGGTCCCTCGACCTCGCAGGCCGACATCAACGCGCTGATCGTGGCCCATGCCCGCGACGGGGCGCAGGTCGTGCGGCTGAAGTCCGGCGACGCGACCGTCTTCGGCCGCCTCGACGAGGAAATCGAGACCTGCCTTGCCCATGGCATCGCCTACAGTATCGTCCCCGGCATCACCGCCGCCTCGGCCGCGGTCGCGGCGATCGGGCAAAGCCTGACGAAGCGCACCCGCAATTCGTCCGTGCGCCTTCTGACCGGCCACGACATGCAGGGTTTCGCCGAACACGACTGGCGCACGCTCGCCCGCACGGGCGAGGTCGCGGCGATCTACATGGGCAAGAAATCGGCCCGCTTCATCCAGGGTCGGCTTCTGATGCACGGCGCCGATCCGCAGACGCCGGTGACGATCGTCGAGAACGCCTCGCGTCCCGACCAGCGCATCCTGCACACCCGACTTGCCGATCTCGAGCCCGACCTCGGCCGGGCCGGGATGACCGGCCCCGCCCTTGTGCTTTACGGCCTTGCCCCGCGCGCGGTCGAAGCCCTTGCCCCCGAACTTTCAACGACAGAGGTTGCCCTGTGAAACGCGGCTTCACCCCCAAGGTCGTCACGGCGAACCACCTGCTGGACGGCGACACGATCTGGCTGACCGAAGACGACCGCTGGACGCGCGACATGCGCGAGGCGGAACTGATCGAGGACGAGGCCCACGGCCAGTTGCGCCTGCTGCTGGCCGAAAGCCAGCCGGACGTCGCGGTCGGCGTCTATCTGGCCGATGCCATGGCCACGCCCGACGGCCCCGCGCCCGTCCACTTCCGCGAGGCGTTCCGCACCCGCGGCCCCTCGAACTATGCCCACGGCAAGCGCGCGGAGCAGACGAATGTATAGCTATACCGAGTTCGACGAAGCCTTCGTGCGCGAACGCGTGCGCCAGTTCCGCGCCCAGGTCGAACGGCGGATCGACGGGTCGCTGACCGAAGAGGAATTCCGCCCGCTGCGCCTGATGAACGGTCTCTACCTTCAGCTTCACGCCTACATGCTGCGCGTGGCGATCCCCTATGGCACGCTGAACTCGGCCCAGATGCGGCAACTCGCGTATATCGCCGAACGCTGGGACAAGGGCTATGGGCACTTCACCACCCGTCAGAACATCCAGTTCAACTGGCCGAAGCTGCCCGATGTGCCCGACATGCTGGACGCGCTGGCCGATGTCGGCATGCATGCGATCCAGACCAGCGGCAACACGATCCGCAACGTGACCGCCGACCACTTCGCCGGGGCCGCCGCGGACGAGATCGAGGACCCGCGCCCGGTGGCCGAGCTTCTGCGCCAGTGGTCGACCGATCACCCGGAATTCCAGTTCCTGCCGCGCAAGTTCAAGATCGCCGTCACCGGAAGCCCGAACGACCGCGCCGTGACCCGCGCCCATGACATCGGGCTGCGCATGGTGCGCAACGACGCGGGCGAGCCCGGCTTCGAGGTGCTTGTGGGCGGCGGGCTTGGCCGGACGCCGATGATCGGCAAGGTCATCCGCGCCTTCCTGCCCAAGGCCGACCTTCTGCCCTATGTCGAGGCCATCGTCGGCGTCTACAACACGCTTGGCCGGCGCGACAACAAGTACAAGGCGCGCATCAAGATCACCGTCCACGAGAACGGCATCGACGAGATCACGCGCCTGGTCGAGGCCCGCTTCGCCGAGCTTCGCCCGGCCTTCTCGGGGGTCGACCAGCAGATCCTGACCGGGATCGAGGCACAATTCGCGCCGCCGGCCTTCCGCGCCTCGGGCCTGACGCCGGCGACCGACCTTGGCGCGGGCTTCCGGTCGTGGGTCGACACCAACGTGACCCCCCACCGCCGCCCCGACCACGCCATCGTCACGATCAGCCTCAAGGCCCATGGCGCCACGCCGGGCGACGCCACCTCGGACCAGATGCGCGTGATGGCGGACCTGGCCCAGCGCCTCGCCTATGACGAGTTGCGCATCAGCCACGAGCAGAACGTGATCCTGCCGCACGTCCCCCGGGACGCACTGCCCGAGCTTTACACCGCCCTGCGCGCGGCGGGCTTGGCCACCGCCAACGTCGGGCTTGTCTCGGACATCATCGCCTGCCCCGGCATGGACTACTGCGCGCTGGCGACCGCCCGCTCGATCCCCATCGCGCAGGAAATCGCCACGCATTTCGACGCGCTGGGACTCGAGCACGAGATCGGCCTGCTCAAGATCAAGATCTCGGGCTGCATCAACGCCTGCGGCCATCACCACGTGGGCCACATCGGCATCCTCGGCCTCGACCGCGCGGGGGTCGAAACCTACCAGATCACGCTGGGCGGCGACGGCACGGAAACGGCGGCCATCGGCGAACGCACCGGCCCGGGCTTCTCGGCGGACGAGATCGTGCCCGCGATCGAACGCATCGTGCGCGCCTATCTCGACCTGCGGCAATCGTCCGAGGAGACGTTCCTTCAGGCCTTCCGCCGCGTCGGCATGGCCCCCTTCAAGACCGCGCTTTACGGCGACGGCATGACCGAGGCGCAAGCCGATGCCGCTTGAAGCCCCGCTCTCCCCCGTCGCGGCGCGCGTCGCGGACCTGAACGCGCGCTACGCCAACCATTCGGCCACCTCGGTGCTCGAGCATGCGCTGACCGATCCGCAGGTGGGCCAGGTGGCGCTGGTGTCGTCCTTCGGGGCGGAATCCGTGGCGCTTCTGCATATGACTGCGGTGATCGACCGGTCCGTGCCGGTGCTATTTCTGGATACCGAGATGCTGTTTCCCGAAACGCTCGACTACCAGCGCGCGGTGGCCGACCGGCTTGGGTTGACGGATGTGCGCATCGTCACGCCCGACCGAACCCTGACCTTCCTTGCCGATCCCGCGGCCGACCTGCACCGGCGCGACCCGGACGCCTGCTGCGCATTGCGCAAGGTCGAACCGCTGCGCGCGGCCATCGCCCCTTTCGACGGCTGGATCACCGGGCGCAAGCGCTTTCAGGGCGGACAGCGCGCCGCACTTCAGTTCTTCGAGGCCGAGGACGACCGTCGCATCAAGGTCAACCCGCTGGCGCATTGGACGAAGGACGACGTGCAGGACTACATGATCAACAACCGCCTGCCCCGGCACCCGCTGGTGTCGAAGGGCTATCCCTCAATTGGCTGCGCCCCCTGCACAAGCCCGGTGACGCCCGGCGAGGACGAGCGCGCGGGCCGCTGGCGCGGACAGGCCAAGGACGAATGCGGCATCCACTTCGTCGATGGGCGTGCCGTGCGCGGCCAGGCCCCCCGAATGCCGCTGTGAAAGGAGCGACCATGACGATCGAGACGACCGTGCTCGTCACCGACGACGGGTTCGCGCCGGCCCCGCCCGCGGCCAGGGCCGTGGCGACGCTCGGCCCCGCCGACGATCCCGCCACGCTGGCGGACCGTCTGGACACCCTCGACCTGATCCGCGTCGAGTTTCCCAAGTTTTCGGACGGGCGCGGCTTCACCCATGCCCGCGCGTTGCGCCGGATGGGATATGCCGGCCGGCTTCACGCCGTCGGGCATGTCATCGCGGACCAGTATGCGATGGCCCGCCGGTCCGGCTTCGACGCGGTCGAGATCGACGCCGATCTTGCCCGCCGACAGCCCGAGGACCAGTGGCGCGCCCGCGCCGACTGGCGGGCGCACGACTACCAGTCGCGCCTGCGCGGCTGAGTTTCGCTTTATCTGACCCAGATCAACGCATAACAAGGACACGGGCCCTAGGCCCGTGACATGTCCATGACCGAGCAACGCCCCGTGAACGAGATCGCCGCCACCAAGGCGCCCACCCTGCCCGACGCCCAGACCGTGACCGCCGTGCGCCACTTCACCGACCGGCTGTTTTCGTTCCGGTGCACGCGCCCGCAATCGCTGCGCTTCCGCTCGGGCGAATTCGTGATGATCGGGCTGATGGGCGACAACGGCAAGCCGCTGCTGCGCGCCTATTCGATCGCCTCGCCATCCTGGGACGAGGAACTGGAATTCTATTCGATCAAGGTGCCCGACGGCCCGCTGACGTCGAAGCTTCAGCACATCCGGCCCGGCGACCAGATCATCCTGCGCCCCAAGCCAGTCGGCACGCTGGTGCATGACGCGCTTCTGCCCGGCAAGCGCCTGTGGTTCTTCGCCACGGGAACCGGCTTTGCGCCCTTCGCCTCGCTTCTGCGCGACCCCGAGACCTATGAACGCTTCGACGAGGTCATCGTCACCCACACCTGCCGTGAGGTGGCCGAACTGACCTATGGCCGCGAACTGATCGAGGCGATGCGCTCGGACGAGCTTCTGGTCGAGCTGATCGGCGCCGAAAACCTTGCCAAGCTGCGCTACTATCCCACCACCACGCGGGACCAGAGCCCCAGGATGGGCCGCATCACCGATCTTCTGAAGGATGGCACGGTGTTCCGCGACCTTGGAATCGACGGCATCCGTCCCGAAACGGACCGCGCGATGGTCTGCGGAAGCCTGGGCTTCAACCTTGACCTCAAGGCGATCCTCGAGGGGTTCGGTCTGCGTGAGGGCGCCAATTCCGATCCGGCCGAGTACGTGGTCGAAAAGGCCTTCGTCGGTTGATCTGACGCCCCCGCGCCTGTCTTTCGCTAACCGGACGTCTCAGTTGCCGGTCGTGGTGGTGCTTTCCTCGGTCGCGCCTTCGACCGCATCCTCGACCGCCTCGGTGGTGGCATCGACCGCATCGGACGCGGCGCCCTCAACGGCGTCGGCTGCGCCTTCCACCGCTTCGGTGGCACTTTCGACAGCGCCTTCAACGGCTTCGGCGGCATCGCTTGCGGCGTCGGTCACGGCATCGGCAGCCTCGCCGGCCGCTTCGGTGGCCGTGTCCGCAGCTTCGGTGGCGGCGTCTGCGGCGTCGCTGGCAGCCTCGCCAGCGGCTTCGACGGCGGCGCCGGCGGCCTCTTCGGTGGCTTCGACGGCGTCTTCCGCGGCCTCGGTCGCGGTTTCCGCGGCGTCTTCGACGGCAGTCGTCGGCTCGGTCGCGGACTGCGGCAGCATCAGGTATCCGATGGCCACGATGACGATCGCAGCCACGGCAATCAGAACTCCTCGGGTCATTTGCCCCTCCATGGTTGTCTGTGGCGCATATGTGGGGACAAACGCGCGAAAGGGAAAGCCCCAGTTTGTGCCTGCGGCGCCTCCGGCGAAACGCGGCCGACCCTGCTCCCTATTCCGCTTGAAAGCCGCGCGCACTCCCTTTATTTTCAACGCTCAAGCAAAGTGGCAACCGAAGGAAGAACACCATCGCTCGCAGACCGCACAACGCACCCCCGGTGCGTGAGACAGGCCCCCGAATCAACGATCGAATCCGCGCCCCGGAAATCCGGCTCATCGGAGCCGAGGGCGAGAACATAGGCGTCGTCACCCCGGCACGCGCCCTGGAAATGGCCGAGGAAGTCGGGCTCGACCTTGTCGAGATCTCGCCCAACGCCACGCCTCCGGTCTGCAAGATCATGGACTTCGGCAAGTACAAGTACGAGACGCAGAAGAAAGAGGCCGAGGCCCGCAAGAAGCAGAAGATCATCGAGATCAAGGAGGTCAAGTTCCGCCCGAACACCGACACTCATGACTACGATGTGAAGATGCGCAACGTCATCCGGTTCCTCGAGAACGGCGACAAGGTGAAGGTCACGCTGCGCTTCCGCGGACGCGAGATGGCGCACCAGGACCTCGGGCGTCAGCTTCTGGAACGTGTGGCGACCGACGTGGAAGAAATCGGCAAGATCGAGAACATGCCGAAGATGGAAGGCCGCCAGATGGTCATGATGATCGGCCCGACCAAGTAGGCCCGGCCCCGAACACCCGGTGAGCGGCGCCCCGACCAGTTCCCATACCGCACAGTTTCGCCCCGGCGTGCAGGACAGCACGCCGGACGGTCGCCTGTTTTCGCCCGTCTTCCTGCGCAATGCGCCGCCGCTCATCGCCGCGCTTGCGCGTCTGATCGGCGACGACACCGGCCCCGTGCTCGAGATCGGCGCGGGCACAGGGCAACACGCGGCGGCCTTCGCGCTGGCGTTCCCGCGCCTTGACTGGTGGCCGTCCGACCCCGACCCGGTGCATCGCCGCTCGATCGCGGCCTGGGCAGCCGAACTGGGCGCGCCGCCGCGCCCGGCCTTCGCGATCGACGCCGCGGCCGACTGGGCCGGCCGGCCCGACATCGGCGCTCTGGGGCCGCTCACGGCCGTGCTTGCCGCCAACGTCACCCATATCGCGCCCTTTGCGGTGACCGAAGGCATCGTCGCGGGCGCAGGTCGCGCGCTGCGCCCGGGGGGCCGTCTTCTGCTTTACGGGCCGTTCCGCGTGGGTGGCGCGTTCCAGGGGGACGGCAACCGGGCCTTCGACGCGGGCCTGCGCGCCGACGACCCTGCCTGGGGTCTTCGCGAGATCGACGAGATCGACGCCCTCGCCCGGGCCGCGGGGCTTCAGCCCGAGGCGCGGCAGCCGATGCCTGCGAACAACCTTCTGGGCGTCTGGCGTCGCGGCTGACCGCACGGTCCAGGCGGGGTCGCGGTCGCCTTGCCAACGCGCCGCATTTGCCCTTGCGCCCGCGCAGGAGTAGGTAGGAGCCGCGCCACGGGAGAAAACCGATGAACGTCACGCAGAAGATCGCCGCCGCCCACCGCCCGGAACTTGGCCGCTTCGTCTGGGAAGACCCCTTCCAGATCGAGGCCCAGCTGACCGAGGACGAGCGCATGTTGCGCGACGCCGCCCGCGCCTTCGCACAGGACCGGTTGCAGCCGCGCGTGACCAAGGCCTATGCCGAGGAAACCACAGACCCCGCGATCTTCGCCGAGATGGGCGCGGCCGGGCTTCTGGGCGTGACCATCCCCGAGGACTTCGGCGGCTTGGGCGCGGGCTACGTCACCTACGGCCTTGTCGCGCGCGAGATCGAGCGCGTCGATTCGGGCTATCGCTCGATGATGAGCGTGCAGTCGAGCCTGGTGATGTACCCGATCCACGCCTATGGCAGCGACGCGCAGCGCGCCCGCTACCTTCCCAAGCTCGCCGCGGGCGACTGGATCGGCTGCTTCGGCCTGACCGAGCCCGACGCGGGAAGCGACCCGGCCGGCATGAAGACCCGCGCCGAACGGACAGACGGCGGCTACCGCCTGACGGGATCGAAGATGTGGATCTCGAACAGCCCGATCGCGGACGTTTTCGTGGTCTGGGCCAAGTCCGACGCCCACGGCGGCAAGATCCGCGGCTTTGTGCTCGAGAAGGGCATGAAGGGCCTGTCGGCGCCGAAGATCGACGGCAAGCTGTCGCTGCGCGCCAGCGTGACGGGCGAGATCGTCATGGACGGCGTCGAGGTGGGCGAGGACGCGCTTCTTCCCGGCGTCGAAGGGCTGAAAGGTCCCTTCGGCTGCCTCAACCGCGCGCGCTACGGCATCTCGTGGGGCGTGATGGGCGCGGCCGAGGATTGCTGGCACCGCGCCCGCACCTACGGCCTTGACCGCCGGCAGTTCGGCCGCCCGCTGGCCCAGACGCAGCTTTTCCAGAAGAAACTCGCCGACATGCAGACCGAGATCGCCCTGGGTCTGCAGGGCTGCCTTCGCCTTGGCCGCATGATGGAGGACGGCACCGCCAGCCCCGAACTGATCAGCCTGATGAAGCGAAACAATTGCGGCAAGGCGCTGGACGTCGCCCGCGCCGCGCGCGACATGCATGGCGGCAACGGCATCTCGGGCGACTTCCAGGTGATCCGGCACATGATCAACCTTGAAACGGTCAACACCTACGAAGGCACCCACGACGTGCACGCGCTGATCCTTGGCCGCGCGCAGACCGGGCTTCAGGCGTTCTTTTGACCGTCCACAGGGGGCGGCCACCTGCCCGATACTGATCGCACGGTGGAAACAGTCGGTTCCGCGGCGCAATGCCGTTTGCATTGCGGGGCGGCGCGGCCTATGCCTTGGGTGTAATGGTCGTATCTGGAACGAGTGTGGGATGGTGGGCGGCGTAACCCTGTCGGAAGATCTCACCGACACCGAATGGCTTTGCGAGCTTGAGGAAATCGGGCGGGATCGCGGGTATTTCTCGCCGTTGGGCGATGACCATTCGGTCGTCTTCGTCTCGGGCGACGCCTCGGTTCTCTTCGTCAGCTTCGAAACACGCGGCGGCATCCGGTCGTTCAACGGGAATGGCCTTCCGCTTGGCTTCGGCCTTCCCGAAAGCAACGGCTGGTCGCACATGTCCTTCGTGGCGACCCGCGACACATGGTTCCGATCGCGCCATGTCTGGGGCTATTTCGACCGGCTTGTGGACGAAGGCTTCTTCGAGGAATTCGACCGCGTGATCTTCTACGGGGCGGGCATGTGCGGCTATGCCGCCGCCGCCTATTCCGTCGCCGCGCCGGGCGCCACCGTGATCCTGGTCTCGCCGCAGGCGACGCTCGATCCCGGGCTGACCGAATGGGACGACCGCTTCGCCCACATGCGGCGCACCGACTTCACCCGCCGCTACGGCTATGCCCCCGACATGATCGAAGCCGCCGAGCGGGCCTTCGTCGTCTATGATCCGGGCGAGGAACTCGACGCGATGCATGCGACGCTGTTCGTGCGCCCGAATGTCGATCGCATCCGCTACCGTCGCGGCGGGGCCGGCGCGATCGACGCGGACCTGCGCGCGATGGGCGTCTTCCGCACGGTGATCGACGCCGCGGCCGAAGGCACGCTTGATCGGATGACCTTCCTGCGCGCGCTGCGCGAACGTCGCGGGCACCTGCCCTACCTGCGCGCGCTTCTGTCACGCGTGCAGGCCGAGGGGCGGCCCTACCTGACCGTGCTTCTGTGCCGCGCGGTGCTGAAGGTCCACCGCACCCCGCGGTTCCGTCACTTCCTCGAGGAAGCGGCGCACCAGCTTCAGGCGCAGGGACGACGGGTGCCGGGCGGCGACATCATCCCTTCCGCCTGAGGGCCACCCGGGCGCCTTAGCGATCCTTGCAGGTCACGTTCTCGAAGCCCGGGCGATACTGCCGACCGGGCCTGTTCGGGCACTGCAGGAATTCGGACGATGATGCCTGGGACGACACCCCGGACGCTGTCCCAGACGGCGCACCGGACGACGGCGACGGATCGGACGGGACGCAGGCGGCGAGGCACAGCACGGCAAGGATGGGCAGAAAGCGCATTCAACGGTCCTCTTTCGCTCCCGATCCGCGATCGGAACACGGCGGGAAATTGGAAGGTGGCACCGACCCCGGCATTGACCGGCGTCAATCCTTCGCGGTGCCCCTCGCTACACCCCGATCAAGGTAATACCGACGCGCCGAGGTCAAGTCCGCTGCCGTCGCCAAGATCGGGAGCCGGGCGGCAGCGCGCCCTAGCCCGCCTTCGCAGCGGCCGGCCGCAGTCCGCCCTCCCGCAGGATGAAATCGACGACCGCATCGATGCCGATGCCCCCGCGCAGGCTGGCCATGACGAAGGGGCGTGGCCCCCGGGCCGCCGCCGCGTCCGACCGCAGAAGATCGAGGTCGACGCCAACATGCGGGGCAAGATCGGTCTTGTTGACCACCAGCAGGTCCGACCGGGCCAGCCCCGGCCCTTTCTTGCGGGGAATGTCCTGCCCCGCGGCCGTGTCGATCACATAGATCGTCAGGTCGGCCAGTTCCGGGCTGAAGGTCGCGGCAAGATTGTCGCCGCCGCTTTCGATCAGGATCAGGTCGAGATCCGGCAGCTTCGCCCGAAGATCGGCCACCGCCGCAAGGTTGATCGAGGCATCCTCGCGGATCGCGGTGTGCGGACAGCCCCCGGTCTCGACCCCGCGGATGCGCTCGGCCGGCAGGACCTGCGCGCGCAGCAGGAAATCGGCGTCTTCGCGCGTGTAGATGTCGTTGGTGATGACGGCCAGCGAATAGTCGCGCGCCATCGCGCGGCACAGCTTTTCGGTCAGCGTGGTCTTGCCCGCGCCGACCGGGCCGCCGATGCCGACGCGCAGCGGGCCGTGGGGGCTGCGGCTGGGGGTGCTCATCGGGTCGGTCCCTTTCCTGTCATGTCCGGAAGATCCTCACTTCCAGGCCTTCGTGCCGCATCGCCGCAAGATCCGCCCCGAAGGCCGAGGTCGCGATGTGGTCGGGGTCGGTCTGCGCCGCCTCTTGCGCCACCGCCTCGATCAGCGGGTGAAGCGCGGCCAGGACGCGCTGCCCGTCGGTCTGGCCAAGCGGGATGAAGCGCACCGCGCCCGACACCAGGGTCGAGGCGAAGGCATGAAGGTAAAGCGCGGCAACCCGTTCGGCCGGAAGCGCCAGCGCCGCCGCTGCGCGCCCCACCGCGACAGGCAGGGGCGCGGGGGAAAAGGCATTTCCGCTCAGAGCGTTCTGCGCCTCGGTGAAGGCGTGGCCCTGGTCGATGGTCTCGGTCCAGCGCTCGGACGATGCCGCCAGCGCAGCGGCAAGTTCGGCCAGCGCCGCATGATCGGCATCGGGCGCCATCGCCACACACAGAAGGACGGCGTCCGCCCGCCCCGATCCATGGCCAAGAACGGTGGCAAGCCACTGCTGCAAGGTGGCGGCGTCACTGACCCGGCCCTCGGAGATCGCCGCCTCGAGCCCGTGCGAATAGGCGTAGCCGCCCACCGGAAAGGCGGGCGACAGCCACTGGACAAGCTTCAGGAGATCGGCGTCAGTCGTGGGAATGGTGGTGGGTCCCGTGTTCGTGGTGGTGGTGATCGTGGCTATGACCATGGTCATGGCCATGGCTGTGCCCGAAGGTCCGGCCATGGCCATAGGCGCCGCCCTCGGGGGTGAAGGGCTCGACCACGTCGCGCAATGTCGCGCCCAACTGCGCAAGCATCGCCTTCAGAACATGGTCGCGCTGGATCAGAAGCCGCCCGTCCTCGATCCGGCAGGGCGTGTGGCGGTTGCCGATGTGCCAAGCCAGACGTGGCAGGTCGCCCGTGACCTCCAGCAGGTCCTCCGGCGCGGCGTGGATCGCCACCCGCCCGCCATCCTCGAGCAGAAGGCAGTTGCCTTCGCCCAGCGACACGGTCTCGGGCAGATCGGCAAGGATCTCGCGGCCCGTATCGGTCACAAGGCGCCTGCGGCGCAGGAGTCGCGCCTCGTAGGTCAGGCTCAGGCTGTCGCCGGCCGGGGCATGGTCGTGGGTGACGGCAATGGCGCGGACAAGGGTCATGGCGGGCTCCCGAAGGTCCGCCAGATCAAAACCGCGGCGAGGCGGACATGCAAGGGCCGGCGCCGCGAACGGGGGGCAAAGAGCGGGTTCGCCCAAGCTTTGGGCTTAGCCGAACAGATCGCCGAAGACATGCGCCGGGATGCCGTCGCGCGTCAGGCCCATGCGCGCAAGTTCGGCGTCGCTTCGGGCATTCAGCCACAGAAGGATGTCGCGGCGGTCGCGGATCAGGCGATGGGCGTTCACGCCCTGCCCCATCTCGGCGAAGTATCGGTCAAGCCTGGCCGAAAGCGGCGGCGAAAAGGCGATCGTGAACTCTGTCGACCCGGACATGTGGAAACCTCGCGCCTTTCGGTCGGGCTTCCTCCCATGGTCCGGGTCTATCAGAATTTCTGCGTTGCGGCGAGCGTTCTGCCCGCACGACCCGCGTCGAAGTCCCGCGTTCGGGGCGTCAGCGACCGCTCATGCCCGCGATGTAGGCGCGGGGCAGGTCGTCGCGGTAAAGGCCGCGGGAATTGAGCGACGGGTCCGACAGGGACATCAGGGTGGAGAAGGGGTTAGCGCTCGCGAAGGCCTCCACCAGGGCCATCATGCGGTTGAACAAGGACATTTTCTACTCCGGTTTGGGCACGGATGTGCCTATGCCTGAAGTGGCGCGGCGCCCGCTCCGGAGCAAGGTGTGATTCGGAATTCCCGTCATGCGCTTTCTGCATAGCAGCGAAGCGCAATCGCCGGCCTATTGCCCAAAATCCGGACAGGTTGAGAACTCAGAACAGGAAGTAGCGTTGCGCCATGGGCAGGACCTTCGCCGGCTCGCAGGTCAGCAGTTCGCCGTCGGCGCGCACCTCGTAGGTTTCGGGATGCACTTCGACTGTCGGCCGGGCGCTGTTGTGGATCATCGCCGATTTGCCGATGCCCCGCGTGCCGCTGACCGCGACCGTGTCCTTGGCCAGCCCATAGCGCCCCTTCACGTCGGCCGCGAGCGCCGCCTGGCTGACGAAGGTGACGGCGGACCGTTCGACCGCCCGCCCGAAGGCGCCGAACATCGGCCGCGAATGCACCGGTTGCGGGGTCGGGATGCTGGCGTTCGGGTCGCCCATCTGCGCCATCGCGATCGTGCCGCCGATCAGCACCATGTCCGGCTTCACCCCGAAGAAGGCGGGGGTCCACAGGACAAGATCGGCCCGCTTGCCCACCTCGACCGAACCGATATGCGCCGAGATCCCGTGCACGATCGCGGGGTTGATCGTGTACTTGGCGACGTAGCGCTTGACGCGAAAGTTGTCGTTCTCGCCCGTCTCCTCGGCCAGGCGTCCGCGCTGAAGCTTCATCTTGTGGGCGGTCTGCCAGGTGCGGATGATGACCTCGCCCACCCGTCCCATGGCCTGGCTGTCCGACGCCATGACGCTGAATGCCCCCATGTCGTGCAGGATGTCCTCGGCGGCGATGGTTTCCTTGCGGATGCGGCTTTCGGCGAAGGCCACGTCCTCGGGGATCGCCTTGTCGAGGTGGTGGCACACCATCAGCATGTCGAGATGCTCTTCCAGCGTGTTCACCGTGTAGGGCATCGTCGGGTTGGTCGAGGACGGCAGGACGTTCTCGTAGCCCACGACCTTCATGATGTCGGGCGCGTGCCCGCCCCCTGCCCCTTCGGTGTGAAAGGCGTGGATCGTCCGGCCCTTCATGGCGGCCAGCGTGTTCTCGACGAAGCCCGACTCGTTCAGCGTGTCGGTGTGGATCATCACCTGCACATCCATGTCGTCGGCCACGCTCAGGCAGCAGTCGATGGCGCCGGGCGTCGTGCCCCAGTCCTCGTGCAGCTTCATGGCGCTGGCGCCGGCCTCGATCATCTCGACCAGTGCCTCGGGGCGGCTGGCGTTGCCCTTGCCGGCGAAGGCCAGGTTCATCGGAAAGGCGTCGGCGGCCTGAAGCATCCGCGCGATGTGCCAGGGCCCGGGCGTGCAGGTCGTGGCCAGCGTGCCGTGCGCGGGGCCCGTCCCGCCGCCCAGCATCGTGGTCAGCCCAGAATGCAGCGCGTCGTCGATCTGCTGGGGGCAGATGAAGTGGATATGCGCGTCCATCCCGCCCGCGGTCAGGATGCGCCCCTCGCCCGCGATCGCCTCGGTCCCCGGACCCACGATGATGGTCACGCCGGGCTGGGTGTCGGGGTTGCCGGCCTTGCCGATGCCGACGATCCGCCCGTCGCGCAGTCCGACATCGGCCTTGTAGATGCCGGAGTGATCGACGATCAGCGCGTTGGTGATGACGGTGTCCACCGCGCCGCCGGCCCGCGTCACCTGGCTTTGCCCCATGCCGTCGCGGATCACCTTGCCGCCGCCGAACTTCACCTCTTCGCCATAGGTGGTCAGGTCGCGCTCGACCTCGATGACCAGGTCGGTGTCGGCAAGACGCACCCGATCCCCGGTGGTGGGGCCGTACATGTCGGCATAGGCAGCGCGGGAGATGCGGGTGGGCATGGGCGAAAACCTCGGGCGTCAGGGAAACTCGGGCGTCTGGAAAGGTCGGGCGTCAGGACGACAGGGCGCGGGCGGGCATGGATCGGGCAGCGGCGGTGCCTGCGGCCGGCCCGCGCCATCCCACGCCGACCCCGACCCGCGGCAGATAGGGGTTCATCAGGCAGGCGGCCTCGTAGATCTGTCGCGACAACTCGATCTGCAGAACGGCCAGATCGCTCCAGTAGCGGACGGGATTGGTGAAGGCGTCAGCGGGATTGGGAAACATCGGTCGGTCCTTTCACGTCCATGATCGCGGCGCGGCCCGTCGGGGACCGCCCCGCGCAAGGCGCCGCGAGTTGGCGCGGGTCTTGCGGCGCACCGGCTTCAGGGCCGCGCCCGCGATCAGATGCGGCGCCTTTCCCGCAAAGGCGGCGCGCCCGGCCGCCTCGGCCGCGCGGGCATAGGCCACGGGCTTTTCCGTGACCATGCGAAGCGTCTCGGAGGGGGTCACCGTCCAGACGCCCGCCAGTCCCATCAGCCGCATGGCGATCACCGCCTGCGCTTCGGTCAGCATGACCGAGGTCTGCCACCCCAGAAGCCACCAGTCGACGGGGTCGGACTTGGGGCGGCCGAACATCACAAATCCCCCATGACGGCCTGGTTGAAGCCGAACACGCGCCGGTCGCCGCCATAGGGCACAAGCTGCACCTCGCGGGTCTGTCCCGGCTCGAACCGCACGGCGGTGCCGGCGGCGATGTCAAGGCGCATGCCGCGCGCCGCGGCCCGGTCGAAGTCGAGGGCCGCGTTCGTCTCGGCGAAGTGATAGTGACTGCCGACCTGCACCGGCCGGTCGCCGGTGTTCGACACCGTCAGCCTGATCGCTTCGCGCCCGGCGTTCAGTTCGATGTCGCCCGGCGCGGGCATCACCTCGCCGGGGATCATTTGCGCATCCGGGCCACGGCCAGCGCCGCCGCGACGCCGATCACCGGCAGCGCCAGGAAAAGCCACGCGGCGTCGATCCCGTGGGGGTGCAGATGCGCGCCCTCGTGGGCCAGCGCCGGGGCCGCGGCGAAGAGCGGGGCAAGGATGGAAAGGGCTTTCAAGCGGGTCACTCCTTTTCGGGGTCGGAACCATAGTCGGGGGCGCGGCGCTTTTGCACGCGCGCGACGATGCGGGGGGCGAAGACGCCGATCGCGCCGCCAAGGGCCACGCCGAAGGCCGTGCCCTCGCCCAGGATCGCGGCCAGGATCGCCGCGGCCACAAGGCACAGCGCGAAGCTGAACAAGCGCAGCTCCATCGGCGTCAGCGGCGCGTCGGCCAGTAGCACGCTTTCCAGCGCGTTCTTGATGTGGGTCTCGGCATAGGGTGCGCCGGCGCCGGCGGCGATGCCAAGGATCAGGTCTGCGAACATGGGGCTCCTCCTTCCCTGTCAGCGGATCGGGTGATGCACGGTCACAAGCTTCGTGCCATCTGGGAACGTCGCCTCGACCTGCACGTCGTGGATCATCTCGGGCACGCCCTCCATGCACATCTCGCGGGTCACGACATGGGCGCCGGCCTCCATCAGGTCGGCGACCGAACGGCCGTCGCGGGCGCCTTCCACGACGAAGTCGGTGATCAGCGCGATGGCTTCCGGGTGATTCAGCCTGACGCCGCGCTGCAGGCGGCCGCGCGCCACCATGGCGGCGAGGCTGACGAGAAGCTTGTCCTTTTCGCGCGGGGTCAGGTTCATCCTTGGCCTTTCAGACTTGCCAGACGCGCGGCAGGGCGCGTCCGCGGAGGGTTGTCAGGACCCGGGCGACGCGCTGACGCACGGACTGGGCGTCGGCGCCCATCATCCGCACGATCAGACGCCCGTCCCAGGCGGTGGCGGCGGCGCCGGGACCGTCGCCCAGCGCCCGGCGCACCGGGCCCAGGGCATCGGGCGCATCGGCCGCGACAAGCGCCACGAAGGCCAGCACCCGCGCGCCGTCAAGGCCCGCGCCGCCGCAGCGGGCGGCGATCCGCGCCGAGGTCAGTTCCAACGGCTCGAGCAGGACGGGGCGACCGTCGCGCGTGACGCGCCGGCGATCGGCGAGCCACAGTTCGCCCACGGCCTCGCCCATCGCGGCGCGGCCCAGCACAAGCGTCTCGCACAGCAGGCAGGCCGCGTCGCCTTCAAGCGCGATCTCGGTCCGCCGGTCGATCGCGGCCCCGTCGAAAAGGATCGTCTCCTGCGGCAGCCAGTGCAACACGCCGCCCGCGCCGACGCGGGCGGTCACCGCGATCTCGCCCGGGGCGCTGCCCGCGCTGGCGCGATAGGCGCGCTCGGCGGTCTGGGTGGTGGCGGTCGCCCGCAGCCCCGGAGCCACGTCGATCCGGTAGTCCAGCCGGTCGCCCCCCGTGACCCCGCCCGCGGTGTTGAGGAAGACGACCTCGGGCTCGGGGCCGTGGCAGCGTGGCAGAAAGGCCTTGGCGCAGCCCTGCTGGTAGAGCCGCGTCACGCGCCCTGCGGACGACAGCGCCACCTCGGCCTGGCCGCGGCTTCTTTGCATCGCGATGGGGGCGGTGTCGAGCATTCGGGCGGTCCCTTGATCGGCGTTCAGACTATCGCCCGCGGTCGGGGGCGCAATGACGGGCGGCCGCTTTGACGGCCTTCGGCAGGTCATTGCCTGATTTTTGGGCAGTGCCCCGCCCTTCCCCCGCGCGCAGGCTTGCGCTAAGCGATCGCCATGAGCCACAGGTTGACGCTCCGCCGCCCCGACGACTGGCACCTGCACCTGCGCGACGGCGCGGTGCTGGCCGCCGTGCTGCCCGAAAGCGCGCGCCACTTCGCCCGCGCCATCGTCATGCCGAATCTCGTGCCGCCGGTCGTGACCGGCGCGCAGGCCTCGGCCTATCGCCAGCGCATCCGCGCGGCGCTGCCGATGGGCATGGACTTCACGCCGCTGATGACGCTGTACCTGACCGAGACCACCGACCCCAAGGACGTGAAGGCGGCCGCGAAGGTCGGCACCATCACGGCGGTCAAGCTTTACCCCGCCGGGGCCACCACGAACTCGGCCTCGGGCGTGCGCGACTTCGACAGGGTGCGCGGCGTGCTCGAGACCATGGCCGAGATCGGCCTGCCGCTGTGCGTCCACGGCGAGGTGACGGATGCCGACATCGACATCTTCGACCGCGAGGCGGTGTTCATCGACCGCGTGCTTGACCCGATCCGCCGCCGCACGCCGGGCCTGCGCGTGGTGATGGAGCACATCACCACCCGCGACGGGGTCGACTACGTGACATCCGGCGGCGCCGACATCGCCGGGACGATCACGATGCATCACCTGATCCTCAACCGCAACCACATCCTGGTGGGCGGGATCCGGCCGCATTATTACTGCCTGCCAGTGGCCAAGCGCGAGGAGCATCGCCTGGCGCTGCGCGCGGCGGCGACCTCGGGCGATCCGTCGTTCTTTCTTGGCACCGACAGCGCGCCCCATGTCGATGCGCTGAAGGAATCGGCCTGTGGCTGCGCGGGCTGTTTCACGGCGACGAACACGCTGTCGATCCTGGCCCATGTCTTCGAGGAGGAGGGGGCGCTTGACCGGCTCGAGGCTTTCACCTCGCTCAACGGACCGGCCTTCTACCGCCTGCCGCCGAACGCCGACTCGATCACGCTGACGAAGGGCGATCCGGTGGCCTATCCGGCCAAGATCGCCACCGCCGACGGGCCCATCACCGTCTTCGATCCGGGCTTTCCCCTGCTCTGGCGGGTCGCGGAGTGACGGAGTTCGCCTTCGGCGAGGATATTTGACCCAAGAAGAAGGACCCAAGCCGATGCTGCCCACGGGATTTCCCGACAAGACCGAGATCGCGCGGCTTTCGGCCTCGATGCTGTGGGAAGTCGGCGCGGTCCACTTCCGCCCGCACGACCCCTTCACGCTGGCCTCGGGCCTGCCGTCGCCCACCTATATCGATTGCCGCAAGCTGATCAGCTTTCCCCGCGTCCGCGCGACACTGATGGACTTCCTGACCGTGACCGTGATGCGCGAGGCCGGGTTCGAGGCCTTCACCAACGTGGCGGGCGGCGAGACGGCGGGCATTCCCTTCGCTGCCATGGTGGCCGAGCGGCTGTCGTTGCCGATGACCTATGTGCGCAAGAAGCCCAAGGGCTATGGCCGCAACGCCCGGATCGAGGGCGTGATGGGCGACGGCGACCGGGTGCTTCTGGTGGAGGATCTGACGACGGACGGCGGCTCGAAGCTGAGCTTCGTCGACGCCATCCGCGAGACCGGCGCGACCTGCGCGCATACCGCTGTCATCTTCTATTACGGGATCTTCCCGGAGACCGAGACGACGCTGGGCGCGCATGGCGTCCGGCTGCACAGCCTGTGCACCTGGTGGGACGTGCTGGCCGAGGCGCGGCGGCGCGGCGCCTTCGACGCCGGCACCCTGGCCGAGGTCGAGGCCTTCCTGAACGATCCCCGCGCCTGGCAGGAGGCCCGCGCGGGCGCCTGAGGGTGGCCTGAGGGTGGCCTGAGGGTGGCCTGAGGGTGGCCTGTGGGTGGCCTGTGGGTGACCGGGGATAAGCCTTGAGCGAATCGCGCGCCCGTCCGATATTCGGGGGATACCCAGCGTTCAGGCCCAAGATCTGGGCCCCGGAGGCGGCTGGCCGACTTGTCTACAGGGTTATCCCGGCAGTCCTCCACCGAGATTTACACGTTTCCCGCGGGCGCGACTGAGGGTAGTGATGCCGATCAACAGGCAGGGACAGGCATGAGCGAGATACGGGCCATCGGCATCAGCCGGAGCGACGATGAGGGCGTCGAGGCGTTGCCGCACAATATCGAGGCCGAGCAGCAACTGCTGGGCGCGATCCTGACGAACAACGACATCTACGACAGGATCGCGTCCGTCATCGACGAACGCCATTTCTTCGATCCGGTCCATGCCCGCATCTACGAGGTGGCCGCGGCGCGGATCGCCAAGAACGCGCTGGCCTCGCCGGTGACGCTGAAGGCCTTTCTCGAGGACGATCCGGGCCTGAAGGAACTGGGCGGGCCGTCCTATCTTGCGCGCCTGGCGGGATCGGCGATCTCGTCCTTCGCGGCGCGCGACTATGCGCAGATGATCCACGACCTTGCGATCCGCCGCGCGTTGATCGGACTTGGCCGCGACATTTCCGCGAAGGCCGCGCGCGTCGCCGTGGAAAGCGAGCCGAAGGAGCAGATCGTCGAGGCCGAGCAGGCGCTTTACAAGCTGGGCGAGGCCGGGCAGTCGGGCCAGGGTTTCCAGTCGTTTCTCAAGGCGGTCACCGACGCGGTGAACATGGCCAACGCCGCCTACCAGCGCGACGGCGGGCTTGCGGGCATCTCGACCGGGCTTGTCGATCTCGACAAGAAGCTGGGCGGGCTGCACAAGTCGGACCTGCTGATCCTTGCCGGCCGGCCGTCGATGGGCAAGACGTCGCTGGCCACCAACATCGCCTTCAACATCGCCAAGACCTATCGCCGCGGGCGGCGGCCCGACGGGTCCGAGGGCGCGGTGGGCGGCGGCGTCGTGGGGTTCTTCAGCCTCGAGATGTCGGCCGAACAGCTGGCCGCGCGGATCCTGTCGGAGGCGGCCGAGGTGCCGTCCGAACAGATCCGCCGCGGCGACATGACCGAGGGCGAGTTCCGCCGCTTCGTCGAGGCCGCGAAGGCGCTCGAGGCCTGTCCGCTGTTCATCGACGACACCCCCGCGCTGCCGATCAGCCAGCTGGCCGCCCGCGCGCGCCGGCTCAAGCGCGAGCACGGGCTCGACGTTCTGATCGTCGACTACCTTCAGCTTGTCCGCCCGGCCACGGCCAAGGACAGCCGGGTGAACGAGGTGTCCGAGATCACCCAGGGCCTGAAGGCCATCGCCAAGGAACTCGACATTCCCGTGGTCGCCCTGTCGCAGCTGTCGCGGCAGGTGGAATCGCGCGAGGACAAGCGCCCGCAGCTGTCGGACCTGCGCGAGTCGGGCTCGATCGAGCAGGACGCGGACGTGGTGATGTTCGTCTTCCGCGAAGAGTACTACAAGGAACGCGAAAAGCCCGGCGACCACGATCTCGAGGCCATGGCGAAATGGCAGGAAGAGATGGAGCGGCTTCACGGCCGGGCGGAAGTGATCATCGGCAAGCAGCGCCACGGGCCGATCGGCACCGTCGAGCTGAGCTTCGAGGGCCGCTTCACCCGCTTCGGAAACCTGGCCAAGGCCTGGCAACAGGGCGCGGGCGAGTTCTGAGCCGGTCCGAACACCGGACGCAACAGGGAGACCAGACATGACACTTCGAATCCTGGCCGCAGCCGCGATGGCGCTGCTTCTTGCCGCCTGCGACATGATGCCGGGCGGCGACGTCACCTCGGCCGAGCGCGACGCCACCTTCACCACCGTCGGCACCGTGCGCGAGGTCGACCGCGCGAACCGCCGCGTCGTGCTGCGCATCGAGGGGCGGACGCTGACGCTGCGCGCGAACGAAGCCGTGCCCGCCTTCGACATCGTCGAGCCCGGCGACCGGGTGCGCGTCACCTACACCGAGGCGGTGGCGGTCGACATGGCCCTGCCCAGCGACACCGGCGAACGTCAGGTGACGGCGGCCGAAGGAGTCTTCGTCGACAACGGCACGGTGGGCCGGGCTGCCGCGGGCGTGATGTCGGGGGTCTATGAAGTCGTGTCCTACGACCAGCGCACGAACAAGGCCACGCTGATCACGCCCGAGGGCGAGACGGTCGTCGTCGAAGTCGCGCGCGAGCTGCGCGCCTTCGCGCGCGCCCGGGTTCCGGGCGACCGCGTCCTGATCACCTATGCGATCGGCACGGCCATCGCGCTGGAACTGGCCGAGGCGGGCTGATCACGGACCGGCGAGGGTCAGACGGCGACGCATGCGCGCGGTGTGATCCTTTCGTGACACGGGCGGCGGTTCCCGCTAAGCAGAAGCCGCTGCCCGCTGACGGATTCGGAGCGCCCGCGCGAATGGCCGACCTGCCCCCCGCCCAACCCTACTACGCCCACCCCTTCGACGACGACAAGCTGCGCGAGGAGTGCGGCGTGTTCGGCGTGATCGGCGTGGTGGATGCCGCGAACTTCGTGGCCCTTGGTCTGCACGCGCTTCAGCATCGCGGACAGGAAGCCGGCGGCATCGTGAGCCACGATCCCGCCACCGGCTTCCAGTCGGCCCGCCGCTTCGGCTATGTGCGCGACAACTTCACCTCGGCCCGACTGATGGAAACGCTGCCCGGCCCGCTGGCCATCGGGCATGTGCGCTATTCCACCGCCGGGTCGAAGGGCAACACCCAGATCCGCGACGTCCAGCCCTTCTTCGGCGAATTCTCGATGGGGGGCGCGGCCATCGCGCACAACGGCAATATCACCAATGCCGTGGCGCTTCGGCGCGAACTGATCGACCGCGGGTCGATCTTCCAGTCCTCGTCGGACACCGAATGCATCATCCACCTGATGGCGCGTTCGCTTCAGCGGACCGTGCCCGAACGGATGAAGGACGCGTTGCGCCGCGTCGAAGGGGCCTATTCCATCGTCGCGATGACGCGCACCAAGCTCATCGGCGTGCGCGACCCCCTGGGCGTGCGGCCGCTTGTGCTTGGCCGGTTGGGCGACGGCTGGGTGCTGTCGTCCGAGACCTGCGCGCTTGACATCATCGGGGCCGAGTTCGTGCGTGAGGTCGAGCCCGGCGAAATGGTCGTGATCGAGGACGGCAAGCTTGCCTCGCACCACCCGTTCGAGCGCGCCAAGCCCCGCTTCTGCATCTTCGAGCACGTCTATTTCTCGCGTCCCGACTCGATTCTTGGCGGGCACTCGGTCTACGAGACGCGCGAACGCATCGGCATCGAACTGGCGCGCGAGGCCCCGGCCGAGGCCGACATCGTCTGCCCGGTGCCTGACTCGGGCACGCCCGCGGCCATCGGCTTTGCCCGGGAAAGCGGCATCCCCTACGGGATGGGGATCATCCGCAACCAGTATGTCGGGCGCACCTTCATCGAACCGACCGAGCAGATCCGCAACATGGGCGTCCGGCTGAAGCTGAACGTCAACCGCGCGCTGATCCGGGGCAAGCGGGTGGTGCTTGTGGACGACTCGGTCGTGCGCGGCACCACGAGCCGCAAGATCAAGGAGATGATCCTGGATGCCGGCGCGAAAGAGGTGCATTTCCGCATCGCCTCGCCACCCACGGCCTGGCCCTGCTTCTATGGCGTCGACACCCCGCAGCGCGAAAAGCTTCTGGCCGCGACCATGAGCGAGGACGAAATGCGCAGCCATCTTGGCGTCGACTCGCTGCGGTTCATCACGCTTGACGGGCTTTACCGCGCGGTGGGCGAAGCCGCCGGCCGCGATCCGAAGGCCCCGCGCTATTGCGATGCCTGCTTTTCGGGCGAATACCCGGTGGCGCCCTCGGACATGATCGAACAGGGCTTCACGCTGAAGGCGGCCGAGTAAGCCGACCGCCCGCGGGCGGTGGTCCGCGCCGGCGCGCGCATCACGCGATCGTGGGCTGACCCTTTGGCGCCCGGGGCTACCCTTCTTGATTGACCTGAAGGCCCCTGATGGAGATCCGCCATGACGACCCCGCCCCGCAAGAAAGCCAGCGACTTCGACCCCCGCATCCTCGAGATCTTCGACGGCTACGTGCACGGGAAGATGTCGAAGCGCGACTTCATCGCCAAGGCCGGGCGCTATGCCGCCGCGGGCGTCACGGGGGCAATGATCCTTGAACAGCTGGCGCCGAACTACGCGCTGGCCCAACAGGTCGCCCCCGACGATCCGGCGATCGAGACGATGGTCGCCGAATACGACAGCCCGGAAGGCCACGGCACGATCCGAGGACTGATGGCCCGACCCGCGGGCGCCGAGGGCCCCCTGCCCGCGGTCCTCGTCATCCACGAGAACCGCGGCCTGAACCCCTATATCGAGGATGTGGTCCGGCGCACCGCCAAGGCGGGCTACCTCGCCTTCGGTCCCGACGGGCTCACGCCGCTGGGCGGCTATCCCGGCAATGACGACCAGGGGCGCGAGATGCAGGGCCAACTTGACGGCGCAAAGCTGATGGCAGATTTCTTCGCCGCCTTCGAGTTCCTGCGCGATCACGACGGCTCGACCGGGCGGGTCGGCTGCGTCGGCTTCTGCTATGGCGGCGGGGTCTGCAACGCGCTTGCCGTGGCCTATCCCGACCTTGCCGCCTCGGTCCCGTTCTATGGCCGCCAGCCCGAGGTCGCGGATGTGCCCCGGATCGAGGCACCTCTTCTGATCCACTACGCCGGGCTGGACGACCGCATCAACGCCGGCGCCGAAGCCTATGCCGAGGCGCTGCGCGCCAACGGCAAGACCTTCACCGAATACGTCTATCCCGGCGTGAACCACGGCTTTCACAACGACACGACACCCCGCTACGACGAGGCCGCCGCGACCCTTGCCTGGGACCGGACGCTTGCCTTCTTCGCCGAGCGTCTGGGCTGACCTCGACGGTCACGCGGTCGCGTGACATGAAAACCCGCCGTCGCCGCCCCACCTGAGATGCAGGGCCGCACAGGCCCTGGAGGGAGCGGCCCGAGAGGGTCTGGCCGCGCCCCGGGTGTGAAGCCTTCGGGCGGGGCCGCGGCGTGGTGTCCCGCCCGAACCACGAGGGCAGCGCGCAAATTCCGATTGACCTTGCCCGGCCGCGCCCTCATCACCCCGCCCCATGACACAGACCGCACCACGCATCGCATTGATCACCGGGGCCTCGCGCGGGCTGGGCGCCGCGCTGGCGGAAGCCCTGGCGCCCACGCATCACATCGTCGCCGTGGCGCGCACCACGGGCGCGCTGGAAGAAGTCGACGACCGCGTGAAGGCGGCCGGCGGCAGCGCCACGCTCGCCCCGATGGACATCACCGTGCCCGAGGCGATGGCGACGCTCTGCCGGGGCATCCACGACCGCTGGGGGCATGTCGACCTCTGGGCCCATACCGCGATCCACGCCGCCCCGCTGTCGCCCCTTGCGCACATCGACGCCAAGGACTGGGCCAAAAGCCTCGACGTCAACGTCACCGCCGCGCAGCGCCTGATCGCCTATGTCGAGCCGCTGCTGCGTGCGGCCGAGGCCGGGCGGGCGGTGTTCTTCGACGACCCCCGCGCAGGCCAGAAGTTCTTTGGCGCCTATGGCGCGACGAAGGCCGCGCAGATGGCCCTGGCGCGCAGCTGGCAGGCCGAGGGCGCCTCGATCGGCCCGCGCGTCGACGTGCTGTCCCCTGCCCCCATGGCCACGGCGCTGCGCGCCCGCTTCTTCCCCGGCGAGGATCGCGCCACCCTGACCCCGCCCCTGGACGAGGCGCGCCGGCTTCTGACCGAGGCCGGGCTGGTCTGAAGGCCACGCGCTTGCCGCGCGCGGCCGCCTCGCTTAAGCAGGGTCAAAACAACGGGCCGGGCAGCGCATGCGCATTCTCATCACCAATGACGACGGCATCAACGCGCCGGGGCTGATCACCCTCGAGGCGATCGCCGCCGAGATCGCGGGCCCAGACGGCGAGGTCTGGACCGTCGCGCCCGCCTTCGAGCAGTCGGGCGTGGCCCATTGCATCAACTACACCCACCCCACCATGCTGGCCGAGATCGCGCCGCACCGCTTCGCCGCCGAAGGCTCGCCCGCGGACTGCATCCTTGCCGGCATCCACGAGGTGCTGAAGGACCGCCGGCCCGACCTGATCCTGTCGGGCGTGAACCGCGGCAACAACGCCGCCGAGAACGTGCTGTACTCGGGCACCGTCGGCGGCGCGATGGAAGGCGCGCTTCAGGGCATCCGCTCGATCGCGCTGAGCCAGTTCTTCGGCCCGGGCAACGCCAATCTCGACGATCCCTTCGAAGCCGCCGCCGCCACCGGTGTGGCCACCGTGCGCGCGCTTCTCGACCGGGCGATCTGGGATGACGCAGACTACCGGCTGTTCTACAACGTCAACTTCCCGCCGGTCCCCGCCGACCAGGTCAAGGGGCTGAAGGTCGCCGCCATGGGCTGGCGCAAGGAAACCGACTTCGGGGTCGAGCCGCACATCTCGCCGTCCGGGCGGATGTTCCTGTGGGTCACGGGCGGGCCGCAGCACCTGCCGACCGCGCCGGGCACCGACGTGGCGGTGAACCTTGACGGCTACACCTCGATCACGCCCCTGCGCGCGGACCTGACCGCGCACGACACGCTCGACACCCTGCGGAGCCGCCTCGAGTGATGGACGACGCGGAACGCAAGATGCAGTTCCTCTTCAAGTTGCGCTCGCACGGCGTCACCGACAAGCGCGTGCTCGAGGCGATGGAACGGATCGACCGCCGCGCCTTCGTGCGGGGCCTGTTCGCCGACCGCGCCTATGACGACACGCCCTTGCCCATCACCTGCGGTCAGACGATCAGCCAGCCGTCGGTCGTGGGCCTGATGACCCAGGCGCTGAACGTGCAGCCGCGCGACAAGGTGCTCGAGGTCGGAACGGGCTCGGGCTATCAGGCGGCGGTGCTCAGCCTGCTGGCGCGGCGCGTCTATACCGTCGATCGCCACCGGCGGCTGGTGTCCGAGGCGCAAGAGGTCTTCGCTGCCCTCGGCCTGACGAACATCACCGCGCTGACCGCCGATGGAAGCCGGGGCCTTCCCGACCAGGCACCCTTCGACCGCATCCTCGTCACGGCCGCGGCCGAGGACCCGCCGGGGCCCTTATTGGCAGAACTCCGCACAGGCGGTATCATGGTCGTGCCGGTCGGGCAGTCGGACGCGGTGCAGCGGCTTATCAAGGTCACCCGCACCGAGACAGGCTATGACTATGATGAGCTTCGCCCGGTGCGTTTCGTGCCCCTCGTCGAGGGGCTGGGTCAGGACTGACCCATCCGTGTAGTGAAAGGCCCCGGCGACAAGGGGCGAAATGACCTGAGGATTGCGAGCAATGGCGGCAGCAGCCCGACTTTCCCGAAAACTCCTCGCCGGCGCGTCGATGCTGGCGCTGGTGGCCTGTGGCGAGACGCTTTCGGATTTCGACTTCGACATGCGCGGCAGCGGCGGGTCGGGCGCGGACACGTCCGACGCGGCGCGCAACCAGACCGCCGCGCGCCCCGCGCCCGACAACCGGGGCGTCATCTCTTACCCGAACTACCAGGTCGCGGTGGCCAACCGCGACGACACGGTGGTGACCGTCGCCAACCGCGTGGGCGTGCCGGCGGCGGAACTCGCGCGTCTCAACGGCCTGCCGGTGGACGCACCGCTGCGCGCCGGCGAAGTGCTGGTGCTGCCCGGGCGCGTGTCCGAGCCTTCGGCCGCCACCGGCGCGATCACGACGGGCCCGATCACTCCGGGCTCGGTCGATATCACGACGCTCGCCGGCGGCGCCATCGACCGCGCCGACGGTCAGGGCATCTCGACCTCGACGCTGTCCTCGGGCGAGGAACCGGTGCGCCACCAGGTGCAGCCGGGCGAGACCGCCTTCACCATCGCGCGCCGCTACAACGTCTCGGTCGAGGCGCTGGCCGACTGGAACGGCCTTGGCAACGACTATGCCGTGCGCGAGGGCCAGTACCTTCTGATCCCCGTGGTCATCGGGTCGCCCAGCGCGCAGACCACGACCGTTCCCGGCCAGGGCAGCGTCGCACCCGAGCCGCCCTCGTCGGCAACCCCTCTGCCGCCCGAAAGCCCGACCCCCGCACCGGTGCCGACCCCGCCACCCGCCAACCTCGAGCCCGAGCGGACCGAGGTGTCGTCGGCGCAGTTCCAGATGCCGGTCGCCGGCAGCATCGTGCGCGACTTCGACGCCGACAACTTCACCGGCATCGGCATCTCGGCGGCCGCTGGCGCGCCAGTCTCGGCCGCCGATGACGGGACGGTGATGCTGATCACGCGGGACACCAACCAGAACGCGATCCTGGTGATCCGCCACGAGGGCGATCTTCTGTCGGTCTATTCGGGCATCGACGACATCGCCGTCGCGCGCGGCGACAGCGTCTCGCGCGGGCAGAAGGTCGCGGTGGTGAAGGCGGGCGATCCAAGTTCGCTCTTCTTCCAGGTCCGCAAGGGCAACGAAACCTTCGACCCGCTTCCCTATCTGCAATAAGGGCTTACGGCGCGATCTTCGCGCCGCGCCGCCCCGCCAGATCGGTGAAATACTGCCAGGCCACGCGGCCCGAGCGTGCGCCGCGCGTGGCCTGCCACTCGATCGCCTCGGCGCGCAGCGTCGCGTCGTCGATCGCCACCCCGTAGGCGTCGCAATAGCCCCGGATCATGGCGAGGTATTCGTCCTGGCTGCAGGGGTGGAAGCCCAGCCACAGCCCGAAGCGGTCGGACAGCGACACCTTCTCCTCGACCGCCTCAGAGGGGTTGATCGCGCTTGAACGCTCGTTCTCGATCATGTCACGCGGCATCAGGTGGCGCCGGTTCGAAGTGGCGTAGAAGACCACGTTGTCGGGCCGCCCCTCGATCCCGCCGTCAAGCACGGCCTTCAGCGACTTGTAATGCTGATCGTCGTGGCTGAACGACAGGTCGTCGCAGAACAGAAGGAACCGCGCATCGGCCGCGCGCAGCAGGTTCAGAAGGCGTCCGATCGACGGCAGATCCTCGCGCTGGACCTCGACGATCTTCAGTGCCAGCCCCTGTGCCAGAACTTCGGCATGCACAGCCTTGACCAGGCTTGATTTTCCCATCCCGCGCGAGCCCCAGAGAAGGGCGTTGTTGGCCGGCAGGCCGCGCGCGAACTGAAGCGTGTTGGCCAGAAGCGTATCGCGCGCCCGGTCGATCCCCAGAAGAAGCGGCAGGGCCACCCGGTTCACCCGCGCCACGGGATCAAGCCGGTCGGGCGAGACATGCCAGACGAAGGCGTCGGCCGCGTCGAAATCGGGCGCGGCCAAGGGCGCGGGCGCCATCCGCTCGAGCGCGGCGGCGATGCGGTCAAGCGCGGCGTCGCTCACGTCTTGGCGCCCTCGTCCCCGCCGGCGCCAAGGTCGTAGAGATCCTCGTCCTCGTCCAGGACGCCCTCACGCCGCAGTTCTTCGACGCGCTTGCGCTCGACCCGCTTCACAAGCTGGATCGAGATTTCGTAAAGGCCATAGACCACCGCGAACAGGATGAGCTGGGTAATGACGTCGGGCGGGGTGACGACGGCGGCCAGCACCAGGATCGCGACCACGGCATACTTGCGGACATCGGCCAGACCCCGGGCGGTCACAAGCCCGGCCTTGCCCATCAGCGTGAGCAGCACAGGCAGCTGGAAACACATCCCGAAGGCCACGATGAACTTGGTGGTCAGCGCAAGGTAGGCCTGCGCCGAGCCCTGGAAGACCACGCTGAGCGGCGGCGCGGCCTGCGCGTCGGGCACCACGGCCTCGCCCTCGGCGCCGAACTGCTGGAAGCCAAGGAAGAAGTCGTAGGCCAGGGGCGTGACCACGTAGAAGGCGAAGGACGCGCCCAGCAGGAACATGAAGGGCGAGGCGACCATGAAGGGCAGGAAGGCGTTCTTTTCAGACCGGTAGAGCCCGGGCGCCACGAACCGCCACAGCTGGTAGCTGATAAACGGGAAGGCCAGAATGAAGCCGCCCAGCATCGAGATGCGGATCGCCACGAAGAAGCCTTCCTGCGGACTGATGAAGATCAGGTCGCAGTCCTGGCCAAGGTCGGCCAGCGCCGAACAAAGCGGCGCGGTCAGGAAGTTGAAGATGGGCTGGGCGATGGTGAAGCAGATCAGGATGCCCACGACGAAGGCCAGCACCGACTTGATCAGGCGCGAGCGCAGCTCGGCCAGATGCTCGATCAGCGGGGCAGAGGTATCGTCGATCTGGTCCGAGTCGGTGTCGCTCACGCGCCCCCCTCCTTCGCGGCGGTCTTGGACGCGGCTGCGGGCTTGGCCGTGGCGGTAGGCTTGGCCGTGGCGGCAGGCTTGGAGGCGGCCGCGGTCTTGGCCTTGGCGGCGGGCTTCGGCGCAGCGGCGGCCTTGGCCGTAGCGGCGGTCTTGGGCGCAGCGGCTGTCTTAGGCGCGGACCCGGGTGCGGGCGCTTCGGCCGGCTCTGGCGTCACGGGGGTGGCCGCGCCGTCGGCCCCGGCCTTGGCCGTGGTCTTCGAGGCAGCGCTCATGCGCGAGGCGGCGCTCTTGCTGGGGTCCCACTTGTCGAACTTGTCGGCGGCATCCTTCAGCGCGTCTAGGCCCATCTTGCGGGGATTGGTCATCCCCTTCAGGTCCTTGGTCGCCTCGCGAATGCCGGACTCGTCGGCGGCCTCTTCCATCGCGCGCTGAAAGTCACGCGCCATGCGGCGCGCCTTGGCGGTGAACTTGCCAAGTGCCCGGAACATGCCGGGCAGGTCCTTCGGCCCCACGACGATCAGCGCTACGACGCCGATCACCAGAAGCTCGCTCCAGCCGATGTCGAACATGAAATGACGCCTTCAGCGCGACCCGATCAGGCCTTGTCCTTCTCGCCCTCGGGCGTGACGTCACGGGCGACCTCGGCGGCCTGATCCTCGATCTCCTTCTTGCCGTCGTCGACGCCCTTCTTGAAGGCGGTGATGCCCTTGCCGACCTCGCCCATCAGCGACGAGATCTTGCCGCGCCCGAACAGGACAAGCACGACGATGGCGATCAGCAGAAGGCCCGGAAGGCCGATGTTGTTCAGCATGGGGGATCTCCCTTGCGGCAGGCGCACGGGCGGCCTGCGATGAAAACGACTTCCGCCTTCTAGGACCTTGGCCGGGCGGGGGGAAGGGCCAAGGCAGCGGGCGCACGCCCAATTGACCGACCGGGCCCGGGGGCCTATCTCAACTGACAGGTTCGTGTCAGTTGGGGGTCGCTAGACAGGGCGTATCGCAACCCGAATCGGAGAAATGACCATGACTCACCCCATCGCCGCGCCCGTAGACGAGCCCGTAACCGAGCCCGTAACCGAGTCAGTGGCCGAGATCGTCACCTTCCGCCTTGCCCCCGGCACGTCCGAGGCCGCCTTCCTTCAGGCCGCGCGCGGCACCGTCCCCTTCGTCAAGGCCGCGCCCGGCTTCGTCGCGCGCCGCCTCAGCCGCCTGGACGACGGGACCTGGACCGACCATGTCGTCTGGGCCTCGATGGACCAGGCCATGGCGGCAGCCGAGGCGCTGATGGCCGAGCCGGCCGCCGCGCCCTTCCTGCAGGCGATCGACATGGCCAGCGTCACCATGCGCCACGAGGCGATCCTTCTGGAGATGGAGTGACCTTCTGCGCCGCACCGACCGCCTTTTCGAGCTGATCCAGATCCTTCGGGACGGAATGCTGCACCGCGCCGCCGACATGGCGGCGCGGCTCGAAGTGTCGGTGCGCACGGTCTATCGCGACATGGACACGCTCGTGGCCTCGGGCATCCCGGTCGAGGGCGAGCGCGGCGTGGGCTACATGATGACGGCCCCCGTCACGCTGCCCCCGCTGAACCTGACCATGGCCGAGCTTGAGGCGCTGCACCTTGGCATGGCGGTGGTGGCCGAGGCCGCCGACGACGACCTGCGGAAGGCGGCGCGGTCGCTGTCGGCCAAGATCGACGCGGTCCTGCCCGAAGACCGCGCCGCCCCGCGCGAGGGCTGGGGCTTCGCGGTCTATCCCTTTGCCGATGCCGCGGCGGGATTTGCCCACATGCCCAAGATCCGCGCCGCGATCCGGTCGCGCCAGAAGCTGCGACTGGCCTACCGGGCCCTTGACGACACGCCGTCACGGCGCACGGTGCGGCCCTTGCAGCTGGAATACTGGGGCCGGGTCTGGACCCTGACCGCCTGGTGCGAGGCGCGCGAGGATTTCCGCGTCTTCCGCGTCGACCGGATCGAGACGCTCGACATCCTGCCCGAGTTGTTCGTGGACGAACCCGGGCGAACGCTGGCCGACTACATGGCCGGGCTTCCAAGCAGGGGATAGAGCGAGGCGACCAGCAGCGCCGCCATCGTCAGGTTGAAGGCGCGCAGCCGCGCGGGGCTGGTCAGCACGCGCCGCATCTGCACCCCGAGCCAGGCCCAGGAGCCGACGCTTGGCAGGTTGACCGCCCCGAAAACCGCCGCGACCGTCAGAACGGCGGCAACGGTCTGGCCGGGCGCATAGACCGTGACCGCCGTCAGCGCCATCGCCCAGGCCTTTGGATTGACCCACTGGAAGGCGGCGGCCTGCAGGAAGGTCATCGGCCGCCCTGCCCCGGCGCCGCCTTCGGGCGCGGCGGCGTTCGCGATCTTCCAGGCGAGCAAAAGCAGGTAAAGAACGCATCCGATCTTCAGCAAGGTGAACAGCCAGGGGAGCGCCGCGAAGACCTGCACCAGCCCCAGCCCGACAAGCGCCGCCATTACGACAAAGCCCAGTGCCACGCCCAGCATGTGCGGCAACGTGCGGCGCAGGCCGAAATTGGCGCCCGAGGCCATCAGCATCAGGTTGTTCGGCCCCGGCGTGACCGAAGTGACGAAGGCGAAGGCGACAAGCGCGGGAAGCAGGGTCATATCCATTTCGCAAGGATCGCCGGAATCAGACGGCATTTCCTTGCAATTCCCTTCCCAAACCGGAAAAGATCACAATCAATGACGAAGATCGACGCGATCAACGACCGGATATTGCGCGAACTGTCCCGCGACGGACGCATCGCCAACACCGAGCTTGCCGATCGGGTGGGTCTGTCGCCCTCGGCCTGTCTGCGGCGCGTCCAGGACCTCGAGCGATCGGGCATCATCACCGGCTACCGCGCGGTGCTGAACCGCGCGGCCCTTGGCGGCGGCTTCACCGCCTATGTCGCGGTGGGACTCAACGCGCACACCAAGGCCGCGCAAGAGGCGTTCGAACGGGCGATGTCGGCCGCACCCGAGGTGCGCGAATGCCACAATGTCACCGGCGCCATCGAATACATGCTGCGCGTCGAGGTCGCCGACATCGCCGCCTACAAGCGATTCCACGCCGAAACGCTGGGCACGCTGCCGCAGGTCCATGCGATCACCTCCTACGTGGTGATGGGCTCGCCCAAGGACGAGCGGGCCTGAGCCGCCTGCCCGACGCACGGGCCATCCCGCTTGGGCGCCCTCCCTGACCCTCGGCCTTGTCACGGCCTTTCGCCAAACCTCTTTGAAGGTCGCCGGCGAAGCGTTAGAAAGGCTTACGCATTTTCTCAGGGGGACCCCGCCTATGCAGACTGTGATCTCGGCCCTGCTCTATCTGGCCGCAAATGCCGTCGGGTTGCTGATTGCCAAGCTCGTCATTCCGGGATTCCAGATCGACTTCTTGTCGTTCCTTCTGGTGGTCGTGGTCTTCTCGGTGATCCTCGCGGTCCTGACGCCGCTGATCCGGAAGTTCTCCGAGAAGAAGGCGACGCCCCTGATGGGCGGGATCGCCCTTGTGTCGATCGCCGTGTGCCTGTTCCTGACGAACCTGATCATGGCCGGCATGGACATGGGCGGCGTCACCAACTGGATCGCGGCCTCGGTCCTTGTCTGGCTGGGCAGCGTGATCGCGACCCTGGCGCTTCCCCGCCTTATCGGACAGACGGGGAAGTCCTGACCGCCGCCGCCCGTTCCGCGGACGTCGGCTTTCGCGGGAAGACGAAGCAGCGCCCGCGCCGGATCATCAGCCAGAGCGGCGTGCCGGGCTTCGGCAGGAAGACCGACGGGACCGACGCCTTCAGGATCGAGCCGTCGTAATCCATGCGGAACTCGACAAGGCTTTCGTGGCCCATGTAGCGCGCGCGCTGCACCACGCCGCGCGCCGGGATGCCGTCTTCGGGCGTCGGCAGGGGGCCTTTGCCCTGCCGGTCGAAGTCGATGCGCAGATGCTGCGGGCGGATCACGATCTCGACCTCGGTGCCGTCGGGAACGCCGGGTGCCAGGAACTGGCCGAAGGGCGTATCGGTCAGCGCGCCGCGCACCGTTCCCCGGATCACGTTGATGTCGCTGAAGAAGGCGGCGGCGGCCTTGTCGACGGGCGCATTGTAGACGTTGTAGGGCGCGCCCACCTGCACGATCCGCCCGCCGCGCATCAGCGCGATCTGGTCGGACATGCGCATCGCCTCTTCGGGTTCGTGCGTCACCAGGACGACCGCGGCGCCTTCTTCCTTCAGGATCGACAGCGTCTCGTCGCGGATGCCGTCGCGCAGGCGGTTGTCGAGGCCCGAGAACGGTTCGTCCATCAGCATGACCTTGGGCCGCGGCGCGACCGCGCGGGCCAGCGCGACGCGCTGCTGTTCGCCCCCCGACAACTCGTGCGGGAAGGCGTCGATGAAGCGCGCCATGTGCACCCGCTCGAGCAACTCGGCCACGCGCGCGCGCTTGGCCTCTTTCGTGCCGGTCAGACCGAAGGCCACGTTGTCGGCCACCGACAGGTGCGGAAACAACGCGAAGTCCTGGAACATCAGCCCGATGCCGCGCGCCTCGGGTGGCATGTGCACGGCCGCACCGTCCGAGATCAGCCTGCCATCGACAAGGATGCGCCCGCTGTCCTGCCGCTCGACCCCCGCAATGATCCGAAGCGTGGTGGACTTGCCGCAGCCAGACGGGCCCAGCAGGCTGACCACCTGCCCCGGCAGAACCCGCAACGAGACGTCATGCACCACGTCCCGCCCGCCATAGGCGCGCGAGATGTGCTCAAGCTCCAGTCGTGGCGTGATGGTCGTCACCCGGCCCTGCCCCAAATCCGACCGAATGGCTCGGTTATTCCTGCGCAATAGCAACGCCACGGGTCCGCCGCAACCCCGCGCCCCGGATCGGCGCCCCGGATCGGCGCCCGGGCAGGTTCGGAACTGGCGCCCGACCGGCCGACTGTGCCATGCTGGCCCGGCGCGAACGTCCCCGGGCGATGGCCCGGGTCCAGACCGATGAGACCGGCCATGACCCATATCCTTGCCGCCACCGACCTGTCGCCGCGCGCCGACCGCGCGGTCGAGCGCGCCTTCCAGCTGGCCGCGGCCCACGGGGCGGCGCTGACCGTCCTGACGGTGCTTGACGATGCCATGCCCGAACGCCTGGCGAAGGTGATGATGCCCGAAACCCGGGGCCACCTCACCGCCTTCTGCGACAGCCTGTCGGACGGCGGGCGCATCGGCTACGAGGCCAAGGTCCTGCAGGGCGACCCAAGCCACCTGATCCCCGAGACCGCCAGGGTGTTGCAGGCGGACCTGATCGCCCTTGGCCTGCACCGTCGCCGTCCGTTCATGGACACGCTGAGGGAAACCACGCTGGAACGCACGGTGCGGCTGGCGGCGGCGCCGGTCCTGCTGGTGCGCAACCATCCCGAGGGCGACTATGCGCGCATTCTGGCCGCGGTCGACTTTTCGCCCGCGTCCGCGGCGGCGATCCGGGTCGCGCACCGCCTTGCGCCCGGCGCGACGATCCGCGGCGTTCACGCCGTCCAGATCCCGCTTGTCAGCTACAGTCCGAATGATCCCCGCTCCGAGGCTGCCGCGGGATTTGTCCGCGACGCCGAGGACGCCAGCGCCAGATGGATGGACCTGACCGCCCTGCCGCCCACGCTGACCAAGCCCGAGATCCGCGCCGGCGCGCTGTCTACCGTGCTTGGGTCCGAGCTCGCGGCACTCAGACCCGATCTCTTGGCGCTTGGCGCCCACGCGCGGCTTGGCATCGCCCACCGGATGCTGGGAAGCTTCGCGCTTGAGCTGGTGCGCGATCCGCCGACCGATCTGCTGATCGCGACACCCGGAACCGACTGATCGCCGCCCTCAGAGCGTCGCGTTGGTCGCGCCGCCGTCGTGCAGGATGTTCTGGCCGACGATGAAGGCGGCCTGGCGCGAGCAGAGATAGGCGCAGGTCGCGCCGAATTCCGCGGCGGTGCCATAGCGGCGCACGGGAATCGTCGCCTCGCGCCGGGCCTTGGCCTCGCCAAGGTCGATCCCTTGCGCCTTGGCCACCCCGCTATCCAGCGCTACGGCCCGATCGGTGGCGTGGATGCCCGGCAGAAGGTTGTTGATCGTAACGCCCTTCTCGGCCACCTGCCGCGCGGTGCCGGCGACGAAGCCGGTCAGACCCGCGCGGGCCGAATTCGACAGCCCCAGCGCCGGGATCGGCGCCTTCACCGACTGCGAGGTGATGTTGACGATCCGGCCCCAGCCGCGCGCCATCATCCCTGGCAACACCGCCTGCATCAGCGCAATCGGCGTAAGCATGTTGGCGTCGAGCGCCTTGATGAAGTCGTCGCGGTCCCAGTCGCTCCACAGCCCCGGCGGCGGGCCGCCGGCATTGGTGACAAGGATGTCGGCCTGGGGCGCCGCGGCGACCAGCCGATCGCGCACCTCCTGCGTCGTCACGTCACCGGCGACGGTCGTGACCGTGACCCCGTAGGTCGCCCGGATCTCGGCGGCGGTGGCCTCGAGCGCCTCGGCCCCGCGGGCGTTCAGCACAAGGGTCACGCCCTCGGCCGCCAGCGCCTCGGCGCAGCCCCGGCCTAGGCCCTTCGACGAGGCACAGACGATCGCCGTCCTTCCGTTGATCCCAAGGTCCATGATGCCCTCCCTTCGCATTGCGTCGCCGGGGGACCTAGACTGAAACGCCGGGGATGGCCAGCAGGCGGCGCGCTACATGGGGGCCTGGAAGAACTCTTCCCTGACGATCTTGCCCTCGGCCACGGTATAAAGAGCGACCTCGCGACCCTTCCAGCGCTGTCCCGAAGACCTGTCGGTTACGTCCATCGAGAAGATCACCGCGAACCGGTCGGGCGCATGCAGATAGGGCCCGTCGACCTCGGCGCCGTGCAACTCGAAGTTGGCGGCCCACCAGTCATGCTTGCCCTTGATCGCCTCGACCCCTTTCGAGATGCGGCTGCCCCCGGGCGGGTCGCTGGCCTCGACGGATTCGCAGCCCGGATCGTACAGTTCGGACAGCCCGTCCTGCTCGCGCCCCTCCCGGCAGTTGGAAACGAGTTGGCGTGCAATGTCTTCCAGCGTCATGGCGTCCTCCAATGTTCCTATTATGTTCTCATCCTGCCCGAGTCGCAGCCCCGGATCAATCCAAGACTACGCGGCCTTTCCCTTGGCCGCCCGCATCGTTATATCGCGCCCATGCTTGACCGCGCCCACAACTCTGCACCGCTTCCGCCCGAGATCGCCCGGCGGCGCACCTTCGCCATCATCTCGCACCCCGATGCGGGCAAGACGACGCTGACCGAGAAGTTCCTGCTTTACGGCGGCGCGATCCAGATGGCCGGACAGGTCCGCGCCAAGGGCGAGGCGCGGCGCACGCGCTCGGACTTCATGCAGATGGAAAAGGACCGCGGCATCTCGGTCTCGGCCTCGGCCATGTCCTTCGACTATGGGACCTGGCGCTTCAATCTGGTCGACACGCCCGGACACTCGGACTTCTCCGAAGACACCTACCGCACGCTGACGGCGGTCGACGCCGCGATCATGGTGATCGACGGCGCGAAGGGCGTCGAATCCCAGACGCGCAAGCTGTTCGAGGTCTGCCGCCTGCGCGACCTCCCGATCCTGACCTTCTGCAACAAGATGGACCGCGAAAGCCGCGACACCTTCGAGATCATCGACGAGATCCAGGAAAACCTGGCCATCGACGTGACGCCGGCCAGTTGGCCCATCGGCGTCGGGCGCGAGTTCATCGGCTGCTACGACATCCTCAACGACCGGCTCGAACTGATGGACCGCGCCGACCGCAACCGGGTGGCGGAATCGATCCGCATCGCGGGGCTCGACGATCCGAAGCTGGCCCAGCACGTCCCCGGCCCGCTGCTTGCGAAGCTGCGCGAGGAACTGGAAATGGCGCGCGGTCTTCTGCCGGCCTTCGACCGGCAGGCTTTCCTCGACGGCACGATGACGCCGATCTGGTTCGGCTCGGCCATCAACTCGTTCGGTGTGAAGGAACTGATGGACGGCATCGGCGCCTATGGCCCCGAGCCGCAGCCCCAGTCGGCCGAGCCCCGGCAGGTCGGCCCCGACGAAAAGACGGTGGCGGGCTTCGTCTTCAAGGTGCAGGCCAACATGGACCCCAAGCACCGCGACCGGGTGGCCTTCGTGCGCCTTGCCTCGGGGCACTTCGAGCGCGGCATGAAGCTGACGCATGTGCGCACGAAAAAGCCGATGGCGATCACCAACCCCGTCCTGTTCCTGGCCGCCGACCGCGAGCTTGCGGAAGAGGCCTGGGCCGGCGACATCATCGGCATCCCGAACCATGGGCAACTGCGCATCGGCGACACCCTGACCGAGGGCGAGGCGATCCGCGTGACCGGCATTCCCAGCTTCGCGCCCGAGCTTCTTCAGAACGTCCGCGCGGGCGATCCGATGAAGGCCAAGCACCTCGACAAGGCGCTGATGCAGTTCGCCGAGGAAGGCGCGGCCAAGATCTTCAAGCCGATGATCGGGTCGGGCTTCATCGTGGGCGTCGTGGGTGCGCTTCAGTTCGACGTGCTCGCCAGCCGGATCGAGCTGGAATACGGCCTGCCGGTGCGCTTCGAGCCGTCGCAGTTCACCTCGGCCCGCTGGGTGACGGGTCCGAAGGCGGACATGGAGCGCTTCGTGAACATCAACAAGGGCCACATCGCGCACGACAACGACGGCGACGTGGTGTACCTGACGCGGCTTCAGTGGGACATCGACCGGATCCAGCGCGACTTCCCGGAGCTAAGGCTTTCGGCCACCAAGGAAATGATGGCCTGACCGCGCGTCACGCGGTGTCCGTTCGGCGCGTGTCATGTCAACGTGACAATTCGCCCTGTGGAAAACCTTGTGCGCGAATTCCTGACGCCGCGGCAACGGCTTGCACGGCAAGGTTCGCCCCGGGGCGCGGGTGACGGCCGGCGCGGCGCCGGGCCCGGCACGACCCGCGCCAGCCGCAGAAGGCTTCGGTTCTTCTGTCGCTGACGGTTGACACATCGCGCCGCGCCGCACGGGGGCCGCGCCGCGCGCAGGCCAGCCATGCGCTGCCATCGCATTGACCCCCGGGGACTTTTGCACTATGTCCCGTGCATCCTCGGGGGCAGCTTGTGGATAAGTTGGGACCACCCGGGTTCCCGCCCCCACTACAGACGCACGGGCCATGAAAGCGGTCCGTACCCAAGAACGGACACACATGACCACTTTTGCAGATCTGAATCTGTCGCCCAAGGTATTGAAGGCCGTCGAAGAGGCCGGTTACCAGACCCCCACCCCGATCCAGGAACAGGCCATCCCCGCCGCCCTCGAAGGCCGCGACGTGCTTGGGATCGCCCAGACCGGCACCGGCAAGACCGCCAGCTTCACGCTGCCGATGATCACCCGGCTGGCCCGGGGCCGGGCGCGCGCGCGGATGCCGCGCAGTCTTGTCCTTGCCCCCACGCGGGAGCTTGCCGCGCAGGTGGCCGAGAACTTCGACACCTATTCGAAGCACGTGAAGCTGACGAAGGCGCTTCTGATCGGCGGGGTTTCGTTCAAGGAACAGGACGTGCTGATCGATCGGGGCGTCGACGTGCTGATCGCGACGCCCGGCCGCCTTCTCGACCATTTCGAGCGCGGCAAGCTTCTTCTCACCGGGATCGAGATCATGGTGGTGGACGAAGCCGACCGGATGCTCGACATGGGTTTCATCCCGGACATCGAACGCATCTTCTCGCTGACGCCCTTCACCCGCCAGACGCTGTTCTTCAGCGCCACCATGGCGCCCGAGATCGAGCGGATCACCAACACCTTCCTGTCGAACCCCGTGAAGGTCGAAGTGGCCCGCCAGGCCACCGCGTCCGAGACGATCGAACAGTCGGTGGTGATGTTCCGCCCCTCGCGGCGCGAGAACGCGGCCGCCGAGAAACGCGCGCTTCTTCGCGCGCTGATCGACGCGGAAGGCGCGCGCTGCAAGAACGCGATCATCTTCTGCAACCGCAAGACGGACGTCGACATCGTCGCGAAGTCGCTGAAGAAATACGGCTATGACGCCGCGCCGATCCATGGCGACCTCGAGCAGTCGCAGCGCATGCGCACGCTCGACGGGTTCCGAGACGGGTCGCTGCGCTTCCTCGTCGCCTCGGACGTGGCCGCGCGCGGGCTTGATATTCCGGCAGTCAGCCATGTCTTCAACTTCGACGTGCCCTCGCATTCCGAGGATTACGTCCACCGCATCGGCCGCACCGGCCGCGCGGGCCGCGAAGGCAAGGCGATGATGATCTGCGCCCCAGCCGACGAGAAGAACCTGGGCTTCATCGAAAAGCTCATCGCGCGCGAAATTCCGCGCGGCGAGAACCCGCTGGGCAGCCGCCCCGCGCCCGAGGCAGCCCCGGCCCCGTCCGAGGACGAAGGCGACCGCCGCGAGCGCCGCAAGGACCGGCCGCGCCGCGACCGTTCCGAACGTCCCGACCGGAAGGACGAGGCGCGCGGCGCGCGCCGTCCGGACGATGCCGAGCGTTCCACCGAACCTCGTGCCGCCGAAACCCCCGCAGCCGAACCCCGCACCACCGAACCTCGCGCCGCCGAAACCGCTTCCGCGGAAAGGCGGCCCTCGGAAGCGCGGGTGCAGGAAGGTCGTGGTCAGGAAGGCCGCGACCGCCGTGACCGCCGTCGTCGCGACGACTCGGGCCCCGCCGTCGTCGGGCTTGGCGATCACCTGCCGACCTTCATCGAGAAAAGCTTTGAAGAGCGCATGGCGGGCTGAGGCCCGCCTGCCGTTTCACCCAGCGGTCAGCGCCACATAGATCGCCGGAAGATTGCGCATGTCCGCGAAAGCGCGGTCGTGCGGGATTTCGTCCACCGGAACCTCGCGGATGCCTTCGGTGAACAGCGCGAAGGGCACGCCAGCGCGCTGCGCCGTCTCGGCATCGACCGGACTGTCGCCCACGTAAAGCCCGCCCTGGCCGGGAAGGCGCGCCAGCGCGTGCAGAAGCGGCGCGGGATCGGGCTTGCGCTGCGGCAGGCTGTCGCCGGCCACCACGATGGCGAAGACCCCGCGAAGCCCGGCCGCATCCAGCACGGCCTCAAGCGGGCCCGAGGGCTTGTTGCTGCAAAGTCCAAGCCCGACGCCGCGCGCGGCGAAGGCGTCCAGAACCTCGGCCACATGGGGGAAAAGCCGCGTCTCGCGCGACGCCTCGACGTAGATCGACATGAAGCGGGGCAGCAGCCGGTCGAAGGCGTCCTCCGGAAGTCCCGCCGCCGCGATCAGGCGCTGAAGGAACACCCGTTCACCATGCCCGACGAAGCCGCCAATCCGGCGTTCCGGCAAGGGCGCCAGCCCCTCGCCCGCAAGAAGCGTGTTGGCGGCCAGCGCGATGCCGGGAAGGCTGTCGACCAGCGTGCCGTCAAGATCGAAGACGATGGGGGGCGGCACGTTCACCCCAGGCGGCTCACCACGATGGTGACTTCGGGCTTTTTGCCGATCTCGTTCTGGCAGGTCTGCCGCACGATCCGCTTGATGGCATCTTCAAGCTTGTCGTCGTCAGCCAGCGTGCGGTCGTCGGCGCGCCCCAGGAACTGGCTCAGGTCCTCTTCCAGGATGTCGACCAGCGGCGCGTTCGACCGCCCGGTTTCGGACAGCCCCTTGAGGTCGCACCAGGGATCGCCCAGCACCTCGCCGTCTTCGTCGATGATCAGCGTGACGACGACCAGCCCGTTCATCGCCATGCGCAGCCGGTCGCGGACGATGCCGTCCAGCGCGCCGATATAGGCCGTGCCGTCGTAATAGGTCCGCCCGGTCTCGACGTATTCGGCGATGTGCGGCGCATTGCCCTGAAGCTCGACCAAAGTCCCGTTCGGCGCCAGCACCCCGGTGATGCCGGCGGCTTCGGCCAGCTTCACATGGGCGCGCAGGTGGCGGTGTTCGCCATGCATCGGGATCACCATCTGCGGTTTCACCAGCTTGTGCACCATCTGAAGGTCGGGGCGGTTGGCGTGCCCCGAGACGTGGTAGCGCCCGCCCGAATCGTCGACGACGTCGACGCCGCGTTCCGAGAAGGCGTTCATGATGCGGATCACGTCGCGTTCATTGCCCGGGATCGTCTTCGACGAGAACAGGAACAGGTCGCCGTCCTTCAGCTCGAGGCCCAGGTACTTGCCCCGGCTCAGCTGCGCCGAGGCGGCCCGCCGCTCGCCCTGGCTGCCGGTGACGATCAGCATCAGGTTCTCGGAAGGGATATTGGCGGCATCCTCGGGGGCGACGGTCGTGGGAAAGCTGGTTAGCACGCCGCTTTCGACACCGGCCTCGACCATCCGCCGCATGGCGCGGCCCAGCAGGCAAACCGAGCGTCCGGCGCGCTTGCCGGCCTCGGCAAGCGTCCTGACCCGCGCGATGTTCGAGGCGAAGGTGGTGGCCACCACCATGCCGTCGTGGGCCTGCACCAATTCCTCGATCGCAAGCCCGATCGAGCTTTCGGACCGCCCGGCCTCGGGCGAGAAGACGTTCGTGGAATCGCAGACCAGCGCCTTCACGCCCGACTTGCCGATGGCGGCGAAGACGTCGGGATTCCAGGGTTCGCCCACGATCGGGTTGGGGTCGAGCTTGAAGTCGCCGGTGTGCAGGATCCGCCCCTCGGGCGTGTCGATCACCAGCGACGAGGTTTCGGGGATCGAATGGCTGACCGGCACGAAGCCCACCCGGAACGGGCCGGCGGTCACCTGTTCGGGCCAGGGGTTCACCACCGTGACCTCCTTTTCCGACAGCCCGTATTCGGCCAGCTTGCCGCGCGCGATGGTGGCGGTGAAGACGCGGGCGTAGATCGGCGCCCTGAGACGCGCCCAGAGGTGCCCCACGGCGCCCACGTGATCTTCGTGCGCATGGGTGACGAAGACCGCCTCAATCCGGTCGCGCCGTTCCTCGAGCCAGGTGATGTCGGGCAGGATCAGGTCGACGCCGGGCGAACTGTCCATGTCGGGAAAGGTCACGCCAAGGTCCACGACGATCAGCCGTTCGGCATCCTTCGGGCCGTAGCCGTAGACGTAGCAGTTCATCCCGATCTCCCCCGCGCCTCCGAGGGGAAGGTAGATCAGCCGTGCGGCACCGCTCATATGTTGCCCTGGTCCTTGTTGTATTTGTGGATGACGGTCAGACCGTGCATCGTCAGGTCGTCCTCGACCCCGTCGAACAGCACATCGCCCGTCATGAACAGCGATGCAAGGCCCCCGGTGCCGATGACGCGCATCGGACGCTCGCATTCCAGCTTGATACGCTCGGTAATCTCGCGCACGAGGCCGACATAGCCCCAGAACACCCCCGACTGCATGCAGGCCACCGTGTTCGTGCCGATCACGCGCTGCGGCTTGGTGACGTCGACATGCGGCAGTGCGGCGGCGGCCAGGTGCAGCGCCTCGAGGCTCAGGTTCACGCCGGGCGCGATCACGCCGCCGACATAGGCCCCGTCGGGGGCGACCACGTCAAAGGTCGTGGCGGTGCCGAAATCGACCACGATCAGGTCGCCGCCGTGCCGGTCATGCGCGCCGGCCGCGTTCACCAGGCGGTCGGGGCCGACCTGGGTGCCCTCGTCCACGCGCGGCGGCGCGGGCA
Organism: Saliniferula longa; assembly: GCF_050789285.1. NCBI lineage: Bacteria > Pseudomonadati > Pseudomonadota > Alphaproteobacteria > Rhodobacterales > Roseobacteraceae > Saliniferula > Saliniferula longa. The sequence continues at coordinate 662,727 of NZ_JBOUVX010000001.1, read as the reverse complement.
GAAGGCAGTCGGGCTTGCCCACGACCAGCGGCCGGGTGCCGAAATAGCGGTCGGCAAGAACGCGCAAGTTGAAGACCACGCGCGGCACGGTCGAAGACACGATCACCTCGGTGATCGGCACGTCGAGTTTGTGATGGGTCATCAGCGACGAGAACCAGACGTAATACTGGTCGGCGGTGGTCCGGTGATCGGTCGCGGTGCGGAAGGTCGCAAGGAACCGCGTCCCGTCCCAGACCGAGAAGACCGTGTTGGTGTTGCCGCAATCGATGCACAGAAGCATCGCGTCCTCCCCTTCAGAAATAGACGTCCGCCGCCGGAATGCGGACCACCCCGCGCGAGGTCGACAGGACCAGTTGTCCCGCCTCGTCCACCGTCTCGAAGCGCCCGCTGATCTCTTCGCGGCCCGTGCGCGCGGTGATGACCTCGCCCAGGCGCGCGGCATTCTCCAGCCAGCTTTCGCGGATCTGCTGAAAGCCCAGCCGGTCGAAGATGGCTTCCTGCGTGGCATAGCAGTCGGCCAGCGTGAACAGGAAGTCGAGCGCGTCCACGCGCGAGCCCGTTTCTTCCAGCAGGCTGACCGGCGGAAAGGCCGCGCCCTGAAGGCTGCGGGGGCTGTGGATCAGGTTCACGCCGACGCCGATGGCAAGCCAGTCGACCTCGGCCCCGGTGCCCGTGCTTTCCAGCAGGATGCCCGCGACCTTGCCGCCGTTGAGAAGCACGTCGTTCGGCCACTTCAGCGACAGGGCGCTTCGGTCGGCATGGCGGGCGAGCGATTCGAAGACGGCGTTGGCGGCCAGGAACGACCGCAGCGCCGCCGCGGCCGCGCCGCCGCCCGGCCGCATTACCAGCGTCGCCGCGAAATTGCCGGGCGGATTCTCCCAGACCCGGCCGCGCCGTCCCCGCGCCGCGGTCTGACGGCGCGCGAAGATCCAGGTGGGGCGGGTCAGGCCCGCGGCGATGCGCCGGGCCTCGGCCATGGTGCTGTCGACTTCCCCAAGGAGAAGCCGGTCATAGGCCTCGGGCCAGACCTCAGTTGACAAGGCTCGCCGCTGCGGCGGCCGCCGCCCCTTCGACGCCGAAGAGGTTGACGACGCCGAGCACCATCGCGGCCGCGCTGACCATCAGGAAACCCCAGAGCACCGGATTGGCGGCGCGGTCCAGCGCCTCGCCCTCTTGCCCGAAGTACATGAAGTAGATGATGCGCAGGTAATAGAAGGCGCCGATGACGCTTGCCACCACACCCGCGACCGCAAGCCAGGTCAGCCCCGCCTCGACCGCGGCGAGAAGCACGTAGTACTTTCCGAAAAAGCCCACCAGCGGCGGCACGCCAGCAAGGCTGAACATCAGGATCATCACCGCCAGCGCCCGCATCGGGTCGGTCTTCGAGTACATGTTGAGGCTGGCGATGTCGGTGACCGGGCTGCCGTCCCGTTCCATCGACAGGATGAAGGCGAAGGTGCCGACGTTCATGGTGACGTAGATCGCCATGTACACCAGCATCGCCTGCACGCCGAAGGCCGTGCCGGCGGCAAGGCCCATCAGGGCAAAGCCCATGTGCGCGATCGACGAATAGGCCATCAGGCGCTTGATGTTGCGCTGCCCGATCGCGGCGACCGCGCCCACGAACATCGACAAGACGGAGAGAAGCGCCAGGATCTGCTGCCAGTCGCCCACCGCGCCGCCGAAGGCGTCGTGCACGACCCGCGCGAACAGCGCCATGGCCGCGACCTTGGGGGCAGTGGCGAAGAAGGCCGTGACCGGGGTCGGCGCGCCTTCATAGACATCGGGTGTCCACATGTGGAAGGGCACGGCCGACACCTTGAACGCCAGGCCCGTGATCAGGAACACGAGGCCAAGAAGCAGCCCCAGCGACAGATCCTCGGCGCGCGTCACCTCGACGATGCCGGCGAAAAGCGTGGTGCCCGCATAGCCATAGACCAGCGAGGCGCCGTAGAGCAGAAAGCCCGAGGCCAGCGCGCCGAGGATGAAGTACTTCAGCCCCGCCTCGGTCGATTTCTCGCTGTCGCGGCGCAGCGCGGCCACGACGTAAAGCGACAGCGACTGAAGCTCGAGCCCCATGTAGAGCACGATGAGGTCGCCCGCCGACACCATCGTCATCATGCCGACCGAGGCCAGCGTGATGAGAATCGGGAATTCGAAGCGCAGAAGGTCGCGCCGGGCCATGTAGCCCTCGCTCATCAGCAGGATCGCGGCGGCCGACACCAGGATCACGACCTTGGCGAAGCGGGCGAAGCCGTCCGACACGAAGCTGCCGTTGAAGGCGGTGTCGGCGCCCTGCCCGTTGATCCCGATCCAGACGGCGGCCACGCCCAGGACGGCGGCCGTCACCCAGACCAGAAGCGGCGCGACCTTGTCCTTGCCGCCATAGACGCCGTAAAGCAGCGCGCCCATGGCGTAGAGGGCCAGGACGATTTCCGGCAGGGCGACCGAAAGGTCTTCGGCGGTCATGGGCTTATTCTCCGTTCCGGGCGAACCGCGTGTCGGCCTCGATCAGCGCGGTGTCGTAGTCGGTGATCAGCGCCTCGACCGAGGGGCCGATGATGTCGGTCACAAGGCTGGGGTAGACGCCAAGAAGGATCGTCATGACCACAAGCGGCGCGAAGATCGCCTTTTCGCGGGTGGTCATGTCGGTGATGGATTTCAGGCTTTCCTTGATCAGGTCCCCGAAGACCACGCGGCGATAGAGCCACAGCGCATAGGCCGCGCTGAGGATCACGCCGGTGGCCGCGACGGCCGCGACCCAGGTGTTGGCCTGGAAGACGCCCACAAGCGTCAGAAACTCGCCGATGAAGCCGCTGGTTCCCGGCAGGCCGACGTTGGCCATGGTGAACAGCATGAAGATCAGCGCATAGGCCGGCATCCGGTTCACGAGACCGCCATAGGCGTCGATCTCGCGGGTGTGCATCCGGTCATAGATCACGCCCACGCAGAGGAAGAGAGCGCCCGAGATGAAGCCATGGCTGAGCATCTGGAAGATCGCGCCGTCGATCCCCTGCTGGTTCACCGCGAAGATACCCATGGTGACGAAGCCCATGTGCGCCACCGACGAATAGGCGATGAGCTTCTTCATGTCCTTCTGCGCCAGCGCCACAAGCGAGGTATAGACGATGGCGATCGCGCTCAGCCACAGGACCAGCGGCGCCATCAGGTCCGAGGCCACCGGGAACATGGGCAGGCTGAACCGCAGGAAGCCGTAGCCGCCCATCTTCAGCAGGATCGCGGCCAGCACGACCGAGCCCGCGGTGGGCGCCTGCACGTGGGCGTCGGGCAACCAGGTGTGGACCGGCCACATCGGCATCTTGACCGCGAAGCTGGCGAAGAACGCCAGCCACATCAGCGTCTGCATCCCGCCCACGATCTGGACGCCCAGCACACCGATCGTCTCGGATCCGAAGTTGTGGGCCAGAAGCGTCGGGATATCGGTGGTGCCCGCGTCCACGTACATGGCGATCATCGCCACCAGCATCAGGACCGAGCCGAGGAAGGTGTAGAGAAAGAACTTGAACGACGCGTAGATGCGTTCCTTCCCGCCCCAGATCCCGATGATCAGGAACATCGGAATGAGCCCCGCCTCGAAGAAGAGGTAGAAAAGCACAAGGTCGAGCGCCACGAAGACCCCGATCATCAGCGTCTCGAGGACCAGGAAGGCGATCATGTATTCCTTGACCCGGTGCGTCACGTCCCAGGCCGAGGCGATCACCAGCGGCATCAGGAACGTGGTCAGCATCACGAACAGGACCGAAATGCCGTCGACGCCCACCTTGTAGGTCAGGCCCAGGATCCAGTCGCGTTCCTCGACCAGCTGGAAGCCGGGGTCGCCGGCATCGAACTCGACCAGGATGGCAAGCGAGACAAGGAAGGTGGCCGTGGTCGCGATCAGCGCCAGCCACTTGGCGTTGCGCTGCGCGGCCGGATCGTCGCCCTTGAGGAAGAACGCAAGGATCGCCGCCGCCACCAGCGGCAGGAAGGTGACGATGGAAAGCAGGTTGTCCATTATTCCGCTCCCCCCCCGATCATCATCCAGGTGATCAGGATGGCGACGCCGATCACCATCGCGAAGGCGTAGGTGAAGATGTAGCCCGACTGCGCCCGCCCCGCGAGGCGCGTGAAGAAGGGCACGATGCCCATGGCAAGCCCGTTGATCCCGCCGTCGATCACCGCGCCGTCACCGCGCGTCCACAGGAACCCGCCGACCCAGCGTGCGGGCCGCACGAAGAGGAAGTCGTAGATCTCGTCGAAATACCATTTGTTGAGCAGAAACTGGTAAAGCGGCCACTGGCTTTCGGCCAGCTTGCGCGGCCAGTCGGGGCGTCGGATGTAGAACTGGAAGGCCGTGGCGAAGCCGATCAGCATCGCGATGAAGGGCGAGACCTTCACCCATTTCGGCACTTCGTGCGCGTCGTCGAGAACGGTGTTGTCCGGCCCGATGAAGATCGCGCCCTCGCCCGGCTGGCCGGTGAAGACATAGTGGTGGTCCGCCCCCTCGCCGTGCCCGCCCTCGGCGGGCGCGGCCGCATCGCCGTGGCCTTCGGCCGGGGCCGCCGCCTCGCCGTGGCCTTCGGTGGTGGCAGCCGCTTCGCCATGCCCGCCGGCGTCAAGCGTCGCGGCGTCGGCGTAGGGCACGCCGAAGAAGGCGCCGACCTCGTTGGCGTGGCCGAAGAAGGGCTTGACCCAGATCATGCCGGCGAAGATCGCGCCCAGCGCCAGGACGCCCAGCGGCGCAAGCATGACCTTGGGGCTTTCATGGGCGTGCTCGTGGGTGTGCTTGTCGCCGCGCGGGGCGCCGAAGAAGGTCAGGAAGATCAGCCGCCAGCTGTAGAAACTGGTGAAAAGCGCCGAGATCACCAGCAGCCAGAACGCATAGCCCGCCGTCCAGCCCGGGCCTGCGAAGGCCACCTCGATCACCGCGTCCTTCGACAGGAAGCCCGCGAAGCCGATGTAGGTCAGCGGGATGCCGACGCCGGTGATGGCGAGCGTGCCGATCATCATCGCCCAGAAGGTGTAAGGCATCTTCTTGCGCAAGCCGCCGTAGTTGCGCATGTCCTGCTCGTGGTGCATCCCGTGGATGACCGAGCCCGCGCCGAGAAACAGCATCGCCTTGAAGAAGGCGTGGGTGAACAGGTGGAACATCGCCACCGAATAGACGCCCACGCCCGCGGCTACGAACATGTAGCCCAGCTGCGAACAGGTCGAATAGGCGATCACGCGCTTGATGTCGTTCTGAACAAGGCCGACGGTCGCCGCGAAGAAGGCCGTCGTCGCACCGATGAAGACGATGAAGGCCGTCGCCTGGGGCGCGAATTCCATCACCGGCGACATCCGGCAGACCAGGAACACCCCGGCCGTCACCATGGTCGCGGCATGGATCAGCGCCGAAACGGGCGTCGGCCCCTCCATCGCGTCGGGCAGCCAGGTGTGCAGCAGAAGCTGCGCCGACTTGCCCATCGCGCCCACGAACAGCAGGAAGGCCACAAGCTCGGCCGCGTTCCAGTCGCGCCACAGGAAGCTCAGCTGCGTCTGCGCCAGGTCGGGCGCGGCGGCGAAGATGTCGTCGAAGGCGATCGAGTCGACCAGGAAGAACAGCGCCACGATGCCCAGCATGAAGCCGAAGTCGCCCACCCGGTTCACCACGAAGGCCTTGATCGCGGCGGCGTTGGCCGAAGGCTTGCGATAGTAGAACCCGATCAGCAGGTAGGAGGCCACGCCCACGCCTTCCCAGCCGAAGAACATCTGCAGCAGGTTGTCGGCCGTCACCAGCATCAGCATGGCGAAAGTGAAGAACGACAGATAGGCGAAGAAGCGGGGCTTGTAGACCTCGCCCTCGCGCCAGTTGTCGTCATGCGCCATGTAGCCGAAGCTGTAGAGATGAACGAGCGCCGAGACCGTGGTGATGACGATCAGCATGATCGCCGTCAGCCGGTCCAGCCGGATCGCCCAGTCGACCGACAGCGAGCCGGACTGCACCCAGCGCAGGATCGACACCTGCTCGGTCGTGCCGTCGAAGGTCAGGAACACGATCCACGACAGGATACAGGCCAGGAACAGCAGGCCGGTCGCAACCCACTGCGCGGCCGTCTCGCCCATGAGGCGCCAGCCGAAGCCGCAGATCAGCGCGCCGACGAGCGGGGCGAAGAGGATGATCGTTTCCATGGCCCCTTACCCCTTCATCACGTTGACATCTTCGACGTCGATCGTGCCCCGGTTGCGGAAGAAACAGACAAGGATCGCAAGGCCGATCGCCGCCTCGGCCGCCGCGACGGTCAGCACGAACAGCGTGAAAACCTGCCCGACCAGATCGCCGAGGAAGGCCGAGAAGGCCACGAGGTTGATGTTGACCGACAGAAGGATCAGTTCGATCGACATCAGAAGGATGATGACGTTCTTCCGGTTCAGGAAGATCCCGAAGATGCCGATGACGAACAGCGTCGCCGCCACCGTCAGATAATGTTCCAGTCCGACCATCCGGTCCCTCTTTCTCGTCCCTCGCCCGGGGGCGGGTGTCTTCGTCCGGCCCTTCGGGGCCGTTCTCGTGCCGGGAGAGGCGGCTAAAGCCCCTGCCCCGGTTTCACGTCCTTCAGTTCCATCGCCTTCGCGGGGTCGCGGTACATCTGCGCCAGCACGTCCTGCCGCTTGATGTTGGTGCGGTGGCGCAGCGTCAGCACGATCGCACCGATCATCGCCACCAGCAGGATCAGCCCGGCCAGCTGGAACAGCAGGAAGTAGTGGTCGTACAGCACCAGCCCCAGCGCCTTGGTGTTCTCGACCTGGTCGGCCGGCGGGATGACCTGCGCGCGCTGTCCCAGCGCCTCGTCCGAGAACTCCCAGACGCCGAAGGCGATCGCGAGCTGCATCAGAAGCACCACGCCGATCAGCAGCGCCAGCGGCAGGTAGCGCGCCATCTCCGCCTTCATCTGGGCGAAGTCGACGTCCAGCATCATGACGACGAACAGGAAAAGCACCGCGACCGCGCCGACATAGACGATGACCAGAAGCATCGCCACGAATTCGGCGCCCAGCAGCACGAACAGGCCTGCCGCCGACAGGAAGGTCAGGATCAGCCAGAGCACCGAATGCACGGGGTTGCGCGAGACCACGGTGAAGAGGCCCCCCGCAACCACCGAGATCGCGAATAGGTAGAAGGCGTAATCCGCCGCGGTCATGCGTCATCCTCCGCGTTGCCGTCCATCACGTCGCGCGCAAGCTCCATGGCCTTCGTCATGGCCGGCAGCCCGCCGAAGACGCCCATCAGGGCGATGGTCTCGGCCACTTCCTGTTTCGTCGCGCCCGCCTCGATGGCGTGGCGCACGGTCATGCGCAGCTGCGCCTCGGCCTGGGCCCCAAGGATGGTCAGCCCGCCCAGCGTCAGAAGCATCTTGGTCTTGGCGTCCAGGCCTTCGGGGTTGAAGGTCTTGCCGAAGAAGGTTTCCATCATCTCTTTCGGCATCGTCGGCCACAGCGCTTCGAACCCCTTGGGCGTGAAGGATTCAAGCGCCGGGTTGAAGGCCTTCGCCCATTCCCGGCCCATGGTCATCATCGCGTCGAAGGGGTTGGTGGGGCTGGTCATCGGTAGGGCGCGTCCAGTTCGAGGTTGCGCGCGATCTCGGCTTCCCAGCGCGCGCCGTTGTCGAGCAACTTTTCCTTGTCGTAGAACAGTTCTTCCCGGGTCTCGGTCGCGAACTCGAAGTTCGGCCCCTCGACGATCGCATCGACCGGACAGGCCTCCTGGCAGAAGCCGCAGTAGATGCACTTGGTCATGTCGATGTCATAGCGCGTGGTGCGGCGGCTGCCGTCCTCGCGCGGTTCGGCGTCGATGGTGATGGCCTGCGCCGGGCAGATCGCCTCGCACAGCTTGCAGGCGATGCAGCGTTCCTCGCCATTGGGATAGCGGCGCAGCGCATGCTCGCCCCGGAAGCGGGGGGAAAGCGGCCCCTTCTCGTGCGGATAGTTCAGCGTGGCCTTGGGCGCGAAGAAATACTTCATCCCAAGCCCGAACCCCTTGAGGAAGTCGGTCAGCAGGAAATAGCGCGTCGCGCGTTGCCAGTCGATCTGGGTCATCTCAGCCTCCCACGGCCCAGCGGGCGTAGAGCCCGCCGAAAAGCTCGAATTTCGCGAAGAACGCCACCAGCACGACCCAGGCCAGGCTCATCGGCAGGAACACCTTCCAGCCGATCCGCATCAGCTGGTCATAGCGGTAGCGCGGCACGATCGCCTTCACCATGGCGAAGAGGAAGAAGAAGAACGCCATCTTCGCGATCATCCACAGCGGGCTGTCGGGCAGGAACGGAACCGGGCTCAGCCAGCCGCCGAAGAACAGAAGCGACATCAGCGCGCACATCAGGAAGATCGCGATGTATTCGCCGGCCATGAACAAAAGGAACGGGGTCGAGGAGTATTCGACCTGATAGCCCGCGACGAGTTCGGATTCCGCTTCCGGCAGATCGAAGGGCGGGCGGTTCGTCTCGGCCAGCGCCGAAATGAAGAACAGCACCACCATCGGCAAATGCGGCAGCCAGTACCAGCCGAAGAAGCCCCAGCCGGTGTCCTGCGCGGCCACGATCGCGCTGAAGTTCAGGCTGCCCGTGGACAGGATCACGCCCACGATGATCAGGCCGATCGACACCTCGTAGGAAATCATCTGCGCCGCCGACCGGAGCGATCCGAGGAACGGATACTTCGAGTTCGACGCCCAACCGCCCATGATGACGCCATAGACCTCGAGCGACGAGATGGCGAAGACGTAAAGGATCGCCACGTTGATGTCGGCCAGCACCCAGCCGTCGTTGAACGGGATCACCGCCCAGGCGATCATCGCCAGCACGAAGCTGGTCATCGGCGCCAACATGAACACGGTGCGGTCCGCGCCCGCCGGCACGACGATTTCCTTGACCACGTATTTCAGCGCGTCGGCCACGGTCTGCAGAAGGCCGAAGGCGCCCACAACGTTCGGGCCGCGCCGCATCTGTACGGCGGCCCAGATCTTGCGGTCGCCATAGACGAGGAACAGCAGGCTAATCATCACGAAGCCGATGACCAGAAGGCTTTGCGCCGCGATGGTCAGCGCGATGCCGCCCGGGGTTGAAAGAAAGTCAGCCATCCGTCCTCACAGCTGCGGTATTCCGGTTTCGACACAGGCGCCAAGCTGGGCTTCGACGTCGATCGTTCGCACGCCCTGCGGTATGGCGGGCGAGATGGTGTAAACCGCATCCGCCTGCCAGACGCCACCCGTCTTGTCGACGGTTGTGCGCAGATGTCGCGCGAAGGCATGGCCGCGCGCGTCGGCATAGCCGGCCAGCGCGCACAGCGCGTAGTCGCGCACGTCGCGGTCATCGCGCGCACCCTGCATGCGGGCGGTGATGCGGATGATCTCGGCGTCGAGCGCCTCGGCCTCGGCGCCCAGATAGACCGCGTCGGGCGGCAGGGCCATGCGCAGATGGGTGCCCTCGCCCCCATCGGGCGCGCCGCAGCCTGCGGTTATGCCAAGTGCCAGCGCCATGATCCCCCCGCGTCCTCCCGTCACTCCGCCGCGATCCGCGTCTGGGCGCGCGCCTTCGCGTTGGCCGAGAGCTGCGCCATGACCTCGGACGCGCGCGCGATCGGGTTGGTCAGATAGTGATCGGCCACCGCCGGACGGAAGCCGCCCGCGCCCGTCTTGCCCAGCGGCAGGGGCTGCCAGTCGTTCTCGGGCACCTCGTCGATCCGGCCAAGATGCGGCACCTCGGCCACCAGCGCGCGGCGCAATTCGCCCAGGCTGTTCCAGGGCAGCGTCGCGCCCAGATCGGCCGAAAGCGCCCGAAGGATCGCCCAGTTCTCTTTCGCCTCGCCCGGCGGGAAGCCCGCGCGAAGGGCAAGCTGCGGCCGGCCTTCGGTGTTCACGAACAATCCCTGTTCCTCGGTCCAGGCCGCGCCCGGCAGGATCACGTCGGCGCGGTGCGCGCCCCGGTCGCCGTGGCTGCCCTGGTAGATCACGAAGGGCCCCGCCGGAATGTCGCCCTCGTCGACGCCAAGCGCATAGACCACATCCGCCCCGTCGAGCGCCGCCATGACGCCGCCTTCGGTCGTGCAGCCCGCGTCCATCGCGCCGACGCGGCCCGCGGCGGTGTGGAGGACCAGAAGCTTGCAGTCGCCCAGTTCGCAGATGCGCATGGCCTGCGCGAGCACCGCCTCGCCATCGGGCGCGATCAGCGCCCCCTGCCCGACGATCACCACGCCCGGCGTGTCATCCTTGTTGGCAAGGTCCGCCTTCAGCATGTCCGCCAGCGCCGCCCGATCGGTGCCAAGGTGATGGTAGTCGTAGGTCAGGTCGACCGCCTCGCCCAGAAGCGCAATCTCGGCGCCGCGGGTCCACGCCTTGCGGATGCGCGCGTTCAGAACCGGCGCCTCGGCGCGCGGGTTCGTCCCGATGAGGAGGATGCGCTTGGCGCTGTCGATGTCCTCGATCGTCGCGGTGCCGACATAGGCCGACCGGTTGCCCGCGGGCAGCTTGGCGCCGTCGGTCCGGCAGTCGATTGCGCCGCCCAGCCCCTCGACGATCCGGCGCAGCGAGAAGGCCGCCTCGACCGGGGCGAGATCGCCCACAAGGCCCGCGACCTTCGTCGCCCCTTTCAGGGCCGACGCGGTCTTTGCCAGCGCCTCGGGCCAGGTCGCGGCGCGCAGCTTGCCGTTCTCGCGGATGTAGGGCCGGTCAAGCCGCTGACGGCGCAGCCCGTCCCAGACGAAGCGGGTCTTGTCGCCGATCCATTCCTCGTTCACGCCGTCGTGGTTGCGCGGCAGGATGCGCATGACTTCGCGCCCCTTGGTGTCGACCCGGATGTTCGAGCCAAGCGCGTCCATCACGTCGATCGTCTCGGTCTTGGTCAGCTCCCAGGGCCGCGCGGTGAAGGCGTAGGGCTTCGAGGTCAGCGCGCCCACCGGGCAAAGGTCGATGATGTTGCCCTGCAACTCGCTGTCGAGCGTCTGGCCCAGGTAGGAGGTGATCTCAGCATCCTCGCCCCGTCCGGTCTGGCCCATCTGGGTGATGCCCGCGACCTCGGTGGTGAAGCGCACGCAACGCGTGCAGGAGATGCAGCGCGTCATGTGCGTCTCGACCAGCGGGCCGAGGTCAAGGTCCTCGGACGCGCGCTTGGGCTCGCGGTAGCGGCTGAAGTCCACCCCGTAGGCCATTGCCTGGTCCTGCAGATCGCATTCGCCGCCCTGGTCGCAGATCGGGCAGTCGAGCGGGTGGTTGATGAGCAGGAACTCCATCACCCCCTCGCGCGCCTTCTTCACCATGGGCGAGTTGGTCTTGACCACGGGGGGCTGGCCTTCGGGCCCGGGGCGCAGGTCGCGCACCTGCATCGCGCAGGAAGCGGCAGGCTTCGGCGGGCCGCCCACGACCTCGACAAGGCACATCCGGCAGTTGCCCGCGATCGACAGCCGCTCGTGATAGCAGAAGCGCGGGATCTCGATCCCGGCGACCTCGGCCGCCTGGATCAGCGTCATGGCCCCATCGACCTCGACTTCCTGCCCGTCGATGATGATCTTCTTCAGATCGCCCATGTCCTACTCCGCAGCTACCTGGGCGCAGCGGCGGGTCCGCCAGAGCTGCGCCTGCTTCAGCCATGTCCAGCCGAAGGCATGTTCCGTTTCGCCGTGACGCGCGAGGTGGTCGAGCCGCCCAAGCGCCTCGTCCAGCGTCGGCCTGTGGCCCGCCGGCACCCACCACATCACGAAATGCATCTTGCCCAGCACCTCGAACCACTCCTGCCGGCGTTCATAGAACTGCCTGTGGACGGTGTTCCAGACGAAGGCTTCCAGCGTCTCGACGCTTTCCCAGACGGTCAGGTTCGACACCAGGCGGGGATCGCCGCCGATCTTCACGTCCGTGTTGCCCGTCCCGGGCGTGCCCGAGCCCTCCATCATCCAGACGAAGCCCGGCATCCGCTTGCCCAGACCGTTCACCCGGTCGAGCGCGGCCATGAACTCGGCCACGCGCGGGTCGCCGGGTTCGGCGATCAGCCGGCCGATGTTCAGCTCGGCAAGGTGATGTCCGGCGGGCATCGTCATTCCGCTGCCACCGCGCTGATCCGGCCGGTGCGCTTGGCCTTGATCCGGTCCTCGATCTCGTCCCGGAAGTGCCGGATGAGACCCTGGATCGGCCAGGCCGCCGCGTCGCCCAGGGCGCAGATCGTGTGGCCTTCGACCTGCTTGGTGACGTCGAGAAGCATGTCGATCTCCTCGACCTCGGCCTCGCCCTTCACGAGCCGCTCCATGACCCGCATCATCCAGCCGGTGCCTTCGCGGCAGGGCGTGCACTGGCCGCAGCTTTCGTGCTTGTAGAACTTCGACAGCCGCCAGATCGCCTTGATGATGTCGGTGGACTGGTCCATCACGATGACCGCCGCCGTGCCAAGGCCCGAGCGCTGTTCGCGCAGCCAGTCGAAGTCCATGATCCCCTCGCGGATCACATCGCCGGGCAGACAGGGCACCGACGAACCGCCCGGGATCACCGCCTTGAGGTTGTCCCAGCCGCCGCGGATGCCGCCGCAATGCCGGTCGATCAGTTCCTCGAAGGAAATCGACATCGCTTCCTCGACGACGCAGGGCGCGTTGACGTGGCCCGAGATCGCGAACAGCTTGGTGCCCGCGTTGTTCGGGCGCCCGAAGGACGCGAACCATGCGCCGCCGCGCCGCAGGATCGTCGGGACGACCGCGATCGATTCGACGTTGTTGACCGTGGTCGGGCAGCCGTAAAGCCCCGCGCCCGCCGGGAACGGCGGCTTCATCCGCGGCATCCCCTTCTTGCCCTCGAGGCTTTCGAGAAGCGCGGTCTCTTCGCCACAGATATAGGCGCCGGCGCCATGGTGCAGGTAAAGATCGAAGTCCCAGCCCGATCCGGCGGCGTTCTTGCCCAGAAGCCCGGCGTCATAGGCCTCGTCGATGGCGGCCTGAAGCGCCTCGCGCTCGCGGATGTATTCGCCGCGGATGTAGATGTAGCAGGCATGCGCACCCATCGCGAAGGATGCGATCAGGCAGCCCTCGACCAGCGTGTGCGGATCATGGCGCATGATCTCGCGGTCCTTGCAGGTGCCGGGCTCGGATTCGTCGGCGTTCACCACAAGGTAGGACGGCCGCCCATCCGACTCCTTAGGCATGAACGACCACTTGAGCCCGGTCGGGAAGCCTGCCCCGCCGCGCCCGCGCAGGCCGCTTGTCTTCATCTCGGTCACGATCCAGTCGCGGCCCTTCGCGATGATGCCCGCGGTGCCGTCCCAGTGCCCGCGCGCCTTCGCGCCGGCCAAAGTGCGGTCGTGCATCCCGTAGAGGTTCGTGAAGATCCGGTCTTCGTCTTTCAGCATGCCAAAGTCCTTGCCGCGTGCCTGCCGCGCGGGGCATCAGCCCCCGCGCCGCTTTCTCCAGATTTGCCAGGTGACCACAAGGGCCCATGTGAAGCCTGCAAGCGCGAACAGGTCGAACAGGAAGACGTAGCGCTCTTCAAGCCCCAGCTGGCCGCCGATCACCTGCGCCAGCATCCACAGGATCATGGTGCCGGCGATCACGACGGACACGACGCGCGCCTGTCGCGCGAGGTCACGGTCGTTGTCCCTGCGATCGCTCATCGCTCCACCACTCTGGCAGTGCCCGTCCGCCGCCTGACGCGAGGACGGTCCTTCGGTTCCCGGCCCGGCCTGTCGCCGAGTCCTGTCGTTGGCGCCGGGCCCGCCGAAGGCCGGCCCGGCATTCTTGCGTCAGTAGACGTCCCCGTCCTCGACGCGCTTCGAAAACTCGGTCGTGCCGCCCGCGGCGAGGACCTTGGCCTGTGCGACCCAGCCGTCGCGCTGGATCCGGCCCCGGAAGGCAAGCTTCTCGTCCATCTCGGCGATGTCGGCCTCGCTCCACCCGGCGATCTGCGCGAAGGTCGTGACGCCGGCGGCGTGAAGCTTCTTCTCAAGCGCCGGCCCCACGCCCGACAGCTGCTTCAGATCGTCCGGTCCCGCAGGAGCGCTCGACACGAAAGATGCAGCGGGCGCGGCCTTGGCGGCGGGCGCCGGAGCCGGTTCGGCATTCTGCGCGGGCGCCGCGGCGGGCTTGCGGAGCGGCGCCGTCACCGGCGGGGCCGGCTTCTTGTGGAAGCCCGCGAGAAGGATCACCGCCACCGCGGCCGCGACGAGAACCGCGACGAAGGCCGCGGGCGAGAAGGCCCATTGTCCGACCACCATGAGGGCCACGAAGGCCACAACGAGGACGCCGCCCGCGATGGCACCGACGATCGCCAGCGACCCTTGTGTCTGTTTCGACATCAGTCTGTCTCTCCCGTTCGAAGTGTTGTGGTCCACCCCATATCAGGAATCCCCGCGTTGGGAAAATTCTGTCTCGCCGCCCGCGGCAAGGATGCGGGCCTGCTCGACCCAGCCCTCGCGCGCGATGCGGCCCTTGAAGTTCAGCGTCTCGTCGAAGGCGGCGATCTCGGCCTCTGTCCAGCCTGCGATCTGCGCGAAGGACGTGACCCCCGCGGCGTGCAACTTCTTCTCGAGCGCGGGCCCCACGCCCTTGAGCTTCTTCAGATCGTCCGGTGCAACCGACCCGACCTTCGGGCGCCCGATCTTCTCGGCCTTCACCTTGTCCGGCGCGGGGCCCTTGGCGCGCGCGGCGGCTTTCGCCGGCTTGTCGGTCGCGCGCGCGGGCGCCTTGCCCCCGTCACGCCAGGGCGCGCGCAGCGGCACCTCGGTCCCGTCGATGCGCTTGATCGTGTCGCCCAGCGTCACCGCCAGATCGGCCGAGGCATTGTATCGCGTCCGGTCCGCGGCGTGGGACGCAAGCGAGGTCAGCCCGCTCAGCGGCTCTGCCGCATAGCGGCCGTTTTGCGGCCCGGGCACGGGAACCCGGCCGGCGGCCATCTCGTCCAGGATCTCGGCCAGCCGCGCGGCGGTCAGATCCTCGTAGTAATCCTTGCCGATCTGGGCCATGGGCGCGTTGGCGCAGGCGCCAAGACATTCGACCTCTTCCCAGCTGAAGCGCCCATCGGCCGACAGCGCGTGCGCGCGCGGGGCGATCTTTTCCTTGCAGACCGCGATCAGGTCCTCGGCGCCGCAGATCATGCAGGACGTCGTGCCGCAGACCTGGACGTGGGCGACCGCCCCCACCGGCTGCAACTGGAACATGAAATAGAAGGTCGCGACCTCGAGCGCGCGGATATAGGCCATGTCGAGCATGCGCGCGACCTCCTCGATCGCGGGGCGCGACAGCCAGCCTTCCTGTTCCTGCGCGCGCCACAGTAGCGGGATGATCGCGCTGGCCTGCCGGCCGGGCGGATACTTCGAGATCTGCGCCTCGGCCCAGGCAAGGTTCTCGGGCGTGAAGGCGAAGCTGGCGGGCTGCTCGGGATGAAGGCGTCGAAGCATCGGTCGGTCTCTATCGGGTCAGGTCGGTGGACGGCACGCAGATGATCGTGGGCGCAAGCTGGCGCATCCGGTCGTCGTTGCCGCTGGCATAGGCAAGGAAGTAAAGGTCGTCGATCTGCACACGGCAGACATGGCTTGAAACGTCGTCCTCGATCAGGACGATGCCGGGAGAGATGCTGGCGTAGCCGATGCTCTGGTCGACGATCTGGTCGAACGGCGTGACCTCGCCGCGCACCAGCGGCAGCGCATCGGCGGCGACGCGCGCGGTCGGCACGCAGACGATCTCGGGCGGCTCGGCGGCGATCGCGCCGGGGTCGCCCTCGGCATAGCCGAAGAAATAGACGTCCGAGATGTTCACGCGGCAGACATGGCTCGACACCTCGTCCTCGACCAGCAGAAGTCCCGGCCCGATGTTCACGTAGCCGATGCTTTCGTTGACAAGCTGGTCGAACGGCGTGTCCTGCGCCTGGGCGGGCAGCGCCGAAAGCGCGGCAAGGATGCCGGTGGTCAGGGTCAGGGCGCGGATCATGCGGACCCTCCCGTGGCCAGCGCGGCCAGCGTGATCGCCAGAGCCCCCGTCGACAGGACGCCCGACAGCGTGTGCTTGCCGTGCGGATGCCCGGCGCGGGCATAGATCAGGCCGTCGGCGAAGCCCATGAAGGCACAGACCGCGAAGAAGGCCGCCAGCACCGCCAGGTCGCCATGAAGCGTCAGCACCAGCGCGAGGATCGCGAAGGCGGTATAGCGGTCGGCCATCACCCGCGGCAAAAGCTCGATCCGGTGCGATGTCTGGCGCAGCCCGTCATCGGGATCTCGCCAGAACGCCACGGCCATCGCCGCAAGGATCAGCACCGTCACGGTGCCGCAAAGAAGGGCGGCCCATCCCGGCATCAACGGTCGACTTCCCCGAACACGATGTCGAGCGACCCGAGCACCGCCGAGACGTCGGCAAGCTGATGACCGCGGCACAGATGGTCCATCGCCTGAAGATGCGCGAAGCCCGGCGCGCGGATCTTGGCGCGATAGGGCCGGTTCGTGCCGTCGGCCACCAGATAGACGCCGAATTCGCCTTTCGGCGCCTCGACCGCGGCATAGATCTCGCCCGCCGGGACGTGGAAACCTTCAGTGTAAAGCTTGAAGTGATGGATGAGCGCCTCCATCGAGGTCTTCATCTCGCCCCGCGACGGCGGGGCCATCTTGCCGCGGGCCATCACGTCGCCCTGGTTTTCTGGCAGGCGCAGCTTGGCGCAGGCCTGCTTGATGATCTTGGTCGACTCGCGCATCTCGGCCATGCGGCACAGATAGCGGTCGTAGCAGTCGCCGTTCTTGCCCACGGGGATCATGAACTCGAACTCGTCGTAGCATTCATAGGGCTGGGCGCGGCGCAGATCCCAGGCAAGGCCCGATCCGCGCACCATCACGCCCGAGAACGCCCAGTCCTGGATGTCGCCCTCGGTGACGACGCCGATGTCGACGTTGCGCTGCTTGAAGATGCGGTTTTCGGTCAGCAGCGTGTCGATGTCGTCAAGCGCGCGGGGAAAGGCGTCGGCCCAGGCGTCGATGTCGTCGATCAGCTGGGGCGGAAGGTCCTGGTGCACCCCGCCCGGTCGGAAGTAGGCCGCGTGCAGTCGCGCCCCCGAGGCCCGCTCGTAGAAGATCATCAGCTTCTCGCGTTCCTCGAAGCCCCACAGCGGCGGCGTCAGCGCGCCCACGTCCATGGCCTGCGTGGTGACGTTCAGAAGGTGGTTCAGGATGCGCCCGATCTCGCAGTAAAGCACCCGGATCAGCTGCGCCCGGCGCGGCACCTCGGTGCCGGTCATCCGCTCGATCGCAAGGCACCAGGCGTGCTCCTGGTTCATCGTGCCGACATAGTCGAGGCGGTCGAAGTAGGGCAGGTTCTGAAGGTAGGTCCGCGTCTCCATCAGCTTTTCGGTGCCGCGGTGCAGAAGCCCGATATGGGGGTCGCAGCGCTCCACGATCTCGCCGTCAAGCTCAAGCACAAGGCGAAGAACCCCGTGTGCGGCGGGATGTTGCGGGCCGAAGTTGATGTTGAAGTTGCGGATCTTCTGTTCGCCCGTCAGCGCGTCGTCGAATTTTCCGTCCATCATGATCCCACCTCTGCGAGGTCAAAGCGCCAGCCCGCGGGGCGGTGGCCCAGTCGGTCGGCGACGAAGTCGTATTGCGGCGCAAGCCAGTCGCGCGCGGCGTGCGCCTGCGCGGGCGTCATCGGCATCGGTTGGCCGGCATGCACCGGAGCAAGGTCCGGCGCGCGCGGCGCGAGGCCCAGAAAGGCGCACAGCCGGGCCGTGGCGTCGCCGCCCACCAGATCCTCGAAGACCAGCACCAGAAGGCGCGACGGGTCGATCGCGCGGGCGAGCTTTTCAAGCGCCGCGCGATAATCGCCGCGCGCCTCGATCTGGGTCTCTTCGCCGGCGAGCGTTCGCGCAAGGATACGGTCGCAGCGGCGGCGCGACACCGCCCCGTCCGGCGCGCGGCGACCCGCGATCATGCGCACGTGGCTCCAGAGCCGCGCGACGGGGTCGCGCATCAGATAGACGAAGCGCACGTCGCGCCCGCCCAGGCCGGCCATGGCGCGCAGCCGCTCTTCGGGCAGAAGCGCATAGGCCGGCGTCACCTCGCCCACCACCGACCGGGTGCCGCGGCCGTCGTCGAGATAACCAAGATAGGCGGCCTCGTCCTCGCGCCCGCTGTCAAGCACCCGCGCCCAGTCGGCGCGATCGCGCAGCCGCGCCTGCGCGCCGGCGCCCGCCCGGCCCGCATCGATGCGCGCCTGGATCGCCGCCACCTCGCGCCGGCGGTCGGCGGCCTGGTCGGAAAGGTTGCCCTTCTCGACGCCGTCGAAATAGTGCAGTTCCTTGATCGTGCGCAGATGGCAGCCGGGATGATCGGCAAGATAGCGGTAAAGCCAGCTTGTCCCCGACTTGGTGGCGCCGACGCCCAGCACGACTGTGGCGGCCTTCGTCATCCTCAGGCCCCGCCCGCCTTGGCCTTCTCGTCGCCCGGCAGGATGTACTGCGCCCCTTCCCAGGGGCTCATGAAATCGAAGTTCCGATACTCCTGCACCAGCTTCACGGGTTCGTAGACCACGCGCTTCTGCGCCTCGTCATAGCGCACCTCGACATACCCCGTCGTCGGGAAGTCCTTGCGCAGGGGATGGCCGCGAAAGCCGTAGTCCGTCAGAAGGCGCCGCAGGTCCGGGTGCCCCGAGAAGAGGATGCCGAACATGTCGAAGACCTCGCGCTCGAACCAGCCGGCCGAAGGGTGCACGGACACGATCGACGGCACCATGTCGTCCTCGCGCGCCTGCAGCTTCAGGCGGATGCGGTGGTTCTGGTACATCGACAGGAAGTGATAGACGACGTCGAAGCGGGCCTCGCGTTCGGGGTGGTCGACGGCGGTGATGTCGACCAGAGTCGACAGACGGCACCCGCGGTCGACCCTGAGGAATTCCACGAAGCTGACCAGCGTCGAGGGGGCGACCTGCAGCGTCAGCTCGCCCTGCGCGATCTCCCACGACAGGACGCAGTCGGGGCGCTTGGCCTCGATATGACCGGCTAGCTCGCGAAGCGCTTCGCTCATGGCTTGTCCTTCCTTGATGGCGCGCGGGCCCGCCTCAGCGGACGATCGTCCCGGTGCGCCGGATCTTCCGCTGAAGCTGCAGGATGCCGTAAAGCAGCGCCTCGGCGGTCGGCGGGCAGCCCGGCACGTAGATGTCGACCGGCACGATGCGGTCGCAGCCCCGCACAACGGAATAGCTGTAGTGGTAATAACCCCCGCCGTTGGCGCAGGAGCCCATCGAGATCACGTAGCGCGGCTCGGGCATCTGGTCGTAGACCTTGCGCAGGGCCGGCGCCATCTTGTTGGTCAGCGTCCCCGCCACGATCATCAGATCCGACTGCCGCGGCGAGGCGCGTGGCGCGGTGCCGAAGCGTTCGAGGTCGTAGCGCGGCATCGAGGTGTGCATCATCTCGACCGCGCAGCAGGCCAGACCGAAGGTCATCCAGTGCAGCGATCCGGTGCGCGCCCAGTTGATGATGTCGTCGGTCGAGGTCAGCAGGAACCCCTTGTCCTGCAACTCGGCGTTGAGCTGCCGGGCGGCGACGTCCTTGTCGGGTCCGGCGGTGGCGGCTATTCCCATTCCAGCGCCCCCTTCTTCCATTCATAGGCGAAGCCGACCGTCAGCACGGCCAGGAAGACCATCATCGACCAGAAGGCGGTCATGCTGATCTCGCCGAAGGCCACCGACCACGGGAACAGGAACGCGATCTCGAGGTCGAAGATGATGAACAGGATCGACACGAGGTAGAACCGCACGTCGAACTTCATCCGCGCGTCGTCGAAGGCGTTGAACCCGCACTCGTAGGCGCTGACCTTCTCGGGGTCGGGGTTGCGGACCGCGATCACCGCCGCGGCAAGGATCAGCACGAGCCCCAGGCCGATGGCCATCGCCAGAAAGATCAGGATCGGGAGGTATTCCCGCAAGAGATCGTCCACGTCTCGGCTCCTTCTCCATGCGTTCGTCGCATGTTCTCAGTTGGCCAAGTCCTAATCCCGTGACCGGGGAGGGTCAATCCACGCAGACCGTCAAACTGGCCCCGGAAACCGGGCCGCATCCGTGTGGGAAATATGCCCGATCGAGAAAATCAGGGGTTGACCCAGCGTCAGATGTGACAAGACTTTCAAGGTATTGAAGTGGAAGCACAGATTATGGCGACAATTACCGTCACGACAACGGCCGATATTGTCGACCCCGATGACGGCCTTTTGTCGCTGCGCGAGGCGGTGGCCCTGGCCAACGGAACGGCCGAAGACGACACGGTCACGTTTCTGGCCGGCCTTGGACCTGTCCAGCTGAGCAGCCAGACCTCGGCGAACACCCTGTCCGGGTTCGGCGGCATCACGATCGCCGCCGCGGGCGGCGCGCTGACGATCGACGGCAACCCCGGCGAGGCCGGCGGCCGCCCCCCCGTCACCATCGACGCGAACGGGCAGACCGCGCATTTCTTCGTCGAGGCCGGCGCATCGGCGACGTTCCGCAATCTGAACCTGATCGATGGCGCGTCCCTCATCGGCGGTCAGGCCGCCAACGGCAGCGGATCGGGCGGCCACGCCGCCGACGGGCGCGCGGCCTTCGCGTCGATCCGCAACGACGGGACGCTGGCGCTTGAACGCATCGAGTTCGACGGCAACACCGCCATCGCGGAAGCCGGCGGAGACGGCGCGAACGGCGTCTATCCGGGCAACGTGCCGGCCGCCTTCAGCGGCACCGACGGCGCCTTCGGAGTGACCGCGACTGGCGGCGGAGACGGGATCGACGGCAAGAATGCCGACGACGGCGGCAACGGTGGCGACGGCGGCGATGCGGCCACGGTCGTGAACAACGGCACGATCACGGTGACGCATGTCGCCTTTCTCGACGGCAATGTGTCGCAGGGGGGCGCGGGCGGCGACGGCGGCGACGGCGGACGCGGCGGGCGCGGGGCCGACGGCGGTTCGGGCGGGGATGCCTACACCGGCCTTGGATGGTTCACCTCGGCCAAGGCCGGGGGCGACGGCGGCGACGGCGGGCGGGGCGGCAATGGCGGCTTCGCCGGACACGCCGGCACAAGCGTGATCGGCATCCTCAACCTTGGCAGCGCCACGGTGAACGGATCGCTCGTGGTCGGCGCCGCCGGCCTGCCGGCCCCCTTCACCGCCGCCGGCGGGCTGGGCGGCGACGGCGGCCTGATGGGGGTCAGGGGCGCGGGCGGGCTGGGCGGCGACCGGGACTTCGGCGACCGGGCCGCGTCGGGCAGCAACGGTCTTGGGCGTCCGGCCGGCGTCACCGGCGGCCTTTACAGCGGCGATGGGATTGACCGCGGCAATACGGCCCCGGGACCCCATGTCGAAGGGATCGCGGGCGGCGGGGCGGTCGACCTTGTCGAATCGATCGTCTGGTCGCGGCTGGAAAGCGGCGGCGTCGAAGGCGACGCGATCGTCTTGACGGTGGGCATGGTCGGCGCCGACTTCACCGAAGGCGGTGTGCGCTGGTCGGTCGAGCTTGGCGGCAACCTGACGTTCACGGACTTCGCCCCCGGAACCTCGTTCGCCGGGGTGATCGGCTGGGGCACCCTGAACACGCATACGGCCGAAATCACCTTGCAGACGATCGTGGACGACGCGCTGGAATACGACGAGTTCGTGACCCTCACCCTTGGCCGCGAGGGCGATCAGGGGGCGGGGCGCATCATCGAAACGCCGTCGTCGACGGTGCGGATCACGCCCGCTGACGCGGGCATCGCGCGCGGCGACGACTTCATGCAGGGCAGCGAGGGCGCCGACACCATCGAGGGTGGCGACGGCGACGACACGATCAGCGGCTACGGCGCGGACGACCACCTGCTGGGCGGCGCGGGGCGCGACACGCTTTACGGCGGCGCGGGCGCCGACACGATCGACGGCGGCAGCGGCGGCGACCGGCTGTATGGCGGGGCGGGCCGCGACCGGATCCTTGTCGACGATCCCGGCGACATCGTCTTCGGCAACGCCGACGGGGCGGACGTGATCGCCGTCGGCACGGCCGCGGTCATCGACATGAGGAACTGGGAGGACGTGCTGACGCTGACGGCCACGGACGGCGCCGAGACCATCTTTTCCTCGAACGGCCCTGCCGGGCAGCAGATCGACGCGATGGGGGGCGACGACACGGTCTGGGCCTCGAACCACGACGACACCCTGTCGGGGGGCGCCGGGGCCGACGCCCTCGACGGCGGCGCCGGCGACGACTTCATCTTCGGCGGTGCGGGCGACGATGCCCTTGCGGGCCAGGACGGCGACGACGTTCTCGTCGGCGGAGACGCGGCGCAATCCGCCGAGATGGACGCTTTTCTAGAACGCTATTCCTGGCTGATCGCGAGCCCCATGGCCTTCGCGGACGACATCGGCGCCGACGGGTTCGACTTCAGCTTCTGACCGGCCGTTCCGGCCGAGGCCCGGTCCAGGACGCCTCGCGCCGGTCGAAGAACGCCGCGATCCCTTCGGCGGCTTCCGCGCTTTCCCAGCGCGCGACCAGCGCGGCGATGGTCGCCTCGACCACCGCATCGTCGATCGGCGCGGTCAGCTGGCGCACCAGCGCCTTGGCCTCGGCCAGCGCGCCCGGGGCGCACGACAGATAGGGGGCGACCTCGGCCTCGACGGCGGCGTCAAGCATGTCGGGCGCGACCGCCCGCGCGACAAGGCCAAGCGTCACCGCCTCGGGCGCGTCGAAGACGCGGGACGAAAAGAACACCCGCCGCGCCCGCGCCGCCCCCATGCGGGCCACGACATAGGGGCCGATGGTCGCCGGGATCAGGCCCAGCCGCGTCTCGGTCAGGCCGAAGCGCGCGGTGTCGGCGGCCACGGCCACGTCACAGACCGACATCAAGCCCAGGCCGCCGCCGAAGGCGTTGCCCTGCACCCGGCCGACAAGCGGCTTGGGCAGGTGGTCGAGCGCCCGCAGCATCAGCGCAAGCCGGCGCGCGCCCGCCGCGCGGGTCGGCGCATCGGCCGCCATCTGCGCCCGCATCCAGCCCAGATCGCCGCCCGCGCAAAAGCTTTGCCCCTCGGCGGCAAGGACCACGACACGCACCGTGTCGTCCGCGCCGAGGGCCTGCGCGGCCCGGGTGAGATCGTCGATCATCTGCTCGGACAGAGCGTTGTGCTTATCGGGCCGCGCCAGCCACAGCGTCGCCACACCGCGCGTGTCGCGCGTCACCCTGACCGTGTCAGCCATTGCCAACCGTCCTCATCCCCTGCGCCATCTCCGCGGCCCGCGCCAGAACGCCGGCATCCAGCCCCGTCTTGTAGCCAAGGCGGGTCAGCCGGGCGTGCACCGCCCCGGTCGCCACGTTGCCCGCCGCCCCCGGCGCGAAGGGGCAACCGCCCAGCCCGCCCACCGCCGCGTCGAAGACCCGCAGCCCATGATCGAGCGCGACCTCGACATTGTCGAGCGCCCGCCCCCCGGTGTCGTGGAAATGACCTGCCAGCCGATCTGGCCCCGCCACCTCCAGCACCGCGCGCAGCATCGCGGCGACGGTGTCGGGCGTGCCGGCCCCAAGCGTGTCCCCCAGGCTGACCTCGTAGCAGCCAAGGTCGAACAGCGCGGCGGCCACGCGCGCCGCGTTGCCGGGCGGGGTCGGCCCGTCATAAGGACAGTCGGTCACGCAGGAGACATAGCCGCGCATCGGCAGTCCCTCGGCCGCGGCCGCCCGGGCCACCGGGGCGAACCGGTCTAGGCTTTCGGCGATGGTCGCGTTCAGGTTGGCCTTCGAAAAGCCTTCGCTGGCCGAGGCGAAAATCGCGATCTCGTCGGCACGCGCGGCGACGGCGCGCTCGAATCCCTGAAGGTTCGGCGTCAGCACGGCGTAGCGCACGCCGGGCGCACGGGTGATGCCGGCCAGCACGTCGGCCCCGTCGGCCATCTGCGGCACCCATCGGGGGCTGACGAAGCTGGCCACCTCGATCCGGCGGAAGCCCGCGCCCGACAGGCAGTCGACGAGCGCGATCTTTTCCGACGCCGGAATAAGCCGCGCCTCGTTCTGAAGCCCGTCGCGCGGGCCCACTTCGAAGATCTCGACCCGCTCAGCCATCGCCGGCCTCGAGCCGCACGAGGGGGGCGCCCGCCTCGACCTGCGCGCCGGCGGCGACAAGCACCTCGGCCACGACCCCGTCGCGGGCCGACGTCAGCACATGCTCCATCTTCATCGCCTCGAGCACGGCCAGGCGCTGGCCCTTCCCCACCGCGTCACCCGGCCGGACATCGACGGCGCTGACCCGGCCCGGCATGGGCGACAGGACCACGTCCGCGCCCACGCCCGCCTCGGCCCCGCGGTCAAGGGGGTCGGGCACCTCGAAGGCGGCGGCATCGCCGCCGAAGACCGTGACCCTGGCCCCGTGGCGCACCGCGCGAAGCCCCGTCTTTTCGCCGTCGACCCACCAGGCCCCATCGCGGCGGTCAAGCACCAGCCGGTTTCCCGCCCCCTCGACCGCGAAGCGCGCCGGCCCCTCGACCGTGACCCGCACGGCAAGGTCCGCGCCGCCCTGCCGAAGGCGCGTCTCCCAGGCCAGCGGCTGCCAGAGGGCGAATCCGGTCGCCCCCTTGGCCGGAAGGCCCAGCGCGGTCAGCGCGGCAACCGCGACGGCGCCGTCGGAGGGGGCCTTCTCGGCCGTCAGCGCGGCAAGGTCGCGGGCGATGAGACCGGTGTCGACCTCGCCCGCGGCGAAGCCGGCGTGTCCGGCCAGTTTGCACAGAAATGCATGATTTGTGACAGTTCCGGCGATTTCCGTGCCTGCCAGCGACGCCCGAAGTCGTGAAAGGGCAAGCGCGCGCGTCGGCCCATGCACCACGATCTTCGCGATCATCGGGTCGTAGTGCGGGGAAATCGCGTCACCCGCCCGCACGCCGCTGTCCACCCGGACGCCATCGGGGAAGGCCAGATGATCCAGTCGTCCCGTGGCCGGCAGGAAGCCCGCCGGCACGTCTTCGGCGTAAAGGCGCGCCTCGAAGGCGTGGCCGTCGATCGACAGATCGGCCTGCGCGAGCGGCAGCGCCTCGCCCGCCGCGACGCGAAGCTGCCATTCCACCAGGTCGACGCCGGTGATCACTTCGGTCACCGGATGCTCGACCTGAAGACGGGTGTTCATTTCCATGAACCAGAATCCGTCCGGGCGAAGGCCACGGCCGCCGTCGACGATGAACTCGACGGTCCCTGCCCCCTTGTAGCCGATGGCCTCGGCCGCGCGCACAGCCGCCGCCCCCATCGCGGCACGCATCTCGGACGTCATCCCCGGCGCGGGGGCTTCCTCGATCACCTTCTGGTGGCGGCGCTGGAGCGAACAGTCGCGTTCGAACAGATGCACCGCCCGGGTGCCATCGCCGAAGACCTGCACCTCGATGTGGCGCGGCGTGTCGATGTATTTCTCGACCAGCACGGCGTCGTTGCCGAAGGCGCCGCGCGCCTCGGCACGGGCCGATTCAAGCGCCATCACGAAGTCCTGCGGCCGGTCGACCCGGCGCATGCCCTTGCCGCCGCCGCCCGCCACCGCCTTGATCAGCACCGGATAGCCGATCGCGGCGGCCTCGACCTCGAGATGGCCGGGGTCCTGATCGGCGCCGTGATAGCCCGGCACCACCGGCACGCCCGCATCCGCCATCAGGCGCTTGGCGGCATCCTTCAGACCCATCGCGCGGATGGCATCGGCCGACGGGCCGATGAAGGTCAGGCCCGCGGCGTCGACCGCTTCGACGAACGAGGGGTTCTCGCTGAGAAAGCCGTAGCCGGGATGGATCGCCGTCGCGCCGGTCGCCAGCGCCGCCTCGATGATCCGGTCGCCGCGAAGATAGCTTTCGGCCGGCGCGGCCCCGCCGATGCGCACGGCCCGGTCGGCCAGCGCGACATGCAGCGCGTCGCGGTCGGCGTCCGACCAGACCGCGACGGTGCCCACGCCAAGCCGCCGGCAGGTCCGGATCACCCGGCAGGCGATCTCGCCCCGGTTGGCGATGAGGAGACGCTCAAACATCGCGACACCGGCCTAGCCCTGGCACCAGCTTTCGCGCGCACCCCCGCCATAGGGCCGGGCGAGGCCCGCCTCGATCAGCGGCCGCCCGATGTCGGCGCCGTCGCGCAGCAGCGTCACGAGGCGCCTGTCGTAGCGGTCGAGGCCGCGCTTGACGATGGTGATCTCGTCCGCCGTCCAGATCAGCCGCCGCAATTCCCACTTGGCGCGCATCGCCAGAAGGTATTCCTGCGGGCAGGACGGGCTGAACAGTTCGGGCGTGTCGACGTTGACGATCCGCGCCCGCTCGACCCCCGTCGCCGGGCACAGGATCGTCACCGTGTCGCCGTCGATCACGTTCAGAACCTGGCAGGCCTCGGGGGGCGACCAGAGGGTGCGCGCCACCCCCTGCGCCATGTCCGCAAGCTGCGGCAGGAACAGAAGCGCAAGCCCGCCCACAACCATGACGGCCTTGAGCGCGCGCACCGGATCGGGCGCCCTGCGCCGCCGGCGCCTGCGTGGCGGGTCCACCGGATGCCGCTGGCGGCTTCGGCGCGCGGGGTCGACGGGAAGGACCGTGTTGCGTCGTCTCGACATGAAGCTGCGCATACTCCGGGAATGGGGCGTGGGTTTGGCCTGTGGCGCGGGTCATGGAACGCCCCCAAGGTCCTCGACCAGGCGGAAGCGCTCGCAGATCAGCTCCATGTCGTCCGACCAGCCGCCGTTCCGCTCGAAATAGGCGCGGTGGTCGCGGCGCCAGCCGTCAAGATCGTCGTTCTCGCCCTCGGCCAGGGCGAAGTCCATGTCGACCTCGCGAAATCGGCGGCGCGTGACCTCGATAGTCTCGATCACCAGGGCAGGGTTTCCGTCCCAGTCGAGCGCGATGTCCCGGCGACCGGCGACCGGGGGCGGTTCGCCGTCCGTTTCGAAGTCGCGGGCTGCGCCGCAGGTCGCGGTCTTTTGCCCGGACCGCACCAGTGCCAGCAACGCGTCGCACAGCGCGCGGCTGTCGCCGAAGGTGAAGGTCACGGCGCCGGGATAACGGGCAAGCGCGTCCTCAAGCGTCATCGCGGTCACATCCGGAACACGCCGAAGCGCGTTTCGTCCACGGGGGCGTTCAGCGCGGCGCGCAGGGACAGGCCAAGGACCTCGCGGCTTTTCCGGGGGTCCACGATCCCGTCGTCCCAGAGCCGAGCCGAGGCGTAAAGCGGGTGCGACTGGCGGTCGAACATCTCGATGGTGGGGCGCTTGAAGTCGGTCTCGTCCTGCGGCGACCAGGTGCCGCCCCCACGCTCGATCCCGTCGCGCCGGACGGTGGCAAGCACGCCGGCCGCCTGCTCGCCCCCCATGACCGAGATGCGGCTGTTGGGCCAGGTCCAGAGGAACCGGGGCTGGTAGGCGCGGCCCGCCATGCCATAGTTGCCGGCCCCGAAGGAACCGCCCACAAGCATGGTGATCTTCGGCACGGCGGTGGTCGCCACGGCCGTCACCATCTTGGCGCCGTGCCGCGCGATGCCCTCGTTCTCGTAGCGGCGGCCGACCATGAAGCCGGTGATGTTCTGCAAAAAGATCAGCGGGATGCGCCGCTGCGAGCAAAGCTCGACGAAATGCGCGCCCTTCTGCGCGGCTTCGGAAAACAGCACGCCGTTGTTGGCGACGATCCCCACGGGGCAGCCCTGCACATGGGCAAAGCCGGTCACCAGCGTTTCGCCGAAGCGCGCCTTGAACTCGTCAAGGCGCGAGCCGTCGACGACGCGCGCGATCACTTCCCGGATGTCGTAGGGTGTGCGCAGGTCGGCGGGCACGACGTCGAGGATCTCGTCGGGGTCGTGGGCCGGCTCCTCGGGGCTGGTCCAGTCCGCCCCGACCGAAGGCGCGGGGCCAAGCGAGGCGACGGCCCGACGGGCCAGCGCCAGCGCATGGGCGTCGTCCTCGGCCAGGTAATCGGCCACGCCCGACAGCCGCGTGTGCACGTCGCCGCCGCCCAGATCCTCGGCGGTGACGACCTCGCCCGTGGCGGCCTTCACCAGCGGCGGGCCGGCCAGGAAGATCGTGCCCTGATCGCGCACGATGATGGTGACGTCAGAAATGGCGGGCACATAGGCCCCGCCCGCCGTGCACGAGCCCATGACCACGGCAATTTGCGGGATGCCCGCCGCGCTCATCCGCGCCTGGTTGTAGAAGATGCGCCCGAAATGGTCGCGGTCGGGAAAGACCTCGTCCTGGTTGGGCAGGTTCGCCCCGCCGCTGTCGACCAGATAGAGGCAGGGCAGCCGGCATTCCTGCGCGATCTCCTGCGCGCGCAGGTGCTTCTTGACCGTCATCGGATAGTAGGTGCCGCCCTTCACGGTCGCGTCGTTGCACACGACCATGACCTCGCGTCCCTGCACGCGTCCCACCCCGGCAATCACGCCCGCGCAGGGCGCGGCGCCGTCGTACATGCCGTGCGCGGCGGTCGCGCCGACCTCGAGAAAGGGCGACCCGGGATCGAGAAGGTTCGCCACCCGGTCGCGGGGCAGCATCTTGCCGCGCGCCACATGGCGCGCCAGCGCGGCCTCGCCGCCGCCCGCCGCGGCGAGCGCCGCCGCCTCGGTCACACGGCCCAGCGCCTCCAGATGCGCGGCCCGGTTCGCGGCCGCGGCGGCGCTGCCGGGCAGATGGGCCGAGTCGAGCTTCATTGCGCCTGCTTTTGGGCCAGACGGTCCTCAAGCGCCAGCGCCTGGCGCGCGGTGATCCGCATGACACATTCGTTCGAGGCCGGGCCGCTGCCGGTTCCGCCGCCCCACTGGGTATATTCGTAAAGGCACGAGGCATCGCGGAATGCGATCCAGGCGCGTTGCATCTCGCGCAGCGCAGGCACCATGGGCGCGGCCGCCGAGCCCAGTTCGGCCAGTTCGGCATCGACCTGTCCGTCGACCTCCAGAAGGGCCTGGTAGGCCGCGTTCAACCGGCCGTCCCAGTATTCGGCCTCTTTCCCAAGGCAGGTCGACATGCCGACCGTCGTGTACCCGTCGGGCGTGTCGATGCAGGCCGCGGCCGAAAGGCCCACGCAGACCTCGCGCAGGACGCCCTCGGCGCGCAGCAGGCAGGCCTCGGTCCCGGCCGGCGAGAAGGGAAGGTCGGGCTGCGCCGCGACTGGCGCGGCGGCAAGGGCAAGGGTCGCGGCAAGAAGAAGATGTCTCATCGGATCGCTCCTGTGGGCAGGGATTGCAGGCGTGTCATGACCTGATCCGTTCATGCTCGATCTCGCGCATCTCGCGGTCGAGGAAGAAGCTGATCGTCGACCGGATCGCGACCAGCGCGCCCAGGATCGCAAGGCTTTCGAGCGTGGGGAAAAGAACGGTGCGGATGATGTCCGAGACGATGAAGACCTCGAGCGCGGAGAGGATGTAGCGCGACAGCACCACCCGCCCGGCATCCATGCGCGCGGCGCTTTGATCCTGCTCGCGAATGCGGACCTCGGCCCCGATGTAGTAGATCGAGAAGCGCACCAGACCGCTGATCAGGATGATCAGGGCGAAGACCTCGACCAGCGTGGCCAGCCCCTCGAGCCAGGGCGTCAGCGGCCCCAGCGTGCCTTCGGTGCCGGTCGTGCCGCCTTCAATCGCGTCCATGTCCACCCCTTGTCCCGCCCTTCAGCCCATCGCCGCCATCAGTTCACGCCCGATCAGCATGCGCCGGATCTCGCTTGTGCCCGCGCCGATCTCCATCAGCTTGGCGTCGCGGAAAAGGCGCGCGACCGGCGCATCGGCCAGAAACCCGGCCCCGCCCATCGCCTGCACCGCCTGATGGGCCTGCTTCATCGCCTCTTCGCTGGCGTAAAGGCAGCAGGCGGCGGCATCCTGCCGCGTGACATCGCCCCGGTCGCAAGCCTTCGCCACTTCATACACATAGGCCCGGGCCGAGTTCAGCGCGGTGTACATGTCGGCGATCTTGCCCTGCATCAGCTGGAACGACCCGATCGGCCGGCCGAACTGATGCCGGTCGCGCAGGTAGGGCAGGACCTCGTCCAGGCAGGCCGCGATGATGCCGGGGCCGATCGCGGCCAGCACGACGCGCTCGTAGTCAAGGCCCGACATCAGCACGCGCACGCCGCGACCTTCCTCGCCCAGGACGTTCTCGAAGGGCACCTCCACGTCCTCGAAGATCAACTCGGCCGTGTTCGACCCGCGCATTCCAAGCTTGTCGAAATGGGGGCTGGTCGAGAAGCCGGTCATGGTCTTCTCGACGAGGAAGGCGGTGATCCCCTTCGAGCCCGCGTCCGGGTCCGTCTTGGCATAGACCACCAGGGTGTCGGCGTCGGGGCCGTTGGTGATCCAGTATTTCGTGCCGGTGAGGCGGTAGTGGTCGTTGCGCCGCTCGGCCCGCAGCGTCATCGACACCACGTCCGAGCCCGCCCCCGCCTCGGACATGGCCAGCGCGCCGACCTCGGCGCCCGAGATCAGCCCGGGAAGGTAGCGCCGCTTCTGCGCCTCGGTGCCGTTCAGGCGGATCTGGTTCACGCAAAGGTTGGAATGCGCCCCGTAGGACAGGCTGACCGAGGCCGAGGCGCGGGCGATCTCTTCGACCGCGACGGCATGGGCAAGATATCCCATCCCGGCCCCGCCGTAGTCTTCTTCCACGGTGATGCCGAGAAGCCCCAGATCGCCCATTTCGCGCCACAGCCCGCGCGGCATGTCGTTGGCCCGGTCGATCTCGGCGGCCAGCGGCTTGAGACGCGCCTGCGCCCAGCGGTGGACCATGTCGCGCAGCGCGGCGACCTCTTCCCCAAGGTCGAAGGTCATGGATGCGGTGAACACGGGTCCTCCTGCCGTTATTGAACGGTCGTTCAAATAATACGGCGGACCGCGGATTCGGTCAATCGCGCCGTGGGTCCTATTCCGCTGCCGCCTGCCCGACCCCGCTTCGGGCGCCTTCGGCCCGCACCTCGTCGGCGACGATCCGGGCGATCAGGTCGCAGTCCGGCAACGAGAAGGTCAGCGGCAGCCGCATGTCGAGAAGCCCGGCCAGGACCCGGTCGGTCGCCGGCATCGGACGGGGCGCGGCATACTCCCAGTGATCGTAGCGCGAGGTGAAGCCCGCGGGGCGTTCGGCCCCGAACCACTTGAGCTCCACCCCCCGCGCCTTGCAGCGCGCGACCACGCCCGCCACGGCCGCGGGCGGCCAGTCGGGCAGCAGGAACTGGAAGGACGAGCCGACGAAGGCCTCGTCGGCCGGGCGGTCGATGATCTTGAGGCCGGGCACGCCGCGCAGGCCGGCCTCGACCCTCCGGTAGCGCGCGGTCCAGCCGGCGCAGCGGTCATCGAGAAGCGCGATCTGCGGCCGCAGGATGGCCGCGCGCAGATTGTCGAGGCGGCCCGAGACGTTCGGAACCTGCCCCAGCAGGGGTTCGAAGACCTCGGGCCCGGGCGCGGCGCCGTGGCGGTCGTGGAACATGTAGGAGCCCGACAGAAGCACGGCCCGCGCGGCGATCCCCGCGTCGTCAGTGACAAGAAGCCCGCCCTCGCCCGAATTCATGTGCTTGTAGGTCTGCGTCGAATAGCAGCCGACCGCGCCGTGCCGCCCCGAGGGCACCCCGCGCCAGCGCGCCCCCATGGTATGGGCGCAATCCTCGATCACGGTGACGCCGGCGGCCGCGCACAGCGCCATCAGCCGATCCATGTCGCAGACATGCCCGCGCATGTGGCTGAGCAACAGGACCCGCGCCGGGGTCGCGGCAAGCCGCGCCTCGAGATCGTCAAGGTCGATCGTCAGCGCCTCGGTCACGCCGACGAACTCAGGCGCCGCCCCCACTGCCGCGATCGCACCGGGTACGGGGGCCAGAGTAAAGGCGTTGGACAGGACCCTGTCGCCGGGTTGCACCCCCACCGCGCGCAGCGCCGTGGCCAGGGCATAGCCACCCGAGGCGACGGCAAGGCAATAGCGCGCGCCGACATAGGTGGCGAACTCGGCCTCGAGCCGCGCGACTTCGGACGTCTCGCCCGGCGCGGCGTTGTAGCGATGAAGCCGCCCGCCGCGCATGACCGCGACCGCCGCCGCGATCCCTTCGTCGGGGATCGGGTCCTGCTGCGTGAAGTTGCCGGTAAAGACCTCGGCCATGGCACCCCTCTTTGGTATCCGAAGGTGGCGGGACGCGGGCGCGCGGTCAATGCCCCAGCAGAGCGGGCGGGGCCTCAGCCGATCAGGCGGGCGACCGTCGCGGGCAGTTCGTCGAAATGGCCGATCAGCGCCTCGGGCGCCAGATCGGCCACGCCCGCCCCGTCGGGCCCGAAGGTGACAAGGATGCAGGGCACGCCCGCGGCCCGAGCCGTGTCGCGGTCGGTCACCGTGTCGCCCACCAGAAGCGAGTGCCCGACGCTCCCGCCCGCGCGGTCGACGGCGGCCAGATAGGGCGCGGGGTCGGGCTTGCGGACCGGCAGCGTGTCGGCGCCGACAAGCGAGGCGAAGGCGTCGCGCACCCCGAGGCGCTGCATCAGAAGCTCGGCCAGCCGCGCGGGCTTGTTGGTGCAGATGCCCACCCCGTAGCCCGCGCCGCGCAGCACGCCCACTGCCTCCATCGCGCCGGGGTAAAGCCGCGTCTCGCGGTCGATCGCGGCCTCGTAGCTGTCCAGAAGCAGCGGATAATGTGCCGCGATCAGCGCCTCGTCCGCCCCGCCGTTCACGCGCTCGAGCCCCGCGGTCAGCATCGCCCGCCCGCCGCGGAACGCCACGCTCGCGTCGGCCACCGGGTCCAGAACGTCGCCATGACCCATCGCCCGGAAGCAGGCATTCGCCGCGGCGATCAGGTCGCCGCTGGTGTCGGCCAGCGTCCCGTCGAGGTCGAAGATCACCGTCCGCATCCGCCATTCCCCATCGGCAAAGGTTCCCGCGTCGTGTAACCTGACGAAAGAACAAGTGAAGCCCGCCCGCCTTGCGGCACGCCGGGCGCTGAGTAAAACGGCGCAAGCGATAAGGAAAGAGCAGTCGATGCCCACCCAGCTTGTCATCCTCGCCGCCGGCGAGGGAACGCGAATGCTGTCGGACCGCCCGAAGGTCCTGCACGAGATCGCGGGCCTGCCGCTCTACGCCCATGCCATCGCGGCAGGCGCGGCCCTTGACCCCGAGCGCATCGTGCTGGTGCTGGGCCACGGGGCCGAGGCCGTCCGCGCCGATGCCGAGGCGCGCTTCGGCGACGTCGCCATCGCGATCCAGTCCGAACAGCTGGGCACCGCCCACGCCACGGCGCAGGCCCGCGCCGCGCTGGAAGGGGCGACGGGCGATGCCGTCGTGCTTTACGGCGACACCCCCTTCATCCGCCCCGAGACGCTTGTGGCCATGAAGGCCGCCCGCGCGGCGGGTCACGACCTTGTCGTGCTGGGCTTCGAGGCGCGCGACCCCGGCCGCTACGGCCGCCTCGTGCTGGCGGGCGCGAGCCTCGAGAAGATCGTCGAGTTCAAGGACGCCACCCCCGAGGAACGCGCGATCGGGCTGTGCAACAGCGGCGTGATGATGGCCGGGGTCTCGACCCTGTTCGACCTTGTCGATGCGGTCGGCAACGACAACGCGGCCGGCGAGTACTACCTAACCGACATCGTCGCGATCGCGCGCGCCCGGGGCCTGTCGGCCACCGCCGTCACCTGCCCCGAGGCCGAGACGATGGGCATCAACACGCGCGCCGAACTGGCCGAGGCCGAACGGATCTTCCAGGACACCGCCCGCGCCGCGGCGCTGGCCGACGGGGTCACTCTGGTGGCGCCCGACACCGTTCATTTCGCCCACGACACCTGGATCGGCCGCGACGCGGTGGTGGAACCCTTCGTCGTCTTCGGCCCCGGCGTCACGGTCGAGACCGGTGCCACGATCCGCGCCTTCAGCCATCTCGAGGGCTGCCACGTCAGCGCCGGCGCGGTCGTCGGCCCCTATGCCCGGCTGCGCCCCGGCGCCGAGATCGGCAACGATGCCCGCATCGGCAACTTCGTCGAGGTGAAGAACGCCGAGATCGGCGAAGGCGCAAAGGTCAACCACCTCAGCTATGTCGGCGACGCCAGCGTGGGCGAGGCCGCGAACATCGGCGCGGGCACGATCACCTGCAATTACGACGGCGTCTTCAAGCACCGCACGACCATCGGGGCGCGCGCCTTCATCGGCTCGGACACCATGCTGGTGGCCCCGGTGAGCGTGGGCGCGGGCGCGATGACCGCCAGCGGGTCGGTCATCACCGAGGACGTGCCCGACGGCGCGCTGGCCGTCGGCCGGGGGCGGCAGGCGACGAAACCGGGCTTCGCGACACGCTTCTTCGAGAAGCTCCGCGCCCAAAAGGCGGCCCAGAAAGCGGCGCAGGAATCGACGGGGCAGGAGTAGGCCCATGTGCGGGATCATCGGCATCCTCGGCGATCATGAAGCGGCCCCGGCGCTGGTCGATGCGCTCAAGCGGCTGGAATACCGCGGCTACGACAGCGCCGGCATCGCCACGGTGAACGACGGGCATCTCGACCGCCGCCGGGCGGTGGGCAAGCTTGTCAATCTCACCGACCTTCTGGTCCACGACCCCCTGCCCGGCAAGTCCGGTATCGGCCACACCCGCTGGGCCACCCACGGCGCGCCCACGGTGGTGAACGCCCACCCGCACCGCGCCGGGCCCGTGGCCGTTGTCCACAACGGCATCATCGAGAACTTCCGCGAACTGCGCGCCGAGCTTGCCACCCACGGCTATGCCGCCGAAAGCGACACCGACACCGAAACCATCGCGCTGCTCGCGCAGTCGTTCCTCGACGCCGGAAAGACCCCCGTCGAAGCCGCCGAGGCCGCGATCAGCCGGCTGGAGGGCGCCTTCGCGCTGGCCTTCCTGTTCGACGGAGAGCCCGACCTGATCGTGGGCGCGCGCAAGGGCTCGCCCCTCGCCGTGGGCCACGGCGACGGCGAGATGTACCTGGGCTCGGACGCCATCGCGCTGGCGCCCCTGACCGACCGGATCACCTATCTCGAGGAAGGCGACCGCGTGATCCTGACCCGCGCCGGCGCCACGATCCGCGACGCGGGCGGCCGGCTGGTGAACCGCCCGATGCGCCGCATCCGGGTCGATGCCGCGCGGATCGAGAAGGACGGCCACCGGCACTTCATGGCCAAGGAAATCGCCGAGCAGCCCGCCGTCCTGGCCCGCGTGATCGACGCCTACCTCGACGGCGACGCCCTGCGGTTTCCCACGGGTCTGCCCGACTTCGCACAGGTCGAACGGGTCGTGATGGTGGCCTGCGGCACCGCCTTCTATGCCTGCCTGACCGCGAAATACTGGCTCGAACGGATCGCCCGCCTGCCTGTCGAGGTCGACGTAGCCTCCGAGTTCCGCTACCGCGAACCGCCGGTCGGGCCGAACACGCTGGCGATCTTCGTCAGCCAGTCGGGCGAAACGGCCGATACGCTGGCCGCGCTGCGCTATTGCCGCGACAAGGCCGCGATCCTGAGCGTGGTGAACGTGCCCGAAAGCTCGATCGCCCGGGAAAGCGACCTCGCCCTGCCGATCCACGCGGGCGTCGAGGTCGGAGTCGCCTCGACCAAGGCCTTCACCTGCCAGCTTGCCGTGCTGGCGCTGGTCGCGTTGAAGGCGGGCGTCGATCGGGGAACGCTTGATGCGGCCGACGCGGCGGCCCTGCGGGCAGCGTTGCGCAGCCTGCCCGGCCTTGTCAGCCAGGCGCTGAACGCGGGCGAGGCGATCGAGGCGGTCAGCCACGACCTGTCGAAGGCGCGCGACATCCTGTTCCTGGGGCGCGGGATCATGTATCCCATCGCACTGGAGGGCGCGTTGAAACTGAAGGAAATCAGCTACATCCACGCCGAAGGCTATGCATCGGGCGAACTCAAGCATGGCCCCATCGCCCTGATCGATCCGGCCGTGCCGGTGATCGTGATGGCCCCGCGCGACGGGCTTTTCGACAAGACGGTGTCGAACATGCAGGAGGTAATGGCGCGCGGCGGCAAGGTCGTGCTTGTCACCGACGCGGCCGGGGCGCGGGCGGCCTCCGAAGGGGCCTGGCGCGTGATCGAGATGCCGTCCGTCCCCGACGTCCTCGCCCCCATCCTTTACGCCATTCCGGCGCAGCTTCTGGCCTATCACACGGCCGTGGCGAAGGGCACCGACGTGGACCAGCCCCGCAACCTTGCCAAGTCGGTCACGGTGGAATGACGCCCGACGACGCGCTGGCGCAGCTTCGCGCCAAGGCCGATCCGCAGAAGGCGGTGGACATGGCGGCCTACCACAAGGCCGACCGCCCCTATCTGGGCGTTCCGGTGCCTGTGATCGACGACCTGGCGAAGGAATGGCGGGCCGCGCTTTCCCTTGACGATCGCCTGTTGCTCGCCTCGGCGCTTTGGGAGACCGACATCCACGAAGCCCGCGTCGCCGCCGCGAAGCTTCTGACGCAGGCCCGCATCCGCCCCGACGACGAGGGGGCCTGGCGGCTGATCGCGTCCTGGGTGCCCTGGTTCGACGCCTGGGCCATCGCCGACCACGTCGCGGTTGCCGGCCAGAAGCGGCTGGTGTGGAACCCCGCGCGCCTCGACGAGGTCGAAGGCTGGACGACGTCGGACCATATGTGGACGCGCCGCGCCGCCCTGGTGATGACCCTGCCCTGGACGCGCGACCGCAACGCCAAGCCCGACGACCTTGCCCGGCGCGAACGAATCCTCGGCTGGGCCGCGCTTTATGTGGACGACCCCGACTGGTTCATCCAGAAGGCCGTGGCCTGGTGGCTGCGCGATCTGTCCAAGCGCGACCCCGCGCGGGTGCGGGCGTTCCTGGACCGGCACGGGGCAAGGATGAAGGCCTTCTCGCGGCGAGAGGCGGGGCGGATGCTGACCTAGGCCCAGGGCATAGGTTCGTCGGAGAGCGTCTGGCCGAAGACATTCTCGCGATGCCAGCGCAGATTCTCGGGGTGCGGCCAGTTGCGGCGGTCAGCGGGAAGCTGGAGCTTACCATCGGGCAGAAGCAGCCGGTCCACGACTTCGCCCGGGACCTTGTTGCGTGACACGAGGATCGTGTGATCCTCGGCGACCGAAACGAGGCCCCGATCGAACATCCAGTGCAGAGTGCCGGACAGGGCAAGACCGTTGCGGACCGAGTCGCTGCCCTGGCGTTCGACCGGGCGGATATGGGCCGCCTGCACCTCGGGCCGGCCACCGCCGTTCCGCAGGCGCAGGCCCGACATTGCGCAGCGATAGTCGTAGGCTTCGCGCACCTGGCGGCGGAAGGCCACGTCGCGGAACGGGCGCCGGGTCAGGCGTTCAAGCACCGGACGCTCGAAGGGAACGGATGCTTCTTCAAGTTGCAGGGGTTGCGGGTCGTATCGCGTGGCCTCGATCCGCTCAAGGTCGTCCGGCAGACCCAGATTGACGATCCGGGCGAAGTCGGCGTCGGATAGTCGCCGAACTGCGAGTTGGACCGACCCGCCCTTCTTCGGCGTCCCATCGGCCTCCATCAGGGATTCTTCCATCGGACGCCCTGCGAGCAGGCGGGGCACCTCGCGGTCGAAGGGCAGGTAGCTTCCCGGCTCGATGAGGGCGAGAAACCGCCCCTCCTGCCCCGGTTTCGGGATCACCTGCCGGATCTTCGCCACGGCGAAGTACCCGCGCGGACCGGCCTTCACCGGCTCGTAGTAGATGATCCAGTCGCCGACCGCCTCGGACACGGCTTTCAGGTAAGTCTTCGGGAAGTCATACGTCTGGTCAGGCTCGTCGTCATAGATCGAGTCCGCCTTGTGCATCAGGACAAGCTTCACCATCGCCCCCTACCCCCTCTCCCGAAGTTCCCGCCGCAGGATCTTGCCGGTCGCCGTCATCGGCAGGCTGTCGACCGCTTCGATCAGGCGAGGGGCGACGTGGGGGCTGATCCGGTCGCGGACGCGGGCGATGAGGTCGGCCTCGATCGCGGCCAGCGCCACGCCTGCGCGCAGCACCACGAAGGCCTTCACGACCTCGGTCCTCACCGGGTCGGGCACGCCCACCGCCGCGGCCATGACGACGTCGGGGTGGCCGGCAAGGCAGGTCTCGATCTCGGTCGGGCCGATGCGGTAGCCGGCCGAGGTGATCACGTCGTCGTCGCGGCCGACATACCAGAAGTAGCCATCTTCGTCGCGCCGCCCCAGATCGCCCGTGCGCATCCAGTCGCCGGTGAACTTCGCGGCGCTCTTGTCGGGCAGGTTCCAGTAACCCAGGAACATCGCCGGGTCCGGACGGCGCACCGCGATCTCGCCCAGGTCGCCGGGCGGCAGCACCCGGCCCCGGGCGTCGATCACCGCGACCTCGTGTCCCGGCACCGCCTTGCCCATCGAGCCGGGGCGCACCTCCATGACCCCCGCCGCCGAGGTGAGGACGAGGTTGCACTCGGTCTGGCCGTAGAACTCGTTGATCGGCGCGCCCAGCGCCGAGAGGCCCCAGTCCAGCAGGTCCGCCCCCAGGCTTTCCCCGCCCGACCCGACCGAGCGCACCTTGAGCCCCACAGGCACCGTTGCCTGCCGCAGAAGCCGCAGTGCGGTGGGCGGCAGGAACAGGTTGCGCACGCCCTGGTCGCGGATCAGCGCGAAGGCCGCGTCGGGATCGAACCTGCGCATGCGGTGGCTGACCAGTGGCACACCGTAGAACAGGCAGGGCATCGCCATGTCCATCAGCCCGCCGATCCAGGCCCAGTCCGCCGGCGTCCAGCCCCGGTCGCCGGCGCGGGGGAACCCTTCGTGGTGAAGTTCGATCGACGGCAGGTGGCCCAGAAGGAAACGATGCGCATGCAGCGCCCCCTTGGGCGGGCCCGTGGTGCCCGAGGTATAGATCAATACGGCCGGGTCATCGGCCCGCGTCGGTTCGGGCGTGATCTCGCCCGAGGCCTGGGCGATATCCTCCCAGAAGGCGCGGACCGGGGCCTTGGCGCGTCCGGTCACGAAGATGGCGCGAAGGTCGGGCAGGTCGCCGGAAATCTCGTCGATCCTGGGCAGGCTTTCGGGGTCGGTGACGATGACCGTCGCGCCGCTGTCCTGAAGCCGGAAGCGCAAAGCGTCGGGGCCGAACAGCGTGAAAAGCGGAAGCGTCACCGCGCCCAGCTTCCAGGCGGCGAAATGGGTGATCGCGACCTCGGGGCATTGCGGCAGAAGGATCGCCACCCGGTCGCCGCGCGCCACGCCCGCGGCGCGCAGGACGTTGGCGAAGCGGTCCGAGGCGTCGGACAGACGGCCATAGGTCCACGCCTCGATGGCGCCGTCGCCGGGCAGGTGGAGCAGCGCAAGCCGCGAGGGCGCGGCCCGCGCCCAGCTGTCGCAGCAGGCCTCGGCCATGTTGAAACGCTGAGGGATGTCCCAGCGGAACGCGGCGCGCATCGCGTCCCAGTCGCCGCCGGGGCGGATCAGTCGCCGTTCTGTCATCGACTGCCGGTCATCGATAGACGCGCAGCACGACAAGGTCTGTGAGCGGCACCCCCAGAAGCCGGATCGCGGCCAGCGACAGCTCGCTTCCTGCCCCCTCGGCCCCGCCCGAGGGGCGCAACTCGACCTCGACCGCCTGGCCGGTGGCGGCGGACACGACGCGGCCCGTCGTGGCCGAGGCGACCAGGGGCGTGACCAGCCAGAAGCCGGGCTCGGCGGGGTTGCCAAGGCTTGCCACCGTCTCGCCCAGAAGCGTGCCGCCGGCCGTCCCGCGCGCGGCCGCGGCCGCGCGTTCTTCGGGCGTGGTGGTGTCGAACTGCTCGGCCGTGCGGGCGGCCCTGGGTGGGGCCGGTGCGATGGCCGCCGGCGCGACCGCCGGTTCGGGGGCGGCAGCCGCGGCCGGGGCCGGCGCGCCCGTGTGCGGCGGCAAGCGCACCTGCGCGCAGCCGGCAAGGATCGGCAGAAGTAGAAGCGGCAGAAGACGGGCCGGGGTCATGGCCGAAGCCTAGCCCCGCTCGGCCCGCGCGGCAACGCCCGGTCG
Source organism: Saliniferula longa (assembly GCF_050789285.1). Lineage (NCBI taxonomy): Bacteria > Pseudomonadati > Pseudomonadota > Alphaproteobacteria > Rhodobacterales > Roseobacteraceae > Saliniferula > Saliniferula longa. The sequence goes on along the minus strand of NZ_JBOUVX010000001.1, from coordinate 622,876 downwards.
GCTTGCTAAGGCGCGGGGGCGGCATTACCTTCGCCGGGATGGAGAAGCTTGTCGATCCCTTCCACCGCGCGATCAGCTATCTGCGGGTCTCGGTCACGGACCGCTGCGATTTCCGCTGCGTCTATTGCATGGCCGAGCACATGACCTTCCTGCCGAAGAAGGAACTTCTGACGCTGGAAGAGCTTGACCGGATGTGCTCGGCCTTCGTGAGACTGGGCGTCGAGAAGCTGCGCATCACCGGGGGCGAGCCCTTGGTGCGCCGCGACATCCTGACCTTCTTTCGCGCCATGTCGCGGCACCTCGAAGCGGGCGCGCTGAAGGAACTGACGCTGACCACCAATGGCTCGCAGCTTGAACGTTTCGCAGGCGATCTGGCGTCGGCGGGCGTGCGGCGTGTCAACGTCTCGCTCGACACGCTGGACGAGGCGAAATTCGCCCAGGTCACGCGCTGGGGCCGCCTGCCGAAGGTGCTCAGGGGCATCGACGCGGCCCAGGCGGCGGGGCTGCGCGTCAAGATCAACGCGGTGGCGCTGAAGGGGTTCAACGAGGACGAGCTTTTTCCGCTGCTCGACTGGTGCGCGTCGCGCGACATGGACCTGACCTTCATCGAGGTGATGCCCATGGGCGATCTGGGCGGCGAGGACCGGCTGGACCAGTACTGGAGCCTGAAGGACCTGCGCGCGCGCCTGGCCGGGCGGTTCACGCTGACCGACCTGGCCGAGCGCACGGGCGGCCCCGCACGCTATGTGCGGATCGAGGAGACAGGCCAGAAGGTCGGCTTCATCACGCCGCTCACACACAATTTCTGCGAAAGCTGCAACCGGGTGCGGCTGACCTGCACGGGCGAGCTTTACATGTGCCTCGGTCAGGAGGACATGGCCGACCTGCGCGCGCCGCTGCGCGCCCACCCGGGCGACGACGCCGCGCTCGACCTGGCGATCCGCGCCGCCATCGCCCGCAAGCCGAAAGGCCACGACTTCGACTATTCGCGCCGGCGCGTCGACGGAACGGTGTCGCGCCACATGAGCCACACCGGCGGCTAGCCCTTTCCCCCGGAGACCGCGATGACCGCCTTCGATGCCGAACTGGAAGACCGTCTGGTTCGCTACTGCGCGATCGACACCCAAAGCGACGAGGCCTCGACCACGACCCCGTCGACCGAGATCCAGCTGAACCTTTCGCGGCTCCTGGCGGCCGAACTGCGCGAGATCGGCGCGGCCGACGTCACGCTGACCGACTATGGCGCGGTGCTGGCGACGATCCCGGCGACGACCGACGCGCCGGCGCCGACGATCGGGTTTCTCGCGCATGTCGACACGGCGCCGGGGTTCAACGCCTCGGGCGTGAAGCCGCGGGTGATCCGCGGCTACGACGGGGGCCCGATCGCGTATCCCGATGCCCCCGACCTTGTCCTGTCACCCGAAGGTTCGCCCTACCTTGCGGACAAGGTCGGCGACACCCTGGTCACAGCCAGCGGAACCACGCTTCTGGGGGCCGACGACAAGTCCGGGATCGCGGTGATCATGACGATGGCGCGGCACCTTCTGGCGAACCCGTCGATCCCGCATGGAAAGATCCGCATCGCCTTCACGCCGGACGAAGAGATCGGGCGTGGCGTGCATGAACGCCTGCCCGCCGATCTGGGCGTCGACTTCGCCTATACGCTCGACGGCGGCGAGGCGGGCAGCCTCGACTATGAAAGCTTCTCGGCCGACGGCGCGACCGTCACCGTCACGGGCGTCTCGATCCACCCGGGCACGGCCAAGGACAAGCTGGTCAACGCGCTGCCTCTGGCGGCGAAGATCATCGACCTCCTGCCCAAGGCCAGAATGACGCCCGAGACGACCGAGGGGCGCGAGGGGTTCATCATGGCCGTGAGCTTTGGCGGCAACGCCGCCGAGGCGACGCTGAAATTCATCCTGCGCGATTTCGAACGCGACGGCCTTGCCGCCAAGGGCGCCCTTCTTCGGCAGGTCTGCGACACCGTGGCCGCGACCGAACCGCGCGCCCGCATCACCTGCGAGATCGCCCCCCAGTACCGCAACATGCGCTACTGGCTGGAAGACGACATGCGTCCCGTGGACCTGGCCCGCGCGGCCTATGCCGCCGAAGGGGTCGCGCCGATCTCGGCGCCGATCCGGGGCGGCACGGACGGCTCGCGCTTGACCGAGATGGGGGTGCCCTGCCCCAACATCTTCACCGGCCAGCAGGACCTGCACGGACCGCTTGAATGGATCAGCGTCCAGGACATGGCGGTGGCCACGCGCATCTGCCTGCGCATCGCGGAACTGGCGACGAAACCAACGGGCTGACAGCCCTTCGCCGCAATGCAGCGGCAGGCCGTCGCACCGCCCTGCCTTTTGGGGCCTCGCCGCTATATCGTCATGCGAACAGGACAAGGTGCACATGATGGAGACGCTGCTTCTTTCGCGAATTCAGTTCGCCGCGAACATTTCCTTCCACATCCTCTTTCCGACGATCACGATCGCCCTTGGCTGGGTGCTCTTGTTCTTCAAGCTGCGCTTCAACGCGACCGGCGACCGCAAGTGGATGGACGCCTACCTGTTCTGGGTGAAGGTCTTCGCACTGTCCTTTGCGATGGGCGTCGTGTCGGGCATCACCATGTCCTTCCAGTTCGGCACCAACTGGCCGGGCTTCATGGAATCGGTGGGCAACATCGCGGGGCCGCTTCTGGCCTACGAGGTGATGACGGCCTTCTTCCTCGAGGCCGTCTTCCTTGGGATCATGCTGTTCGGCGCAAGCCGGGTGCCGGGATGGCTGCACACCACGGCGACCTTCCTTGTGGCCTTCGGCACCACCATGTCGGCCTTCTGGATCCTTGTGCTGAACTCGTGGATGCACACGCCCGCGGGCTTCGAGATGCGCGACGGCGTGGCTTTCGCCACCGATTGGTGGGCGATCATCTTCAATCCCTCGATGCCCTACCGGCTGGTGCACATGCTGCTGGCGTCAGGGCTGACCGTGGCCTTCCTGATCGCCGGGTTTTCGGCCTTCCGCTGGCTGGTGGGGGATCGGTCCGAAAGCGTGCGGGCCAGCTTCCGAACGGGACTCACGCTGGCTGCGCTGCTGATCCCCGTGCAGATCTTCGCCGGCGACCAGCACGGCCTCAACACGCTGGAACACCAGCCCGCGAAGGTCGCCGCGATGGAGGGGCATTGGGACGGCCAGAAAAGCCCGGTTCCCCTGATCCTCTTCGCGCTGCCCGACGAGGAAGCGCGCGAGAACGACTACGAGATCGCGATCCCCTATGTCGGCTCGCTGATCCTGACGCACAGCCTTGACGGCACCATCCCGGGCCTCGACGACTTCGTGGCCGAGGACGGAACCGTCCTGCACCCGCCGGTCGCGCCCGTGTTCTGGTCGTTCCGGGTGATGGTCGCCACGGGCATGGCGATGCTGCTTCTGTCCTGGGCCGCGGTCGCGGTCATGTGGAAGCGCGGCGCGGGCCTGCCGGCGATGCCGAAGCCGATGCTCTGGGCCTTCGTGGGCATGACCTTCTCGGGCTGGGTGGCGACGCTGGCCGGCTGGTACACGACCGAGATCGGGCGCCAGCCCTGGCTGGTGAACGGTGTCCTGACGACGGATGCCGCGGTGGCCGACGTGCCTGCGCCGATGGTGCTGGGAACGCTCGTCACCTACCTCGTCGTCTATGCCGCGCTTCTGGCGGCCTATGTCGGCGTGCTGTTCTACCTGGCGCGCAAGGCGGCGCGGGGCGAGCCCACCGGCCCGACCCGGCCCGCGACCGACGCGGTCGTGGCCGCCGTCGCGGCGGAGTGACCCGGATGGACCTGTTCGGAGACCCGGCCCTCTGGCTGCCGCTGACCTTCGCGGCGCTGATGGGCCTGTCGATCCTGATCTATGTCTGCCTCGACGGCTTCGACCTGGGCGTGGGCGTGCTTTTTCCCTTCGCCGACGACGCCGAGAAGGACCGCATGGTGGCCTCGATCGGCCCGTTCTGGGACGCCAACGAAACCTGGCTGGTGCTGGCGATCGGGATCCTGCTGGTGGCCTTCCCGCAGGCCCACGGCGCGATCCTGACGGCGCTGTATCTGCCCGTCGCGGTGATGCTGATCGGGCTGATCCTGCGCGGCGTGGCCTTCGAGTTTCGCGCCAAGGCGCCGAAGGGTCACAAGACGACCTGGAACCGTCTGTTCTTTACGGGCTCGCTGATGACCTCGCTGGCGCAAGGCTTCATGCTGGGGCTTTACATAATGGGGCTTGAATGGACGCTGCCGCACGTGGCCTTCGCGCTTTTGACGGCGGTGTTCCTGACCGTGGGCTACAGCTTCATCGGCGCGACCTGGCTGATCCTGAAGACCGACGGCGCGCTGCAACTGAAGTCGGTGGACTGGGCCCGGGGCGGCATCTGGGGCCTGGTCCTTGGGGTGGGCGCGATCTCGGTCGCCTCGCCCCTGGTCAGCCCGCGGATCTTCGAGAAGTGGTTCACGTTCCCCGAGATCGTCCTTCTGGCGCCGTTGCCGATCATGTCGGCGGCGCTGATCGGCCTTCTGTGGGTCGCGCTGCGCCGCCTGCCCACCGCCAACGACAGCTTCGCCTGGTTCCCTTTCACCGCCTCGGTCGCGCTTTTCGCGCTGGCCTTCTTCGGGCTGGCCTACAGCTTCTACCCGTTCGTGGTGCCCGAGAAGCTGACCATCTACGACGCGGCCAGCGCCCCCGAAAGCCTGATGATCATCCTGGTCGGCACGGTCTTCGTGCTGCCCACCATCCTGGCCTACACGGTGCTGAGCTATACCGTGTTCCGCGGCAAGGCGACCGAGTTGCGCTACGACTAGGGCGCGGTCAGGATGCGGCCGGCGCCAGACGGCTTTCCGCGATCTCGACCCACCATGAGCATCCCGCGGGGATGGCGTCGTCGTTGAAGTCGTACTTCGGGTGATGGACCATCGCCGTGTCGCCGTTGCCGACAAGGATGTAGGCGCCGGGGCGTTCGTTCAGCATGAAGGCGAAATCCTCGCCCCCCATGACAAGGGGCGCGGGGGCACAGCCACCCGACACCTTTTCGGCGGCGGCGATGGCGTGGCCGGTCTCGACCTCGGAATTGACCATCACGGGGTAGCCGCGGCTGTAGGTCAGCTCGGCCGTGGCGCCGAAGGCCTGCGCGGTGGCTTCGGCGATCTCGCGCATCCGCCGTTCGGCAAGGTCCCGCACCTCGGGGTCAAGGGTGCGGACCGTTCCGCCAAGCTTCGCAAGGTTCGGGATGACGTTGTGCGCCCGCGAGTCGGTCTCGAAGGTCGTGACCGAGACGACGATCTGCTCCGTCGGATCGACGTTGCGGCTGGCGATGGTCTGAAGCGCAAGGACGATGTGGCAGGCCACGACGGTGGTGTCGATCGTCTCGTGCGGCTTGGCGGCGTGGCCGCCCTTGCCCCGCACCTCGATCCGGAACTGGTCGGCGGCGGCGAAGAAGGCGCCGGGGCGGATCGCGAACTGCCCCGTGGGCAGGCCCGGCCAGTTGTGCATGCCGTAGATCTCGTCGATGCCGAAGCGCTCCATCATGCCTTCGTCGACCATGACCTTGCCGCCGCCGCCCCCCTCTTCGGCGGGCTGGAAGATCACCACGACCGTGCCGGCGAAGTTCCGCGTCTCGGCAAGATACTTGGCCGCCCCCAGCAACATCGCGGTGTGGCCATCGTGGCCGCAGGCATGCATCACGCCGGGCGTCTTCGAGGCATGCACCACCCCGGTCGCCTCGGCGATGGGCAGCGCGTCCATGTCGGCGCGCAGGCCGACCGTGCGACCGCCCGGATGCCGGCCCCGGATCACGCCCACGACGCCGGTCCGCGCCAGACCCGTCACGACCTCGTCACAGCCGAAGTCGGTCAGACGCGCGGCGACGAACGCGCCCGTCCGGACGGTGTCGAACAGAAGCTCGGGATGTTCATGAAGGTGCCGCCGCCACCCGGCGATCTCGGGCTGCATCTCGGCAAGGCGGTTGCGAACCGGCATGGCACGACATTCCTTCCAACTGGCCTTCCATCAGGCGCGCCCACACCATGGCGACGGGCGCAGGAAGGTCAATGGATGTCGGTGCCGCGATCGAACGCCTGCAGGTAACGGCCGATCAGGGTCTTCAGGCGCTGAAAATCCTCATTCCCCATGGACGAGGCGACCTGGGCGTCCATGCGGTTCACGATCTTCATCTTTTCGGTGATCTTCGCTTCGCCCTTCGGGGTGAGGCGAAGTTCCATCACGCGGTGGTCGTGGTCGGCCTGGGTCTTGAGCATGTAACCATCGCCCACCAGCGACTCGACGTGGCGCCCGAAGGTGGCGAGGTCATAGTGCAGTGCGGCCGCGTATTCGCCCTGCGCGTGGCCCGGTTCCGCGTTCACCAGCCACAGGATGCTGAGGAACGGCGCCTTGATGGACTGCAGGCCAAGGCTTTTCTCGGCCTCGTTGATCGCCCGACCGGCACTGCCCAGAAGCGCCCCGAACGGGGTGTCGGGTGCGGTCAGCTCGATGCCGCGCTTGATGATCTTGTTTGTCATGGACTTGCCCCCTTTTGAAACAAAGGCTGTCGCATCTGAAATAGGAATGCAATAGTGCATTAAAGTCGTTTGAAACCAGTTGTGGTATGACTTCCCCCGCGCAGGCGCGCCGGCCATGATCGGGGCGACGGCTCGGGATGTCGACGCCCCGCGTGGCGGTGAACCTGGCCTCGGGGTGAACAGCGCGCAACGCCGGCTGAAATTGCACGACCTCGGCCGTCATCCGGGCACCTCAAGCCTCACGCGAGCCGCGCGGCGCCCCCGGAAATCGACGCCGCAGCGGCAATCCTTGGCCCCGATTCCCTGACCGTGGGGGCTGGACCGATTCGCGTCGGTCACAGGATTCGCACGCTCGGTCGACAGCGCCCTGGCCATGTTCACGAAGTGCACCTTCAAGCCCGCGGACCTGCGCGGCGCAACCCGTGCCGCCCGTGTGGACGGTGACGACCCGCATCATTGGTGGCGCGATCGTCACCGGCAGGGGTCGCGGTGAACGGCATCGGCGGCGCGCTTGGCCAGCGCATCCGGGGACGATGCGCACACGGCGAAAAATAAGGACGGCCTTGCGCCCGGCGCCCCTCGGCGCGGGCAAGGGTTTCGGTTGTGCGACCGGGATGGAACGGCATTCGTCCTGCCTGGCGGAAACAGAACGATGTTCTCCTGCTGCGCGGGAATTTGCTTCCGAACCCCCTTGATCAGCATCGCATACTCCGTCAGATAGGACGACTTTCCGATCCGGAGCCTGCGCGATGTACGAATCTCTTGGCCTGTCCATGCCCGCCCCCCAGGCGGCAGTCCTTTTCGGCCTTGGCCTTGGGGTGCTGTTCGGCGCACTCGCCCAGATCACGCGCTTTTGCCTGCGCCGGGCCGTCGCCGGCGACGACGCCGAGCGGCGCCCCGCGGGCGGCGTCTGGGCCCTTGCCCTGGCCACGGCGATCCTTGCCGTGCAGGCCGCCGTCGCCGGGGGATGGATCGCCTTCGACGATCATCGCTTCCTTGCCGCCGACCTGCCCGTGCTGGCCATCGTGCTGGGCGGCCTTGCCTTCGGGGCGGGCATGGTTCTGACGCGCGGGTGCGTCTCGCGCCAGACGGTGCTGCTGGCATCGGGCAACCTGCGGTCGCTGACCGTTCTTCTGGTCTTCGCCGTCGTCGCCCATGCCACGCTGAAGGGGGTTCTTGCCCCGCTGCGGACGTCCCTGGGCAGCGTCACTCTGCCTCTGGGCGACGCCACCTCGCTTGCCGCGCTTCCCGGCGGGGCCGTGGTCTGGGCGGTGGCCCTGGCCGCAGCCCTGATCCTGTTCGCCCTGCGCTCGGGCGCCCGGCCGCGCGATCTTGGCCTTGCCGTCGTCATCGGCGCGCTTGCGGCGGCGGGCTGGGTTGGCACCGGCTACGTGCTGTTCGACGAATTCGACCCGGTGGCGATGGAAAGCCTGTCCTTCACCCTGCCCGCGGCCGAGACGATCTTCTGGACGCTCGCCTCGTCGGCTGTGCCCGCGACCTTCGGTGTGGGCCTGATCGGCGGCACGGTCCTGGGCGCCTTCCTCGCGGCAGCCGCCCGCCGCGAGATCGCGGTCCAAAGCTTCGAAAGCCCGCGTCAGACCGGGCGTTACCTGACCGGCGCGGTCCTGATGGGGGTGGGCGGGGTGCTGGCCGGCGGCTGCACCGTGGGCGCGGGCCTGTCGGGCGTGCCGACCCTGTCGATCGCGGCGATCCTTGCCCTTGTGTCGATCATCGCAGGCGGCGCGGCCATCAACCGCGCCCTTGGCGTCACTCGACCGACTGCCGGATCCGGCGCACAAGCAGGAACACCAGAAGCACTACCGGCGGAGTGAGGAACCCCGTCATCAGCGTCTTCGAGACGCCGAAGGGTTCGGCCAGCGGACCGGCCAGATAGGCCGCAAGGTTCACCGCGTAATAGCTGATGGCCACGACCGAGAAGCCTTCGACCGTCTTCTGGAGACGCAGCTGAAGGTCGGCGCGCCGGTCCATGCTTTCCAGAAGCTTCTGGTTCTGGGCCGACCGTTCCACGTCGACCCGGGTGCGCAGCAGGTTCGCGGCGCGCGTCGCGCGGTCGGCCATCTGGTGCAGGTTCCGCTCGGCCGAGTTGACCGTGCGCATCGCCGGATCGAAGCGGCGCGTCATGAATTCCCGGAACGTCTGGCGTCCGCGAAAGCGTTCCTCGCGCATCACCTGCACGCGCTGGTTCACCAGCGCCTCGTAAGCGCCCGTCGCACCAAAGCGGAACGAGTTCCGTGCCAGAAGGTTCTCAAGCTCGGACGAGATCGCTAGAAGCGCCCGCAGCGTGGTCTCGGGGCTCGAGATCTCGCCCGTCATCTCCTGCGTGAGGGCGGTCATGCGCTGGTCGAGGCCGCTCATCTGCGGACCGATCTGGCGGACACGGGCCAGGCCCAGCATCGACATCGACTTGTAGGTCTCGATCTCGCAGAGACGCTGCACGATCCGCCCGACCCGGCGCGAGCCGGTCTCGGGGCGCACGAAGACGGCGAAGCGCATGTGCCCGGCGGTGTCGATGCGGAAATCGCCCGAAATGATCGCAGTATCATCCAGCACGCTGCTGACCGCCACGCTTTCGGGCACGAACCAGTCGTCGATCTTGTCGGGGATGGCGTCCTCGTCGGTCAGTTCCTCGACCCGGATCAGCGCCGAGGTCACGCGCAGACCCGGCGCCTCGGACAGCCAGTCCTCGGGGAACATCTCGAACACGTCGGTGGCGAAGGGCCGGTCGCCCAGCCCCGACACGAAGATCGTGTAGGTCACGAACTCGGTATGGTTTTCCCACTTCAGCTTGAACTTGCCCAGATCGCCGAAGAAATGCGTGGCGCCGGGGCTGGGGTGGTCGGCGCCGAAGCGATCGAGCAGCGCAATCAGATGGGCGCGGTCGGCCTCGCGGTCGCGCGCTGCGGCATCCTGCGGCCGCTTGATCGCGACGAAGGCCGCCCGGCACGGCGCGTCGAGCGACGGGAAGGGCCGTGCGTGCAGCTCGTTCGACAACTGATAGCGAAGCGGATGATCGTCCAGCGTGCTCATGGCCTGCCTATTGGTCGCCTTTCCCGGGACCTAGGCCGGAACGCCCTTTCTGTAAAGCGGATTATACAGAAATATCTGTCACTTACACGCATACAACGGTGCACCGTGCGGGCCTGAGAGCCCGCACGGACCGAGGCGGGACCCGTCAGATCGCGACCACCGCCAGCGGCGGGAAGCCGTTGAATCCGACCGAGGAATAGCTTGACGTATAGGCGCCCGCGTTGCGGATCAGGACCTTGTCGCCCGCCTTCAGCGTGGCCGGCAGCATCATCGGGCGCTTTTCATAGAGCACATCCGCGCTGTCGCAGGACGGCCCCGCCAGGATGCAGGGGCCGACCGGATCGCCGTCGCGCGGGGTGACGAACTGGTACCGGATCGCCTCGTCGATGGTCTCGGCCAGGCCCGAGAACTTGCCGATGTCGAGATAGACCCAGCGGTTGAGGTCGGTGGCGGACTTCCGACTTACCAGCACGACCTCGCAGGCGATCACGCCCGCGTTGCCGACAAGGCCGCGGCCCGGTTCGGCCATGATGCGGGTGGCGCCGGGGAAGCGTGCCTCGACCATGCCGACGACGCTTGCGGCGTAATCCTCGGCCGCCTCGATCGCCTCGCCGTAGAAGGCCGGGAAGCCGCCGCCGATATTGACGAGGCTCAGCTCATGTCCCGCCGCCCGCGCGGCCGTCCAGACGCCTGCCATCTCGTCCAGTGCGGCGGCCCACATGCCCGACCGGCGGGTCTGCGAGCCGACGTGGAACGAGATGCCCACCGGGTCGAGGCCAAGCGCGCGCGCCTCGGCCATCAGTGCCAGCGCCGTCGGGCGGTCGCAGCCGAACTTCCGCGACAGCGGCCAGTCGGCCTGGCTTTCGGTAACCAGAAGACGGACATAGACCTGCGCACCGGGCGCGTGTTCGGCGATCTTGGCAAGCTCTTCGGGCGCGTCCACGGCGAAGAGACGGACGCCCGCGGCATGGGCGAAGGCTATGTCGCCGGCCTTCTTGACCGTGTTTCCGAACGAGATCGTCGAGGGCCGCGCCCCAAGCGACAGGCAAAGCTCGATCTCGCCGCGCGAGGCGGCATCGAAATGCGAGCCGAGCGCGATCAGCGCCGCGACGATCTCGCGCGCGGGGTTGGCCTTCACTGCGTAGTGGATGTCGGCACGCCCCAGACCCGCCTTCAGCTCGGCATAGTTGCGCGCCACGATGGCGGGGTCGATCACCAGCGTCGGGCGGTCGAAGCGCTGCGTCAGCGCGAAAACTTCCAGCGTCGAGAGGGACGAGGATCGATCCAGGGCCTCGGCCCCGGGCACATGCATCATCATGGTCATCTCCAATAGACCCGGCCCGCGGGGAGCCGCAAAAGTTCCAAGGGAGACGTTACCGTCGCTGCGTAAACACGTTCAGCAGATGCATCCGGCCAGAGGCGCGTGCGTTGGCGTCCGTGGGCGGGCATTTGGGGCAGTTCGCCCCACATTGCAATACGGAAAATGCGCAGGCCCGAATTTTCGCCACGCCGTTGCACGGGCGCTTCTGTCCGGGGCCGTTTCTGGCGGTGCCGTTCCAGGGGGCTTCGCCCCCGGCGCCCCCCCGAGGGGCGCCTCCCCCAGGATATTTTAACCAAGAAGAAACCCTGAGACGCCAGGATGTTGGCACGGTACAGGCTGGGAAGCCGATGACCGTCCAAGGAGAAACGCCCCGGTCCATAAAGGGCCGGGGCGCGCGGCGTTCTTCTTGGTCCAAATATCCCCGCCGGAGGCGCGCCCCGGCAGGGCCGGGGCGATCAGCCGATCTTCGGCAGCAGCGAGTCGATCGAGGCCTTGGCGTCGCCGTAGAACATCCGCGTGTTCTCCTTGTAGAAAAGCGGGTTCTCGATGCCGGAATAGCCCGTCCCCTGCCCGCGCTTCGACACGAATACCTGCTTGGCCTTCCAGACCTCGAGCACCGGCATCCCGGCAATCGGGCTGTTGGGATCCTCCTGCGCGGCCGGGTTCACGATGTCGTTCGAGCCGATGACGATGGCGACGTCGGTCGAGGGGAAGTCCTCGTTGATCTCGTCCATCTCCAGAACGATGTCGTAGGGCACCTTCGCCTCGGCCAAGAGCACATTCATGTGGCCCGGCAACCGGCCCGCCACCGGGTGGATGGCGAAGCGGACGGTCTTTCCGGCCGCACGCAGCTTGCGCGTGAGCTCGCTCACCGACTGCTGGGCCTGGGCCACCGCCATGCCGTAGCCCGGGATGATGATGACCGAGTCCGCCTCGTTCAGCGCCGCGGCCACGCCGTCGGCGTCGATGGCGATCTGTTCGCCTTCGATGGCGGCCGCCGGACCCGAGGTGGTGCCGAATCCGCCCAGGATCACGCTGATGAACGACCGGTTCATCGCCTTGCACATGATGTAGCTGAGGATGGCCCCGGACGAGCCCACGAGCGCGCCGACGACGATGAGAAGGTCGTTGCCAAGGCTGAAACCGATCGCCGCCGCCGCCCAGCCCGAATAGCTGTTCAGCATCGAGACCACGACCGGCATGTCCGCGCCGCCGATGCCCATGATCAGGTGATAGCCGATGAAGAGCGCCAGGGCCGTCATCAGCAGAAGCGTCCAGATGCCGCCGCCGCCGAGGTAGAGGACCACGAGCAGAAGCGACAGCGCGGCCGCGCCGGCGTTCAGAAGATGCCCGCCCGGCAGTTGCTTGGCGGCGCTGTTCACGCGCCCGGCCAGCTTGCCATAGGCGATCACCGAACCGGTGAAGGTCACCGCGCCGATGAAGATGCCTAGCACCAGTTCGACCCGCAGGATCGTGACCTCGACCGGCGTCTTCTTGGCAAGGATCGCTACGAAACCTTCGGTCAGGCCCTTGCGGGTTTCCTCGTCCATCGCCAGCACGCGGCCAAGCTCGATGTCGGCGTTGAAGCCGACGAAGACCGCCGCGAGGCCGACAAGCGAATGCATGATCGCCACAAGCTCGGGCATCTGGGTCATCTGGACCCGGGTGGCCAGCTGGTAGCCGACCACCGCGCCGCCGGCGATCAGGATCAGCGACACGGCCCAGAGGCCCTGTCCCGGTCCGATCAGCGTCGCCAGCACCGCGATCGCCATGCCGACGATGCCGTACCAGACGGCGCGCTTGGCGCTTTCCTGCCCCGAGAGGCCGCCGAGGCTGAAGATGAAAAGGACTGCCGCAACCACATAGGCCGCCGTCGTGAAACCGAAGTCCATCGTTCCTGCCTCTCTTTACGATTTCTGGAACATGGCGAGCATGCGCCGGGTCACGAGGAAGCCACCGAAGATGTTGACCGCCGCCATCAGCACGGCAAGCGCCGCGAGCAGCGTCACCAGAAGCGAAGAGGATCCGATCTGGATCACCGCGCCCAGGATGATGATCGACGAGATCGCGTTCGTGACCGCCATGAGCGGCGTGTGCAGGCTGTGGCTGACGTTCCAGATCACCTGGAAGCCCACGAAGACCGACAGCACGAAGACGATGAAGTGCTGCATGAAGCTGGCCGGCGCGACAAGTCCCACGGCCAGCAGAAGCGCGCCGCCGGCGGCCAGCAGGCCGACCTGCGTCTTGGTTTCCTTGCGGAAGGCCGCGAGTTCCTGCGCGCGCTTCTCCTCCGGCGTCAGTTCCTTCGGCTTTTCCTTCTTCGGCGCGGCGGCGATGGCCTGCACCTTGGGCGGAGGCGGCGGGAAGGTGATCGCGCCCTGATAGGTCACGGTCGCGCCGCGGATCACGTCGTCCTCCATGTTGTGGAAGACCATCCCGTCCTTGCCGGGCGTGAGATCCGTCATCATGTGGCGGATGTTGGTCGAGTAAAGCGTCGAGGCCTGGGACGCCATGCGGCTGGGGAAGTCCGTGTAGCCGACGATGGTCACGCCGTTGTCGGTCACGATCTTCTGGTCGGGTACCGTCAGGTCGCAGTTGCCGCCCCGTTCGGCGGCGAGGTCGACGATGACCGAGCCGCGTTTCATCATCGCGACCATGTCCTCGGTCCAGAGCTTCGGCGCGGGCCGGCCCGGGATCAGCGCGGTGGTGATGACGATGTCCATCTCCGGCGCAAGCTCGCGGAACTTCTCAAGCTGCTTTTCGCGGAACTCGGGGCTCGAGGGCGCGGCATAGCCGCCGGTCGCGGCGCCGTCCTGCGTCTTGTCTTCGAAGTCGAGATAGACGAACTCGGCCCCCATCGATTCGATCTGCTCGGCCACTTCGGGACGCACGTCGAAGGCATAGGTGATCGCGCCAAGCGAGGTCGCGGTGCCGATCGCGGCAAGGCCCGCGACGCCCGCACCCACCACCAGCACCTTGGCGGGCGGCACCTTGCCCGCCGCCGTCACCTGCCCGGTGAAGAAGCGGCCGAAGTTGTTGCCCGCCTCGATGACGGCGCGGTAGCCGGCGATGTTGGCCATCGACGACAGCGCGTCCATCTTCTGCGCCCGGCTGATGCGCGGCACCATGTCCATGGCGATGGCGTTGGCGCCCTTCGACCTGGCGATCTCCATCAGCGCCTCGTTCTGCGCCGGCCAGAAGAACGAGATCAGCGTCTGGCCCTCGCGCAGGCGCTTGGCCTCGGTATCCGTCGGCGGGCGGACCTTGGCGACCACGTCGGCGGCCTTCCACAAGGCGGCGGCGGTCTTCACGACCTCCACGCCGGCAGCCTTGTACGCCTCGTCCGAGAACCCGGCCGCCTGGCCCGCGCCCGATTCGATCACGCAGTCATAGCCAAGCTTCTGCAACTGAAGCGCGCTGTCGGGGGTCATGGCGACGCGCGCCTCGCCCTCGAATACCTCTTTCGGTGCTCCGATCTTCACCTGGTGTCTTCCCCCGTTGCTGGCAGCCAAAGCCGCATCTGGTTCCATGAGGCGTTCTGTCCCATACCCTGCGCAACAATGTTGCACAAGCGTGGATTGAGACGTCATGCAATCCTTTGCGTAACTGGAAATCGTGGCGAAATACCCCAGATGGCGCCGATCAGAGCCACCGTCGCACCCTCGCTTCATAGCGCGCGAAGTCGGCGCGGAACTTGCGGCGCAGGCGGTCTTCCTCGGGGATGATGAATCGCCGCTCGATCAGCCAGACGAAGATCGGGATCAGCGGCAGCGACAAAACCGCGTTCCAGTAGAGAATCAGGCCGGCCAGCACCATCGCGTCTCCCAGGTAGATCGGGTTGCGCGTGCGCGCATAGATGCCGCTTGTCACCATGGCATCGGCCTCGCGGTGGGGGATCACGGTGGTGCGGCGGCGGCGGAACTCGGCTACCGCCAGAAGCATCAGGAGGACGCCACCGCCGACCAGAAGCCCGCCCAGGAATCCTGCCCAGCCGCCGCCGAAACCGAGCCCGAAGGAAAAGCGGTCGGCTTGCACCCAGGCCAGGGCAAGGAAAGCTGCAAGCCAGACGGGGGGAAGGTCGACGAACTTCATGCCGCGACGATACCAGACCTGCCCGACCGCACCAGACCGCTTGTCGCGCCGCACGGGCGCGATAGAACGGGGGCATGACACGCTCGACCGACTTCAACGCCACGCGCGCCCGCTTCCACCTGCCCGACGGGGTGACCTACCTTGACGGCAATTCGCTGGGGCCGCTGCCGGTTCACGCCACCGAACGGGTCGCCGCGATGATGCGCGAGGAATGGGGCGAGATGCTCATCACCGGCTGGAACCGCGCCGGATGGATGGACGCCCCCCGCCGCGTGGCCGACCGCATCGCGCCGCTGATCGGCGCGGCGCCGGGCACCGTCGTTCTTGGCGACACGCTGTCGGTCAAGGTCTATCAGGCGCTTGCTTCGGCGCTTGAGATGCGGCCAGGGCGCAGGGTAATCCTGAGCGATTCCGGCAACTTCCCAAGCGATCTTTACATGGCGGACGGATTGGTGCGGACGCTTGACCGGGGCCACGAGCTGCGCGTCGTCGCCCCCGACGCGGTCGCGGACGCGATCACCGACGAGCTTGCCGTGCTGATGCTGACCGAGGTCGACTACCGCACCGGCCGCAGGCACGATATCGCGCGGCTGACCGAACGGGCCCATGCCGCGGGCGCTTTGGCGATCTGGGACCTTGCCCATTCCGCGGGCGCGTTGCCTGTCGACGTGACCGGGGGGCGCGCCGACTTCGCCGTGGGCTGCACCTACAAGTACCTCAACGGCGGACCGGGCGCGCCGGCCTTCATCTATGTCGCCCCCGAACACGCCGAGGTGGCCCGCCCCGCCCTGTCGGGCTGGCTGGGGCACGCGGCGCCCTTCGCCTTCGACCTTGACTACCGCGCCGGGCGCGGGATCGACCGGATGCGGGTGGGCACGCCGCCGATCCTGCAGATTGCCGCGCTCGACGCCGCGCTCGACGTCTGGGACATGGCCGACATGCGCGACGTGCGCGCCCGGTCGATCGAACTCACGCAGCTGTTCATCGCCGAGGTCGAGGCGCGCTGCCCCGACCTTGCGCTGCATTCCCCCCGCGACCCCGAAGCGCGCGGCAGCCAGGTCAGCTTCCGTCATCGCGAAGGCTACGCGATCATGCAGGCGCTGATCGCGCGCGGCGTGATCGGCGATTTCCGCGCGCCGGACGTGCTGCGCTTCGGCTTCACGCCGCTTTACATCGGCGAAGGCGACGTGATGCGCGCCGTGGCGATCCTCGAAGACGTGATGACCAACGCGCTCTGGGACCGCGACGATTACCGCCGACGCGCCGCCGTGACGTGATCCGGGCCCTGCGCCCCGACGAGGTCGCCCTGACCTATGCGATCTATCGCGACGCCGTCCGGATCGGGGCCACGCCGTTCTATACCGAGGTTCAGCGCCGGGCCTGGGTGCCGTCCGACGGAATGGAGGACTGGTGGCCCGACCGGGTCCTTGGCGGTACGACCTGGGTCGACGCAGGCGCGACCGGGCTCGACGGCTTCCTGACCTACATCGACGGCCATCTCGACCTGTTCTTCGTCCGGCCCGCGGCGCGGCGCGGGCCGACCGCCCCGGCGCTCTACGACCGCATGCTCGCCCACGCGCGGGCCGAGGGACGCCGCCGCTTGACGACGCATGCAAGCCACCTCGCCCGACGCTTTCTGGAACGGCGGGGATGGCAAGTGGTCGCGCGCGAGGAGACCGAGCGCGGCGGCGTCCTGCTCGAACGCTTCGCGATGGAAGTGACGCTTTGACCCTGACGCCGCGGACCGGGGGCCAGCCCCCGGACCCCCGGGATATTTTTCCCAAGAAGAACGGCCGGAGGCGCGACCCTCAGCCCAGCCAGCGGTCGTAGTCGCTGACCAGCAAGTGCCTTGGGGCCTCGTCTTCCTCGACCTCGGCGAAGCGGCCGATGGGCTCGCGGAAGATGTTGTCGGTCAGGTCGTCGTTCACGGTCGACACCTCGCCGATCAGGACGTCGCCGCCTTCCCCCCAGAAGGCGTGCCAGTCGCCGGGCATGAGGGTGACGCTTTCACCGGGTTCAAGCAGCAGCACCTCGCCGGGACTGAAGGGACGGTCGATCCCGTCGCAACGCACCATCCCGCCCCGGTCGCCGTCGAAGCCGCCCGCAGCGTCCGATCCGAACAGCTCGATCGCGAGCGTCGCGCCGCCGCGGTTGATGATGTCCTCGGACTTGATCACATGGGTGTGCACCGGGCTGATCTGGTCCTGCCGCGAAATCAGCAGCTTCTCGGCATAGACCATCCCACGCCCACGCTCGAGATCTGCGAGGGATCCGTTGCGCAGCGTGAACAGGAACAGGCCCAGCCGATCGAAATCGCCCTGGCCGTAGTCGGTGATGTCCCAGCCCATGCGCGCCTCGACGATCCGGCGGGCGTCCGTACGGGCGCGGAACTCGTCCGGCGTCCAGTACGCGAAGGGCGGCAACACGAAGCCGTGGCCGCGGATCATCGCGTCGGCCGCCACCATGATCTCGTTGATGCGCGACCGTTTCATCGCCGTCTCCTATGCCGCCGCCAGAGATCCCGCCCAGTCGTCGAGAACCTCGGCCAGCTTGTCCCAGTCGGTGTATTCGGTGTCGGAACGCGTGTCGATGCCCGGGTCGCGCGCCTTCGCGATCTTGCGCATCGCCCAGGCCTGGAAGAGCGAGTATTCGGTGAAGCGGAAGGCGCCCGCCACATGCTCGATCCGGTCAGGTGTCCAGCCGGTGTCGGCCACGAAGCGGTCGATGATCCTTCGCAGTCCCTCCCAGTCCTCGGCCACGTCCCCGGCCGCCGTCAGCGAGACCGACAGGAACAGATCGCGCTCGGCGTTGAGCGCGGCGGCATGGGTGCGCGCGAAGTCGGTCAGCGCCTTCTGATAGCCGCCCACGTGGACCGATCCCGCCAGGATCACGCCGTCGAAGCGGCCCGGTTCAACCCCGCCCGCGTCGTCGAGCGACCGGAGTTCGACGGCGTGGCCTTTCGCGCCAAGGTGGTCCGCCGCGAACTCGGCGATCTTCCGTGTCTGTCCCTCGCTCGTGGCGTAGCCGATCAGAATGTGCATCATGAGTCCTCCGCGACCTGCCCCAAACCTCGCCCGACTCGGGGCGCGGGGTCAAACCGGAAGGCCCTGTCCCGAAAGGATCCCCGCCATGATCACCGGCCATGTCTTCATCGCCACCTCCCTTGACGGGTTCATCGCGCGGACCGACGACAGCCTCGACTGGCTGATGAAGCACGATGGCGGCGGTGCCGATACGGGCTACCAGGCCTTCATCGACAGCGTCGACGGCATCGTCATGGGGCGCACCAGCTTCCAGACGGTGTTGGGCTTCGGCGGCGCGTGGCCCTATCCCGTGCCGGTCGTGGTGATGAGCCGGAGCCTTGCTTCTTCCGACATTCCGGAGGCGCTGCGCGACCGCGTCGAGGTCAGCGCGGCCGCGCCGGCCGACCTCATGGCCGGGCTGGACGGCCGCGGCTGGCGGCGGGTCTATGTCGACGGCGGCCAGGTGATCCGGGCCTTCCTCGAGGCGCGCCTGATCACCGACATGGTCGTCACCGTGGCCCCGGTCTTGATCGGCGCGGGCAAGCCGTTGTTCGGCGGCCTTGCGCGGGACATCGACCTTGACCTCGTCGCCGTGCGATCGATCCCGCCGGGGTTCGTGCAGGTGAGCTACCGGGTGAAATGACGTCTCAGGCGCTTTTGAGCCGCGCCGGGCGCTGCCCGGCGGACCAGGCGCGCAGCGCCTCGCCAAAGGCCTCGAACAGCGGACGCGAGACCGGGTCGGTGCCCGCGTTCCACTCGGGATGCCACTGCACCCCAAGGGTGAACCCCGGCGCGCCCTCGACATAGATCGCCTCGGGCGTGCCGTCGTCGGCCCAGCCGTCGATGACGATGCGCCCGCCGGGCGTCTTGATGCCCTGCCCGTGCAGGGTGTTCGTGCGTACCCGCTCGGCGCCCATCAGGCGGTGGAAGACACCGCCCGGGGCGAAGCTGACCTCGTGCCGCAGTTCGAACTTCTCTTCCAGCGTGCCGTCGGGGGGCATCCGGTGGTTCATGCGCCCCGGCAGATCGCGGATCTCGGGGTGAAGCGATCCGCCCATGGCGACGTTCACCTCCTGAAAGCCCCGGCAGATCGCAAGGAAGGGCTGCCCGCGCTCGACGCAGGCGCGCACCAGCGGAAGCACGATCGCATCGCGCGCGCGGTCGAAGCAGCCGTGGGCGGCGGTTTCCTCTTCGCCGTACTCCTCGGGGTGGACGTTCGGCCGTCCTCCGGTCAGCAGGAACCCGTCGAAATGATCGATCAGTTCGGGCACCGTGACAAAGCGCGGATCGGCCGGGATCAGAAGCGGCAGCGCGCCCGAAACCTCGGCCACCGCCTCGGAATTCATCGTCCCGCCGGCGTGGGCGGGGTATTCATCGTTGATCAGAAGGCTGTTGCCGATGATGCCGACGACCGGCCGAGCCATGGATGCGATCCCTTGAGCGCTTTCTTCCACAATATAATGTGGCAAACGCAAATCAAACCTCAATGATGTGCAAACCGGCCCTGCATCCGTGCACATGCCTGCGGAAGTGGCACAAAGGCACCGCCCTGCCCGACGCATGGGTTCTTCTTGGTCGAAATATCCTCGCGCGAAGCGCGAAACCCCAGCGCCCCGGGGGTCAGGGACAGGCGTCGGGGGGCGGGCGTCAGCCCGCCGCCTTCAGTTCCAGGCGCCGTGCGTGCAGGATCGGCTCGGTATAGCCCGAGGGCTGCGCCCGCCCCTTGAAGACAAGGTCGCAGGCCGCCTGATAGGCAATGCTGTCGAAGCCCGGCGCCATCGGGCGATAGAGGGGATCGCCCGCGTTCTGCCGGTCGACGACTTCGGCCATGCGTTCCATGATCTCGCGCACCTCGGCCTCGGACAGGACGCCATGGTGCAGCCAGTTGGCGATGTGCTGCGACGAGATCCGGCAGGTCGCGCGGTCTTCCATCAGACCCACGTCGTTGATGTCAGGCACTTTTGAGCAGCCCACGCCCTGGTCGATCCAGCGCACGACGTAGCCCAGAATGCCCTGCGCATTGTTCTCGACCTCGCGGCGGATCTGCGCGGGGGTCCACTTGCGGAAGCTCGCCAGCGGAATGTCGAGGATGCCGTCGACATGCGCCCGCCGTCCGCCGGCGCGCAGCCTGGCCTGAACCGCGAAGACGTCGACCTTGTGGTAGTGCAGCGCGTGCAGCGTCGCGGCCGTGGGCGACGGCACCCAGGCGCAGTTCGCGCCCGCGCGCGGATGCTCGATCTTCTGGTCCAGCATCGCGGCCATCAGGTCGGGCATCGCCCACATGCCCTTGCCGATCTGCGCCCGGCCCGAGAAGCCGCATTCGAGCCCGATGTCGACATTGCGGTTCTCGTAGGCGGTGATCCAGCCCTTGCGCTTGATGAAGTCCTTGCGGCTGAAGGGTCCCGCCTCCATCGAGGTATGGATCTCGTCGCCGGTGCGGTCGAGGAAGCCCGTGTTGATGAAGCAGACGCGGTGCCTCGCGGCGCGGATGCATTCCTTGAGGTTCACCGAGGTGCGCCGTTCCTCGTCCATGATACCGAGTTTCACGGTATGGCGCGGCAGGCCCAGCAGGTCCTCGACCCGGTCGAAGGTGCGCGCCGCGAAGGCGACCTCGTCGGGGCCGTGCATCTTGGGCTTCACGACATAGACCGAGCCGGCCACCGAGTTTCCGCCCGGGCGCGCAAGATCGTGCATCGCGATCAGCGTGGTCACGGCGGCATCCATAAGCCCCTCGAACACCTCGCGGCCCTGCGCATCGAGGATGGCGGGATTGGTCATCAGGTGGCCGACGTTGCGCACCAGCATCAGCGCGCGGCCCTTCACCGTGACCTCGCCGCCGTCGGGGGCGGAATAGGTGCGATCGGGAGCAAGCGCCCGGGTGACGGTCCGGCCGCCCTTCTCGAAGGTCTCGGTCAGGTCGCCCCGCATCAGTCCCAGCCAGTTGCGGTAAGCCACCACCTTGTCGGCGGCATCGACGCAGGCGACCGAATCCTCGCAGTCCATGATCGCCGAGATCGCGGATTCAAGCCGCACGTCGGCCAGCCCCGCCTGGTCGCGGCTGCCGATCGGGTGGGCGCGGTCGAAGACCAGCTCGACATGCAGGCCGTTGTTGACCAGGAGCACCGCCTCGGGCGCCTTCGGATTGCCGCGCCAGCCCGCGAACTTCCCCGGCGTCACCAGCGGCAGGTCGTCGACCAGAAGCCTGCCGCCCGAGACGTGATAGCGCCGCGCGTCGGCGTGGCTGGTGCCGTCGACCGGGAAGGCCTCGTCCAGAAACACCCGCGCCCGCGCGACGACGCGTGCGCCGCGCCCCTTGTCATAGCCGCCCGCCGGCGCCGGGCTGCCCATCGCGTCGGTGCCGTAAAGGCAGTCGTAAAGCGACCCCCAGCGGGCGTTGGCGGCGTTGAGCGCATAGCGCGCGTTGGTGATCGGCACCACCAGCTGCGGCCCCGGAACGGTGGCGATTTCGGGGTCGACCTGCGCCGTCTCGATCTCGAAATCGCCGCCCTCGGGCAGGAGATAGCCGATCTCGGTCAGGAACGACTTGTAGGCCTCGTGGTCGTGCGGCTGGTTGCGGCGGGCGATGTGCCACTGGTCGATCTGCGCCTGAAGCGCCTCGCGACGGTCAAGAAGCGCGCGATTCTCGTCGCCGAGGTCGGCCACGATGCCGGCGAGGCCCGCCCAGAAGGCCGCGGCCTCGACCCCGGTGCCGGGCAGCGCCTCGGCCTCGATGAACTCGGCAAGTTCGCGGGCGACCTGAAGTCCGGCCCTGTCGACGCGTTCCGTCATGATGCCCTCCGTTGGCTGGGGCGGTATGCCGCCGCATGCGGTGGGCAGACCTAGCGGCAATCCGTCCGACAATCAACGGCTGCGGTCAGGAAATGTGACCAATTTCCAAGCCCTGGACACGGCCCGACACTTAGCTTGTCAGCTAAGTAATTTTGTTAGATGATCGGCTAACCATTCTAGGCGAATCGCCCATGTCGCTTCACGATCCCGCGCTCGACACGCTGTTTCAGGCCCTGGCCGACCCGACGCGGCGCGAGATGCTGAGCCGCCTGATGGACGGCCCGAAGACCGTGAGCGAACTGGCCGCGCCCTTCGAGGTCGCCCTGCCCACGGTCCTTGCCCACCTGGCGAAGCTAGAGCGAAGCGGACTTGTCGAGACCGAGAAGCAGGGCCGCACCCGCATCTGCCGCGCCAATCCCGTCGCGCTCGCCCCCGCCCGCCGCTGGATCGACGACCAGCAGGTGCTTTGGGAGGGCCGCCTCGACCGACTTGATGCCTATGTCATGGGCCTTGCCGCGAAAGGGCGACAGGGACCCGAATAAGCGTCCGGCGCGCCGGACCACGCATCGGACCATGAAGGAGACGACCGATGGAGTCCGACCTCGACCCCGAGCTTGACCTTGTTCTGACGCGCGAGGTGAACGCCCCGCGGGAGCTTCTGTATGACTGCTGGACCACGCCCGAGCACCTTGTCCACTGGTTCGTGCCGAAGCCCCACAAGGTGACCGCCTGCCGTCTTGACGTGCGGGTCGGCGGCGCCTGCGACACGACCTTCGACGTGGACGGTGCGATCATGGAGAACAGGGGCGTCTACCTCGAGGTGGTGCCGAACGAGAAGCTTGTCTTCACCGACACCTACACCGAAGGCTGGAAGCCCGCCCCCGAGCCCTTCATGACCGCGATCGTCACCTTCGAGGACATCGGAAACGGCCGCACCCGCTACACCGCCGTCGCCCGCCACCGCAGCCGCGAGGCCGCGGCACAGCACGCGGCGATGGGGTTCCACGAAGGCTGGGGGACCGTGGCGGAACAGCTTGAAGAATACGCACAGGCGCTCACGCGATGACCCAGTCCGATCGTTCCGACCGCACCATGACGATCGAGCGCGTGATCGACGCGCCAGTGGAACTGGTCTGGGGGGCCTGGACAAGCCCCGATGCGCTGCCGGTCTGGTGGGGGCCCGACGGGTTTACCTGCCGGACCATGCGCATCGACCTGCGTCAGGGCGGCGAATGGGTGTTCGACATGATCGGGCCGGACGGCACGGTCTTCCCCAACCACCACCGCTATGTCCGCATGGAGCCGCGAACGCGCATCGACTACCTTCTGCTTTGGGGCGAGGACGGGCCGGAACACGCCGAGGGCACGGTCACCTTCGAGGACCTGGGCGGACGGACGAAGGTGACGCTCTCGATGGCCTTCGTGACGGCAGAGGAATACCGGACCGCGAAGGGGTTCGGCGCGGCGGAGCTGGGTCTTCAGACGCTGGGCAAGCTTGCCCGCCATGTCGGGGCTGCGTGAGAGGGGGCGCGCCGCGGGGGCTCTGCCCCCGCACCCCCGGGATATTTGACCCAAGAAGAAAACGGGATCAGGACTTCGGGCGGCCTTTCGCCGCCCGGCACCGATCCGAGCAGTAACGGACCTCGTCCCAGACCTTGTCCCACTTCTTCCGCCAGACGAAGGGACGCCCGCAGGTGGCGCAGGTCTTGGCGGGAAGGTCCCGCTTCTTCACGCCCCTGGGCATCAGAGGTCGAAGCCCAGTTGCCGGTCGTCGGGCGGCGGGGATGTCCGCCGGGGCGCGCGGTCGTTGACGAAGCGCGCGTCCTTGCGGCTGGCGTGTTTCTCGACCACGCGGGCGGCCTCGGCGCGGAAGGCCTCTCCCTTTCGCTGGCCCCAGAGGGCGGCGCGGGCGGCGCGGGCGGCCTCGGCCACGTCGACCACCGGCGGCGGGTAGCGCAGGCGCCCTGCCCCGTCCCAGCGCCAGGGCTCGTGCAGGACGGCGTCGGGCACGCCGGCCAGTTCGGGCAGCCAGCGGCGGGTGAACTCTCCGCGCGGGTCCTGGTCGCGGCCCTGCTTGACCGGATTGTAGATCCGGACCGTGTTCATCCCCGTGGTGCCGGACTGCATCTGCATCTGGCTCCAGTGGATGCCGGGTTCGTAGTCGGTGAAGAGCCGCGCCAGCACCGGCCCCGTCGCCCGCCAGTCGAGCCAGAGGTGGCAGGAGGCGACCGAGACAAGCATGGCGCGCATGCGGAAGTTGAGCCAGCCCGTGGCCCGGAGCGACCGCATGCAGGCGTCAAGGAACGGCAGGCCCGTCTCGCCCGCCTCCCAGGCGGCCAGCCGCGCGGCGTCGGGGATGCGCGGGCGCAATCCTTCATAGGCCGAGTGAAGGCAGCGCGTCTCGATCTCGGGCTCGTCCTCGAGCTTCTGGATGAAGTGGTCGCGCCAGGCTAGCCGTGCCTGGAAGGACCTCAGGCTGCCGCCCCAGCCGTCACGGGTGCCACGGACTGCGCGCTGCCGGGCGGCGGCGGCCTGGGCGGCCTCGCGCACCGACAGCGTGCCCAGCGCCAGATGAGGGGAAAGGCGCGAGCAGGCCCGGGCGCCCGGACCGGGCGCTGACATCGCGCGCCGGTAGTCGCGGCCACGTTCGGTCAGGAACGAGGCCAGCAGGCCCTCGGCGGCCGCGCGTCCGCCCGGTTGGCGGGCCGCGCAGCCGTCGGGCGCAAGGCCGAGGTCGGCGGCCGACGGGATGGCTCCGGGATCGAGTCCCGGCACGGAGCGCAGGGCCGCAGGGGTCGGCGCCGCATCGGCGAAGACGACGCCGTCCCTCGCCGCGGCCCAGCCGTCGCGGCCCTTCAGGCGCCGCACGACGCCCGATTGCGGCAACTCGACCCAGGGAAGACCCACTGCCCGCGCCCAGGCGGCGACGCGCCGGTCGCGGGCGAAGGTCCACAAGTTGCCGGTTTCCTCGTGGCTGACGATCGCCGTGACGCCGTGGGCGTCATGCAGCGCCTGAAGCACCGCTGCGGCATTGCCCACGCGCAACGCAAGCGGCGCGCCAAGCCGGCCCAGCGCGGTGCGAAGATCGCGCAGGCAGTCGGCGGTGAAGGCCCAGTGCCGGTGCGACGTGTCGGGCAGGCGCCAGTAGTCGGGTTCCACGATGTAGAGCGGCAGCACAGGACCCCCCAGCGCCGCCGCATGGGCGAGCGCGGGGTGATCGGTGACGCGCAGATCGCGCTTGAACCACAGGACAGTGACCATCGGAGCGCGATCTAGCGTCGCCGCGTCCGGCGGGTAGGGCCTGCGGGCAAGGTTGCGTCAGTCGGCCAATTCGGCCGGAGGGACGTCGGGGGCGTCATCGGTCGACGCGAACAGCCCGACGGCCACCAGGGCGACGAGGGCCGCAAGAATCGCCACCGCAATTCCCAGCAGCGGTCCCTTGTGGCGGCGGGCCTGCTTTTCGACGTTCGTTTCGGGTGCCGACATGGGTTGGCTCCTTTCCGTTTCCCGTGTTGAGGGGGACGACTTAGCCCACTAGCTTGCGAAGTCGAACCGAGCAGTGCATCCCATCGGAGAGGCCCATGACCGAATCCGTCGCCCAAGCCGCCGCCCAAGCCGCCCCCGGGGCCGCCCCCGGGGCCGTTTACCTTGCGGACTACCGCGCCCCCAGCCACTGGGTCGACGAGGTGCACCTCACCTTCCGGCTGGCGCCCGGGGCCACGCGGGTGCGCGCGCGCATCCGCTTCCGGCCGAACCCCGAGGCGCCGGGTCCCTTCCGTCTTGATGGCGAGGGGCTGACGCTGATCGGCGCCGCGATCGACGGCCGCCCGGTTTCGCCCGACGTCGACGCGCGCGGGCTGACCTGCGCCGTGCCCGATGCCCCCTTCACCTGGGAAGCCGAGGTCGAGATCGCGCCCGAGGCGAACACCGCGCTCGAGGGGCTTTACATGTCGAAGGGCATGTACTGCACCCAGTGCGAGGCCGAAGGGTTCCGCAAGATCACCTTCTACCCCGACCGCCCCGACGTGATGGCGCCCTTCACCGTGCGGATCGAAGCCGACACGCCGGTCATGCTGTCGAACGGCGATCCGGTGGCGCAGGGCGCGGGCTGGGCCGAATGGCACGATCCCTGGCCCAAGCCCGCCTATCTTTTCGCGCTGGTCGCGGGCGATCTTGTCGCGGTGTCGGACCGGTTCACCACCGCCTCGGGCCGCGAAGTCGCGCTGAACGTCTGGGTCCGCCCGGGCGACGAGGGCAAGTGCGACTACGCGCTCGACGCGCTAAAACGCTCGATGCGCTGGGACGAAGAGGTCTATGGCCGCGAATACGACTTGTCGGTTTTCAACATCGTGGCCGTCGACGACTTCAACATGGGCGCGATGGAGAACAAGGGATTGAACATTTTCAACTCCCGTTACGTTCTGGCGTCGCCCCAGACGGCGACCGACCGCGACTACGAGATGATCGAGGGGATCATCGCGCATGAATACTTCCACAACTGGACCGGCAACCGCATCACCTGCCGCGACTGGTTCCAGCTGTGCCTGAAGGAAGGGCTGACGGTCTTCCGCGACCAGCAGTTCACCGGCGAGATGCGCAGCCACGCGGTCAAGCGGATCGACGACGTGCTGTTGCTGCGTGCCCGCCAGTTCCGCGAGGACAACGGCCCTCTGGCCCACCCGGTGCGTCCCGAAAACTATATCGAGATCAACAATTTCTACACGGCGACCGTCTATGAGAAAGGGGCCGAGGTCATCGGGATGCTGAAGCGGCTGGTCGGCGACGACGGCTATCGCCGCGCGCTTGACCTTTACTTCGCGCGTCACGACGGCGAGGCCGCCACGATCGAGGACTGGCTGACGGTGTTCGAGGACGCCACAGGACGCGACCTTTCGCAGTTCAAGCGGTGGTATGCGCAGGCCGGCACGCCGCGTCTCGAGGTGTCGGAAGAGTATCGGGACGGCCGCTTCACCCTGCACCTGCGGCAGCACACCCCACCCACGCCCGGCCAGCCCGAGAAGCACCCGCAGGTCATCCCCGTGGCCGTGGGGCTTCTCAACCCCAATGGCGACGAGGTCGTGCCGACGACCATCCTCGAGATGACCGAAGCCGAGCAAAGCTTCACCTTCGAGGGGCTGGCCGCGCGTCCGGTGCCGTCGATCCTGCGCGGCTTCTCGGCCCCGGTGATCCTTGAACGGCGAACCACGCCCGAGGAACGGGCCTTCCTGCTGGCGCATGACACCGACCCCTTCAACAAGTGGGAGGCCGGGCGGCAACTGGCCAAGGACGTGCTGGTCGACATGGTCACGCGCGACGCCGAACCCGGCGGAGCCTATCTTGACGCGCTTGAACGCATGCTGCGCGACGACACGCTCGACCCCGCGTTCCGCGCGCTGGCGCTGCGCCTGCCGGGTGAGGACGACATGGCCCAGACCCTGCACGACGCCGGCACCACGCCCGACCCCGACGCGATCCATGCCGCGCGACGCCGGCTCGAGGCGCGGGTCGCGCAGCATCTGCGCGGGGTGCTGCCGGGTCTTTACGAGGCGATGAACCTGCCCGGCCCCTATACGCCCGACGCCAAGGCCGCCGGCTGCCGTGCGCTGCGGCAGGCGGCGCTGACGCTGATCACCCGGCTTGACGACGGCGCCACGGCGGCCCGGCAGGTGGCCAGTGCCGACAACATGACCGAGGAACTGGGCGCGCTGGGTTGCCTTCTGTCGGTGGGCAACGGCGCGGGGGGCGAGGCGCTGTCGGCCTTCTATCGCCGCTGGCGCCATGACCGGCTGGTGATCGACAAGTGGTTCTCGCTTCAGATCGCGCAGGCCATGCCCGACCGCGCGGCCGAGATCGCCCGCGATCTGACGCGGCATCCCGACTTCGACTGGAAGAACCCCAACCGCTTCCGCGCCCTGTTCGGCGCGCTGGCCACGCATCCGGCCGGCTTCCACCGCGCGGACGGGGCAGCCTATGATCTTCTGGCCGACTGGCTGATCAGGCTGGATCCGGTCAACCCGCAGACGACCGCCCGCATGACCACCGCCTTCGAGACGATCGGCCGCTATGATGCCGACCGCCAGGACCTGATGCGCGCAGCCCTTGGCCGGATCGCCGCGGCGCCCGGGCTGTCGCGCGATACGAGCGAAATGGTGGGGCGCATCCTGGGCGGCTAGCGGTCCGCCCGCCCTGCCCCGCGCCAGAGGCGGGCAAGAGGCCGCCCAACCGGACGCCCGGCCGCACCATGCGGCCCAGAGCGGCGAGGTTTCGTGCTAGACTGTCATCGTCGTGTTGCCCGAATCTGCCATGGGGGCTGCCATGCGCGACCGGATCGATCCCCTTATCGCCGAACGGGCCCCGTGGCTCTTCGAGGACCGACCGTGGTCGGCCCCGGCGCGCGAGGTCCTGATGCGCCTGCTGGGCTATGGCCGCACCGTGGCGCTGGCCGACTACTTCCGCGACCGGCCGGCGGCCGAGATCATGGGCACACTGGGACAGATGCTTGCCCGCGACGTCGAGATCGACGGGCTGTCGAACGTGCCCTTGCGGGGCCCGGCGCTGATCGTGGCGAACCATCCGACCGGCATCGCCGACGGGATCATCCTGCACCACCTGCTGTCGCCGGTCCGGGGCGATCTGTTCTTCTACGCGAACGCCGACATCCTGCGCGTGCTGCCGCAGTTCGGCGCGATCGTCGCCCCGGTCGAATGGCGCCCCGAGAAGCGCTGTCACGCCAAGACGCGCGAGACCATGGCCTACACCCGCCGTGCGATCGGCGAGGGGCGGTTGGGTGTGATCTTCCCCTCGGGCCGGCTGGCCCAGCGCCGCGGGCTTCGCCTTTACGAACGTCCCTGGATGGCGTCGGCCGCGATGATCGCGCGCAAGTTCGACCTGCCGGTGATCCCGGTAAACCTGCGGGCGCGAAACTCGGCCCTGTTCTATCTTTTCGACCGGATCCACCCGACGCTGCGCGACATCACGCTGTTCCACGAGACGCTGAACAAGGCCCGCCAGCCCTATCGCGTCACCGTCGGCGCGCCCATTCCGGCCGCGGCGCTGCCGGCCACTTCGGAGGCGGCGATCGAGGTGCTGCGCACGCGGACGCTGGCGCTGGG
Source organism: Saliniferula longa (assembly GCF_050789285.1). Lineage (NCBI taxonomy): Bacteria > Pseudomonadati > Pseudomonadota > Alphaproteobacteria > Rhodobacterales > Roseobacteraceae > Saliniferula > Saliniferula longa. The sequence goes on along the minus strand of NZ_JBOUVX010000001.1, from coordinate 593,964 downwards.
CGGGCGTCACGCGCCCGGCGTGTCGCTGCTTGACGTGTCGCGTCAGACCGAATGGGTCCGCGGCGCGATGGGCGCGCATTGACGCACGAAATCCATGGTCGACGTGGCCAAGGCCGCGTGCGGCCTGGCCCGCCGCCGCGCTGCCCCCGCGCCCGCGTCTAGCCGCGGCAGTAGGGCTGCGCGCGGGTCCACTCCATCATCGCCGTCCGCTTGGACGACTGGTGGAACGGGCCCCAGTCGGCCGCGACGCCACCACCCCCGGCCGCGATCACGCCGTCCCGGGTGACGGTGCGGCTCCAGATGCGGATCGCGCAGCTGAGGTTCTTGGTGCCGTCCTTCAGCGCCTCGGCCGAACCGGCGTCGCAGCCATAGCCACGCGCAGTCGCGGGCGAGATCTGGACCAGACCGAACCACTGGCCGCCGCCACCGACGGCGCGCGGGTTCCAGGTGCTTTCGTGTTCGGCCAGCGCCGACAACAGGCCGACCCAGAAGGCCTCGCGCTGGGTCGCCGAGGCGGTATCGTAACCAGGGCACCAGGTCTCGGCATCGGCCGGCACCAGCGACACGAGCGGCTGCCCATAGCTGCGCAGCGCGTCGATGCTTGCCTCGGTCCAGACGGGGGCCTCGGCGCGGTGATCCCACTTCGTCGCGGGAAGGATATCGGTTTCGCGGGCATCGGTCGTGCCGCAAGCCGCAAGGCCGGCAAGCACGGTCGAGAAGAGCACGGTTCGTAGAGACGCTTGCAAAAGCAGACCCCTTGTCTTGTTCCCCCAGCGCAGCCCTTTGAACGCACCGGGGAAAAGAGGCAAGACACCCCCCGGCCGATCGGCGGATTTCCGCGCCAGGATGCGGAAAGGCGGTGGATAACTCTGCGAAAGCGCACAAGTCGGGGAAACGCATTCGTTAGCGATATCACGTTTTGGATCAACGGGTTGAACCATCTTGCGGGATCTCAGGACCGCGGCCATCCCCCCTTGCCCACCGCCGCACGCTCGCCTAGAACCGGGGGGTTCCACTGACGGAGAGCCCCATGCTCGACCTCACCTACGAGGCCCCGAAACCCAAGGTCATCGCCGGCGCGAAGAAGGACTGGGAGCTTGTGATCGGGCTTGAGGTCCACGCCCAGGTGGCGTCGAAGGCCAAGCTTTTTTCCGGCGCCTCGACCACGTTCGGAGCAGAACCGAATTCGAACGTCTCGTTCGTCGACGCGGCGATGCCCGGCATGCTGCCCGTCATCAACGAATTCTGCGTGGCCCAGGCGGTGCGGACCGGACTGGGGCTGAAGGCCCGGATCAACCTGTGGTCGGCCTTCGACCGCAAGAACTATTTCTACCCCGACCTGCCGCAGGGCTATCAGATCAGCCAGCTCTACCACCCCATCGTGGGCGAGGGAGAGGTGATCGTGGACATGGGCCCCGGCATCGCGCGCCGCGTGCGGATCGAACGCATCCACCTGGAACAGGACGCCGGCAAGTCGATCCACGACATGGACCCCGCGATGTCCTTCGTCGACCTCAACCGCACCGGCGTCGCGCTGATGGAAATCGTCAGCCGCCCCGATCTGCGCGGCCCCGAGGAAGCGGCGGCCTATGTCGGAAAGCTGCGCCAGATCCTGCGGTATCTGGGGACCTGCGACGGCAACATGCAGAACGGTAACCTGCGGGCGGACGTCAACGTCTCGATCTGCGAGCCGGGCGCCTACGAGCATTTCCGCGAAACCGGCGACCCGTCCGTGCTTGGCACCCGCTGCGAGATCAAGAACATGAACTCGATGCGGTTCATCCAGGCCGCCATCGAGGTCGAGGCGCGGCGCCAGATCTCGATCGTCGAGGGCGGCGGCACCGTCGATCAGGAAACCCGCCTTTACGACCCCGACAAGGGCGAGACGCGGTCGATGCGCTCGAAGGAAGAGGCGCATGACTATCGCTACTTTCCCGACCCCGATCTTCTGCCGCTCGAGATCGAGCAGGCCTGGGTCGACGACATCGCCGCCAGCCTGCCCGAACTGCCGGACGAGAAGAAGGCCCGGTTCATCGCCGACTATGGCATGACGGATTACGACGCGGGCGTCCTGACGGCCGAGGTCGAGGCCGCGCATTTCTTCGAAGAGGTGGCCGCCGGCCGCGACGGCAAGACCGCGGCGAACTGGGTCATCAACGAGCTTTTCGGACGCCTCAAGAAGGACGACCGCGACATCACCGAAAGCCCGGTCAGCCCGGCCCAGTTGGGCACGATCCTGGACCTGATCGCGACGGGCGACATCTCGGGCAAGATCGCCAAGGACCTGTTCGAGATCGTCTATACCGACGGCGGCGACCCGGCGGCGATCGTCGAGGCGCGCGGCATGAAGCAGGTCACCGACACCGGCGCGATCGAGACGGTGGTGGACGAGATCATCGCCGCGAACCCGGCGCAGGTCGAAAAGGCGCGCCAGAACCCCAAGCTTGCCGGCTGGTTCGTGGGCCAGGTGATGAAGGCCACCGGCGGCAAGGCCAATCCCCAGGCCGTGAACGACATCGTAAGCGCGAAGCTTGGGCTCTGATGCCCGGGCGCGCTGCGCTCACGGTTCGGACTGACCCCATCAAAACGAAAACGGCGGCCCGTGGGCCGCCGTTCGTGCAATCTGTGGATCGCTCAACCCTTGCGGCGGCGCACCATGGCAAGACCGCCAAGGCCGGCGAGCAGGAGACCCGCGGCCGCCGGAAGCGGGACAACCGAAACCGCGCCGATCGCGTCGATGTCGAAGCCGCCGCCTTTACCCGCTGCCGTGTTCTTCGGAGTGAGGTCGAAGACCCAGAGTTCCTTGATCACGCCGATGCTGGCGGCTGTGCCGAAGGACAGCTTGAAGGTGTCGTCGGTCGCGCCCTCGGTTCCATCGCTGTTCACGACCTGGGCCGTGGGCAAGATGCTGCCAAAGGCCGCGCCGTCCGACCCCATAAGCACGAAAGCAAGACCAAGCGTCTCTTGCCAGCTCTTGTTGCGGCCGAAGGTGATCTCGTAGATCTCGATCGGGCCGGTGATCGGGCCGCCGAAGGTGAACTTCAGCGCGGCATAGTTGCCCGCCGACAGGAACTTGCCTTCGACGCCGCCGCCCGGATGGTCGGGTTCGCCCAGCGCGTTGCACAGGTTCGCGCGGCTCGTCGACGTCGAGAAGCCTGCGTCGCCGATGGCGCAGCTTGTTGCGGAACCGTTCGTGTCATAGCCGGTCACCGCTTGCGCGTACACGGTGGCCGCAGAAGCGGCGCCGGCTGAAAGTCCAAGGCACAGTGTCGCCGTCGCTACTGCTCTGCCGATCATGATGCTCACCCAATATCTACCTACCCGTTTGGGCTAGCATGCGGCTTCGCAAAGGCCAAGCCATGGCGGCGAATTCGTTGAAAAACTATGGTGTTTCTGTGGCCGATCGTGCACAGCCCATAAACAATAGGATTGAGGGCGCGAAACTGTCCAGGGAAGCCGGGCTTGGCCGAACCAAGCCGGCGGCGCGTGACTGCGGGGATTCGCCGGTCGTCGCCCGTCGCCGGACAGGTGGGCGCCTGCGGCTTGCCGGAGGCACCCTTGCAAGGCTATGTAGGCGCCCAAACCCAGGATCGGACGTCACGGAGGGGACCACCGGATGCCGCGCTACGAATACAAGGTCGTCGCCGCACCGCGACAGGGGCTGAAGGCCAAGACCGCCCGCACCCCCGACGAACGCTTCGCCAACGCCCTTGCGACGCTGATTAACGACATCGCCCGCGACGGCTGGGAATACCTGCGCACGGACACACTGCCGATGGAGGAACGCAAGGGCCTGACCGGGCGTTCGGTGTCCTACAAGAACATGCTGGTGTTCCGGCGCGCCCTGGACGAGGCGCAGATCCAGACGCCGGAGGTCCGGGTGACCGCGATCCCCGGGCCCGCGGCCGCCGTGCCGCGGCTTGGCGCCCCGTCGCGCGGCACGCCCGAGGACGGCACGGCCCGCGCGCCTGCCGTCGGCCCGGCGCTGGCGCGCGCGGACGGACGCACGGACGCACGCACGGACGGGCATTCGGACGGTTCGGCCGATGACAAGAAGAACGGGGCCGCCGCGCCTTAGGCCGCCGTCCAGCCCAGACCGGGCCGAGGCCAGGCCGAGATCCTGCACAGGCGGGGCGCTGCCGCATTGTTGCCATATTCGGGCCGGAGTTTTGCCAGCTTTGCCCGACGCCGCGCTTGAAACCCGGGCGCGATCCCGCGACAACTGGGGGCAGTGTGGTGGGGTAAGTGATGATCGAGTACGAGTACAGGGTGATCCCTGCGCCGGCAAAGCCCGCGCGCGGCAAGGCTGACACCAGCGCCGGCGACGGCTTTCTGGCGCTGTTTTCCGAACTTCTCAACGACATGGGCCGCGAGGGCTGGATCTACGTCCGCACCGACGTCGTGACCGAACGGCGCGGCCGGTGGCCATTCCTGCACCGGACCGAGACGCGCGAACTGGTGGTGTTCCAGCGCCCCGTGCAGTCCGACCCAAGGCCGCTTCTGCTGACGCACCAGGTCGAGGGGCCGTCCACAGCGGCGGCGCCCCTGCCGGTTCCGGTGCCCCCTGACGCCGTCGCGCGTCCGGCCTCGGAAACCACCGCCATTGGCGTGGCCGAGGCGATGTCGCAGGCCCGCGCGCGTCGCGTGACGCGCCCCGAAGCGGTCGAGCGTGTGCGCGCCGGCGCCCGTCGGATCGCGATGACGCCGCCGGCCGCGCGGGCGCCCCGCCGGATCGCCACGGCGGCCGAGTAGCCCTGTTCGCCCTGTGGTCTGGCAGGGCCGGGTCGGTCAGCCCTCGATCTTCAGGGCAAGCGCATGGATGCGACCCACAAGGTCGGGTCCAAGGGCCTCATGCACGGCGCGGTGCCGCTCGATCCGCGACATCGGCGCGAAAGCGCTTGCCCGGATCGCCACGCGGAAGTGGCTTTCGCCACCTTCGCGATAGCCGGCGTGGCCGCGGTGGCGTTCGCTTTCGTCGGTGACGGTCAGTTCGCTGGGCGCGAAGGTGCGTTCCAGGCTTTCGCGGATCTCGTCGGCCACCGGCATTTTTTCCCCGTCCCTCTTCAATCTGTGGCGCAAACGACTACACTCTCGGGTCCGAGTCGGAAAGGTGCGCGCATGAGCAAGGACGATCCCTTCGGTTTCGATCTTCGTGTTTCAACGGACAAGAAGAAGCGCTCGCGCACCCGGCGGGGCATGTCGGGCGCGGTCGAGACGTCGCAGCGCGCCTGCGATCACCCCGGCTGCGAGGATCAGGGGCAGTACCGCGCCCCGAAGTCGCCCGATACGCTGGACGACTATTTCTGGTTCTGCCGCGACCACGTGCGCGAGTACAACCTGAAATGGAACTTCTTCCACGGCGCGACCGAGGAGGAATTCGAGGCGCAGCTTGACAAGGACCGTGTCTGGGAACGCCCGACCGCGCCCTTCGGCAAGCGCAGCGAGGAACAGCGCGCCTGGGCGCGGCTCGGCGTCGACGACCCGTTGCAGGTGCTGGGCGAGAACGCCACGCGCAATCCCGGCAAATCGATCACCGGCACCCGCAAGCTGCCGCCGACGGAACGCCGGGCGCTTGATATCCTCGAGGCGAAGGATCACTGGACGAAGGCGGAAATCCGAAAGCAATACAAGAGTCTGGTCAAGGATCTTCACCCAGACATGAACGGCGGCAACCGGTCGGACGAAGATCGCCTTCAGGAAGTCGTCTGGGCCTGGGACCAGATCAAGGACAGCCGCAACTTCGCGGGTTGATCCCCGCGCAGGCCCTCAGGCCGGCAAGAAGACCAGGCTTGCCCCGTTCAGGCAGTGACGCTTGCCGGTGGGCGGCGGGCCATCGTCGAAGATATGGCCCAGATGGCTGCCGCAGCGGCGGCAGTGGCACTCCGTGCGCGTCATGAAGAAGCTGCGGTCGGGCTTGGTTCCGATCGCGTCGGGCAGTGCCTCCCAGAAGGACGGCCATCCGGTGCCGCTGTCGTATTTCGCCGTCGACGCGTAAAGCGGCAGGTCGCACCCGCGGCACTGGTAGAGACCGGGATCGTAACGCTTGTCGAGCGGGCTGGTGCCGGCACGCTCGGTCCCCTCTTCGCGCATCACCCGGTATTCAAGGTCGCTCAGCATGGCCCGCCATTCGGCATCGGTGCGCGTGACCTCGAAGGTCTCGGCCGATGCCGGCCGCGAAAGCCCGGCCACAAGGCCAAGCGCTGTGGCCATCGTGGCCCCGGACAGAATTTCGCGTCGGTTCATGGCGTCCTCCTTGTGGGGCGACCCTAGACCGGCAACCGCAACACGGCCAAATCACGAAGCCGCGTGCGGTCAGAAGGCCTCCCACGGGCGCTGCTGGGGCCAGGGCGGCAGCCAGTCGGGCAGCGCGTCCGAAACGCCGGCCCGCGTCTCGAGCGGCCGCACCCAGGGATCGGGGCGCAGCCAGTTGTAGGCAACGGCGGTCAGGTCGACCTCGGGATCCACATAAAGCTGCCTTGGCCGGCCGTTCAGCGACTTCACGATCTGTGCGCGCACCTCGACATCGCCCATGCCCTCGGCCCGCGCCTGCGCCTCGAGGAGCTGCGCGAAATCGTGGATGAGGTCCGTCCGCGTAAGCACCGCTCGGGCCTGCCGCGCCGACATCACGGCGAAGGGATCGACCGTGACGGTGACGCCGCGCGCGGGATCATGGACCACGAAGACGCCTTCCGCCTTGCGGTCGTAGATCCGCATGCGCCACGAGAAGCGATGCCCGTCACCGGTCCAGCCGACAAGATTGGGGAAGAAGATCTGCCGCTGCGGCACCGCGATCTGCACCGCGAACCAGACCGCCAGCACCGCCATCAGGCCGGTTCCAAGCGCCGGCACCCCAAGCGCGGCGGGTTCGGGCCGCGGCATCGGCGGCAGCGTCTCGAACAGGCCCAGCGCGCGGCGGGCCAGTTGCTGCGGCCAGTCGGGATCGAAGAAGATCAGCGTGATCGCGATCGTAAGCCAGGGGAAGATCCCGATGTTGAAGAAGACCGAGTTCGACATGTGGAAGACGCAGTAGGTCAGGAAGACCGCCAGCCGCGTGCGCCGCCACAAAAGCAGGGGCGCCCCCAGGATGTGCAGCCCGATCGTGCCCCAGGTCCCCATCAGGATCACCCAGTCATACTGGAAGATCCAGCCGAACACGTGATCCTCCGCCTGCGCGCGCAGCCACATCCCCAGCGGTTCGCCCCGCAGCCAGTCGTCGGTGATCTTCACGATGCCGGCGTAGATCAGGATGATCTCGGTCTGAAGCCGGATCGCCGCCACCGGCCAGCGCGGGATGAAGGCCATCCGCGTTTCGGGACGCCGCCAGGCATCGACCGAGAACGCCCGCCCCGCCGGAGCGAAGCACAACAGCACCGCATAAAGCAGGACCATATAGTTGTGGTTGAGGTACTGCGTCTTGTCGAGAAGGAAGAAGTAGCCGAAGACCAGCGTGAACCCGATGATCGCGACGCGGTAGAAAGCGCCGATCATCACCAGGAAGGCAAACACCCCGACCGACAGCCAGGCCCAGTGAATCCAGGGCTCGGGCAAGGGACGGATGAAATCGAGGCCGAAGTAGGGGAAGTTCCACGTCGGCTCGACGTAGTAGCGAAAGATGCGGTCGTACTTGATGTAACGATAGCAGTCCCAGACCATGATCGCCCCGAAGAGGATGCGCGTGACCGCCAGCGACTGGATCGCGACAGGCTGCGACAGATAGGCCTGCGCGCGGCGCCAGAGCGGTTCGGCGGCAGATCGGGCGGTCGGCGTGAGGGCGGCGTCGGTCATCGGGTGGGCGTCTCGTGGTCGAATGGCAGTCTGCAGGCAGTCCCCGGCAAAGGAAAGAGACGCCCGTCGTCCCCGGGTTTGCACCGAAACCTGGAACTTTCCCATAAACCCCGGGTGTATTTGCCGGCGGTACGCCCACAGATTATCGGACAAATCCCCGCGCGCGCACTATATGAGGCAGCATGAACACGCGATCCGACCCCCTGGCCGACCCCCTGGCCCCCGCCCGAGAAGGCCCCCTTGTCGTCTATGACGGCGAATGTCCGTTCTGCGCGGCCTATGTCCGCATGACGCGCCTGCGCGAAAGCGCGGGACCGGTCACGCTGGTCGACGCGCGCGCGGGCGGGCATCCGGTGCTGGACGAGATCCGCGGGCAAGGCCTTGACCTTGACCGGGGGATGGTCGTGAAGATGGACGGCCGGCTTTACCACGGCGACGCGGCGATGACCGCGCTTGCCTTGATGACGACGCCCTCGGGGCTGTTCAACCGCACGATGCGCGCGTTGTTCCGCCGGCCCGGGCTGGCGCGGGTGATCTATCCGCCGATGGTCGCCGGGCGGAACCTGACCTTGCGGCTTCTGGGCCGCCGGCCGATCGGCGCGCAATAGGCCCCGCCTGCCCCCAAGCCGCCCTTCCCCTTGCCCTTGCCGGCGATATGTTGCACCACACCTCCGGCGCCCGCGGGGGCGCAAGACGGAAGGACCCACAATGGCCGACGGCATGATCGATCAGAACGCGAAACCCAGCGAGGAGGTCTCGATCCGCGAGGTCTTCGGGATCGACAGCGACATGATCGTGCGGGCCTTCCCCGAGCGCACCCAGCGCGTGCCCGAGCTTGACACCACCTACAAGTTCGACCCCGACACGACGCTCGCCATTCTTGCCGGATTCTCGCACAACCGCCGGGTGATGATCCAAGGCTATCACGGCACCGGCAAGTCGACCCATATCGAACAGGTCGCGGCCCGGCTCAACTGGCCCTGTGTGCGCGTCAACCTCGACAGTCACATCAGCCGGATCGACCTGATCGGCAAGGACGCGATCAAGCTGCGCGACGGGATGCAGGTGACCGAATTCCAGGAGGGCATCCTGCCCTGGGCGCTGCGCAATCCCACGGCCATCGTCTTTGACGAATACGATGCCGGCCGGCCGGACGTGATGTTCGTGATCCAGCGCGTGCTCGAGCATGACGGCAAGCTCACGCTGCTCGACCAGAACGAAATCATCACCCCGCACCGCTATTTCCGCCTGTTCGCAACCGCGAACACCGTGGGGCTTGGCGACACCACCGGGCTTTACACCGGCGTTCAGCAGATCAACCAGGCGCAGATGGACCGCTGGAGCCTTGTGGCCACGCTGAACTACCTCAGCCACGACGCCGAAGCCGCGATCGTCCTGGCCAAGGCGCCGCACTACAACACCGAAAAGGGCCGCAAGATCGTCAGCCAGATGGTGACGGTCGCCGACCTGACGCGCACCGCCTTCATGAACGGCGATCTCTCGACGGTGATGAGCCCGCGCACGGTCATCACCTGGGCGCAGAACGCCGAGATCTTCCGCTCGCTCGGGTATGCCTTCCGGCTGACGTTCCTCAACAAGTGCGACGAGCTCGAGCGCCAGACGGTGGCCGAGTTCTACCAGCGCTGCTTCGACGAGGAACTGCCCGAAAGCGCGGCCTCGACCAGCGTGGCCTGAGACCGCCCAACCCCTGAGCGACGCGACAGGTCGCGGGGTGGCCCGGCTTGCCCCGTCCCGCCTCTGACCGGCGGGCGCGGCGCCTTCACACCACAGCCTTGCCCCAAGGCCCGCGCAGGGCGGTCCCGCCGCCGGGTCCGGTTCGACTGCGCATTTTGCGCAACGCCGCTTTGTTTTCGCATTTCGATCAATTGCTCGGCAAGATTTCCTGCATGATGCTTACATCATGGGCGATTTGCGAAAAATCCTTGCCGCCCTCGCGGCCCTCTGCGCCACCCAGGCGGCGGCGCTGCCTCCGTCGCCCCATGAACGCGCCCGGGTCTTCGCCGATTGTGCCGGATGGCTTCTGGCGCTCGAGGAGCATCAGCGGCTGTTCGACGGGCCGGCTTCGGACGTGACGGCCGCGCGGCGGGCGGCGTTCCTTGACCTTCTCGACGCCGTTCTGCCCGATGCAGAGGCCCAGGGACTTCCTGAGGGCACCACCCTGACGTGGCGCGTCACCGCCCGCGCCGAGCAGGCCATGCTTCTGACGCGCGCCGCCTTCGCAGAGGATCCCCATGCGCGGCCCGCCTCGGCCGCGGCGGCCGAGGCCCGCGTCGCCGGCTGCCTGCGCCTCCTGCCCGGAACCTGACCCGAACGATCGCCGCCCGCGCACGGGCGTCCCTTCCCCTTGCCTTTTCCCCCCGGGGGCGCGATCTATCCCGGCATGAAGCCTGCTTCCGACAATCCTGCCGATCCCTTCAAGAAGGCGCTGGCCGAAGCCACCAAGGTGATGGCCGACGATCCCGACCTGACGGTCAGCTATTCGGTCGACCCGCCGGGGATGACCGCCGACCAGATCCGCCTGCCCCAGGTCACGCGGCGCATGACGCGCGACGAGGTGATGCTGGCCCGCGGCACGGCCGATGCGCTTGCGCTGCGCCACCGCTATCACGACGGCAAGACCTTCAGCCGCTACCAGCCGCAGGGCCAGATGGCGCGCGACCTTTACGCCGCGATGGAAGAAGCGCGCTGCGAGGCCATCGGCGCGCGGGTGATGCCCGGCACCGCCGGCAACATCGACGCCAAGATCGCCGCCGAAGCCGCGCGCAAGGGCTTTGCCCAGATCCGCGAGGCCGCGGACGCGCCGCTTGCCACGGCCGCGGGCTATATGATCCGGCAGCGCGCCACAGGCCGCCCCCTGCCCCCGGGGGCGGAAAACGTGCTCGACCTGTGGCGCGGTTTCATCGAGGACGCGGCGGGCGGCACGCTTGACGACCTCGACGCCAAACTCGACGACCAGACGGCCTTCGCCCGCTTCGCCCGGCAGGTCATCAGCGATCTCGGCTATGGCGACCAGCTGGGCGACGACCCCGACGCCGGCGAGGACGAGAACGAGGCGCAGGACGGCCCCGAAGAGCAGGACAACCCCGAGGCCCAGGGCGAAGAGGACGGCGACAGCGACGAGATGGACGCGTCGCCCGAGCAAAGCCAGGACCAGCAGATGGACCCGAGCCAGGCACAGGTCGCCGCCGACGACCTGGCCGACGCCGAGATGGGCGAGGAGACCGAACTGCCCGAAGGCGAAGCCCCGCTCGAACCGCCGCCGCCGGCGCCGGCAAGCGAGGCCGACCCGAACTACGTCGTCTATGCCGCCGAGTACGACGAGGAGATCCATGCCGAGGACCTGGCCGAGCCGGCCGAACTGGAACGCCTGCGCGCCTATCTCGACCAGCAGCTCGACCCGTTGAAGGGGGCGGTCTCGCGGCTGGCCAACAAGCTGCAACGGCGGTTGCAGGCGCAGCAGAACCGCAGCTGGGAATTCGACCGCGAGGAAGGCATCCTGGACGCCGGCCGCCTGGCGCGGGTGGTGGCAAACCCCACCACGCCCCTGTCCTTCAAGGTCGAGAAAGACACTGAATTCCGCGACACGGTGGTGACGCTTCTGCTCGACAACTCGGGCTCGATGCGCGGCCGCCCGATCTCGATCGCGGCGATCTGCGCCGACGTGCTGGCGCGGACGCTGGAACGCTGCCAGGTCAAGGTCGAGATCCTGGGCTTCACGACGCGGGCCTGGAAAGGCGGGCAGTCGCGCGAGAAATGGCTGGCCGATGGCCGCCCGCAGGGCCCGGGGCGGCTCAACGACCTGCGCCACATCATCTACAAGGGCGCGGACACCCCCTGGCGGCGCACGCGCGAGAACCTGGGCCTGATGATGAAGGAGGGCCTGCTGAAGGAGAACATCGACGGCGAGGCGCTGGAATGGGCGCACCGGCGGATGCTGGCGCGGCCGGAAGCGCGCAAGATCCTGATGGTGATCTCGGACGGCGCGCCGGTGGACGATTCGACCCTCAGCGTGAACCCCGCGAACTATCTGGAAAAGCACCTGCGCGACGTCATCGCCATGGTCGAGCGCCGCCGCGCGGTGGAACTGATCGCCATCGGCATCGGGCACGACGTGACGCGGTATTACCAGCGCGCGGTCACGATCACCGATGTCGACCAGCTGGCCGGCGCGATGACCGAGCAGCTTGCCGGCCTGTTCGACAAGGATCCGCGCGCGCGGGCGAAGTTCCTGGGGATCCGCAAGGCGGGCTGACGGGTCCGTGGGCGGATCGGACAGGTCGGGGCGAAGGGGAGCTCTGCCCCTGCGCCGCTGACGCGGGCCTCCCCCGGAGTACTTGGAAAGAGAAGACTGCCATGTTCCAGACGTTCCGCGCCACGACCACGCCCGACCAGGGACCGCCGCGGCTTGCGGCGCTGCGGTCGGCGATGGCGGATGAAGGCATCGATGCCTTCCTCGTGCCGCGCGCCGATGCCCATCAGGGGGAATACGTGGCGGCGCGCGACGAACGGCTGGCGTGGCTCACGGGCTTCACCGGATCGGCCGGGATCGCCGCACTGACCCGCGACGCGGCCGGGATCTTTGTCGATGGCCGATATCGGCTGCAGGTTCGGGTGCAGGTGGCCGGGGATTTCACCCCCGTCGACTGGCCCGCGACGCGGCCCGAGGACTGGTTGGCCACGCGTCTGCCCCGCGGCGCAGTCCTGGGCTTCGACGCCTGGCTGCACACCGCAGCCGAGGTCGAGCGGATGGAGCGCAAGCTTGCGCCCGCCGGGGTGGTGCTGCGGCCCTGCGAGAACCTAATCGACCGGATCTGGACCGACCAGCCGTCACCGCCCGCCGGCCATGCCGAGGCCTATCCGGTCGAACTTGCCGGGCGAACCTCGACCGAGAAGCGGGCCGAGCTTGGCCGCGTCCTGCGCGAGGCGGGACAGATGGCGGCGGTGCTGACGCTGCCTGACAGCATCTCGTGGCTTCTGAACCTGCGTGGGCGCGACCTGCCGCAGATGCCCGTCCTGCAGGCCTTCGCGATCCTGCATGCCGATGGCATCGTCGACCTCTTCGCCGATCCCGCGAAGCTCGAGCATGTCGATCCCGGGCACGAGGTGCGCGTCCTGCGGCCCGACCGGCTGGCACCGGCACTGGCGGCCCTGCGCGGCCCGGTGCGGGTCGACAAGGCCACGGCCCCCCTTGCGGTGAGCGAGATCCTGACCGCGGCCGGGATCGAGGTCGCCTGGGGCGAGGATCCGTGCATCCTGCCCAAGGCGCGCAAGACCCCGGCCGAGATTGCCGGCACCCGCGAGGCGCATCTGCGCGACGGGGCGGCGATGGTCGAGTTCCTGTGCTGGCTCGACACGGCGGCCCCCGGGGGCAAGCTGACCGAGATCGAGGTGGTCAAGAAGCTCGAGACCTTCCGCCGGGCGACCAACGCGCTGCGCGGGATCAGCTTCGACACGATCTGCGGCGCGGGCGAACATGGCGCGATCGTGCATTACCGCGTGACCGAAGAGACCGATCGTCCGGTGCGCCCGGGCGAGCTGCTTCTGATCGATTCGGGCGGGCAGTATCTGGACGGCACGACCGACATCACCCGCACCGTCGCCGTGGGCGCGCCCACTGCCGAGATGCGCGACTGCTTCACCCGGGTTCTCAAGGGCATGATCGCGATCAGCCGTGCGCGCTGGCCGCGCGGGTTGGCGGGACGCGATCTTGATCCGCTGGCGCGCGCGGCGTTGTGGCGGGCCGGGCTGGACTACGACCATGGCACCGGACATGGCGTCGGCGTCTTCCTGGGCGTCCACGAGGGGCCGCAGCGGATCTCGCGCATTTCGGAGATCGCGCTCGAGCCGGGGATGATCCTGTCGAACGAGCCCGGGTACTACCGCGAGGGCGCCTTCGGCATCCGGATCGAGAACCTTGTCGTGGTCGAGGAGGCACCGAAGATCGGCGACGGGCGGGACCAGCTGGCGTTCGAGACGCTGACCTACGTGCCGATCGACCTGCGTCTGGTCGAACCGGCGATCCTGAGCCCGGGCGAACGCGGCTGGCTCAACGCCTATCACGCCGAAGTCGCGCGGCGGATCGGGCCGCGCGTCGGTTCGGCGGCACGCGACTGGCTGATGGCGGCCACGCGCGCTATCTGAACGAGGGAACGGCGGCGGACCGAAGGTGCGCCGCGAAGGAGGGGACGATGAACAACGATATCCGCATCCGGCGGGCCGAGGGGACGTGGGTGGTGCGCGCCGGCGGCGCCGTGCTGGGCGAGACGCAGAACGCGCTGGAACTGACCGAAGGGCATCTGCCGCCCGTGATCTATTTCCCGCGCGGCGACGTCGCCATGGCGTTTCTCGAACGCAGCGACAAGGTGACGACCTGCCCGAAGAAGGGGCGGGCCGCGCATTACGATATCGTCACCAAAAGCACCGTCCTGCGCAGCGCCGCGTGGTCCTACGAAGAGCCGAACGAAGCCGCGGCCGCGATCGCGGGCCACATCGCCTTCTATTCTCTCGACACGGTCCAGCTCGAGCAGTTGTGACGGGGCGCCCTCGCGCCGGTCAGGAGTGTTCCTCGGCGGCGGTGGCGGCGAGCGCGCGGTTGTAGGCCTTGAGCGCGTCCACCTGGTGCAGGATTCCAAGGACTTCGGGCGGCTCGTCCGGCGCGCCCGTCCGCACCACCGGCAGGAAGCTCCGGTCGGTGCGCTCGAACATCGGCATGGCGGTCTCGAGCGTGGCGTTGGCCGCGATGCCAAGCCCGTCCTTCAGCGCAGCCGCGACCTCGTCAGGGGGTGGGCCGCGCGGGTCGTCGGGCGGGCGCATCACGTTGCCGACCCGGAACATCGCAAGCAGATAGGCCTGCGGTCCCGCGGCAAGGTGGATGTTGCGCCGTTCAAGCTGGGTCAGGAAGAACGACCGGTGGACCAGCTTCGAGGCCAGGGCCGTCGACATCGAGACCGCGACCATCACGGCAAGCCCGATCTGCCAGTCGCCGGTGAGTTCGAAGATGATCAGCGTGGTCGAGATCGGCGCCCCCAACACCGCCGCCGCCACCGCGCCCATCCCCGCCAGTGCATAGACCATCTGCGTGCCCGACACGGTCGGAAAGATCCCAGTGGCGATGATGCCGAAGGCCAGCCCGAGCAGGGCGCCAACCATCAGCGAGGGCGAGAAGACACCGCCCCCCATGCGCCCGCCCATAGTGATCGCCACCGCGACGACCTTGATCATGCAGAAGACGATGGCGTCCCAAAGCCCGATCTGTCCGGTCAGCGCGGCCGCGACGGTTTCGTAGCCCACGCCAATGATATGCGGAAACCAGATCGCGATGCCGCCCAGAAGCGCCCCGGCGACCATCGGGCGCAGCCAGCGCGGCAGCCCTGTCCGGCGGTGCAGGCGGGTGCCGGCGTCGTCGGTCCAGAAGATCGCCCTCATCAGGATCACGGCGACAAGGCCTGACAGGAGTCCCAGGATCAGGAAGGCGGGAAGCTCGACGTAGAAGGCAAGCGCGCCTTCCTCGGGCAGGCTGTATTCGGTGACGCCCCCGAATTCGAGCCGGTTGATGACGGTGCCGGCCGCCGAGGCGATGACGATCGGCGCGAAGGCGTGGACGGCGAAGTGGCGCAGCACCACCTCGAGCGCGAAAAGCGCCCCGGCGATCGGGGCGTTGAAGCTGGCCGACACGGCGGCCGCCACCGCGCAGCCCAGCAGGTCGCGCCCGGTGATGCCGTCGGCGGCGATCCGCCGCGACACCCAGGTCGAGAGAACGCCGGCAAGGTGGACCACGGGCCCTTCGCGTCCCGACGACCCGCCCGAACCCAGCGTGATGAGCGAGGCCGCCGCCGAGGCCAGCCCGGCCCTGACCTCGACCCGGCCCTCGTTCAAGGCGGCGCCTTCGATCACGTCGGCGACCGAGCGGACCCGGCCATCATCGGTGAAGACATGCAGGATGACGCCCACCACCAGCCCGCCGAGGATCGGGATGATCAGGATCACATACCAGGGCAGCGTCTCGGCGAAACTGTGCAGCATCCGCACGTCGTCGGTGCCGTAAAGCGTCTGTTGCAGCCAGATGATGCCCTTGCGGAAGAAAAGCGCCGCAAAACCCGCGGCGATGCCGATCACAAGCGCGATGAACCAGAACTGGATCTGCGTCGGACCCCGGTCACGCAGCACCGTCCAGGCGTCGCGAAGCGCGGCGATGGCCGCGTCGATCCGGCTGGAAAACGTGGCGCGCGGGGGCCCTTCCATGGCGCGTGTCCCGACGGGCAATCCGGTCCTTCGGCCCGGCGGGCCGCCCGTCCGGCCGCGCGGAGCGTCTTGCGGCCGGGGGCGGCCACCTGCCCTTCCTAGGCGAGGGGCGCGCCACCGGCCAGTGCCCCGGGGGACGAAATCCGGCGGGCGTGGCAAATTCGCGCGAAAAAGACTGGGCGAAGAAGACTGGGCGGTGCAGATCAGGCGGTGCAGATCAGGCGGCGCGCCGGGTCAGCCGGCCAGAAGCGCGCGCGCGGCGCCGCGTGCTTCGTCCGTGACGATGTCGCCGGCCAGCATGCGGGCGATCTCGTCGACCCGGGCCTGCGGATCGAGCGCCAGCACCCGGCTGAGCGTCGTGCCATCGGCCACCCGCTTTTCCACCCGCCAGTGATGCTGGCCAAGGGCCGCGACCTGCGGGGAATGGGTCACGACCAGCACCTGCGCGCCCTGCGCCAACGCCGCAAGCCGCCGCCCCACGGCATCGGCCGTGGCGCCGCCCACGCCGCGGTCGATCTCGTCGAAGATCAGGGTCAGGCCGCTGTCTTCGGCCGTCAGGCAGACCTTGAGCGCCAGCAGGAAGCGCGAAAGTTCCCCCCCGCTTGCGATGCGGTTCAGCGGGCCGGCCGGGGCGCCGGGGTTTGTCGCGACCGTGAAGGCCACCGTGTCGGCCCCTTCGGGCCCGGGGTCGCCCGACGCGATATCCGTCGAGAACACGGCCTGTTCCATCTTGAGCGGCGCAAGCTCGGCCGCCATGGCGGCGTCAAGGCGGACCGCGGCCGCGCGCCGCTGCCGCCCAAGGTCAAGGGCCGCGGCGTCGTAGGCGGCGCGCGCGGCGGCCAGGCTGCGTTCCAGCGCGGTCAGTTCGGCCCCCGACCGGTCAAGCGCGGCCAGCCGCGCGGCCAGTTCGGACGTCAGATCGGCAAGATCGTCGGGCGCCACGCCATGTTTGCGGGCCAGCGCACGGATCGCGAACAGCCGCTCTTCGGCGGCCTCGAGATCGGCCGGATCGAAATCCATCGCCTCGAGAAGGCGGGTCACGCCGTCCTGCGCCTCGCCCAGTTCGACAAGGGCGCGCGTCAGCGCCGCAAGCGGCGGCTCGGCCCCCTGCCCCAGCGCTTCGGCCCCGGCCTCGAGCCAGCGGCGCGCGTCGTTCAGCAGCCCCTCGGCCCCCTCGCCACCCAGGGCCTGCGCGGCGCGTGCGACATCGCCGCGGGCCCGCTCGGCCCCCTGCATCAGGCGGCGGCGGGTGTCGAGTTCGGCCTCTTCGCCCGGTTTGGGATCAAGGGCCTGAAGCTCGTCGCAGGCGTGACGCAGATAGTCCTCTTCGGCCTTGGCGGCGGCGACCGCCGCCTGCATCGCGGTCAACGCCTTTTCGGCCGCGCGCAGATCGGCCCAGGCCTTTCGCGTGGCCGCGACGGCAGGCTCCAGCCGGCCATAGGCATCAAGAAGCTGCCGATGGCCGCGCGGGTTCAGAAGTCCGCGGTCGTCGTGCTGTCCGTGAAGCTCGACCAGCGTGTCCGACAAGGCGCGCAGCACCTCGCCCGAGACGCGGCGATCGTTCACCCAGGCGGTCTTGCGCCCGTCCGGCGTGTTGACGCGCCGCAGGATCAACTCGTCCTCGGCGGGCAGACCGGCCTCGCCCAGCACGGCCTGGGCGGGATGCCCCGGCGCAAGGTCGAACCAGGCGGTGACCTCGCCCTGCTCGGCGCCGATGCGCACCAGTTCGGCCCGGCCGCGCCAGCCCAGAACGAAGCCAAGCGCATCCAGAAGGATCGACTTGCCCGCCCCCGTTTCCCCGGTCAGCACGTTCAGGCCCGGCTGGAAGCGCAGTTCCAGCCGGTCGATGATCAGCATGTCGCGGATGTCGAGCCCGCTCAGCATCGCATTCTGGTCGTGGTCAGAGCCATTCGCCGCGGATGGTCTGGCGGTAGATGTCCTGCAGCCATCCCTCGCCTTCGGCCTCGGGGCGCAGGCCAAGGCCCGTCAGCAGGGCGAAGGCTTCCTGGTACCAGACCGACGACTGGTAGTTGAAGCCCAGGATCGCGCCGGCGGTCTGGGCCTCGGCGGACAGGCCCAGGACACTGTAGATCTCGACCAGGCGATACAGCGCCTCGGGGGTCTGGGTGGTGGTCTGGAAATCCTCGACCACGATGCGGAACCGGTTGGAGGCGGCGGTGTAATGGCCGCGGCGCAGGTAGTAGCGGCCGATCTCCATCTCCTTGGCGGCGAGATGGTCGAAGGCCAGATCGAACTTCAGGATCGCGGAACGGGCGTATTCGCTGTCCGGGTAGTCCTCGATCACCACCCGCAGGGCCTGCAGGGCCTGGAACGTCAGCCCCTGATCGCGCCCCACGTCGTCGATCTGGTCGTAGTAGCTCAACGCCAGCAGGTACTGGGCATAGGCCGCATCCTCGTCGGCGGGATAAAGATCGATGAAGCGCTGCGCGGCCGAGCGCGCGTTCTCGTAGTCGCGGTCCCTGTGATAAGCGAAGGCCTGCATGATCAGCGCGCGCTTGGCCCATTCGCTGTAGGGGTAAAGCCGCTCGACCTCGCCGAAGAAGTAGGCGGCCTCTTCGGGATTGCGCTGCACGAGTTCGAATTCCCCGCGCTCGAAGATCTCTTCGGCCGAGAACTGCTCGACCGGGACCGCGCGCGACGAAAACTGGTCACCGCAAGCCGATAGGGCCAGCGCTGCGCAAAGCGTGAATGCCGTTGTCCTGAGCGTGCCTGTCATCTTTGTCCGGTTCGACGCGGAGGGGGCCGAAGCACGGCCAAGGTCGTCCTAACACAGATTTCCGGGGGGCAAAATGCCCATCGACCACCGCGTCGCCGACGAAAGGGCGCGTCAGGCCGCGTGGACTTCGGGCGCATCCGAACGGGTCAGGCCGGCGCCGGGAAGCCGCGCCGCCATGTCTGCGTCAAGCACCACCATGCGGAATGCCTCGGGGTCCGCGAAAAGCGCGTGCAGAAGCCGGTTGGTCAGCGCGTGCCCGGCGCGTTCGCCGTCATAGCGCGCCAGAAGCGGGGCCCCGGCCAGCGCGAGATCGCCCAACGCATCGAGCATCTTGTGGCGCACCGGTTCGTCGGCGTGCCGCAGACCGCCCGGCGTCAGCACCGCGTCGCCATCGACCACGACGGCGTTGTCCAGCGTTCCGCCAAGGATCAGCCCGCGCGCGCGCATCGCATCGACATCGGCGCTGCGGCAGAAGGTGCGGCTGTCGCACAGTTCGTGCACGAAGGTGCCGTTCGCCATGTCGAGTGCTTTTTCCTGGCGGCCGATCGCGGAGTCGTCGAATTCGATCTCGAACCGCATCTCGAGGCCTTCGGCGGGGCGCAGCGTGGCGCTGGCGTCGCCGCGGGTCACGGTGACGGGCTTGAGGACCTCGATCGCCCGGATCGGGGCGTCGAGCGCCCGCAGCCCGCGGGCAAGGATCGCTTTGACGAAGATGGCCGCGCTTCCGTCCATGATCGGAACCTCGGGCCCGTCGATCTCGATCAGGGCGTTATGGACACCGGTTCCCGCCAAGGCGGCCATCACGTGCTCGACCGTCGAGACCTCGACACCGGCGCCGTTGGCCAGCTTCGTCGACAGTTCGGACGCGATCACCGCATCGTATCGCGCGGGGATCATAGCGTCGCGACCTGACACGTCGGTGCGACGGAACCAGATCCCGTATTCGGCCGACGCCGGGTGAATCGTCATGCGCACCGGCCGCCCAGTATGAAGCCCGGTTCCGACGAAACTGATCGGCGATTTCAAGGTCGTCTGCACGGTGTATCCCCAATGTCTGCTCGAGCGGCATCTGATGCGCCACTTGCGATGTTCAGCTAAGGACCGGGGGACAAACACTCAATTCAATCTTTGTAACGGTCTGAAACACGGCCGCGACGGATCGGCAGAAAACTGCCTATTCTGCGGCGCGGCGACTGCAAGCCATTGGAAAAAAAAGAAAAGGGCCGGCGGCGGCCGGCCCTTCGTGACGGAATTGTGACGTGGCGTCAGTTCGCCTGGCGGCGCAGGAAGGCCGGAATCTCGATGCGCTCCTGCTCGGGCGACATCTCGTCTTCCTGGCCGGCGCTGACCACCGGAGGCTGCCTGCGGGCCGTCGGCGCGGGCCGCGGCGCGGCGCTTTCGGCCGGATGACCGGTCATCCGGTTGATCAGACTGTTGATGCCGAAGCGCGGCTTTTCCGCCTCGGCCGGAGCGGGCGCACGGCGCGGCGCTTCGGTGGCTTCGGCCGGATCGCGCTGCGGCGCCCGGCGCACGGCGGCCTCGAGACGGGCCAGCGCCTCGGGCGTGGGCGTTCCGGGGCGCGGACGCGCGGCCGGTTCCTGCGGCATGGGGTCATGGACCGCGGTCTCGTGCCGATAGGCCGGCGGCGGCAGATCGTCCTCGTCATAGTCGGTCCGCGCCGCTGCGGCCCGGAACGCCGGGGCCTGCTGCGGGGCCGGCTGGAAGGCCGGGCGCGGTTCGTGCCGGGGTTCGTACTCCGGTTCGGGCGCGATGTCGTCGAAAAGCGACGGCTCGTCGGCGTCGTCATCGGCCATCTCGACCTCGGTTGCGCCGCGGGCGACCGAGACGGTCTCCTCGACCGCGGCCTCGACGGGCTTGAGAGGTTCGGCAAGCGAGCGGCGCGGCAACGGCACGTCGGACGTGGCGGGCTTGGCGTCGATGCCGGTGGCGACGACGCTGACCCGCATCATGCCCTCCATGTCGGTGTCAAGCGTCGAACCGACGATGATGTTGGCGTCGGGGTCGACTTCCTCGCGGATGCGGTTCGCGGCTTCGTCCAGTTCGAACAGCGTCAGGTCGTATCCGCCGGTGATGTTGATCAGCACGCCCTTGGCGCCCTTCAGGCTGATCTCGTCGAGAAGCGGGTTGGCGATCGCCTTCTCGGCGGCCTGGATCGCGCGATCCTCGCCCGTGGCTTCGCCGGTGCCCATCATCGCCTTGCCCATCTCGTCCATCACCGCGCGGACGTCGGCGAAGTCGAGGTTGATCAGGCCGGGGCGCACCATCAGGTCGGTCACGCCCTTGACGCCCTGATACAGCACGTCGTCGGCCAGCGAGAACGCCTCGGTGAAGGTGGTCTTCTCGTTCGCCAGCCGGAACAGGTTCTGGTTGGGGATGATGATCAGCGTGTCGACCATGCGCTGCAGCGCCTCGACCCCTTCCTCGGCCTGGCGCATGCGTTTTGCGCCCTCGAACTGGAAGGGCTTGGTCACGACGCCCACCGTCAGCACGCCAAGCTCGCGCGCGGCCTGCGCGATGATCGGCGCGGCGCCCGTGCCGGTGCCGCCGCCCATGCCGGCGGTGATGAAGCACATGTGCGCCCCGGCCAGCTGGTCGACGATTTCCTCGATCGTCTCTTCCGCCGCCGCGGCCCCCACCGTTGGACGCGCTCCAGCGCCCAGACCCTCGGTGACGCGCACGCCCATCTGGATCTTCACCGGCGCAGACGACTGCGCCAGCGCCTGGGCATCGGTGTTCGCCACCACGAACTCGACACCCTCGAGCCGCTTCTCGATCATGTTGTTGACGGCGTTGCCGCCCGCGCCACCGACGCCGAAGACCGTGATGCGGGGCTTCAGCTCGTCATTCTGAGGGATGGTCAAGGTCAATGTCATCGATCTGTCCGCCTGCTGTCGTTGTCGCCCCCGCCAGGGCGAATGATGGGGCCCGATAAAGGGGCCAACTGTCCTGATTGTCGGGCAATTTAGCCATTGAGGCCCCCGAGGTCACGAAAAATGTGCGATTTTGCCACAAAATATTGGGGTATCGAGCCCGCAATCAGCGGGATTTCGCGCGCGTGTGAAGATGTAGTTGTTACCAGTTGTCTTTGAACCATTTTACCGCCCGCCGAAAACTTCTGGCCGGATAACGCTCGCTCGGAATCTCGAAGTCCCACCACTCGTCTTGCGGGTGCGCCGCGAAAAGACACAACCCCACAGCGCTGGAAAAGGCCGCCCCCGTGGTCGCCTGCGGCAGCCCCTGCACCCGAAGCGGGCGGCCGATTCTCACCTGCTGGCCCAAGAGCTTGGGCGCCAGACCGTCAAGGCCCGGGATCTGGCTTCCGCCCCCCGTCAGGACGATCTGCTGGCTTGGCAGATGCTCGAAGCCGGCCGCGTCAAGCCGCTCGCGCACCTCTTCGAGGATCTCCTCGACGCGTGGGCGCATGATGCCGATCAGTTCCGCACGGCTGACCGTGCGGCGGTCCTTTTCCCAATCGCCGCTGTCGCCGCCGATCTCGATCATGTCGCGGTCGTCGATGCCGGTGGCGACGACGCCGCCGTGGAAGGTCTTGATGCGCTCGGCCACGGCCAGCGGCACGCGCAGCCCCTTCGAGATGTCCTGGGTGACATGGTCGCCGCCCAGCCGCACGGTGTCGGCGTAGATCATGTGCTTCTTGATGAAGATCGAGATGCCGGTCGCCCCGCCGCCCATGTCGATGCAGGCCGCGCCCAGTTCCTGCTCGTCCTCCACAAGGCTCGAGATGCCCGCGACATAGGACGAATTCGCCACCCCGGCGAGCTCCAGATCGCAGCGCTTGAGGCAGTAAAGCAGGTTCTCGATCACCGCATGGTCGATCGTCAGCATGTGCATGTCGCAGGCCAGGCGATTGCCGACCTGTCCGCGCGGGTCGATCAGCCCGGTGCGGTGGTCGATGGCGAAGTTCACCGGCTGGGCATGCAGCACCTGCCGCCCCTCGCCGATGTCGGGCACCTCGCAGGAGGCCAGCACCCGGGCGATGTCGTGTTCGGTCACCGGGCCGTCGCCAAGCTCGATCTCGCCGGCAAGGCCATAGCTGCGCGGGTGCCCGCCGGCGATGCAGGCGATCACGTGATCGACCCGGACGTTTGCCATCTTCTGCGCCGCCTGCACCACCGTGCGGATCGCGCGCTCGGTTTCGTGCAGGGCGCAGGTCTCTCCCAGTTCGACCCCGCGCGACCGCGTCGTGGCCGCCCCGATCACCCGGAACGACGACTGCCCGGCCATCGAGCCCACGCCGTCCTCTTCGACGAACCGCGGCGGGCCGTCGAAGCGCAGGATCAGGCAGGCGATCTTCGAGGTTCCGATATCGAGGATCGCGACCACCCCGCGCTGCAGCGCGGCCTGGCGCATCGACCGCATGGCACGCTGGGTCTGATAGAGGTCGCTCATGTCTCAGTCCGCTCCAACAGTCTGTCCGTTGATCTGGCCCAGCGCGGCGATACCCGCGGGCGTCACCCGCACCGTCGGCCGGCCGGGGTTGCGCATGTCCACCAGCGAGATGTCGCGCGCGAAAAGGTCCTGCGCTTCGTCCAGCGCGATCACCCGCTCAAGCGCCGCCACCGCGCCGGTCTCGGGGAGAAGCACGCGCTGGTCGCGGTCAAGCACAAGGTCCCAGCGTCGCTCGCCCACGCGCAGAAGTCCCCGCACGCGCGACGAGATCGGCGCGGCCGCGGCCAGAAGCGCTTGTGCCTCGGGCACGGCACGCTCGGCGCCGGGGCCTGCAAGCAACGGCAGGTCGGGCCGGTCGGTGCGCCGTTCGATCGTGGCGACGCGCTTGCCGGCGGCGTCGATCATCCGCAGCGTTCCGCCGTCGCGCCACAGCGCGACCGGGACGCGCTCGACCACCTCGATCGCAAGTTCGCCGCCCGAACGCACCTGCACCTTCACGCTTTCGACCGCCTCGAGCGCGGCGATCTGGGCCTGAAGATCGGCCAGGTCGATGTCGAAGGACGATACCGGAAACTCGACCTCGACCACCGCGCGGATCGCGTCGGTGACGGGGATCGAGGCCCCCTCGACCACCATGAGGCGCACCATGAACTCGGGCCGCTCGGCGATCTGTCGGCGCAGATCCTCGACCCCGGCCACAAGGTCGAGGCGGCGCGTCTCGTCCGCAAGGTAGCCGCCCACCGCGATCGCAAGGACGGCGGACGGCAGACCATAGCGCAGGAACCGCCGGAAGCCCGGCGTCAGCATCATCCGATGCATCCGGTAGGCCAGGCGCGACGGGGCCGGGTCGCGGCGCGGCGGCATCAGCGATTGCACGAGGCGTCCTCCACGATCCAGCGGCAAAGCTCGGGGAAGGCGATGCCGGCATGCGCCGCCTGCTCGGGGGCAAGCGAGGTGGGCGTCATGCCCGGCTGGGTGTTCGTCTCGAGAAGGATCAGACCGTCGAGCCCCCGGGTTTCGTCCCAGCGAAAGTCGGTGCGGCTGACACCCCGGCAGCCCAGAGCGCGGTGCGCGCGCAGCGCGAAGTCCAGGCAGGCCGCCTCGACCTCGGCCGGGATCTGCGCGGGGACCACGTGGCGCGAACCGCCCGGCGCGTACTTGGCGTGATAGTCGTACCAGCCGTCGGTCAGGATGTCGGTCACCGCCAGCGCCCGGTCGCCCATCACCGTCGTGGTCAGCTCGCGCCCGGGGGCGTAGGCCTCGACCATCACGACATCTGGCATCGCCTCGTCAAGCTGGGGCGGCGCGTTCGCGGCCTCGTGGACGATATAGACGCCCACGGACGAGCCTTCGTTGTTGGGCTTCACGACATAAGGCGGCGGCAGGACGTGGCGCGCCGTCACCTCGGCCTTGCAGGCCAGACGGCCGTCGACCACCGGCAGTCCCTCGGCGCGGTAGGCCGCCTTCGAGCGCTGCTTGTCCATCGCCAGCGCCGAGGCCAGCACGCCCGAATGGGTGTAGGGAATGCGCAGCCACTCCAGAAGGCCCTGGACGCAGCCATCCTCGCCCCAGCGGCCGTGCAGGGCGTTGAAGGCGACGTCGGGGGAAAGGTCGGACATGCGCCGGCACAGGTCGGGACCTGCGTCGACCTCTACCACCTCGTATCCTGTCGCCCGCAAAGCGGCGGCGCATTCACGCCCGGAAGACAGCGACACCTCGCGCTCGGCCGAGGGTCCGCCCATCAGTACCGCCACCTTCGGGGATGTCTTGCTTGACATGCCCGCTCGTGCCTCTGGGGCCGGTTTTCCGGCCTGTTATCGTTCTGCCTCAGACGGGGCCGGTTCGCCGACCCTCATGATTTCCCATTCTAGCGATATTCCACTGTTTTGGAATACCTTTTCGCGGACCTTCTCGCCCAGCGCCTCAAGCTCGGCCGCGGTGGCCGCGCCGGTGTTCGTCAGGAAGTTGGCGTGCATCGGGTTCATGACCGCACCGCCCAGCGCAACCCCTTGCATCCCGGCCTGCTGGATCAGCTTCCAGGCCTTCAGTTCGTGCGTGTCGTCGGCACGCCCGGTCGAGGAAAACCCCGCCGGATTGCGGAAGGTGGACCCCGCCGTGCGGTCCTTCGTGGGCTGCGTGGCGTCGCGCTTGGCCAGTTGCGCGGCCATCTTCTCCTCAAGTTCCGCAGGCGCGCCCCGCGGCCCTTCGAAGGTCGCCGACACGATGATCGTGTCGGGCGGCACCTGCGTCTGGCGATAGGCGAACCCCATGTCGGCATGAGTCAGCGTCACCACCTGGCCGGCCCGGGTCACCGCCGTCGCGCCGACGAAGTGATCGGCCACGTAGCTGCCATAGCAGCCCGCGTTCATCCGCACCGCCCCGCCGATCGCGCCCGGGATCGTGCGCAGGAAGGTCAGGTCGATCCCGGCCTGGGCGGCGTTCCGCGCAACATGCGCGTCCAGGGCCGCCGCCCCGGCGGTGACCCGCGCGCCGTCGATGCCGACCGCGTTGAAGCCGCGTCCAAGCCGCACCACGACGCCGCGGATGCCCCCGTCGCGCACGATGAGGTTCGACCCGACCCCCATGGGGAAGACCGACACCCCGGGGTCGAGATCGCGCAGGAAGGCGGCAAGGTCGTCCAGGTCGGCGGGCTGAAACAGCCAGTCCGCCGGCCCGCCGACGCGCAGCCAGGTCAGGTCGGCCAGCGGGCGGTTCGCGGTCAGCGTGCCGCGCGGTGTCGGGATCATCCCTCGCTCCGCAGGACGGCCGTGCGCAGCCAGCGCAGCAGGTACCGCACCGGCCAGCGCAGGACCGACGCGCCCGCGGCAAGGAAGATCAGCCCGACCCAGGGCCCCGAAAGATAGGTGATCCAGCCCAGAAGCGGGATGCCCACCGCGATCAGCCCATAGGCCGCGGGCCAGTGCTGGTGGCGCGACGGAAACATGCCGATCACGTTCGCCAGAACAAGCCAGACAAGGCCAAGGACCACCGGCGCGGTCATGCCCGATCCTCGCTTCCCGGCGGCGGCGGCACGGGCAGGCCCAGCGCCTTTTTCCCCAGATAGATCAGCGGATTGCGGAACATCGAGACAAAAGCGAACAGCCCGATCCCGGCCCAAAGCAGGCCATGCTCGATCCCCAAGAGGATCAGAAGGACCGGCGCGGCCAGAAGCAGGACGACCCCCGGCGCGTACTGAAGGCGCATCGGCAGCATCGCGGTGATCGCCGAGGCGATCACCCAGAGGCAGCCAAGGGTCAGCGACAGGCTCATCCCTTCAGCCGCTCGGGCAGGTTGCGGGCCCAGGCGCTGATCGTGCCGGCGCCAAGGCAGATCACCATGTCGCCCTCGCCCGCCTGTTCGCGCACCAGACGCTCGAGGTCGTCCTCGGACACGATCGCGCGCGCGTGTCGATGGCCATGACGGATCAGGCCCGCGACCAGATCGTCGCGGCTGGCGCCGGGGATCGGGTCTTCGCCGGCGGCATAGACCTCGGCGATGGCGACGACGTCGGCCTCGTTGAAGCAGGTGCAGAAATCCTCGAAGAGCGAGGACAGGCGCGTGTAGCGGTGCGGCTGGTGCACGGCGATGACCCGGCCCTTCGTGGCTTGGCGCGCGGCCTTCAGCACGGCCGCGATTTCCACCGGATGGTGGCCGTAGTCGTCGATGATCGTCACGCCGTTGACTTCGCCGACTTTCGTGAAGCGGCGGTTCACGCCCCGGAAGCTTGCCAGCGCGGCCTTGATCTCGGCCGCCTTCATGCCGAGGTGGCGCGCCACGGCGACGGCGGCCAGCGCGTTCGAGACATTGTGGTCGCCCGGCATCGGCAGCGTGCAGCCCTCGATCACCATGTCGTCGTTCGCCAGCGCGATGTCGAAATGCGCCACGCCATTTTCATAGCGCAGGTCGACCGCGCGCACGTCGGCCTGGGCGTTGAAGCCGAAGGTCACGACCCGGCGGTCGGTGATGCGCCCGACAAGGGCCTGCACCTCGGGGTGGTCGGTGCAGCACACCGCGAGACCGTAGAACGGGATGTTCGACACGAAGTCCTGGAAGCCCTGCCGCAGGCGGTCGAAATCGCCCCAGTGCTCCATGTGCTCGGGGTCGATGTTGGTGACGACGGCGATCGTGGCGGGCAGGCGGTTGAAGGTGCCGTCGGATTCGTCGGCCTCGACCACCATCCACTCGCCCTGCCCGACCCGCGCGTTCGAGCCATAGGCGTGGATCACCCCGCCGTTGACCACGGTCGGATCGAAGCCGCCCGCGTCGAGAAGCGTCGCGACCATTGTGGTGGTCGTCGTCTTGCCGTGGGTCCCGGCGACCGCCACGTTCGAGCGCAGGCGCATCAGTTCGGCCAGCATCTCGGCCCGGCGCACCACGGGAAGGCCGCGCGCGCGCGCCGCGTCAAGCTCGGGGTTGCCCGGCTTGATCGCCGACGAGATGACGACCACCTCGGCATCGGCAAGGTTCTCGGCCGTCTGGCCGACAAAGACCGTGGCGCCCAGGGTTTCCAGCCGCTCGGTGATCGGGCTGGCCTTTAGGTCCGAGCCCTGCACGCGGTAGCCGTGGTTCAGCAGCACCTCGGCGATGCCCGACATCCCGATGCCGCCGATTCCCACGAAGTGAATCGGCCCCATCTCGGTCGGAAGCTTCGTCGCGTTCATGTAAAGTCCTTTGACGCCTGCCAATACGTTCATTTCTGCCTCTCGCCTGTCAAATCTTCCACCATCGCCACCAGCCGGCGCGTCGCGTCCGGCCGGCCTGCGGCCCGGGCCTTTTCGGCCATTCGTGTCGCCGCATCGGGGTCCGAAAGAACCGCCGCTATCTGGGCCGAGAGCGTCTCGGGCGCAAGGGCGGATTCGGAAATCACGATCGCCGCGCCCGCTTCGGCCAGCCCGCGCGCGTTGGCGGTCTGGTGATCGGCGGTGGCCGCGGCATAGGGCACCAGGATCGCCGGGCGCCCGATGGCCGAGATTTCGGCCACGCTCGAGGCGCCGGCGCGGCTGATCACAAGCTGCGCGGCGGCCATGCGGCGCGGCACGTCGTCGAAGAAGGGCCGCACCTCGGCCGCCACGCCACCCGTCGCATAGGCTTCGGCCACGGCGTCCGCGTCTTCCTCGCGCGCCTGATGGGTCAGCCGGAGCCGGGCGCGCAGGGCCTCGGGCAAGGCAAGGATCGCGGCCGGCACGGTCGTGCTCAGGATGCGCGCGCCCTGGCTTCCGCCGATCACCAGAAGCTCGACCGTCCCGCCGTCAGGGGCGCGGTAGACGGTGCCGGCCTCGGTCAGGACGGCCGCGCGCACCGGGTTTCCGGTGTGCTCGGCCTTGACGCGCTTTGGCAGGTCCGTGGGCCAGATCCCGCAGGCCAGCGCGTCGACATGGCGGGCGAAGAGCCGGTTCACCCGACCCAGCACGCCGTTCTGTTCGTGGATCATCCGTGGCACGCGCAGCACCCAGGCCGCCGACAGCGCCGGAATCGACGGATACCCGCCGAAGCCCACGACGCCGGCTGGCCGGTCGCGCAGCATCGCCCCGATCGCGCCAAGAATGCCGGCCAGGATGCGAAACGGCACCAGCAGCCGCGCCACAACCCCGCCCCGGGCGAAGGTGGCCGACGCGACTTCGTCGACCCGGACGGCCGTGGGAAATCCACCGGCGTAGCGCGCACCGCGCGCGTCGGTCGACAGCCTGACCCGCCAGCCCTTCGCGATCATCGCCTCGGCCAGGGCCTGCGCGGGAAACATGTGCCCGCCCGTGCCGCCCGCGGCGATGACCAGAAGCGGCGCCTCAGCCATTGGGCGCAGCCCCGGTCGCGACGCGGGGCCGGCGACGACCGTTCATCGCCCGCCCCGATAGAGGATCTCGGCGAAATCGCCCTGCGGCCGCTTGCGCGTGCAACACAGAAGCATCCCGACAAGGATGCCGCCCGCGATCAGCGAGGACCCGCCGTAGCTGACGAACGGCAGCGTCATGCCCTTGGCCGGCAAGAGGCGCACGGCGACGGACATGTTGATCATCGCCTGCACGGCGAAGGTGCAGGCCAGACCGGTGCCGGCCAGCCGGATGAAGGGGTCGCGCTCGCGCATCAGGCGCATGACCGACCGGACCACGATGGTGGCGTAAAGAAGCAGGATCACGAGGACGAGGATAAGCCCGTATTCCTCGGCCGCGACGGCGATGATGAAGTCGGTATGCGCATCGGGCAGCGACCATTTCACCTGGCCCTCGCCCACGCCCACGCCAAAGAAACCGCCTTCGCGGATGGCGTTCGCGGCATAGCCCAGCTGGGTGCGCGGATCGACCTCGGGCGCCAGAAACCCGTCGATGCGGCGCGCGAAGTGTTCCGAGTTGGAATAGGCGACCGTGCCGCCGAAGACCACCAGACCCGCGATCCCGAGAAGCAGGAGGAAGGGCGCGCCGCCGACGAAATACATCACCCCCCAGGAGAACAGCACCAGGCACGCCTGCCCGAAATCGGGCTGCAGCGCCAGAAAGACGCAAATGATCAGCGCCAGAATGAAGGAGTAAAGCCGCCCCGGCGGTCCGTTGATCTCGTGGCTGGCGGCGATCAGCCAGGCCGAGACGATGACGAAGCCGGGCTTGAGGAACTCCGACGGCTGCACCGAGCCGAAGCCCAGCGAATACCAGCGCACCGCGCCCTTGCCGTAGTCGGTGCCGAAGACCGGAAGGAACATGATCGCGACGAAGGCGAAAAGAAAGCCAATCACGCCGATCCGCCGCACCAGTTGCGGCGACATCATCGACACGACCACCATCGTCCCCAGCCCCAGCCCCCCGAAGAACAGCTGACGCTGGACATAGTGATAGGGCGGAAGTCCGTTCCGCTCGGCCAGCGGAACCGAAGCGGCAAGACCCAGCAGGATGCCGATCGCGAAAAGGAAAAAGACCGCCGACAAGGACCACTTGTCGATCGTGCGCCACCAGCGGGGGAGAATCGGATCCCCTTCCCGCGCCGGCATGACGCCATAGACCATCTCTGTCATGGACCGCCCGCTCGTTCTGCCTCTGATCGCCCGTTTGCCGGGTCTGGATGCGAGTCTAGCGAATCATGGGCGTCCGCGCCAGTGCGTTGATGCGGGCCGGGCAAGAAGCCGGATCCATTTCGCGACTCGCCGCGCATCGGGTAGGATCCGACGCGACGCGACCACGCCCAAGGCCGGGAGCCGCGCGCGACCGAAAGGACAAGCTGTTGCCACAGCACGCCCCCCTGACCATCGCCCCCGAGGATGCCGCCGCCCTGCGCATCCGGCGCCGCTTCCATGCTCCGCGCAAGGCGGTCTGGACCGCCTTCACCGATCCGTCGCTGGTCAGGCAATGGCTTTATGCGCGGGACTATCCGATGATCACCTGCGAGATGGATTTTCGCGAAGGCGGCCGCTTCGTCTGGGGTTGGGCGATCCCCCAGCGCCCGGAAATGATCGTGCGGGGCCGCTTCGTCGCGATCGACCCGCCCCGCCGTATCGTCCACACCGAGCTTTTCGACGAGGACTGGACAGACGGCGAGACCACGGTGACGACCCTTTTCCTGGACGAAGGAGAGGCAACGCTGATGGACATGCATGTCCTCTACTCGTCGTCCCGGGCGCGGGATGCGGCCGCGCGCACGCCGATGGCTGAGGGCATGGAAGAAGGCTATGCCCGCCTTGACGGCCTCTTGCCCGGCTGGTCCCGAGGCGACGGCGCCTTTGACTCGGACGCCTGAAGCCCTCACCTTCGACCCCGCGCAAACAGGGAGAGCGTCATGAAGGTCGGGATCGTCGGCGCCGGCATGGTCGGCAGCGCTGCGGGCTATGCGCTGGCGCTTCTTGGAACGGTGCGCGAGGTCGTGCTGGTCGACCGCGACGCCGCCCTTGCCCTGGCGCAGGCGCAGGACATCGCCCATGCCGTGCCCTTCGCCTCGGCGACGCAGATGGGCGCGGGCGGCTACGACAGGCTTCAGGGCGCCGATGTCGTGATCCTGGCCGCGGGCGTGAGCCAGAAACCCGGCGAGACGCGGCTCGAGCTGCTGGGCCGCAACGCCGAGGTGTTTCGCGCTATCGTGGGCGAGGTGCTGCGCGTCGCGCCGGATGCGATCCTGCTGGTCGCCACCAACCCCGTCGACATCATGACCGACGTCGCCACCCGCCTGTCCGGGCTGCCGCCCACCCGCGTGATCGGCTCGGGCACCATCCTCGACACCGCGCGCTTCCGGTCGCTTCTGGGCGCGCACCTTGGCATCGCGCCGCAGTCGGTGCACGCCTATGTCCTGGGCGAACATGGCGACAGCGAGGTTCTGGCCTGGTCGGCGGCGCGCGCCGGCTCGGTGCCGATCCGGGCCTTCGCGGCTCAGGTCGGCGCGGCGCTGACCGACGACGTGGTGGCCCGGATCGACCACGGCGTGCGCACCGCCGCCTACACGATCATCGAGGGCAAGGGCGCCACGTGGTACGGCATCGGCGCGGGGCTGGCCCGCATCGTCCGGGCAATCCTGCGCGACGAGCAGGCGGTGCTGTCGGTGTCGATCCTCACCCCCGAGGTCGAGGGCGTAAGCGACGTGGCGCTCTCGGTGCCACGCGTGGTGGGCCGCGCGGGCGTCACCGCCGCGCTGTTTCCGGAACTCGACCGCGCCGAGCACGATGCCCTGCGCCGCAGCGCCGAACTTCTGAAGGCCACCGCAGACGCGCTGACGCTCTGACCGGTCAGCCGAGCTTGGCGACCTCGGCGATGAAGTCCTCGCCGCGCTTTTCGAAGTTGTCGTACTGGTCGAAACTTGCCGCGGCGGGCGCCAGAAGCACCGTCTCGCCAGGCGCGGCCTCGGCTGCGGCGCGGGCGACGGCCTGGGCCATGGTCTCGCAAACCTCATGCGGGGTCTGCGCGATCTCGAGCGCCACCTCGCGCGCCTGCCGGCCGATCACATAGGCCTTCACGACGCGATCGAGATGCGCCTTTGCCGGGCCAAGCCCGCCCTCCTTCATCTGTCCGCCGACGATCCAGCGGATGCGGTCGAAGGCGGCAAGCGCCCGCGCGGCGCTGTCGGCGTTGGTCGCCTTGCTGTCGTTGACGAAGCGCACGCCGGCGCGCTCGGCCACCAGCTGACTGCGGTGCGGCAGGCCGGCGAAGCTGTGGAAGGCCTGCTCGATCGCCTTCGGCGCGACGCCCAGCGCGCGCACCGCGGCATAGGCGCAGCAGGCGTTCTGGTGGTTGTGCGACCCGGGCAGACCGCTGACGCCGCGCAGGTCGAGCGACGCGACCTGTCGCCCCTTGCGGTATTCGCTGAGAAACCCCTTGCGCGCGAAGACCGACCAGCCCGGACCGGCCAGCTTGCGCTCGACCGAGACCCGGATCACCCGGTCGTCGCCCGGGCCTTCCGCCATCTGCCCGGCCAGGAACAGCCCCTCGGTCTCGTCCACCCCGATCACCGCGCGGTCCGGCCCGCCCTCGGCGAAGAGCCGGCGCTTGGCAGCGAAATAGCCGCCCATGCCGCCATGCCGGTCAAGATGGTCGCTGGTGAGATTGGTGAACACGGCCACGTCCGGCGTCAGCGCCCGGGCAAGCTCGGTCTGGTAGCTCGACAATTCCAGCACCACGACCCCGCCCTCGCCCGGCGGATCGATGTCAAGCACGCCGCGCCCGATGTTTCCGGCAAGCTGGCTTTCATGCCCTGCCTCGCCCAGAACATGGTGGATCAGCGCCGACGTCGTCGACTTCCCGTTCGTGCCCGTCACCGCGATCACCCGGGGCGGCGTGTCGAGGTCCTCCCACTCGGCGCGACCCAGCGAGCGGAAGAACAGCCCGATGTCGTTGTCGACCGGAACCCCGGCCGCGAGCGCGGCCAGGATCACGCGGTTCGGCGCGGGGTAAAGATGCGGAATGCCCGGCGACACGATCAATGCCGCCACGCCGTCCCAGGCGCCGTCGCGGCCGAGGTCGCGCAGGACAAGCCCCTCGGCCTCGGCCCGGGCGCGCGCTTCCGGGCTGTCGTCCCAGCACAGCGCCTCGGCGCCGCCCGCGGCCAGCGCCCGCGCCGCCGTCAGCCCCGACCGGCCAAGCCCCAGGACCGCCACCTTCGCCCCTTCATAGCCTCTGACCGGGATCATGCATTCCTCCGACATCGTTCCGCGCCGCCAGGCCGGTGCTTCTTCTGGCGGAAAATACCTTTCGGGGGTGCGGGGGTGGAAGACCCCCGCGTCTCGACCCCCGCGTCTCGCCTCCGGCTTCGCGACCCCGCCTACCGCACCTTCAGCGTCGCCAGCCCGATCAGCGCAAGGATCAGCGAGATGATCCAGAAGCGGATCACGATCTGCGGCTCGGCCCAGCCCTGCTTCTCGAAATGATGGTGGATCGGCGCCATCAGGAAGACGCGCTTGCCGGTGCGCTTGAAATAGGCGACCTGGATGATGACGCTCAGCGCCTCGACCACGAAGAGGCCGCCGACGATCGCCAGGACGATCTCGTGCTTGGTGGCCACCGCGATCGCCCCCAGCGCGCCGCCCAGCGCAAGCGATCCGGTATCACCCATGAAGACCGCGGCCGGCGGCGCGTTGTACCACAAGAACCCCAGCCCGCCGCCGATCAGCCCGGCCGAGAACACCAGGATCTCGCCCGTGTCCGGGACGTAGTGCACGTCGAGATACTCCGAAAAGTCGACCCGGCCCACGGCATAGGCGATCACGCCCATCGTGCCGGCCGCGATCATCGCCGGCATGATGGCCAGTCCGTCCAGCCCATCTGTCAGGTTCACCGCGTTGGCCGAACCCACGATCACCAGGATCGAGAAGGGCACGAAGAGAACGCCAAGGTTCACCAGCACGTCCTTGAAGAAGGGAAGCGCCAGCTGGTTCGTCAGCGCCTCGGGATGCAGCGTGGCCGCCCAGTAGCCCGCGATGGCGGCGATCACGATGCCGATCGCCAGCCTCAGCTTGCCCGACACGCCCTTGTGCGTCTGCTGCGTGACCTTGGCATAATCGTCCGCGAAGCCGACCAGCCCGAAGCCGACCGTCACGAAAAGCACCAGCCAGACATAGCCGTTGTCGAGCCGCGCCCAGAGCAGGGTCGAGACGACCAGCGCCGACAGGATAAGAAGGCCCCCCATCGTCGGCGTGCCTGCCTTCGACAGGATGTGTCCCTCCGGCCCGTCGCTGCGGATTGGCTGGCCCTTCTTCTGGCGACGGCGCAGAAGGTTGATCAGCGGTCGTCCGAACAGAAACCCGAAGACCAGCGCCGTGAAGAAGGCCCCGCCGGCGCGAAAGGTGATGTAGCGGAAGAGGTTGAAGAAATCCCCCCCGTCCGAGAACCCGGTCAGCCAGAAAAGCATCAGTCAGTCCCCTTTTCGGCGCCGCGGTCCCTGGCCGCCGCGTCCATGAATGCCGTGACGATCAGGCTCACCCGGATGCCTTTCGAGCCCTTGACCAGCACCACGTCTCCGGGCCGCGCGATCTCGGCAAGGCGGGGGCACAGCGCTTCGGCCCGCTCGGCCCAGAGGCCCCGCTTCGCCTCGGGCAGCGCCTCCCACAGGTGGTGCATCCGGGGACCGACGCAGTGGATCGTGGCAATCTCGGCCAGCGCCGGGTGCCCGGCCACCTCGGCGTGAAGCCGCGCCTCGTCCGGGCCAAGCTCGAGCATGTCGCCCAGAACCGCTACGCGCCGCCCGCCCGGCGCCGGGCGCGCGGCCGCCAGAACCGCCAGCGCCGCGGAAAGCGAGGCCGGGTTGGCGTTGAACGCGTCGTCGACAAGCGTGAGCGTCCCGCCGTCGGGATGCGCGATCTGCTGCGACACGCCGCGCCCGCCCGGCGGCGCCCAGCCGTCAAGGTTGCGCGCGGCCCGGGCCGGATCGGCCCCGACCGCCGCCACCGCCGCAAGCACCGCCGCCGCGTTCATCGCGAAATGCTGCCCCGGCGTGCCAAGGCGGAACGTCAGCCGCCCTGCGGGTCCGTCGATCACGACGTCGGTGCCGCTGTCGTCGACAGCGGCCGAGGAAAGCCGCCACTCCGCCCCCGCGCCCGCGCCGAACAGGACCTCGTGTCCCGCATGGCGCGCGGCCCAGTCGCGCAGGATCGGCGTCGTCGGCAGATCGCCGTTCAGGATCGCCGTGCCGTCGGGCTCGAGCCCGACGAAGATCGACGCCTTCTCGTGCGCGATCCCCTCGATCTTGCCGAAGGCCTCGAGATGGGCGGCCGCAACCAGTGTCACGATGGCGGCGTGGGGCCGGGTCATGCGCGTCAGGGGGGCGATCTCGCCGGGCGCGTTCATGCCGATCTCGATCACCGCGAAATCGGTCCCGGCCGGCATCCGCGCCAGCGTCAGCGGCACGCCCCAGTGGTTGTTATAGCTCTTCTCGGCGGCATGCACCCGCCCCTGCCCGGCCAGCGCATCGGCCAGCATCTTCTTGGTCGAGGTCTTGCCGGCCGACCCGGTGATCGCCACCACCCTGGCCCCGGTCCGCGCCCGCGCCGCCCGGCCCAGCGCGCCCAGCGCCTCGAGAACGTCGGGCACGACCAGAAGCGGCGCCTCCGGCGGCACGCCCTCGGGAATGCGCGACACAAGCGCCGCGGCCGCCCCCTTTGCCAGCGCGTCGGCCACGAAATCATGCCCGTCGCGCACATCGGTGAGCGCGACGAACAGATCGCCCGGCTCAAGCGTCCGCGTGTCGATCGAGACGCCCGTCGCCGTCCAGTCCGTCGTCGTTCGGCCACCCGTCGCGGCCGCCGCCGCGTCCGCGGTCCAGAGCGCGCTCATGCGATGCGCCCATCAAGCGCCGCGACCGCGACGCTGGCCTGTTCGGCATCGTCGAAGGGCAGGACAGCGCCGCCGATGACCTGCCCGGTCTCGTGGCCCTTGCCGGCGACCAGAAGCGCGTCGCCGGGGCCAAGGGCATCGACCCCGCGCAGGATCGCCTCGGCCCGGTCGCCCACGTCGTTGGCTTCGGGGCAGCCCTGCCGGATCGCCGCCCGGATCACGTCGGGATCTTCCGAGCGGGGGTTGTCGTCGGTCACGAACACCACGTCGGCATGGCGCGCCGCCGCCTCGCCCATCAGCGGACGCTTGGTGCGGTCACGGTCGCCGCCGGCGCCGAAGACGATGACCAGACGGCCCAGCACATGCGGGCGCAAGGCCTTGAGCGCGGTCGCGATGGCGTCGGGCGTGTGGGCGTAGTCGACAAAGACGGTCGCGCCGTTGTCGCGCGTGGCGACGTGCTGCATCCGGCCGCGCACCGTGGTCAGATGCTCGAGCGCGTCGAAGACCGCGCGCGGGTCGGACCCGCTGCCGATGCACAGCCCGGCGGCGACCAGGGCGTTGGCCGCCTGAAACCCGCCGATCAGGTTCAGCCGCCGCTGGTGGGCCTGCCCGTTCCATTCGAACCGCAGGTCCTGCCCGGTGGCGTCATAGCGCTGCGCGACGATGCGCAACGCCGCGTCGGCGCGGGTGCCCACGGTCAGCAGATCCTGCCCCCGCGCCTCGGCAACGTCGCGCATGTAGGGGCCATAGCCGTCGTCGATGTTGATGACGGCGGTGCCGTCCTCAGGCAGGATACGGGCGAAAAGCTGCGCCTTGGCATCGCGATAGGCCGACATCGTGCCGTGATAATCGAGGTGATCCTGCGTCAGGTTGGTGAACCCCGCCGCCGCCAGCCGCACGCCGTCGAGACGGCGCTGGTCCAGCCCGTGCGACGATGCCTCCATCGCGCAATGCGCGATGCCCTGGGCCGCGATCTCGGCCAGGGTGCGGTGCAGGGTGATCGGCTCGGGCGTGGTGTGGCCCAGGGGTTTCGACCAGTCGCCCTCGACCCCGGTGGTGCCAAGGTTCACCGCCGGTTCGCCCATCGCGCTCCAGAGCTGCCGGGTGAAGCTGGCGACCGAGGTCTTGCCGTTCGTGCCGGTGACGGCGACCACGATGTCGGGCTGATGCCCGAACCACAGCGCCGCGGCATAGGCCAGCGCCTGGCGCGGGTCCTCGGCCACGATCAGCGGGATGCCCGAGGCGCGGATCTCGTCGCCGGCGATGCGCGCGCCGTCCTTGTCGGTCAGGATCGCGCCTGCGCGCTGGCGGATGGCATAGGGGATGAACTCGCCGCCATGAACCCGCGCGCCGGGCAGCGCGGCAAAAAGGTGCCCTTCGCGCACATCGCGGCTGTCGACAGAAAGGCCGGTGACGCGCACCTCGCCCGCACCCGGGGCGGTCAGCCCGAGCTCTGCCAGTGATCGCGCGATGGCCCGGGTTCCCATGCTCGCCCCAACCCGTTCTAGTTTGACGTGAGTGTTAGCGCATCCTCGGGGGCGGGTTCAATGACCGGGGTGAGGCCAAGCAGCGGCGCGGTGCGGCGGATGATCTCGGCCGCCACCGGCACCGCCGTCCAGCCGGCGGTCCGGCGCGGCTCGGTCCCGGAAGTTTCGACCGGCTCGTCAAGGGTCACGACGAGCACGTATTTCGGGTCGCTCGACGGAAAGATCCCGGCGAAGGTCGCGATCACCTTGTCGTCGTAGTAGCCGCCCGTGCGCTTGGGCTTGTCGGCGGTGCCGGTCTTGGCGCCAACCTCGTAGCCGCGGACATCGGCGAAGGTCGCGGTGCCGTGCACGACCGTCTCGCGCATCATCGAGCGGACCTGCGCCGAGGTGCGTTCCGAGACGATCCGCGCGCCGGGCTCGGGCGCGGCCCGCCTCAGAAGCGTCGGCGTGATCCTCGTGCCGCCGTTCAGGACCGAGGCGTAGGCCGTCGCAAGATGCAGCGGGCTGGCCGACAGGCCGTGGCCATAGGAGATGGTGATCGTCGAGATGTCGGACCACTGGCGCGGCAGAAGCGGGCGGCCGGTGGGCGCCTCGACCAGCTCGACCGGAGTCGGCTGGAAGAACCCAAGCTTTTCAAGGAACTGCTTCTGGCGCTCGCTCCCGATCTGAAGCGCCATCCGCGCCGTGCCGATGTTCGAGGATTTCACGATGACGTCGGTCACCGACA
The DNA here is from genome assembly GCF_050789285.1 of Saliniferula longa. Classification (NCBI taxonomy): domain Bacteria; kingdom Pseudomonadati; phylum Pseudomonadota; class Alphaproteobacteria; order Rhodobacterales; family Roseobacteraceae; genus Saliniferula; species Saliniferula longa. The sequence goes on along the minus strand of NZ_JBOUVX010000001.1, from coordinate 555,807 downwards.
ACTGCGGGCCGTAGTTACGGAAATCGCTGATGCGGTGCTTGCCCCAGCGCATCGGCCCCTGCGTGTCGAGCATCGTGGTCGGATTGACCAGACCTTCGTCGAGCGCCTGCGCCACGGTCAGGATCTTGAAGGTCGACCCAAGCTCGTAGACCCCAAGCACGGCGCGGTTGAACAGCGGGCTGTCGGCCGGGTCGCCCTGAGTGACCGGCGCGGGACGATCGTTGGGGTCGAAATCGGGCAGCGAGGCCAGCGCGACGATCTCGCCCGTATGGACATCCATCATCACCGCGGTCGCGCCCTTGGCGTTCATCAGCATCATGCCGCCGTGAAGCACGCGCTCGACCGCGTCCTGGATTGTCAGGTCGATCGACAGCTGAAGCGGCGCGCCTTCGTTCGCAGGATCGCGAAGGTAGTCGTCGAACTGCTTTTCGATGCCGGCGCGGCCCACGATCTCGGCCGAGTTGACGCCCTCGCGCCCGAAGCCGGCCCCGCCCAGGATATGCGCGGCCAACTTGCCATTGGGATAAAGCCGCATCTCGCGCGGGCCGAACATCAGGCCCGGATCGCCGATGTCGTGCACGGCCTGCTTCTGTTCGGGCGAGATGTTCCGCTTGATCCACAGGAACTTGCGCGGCCCAGTGAACTGCTCGATCAGCTTGGCCTCGTCAAGCTCGGGGAAGATCCGGACCAACTCGCGGGCGGCCCGCTCCTTGTCGACCATGATCGGGGGCTGGGCATACAGCGAATGCGTGGTCAGGTTCGTGGCCAGGATCCGGCCCTGGCGGTCGACGATGTCGGCGCGCTGTGCGAGGATCGAATTGCCCGTGGCCGCGGCGCGCGGCTCGGCCGGTTCGGACCCGGCCAGATGGCCCATGCGCACGCCGATCAGCACGAACCCCACGAGGAAGAACACGCCCAGCACCAGCAGCCGCCCCTCGGCGCGCTGGCGCTCGCGGTCGCGCATCTCTTCGTGGCGACGGCGGATGTTCTCGCGTTCGATTACGTCGGGGTTCTCGCCCTGGGCGCGGGCGCGCAGGATGGCGGCAAGGGGGCGAAGGGGGATACGGCTCATGGGAAGCTCTCCAGGTCGCCGCGCACCTCGATCGAGTCGGTCACCGACCAATCGTCGGGCATCGGATAGGTGATCTGGTCGACCTGCCCGAACTGGTCGGGCGACAGCGGCAAAAGCCCCAGCCGGTCGAAGTTCAGGTCCGACAGGTCGCGCAGGCGATCGGGCCGGTTGAGATAGGCCCATTCCGCCCGCAGCACGCCCAGCGTCTCGCGCAGCGAGGCGATCTCGGCGTTCAGCCGCTCGACCTCGCGCAGGGAGTCCTGCGTGCGGTAGTTCTCCTGGTAGGCCCAGCTCGCCAGTCCCACCACGCACAGCGCGACGGCGATGAAGAAGACCGATCGCATGGTTCAGCCTCGCTCCTTCAATGCAGGTTTCGGCAGCCCGAGCGCGGCGCGATCGCAGGGACCGGCCGGCGCGTCGGTACGGCGCGCGATCCGCAAACGGGCGGACCGGGCGCGCGGGTTTTCGGAAAGCTCACGGTCGTCGGGGCCCACGGCCTTGCCGTGCGGCGCGAAGCGGGGGGTATCCTCGGCCGTCTCGGGGGCGTGGCGGCTGCCCCGGCCCGCCGTGCCGGACCGGGCCTGCAGGAAGCGCTTGACGACGCGGTCTTCAAGCGAATGGAAGCTGACCACGGCAAGGAACCCGCCAGGCTTCAGCGCGCGTTCGGCGGCTTCGAGGCCATCGACCAGGGCGCCGAATTCGTCGTTCACCGCGATCCGGATCGCCTGGAAGCTTCGCGTCGCGGGATGGCTTTGCCCGGGCTTGGCGCGCGGCAGGCAGCTTTCGATGACCTTCGCCAGGTCCGCGGTCCGGGTGAACGGCCGCTCGGCCCGACGCGCCACGATGGCCCGCGCGATCCGCCGCGAGGCGCGCTCTTCGCCGTAGTGGAACAGGATATCGGCGATCTCGGCCTCGGAGGCGGTGTTCACGATGTCGGCCGCGGTCCCCCCTTCGGCCCCCATCCGCATGTCGAGAGGGCCGTCGGCGCGGAAGGAAAACCCGCGTTCGGCCTGATCGAGCTGCATCGACGAGACACCAAGATCCAGAACCACGCCGTCAAGCGGCTGGCCCGCCAGCGTGTCGAGATCGGCGAAATTGCCTTCGCGCAGGACAAGCCGGTCGCCGTAGCGGCCCGCCCAGGCCCGCGCCATGTCGAAGACACTGGGATCGCGGTCGATCGCGATGACCGTGTCGGCGCCGGCTTCGAGCAAGCCCTGCGCATAGCCGCCCGCGCCGAAGGTGCCGTCGACCCAGACACCGCTGACCGGCGAGACGGCGGCAAGCAGCGGGCGCAGAAGGACCGGGACATGGGGCTGAGGCTCGTTCGTCACGCGGGCCGCGGCCGCCATGGCTCAGCCTCCACGGGTCTTGTCGAGAAGGGTGAGGGGGTCGAAATCCTCGGGCTGCTGGTCAAGCCACGCCTCGGTCCGGGCGGCTTCGACCTCGTCGAAGGTTTCGGGCTTCCAGATCTGGAAGGTGTCGCCGGTGGCGATGAAATAGGCGGTGTCGTCAAGGCCGATCTTGGTGCGCAGCTTGGCCGGAAGGACGATCCGCCCTGTCTCGTCCACGCTGGAGGGAAGCGACTGTCCGTTGAACAGGCGCTCCAGCATCCGCCGCTCGATCGAGCCGCGCGGCAGTTCGGCGATCTGGGCGTCGACCTCGGCCGCGGCCTCGAGCGTATAGCATTCAAGGTACTGCCGGCGATGGTCGCCATAGACGATCACGAATTCAGGGGATTTGCCTTCGGACCACGCGGGGTCGCCGTTCTCGAGGACACGGCGAAACCCGGCCGGGATCGAGACCCTGCCCTTGCCGTCCACCTTCTGGTGGAATTCGCCTCTGAACCGTCGAACCACTGTCCCGCGGCCCTTCTTGTTGTCTGTTGCCCGGGCCCCGAACCGAAAACGGCGGACTGAGCTGCTGCCACTGCCCAATCCGCCGCCCTCGTCCCGTTGCCGGGTATGTCCGACTGCGCGCGCCACCTGGGGGGATGTCTGCTCGCCCGCGCGCCGGATCTCTGATGATGAGTGGGTGCCTGTATGAAACCTGCTCTTGGTGCCGTGGGGTCTTTAGCGCCCCTTTGTGTCCCTGCTCATCGTGTGAACAGGGATGACATGGGAATTCATGGTAATCAACAGAAAAATGCGGGACCGAGCACAGTATTTTGTTTCTCGCGCCCCCTCAGAACAAGGGATGGTGCCCAATCCGGACGTCTTTGCAACATCATCTGGGGATAGCTCGGCGCATACTGCCCAATATCTTGTTTTCGCGGCACTACGCAGGAATTTCCCACGAAATCCCTGAAAGTTCACGACCAGCGTGAGATTCACGGGCCTGGCCACCCCGTCCAGACCCGGACACACCCCGAATCGCGGCGATTCCCCGCGCCGGATGGGGCTGCGCGACAGCGGCTTCCCATGAAATCCCGCGAGGCCCGCACGCCGGCGCGCGGATGCGGGTGGTCTGGGGGTTCGGGGTCTGGGGGTGTGGGGTCTGGGGGCGTGGGGTCTGGGGGTGTGGGGTCTGGGGGCGTGGCGTCAGGCCATGCCGCCGCCGACCAGGCGCCGCGCGATGGCGCCATAGGCCTCGGCGATGGGCCCCTCGCCCGCGGCGATCGGCGTGCCACCGTCGCCCGCGACCCGCACATCCAGCGAAAGCGGAATCTCGCCCAGAAGCGGCACGCCCAGCTTCGCCGCCTCGGCCGCGACGCCGCCATGGCCGAAGATATGCGCTTCGTGACCGCAGTTCGGGCAGACGTAGGTCGACATGTTCTCGATCAGCCCAAGCACGGGCGTCTTCAGCATCTGGAACATGCCGATGGCCTTGCGCGCATCCAGAAGCGCGACATCCTGCGGGGTCGAGACCACGATAGCGCCCGTCACCTGCGTCCGCTGGCACAATGTCAGCTGCACATCCCCCGTGCCCGGCGGCAGGTCGACGATCAGCACGTCGAGACGCCCCCACGCGACCTGGCCCAGCATCTGCTGCAAGGCCCCCATCAGCATCGGGCCGCGCCAGACCACGGGCTTGTCCTCGTCCAGCATCAACCCCAGCGACATCATGGTGACGCCATGCGCCTGAAGCGGGATGATCGTCTTGCCGTCGGGCGAGGCCGGGCGCTTGGACACACCCATCATGCGTGGCTGCGACGGGCCATAGATGTCGGCGTCAAGAAGCCCGACGCGCCGCCCCTGCCGCGCCAGCGCGACGGCAAGGTTCGACGCGACCGTCGACTTGCCCACCCCGCCCTTGCCCGAGGCGATGGCCAGGATCCGGTCGACGCCCGACACCTTCTGCGGCCCGCCCTGCTGCGGCGTGGGGTGACGCCCGATCGTCAGGCTGGGCGGCTCGGCCTGCGCGGCGGCCCTTGGTGCGGGGCGCGCGGCCGGGCCATGGGCCGTCAGCACCGCCGAAACCCGCGCCACCCCGGCAAGCCGCGCGACCGCCTCTTCGGCGCGCGCCCGGACGGCTTCGAGGGCGCGCGCGGCCTCGGGCGATGGGGCCTCGATCACGAATCGGACGACGCCCGCGTCGACATCGAGCGCCCGCACGAGGTCGCGCCCGACCAGATCGCCGCCATCCGGCAGGCTCACGGTCCGCAAGACCTTCAGGATTTCGTTACGTAGATCGGCCATATTTCGATCCCCCGCGCATGAATATGCCGCACTAGTTGACCGAATCCCCTCCCCGCACAAGGGATCGGCCGGAAACCGCCGCGGAAACCGGCGCGTTGCCCAAATAATAGGTCAGTTATTCATATGCAGTTTCTGCATAGCAGCATTGAAATCCTGTGCATTGTGCAGGCGCAGCGAAGACCTAATCTATCCGCAGACGAAACGAATAACGATCCAAGGACGACGACAATGGCATTCACGCAGACGACACGCGGTTCGATGGCCCCTGTGGGCTCCGCTGCCGCCTCGATCTTCGGCAGCATCGCCGAACGCGTGCGCCGCTATCGTATGTACCGGCAGACACTGGCCGAGCTGCACACCCTCACCGACCGCGAACTCGCGGATCTGGGCCTGAGCCGCTCGATGGTCCGGTCGCTGGCATACCAGGCGGCGTACGAGGACTGAGAATTCACGGATCAGAAGGCCCCTCCTCCTCCCTGGGTCTTCTGAAATTGGCGGTGGCACCCTCCTCCTCCCTGGTGCCACCGCTTTTTTTTTGCGCCGCCGTTCCCTTCGCGGCGCGGCCCTCAGGCCATGGCATTGTGTTCCGAGATGGCCAGAAGTTCGTCGATGCCCACCGGCTTGCGCAGCACGGCCGCCACCGACGGCGCGATCTCGAACAACTCGCCCTTCGCGAAAAGACCCGAGCCGGTGATCATGACCACCTTGCAGTCGGGATTGGCGTAGGTCGCCAGCGTCGCGACCGACAGGCCGCTTTCCTCGCCAAGATGCAGGTCCAGCACCACCACGTCGTAGGATCCGCCCATAAGAAGCAGACGCGCCCCGGTGGCGTCGGCGGCTGCATGGACCACATGGCCCGCGCCCTCGAACACCTCGACCCAGAGCGACCGGAGGATGTCCTCATCCTCGACAACCAGAACTTTCACGCCGCAACTCCAGTCAACGTCCGGTTGTCAGGATATTTCGGTGGCGCTGAACAAAACAATAACGAAGCTTGCGGTCGCGTTAATTTGTCCCGAGGGTCGCGCGCGGCAGACGCCTAGAACGGCACGTCGTCGGCGCGATCGGCGGCGACGACGAAGCCCGCGACGACCTTCTTTGCGCCGGCCTTCTCGAACTCGATATCAAGCTTGTCGCCCTCGATCCCCATGACGTAGCCATAGCCGAACTTGGGGTGGAACACCCGCTCGCCCCGGGTGAAGACCGACACCGCGTCAAGGTCGATCACGGTGGTGCGCGCCTCGCGCGGCTGGCTGGTTCCACGCTCGCCCGCGCGGGCCTGCAGGCGCCGCCAGCCGGGCGAGTTGTAGACATTCGCGCGGCTTGCCGCCTCGTCCAGGCGCGAAGCGGCGGCCGGCGCCATTCCGGCCGCGCCGAAGCCGCCGCCGTAAAGGCCGGGCGGCGTCAGCACCTCGACATGGTCGGCGGGCAGTTCGTCGATGAAGCGCGACGGCAGCTGGCTTTGCCACTGGCCATAGACCCGCCTGTTCGCGGCGAACGAGATCGTGCACAGTTCCTCGGCGCGGGTGATCCCGACATAGGCAAGCCGGCGCTCTTCCTCGAGGCCCTTGAGCCCGCTTTCGTCCATCGACCGCTGCGACGGGAAAAGCCCATCTTCCCAACCGGGCAGGAACACCGCCGGAAACTCGAGCCCCTTGGCCGCGTGCAGCGTCATAATCGACACCTTTTCGGTGGCGTCTTCCTGTTCGTTGTCCATGATCAGCGCGACGTGTTCGAGAAACCCCTGAAGGTTGTCGAAGGCTTCCAGCGCCTTCACCAGTTCCTTGAGGTTCTCAAGCCGCCCCGGCGCCTCGGGCGTCTTGTCGTTCAGCCACATCGTCGTATAGCCGGACTCGTCAAGGATACGCTCGGCAAGCTCGATATGGGTTTCGGCCTCGGCGCCCACGGCACCATGCCAGCGGTCGATCCCCGCGATCAGCGCGGCAAGCTCGGTCCCGCCCTTGCCGCCAAGCCCCTTGGCCGCCAGAAGCAGGCGCGCGCCTTCCACCAGCGACACGCCGTTCGCACGCGCCGACCGCTGGATCAGCTGTTGCGCCTTGTCGCCAAGGCCCCGCTTGGGCGTATTCACGATCCGCTCGAAGGCCAGATCGTCGTCGGGGCTGACCGCCAGGCGGAAATAGGCCATGGCGTCGCGGATCTCCATCCGCTCGTAGAACCGCGGGCCGCCGATCACCCGGTAGGGAAGGCCAATGGTCAGAAATCTGTCCTCGAACGCCCGCATCTGATGGCTGGCGCGCACCAGAATGGCGGATTCGTTCAAGCCCATCGGCCGCATGCCCCGGGTTCCCGACTGCATCGCCTCAAGCTCTTCGCCGATCCAGCGGGCCTCTTCCTCGCCGTCCCAATGGCCGATCAGGCGCAGCTTCTCGCCCTCGGGCGCCTCGGTCCAGAGCGTCTTGCCAAGCCGCCCCTCGTTGCCGGCGATCACGCCCGAGGCGGCGGCGAGGATATGCGGGGTCGAGCGGTAGTTCTGTTCAAGCCGGATGACCCGGGCGCCGGGAAAATCCTTCTCGAACCGCAGGATATTGCCGACCTCGGCGCCGCGCCAGCCATAGATCGACTGGTCGTCGTCACCCACGCAGCAGATGTTGCGGTGCGCCTGCGCCAGAAGCCGCAGCCACAGATACTGCGCGACGTTCGTATCCTGGTATTCGTCGACAAGGATGAAGCGGAACCAGCGCTGGTATTGCTGAAGCACATCCTCGTGCGTGCGGAAGATCGTCAGGACATGCAGAAGCAGGTCGCCGAAATCCACCGCGTTCAGCGTCTTCAGCCGCTCCTGGTACTGGGCGTAAAGCTCGACCCCGCGCCGGTTGAAGGCGCCCGCCTCGGCCGCGGGCACCTGGTCGGGCGTCCAGGCGCGGTTCTTCCACTGGTCGATGATCCCGGCAAGCATCCGGGCCGGCCAGCGCTTTTCGTCGATGTTCTCGGCGATGATCAGCTGCTTGATGAGCCGCACCTGGTCGTCGGTGTCGAGGATGGTGAAGGTCGTCTTGAGGCCGACAAGCTCGGCGTGCCGCCGCAGAAGCTTGACGCAGATCGCGTGGAAGGTGCCAAGCCAGGGCATCCCCTCGACTTCCTGCCCCAAAAGCGTGGCGACCCGGGTCTTCATCTCGCGCGCGGCCTTGTTGGTGAAGGTCACGGCAAGGATCTCGTTCGGGCGCGCGGTCCCGGTGTGCAGAAGATGCGCGATGCGGGCCGTCAGCGCGCGCGTCTTGCCGGTGCCCGCGCCGGCCAGCATCAGGACCGGCCCCTCCAGCGCCTCGACCGCCTCGCGCTGGGCGGGGTTCAGCCCGTCAAGATAGGGCGCGGGCCGCGCCGTCATCGCGCGCCGGCTGAGCGGCACCACCGCCTCGAAGGCCTCGTCCTCGGAAAGACTGCTCATGCCAGGGACTCTAGCCCGTTCGGGGGCCAAGGGAAAGACCGTGTTCGCGATGTGTTCCACCCATGCCCGTCGGATCCCTTGCCATTGCGCCGGCTTCGCTTAGAAGGCGGGCATGGACCTTGACTATCGCTTCCCCGCGCTTTCGGACCTGCGCGACCATGCCCGCCGCCGGATCCCGCATTACCTGTGGGAATATCTCGACAATGCGACCGGCGACGAAGGGGCGAAGCGGCGCGCCGAGGCGGCTCTGGACGCGGTCGAGCTTCTGCCCGGGGTCCTTGCCGGCGAGGTCGAGCCGGTGCTTGAAACGACGCTTCTGGGGCGCGGGTGCGCCGCCCCGATCGGCATCGCCCCTGTCGGCATGTCGGGTGCGGTCTGGCCCGACGCCGAGCGGCTTCTGGCGCGCACGGCCGCCCAGGCCCGCATTCCCTATTGCCTGTCCACTGTCGCCGCCGTCCCGCCCGAAGAGATCGCCGGCGCCTTCGGCGACATGGGCTGGTTCCAGCTTTACGCCCCCGCCGACCCCGCCATGCGCCGCGACGTGCTGGCCCGCGCCCGGGCGGCCGGGTTCCACACCCTGATCCTGACCGTCGACGTGCCGGTCCTCAGCCGGCGCGAGCGCGAGATGCGCGTGAACATCCGCAATCCGATGCCGCTGACGCCGTCGGTCCTGCTGCAAAGCGCGCTGCGCCCGGCCTGGGCCTGGGGGATGCTGGGCCGCCCGATCCCGCGACCGCGCCTGTTCGACAAGTACGCGGACACCGTGACCAAGAGGGCGGGCGACAAGCACATCGGCCTGTCGGTGCGCTGCGCGCCCGACTGGGACTATCTCGACGCGCTGCGCGCCGAATGGGACGGGCCGCTGGTGATCAAGGGCGTGCTCGACCCGGCCGCCGTGCCGCGCCTTCTGGCCGCCGGGGCAGACGCGCTTTGGGTGTCGAACCATGGCGGGCGGCAGTTCCAGGCCGCGCCCACGCCGGTGGCGCAACTTCCGCTGGTCCGCGCCGCCGCCAGCCCCGAGGTGCCGATCATCGCCGATGGCGCGGTGCGCTCGGGCACGGATGTGCTGCGCCTGATCGCGCTTGGGGCAGATTTCGTCATGCTGGGCCGCGCCTTCCATCACGGTCTTGCCGCCGCGGGCGAGGCCGGCGCGGCGCATGTCGTCCACCTTCTGGTCGAGCAGATGAAGATCGACATGGCGCAACTGGCCATCGCGCGGCCCGTCGAGGCGCGAGGGCGGCTGAGGCGCTAAGCCGCCAGACAGCGCGCTTTACCCGTGGTCCCTTTGGCCCTACAGATTTCTGCAGGTGCAAAGGGACGTGATCATGGCCGATTTCAAGAAGATCCTCATCGCGAACCGCGGCGAGATCGCCATCCGCGTCATGCGCGCGGCCAACGAATTGGGCAAGCGCACGGTCGCGGTCTATGCCGAGGAAGACAAGCTGTGCCTGCACCGCTTCAAGGCGGACGAGGCCTACAAGATCGGCGGCGGCCTGGGCCCGGTCGCGGCCTACCTCTCGATCCCCGAGATCATCCGCGTCGCGCGCGACTGCGGCGCCGACGCCATCCATCCGGGCTACGGCCTTCTGAGCGAGAACCCCGCCTTCGTGGATGCCTGCGCCGCCGCCGGCATCGCCTTCATCGGCCCGAAGGCCGAAACCATGCGCGCGCTTGGCGACAAGGCCAGCGCCCGGAGGGTCGCGATCGCCGCCGGCGTGCCCGTCATTCCCGCAACCGAGGTCCTGGGCGAGGATATGGACGCCATCGCCAAGGAGGCCGCCGAAGTCGGCTATCCGCTGATGCTCAAGGCGTCCTGGGGTGGCGGCGGCCGGGGCATGCGCCCGATCAAGGGCCCCGACGAGCTTGAGACCAAGGTCAAGGAAGGCCGGCGCGAGGCCGAGGCCGCCTTCGGCAACGGCGAGGGTTACCTCGAGAAGATGATCCTCAAGGCCCGCCATGTCGAGGTGCAGATCCTCGGCGACAGCCAGGGCAACATCTATCACCTGTGGGAACGCGACTGTTCGGTCCAGCGGCGCAACCAGAAGGTCGTCGAGCGCGCGCCCGCCCCCTACCTGTCGCCTGCCCAGCGTGAGGAAATCTGCAACCTCGGCAAGAAGATCGCCGAGGCCGTGGGCTATGAATGTGCCGGCACCGTCGAGTTCCTGATGGATATGGCGACGGGCAAGTTCTACTTCATCGAAGTGAACCCCCGCATCCAGGTCGAGCATACCGTGACCGAAGAGGTCACCGGCATCGACATCGTGCGCGCCCAGATCCTGATCGCCGAAGGGAAAAGCCTGGTCGAGGCGACGGGCGTCGCCTCGCAATACGACGTCAAGCTCGACGGCCACGCGATCCAGTGCCGGATCACCACCGAGGACCCGCAGAACAACTTCATCCCCGATTACGGGCGCATCACCGCCTATCGGGGCGCCACCGGCATGGGCATTCGCCTTGACGGCGGCACGGCCTATTCCGGCGCGGTCATCACGCGCTACTACGACTCGCTTCTAGAAAAAGTCACCGCCTGGGCCCCCACGCCCGAGGCCGCGATCGCCCGCATGGACCGCGCCCTGCGCGAGTTCCGCATCCGCGGCGTGTCGACCAACATCGCCTTCGTCGAGAACCTTCTGAAGCACCCGACGTTCCTGTCGAACGAATACCACACCAAGTTCATCGACCAGACGCCCGAGCTTTTCGAATTCCGCGAACGGCGCGACCGGGCGACGAAGATCCTCACCTACATCGCCGACATCACGATCAACGGCCACCCCGAGGTCGAGGGCCGCCCCCGCCCGCACGAGGACGCCCGCGATCCCAAGCCGCCCGCGCTGAAGGCCGAACGCCCAGCCCCCGGCACGCGCCAGATCCTCGAGGCCGAAGGACCCGAAGGGCTGGCGCGCTGGATGGCCGACCAGAAGCAGGTGCTGATCACCGACACGACGATGCGCGATGGTCACCAGTCGCTGCTGGCCACGCGCATGCGCTCGATCGACATGATCCGCGTCGCGCCCACCTATGCCGCGAACCTGCCGCAGCTGTTCAGCGTGGAATGCTGGGGCGGCGCGACCTTCGACGTGGCCTACCGCTTCTTGCAGGAATGCCCCTGGCAGCGGCTGCGCGACCTGCGCGCGGGCATGCCGAACCTGATGACGCAGATGCTTCTGCGCGGCTCGAACGGGGTGGGCTACACGAACTACCCCGACAACGTGGTGCAGGCTTTCGTCAAGCAGGCCGCCGAGACCGGCATCGACGTCTTCCGTGTGTTCGACAGCCTGAACTGGGTCGAGAACATGCGCGTGGCGATGGACGCCGTGATCGACAACGGCAAGGTCTGCGAGGGCACGATCTGCTACACCGGCGACATCCTGAACCCCGACCGCGCCAAGTACGACCTGAAGTACTACGTCGCGATGGGCAAGGAGCTGAAGGAGGCCGGCGCGCACGTGCTGGGGCTGAAGGACATGGCGGGGCTGCTGAAGCCCGCCGGCGCCCGCGTCCTTGTCCGCGCGCTGAAGGACGAGGTCGGCCTGCCGATCCACTTCCACACCCACGACACGGCCGGCATCGCCTGCGCCACGATCCTTGCCGCGGCCGAGGCCGGCGTCGACGCCGTCGACTGCGCGATGGACGCGCTGTCGGGCAACACCAGCCAGGCCACGCTGGGCACGGTGGTCGAGATGCTGACCCATTCCGACCGGGCGACCGGCCTCGACATCGCGGCGATCCGCGAGATCTCGAACTACTGGGAGGCCGTGCGCGCCCATTACGCGGCCTTCGAGTCGGGCATGCAGGCGCCCGCCTCCGAGGTCTATCTGCACGAGATGCCGGGCGGGCAGTTCACCAACCTCAAGGCCCAGGCCCGCAGCCTTGGCCTCGAGGAACGCTGGCACGAGGTCGCACAAATGTACGCCGACGTGAACGCGATGTTCGGCGACATCGTGAAGGTGACGCCGTCCTCGAAGGTGGTGGGCGACATGGCGCTGATGATGGTCAGCCAGGGCCTGAGCCGCGCCGATGTCGAGGATCCGGGAAAGGAAGTGGCCTTCCCCGACAGCGTCGTGGACATGATGCGCGGCAACCTGGGCCGGCCGCCCGGGGGCTTTCCCCCGGCCATCGTCAAGAAGGTGCTGAAGGGTGAGAAGCCCCTGACCGAACGGCCCGGCAAGAACATCGCGCCCGTCGACCTTGACGCGAAGCGCAAGGAACTGTCCGAAGCGCTTGACGGCGAGGCCGTCGACGACGAAGACCTCAACGGCTACCTGATGTATCCCAAGGTCTTCCTCGACTACGCCAAGCGGCACGCCAAGTACGGTCCGGTGCGCACGCTGCCGACCCGGACCTTCTTCTACGGGATGGAGCCGGGCGACGAGATTTCAGCCGAGATCGACCCGGGCGTCACGCTCGAAATCCGCTGCCAGGCCATCGCCGAGACCAACAAGGAAGGCGAGGCCAAGGTCTTTTTCGAACTGAACGGCCAGCCGCGCGTGATCCGCGTGACCGACCGGCGCTCGGAAGCCGCGATGATCAAGCGTCCGAAGGCCGCGACCGGGAACCCCGATCACATCGGCGCACCGATGCCGGGCGTCGTCGCCACGGTCGCCGTGGTGGCGGGGGCGACGGTCAAGCCGGGCGACCTGCTGCTGACGATCGAGGCGATGAAGATGGAAACGGGCATCCACGCCGACCGCGCGGCCACGGTGAAGGCCGTGCACGTCACGCCGGGCGCGCAGATCGACGCCAAGGACCTTCTGATCGAACTGGGCTGACCGCGACGCAGGAAGTGGGCGGGGACGGTTCCGCACAAGCCGCCCCTGCCCCCCCCTTTGTCCGGCGTCAGCGCCCAACGGGACGCCACGAGGGCCATGGGAAGATCACAAGCAGCCGGCCTGCGCGCCGCAGAACGCCTCGGGAAGGCCCGCCGTCCATTCCGGCGCGATCCCGGGACGCATCAGGTGAAGGCCCCCGCCGAACCGGGGACGTTGCGCCGACGGCAGGGGCGAACGCGCACGACACCCGGTCCCTTGCGGAGCCGTCCACTCGCCCAGAAGCCGAGGTGCTGCGTAGGGATTCGGGGGATCGCTATACGCGTCACGGCGCCGACATTGACGCCCGCTGCCAGTATCGGGTTCCGGCCGTGCGCGCTGTGTGCAACGATCCTGTTCAGCAGGAAGAGGGTTTGCCCTTCTCCCACTCCGCTTTCGCCTTGTCGTACTCCGCAGCCCGCTTCGCCGTCTGTTCCGGCGTCTCGATAACCTGATCCGAAAAGGCTTTGCGATAGAGTTCCTCTTGCCTTGACGATGATCGGGTCTTCTTCGCGGGCGACGTTGTCTTTGATGAGCGTTTGGCCATCCAAGACCCCTTTCTCTTTCAGTTGCCGATACGTCACCGGCGGCTTTCGCCCTGCCGTGCCCAACGAGAACGCCTCAACAGCCCCCAAGGCGCTCCCTGAAAACACATGTGCGGCCGCCCTTCTCGTGGACCACCTTGCTATCCCCGAACGATCGCTTGAAGGCGTCGGTCTTTACCGGCGGGGCGCTTTGGAAGAGCGTTCGCCCTTCTCCCATTCCGCTTTCGCCTTGTCGAACTCTGCTGCTGTCTGCGTTAGGTTGTCCGGCACCTCGGTCACGTCCAAGAATACCTTCTCCCAAAACGCACGTGACTTTGACGTCGATCGGGTCTTCTCCGTAGGCGAGTTAGTTGTCGATGAGCGTTTGGCCATCCGCGCCTCCCTACTCACTCAGTTGCCGATACGTTACCGGCGGCTTGCGCGCCGCCTCAAGGATGCCTCTAGCGCCATCCAACATACAGACGCTGATCCGCGGCAAGCTCGTCCCGTCCACGCGCAGTTCTGTGGCGTCCGTCAGGCGAAGCGCGCTCGGAAGCCGTCGAATCTCGTCAGCCTTCGACTGATCCTGCGAGTATCCCGATCGGACCGTCCGAGACCCAACCTCCAAGGACTCTGCCGATCCCGACTGCGACTTGGGCAAGGCCTTTCCGGTGGCAGCCATCGCCCCCGCCCTGCTTGAGCTGCGGCCAGCGGCCGGCAAGGCCGCGCAGGCTCTTGCGCGCGCGGGGCTATCAGGGGACACGTCGTCTGATCCGGGACACCAGCGCCGCGATCCTCGGAGCGCCCTTGGGAGCCCTGCGTTTCGGGATGGGCGTGAAAACGCAGCCACCGCACTTGGTCGGGAGCGCGAACTGACAAGGGGTGTCTGGTGGAGCCGAGGGGGATCGAACCCCTGACCTCGTCATTGCGAACGACGCGCTCTCCCAACTGAGCTACGGCCCCGACGGCGCGGGTGATGAGCGATCGCGGGGGCGGTGTCAAGCGGAATGCGCCCAGGCCCCCGCGCCGCTGGTGCCCCCCGTCGGCGCGGGGCGCGCCTCAGCCCTTCTCGGCCTTGGCCACGATCCGCTTCACCGCCAGGAAGCTGTCCGGCGTGACCGAGATCGTGTCGATCCCGGCATCGACCAGCACCGCCGCGAAGTCGGGATAGTTCGACGGCGCTTGCCCGCACAGACCCACCTTCGCGCCCGCCTTGTGCGCCCTCTCGATGACCGAGCGGATCATCCAGACGACCGCCGGGTGCCGCTCGTCGAAGAGGTCCGCCAGCTTGTCGCTGTCGCGGTCGATTCCCAGCGTCAACTGCGTCAGGTCGTTCGACCCGATCGAGAAGCCGTCGAAGCGCTTGGCGAAGTCCTCGGCCAGGATCACGTTCGAGGGCACCTCGCACATGACATAGACCTGCAGCCCGTCCTTGCCGCGCTGAAGCCCGTTCTCCTTCATCACCGCAAGCACCCGGTCGGCTTCCTCGGGCGTGCGACAGAAGGGGATCATGACGATGACGTTGTCGAACCCCATCTCGCCACGCAGCTTCGCCACCGCCCGGCACTCCAGCGCGAAGCCGTCGCGATAACCCTCGTCGTAATAGCGCGAGGCCCCGCGCCAGCCGATCATCGGGTTTTCCTCGTGCGGCTCGAACTGGCGGCCGCCCAGAAGGTCGGCATATTCGTTCGTCTTGAAGTCCGACATCCGCAGGATCATCGGGTTCGGATAGGCCACCGCCGCGATCCGGCTCAGCCCGATGGCCAGCTGGTCGACGAAGAACTGCGGCTTGTCGTCATAGCCCGCGGTCAGCGCCTCGATCTCGGCCTGCACGGCCTCGTCGCGGATCGCGTCGAAATGCAAAAGCGCCTCGGGGTGGACCTTGATCGTGTTCGAGATCACGAACTCCATCCGCGCCAGCCCCACGCCCGCCGCCGGCAGCCGCCACCAGCGCGTCGCCGTCTGCGGGTTGGCGAGGTTCAGCATGATCCGCGTCTTCGTCTCGGGCACATGCGCCAGGTCAAGCTCCTCGACCTGGTAGTCGGCGGTGCCGGCATAGACCAAGCCGGTGTCGCCTTCCGCGCAGCTCACCGTCACCTCCTGCTCGGAATGCAGCAGATGCGTGGCGTTGCCGCAGCCCACGATCGCCGGCACGCCAAGCTCGCGGCTGACGATCGCGGCGTGGCTCGTGCGCCCGCCATGGTCGGTGACGATCGCGCTGGCTTTCTTCATGATCGGCACCCAGTCGGGGTCCGTGGTCGACGTCACAAGGACCGAACCCTCGACGAAGCGATCGATGTCCTTCACGCTTTCGATCAGGCAGACCGTCCCCGTGGTGATCGCCGACCCGACCGAGATGCCGCTTACCAGCGTCTCGCCATGGGCGCCGATCGAATAGGACTTGAGGGTGCCCACATCCAGCCGGCTTTGCACCGTCTCGGGCCGGGCCTGCACGATGAAAAGCTGGTTCGTGATCCCGTCGCGCGCCCATTCCATGTCCATCGGCAGGCCGTAATGCTTCTCGATCGTCGCCGCCATCCGCGCTAGCGACACCGCCTCGTCATCGGACAGCACGAAGGTCCCGCGCTCGGCCTTCGAGGTTGGCACGTTCTTGATCGTCCGCCCCTCGCCCGCAGCGGCGTAAATCATCTTCTTTTCCTTGGCGCCCAGGATCTTGGCGACGATGGGCGTCAGGCCGGGCTTGTCGAGGAAGGGCTTGTAGACCTGGAACTCGTCGGGGGTGACGGCGCCCTGCACGACGTTCTCGCCCAGGCCCCAAGCCGCGTTGATCAGCACCACTTTGTCGAAGCCCGACTCGGTGTCGATCGAGAACATGACGCCCGATCCCCCGATGTCCGAGCGCACCATCTGCTGCACGCCCACCGACAGCGCCACCTGCATGTGATCGAACCCCTGCACCGCGCGATAGCTGATCGCCCGGTCGGTGAAGAGCGAGGCATAGCAGTTGCGGCAGGCTTCCAACAGCGCCTCCTCGCCCGAGACATTGAGATAGGTCTCCTGCTGGCCCGCGAAGCTTGCGTCCGGCAGGTCCTCGGCGGTGGCCGAGGATCGCACCGCGACCGACAGCCTCTCGATGCCCGCGCGCTTCGACAGCTCGCGATAGGCCTCGACGATCGCCTTGCGCGTGGTCTCGGGCCAGTCCCCCGCCCGGATCGCGGCGCGCACCGCCGCGCCCGTCTCGGACAGCGTCTTCTTGCCCGCCGTCCAGTCGGCCATCGAGCGCGCGACGAAGTCGTCCAGACCGTTGGCGGTGATATAGCCGCGATAGGCGTCTGCCGTGGTGGCGAAGCCCGGCGGCACCGTCACGCCCAGTCCGCCCAGCTTCTGGACCATCTCGCCCAACGACGAGTTCTTGCCCCCCACCAGCGCCACGTCGCCGCGGCGAAGGTTGTCGAAGAAGATGACATGCGGGTCGTTCTTGGCCATGGGGATCCTCCGGTCGCGCTGCCCAGTTGCAGGCGCCACCCTAGCGGGTTCCCCCGGCGCAGCGTTGACATGGGTCAAGCCCCGGGCCCGATCGCAGCCCGGCCGCCACGGTCAGGTGTTCTTCTTGGCGGAAATATCCCGGGGAGGCTCCGCCCGGGCCCGACCGGGCCGGGGCGGAGACGGGGGCAGAGCCCCCTATTCCGCCGCCTTGGCGTAGCTTTCGACCGGCGGGCAGGTGCAGACCAGATGCCGGTCGCCCCAGACGTTGTCCACGCGGTTGACCGGCGGCCAGTACTTGTCGACGCGGAAGGCGCCGGCCGGATAGCAGCCCTGTTCGCGGCTGTAGGGCCGGTCCCAGTCGCCCACAAGGTCCTCGACCGTATGGGGGGCGTTTTTCAGCGGGTTGTTCTCGCGGTCGATGTCGCCCCGCTCCACGGCCGCGATCTCGGCCCGGATGTCGAGCAGCGCGGTGACGAAGCGGTCAAGCTCGGCCTTGGTCTCGCTCTCCGTGGGCTCGACCATCAGTGTGCGGGCCACGGGCCAGCTCATCGTGGGCGCGTGAAAGCCGTTGTCGATCAGCCGCTTGGCGATGTCGTCGACGGTGATCCCGGCCTCGGCGAAGGGCCGGGTGTCAAGGATGCACTCATGCGCCACCCGCCCGTTCTTGCCCGTGAAAAGGATGTCGTAGGCCCCCCGAAGCCGCGCCGCGATGTAATTGGCGTTGAGGATCGCCACCTTGGTGGCCTGCGTCAGACCTTCGCCGCCCATCAGCAGGCAATAGGCCCAGCTGATCGCCAGGATCGAGGCCGACCCCCAGGGTGCGGCCGACACCGGCCCCTCGTCGCCCCCGGTCTCGGGGTGGCCCGGCAGATAGGGCGCAAGATGCGCCTTGACGCCGATCGGCCCCATGCCGGGGCCGCCGCCGCCGTGGGGGATGGCGAAGGTCTTGTGCAGGTTGAGGTGGCTCACGTCGGCCCCGATCTCGCCGGGCTTGGCAAGGCCCACCAGCGCGTTCAGGTTCGCCCCGTCGAGATAGACCTGCCCGCCGTGGGCATGGGTGATCGCGCAGACCTCGCGCACGGTCTCCTCGAAGACGCCATGGGTCGAGGGATAGGTGATCATGCAGGCCGCCAGCCGGTCGCCGGCCGCCTCGGCCTTGGCGCGGAAATCGTCAAGGTCGATGTCGCCGTTCTCGGCCGATTTCACCACCACGACCTCCATGCCCGCCATCTGCGCCGAGGCGGGGTTCGTCCCATGCGCCGACACCGGGATGAGACAGAGGTCGCGGTGCGCCTCACCCCGCGCCCGGTGATAGGCGGCGATGGTCAGAAGGCCCGCATATTCGCCCTGCGCGCCCGAGTTGGGCTGCATCGACATCGCGTCGTAACCCGTTATCACGCAGAGCTTCTTCGACAGATCCTCGATCAACTCGTGATAGCCCCGCACCTGGTCGGCCGGGGCGAAGGGATGGATGTTCGAAAACTCGGGCCAGGTGATCGGCATCATTTCGACGGCGGCGTTCAGCTTCATGGTGCAGGACCCCAGCGGGATCATCGCCCGGTCCAGCGCAAGGTCGCGGTCCGCAAGCCGCCGCATGTAGCGCATCATCTCGGTCTCGGCCCGGTTGAGATGGAAGATCGGATGCGTAAGGTAAGGCGTCTCGCGTCCAAGATCGGCCGGGAAGTGGCTGTAATCGCCGGGGAAATCGTCCCGGCTGCAAGTCAGCCCGAAGGCGCGCCAGACCGCTTCCAGCGTCGCGGGCCGCACGGTCTCGTCGACCGTAAGGCCGATCTTCGTCGCGCCCACCTTGCGGAAGTTGATCCGCTCGCGGCGCCCGGCCTCGAGAATGACGCCCTGAAGCGCGCCGACCTCGACCGTGATCGTGTCGAAGAAGGTCTCGGGCTCGACAGCATAGCCCCCCGCCACAAGCCCGTGGCGCAGGCGCTCGGCCTTGCGGTGGATGCGCTGCGCAATGGCCTTGAGCCCCTCGGGCCCGTGGAAGACGGCGTAGAACGACGCCATCACCGCCAGAAGCGCCTGAGCAGTGCAGACGTTCGACGTGGCCTTCTCGCGCCGGATGTGCTGCTCGCGGGTCTGAAGCGACAGGCGGTAGGCCTTGTTGCCGCGCGCGTCGATCGACACGCCGACGATCCGGCCCGGCATGGCGCGCTTGAGCGCATCCTTGCAGGCCATGTAGGCCGCGTGCGGCCCGCCGAAGCCCATCGGCACCCCGAACCTCTGGGTCGAACCCACGGCGATGTCGGCCCCCATCGCGCCGGGTTCCTTCAGAAGCGTCAGCGCGAGCGGATCGGCGATGACGATGCCAAGCGCGTTCGCGCCATGCAGGGCAGCGATCTGCGCCGTGAAGTCGCGGACATGACCGTAGGTGCCAGGATACTGGAAGATCGCGCCAAAAACCTTTGACGCATCGAGATCTTTTTCCGGATCGCCCACGATGACCTCGATACCAAGCGGGGCCGCCCGGGTCTGCATCACCGCGATGTTCTGGGGATGGCAGTTCTCGTCAACGAAGAAGGCCGTGGCCTTCGACTTGGTCACCCGTTGCGCCATGGTCATGGCCTCGGCCGCCGCCGTCGCCTCGTCCAGAAGCGAGGCATTGGCGATCTCGAGTCCAGTTAGGTCGGACACCATCGTCTGATAGTTCAGCAGCGCCTCGAGGCGGCCCTGGCTGATCTCAGGCTGGTAGGGCGTGTAGGCCGTGTACCAGGCAGGATTTTCCAGGATATTCCGCTGGATGGCGGGCGGCGTTACGGTGCCGTGATAGCCTTGGCCGATCATCGTGGTGAAGACCTGGTTCTTCTGGGCCACCTGCCGCATGTGCCAGATCAGCTCGCGCTCGGACTTCGGCTTTTCGAAGACCAGCGGCGCGGCCTGGCGGATGCTGGCCGGCACTGTCTGGTCGATCAGCGCGTCAAGGCTGTCCACCCCCAGCACCGCGCACATCTCGGCCATCTCCGAGGGCGATGGGCCGATGTGCCGGCGGTTCGCGAAGTCGTAGGGCAGATAGTCGGTGGGCGTGAAAGTCATCGCATCCTCGTGGTCGCGCCGGCGGGGACCACCCCGGCCGGGTCCGTTGTCCTGATCGCGGCGGGCGTCCGCCTACTCGATCAGCTCCTTGTAGGCGTCCTCGTCCAGATAGTCGTCGAGCTGGCTCAGATCGTCGGCCTTGATCTTGAAGAACCAGGCCGCGCCCAGCGGGTCCTCGTTGACGAGGCCGGGGTTGTCGACCAGGTCGTCGTTCACCGCGACGATCTCGCCGTCGATCGGCGCGACGATGTCGGAGGCGGCCTTGACCGACTCGATCACCACGATCTCGTCGCCCTTCGTCACCATCGTCTCGATTTCGGGCAGTTCGACGAACACAACGTCGCCCAGTTGGGTCGAGGCATGTTCGGTGATCCCCACCACGACAAGGTCGTCCTCGACGCGGAGCCATTCGTGATCTTCGGTGTATTTCATCGTGATATCGTGTCCCTGATCAGCGTTTGTAGGTGGCGGGGCGGAACGGCATGGCGGCGACGGTCGCGGGCAACCGCTTGCCCCGGACCTCACCATATACCGTCGTGCCAAGCCCGGAAGATGCCGTTTCGACATAGGCCATGGAAATCGGCCTTTCGACCGAAGGACCGTAGGCGCCCGAGGTGACCTCGCCGATGGGTGCGGCGGCGTCCTCGGCCGCGAAGATCGCCGTGCCCGCGCGCATCGGCGCGCGGCCGTCGGGCAGAAGGCCGACGCGGCGCCGGCCTGTCCCGCCGGACAACTCGCGCAGGATGCGGCCTGCCCCGGGGAAGCCCCCTTCCCGCGCGCCGCCCGTCCGGCGTACCTTCTGAAGTGCCCAGCCCAGCGCCGCCTCGACCGGCGAGGTCGTGGTGTCGATGTCCGACCCGTAAAGGCACAGGCCCGCCTCGAGCCGAAGCGAGTCGCGCGCCCCAAGGCCGATGGGGGCGACCTCGTCCATCGCCAGAAGCGCCCGCACGAAGCCCTCGGCCTCGACCTGCGGCACGGAAATCTCGAACCCGTCCTCGCCCGTGTAGCCCGAGCGCGAGACCCAGATCTCGCCGCCCGACACCGGCAGGACCGCGACGTCCATGAAGCCAAGCCCCGCCGCTTCGGGGGCAAGGCGGGCCAGCGCGGCTTCGGCCGCGGGCCCCTGAAGCGCGATCAGGGCGCGGTCACCCACCTCGTCGACTTCGCAGACCTCGCCCAGATGGGCGCGCAGATGGGCGATATCGGCGGCCTTGCAGGCGGCGTTGACGACAAGGAACAGGTGATCGCCCCGGTTGGCGATCATCAGGTCATCGAGGATGCCGCCCGCATCGTTGGTGAAAAGCCCATAGCGCTGGCGGCCTTCGGGAAGGTCGATGACGTCGACGGGCACAAGCCGTTCAAGGGCGGCGGCGGCATCGACAAGGCGCCCCGACCTGGGCCGCAGGATCACCTGCCCCATGTGACTGACATCGAACAGACCCGCCGCCGCGCGGGTATGCAGATGCTCTTTCAGGACGCCCATCGGGTATTGCACGGGCATCTCGTAGCCCGCGAAGGGAACCATCTTCGCGCCGAGGGCGATGTGAAGGTCGTAAAGACCGGTCCGTTGCAGTTCGCTCATGCCGCCTCGCGCATTGGCCGGGGCTGTGACGCATGCCGGCACCGTTCCCGGCAGGATCGCCTGCCGCCCGATGCCCCCTCTGTCCTTGCGCCTGAGATCGTTATCCCTTCGGCGGGCGCGACAGCGCCACTCTCCAGAGTGTGTTGGCCCGCGACGGTCCTTTGGCCTGAGAGTTTACCGGGGCGGTTGCTCCTTCGGCACGGGCGCCTGGCCCGATTCTCCCGTCGCTGACGCCTTTGTGCTTAGCCGGGCGAAGGCGGCCGGGCAAGCCCTTGCCCCCGGGCCGCGGGCCGGGTCACATGACGCCATGACGCATCCCTTCTTCTTCGGCTACGGCAGCCTGGTGAACCGCGCCACCCACGACTATGCGACGGCGCATCCCGCACGGGTCTGCGGCTGGCGCCGGGCCTGGCGGCACACGCTGAGCCGGCCAGTCGCCTACCTGACGGCCGTTCCGGACGAGACAACCGAGATCGACGGCCTGATCGCCGAGGTTCCGATGGCCGACTGGACCGCGCTCGACCACCGCGAACGCGCTTATGACCGGGTGCGGGCGGCGGGCGTCTCGCATCCGCTGGCCGCGACGCCCGAGGTCCATATCTACTGGGTGCCCGACGGCAAGCACCAACCCGCAAGCCACGCCCATCCGATCCTTCTGAGCTATCTCGACGTGGTCGTGCAGGGCTATCTGCGCGAATTCGGCGAGCCCGGGGTCGACCGCTTCTTCGCCACGACCGACGGCTGGGAGGGGCCGGTTCTGGACGACCGCCTTGCCCCGCGCTACGCGCGCCACCAGCCCTTGTCGCGCTTCGAGCACGGGCTGGTCGACGCCTGGCTGCGCGCGCTTTCGGTCGAAGTGATCGCGGGCTGATGGCGCGCGCCCGTCTCAGCGGCGGTGGTGGAACAGCTGGAAGAGCCGCGCCTCGCGGACGAAGGGTTCGGGCTGGGCCGCCTTGCCCGGCCCGCCCGCCTCTATCCCCCCGGCCATGACCCGGCGGGCCAGAACGAAGGCGATCGCGGCGAAGATCACCCCGCCCGCCGCCTGCCCGATCAGCACCCCCGGCGCGCCCAGCACCGCCGCGCCCAGCATCACCGGCGGGATCGTGCCCAGCGTGTGCCGCCCCCAGTTGATCCAGGTCGAATGGAAGGGGTGGCCAAGATTGTTGAAAGCCGCGTTCGCAACGAAGATCACCCCGTTGAAGAAGAAGGCCAGCGCCAGCGGACCGCAGAACAGGAAGACCAGTTGCCGCGTCACACCGGTCGCGCCGAAGAGGTCGGCGACGGGTCCGCGCAGGGCAAAGAGGACGGCCGTGACCGCGACCACGATGATCGCGGTGAAGAGGAGCGCGTCGGAAAAGCTGCGCTTCACCCGATCGGGGCGCCCGCCCCCGTGGTTCTGGCCGATGATCGGCCCGATCGCGCCGGAGAGCGCGAAGAGGATGCCGAAGGCCACCGGCGTCATCCGCGCGACGATCGCCATTCCGGCCACCGCCTCTTGGCCGAACTCGGCCATGGCGCGGGTGACGTAGGCCTGCCCGAGGGGTGTTGCGAGCTGCGTCAGGATCGCGGGCCCCGCGATGGCCAGCACCGGGCCAAGGTCGGCCGAAAGCCCCGGCAGGCTGGGCCGGATGAAGCCCCCGTAGTGGCGCAGGATCGGCAGAAGCGCCGTCACCGCGATGGTGACGCGCGCGGCCACGCTCGCCAGCGCCGCGCCGGTCAGGTCGAGGTCGAGACCGAAGATCAGGATCGGGTCGAGAACCGCGTTGACCACCCCGCCCCAGATCGTCGCCATCATCGCGCGGCGCGCGTCGCCATGCGCCCGCAGGATCGCGCCGCCGACCATGCCGATCAGCAAGAGCGGAAGCGAGGGCACGATGATCCGCAGATAGTGCACGGCCAGCGTTGCGGTCTCGCCCGTGGCGCCCAGAAGGGCCACCAGCACCGGCAGGTTGACCCAGACCAGCGCCGCGAAGGCCGCACCGAAGATGACCCCGAGGATCAGCGCGTTCGTCGCCCTCTGCCGGGCGAGGTCGGTCTCGCCCGCGCCCAGCGCGCGGGACACCAGCGCGCCCGCGGAGATTGCCATGCCGATGCCGAAGGAGGTGGTGAAGAACAGGATCGCGCCGGCATAGCCGACCGCCGCCGCAAGCTCGGCCTTGCCCAGCATCGAGATGAAGATCATGTCGACGAAATCGACGAGAAACACCGCCATCAGCCCGACCGAGGCCGTCAGCGACATCACCGAGATGTGCCGGAAGAGGTTGCCGGTCAGGAACTTCGCCTGGGTGTCCATCGGCCCTTCCACCGCCCGCCTTGAAACGGAAACGCCCGGCGCGGGGGCCGGGCGCATCGACCGGATCGTCCCGGGATCAGGCCTCTTTCGTCAGGTCCACGATCTGCGCCTCGGGGGCGTTCTTCTTGACCGAGGCGATGCCGTTCTCGCAGGCCGAGGCGGATTCGTAGGTCTCGCTCGTGCCGATGACCTGGCCGTTGGTGGCGCGCAGGTTGAACATGGGCTTGCCCGACTTCGTTTCCTTGCGCTCGAACCGGGTGTCGTCGGCGCAGTTCTTCTGGACCGACGCGATGCCCTTCTTCGCGCTCGCCTTCGACTTGTAGCCCTCGCTGGCCAGGATCACCTGCCCGTTCGAGGCCTTGAGCCGAAAGCGGATTTCGCCGCCCTTGTCGGCGTAAAGTTCGAATTTGCCAGACATTGTCACAGTCTCCCCGTCTGAAAACTTCCCTTGCGGAAAGCTTTAGCGCGAAGCCGGGCCATCAGCCAAGCGTTTGATTGACCCTCGGCTTCTTCTGCAAAAGCGGCATCACATCCGCCATCTCGGGGCCCGAGGTGCGCCCCGTCACCGCCCGGCGCAGCGGCGCGAAAAGCGCGCGCCCCTTGCGCCCCGAAGCCGCCTTGACCGCGTCGGTCCAGGCCGACCAGGTGGTCGCGTCATAGGGCGGTTCGGGCAGAAGCGCGAGCGCGGACGCGACGAAGTCGCCATCCTCGGGGTCGACGGTGCCTGCTGCGCCCTCGGCGAAGACCGCCCACCAGTCGGCCACTTCCGACAGGCGGCCGATGTTGGCCCGGACCGCGTGCCAGAAGGCCTCGCTCAGGTGCGCGGGCACGCCGGCGGCGCGCAGGTGGTCGGCCACGGCCGCGTGCGGGGTCTCGGACAGGATGCGCGCGGTCAGGGGCCGAAGGTCCTCGGCGTCGAACTTCGTGGGCGCGGCGCCGAAATGCGACAGGTCGAACCCGTCGATCACCTCGTCAAGCGAGGTGCGCAGTTCCACCGGGTCCGACGATCCGAGCCGCGCCATCAGGCTGATGATCGCCATCGGCTCGATGCCTGCGGCGCGCAGGTCGCGCAGGCTGAGCGTGCCCAGTCGCTTCGACAGCGCCTCGCCTTGCGGGCCGGTCAGAAGGGAATGGTGGGCAAAGCGCGGCGGCGTGCCGCCCAGCGCCCCGATGATCTGGATTTGGGTGGCGGTGTTGGTGACGTGATCGGCGCCGCGCACGATGTCGGTGACGCCCATGTCGACGTCGTCGACCACCGAGGCGAAGGTGTAGAGCACCTGCCCGTCGCCGCGGATCAGCACCGGGTCCGAGACCGAGGCCGCGTCGATCGAGACCGGGCCAAGGATGCCGTCGGTCCACTCGATCCGCGTCTGATCCAGCAGGAAGCGCCAGTGCGGCTCGCGCTCGGCGCGAAGCTTGGCGCGCTGATCGTCGCTCAGCGCCAACGCCGCGCGGTCATAGACCGGCGGCTTGCCCATGTTGAGCTGCTTCTTGCGCTTGAGGTCAAGCTCGGTCGGGGTCTCGAAGGCCTCGTAAAGGCGGCCCGCGTCCCGCAGGCGCTTCGCCTCTTCGGCATAGCGGTCAAGCCGCAGGGACTGGCGTTCCTCGCGGTCCCAGGTCAGGCCCAGCCATTCGAGGTCCTCGCGGATCGCGTCGACATAGATCTCCTTCGACCGTTCGGGATCGGTGTCATCGAAGCGCAGGATGAAGGTGCCGCCTGCCTTGCGCGCGATCAGCCAGTTGAAAAGCGCGGCGCGCAGGTTGCCGATGTGGATGTATCCGGTCGGCGACGGGGCGAAACGGGTGGTGGTCATGGCGCTCTCCTGTGGCCCGGCCGGACGCGAGACCCCGGAAGAGACCCCCGGGGGCCACGGGTCTCTTTCACAGGGCGCGGATTTTGTCCATATCTGCGCCATGGACCTGCCCATCGACTGGACCCGGGCGACACCGCCCGACGCAGCGGATATCGAAGCCATCGCGCGCGCGGCCGAGGCCGCCCTGCCCGAGCCATTCCGCGCCCATGCCGCCGCCCTGGCGCTGCGGGTCGAGGATTTCGCCTTGGACGACATGCTCGACGACCTCGGGATCGAGGATCCGTTCGAACTGACCGGGCTTTACGACGGCATCCCGCTGACCGAGAAGTCGGTGATGGACCAGCCGATGGGGCCCGACACGATCTGGCTGTTCCGCCGCGCGATCCTCGACGAATGGTGCCAGCGCGGCGACATCGCGCTGGCCGACCTGGTGGCGCATGTCTATGTCCATGAACTTGCCCATCATTTCGGCTGGTCCGACGACGACATCGCCGCCATCGACCGCTGGTGGGAGTGACGCGGCCGACGAGGCGGCCGGGCGCACAGCGACCTGCGGATTTCCGCACAGGACCTGCGCAGGACATGGACGACGGCCAGGGGGCCGCTATCTCGCCCCCATCGACGCACGCCAACCGCCACACGGAGGATTCCCGATGACGACGCCACCCCGGTTCACACGCCGCGCCGCCCTTGCCGCCAGCGCCGCCCTGCCCTTCGCGACCTCGACGCTTGCCGTCTCGCGCGGGGCGTTGGCCCAGGACAACCCGATGATGGCGCCGAACGCCAACAAGCATTCCTTCATGCTGGGCGACTTCGAAGTGGCGGCACTTCTTGCCGGCACGCGCACCGTCGAGGCCCCGCAAGAGACCTTCGGCATGAACGTCTCGGCCGAGGAATTCGCCGCCGTCAGCGCCGCCAACTTCATTCCCGCCGACCGGACGCAATTCTTCTTCACGCCCACCGTGGTCAACACCGGAGCCGAAGTCGTGCTGTTTGATGCCGGACTTGCGGCCGGCCCGACGCTGGCCGCGCTCGAGGCCGCGGGCTACGGGCCGGGCGATGTCGATGTCGTTGTCCTGACCCACATGCATGGCGATCACATCGGCGGTCTGACCGGCGACGATGGCAGCCCGACCTTCCCCAACGCGCGCTACGTCGCCGGCCAGGTCGAATTCGACCACTGGGCGGGCGCGGGCAACGAGGGCTTCGACGCCAAGGTGCGCCCCTTCGCCGAGAAGATGACCTTCATCGCCGACGGCGGAGCCGTCGCTTCGGGCATCACCGGGATGCTGGCCGCGGGACATACGCCCGGCCACATGACCTACATGCTCGACTCGGGCGGCCAGCAGCTTCTGATCGCGGGCGATCTTGCCAACCACTATGTCTGGTCGCTGGCCCATCCCGACTGGGAAGTGCGCTTCGACGCCGACAAGGCGGCCGCGGCGGCGTCGCGCCGGCAGGTGCTGGGAATGCTGGCGGCCGACCGCCTTCCGTTCATCGGCTATCACATGCCCTTCCCGGCCTTCGGCTTCGTCGAAACCCGCGACGACGGGTTCCGCTACGTGCCCGGGACCTACCAGTTCATGTTGTAAGGCGGCGAACACGTCGAGGGACCGACACACCACTCACGGTGACGGCGGCGGGGCGCAAGGCAACGGCTTTGCGCCCCGTTTTGCCTTGTTGTAGCGTCCTGTGACCGCTAACAGGCGAGTCGCCCGACGACGACCGCAAGGACACCTGCCCATGCCCGCCATCCTGACTGTCACGCTGAACCCGACGGTGGATTTCGCCACCTCCGCGCCACAGGTCGAGCCGGGGCCGAAGCTGCGCTGCACCGAGCCCGAGATCGATCCCGGCGGCGGCGGCATCAACGTGAGCCGCGCGATCCAGCTTCTGGGCGGGCAGTCGACGGCGATGGTGGCGATCGGCGGCACCACCGGCGCGCAGCTTCTGGAACTGCTTGCGGTCGAAGGCGTGGCCACGGTGGCGATCCAGGGCCCGGGCGAGACGCGGCAGTCGGTGTCGGTCACAGACGAAAGCACCGGGGCGCAGTACCGCTTCGTCATGCCGGGGCCGCAGTGGAAGAAGAAGGACGTGGCGCGCGCGCTGGCGGCGATCGACCGGGCGGCCGGCGACGGGGCCTACGTGGTGCTGTCGGGCAGCCAGCCGCCGGGGGTGGCGAAGGACTTTCCGGCGATCCTGTCGAACCATGTGGCCGGCAAGCACGCACGGCTGATCGTCGATACCTCGGGACCGGCGCTGTTCCACCTGGTGGAAAAGCCGCACCAGGCACTGTTCGTCCTGCGCATGGACGGCGAGGAGGCCGAGGAACTGGCCGGCCGCGCCCTGCCCTCGCGCCGGGACACGGCGGATTTTGCCGAGACCCTGGTGAAAAAGCGCGTGGCCGAGATCGTGATTGTCGCGCGCGGGGCCGACGGTTCGGTCCTGTCGACCGCGGACGGCAGCTGGCACACGGTCAGCCCGCCGGTGAAGGTCGTCAGCGCCGTGGGTGCGGGCGACAGCTTCGTGGGGGCCTTCACGCTGGCCCTGTCGCGCGGCCAGGCCCCCGGAGACTGCCTGCGCTGGGGCGTCGCGGCGGCCGCCGCCGCGGTCACGACCGAGGCCACGCGGCTTTTCACCCGCAAGGACGTCGAGGCGATGTACCAGCGCTGCGTTCTGACCACGCTCTGACCGCCGAGCGCCCGGCCCCGCCCTAGCTGTCGTCGCGCCAGCGGTTGACGACCGGATAGCGGCGGTCCAGCCAGAAGCTGCGCGGCGTAAGCCGGGTGCCGGGCGCGGACTGGAAGCGCTTGTATTCGCTCAGATAGATCAGGCGCTCGACCTTCTTCACCACCTCGCGGTCGAAACCCATCGCCACGACTTCGGCAACGCTCGCCTCGCGGTCGACGAGCTGTTCGAGGATGATGTCGAGGTCATGGTAGGGCGGCAGGCTGTCTTCGTCCTTCTGGTCGGGGCGCAGCTCGGCCGAGGGCGGCTTGTCGATGACGCGCGGCGGGATGACCTGGCCCGCCGGCCCCATCATCCAGTCGCGGTGGTTCGCGTTGCGCCAGCGGCAGGTCTCGAAGACCCGTGTCTTGTAGAGGTCCTTCAGCGGATTGTAGCCCCCCGCCATGTCGCCATAGATCGTGGCATAGCCCACCGCGACCTCGGACTTGTTGCCGGTGGTCAGAAGCATCTCGCCGAACTTGTTCGACAGCGCCATCAGAAGAAGGCCGCGCAGCCGGGACTGGATGTTCTCTTCGGTGATGTCGGGCGAGGTGCCCGCGAAGACGGGGGCCAGGGCCTGCGACACCGCCGCCTGAGGTCCCGAGATCGGGATCGTGTCCAGCCGGCAGCCCAGCGCGGTCGCCACGGCCGCGGCATCCTCGAGCGAGTGGGTCGAGGTATAGTCGGACGGCAGCATCACGCAGCGGACGTTCGTCGGACCCAGCGCATCGGCGGCGATCGCGGCGACAAGCGCGCTGTCGACCCCGCCGGACAGGCCCAGAAGCGCGGTCCGGAAGCCCGTCTTGCGCCAGTAGTCACGCACCGACTGGACCATGGCGCGATAGTCCTGTTCCCAGTCGTCGGGCTGCGGCGTGCGATCGCCCGGCAGCGCGCGCCAACCCTCGTCCCCGTGCTCGAAGTCGATGTGCACCACGGCCTCGTCGAAGGCGGGCAGAAGGGCGGCGAGCTGGCCATGCGGATTGAGCACGAAGGACGCCCCGTCGAAGACCTGGTCGTCCTGCGCGCCCACCATGTTGAGATAGACCAGCGGCAGCCCCGTCTCGACCGTGCGGGCGACCATGTGCGCAAGCCGCCGGT
The DNA here is from genome assembly GCF_050789285.1 of Saliniferula longa. Lineage (NCBI taxonomy): Bacteria > Pseudomonadati > Pseudomonadota > Alphaproteobacteria > Rhodobacterales > Roseobacteraceae > Saliniferula > Saliniferula longa. The sequence goes on along the minus strand of NZ_JBOUVX010000001.1, from coordinate 526,356 downwards.
CGTACTTGTGCCGGTAGTAGGGCGAGCCGTTCGGGACAAGCAGGATCTCGGCGCCGCTTTCGGCCAGCGTCTCGCACACGTCGGTGTGCCAGGCGTCCTCGCAGATCGGCGTGCCGATCCGGACCGGACCGATGCGGTAGGGGCCCGACACCGGGCCGACGTCGTAAAGGCGCACCTCGTCGAAGACGGTTTCGTTCGGCAGGTGGTGCTTGAGGATACGCGCGGTGATCCGGCCGCCCTTGAGGATCCAGTAGGCGTTGTAAAGCCTGTCGTCCTCGGCGTAGGGGCCGCCGATCCCGATGGCGGGACCGTCGGCGCAGTCGCGCGCGAGATCGGCGATCGCCGCCATGGCATCGAGCGTGAAGGCCGGCTTCATCACGAGGTCCTGCACCTGGTAGCCGGTGACGAACATCTCGGTCAGGGCCAGGAAATCGGCGCCGGCGTCGCGGGCAATGGTCCAGGCCGCGCGCGCCATCGCGGCGTTGCCGTCGATGTCGCCCACGGTCGGGTTCAGTTGCGCCAGCGTCAGCCGGAAACGGTCGGACATTCCGAAACTCTCCATTCCGCGCCCTCTTAACAGAGTTCCGCCCGAACGAAAGTCCATGCGGGTGCGGCGCAGGGCGACAGGCAGCGTGGCGGCGCCGGGACGCGGGCACTCGGGGGGAAAACCGTTGCGGGGTCCCAAGGCGTCCCTTAGGGTTCGGGGCAGACCGAAAAGACCTTCCGACAGGCGAGGCGGACAAGCGAGATGAGAGTGCAGGCGAAAAGGCGCGGAATTGCGGCCGTCGCGCTGGCGGCGGCGCTGGGATTGGCGGGCGCGGGCCTTGCCCAGGAGGGCGGCACCGTCATCACCAAGCAGTATGACGACGGCGGCGTCTACCAGGGCACGTTCCGGGACGGCAAGCAGCACGGAACCGGCACCTACAGGCTGCCCAACGGATACGAATACTCGGGCGAATGGATCGACGGCGAGATTCGCGGCCAGGGTGTGGCGCGCTTCCCCAACGGTTCGATCTACGAAGGCGCCTTCGAGGACGGCAAGCCGCACGGCAAGGGCAAGATCACCTTCGCCGACGGCGGCACCTACGAGGGCGACTGGGTCGAGGGCGAGATCACCGGAACGGGCGTCGCGGTCTATGCCAACGGCGTGCGCTACGAAGGCGGGTTCCTCAACGCACTGCACGATGGGCTCGGGCGCATGGAAAGCCCCGGCGGCTATGTCTACGAGGGCGCCTGGACGAACGGCATCAAGGAAGGCAAGGGCCGCATCACCTATCCCGACGGGGCGGTCTACGAAGGCGATCTGGTGCGCGGCGTGCGCGCGGGCCTCGGCACGCTGACCATGCCGGACGGGCTGACCTACGTCGGCGAGTGGGCCGACGGGCAGATCAACGGACAGGGCAAGCTGACCCAGCCCAACGGCGACGTCTACGAGGGCACACTGGTCAATGGCCAGCGCCAGGGCGACGGCCGCGTCACCTACGCCAACGGCGATGTCTATGTCGGCAGCTTCGTGAACGACCGCCGGCAGGGACAAGGCGTCTTCACCGGCACCGACGGCTACCGCTACGAGGGCGCCTGGGTCGAGGGCCGGATCGAAGGCGAGGGCACCGTGACCTATCCCGACGGGTCGGTCTATGTCGGGCAGTTCCGCAACGATCTGGCCGATGGCACCGGCAGGATCACCTATCCCGACGGCAATACCTATGAAGGCGACTGGAAGGCCGGCGTGATCGACGGCCAGGGCAAGGCGACCTATGCCAACGGCGTGACCTACGAGGGCGGCTTCAAGGACGCGCAGATGGAGGGCTTCGGCACCATGACCTTCGCCGATGGCTATACCTACGCCGGCGAGTGGTTGGCCGGCCAGCGGCATGGCCAGGGCGTGGCCACCTTCGCCGACGGCACCGTCTATGACGGCCAGTTCGTGAACGGACAGCGCGAGGGTCAGGGCACGATCACCATGCCCGACGGGTTTTCCTACGCCGGCGAGTGGAGAGGCGGCGAGATCAACGGGCGGGGCGTGGCGTCTTACGCCAACGGCGACGTCTACGAGGGTGAATTCGTCAACGGCCAGCGGCAGGGCGAGGGCACCATCCGCTATGCCAGCGGCGAGGAAGCGGCCGGCACCTGGGAGAACGGCGCCCTGACCGGCGAAGGCGCCGCAGACCAGAACTGAGCGCCCCTGGCCGGCGTCCGGCCGTGAGTATTTGACAAGAGAAGAAGCCCGGGGGCGATCGCCGGCGTGGCGGGCCGGTCAGACGGCTTCGCCCGCGTCGAGGCGGTCGAGAAAGGCGGTCGCGCCGGCCAGAACGGCGGCCTGGCGGGCGGGGTCCATCCTGTCCCAGGTGCGGTACATCTGCGCCATGCGCGGGTTGCCCTCGAAGCGTGTGCGGTGGCGGTCGAGGAAGTGCCAGTAGAGAAGGTTGAAGGGACACGCCCCCGGACCCGTCTTGGCCTTCACGTCGTAGGCGCAGCCCCGGCAGTAGTCCGACATCCGGTCGATGTAGGCGCCCGACGAGACATAGGGTTTGGAGCCCACGACGCCGCCGTCGGCGAACTGGCTCATCCCCAGGGTGTTCGGCGCCTCGACCCATTCGACGGCGTCCCAGTAGACCGAGAGATACCATTCATGCACCGCGCGCGGGTCGATCCCGGCCAGAAGCGCGAAGTTCCCCGTCACCATCAGGCGCTGGATGTGGTGGGCATAGGCCGTGTCCCGGGTCTGCGCGACGGCATGCGAAAGACAGGCCATCCGGGTCGGCGCCCCCCAGTAGAGCGGCGGCAAGTCGCGGTCGTGGCCCAGCGCATTGCGTGCCGTGTAGTCGGGTCCTTCGAGGAAATAGACGCCGCGCACGAATTCCCGCCAGCCAATGATCTGACGGATGAAGCCTTCGACGGCGTTCAGCGGCGCGCGGCCCGCGGCCCATTCGGCCTCGGCCCGGCGGCAGACGTCGAGCGGGTCGAGCAACCCGAGGTTCAGGTAGCCCGAGATCAGCGCGTGATAGAGAAACGGGTCGTCCGCCAGCATCGCGTCCTGATAGTCACCGAAGAAGGGCAGCGCGGTGGTCAGGAAATGCGCGAACACCCGTTCTGCGCCGGCCGCGTCGGTGGCGAAGCCGAAGGGGCGAAGCGCGCCGAAATTGGCGGGGAACCGGGCCTCGACAAGATCGAGGACCTCGGACACCGCGTCGTCCGGCGGGGTCCAGAGCGGCGCGCCACGGAAGAGGTCGCCCGGGGCCGGCTTGCGGTTGTCGTGGTCGAAGTTCCACTGGCCGCCCACCGGCTTGTCGCCCTGCATCAGAAGGCCGGTCTTGCGGCGCATCTCACGGTAAAACCACTCCATCCGCAACTGCTTGCGGCCCGAGGCCCAGTTCCGGAATTCGGCGTGCGAGGCGACGAAGCGGTCGTCTTCCAGGAGTGTGACGTCGAGCGGCAGATCGGACAGACGCCGGATCAGACGCCATTCCCCGGGTTCGGTCGCGATCACCTCGGTCGCGCCGGTTCGCGCGGCATGGCGCAGCAGTTCGCCCGGGATCGAGCCCGCGGTGTCGGGATCGTCGAGGCGGGTATAGGCGACCTGCCAGCCGTCGTCCCGCAGACGCCCGGCGAACTTGCGCATGGCGGCGAAGAACAGCGCGATCTTCTTGGGATGATGCGGTACATACGAGGCTTCGTCCGCGACCTCGGCCATGACCACGAGGTCGCGCGCTCGGTCCGCGGCCTTCAGCGCGGCAACGGCGGGGGTGAGCTGGTCGCCAAGGACGAGGACAAGCCTCACCACGGCACCTCCTGGCCGGCGTAGTCGAAGAAGCCGCCCGACTGCGCCGGCGTCAGGCCGTCGATCACCCGCAGAAGGTTGTCCGCCGCCGCTTCGGGCGTGACCTTGGCATGGCCGGAGTAATCGGAGGTGAAGGGCGTGGCGACGGTGCCGGGGTGAAGGGCCACGACGATGGATTCCTTCCGCCTGCGGCCGATCTCGATGGCCGCGCCATGGACGATCTGGTTCGCCGCCGCCTTGGAGGCGCGGTAGGAATACCAGCCGCCCATGCGGTTGTCGCCGATCGAACCCACGCGCGCGGTCAGCACCGCCACGACCGAGCGTCCCTCGCGCGGCAGAAGGCGGGGTGCGTGGCGCAGGATCAGCGCGGGGCCGATGGCGTTCACGGCGAAGGTCCGCGCCATGGCGTCGGCGTCGATGGCGTCGAGCGTCTTTTCGGGGGCGCGATCTTCGGCCGCGAGGATGCCCGAGGCAACGAAGATCAGCTCGAAAGGTCCGCCCTGCGCCCCAAGCACCCGGTCGACCGATGCCGGATCGGTCACGTCAAGGCCGTCGTCCCGGCGCGAAAGCCCCGTGACCTGTGTGCCCTGCCGCGACAGGGCGTCGACGATGGCCGCCCCGATCCCGCCCGAGGCGCCGATGACAAGCGCGCGTTCCGTCATGACGCGCAAGCTAAACCGATGACCTTGGCGGTCAATCGCGCTAGAACCCTGGACAGGAGGAACGCCGCGATGTGGGACGACAGCCGCTTCTGGAACCGGGTCGCCCGCCGCTATGCCCGGGCGAACATCCGCGACGAGGGCGCCTATGCGCGCAAGCTCGAGATCACGCAGCGGTATCTGACGCCGGGGGCCGAGGTGCTCGAGGTCGGGTGCGGGACGGGCACAACTGCCTTGCGCCACGCGCCCCACGCGGGGCATGTCCTTGGCACCGACATCTCGTCCGAGATGATCGCCATCGCACGCGAACGCGCCACAGAGGCCGGCGTGACGAACGTGACCTTCCGGCAATCGGCGCTGGAGACGCTGGACCTGGGAGAGGCGCGATTCGACGCGATCCTCGCGCTGAACCTGCTGCACCTGCTCGACGACCCCGCGGGGGCGATCACGCGGCTGGCAGGCGCGTTGAAACCCGGCGGGGTCCTTGTATCCAGCACCGCCTGTCTGAACGACGGGCTGCGGTGGGTGGCCGCGATCGTGCCGCCCCTGCGGCTTGTGGGCCTGGCCCCCCGGGTGCGGTTCCTCGGGGGCGACGACCTGCGCGCCGGGATGCGCGCCGCCGGCCTCGAGATCGTCGAGGACTGGCGGCCAAAGCCCAGGGCCGCGCTGTTCCTCGTGGCGCAGAAGCCCGCGTGACAGTGGCGCGATCCCCCTGCTAGTCAGGGGGCATGAAGGACCGTCCCGTCATCTATCACATCCCCGTCTGTCCCTTCTGCCAGCGGATCGAGATCCTGCTGACGCTGAAAGGGCTTGAAGGCGCCGTCGACTTCGGCGTGATCGACATCACGCGGCCCAGGCCGCCGTGGCTTCTGGACTATACCGGGGGCACGACGGCACTGCCGATCCTTGTGGACGAGCACGAGCGGGTGCTGAAGGAAAGCCTTGTCATCCTGCGCTACATCGACGAGCGCTTCGCCAGCCCGCAGATCGCCCGGCCCGATCCCTACGAACGGGCGGTCGAAGGCATGATGATCACGCGCGAGGGGCCGTTCGCCATGGCGGGCTACACCATGGTGATGAACCGCGACCGGGCGAAGATCGAAGCGCTGCGCGAGGCGCTGCTGGACCACTACCGGTGGCTGAACGACTTCCTTCTGCGCCACAACCCGGACGGCACCTGGCTTTTCGATCGTTTCGGCCTGGCCGAGGCCGTGTTCACGCCCCTGATGATGCGGTTCTGGTTTCTTGACTATTACGAGGGCTTCGTCCTGCCCGAGGGGCCGGATTTCGCCCGCGTCGCCCGCTGGCGCAAGGCCTGCCTCGCCCATCCCGCGGCCCAGCAGGTGAGCCGCGAGGAGATCGTGAAGCTTTACTACGACTATGCGGTGGGCTCCGGGAACGGCGCACTTCCCCAGGGGCGCGCCGCATCGTCCTTCGTCTTCGAGCCCGACTGGCGCGGCCGGCCGATGCCCCCCCGCGACAAGTACGACCGCATCGCCTCGGACGCCGAGCTGGGGCTGCTGGGCTGATTTTCCGGTTTGCGCCGCCGCGTCAAAGCCGTATAACCGGCGCCATGACGAGACAGGACCATATCGCGATCGATCGCGTGACCGGCCCCGCTGAATGCGGGACCCCCCTGCTCGCCCTGCTTCTCCTTAGCCGCCTCTGAGCGTGCCATTCGGCGCGACCGCTCAGGGGTGAACCAGCGCCGGATCGCAAAAGCTAGGGACCAAGGACCGACGACATGACCCAGATCGACAAGAACCGCGTGCTGATCTTCGACACCACGCTGCGCGACGGCGAACAATCGCCCGGCGCCACCATGACGCATGACGAAAAGCTCGAGATCGCCGAGATGCTTGACGACATGGGCGTCGACATCATCGAGGCGGGCTTCCCGATCGCCTCGGACGGCGATTTCGAGGCGGTGAGCGACATCGCCAAGCAGGCCAAGACCGCGGTGATCTGCGGGCTGGCGCGCGCCAACTACAAGGACATCGACCGCTGCTGGGAGGCGGTGCGGCACGCCAGGCGCCCGCGCATCCACACCTTCATCGGCACCTCGCCGCTGCATCGGGACATCCCGAAGCTGACCAAGGACGAGATGGCCGAACGCATCCACGACACCGTGACGCACGCCCGCAACCTGTGCGACAACGTGCAATGGTCGCCGATGGACGCGACGCGGACCGAGTGGGATTACCTGTGCCGCGTGGTCGAGATCGCGATCAGGGCGGGCGCCACCACGATCAACATCCCCGACACCGTGGGCTATACCGCACCCGTCGAGTCCGCAGACCTGATCCGCCGCCTGATCGAGACCGTGCCGGGCGCCGACGAGGTGGTCTTTGCCACGCATTGCCACAACGATCTTGGCATGGCCACCGCCAACGCGCTGGCGGCCGTGGCGGGGGGCGCGCGGCAGATCGAATGCACGATCAACGGCCTTGGCGAGCGCGCCGGCAACACCGCGCTGGAGGAAGTGGTCATGGCGCTGAAGGTGCGCCACGACATCATGCCCTGGCACACGAACATCGACACGACCAAGATCATGGCGATCTCGCGCCGGGTCTCGACCGTGTCGGGCTTCCCGGTGCAGTTCAACAAGGCGATCGTCGGCAAGAACGCCTTCGCCCACGAGTCGGGCATCCACCAGGACGGGATGCTGAAGAACGCCCAGACCTTCGAGATCATGCGCCCCGAGGATGTCGGGCTGAAGGAAACCTCGCTTGTCATGGGCAAGCATTCGGGGCGGGCGGCACTGCGGGCGAAGCTCAAGGACCTGGGCTACGACCTGGCCGACAACCAGCTCAACGACGTCTTCGTGCGCTTCAAGGCCCTGGCCGACCGCAAGAAGGAGGTCTTCGACGAGGACCTGATCGCGCTGATGCGCAGCCAGGAGGACGCCGACGAGCGCCTCCAGGTGAAGTTCTTGCGCGTGATCTGCGGCACCGAAGCGCCGCAATCGGCCGACATCACGCTGACGATCGACGGCAAGGACCATCAGATGACCGCCCAGGGCGATGGACCGGTGGACGCGACCTTCCGGGCGATCAACGCGCTTTTCCCGCATCACGCGAGGCTGCAGCTTTATCAGGTGCACGCCGTGACCGAAGGCACCGACGCGCAGGCCACGGTCAGCGTGCGGCTGGAAGAGGACGGCCGCATCGTCACCGGGCAATCGGCCGACACCGATACCGTGGTGGCCTCGGCCAAGGCCTATGTGAACGCGCTGAACAATCTTCTGGTGCGCCGCACGAAGGCCGATCCGGACGCCGACGTGAAACAGGTGAGCTACCGCGACGCGGGCTGAGGGTGCGCTGACACCCGAGACGGGTCGGGTCGGGGGCTCTGCCCCCGGCCCCGCGTCCGCGGGGCCGCCCCCGAGGTATTTGCCGCCAGAAGAAGCCCCGCCTCGCTGGAGGGCAGCCGATTTCGTTTGACAATGCGGCGCCGAGGCCCCATCTGCGGGGCACAGACGTTTTCTGCCGCGTGAGCAGACGGCGAAGATCCGGGCACACCGGGCGACGCGGAACGTCACGACATTTTCTCAGGTTCCCACATCACGCAGGGGTCCGGCGCGCTGACGGCCAATGGGCAATCCGGCCTTCGGTTCAGAGCGGCGCGTGAACCCGATTGCGACCGCCTGCCCATTCGGGGCAGCGCGGCGACGACTTCCGGCGGCGCCCGATGGCGGCCGCTGCACAAAGGACGTATCCGATATGGATTTCGACATGCTGGGGCTTCAGCCCCGCCTTGTGGCGAAACTCGCCGAGCAGGGCATCACCGAACCGACGCCGATCCAGAAGAAGGCCATCCCGCACGCCATGAACGGACGTGACGTCATGGGGCTTGCCCAGACCGGCACCGGCAAGACCGCGGCCTTCGGGCTGCCCATGATCCACGCGCTGATGAGCCTGGGCGTCGCACCCGCGCCCAAGTCCGTGAACGGCCTGATCCTGGCGCCGACGCGGGAACTTGCCAACCAGATCGCCGAGAACCTGCGCGCCTATACCCAGGGCACGCACCTCAAGGTCAACATCGTCGTGGGCGGCGCCTCGATCAACCCGCAGATCAACCGGCTGCACCGCGGCACCGACCTCCTGGTGGCCACGCCCGGCCGCCTGATCGACCTGCTGGAACAAAAGGCCGTCCGGCTTGACCAGACGCGGTTTCTCGTTCTCGACGAGGCCGACCAGATGCTGGACATGGGCTTCATCCACGCCCTTCGCCGCATCGCGCCGCTTCTGCCGAAGGACCGTCAGACGATGCTCTTTTCGGCCACCATGCCGAAGCTCATGGCCGAACTGGCCGCGAACTACCTGACGGACCCGATCCGGGTCGAGGCGGCACCGCCGGGCAAGCCGGCCGACAAGGTGCGTCAGGGCCTGATCTTCGTCGAGCAGTCGGCCAAGGCCGAACTGCTGATCGAGAAGCTCGACGCCCACCGCAACGAGTTGGCGCTGGTCTTCGCGCGGACCAAGCACGGCGCCGAGAAGCTGATGAAGACCCTGGATCGCGCGGGCTTCGCCGTCGGCTCGATCCACGGCAACAAGAGCCAGGGCCAGCGCGACCGTGCGCTTGCCGCCTTCAAGGCGGGCGAATTGCGCGTGCTGGTCGCCACCGACGTGGCGGCGCGCGGGCTGGACATTCCCGATGTGCGGCATGTCTACAACTTCGATCTGCCGAACGTGCCCGAGAACTATGTCCACCGCATCGGCCGCACCGCGCGGGCGGGCCGCGACGGCTCGGCGGTGACGTTCTGCGCGCCCGCGGAAATGTCCGAACTGCGCGCGATCGAGAAAACGATGGGCCGCCCGATCCCCGTGCTTGCCGGGACAAGCTGGGCGCCCGAGCGCGCCGGGGCCTCCGATCGCATGGACAAGGGACCGCGGCGCGGACCGGGCGGCAACCCCGCCAAAGCCGCGAAACCTTCACGCAAGCGGCGCCCCCGGAACCGTACGCGCGAACGTCAGGCGGCCTGATCGCCGCCTGAAACCGACCTTGGCCGGACGCTCACCTTGCGGCAGCTTCCGGCAACAAAGGGCCACCTGCGTCAAGATTGTCCACATGTGCCCTTTTATGGCCGCAAATCGAGTCCTATAAGCGTGCGTGGCCCGCAGCGCGACAAGACTCGGAGCCGCGTAGGCAGGACACAAAGGCAGACGAACATGGTATTCGGCGGTTTGTTCTCATCGGACATGGCGATCGACCTCGGCACGGCGAACACGCTCGTCTATGTCCGGGGCAAGGGGATCGTGCTGAACGAGCCCTCGGTCGTGGCCTATCACGTCAAGGACGGCAAGAAGCAGGTTCTGGCCGTGGGCGAGGACGCCAAGCTGATGCTGGGCCGCACGCCCGGCTCGATCGAGGCGATCCGGCCGATGCGCGAAGGCGTGATCGCCGATTTCGACGTCGCCGAAGAGATGATCAAGCACTTCATCCGCAAGGTGCACCGCCGCACGACCTTTTCGAAGCCGAAGATCATCGTCTGCGTTCCGCATGGCGCGACCCCGGTCGAGAAGCGCGCGATCCGCCAGTCGGTGCTGTCGGCCGGCGCGCGGCGCGCGGGCCTGATCGCCGAACCGATCGCCGCGGCGATCGGCGCGGGGATGCCGATCACCGACCCGACCGGCAACATGGTCGTCGACATCGGCGGCGGCACCACCGAGGTGGCGGTCCTGAGCCTTGGCGACATCGTCTATGCCCGCTCGGTCCGCGTCGGCGGCGACCGGATGGACGAGGCGATCATCAGCTATCTGCGGCGCCAGCATAACCTGCTGATCGGCGAGTCGACGGCCGAGCGCATCAAGACCTCGATCGGCACCGCGAGGATGCCCGACGACGGGCGCGGCGCGTCGATGGAGATCCGGGGCCGCGACCTTCTCAACGGGGTCCCGAAGGAAACCGAGATCAACCAGGCGCAGGTCGCCGAGGCGCTGAGCGAGACCGTGCAACAGATCTGCGAGGCGGTGATGACCGCGCTCGAGGCCACGCCGCCCGACCTTGCCGCCGACATCGTGGACCGCGGTGTCATGCTGACCGGAGGCGGCGCGCTTCTGGGCGATCTGGACCTCGCGCTGCGCGAACAGACCGGGCTTGCGATTTCCGTGGCCGACGAGACGCTGAACTGCGTGGCGCTGGGAACCGGCAAGGCGCTGGAGTATGAAAAACAGCTTCGGCATGTGATAGACTACGACAGCTGAGCCGGGACAGGCCCCGGGACGACGTCCCCCACCAGAACGCCCCGGCGGCGACAAGGCGCCCCGGCCCGGTTGAAGGAGCAGTCTCAAGGAGCCGCCCGTGGCAAGAGACCGAGGAACGAGCGAGACCTATACCCGCCCGGTTCGCCGGTTGGTGGTCGCCGGTCTGATGACCGTGCTTGTCCTGCTCTTCCTTCTCTGGCGCATCGACAGTCCGCGGGCCGAACGGTTCCGCGCCAACCTTGTCGATCAGGTCATTCCGTCCTTCGAATGGGCGCTGATCCCCATGACCAAGGCCGCGCGTCTGGTGGAGGGCTTCCAGTCCTACGCCCGTCTGGCCGAGCAGAACCGCGAACTGCGTCGCGAGCTTCAGCAGATGAAGGCCTGGCGCGAGGCGGCGCTGCAGCTCGAGCAGGAGAACGCCAAGCTTCTCGACCTCAACAACGTGCGGCTCGACCCGGCGCTGACCTACGTCACGGGCGTGGTTCTGGCCGACTCGGGCTCGCCCTTCCGTCAATCGGTTCTGTTGAACGTGGGCGCGCGCGACGGCATCCAGGATGGCTGGGCCACGACCGACGGTCTGGGCCTCGTCGGGCGTATCTCGGGCGTGGGGCAGACGACCTCGCGCGTTCTTCTGCTGACCGATCCGGGCAGCCGGATCCCGGTGACGATCCTGCCGTCGGGGCAAAAGGCGATCCTGACCGGCGACACGACGGTGGCACCGCTTCTGGAATTCATCGACAACCCCGAGCAGGTGCGCCCCGGCGACCGTGTCGTGTCGTCAGGGGACGGGGGCGTCTTTCCCGCCGGCCTTCTGGTCGGTCAGGCGGTGCTCGGCACCGACACCCGCCTGCGGCTGCGGCTGGCCGCAGATTACGAGCGGCTTGAATTCCTGCGTGTGCTGCGCAGCCGCCCGGTCGAACGGCTGAACGACCCCGGCAGCCTTGTCGGGCCGCTTCTGCCCGAACCGCTGACCGCCGAGGCCCCCGCCGAGGAGGCGACCGATGGCTGATCCGGTCACATCGCGCCGGCTTGGCTATCGGGCGCTGCTTCTGGGGCTGCTGGCCGTCGTGATGCTTGTCGGTCTGCTCCCGCTTCATCCCGGCCCGGGGCGGTTTCCGGCCCCGGACCTTCTGCTACTGATCGTCGTCGCCTGGGTGCTGCGGCGGCCCGACTATGTGCCGGTGACACTGATCGCGGCGGTCTTCCTGCTGGCGGATTTCCTGTTCCTGCGCCCACCCGGCCTTTGGGCCGCAATCGTGGTTCTGGCGACCGAGTTCCTGCGCGCGCGCGAACCGGGCTGGCGCGACCTGCCCTTCCTTCTGGAATGGGCGATCGTCGCGGGTGTGCTGGGCGCCATGACGCTGGCCTATTCCGTGGCGCTTGCCGTCTTCTTCGTCGATCAGCCGGGACTGGGGCGGACGCTGCTGCATCTGGCGATCACGATTGCCGCCTACCCGCCCGTGGTGCTCTTGACCGCCCGGGCGCTGGGGCTGAGAAAGGCCGCGCCGGGCGAGGTGGATCAGCTGGGGCACAGGCAATGAGGCGGTCGCCGAAGGATACCGAGGAAAGCGTCCGCCGCATCACGCGGCGCGGGCTGTTCCTTGGCGGCTCGATGCTGGCCTTCATGGGCATGCTGGGCGTCAGGATGCGCCAGCTCCAGATCGAGGAAGCCGACGAGTTCCGCCTTCTCGCCGAAGAGAACCGGATCAACATGCGGCTGATCGCCCCGCCGCGCGGCGTGATCTACGACCGCAACGGCGTGGTGATCGCCGACAACGCGCAGAACTACCGCATCATCATCGTGCGCGAAGACGCCGGTGACGTCGACGCGGTGATCGAGCGGTTGCGCAGCCTGGTCCATCTTGACGAGACCGACCTCGAGCGCAACCTGCGCGAGATGTCGCGCCGCAGCCCCTTCGTGCCCGTGACGCTGGCCGACCAGCTGAGCTGGGAGGATTTCACCAAGGTCGCGGTCAACGCCCCCGCCCTGCCCGGGATCACCCCCGACGTGGGCCTGTCTCGCCACTATCCAATGGGCGGCGATTTCGCCCATGTGGTGGGCTATGTCGGACCCGTCAGCGACTACGACCTCGAACGCATCCCCGACCCCGATCCGCTGTTGCAGATCCCGAAGTTCCAGATCGGCAAGGTCGGCGTCGAGACACGCCTTGAGGAGGAACTGCGCGGAAAGGCGGGAACCCGCCGGATCGAGGTCAATGCCGCCGGACGCGTGATGCGCGAGCTTGGCCGCGACGAAGGCGTGCCGGGCGCCGATGTGCAGCTGACCCTTGACCACGCGCTTCAGAACTTCGTCCAGACCCGGATGGATGGCGAAAGCGCCGCCGCGGTGGTGATGGATGCGCAGAACGGCGACATCGTCGCCATCGGGTCGGCCCCCGCCTTCGATCCCAACCTGTTCGTGCGCGGCATCTCCGGCCCCGACTACCGCGCCCTGATGGACGACAAGTATCGCCCGCTGGCCAACAAGACCGTGCAGGGCACCTATCCGCCCGGGTCGACCTTCAAGATGATGACGGCGCTTGCAGGCCTTGAGGCCGGCGTCATCAGCCCGAACGAAACCGTCTTCTGCCCCGGGCACATGACCATGGGCGGGCGGCGCTTTCACTGCTGGCGGCGCGGCGGACATGGGCGGGTCGACCTGGACAAGAGCCTCGTGCAGTCCTGCGACGTCTATTACTACGAGGTCGCGCGCCGCTGCGGCATCGACAAGATCGCCGAAGTCGCGCGCCGCTTCGGCCTTGGGATACGCCACGACCTGCCGATGTCCGCCGTCGCCGAGGGGCTGATCCCCTCGACGCAGTGGAAGCGCGACGTGCGCGGCGAAGCCTGGCGCCCGGGGGATTCGCTCAACGCCTCGATCGGCCAGGGCTATGTGCTGACTTCGCCCTTGCAGCTTGCCGTGATGACCGCGCGACTGGCCAGCGGGCGGGACGTGAAGCCGCGCCTCGTGAAATCCATCAACGGCGTCGAGGTGCCGGTCGCCCAGGCGCCGCTGCTTGAGACCAACCACAGCCACCTTGCCCTTGTGCAGCGCGCGATGTTCAACGTCTCGAACGCGCAGGGGGGCACCGCGACCCGGTCGCGCATCGTCGCGGCGGGAATGGAGATGGCGGGCAAGACCGGCACCAGCCAGGTCCGCAACATCACCGCCGCCGAACGCGCACGCGGCGTGGTCAGCAACGACGACCTGCCCTGGGAACGGCGCGACCATGCGTTGTTCGTCTGCTACGCCCCCTTCGAGGCGCCGCGCTATGCGGTGTCGCTGGTGGTCGAACACGGCGGCGGCGGGTCGGCGGCGGCCGCGCCCATCGCCCGCGACATCCTGCTTTTCGCGCTTTACGGCGGCCTGCCCCCGATCGAGGCCTACCCGGCGGATCAGCGGGAACGCATGCGCAGCTATCTTGAAGCGCTGCCCATTCGTCCCCGCCAGGAGCCCGGCCCCGAAAGGAGCCGCGCGTGAGCTATCTCGAGTATAACGTCAAGACGATCCCGACCGGGTGGCGGAAGATCTTCCACCTCAACTGGGCGCTGGTGATCCTTCTTGTGGCGGTGTCCTCGGTCGGGTTCCTGATGCTCTACTCGGTCGCCGGCGGAACGCTCGACCGTTGGGCGGAACCGCAGATGGAGAGGTTCGCGCTTGGCCTTTTCGTGATGTTCGCGGTCGCGATGGTCCCGATCTGGTTCTGGCGCAACGTCGCGGCGCTGGCCTATGGCGTGTCGATCCTTCTGCTGATCTTCGTCGAGTTCTTCGGCATCATCGGCATGGGGGCGCAGCGCTGGATCGATCTTGGGTTCATCCGGCTGCAACCGTCGGAGCTGACCAAGATCACGCTCGTCATGGTGCTGGCCGCCTATTACGACTGGCTCGACGTCAAGAAGGTCTCTCGGCCGCTCTGGGTGCTCATCCCGGTGCTGGTGATCCTCGTTCCGACGGCGCTGACGCTGATCCAGCCCGATCTCGGGACGGCGATCCTGCTGCTGGTCGGGGGCGCGATCGTGATGTTCTGCGCCGGTGTCAGCTGGTGGTACTTCGGCGTCGTGATCGCGGCGGGCGTGGGCCTTGTCTCGGCGGTGTTCTCGTCGCGCGGCACCCCGTGGCAGCTTCTGCAGGACTACCAGTACCGGCGCATCGACACCTTCCTTGACCCCAGCCAGGACCCGCTGGGGGCGGGCTATCACATCACCCAGTCGAAGATCGCGCTGGGATCGGGCGGCTTCACGGGGCGCGGCTTCATGCAGGGCACGCAGTCGCGGCTGAACTTCCTGCCCGAGAAACACACCGACTTCATCTTCACCACGCTGGCCGAGGAATTCGGTTTCATCGGCGCGATGTCGCTGCTGACGCTTTACGGGCTCATCATCCTGTTCTGCATCATCTCGGCGATCCAGAACACCGACCGGTTCGGATCGCTGCTGACGCTGGGCATCGCGGCGGCGTTCTTCCTTTACTTCGCGATCAACATGTCGATGGTCATGGGCCTGGCGCCCGTGGTCGGCGTGCCGCTGCCGCTGGTCAGCTACGGCGGCTCGGCGATGCTGGTGCTCATGGGCGCCTTCGGGCTGGTGCAGTCGGCGCATATCCATCGGCCGCGCAGCCGATGATACGGGTCCTTTTCGCTGCCGGCCCGCAGAACTGGGCCGAGTACGAGGCGCCCTTGCGCGCGGCCTTCGCCGAGGCGGGTCTGGACGCCGACCTGTCGCCCGACCACGCGCCCGGGCAGGCCGACTACATCGTCTACGCTCCGAAGGCGGGTCTTGAGGACTTCCGCCCCTTCACGCGCTGCAAGGCGGTGCTGAGCCTCTGGGCCGGGGTCGAGACGATCGTGGGCAACCAGACGCTGATCCAGCCGCTTGCACGGATGGTCGATCCCGGCCTGACCGAGGGGATGGTCGAATGGGTCGCGGGCCACACCCTGCGGCATCACCTGAACATCGACCACTGCCTTGCCCACCAGTCGGGCGCCTGGGTGCGGCACATCCCGCCCCTGGCCCGCGACCGCCACGTCGGCGTGCTTGGCCTGGGCGCGCTTGGCACCGCCTGTGCGCGGACGCTTGCGATGCTGAACTTCCGCGTCACGGGCTGGGCGCGGGGCAGGAAGGACATCCCCGGGATCGAATGCCAGTCGGGCCGGGATGGCCTTGACGCGGTGCTGCGGCGCTCGGAAATCCTGGTGCTGCTGCTGCCGCTGACGCCGGTCACGCGGAACCTGATCGACGAACGGGCCTTGTCCCTGCTTCCCCGTGGCGCGGTAATCCTGAACCCCGGACGCGGCGCGCTGATCGACGACGACGCCCTTCTTGCCGCGCTTGACAGCGGCCATGTCGGGCACGCCACGCTCGACGTCTTCCGGACCGAGCCGCTGCCGCCCGAACATCCGTTCTGGGGCCACCCACGCGTCACCGTGACCCCGCATATCGCGGCCGAGACACGCCCCGACTCCGCGGCGCGCGTCATCGCCGAGAACATCCGCCGGGGCGAGGCGGGCCTGCCATTCCTTCACCTCGTCGACCGGGGCGCGGGCTACTAGCGCGGGCGGCTAACGAAGGCGGGGCGGCTTGTCGGGGTCCATCCCCGGCGCGGTCGAAGCGCGTTCCACGGCTTGCGGCGGGTCGGGCAGATCGAAGCGCAGCCCGACGCGGGCAAGCCGGTCGAAAACGGGGTCGCCCGAGGCGAAGAAGGCCACGTCGAGTTCCCCCGCCTCGAGCCCCGAGAAGGTCAGCGCCTCGGCCACCTCGGCCGCAAGGGCGCCGCGCGCGCCATCTTCGGCGTCGATCAGGGCCAGCAGATGCCCGTTCCGGCCGCCCTCGTAGGTGATCCGCGCCAGATAGGCACAGCGTGCCAGCCCCGCCGCCCGCGCAAGTTTGCGGTCAAGCGCCAGAAGCAGGCGCTCGGGCAGGCCCGACGGGCCGTCAAGCGCAAGGATCCGGGCGTCGACTTCGGCCGGGCCATCGCCCAGTGTCGCGGCCAGCCAGCCGATCGCCTCGGGCGGCATCAGGAAGGCCGATGGCGCCACCCCAAGGTTCAGACCCAGCGCCACCCCCTGCCCCGCCACGCCCTGTCCGGCCAGCATGCCGAACAGCCTGCGTCCGGGCATGGCCGCATAGGCGGCCTCGGCGCCGGCGAAATCGGCCAGCCGGTCTTCGGTATCGAACACCGCGACCACAGGCCCCGAGGACAGCGTCAGCACCCGGGGCTCGACCGCATCGGGGCCGGCCTCGCGTTCCAGCAGCAGGAAAAGCTCGCCCTCCGCCAGCCGCTCGTAGAAGGCAAGACGCGCGCCGTCGTCCTCGGGGGCGGCTTCCATGGCGGCGTGGGCGGCATCGATGGGCGTCACGACAGCACCTCTGTCACGCGGGCACGCAGGGCGGGCAGAACCTCGTCCGCGAACCACGGGTTGCGTTTGAGCCATCCGGTATTGCGCCAGGAGGGATGAGGCAAGGGAAAGACGCGCGGCGCATGATCGCGCCAGCGCGCCACCGTCTGCGTCACGCCGCCCATGGTGGCCGCGTGGCCCATGTGCCAGCGATGGGCATAGCCCCCGACGAGAAGCGTCAGCGGCACCTCGCCCAGCGCGGCCATGACGTGGTGGTGCCAGGTGGCAGCGCAGACTGGCGGCGGCGGAAGATCCGCGCCCGTGGCGTCATACCCCGGAAAGCAGAAGGCCATCGGCACCACCGCGACGCGCCCCCGGTCATAGAACCGGTCGGCCCCGATGCCCATCCAGTCACGCAGCCGGTCGCCCGAGGGATCGAGGAACGGCCGCCCGGCCTTGTGTACCCGAAGCCCCGGCGCCTGCCCGGCGACAAGAATGCGCGCGCCGGGACGGAACCAGACCACCGGGCGCGGCGCGTGGGCCGTGGCTGTGGCGGCGAACCGCGCGGCGCAAATCCGACAGCCGGCGATGCGCGCCGCAAGATCCCCGGATCTGTCAGCGGCACGCGCCGGCGGGACCTCGCCAGAGCGGACTTCGGGCTTCATCGCGCCTCCTCTGCCTTCCTCAGCGGGAGATCGCGCCGATCCCGGGCAACATCAAGGTGGTGCGGCGCAAACCCGCCGACGGCAGGGATCTGCGCGCCGGACAAGGTAGGAATTGATCTTTCGGGCCTCTCGGCCACATACTAGGCTATGATTAACGATGTCCGGACTAGAACCGGGCACGGCAAGGGGCATCGCGGGGCAGGCATGCTCGTATTCGACAACGTCAGCAAGTCCTTCTGGACAGGCACGCAGCGCAAGGTGATCCTCGACCGCGCGTCGTTCCGCGTCGAGCTTGGCAATTCTCTGGGCATTCTTGCCCCGAACGGCACCGGCAAGACCACGCTGATCAACATGATGGCCGGCCTCGAGAAGCCCGACGAAGGCACGATCCTGCGCGACTGCCGGGTCTCGTTTCCGCTGGGGTTCATGGGCGGCGTGGTCAACCGGCTGTCCGCACTTGAGAATTCGCGCTTCATCGCGCGGCTTTACGGGATCGACCCCGACTATCTCGAGGCGTTCTGCCGATGGTTGTGTGGGCTTGGCGAGTATTTCGACATGCCGGTGGGCACCTACAGCCAGGGAATGCGCGCGCGCTTCAGCTTTGCGCTGCTCCTGGCGATGGAATTCGACATCTACCTGATCGACGAAGGCATGCCCGCGACCACGGATACCGAATTCAACCGGCGCGCGGGCATGATCCTGCGCGAGCGGCTTCAGACCGCGACCGTCGTGATCGTGTCGCACCAGGCGGCGACGCTGGAAAAGTTCTGCCGGTCGGCGGCGGTCCTCAAGGACGGCCAGTTCCTTCAATTCGATACGCTGGAAGAGGCGCGCGCGCTTTATGACTACCAAACCCACAGCTAGGCGGTTCCGCATCCGGCGCGACGAGATCGAGGCGCTGCGCCCCGGCGCGACCCCGGCCGCCAAGAACCCGATGACGCCCGTGACGGGGGCCGCACCGGGGGGAACACAAGGGGCGACACAGGGGGCCTCACAGGGGGCCTCACAGGGCACCGGCGTCGGCGCCCGGCCCGAGGCTGCCCCGCGCGGCGCGACGCCGGACGACGGCGCGTCGCTTCTGGCCCCGCACGACGATGGCTTCGGCGCGGCGCCCTATCCCGGCTCGGCCAAGGCCGAGGCCGCCAGGGCCCAGGCCGCAGCGGCCCAGACCGCCGCGACCCAGACCGCCGGGACCCAGCCCGCCGCGGTCGGGCCTCAAGGCGCCATCGCCGAGATCGGCCGCGAGGGCCTGACCGGCCGGCAATTGCGCTTGGCCCGCCGCATGGCCCAGAAGCACGGCTTCCAGCCCGCGTCGGATTTCGACGCGGTCCGGCTTTTGCGTGCCGCGGGCATCGACCCGTTCAGGCGCGAAAGCCTGCTTGAGCTTGTCGTGCCGCAATCGCGAAGCGCGCCGGCCGACGGTGCCCCCCCCGAGGGTGGCATCCATCTGCCCCAGACCGTGCCGGGCGAGGCCCCGACCCCGGCCTTGCCGCCTGCCCCGCCGAATCCCATCGTCGAGCGCGCGCGCGAGGTGCAGGAAATCCAGCGCGACATCGTGCGTCGCCGCCGTCGTCGGTTGGCGATGCTCTTTGCCCGGCTGTCGTTCTTCGTCCTCCTGCCGACGCTGCTGGCGGGCTATTACTACTTCGCGGTGGCCACGCCGCTTTACTCCACGAAGTCGAGCCTTCGGATCGACCAGTCCGGCGGTCCGGCTTCCGCCGGCGGTCTGGGCGGCCTGTTCTCGGGGACCGGGCTTGCCACGAGCCAGGACGCGGTCGGGGTTCAGGATTACCTCGCCTCGATGCAGGCCATGCTGCGCCTCGAAGAGGACATGGGCTTCGAGGGGTATTTCAGCGATCCCGCCATCGACCCCTTGCTGCGCCTGCCCGCCGACGCGACGAACGAAGAGGCCTACAAGCTTTACAAGCGTCTCGTGTCGATCGGTTACGACCCGACCGAAGGGGTGATCCGGCTTGAGGTCAAGGCCCCGGCGCCCGAGGTCAGCGTGGCGTTCTCCGAGCGCCTGATCAGCTATGCCGAGGAACAGGCCGACAGCCTGACGCAGAAGATGCGCCAGGACCAGATGTCCGGCGCCTTCGACGCCCTGCAAGAGGCCGAAGCGAAGATGATCGCCGCGCAAGGGCGGGTGCTTGACCTGCAGGAACAGCTTGGCGTTCTCGACCCGCAGTCCGAGACCGCTGCCCTGATGGGCCAGATCACCACCTTCGAGACCCAGCTGGCCGAGAAGCGCCTGCAGCGCGACCAGCTTCTCGACAACAGCCAGCCGAACCAGGCGCGGGTGTCCGGGGTCGAGGGCGACATCGCGCGGCTCGAGCAACTTGTGGCCGACCTTCGGTCGCAGATGACCGACACCACCGGGGGGGCGCGGTCGCTGGCGCGCATCTCGGGTGAACTCAGGATGGCCGAAGTCGACCTCGAGACGCGGACCATGATGATGCAGGAGGCGCTGCGCCAAGTCGAGACCGCGCGGATCGAGGCAAATCGCCAGGTGACCTACCTGTCCCGCATCGTCAATCCGGTCCTGCCCGAAGAAGCGAGCTATCCGCGCGCCTTCGAAAACACGCTTCTCGCCTTCCTTGTGCTGTCGGGACTCTACCTGATGGCGTCGATCACGATCTCGATCCTGCGCGAACAGGTTTGAGGCCCGAATTCCCCCTTGTTTGGGGCTTGAACAGGCCGAGAGGGCGCATTACACAGCGCCCTGCTGCTGGGGTGTAGCCAAGTGGTAAGGCGGCGGTTTTTGGTACCGTGTACCGTAGGTTCGAATCCTACCACCCCAGCCATGCCTCACAAAAAATCAAAACATATCAAGGGCTTGACCTCCCCTGAGTCCCCGCCTTCACTCCCCTCCCCCGGGTTTGTGACACAAGGTGTGACACAAGGCGCTCCGGGCGGCCCCGATTCACGCCGCCGCGCCCGGCCCCGCACGGGCGGCCCCTACCTCCTCCGCCGCGGCGCCACCTGGTACTTCCGCAAGCGCGTCGGAACCGCGCTCGCCGGCCGGTGCTCGCGCTCGTTTTTCTGTTTTTCGCTTCGAACACACCTTCTGTTCGACGCGACGATCCGGGCCGCCGCCCTCCTCGTCGCTTTCAGCGACGCAGAGGAACAAGTGATGCGGGACCTCGACAGGATCGAGCTCTCTCCGGCCGAGATCGACACGATCCTGGCCGAGGCGCTCCGGCGTGAACTCGGCCGGATCATCGAGCGGCAGGAGACGGCGCAGACGCGCAGCGACGCCGAGATCGACGCGCGGATCGCCGCGCTCGAAGCCGAAGTGACGGCTTTGCGGCGCGCCGCCCGGCGCAACGACTTCGCGCCGGTCGACCCCTGGTGCCGCCAAGCGGCGACGTCAGTCGGCGTGGCGCTCCCTGAGGAGATGCCAGTCGCCCTCGGCCGCAAGGCCCTTCACCTCAAGGCCGATATTGCGACGCTCGAAACGCGCGTGGAGGACGGCGAGGACGCCCTGCGTCTTGCCCAGCCCCTCGTGGCCACGGTCTCGGCGGCGCCCGTGGACCAGTTCGTCGCGCGCCCGGTGCTCCTGTCGGAGGCCTTCGACAAGGCCATCGCGCTCCAGACCAAGCCCAGCATGCTGCCCGGCATGCGCGCGGCCCGCGCTCTCTTCCTCGAGTTTCTCGGGGACATTCCCGTCACGCTCCTCACGAAAGACAGGCAGAAGGCCGCCTTCGCCCGGATCGCGCGCCTGCCGATCCACCACGGCAGGCGTCACGGCAAGAACCGCTACAGGTCAGAGGGCACCGTCATCGGCAAGGAGGAGGAGATCGAGCGCGCCGACGCCGCCGACGAGCTCCTGACCGAGGAGGTGCGCGCGATGGCGATCTCCGTCTACGAGAAGCGCCACCTCCTCGCCCATGAGCTCACGCCGCGCATGACGCCGCGCACGCTCGAGAAGCATCGCGATGTTCTGAACCGCGTCGTGCGGGTTGCCCGCGAGGAGTTCGGCATTGCCGACGAGTTGCGCATCATCGGCTACCGGGAACTCCAGGGCCTCATCGAGGCGGACCGGAAGGACGACGAGCTCTACATTCGCGTCATGCGGCCGAAGGACCGCGCAGTCTGGACGCCGGACCGGATCTCGCAACTCCTCACCAGCCCGATCTACGCCGGATGCGCCTCGACCTACTGGCGGTGGCGGCCGGGGAAGATGATCATCCGGGACGCCACCTACTGGGTCCCGCTCCTGATCCTGACGATGGGGCTCCGCGTCGCCGAGGCTGTGCAGCTGAAGCGCAGCAAGCTCGTTCGTCATGATGGCGTTCTGTGCATGGGCATCGGCGAGGACCTCGACCAGCGCGTCAAGAACGACCCCTCCCGCCGCTACGTGCCAATCCCGCAGATCCTCCTCGATCTGGGCTTCGTGGAGTGGATCCGCGCCCTGCCCCCGTCTCACGGCAGCTTCCTGTTCCCGGAGGCGCTTGACCGGGGCTCCGTGGAGGACCCGGCCGGTGCCTTCGGCAGCCATCTGCGGCACCTCTTCGCCCGCCTCGATCTGGCGGACTTCAACGAGGACCTCTATGCGCTCCGCAAGACTCTGAGCACGGCCATGAACGACCAGTTGATCGGCGACGGCTTCCGGCAGGCCATCCTCGGGCACAAGAACGGGACCATCATCAACCGCCACTATACCGCCCAGAAGGCCGCGCTCCTGAAGGACTGCCTCGAACGGGCCGACTTCGGGATCGAGGTCGCGTTCTCGCATCGGCACGGCTTCCCGGTGATCGCGGGTTGCGCGCTCGGCGGTGCAGAGCGCTACGTGGCGGACCTGATCCTCGACGAGGCGGGCGAGGCACACACCATCACGATCTTCGCCCACGGCTCTACCGTGCCCTGCTTCGAGTGCCGCGTTCTCGGCGACGGCGCGGCCGGCCTCGCGCCGGACGACCCGTCCATCGCCGCGTTGCCTCCCATCGAAATCGGCCGCCGGATCAACCGGATCGTCGGCGACGGCGTCCTCCAGACACCGGACAACCCCCGCAAGCGCCAGTTCGTGGAGCATTTCCGGGCGCTGGCCTGACCGAAGACAGGCCCCTCTTTCCCCCGCGCTGTGGTCCGGGGCGCTCGGGCCCCGACGACAGCCGAGCGGGCAAGGCGCAGGGCCGCTTCGGTAGCCGACGCCTGAAGTGGCTGTCAGGCCGTCGGGCTTCGCGGCGGCATTGGACGCCCGCAACGTGCCTGGCCGCGCCGCACGCTTCTCATCTGCGCCCGGTCACGCGCCGGCAACCAATTGTTTCTTCCGGGTGAGCCGCCTTCGGTTCCGGGCGCAGGCGAACGCTCCAACCTCCTTCTCGTGACGATCCCCGTCACGACGGTTCAGCATCATCCAGAATGGAGTCACCCCATGTCCTTCCAGTTCGCATCCCCCTTCGACCCGACGCCGTCCACCCCGTCCCTGACCTGCTCCACGGTGCGGTTCCGGACGGATGGCACGAACCTCCGCATCACCGTCGCCACCAGCAGCCCACTCATCCCCATGATCGACCAGCGCCGCTTCAGGGACGCGGCGGTCTGGGTAGGCCTGCGCGCGTTCCGCAACAGGGACGACATCCTGCCCGTCTTCGCGGTCCGTGTCGGGGGCTGGTACGCCCGCGTCCCCGTCGCCCTTGGCGGCACGCCGGACGCCGCGCTTGAGGTGCTGCTGGCGGCGCTCTCCAAGGCAAGGTCGAAGGACCATGCCGGAGACTGGACCCTCGCCTTCACGCTGGCTGACACCGTCGCGGGGATGACCGTCGCATCGCGGTCGGGACCCGTCCCGGCCCGGCTTCGCCGCGAAATTGCAACGGCGCTCCTGGGCTCGTGCCGCGTCGACGCGGACCTCTCGGACCGCGTTCTCGCGCTCGCGAGGGAGGTCTACCCGTCCGATTACGAACTCTTCGAGGGCCTGCCCTACACGCCCCGCATCGCTTAGGTCCCGCCGGCGTAGCGACGCCGGCGGACGGACGCTCCGCCGCCGGCGCGCCGCAACGATGCGGCCCGAGGCGGATACGCCCTGGGCCCGGCAAGAGGCCGAACCTCCCGCCCTACGCGCGATACGTGCCGATCCGCGGCGGCAGGAGGCCGCTCGCGGCGACCTCCGCGATGGCGTGGAGGCGGTCGAGCCGACGGATATTGTTCGCGAAAGTGCCGGCGAGATCGGCCCGCCCGTGCGGAGGATTGAGCACCGTGCTCCGCAGCCTCCGATCCGTCTCCCTGGCCCAGGACGCGTCGAGCTCGGACGGCTCCAACCTCTCGGCGTAAGGAAGCAGCCTGGGGACGGGGTTTTCGGCCATGGGCACCCCGGCGCCGACGACCGTCCGCTGCAGCGCACGCCAGTTGTCCGACCAGGGAAGGTTCCGGAAGTCCCGCAACCGCGTGAGCACGAGGATATACGCCTTCTCCCGATCGCCGAACGGGCTCCAGTCGAAGGCGTCGAACCGCCGCCGGAGCAATTTGTCGAGATTCGAATACGTCCCAGAAACCTCGACGAGTGCCTTCAGTGCGGCCGCCGCTTCCCGACGGTAAGACCCGCGCGCCCCCATCAGGTCCAGCGTCTCTTCGAGGGCCGCTTCGAGGGGCCTCGAGAGGGGACGCCGGTCGTGGCGTCGGGCATACACCTCCGCCGCGAGCTTCTCGGGCTGCACAAGATCTCTCAGCCGCGCGTGGCCGGCGAAGCTGTCGAGAAGCCGCGTGGAAGCGTAAATGGCCGAGGACAGCCCCGCAGAGTCCTGTTCGAGAAGATCGACGATCCAGTCCACGGTGAGGTCCCGGGGAGCGAGCCGCGCCCGGATAGCCTGCGCCCGCAGCCTGTAGAGCGGATGAAGCGAGGCGTTGTCGAAGCCCTCTGCGCGTGCCGCCGCGAAGAGCTGCACCCAGGCTTCGACCCAGCTGTCGAGCTCTTTCGCAGGGCGCGGAGCCGGAGGCGGCGCGGGCGTCCCGCGCCGGCGCCGCGCCCGCCTCATGCCGGAGGGTTCCGCCGGCAGCAATTCCGGCGGGATACCGCTGTCGCCCCGCAGCCCGTCGAATGCGACGGCCCCGCGGTTGAAGAGGCTGCTGCCGGTGCTGTCGAGCATCGCGCACGTCTGCGCGAACCAGGCCGGCGTCACCTCGCCCGGTCCGAGGCCGTCGCGCACGGCGCGCGACGAGACGGGATAGAGCTCCGCCGGGTTCACGCCGGCGGCAGCAGCCGCCTTGTGGAGCCGGCGCCAGGACGCCCGAGGGGGCGAAACGCGCGGGTCCGGGCAACCGGCGGACACGAGAACCCGCACAAGTCTCTGGTAGTATCCGTTCAGCGTCCTCCCGGAGAGCGCAAGCCCATGGCAGGCGGGGTCGAGGCGCGCGAGTTCCGGAAGGCGCTGCGCGAACGCTTCGAGAGAAGGATCGTCTCCCCTCGGGAAAACACCCGCGGCGACGGCGAGGCGCCAGAGGAAATCGATGGCGTTCTGGGTGGATCTTGGCGAGGCATCCCTCAGCGCCCGGAGCGTGATCGGCAGGGGCTCCAGCCCTGCATGGTCCTTTCGTGTCGGAAGCCGGCCGATCCGTTCTGCGGGCAGGAGACCGCTCTTCCGCGCGAGGTCGAAGTCATGCAGCCGGTCGATGAGGCTCAGGCCATGGCGGAAGGCGCTTCGCGGCCTGCCGTCCAGAGTCCTTTCGGTGGAAAGCGCGAGGTCACGGTCGAGGTCCCCTGGCTCAGTGCCGCGGGGAATGACCGACGTGACACCGGACAGAGCCCTGGCCGTGTCTCCCAAGCACAGCCGGGCGAGGCGCTGAAGGCTGAACCAGCCCGAGCCGTCGACATCCCCGGGATCGGCCAGCATCTGGCAGTCGAGGACCGTGTTGCGAAACTGGCGATAGCGCGGCACCTCGCGTCCGAAGACCGGTTGCGCGAAGTCCGGCACCTGGTCCCGCGGAAAGGCGAGAGCGAATTTCGGCGCGTCGAGATCGAGCATGGCGAGCGGCAGACCGTGGAAATGCGAAACGACATCGAGCGCGGCAATCGCCGCCTGCGGATTTGCATGGCGCAGGGAGCCGTCTTGAAGTGCAAGGTAGATCTGGTGAAGAGAGGTCATGGAGTGCTCATGGACAGAGGCCAGACGGAGCGGTCCGCACGGGTCACGCGAACGGACGCTGTGACTGCGGGTCAGGAATTCGATCAGCCGCGGGGCGTGAGGCTGGTGGCGGCGTCGTCACGCTTGAGGGCGCCGACGATGCGGGTGAACTCCTGCATGATCTCTGACCGCGCATTCTCTGCCGCACAGAGTTCAGCGGGTTGCCGATCCTGCTCCGCTATCTGCACCGCGATTTCGCGCGCGAGGGTTTCCGCCCGTACCGTCCGGGGTACTTCGAACTGCGAACAAAGAACGTCCCGGACGGCGTCGACGGTGGGCTCGGACCCATCCTTGCGGACGATGGTGAGGACGTCGGAGAGCTGCGCGGTGGTATAGGAGCGGGGGCGACCGACCTTGGAGGGTTGGGGCAACATGAAAGCGACCTCGATTCGGCAAACGGTTGGACAAAGAGGATTTGACAAAACCCCGCTCGATAGCGGGGCGTGCCTCTCCTCCTCTCCAAGATTGGTCGTTCTGGAGAAGACCAAAACGGAATCCATGAAGGCAGCCCTAACTCACGCGCAATTTGCAGATGAGATAACGACGGTCGCGGCGCCCCGGCGGTCACATACGCTTTGGGTGGTGAACGGACCTTCGCTCCGCCAGGAATGAAGGTTCGCACCGCCGACCTCCCGGTCATCTGACCGAAAGCCTCAGATGACCGGTCCATACGGATACCAACCGCCCGGACGAGGGCACGCTTGGTCTTTGCAGGATACCCGCACCTGCGCGCTTGGCTGGACGGGTTGCACGCGAGGCCGGCGTTCCAGCGCACGTGGACGACGCGGCACGCCGAGCCGCTCTGAGATGCTGGTCGCCGGCATCCGGGTAGGGAACCCCAGCCGCCTGCTGCAGACCGTGGAGGCCGACAACGGCAAAGACGGCTGAAGAGCATGTCGGCGTCGGCCGCCTTCTCCAACTTGTTGCGCGCTATCGCCTGAGATCCCCCGGCAAAGGGGGTGCACGCCTCCGGCCGCCCTTCGGGCAATAGGCGCAATCGCCGGTAATGCAGTAGGCCGTGTTGCCCATGGGACAGCGCGGTGTCCTGTGCCGGGCATCGAGAGGAAAGTAGAACATGCTGGACTCCGTTGTGTGCTGGGGAAAGGCCGGTCGGTAAACCGGCCCGGCTGGCTCAGGCGGCATGCGCCATGGACGTGCGGCCCCGGCGACGATCTTCGACCGCCTGCATGAGCGCGGCATAAGCCGCGGGCGGCATCCCGGCCCGCATGGCATCGAGCATGGCGGTCCCGTCTGCCTTCGGCATCGCCTCCAGCATCGCGTCGAGGAACAGGACCATGTGCTCCGGCGGGATCGTCGCCACGATGCGGCCTTCGAGCTCCCGCAGTTCCTCATCCGTGAACGCCGCCTGCAGGTCCGGCAGCAGCACATGCTCTTCGTGCTCCATGTGCAGAAGATCGTCGGCCACGAACCGCCCGAAGCGCCGATAGAGAGCGGCGAGCACGGGGGCGCGATTGCCGGGGGCAGCGGCGGCGAGCGGCGACAGGAGCGCCTTCAGCTCCGCGAAGCTGGCGAGATGGTCGTCGTGATCCTCGGCCGCATGCGCGGTCGCGCCGGGGCGGCGGGCGTCGAGCGCCACATGCAGGACCGCGTTCTCGTCCTCGAGATGGGTGCCGCACATCGCGAGGTGCTCGTTGATCTCGGCGACGAGGCGCGCGATCTGCGCGTCGCTGGCTGCGTCCGCCGCCCCGATTGCGACGAGGCAGCGCATGTGGGCGGCGCGGATGCCCTTGTGGACGGCGCCGTAGGGATCGTGTCTTCTCTCGGTGATCATCAGGTGCTCCTGGCATGTAGGGTCCGGACCCCGTCCGGTGCGCCGGGAGTAGACCACTTGCGGGCATCCATCATTTCGGAATACTGGCGATTACTCTTCTGGATTTCAGGACAATCCCTTGGACCGCCTCCGCGCCATGACCCTTTTCCAGCGCGTCGCCGAACTCGGCAGCTACGCGCGGGCGAGCCATGAACTCGGGATATCGAGCAGCGTCGCCAGCGCAGCGATCAAGGACCTCGAGGCGCATCTCGGCGTGCAGCTCCTGCGCCGGACCACGCGCAGCGTCCGGCCGACCGACGAAGGGGCGCGCTACCTCGAACGCGTCCGCGTGATCCTGTCGGAGATCGTCGATCTCGAGGAGGAGGTGAAGGATGCCGGGCGCAAGGTCGCCGGGCACCTGCGCGTCCAGATGCCCGTGGGCTTCGCCCATCAGATCGCCGCGCCCAGGTTGCCCGCCTTCCTCGACGCCCACCCGGACCTCAAGATCGAGATCCTGGCCCGGAACGGCCTGCCCGACTTCGTGAGCGAAGCACTCGACGGCGCGGTCTTCATCGGCGAGGTCCCGGACCGGGACCTCGTCGCCCGACCGCTTGGCCGCATCCCTTTCGTGACCTGCGCCGCGCCCGCCTACCTCGCGCGCCATCGCGCGCCGACGGTTCCCGGCGACCTGCATGCGCACCGGACGATCTCGATCAGGTCATCGGCCACGGGCGCTCCGTTGCCCTGGCGCTTCCACAGAAATGGCGAGACGACGCTGCTGCATCTCGAGGCACGCGCCGTCTTCGAGGCCAGCGAGCCCGCCGTCGAGATGGCGGCCTCGGGCGGCGGGGTCCTCCAGATGATCCGCTACCTCGTCGCGCCGGACCTTGCGGCCGGACGCCTCGTAACGGTGCTGGAGGATTGGCTCTACCCGGGCGCGGATATCGTTTTCGTCTACCCGAGACATACACGCCGCCCGAGACGGTTGCGTGTCCTTGAGGACTTCATCATCGACTGCTTCCGCGCGGTGTCCGGCAACGGTTGCTGAATGCCTCGGCGCGAGCACCCGAAGTCTCTCGTGCTGCTCGGTCGCATAGTACAGCTAATTCTGCCCGCAAATCCCCGCGGCAACTTGGTGCAGCAGAGGAGTGGGTTCCGCCGTTCGTATTCGATCTCTTGGCCGCGCCATGCGGACAAGACGGCCCTTAGTTGACTTTCTCCAAGCAGCGCGTGCTGCGACGCAGCTGACCCAAAGCGGTCGTTCGAGGGCAGGCGCGCGCGCCGAGGTCGGTAATGAGGGCTTCCAAGTCGCGCCGCTACTTGGCGATCTCGTTGAACATGGGGTAGAGAACGATGCCCTTGACATCGACATAGGCGCGGCCGGCGCGGCCGACGACGTTCTTGAACTCGCTAATCTCGATGCGCTCGCCAGCCCTATCAAGGGAATACAAGACGACGGCGGTCTCCGACAAATTGAGGACCTTCGCCAAGGTCGGCGATGAAATCGTCACATTGAGAATATTCTCGCGCAATAATGACTTGGTTTCTGTTCGCCGTGACCTCCTGTATTCAGCAGTCCGTCACCTTCTCAGCCAACCGAGGAGATCAGGCGCTGTCCATGTTTGCAAAATACATCCGTTCGACCTCCCGCAGTACGTCCACCGGTTCGCGTTCAAAGGCTTCCGCCACGAGAAGGCCGACACTCTCGACGGATATCGACCACTTCCCCGGCGAGGGATTGAAGACGCAGGAGGGGAAATGCATGTGATGGTGCCAAGGCTCGCCACGAGCCTGCAGGCCCTGCAGGTGGGCCAGGATCCGCGACGATCTGGTATCTTCGAACCGCCTGTCGCTTGCCCCGTCGAAGATGGTGTCGCCATGCAGCATTCGGACCAGAACCTTGTCTACCTCCGGGAATGTTTCACCCGCCTTGGCGATATAGGCAGTTGCGGCGTCGTCATCCTCAATTACCAGCGCATATTCGCCCGCAAGCGGATTGTGCAGGCAGGTCGGCGAAAGCACGTGGAAATGCCAATGCCTTCCTTCGGCCCGAAGACGCTGGGCCAGGGGCAGACAGGCTTCGAGATCGACCTTCGAGTAGCTTGTGCCGCGAAACGTCAGGGTCATCGCCGGGCTTCCTTTCAGCCGAAGGTATAGCCATTTGCCAACCAGCCGCCATCCACCGGCAGGACCGTTCCTGTAATCATGCTGGCCTGGTCGGAGACGAGGAACCAGCAGGCGGCGGCCACCTCTTCGGGTTCGGCCAGCCGACCAAGCGGCGTTCGCGCCTTCACCCCGGCCATGTTGTATTTTCCTTCGTCCATCAGCGACTGGACCATGGGAGTGCGCACGCCCGTCGGCGCGACCGCGTTCACGCGTATTCCCAAGGGTCCCCATTCGACCGCCAGGGATTCCGTCAGGAGATGCGTGGCGCCCTTGGAGGCGCAGTAGCCCGCTCGCTGTGGTGCGCCCGACTTCCCGTAGACCGATCCGATCATCACGATCGCGCCGGTCGCCTTACGTCGCACCATGTCTCGGGCGACGGCCTGCGCGAAAAGCCACGAGCCGGTGACATTGACATCCATCTGCGCCTTGAAGTCCTCGGGCGGCAGATCCAGCGAAGCCCCGGTCCTGACGATCCCGGCCGACGTGACGAGCGCATCGACCCGGCCGAAAGCCTCGACCGCGGTGGCCGCGCAAGCCGTCGCAAACGCGGGTTCGGTGACGTCACCCGGACAGAGGCGCACCGGTGTTCCGGTGGGCAGCTGCTCGACCGCCTCTTGCAGGGCTTCGATCCTGCGGTCGGCCAAGACCAAAGCATGGCCCTCGGCGGCAAAACGCTTTGCCGTCGCGAGGCCGATGCCGCTGGCGGCTCCGGTTACAATGGTAGAGGGAGTGGACTGCATCTCGGGGTTCCTTTTCCTAACGACCGCCGCCAGCACCGAGCGGCACGGGGGCGAGCCGCTAAAGACCGTGATATCGCACGCCGCCGATAACGTGTTCGGTTGCCAGGATTTCGAGCTCCGCCACGCAAAGATGCGCAGGTTTCTCTAAGGCCCAAACGATGGCCTCGGCGATCTCGTCGGGGGTCAGGCAATGCACAGGGTCGTAGAGCCGCTTCTTGGCCTCGGCCAATCCTCCTTCGAACATCTCGGCATGCATGCCCGAAGCCACGCGCCCGGGCCGTACCTCGGTGACGCGGACACGGTGCGGGAACAGCTCCATCCGCAGGTTGCGAGCCATGGAATGGACGGCCGCCTTGGTGGCCGAATAGACCGGTTGACCGAGGCTGGGGTAGACGGCAACCGAGCCGATCATCACCACATGCCCGTCATTGCGGGCTATCATTCCCGGAATGACCGCCTGCAGGCAGTTCTGTACACCAAGGACGTTCACGTCCAGAAGCCGATGCACGCTATCTTCCGGCTGGTCGAAGAGAGTCCCGGTTCGGCCAAGCGCACCATGCGCCAGAACCAGGAAGTCCGGATCAGCCGGTGCGAGCGCATCCATCACAACCTTGCGGTCGCGCACATCGAGGTTCAGGCATTCGGCGCCACTCTCGGCGGCAAGCGAAGCGGCCGCTTCCTCTGCGTTGAGCGAAACCGAGACGACCTTGCAGCCCGCCAAGACAAGGCGCCGCACAACCGCGCTGCCGATACCACCGGTGCCGCCCGTGACGACGGCCGTCCTGCCCTGAAAATCTTGTGTCATGATGTGTCCTTCTCGCGGTTCAGGTCAGGCCCAATGAGTCGCGCAACTGGTAGATGGGAAAGGCGAAACCGCCGAGAAACCGCTTGAGCGGCTGCAGGGCGATCTTGCGGATGCCACCGACGCGGACGGGCAGCTCGGCCTCGGTGCGGGATTCGCACAGGAAGGCGGCCATCTCGCGGCCCAATGTCTGCGCCAGCGCCACCCCGCGGGTGGAAAAGCCGATCAGGGAATAGACGTCCTTCTCCAGGCGCTGAACAGCCGGTAGCGCTTCGTTCGTCAGCGCGCACCAGCCGGTCCAGAAGCTTTCGGCCTGCAGATCGCTCAACTGTGGGAAGAGTTCGGTCAGACGGCGGCGCGAGTGGCGCTCGGACCAGGCGCGCTGATCAGAGGGGCGAAAGATCGCTCCGCCCATTATCAAACGGTTCTCCGAATTGTAGCGCGCAAAGCCCCCGGATTTGCGAAGGTCGGTGAAGCAGGCTCGCGTTGGCAGGATCGCGCTGCGCTCGTCGTCCCGCATCGGGCGCGTGAAGCCGTGATAGAGCAGCACCGGGATCACCGAGCTTTCCAGTCCCGGGTACAGCGCGGGCGTATGGGCATTGGTCGCAATGACCACCTTGCGCGCCCGGATCTCGCCCTGCGCCGTGTTCAACACCCTGACGGCGCCCTCGCTTCGGATCCCGATCACCGGCGCGTTCTGACGGATGTCGGCGCCGCGCGCCGCGGCGACGCGCGCCAGCCCAAGTGCAAGGGCATAGGGATTCACCGTTCCGCCCGTGTTGCGGAACCATCCGCCGACATAGCCCTGCGCGCCCGTCAGCGCGGCCACGTCGGCGCCGTCGAGCCATTCTACGTCAACACCGCGCGCCTGCCAGGACTGATACACCCGCCGCACTTTCTTCAGCGAGGCGGGCGAATGCGCCGGTTGCAGCCAGCCGTTCTGTTCGGCTTCGCAGTCGATACCCAGGGCGCGGACATGATCGAAGACGAACCCGGGCCCGCCAGCAACCAGTTCTGCCAGAGCCTCGCCCTTGGTCCTACCAAGCTGCATCACCGCATCGTCGGGTGTCATCGCTCCGGGAAAATGCGGAACCACAATACCGCCATTGCGGCCCGACGCGCCACAACCGACCGTTCCGGCCTCGACCACGACAACCGCAGCCCCCGCCGTCGCCGCGTGCAAGGCAATCGACAGGCCGCAGAATCCGGCACCTACCACGGCGATGTCATAGTCCGTTCGTCGGTTTACCGGCTTGGCCACGAAAGCGGGTTCAGGGCTGGTCGTGGCCCAGTGAACCCCGCGCATGGTTCCGTCAATCCGCGTCATGGCTTGTCTTTCGTCCCGCCTGCTGTTGTATGAAATAACACATTTCGAGCGACACCTTCCTCCTGTCGGCGGCGTGCTCAGTCGCCGGAATGCTGGACGGCACAGATCAGGGCGTCTGAAGCGAGATTGATGTCTGTCGTGATCGCCAGCGCCACACGGTCCGCATCGCGCCGCTCCAAGGCGCGGACGATCTGCACGTGATTGCTGATGCCTTCGCTGACCTCGCCGAACTTCGGATAGATCACGTTCAGCGAAGAGCCGGTCATCAGCCAGCACCCTTCAATCAGCCGCACCAGATGATCCATCTGGCTGGCTCGGTAGAGCGTGAAATGGAACTTCCAATTGATCGCGATGAGCGCCGAATAGTCCTTGCTCTCATTCCTCTCGATCATCGCATTGTTCAGCGCGGCGATCTCGGCGATTCCCGCATCGGAGATTTGGGTGACCGCCTCGCGGGCGGCAAGGCTTTCCAAGGCGACACGTATCTTGGTGAGTTCGACAATCCGCGCGACGGTCAGTTCCGGGACATAGACGGAACCGTTGGGCCGCATCTCCAACACACCCTCGGATGCAAGGTTGTAGAGCGCCTCGCGCGCGGGAGTCAGACTGACATGAAGTGCCCCGGCGACGCTGCGGATCGTCAGTTTCTCACCAGGAGCGAACCGCCCGGCCATCACCGCCTCTTTCAACTGCGTGCGCACCTTCTGCGCCAGCGTGTCGGAGCGCCCCACCGGGGTAAGTGTTTCCAGCGCGTCCGGAGCACTTGCCATCTTCAATCTTTCCATTCTCGGCCCATGATTTCTTGATATAACAAGACCCGCGATCAATGCGAAAGGATCTGGTCAAGAAACTTCCTTGTACGCGGGTTCTTCGGGGCACCGAAAAAATCGGCCGGCGGTGCTTCCTCGACAACCTCGCCCTTATCCATGAAGATCACCCGGTCGGCCACCTGCCGGGCAAATCCCATCTCATGCGTCACGCAGACCATCGTCATACCCTCCCGAGCGAGGTTGACCATCACGTCAAGAACCTCGCTGATCATCTCGGGATCCAGCGCCGAGGTCGGTTCGTCGAACAGCAGTATCTCGGGGGACATGCACAGCGCACGCGCTATGGCCACGCGCTGCTGCTGGCCGCCCGACAGTTCGCCGGGGAACTTATTCGACTGCTCGGGAATGCGAACCCTTTCGAGGTATTTCATCGCCGTCTTCTCGGCATCGGCCCGCGGAATCTTGCGCGCAAGCATCGGGGCCAAGGTACAGTTCTCCAGCACCGTCAGGTGCGGGAAGAGGTTGAAGTGCTGGAACACCATGCCGACCTCGCGGCGGATCACGTCGATGTTGTCGACGTTGTCGTTCAACTCCGTGCCCAGCACGTTGATCGAACCGGCCTGATGCTCTTCCAGACGGTTGATGCAGCGGATCAAAGTCGACTTGCCCGACCCCGATGGTCCGCAGACCACGATGCGTTCGCCCTTGGCGATGGTCAGATCAATGTTCTTCAGCGCGTGAAACGAGCCGTAGAACTTATTGACTGCGCGAATTCGGATGGCCATTTCCGTCATCTGTGCTTCCCAAAGCTTCAATTGTGACCGACGCGCAAGCGCCGTTCGAGATACGCGCCGTAGCGCGACAGGCTGAATGCAAAGACGAAGTAGATCATCGCCACGAAGGTGTAGACCTCGACCCATGCGAAGGCCCATTCTCCGGTGCCAAACGCGGCCTTGCCCGAGGCCATGACCTCGAAGAAGCCGATGATGACGATCAACGAGGTTTCCTTAAAGCTGATGACGAACTGGTTGATCGTCGGCGGAAGGGCGATGCGGAACGCCTGCGGCAGAATGATCCGGAACGTCCTGTTCCAGTAGCCGAGTCCGAGGGCCTGGGCGGCTTCGTCCTGACCGGCGGGAAGCGCTTGGATCCCCGAGCGGATGTTCTCTGCCTCGTAGGCGGCGAAGAAGAGCGCAAAGCCCAGGATCACGCGCCAGATCTTGTCGCCCACCAGCCAGGCCGGAAGCACGAAGGGCAGGATCAGTGCCGCGGTGAATAGTATGGTGATCAGCGGCAGCGACCGCACCGTGTCGATCAGAAGCCCGGTCGTCACCGCGATCACTGGAAGCCTCGAACGGCGCATCAAGGCCAGCACGATGGCCAACGGCATGCCGATCAGCATCCCCGCTGCATAGATGAAGACCGTCAGCGTCAACCCGCCCCAGCGGTCGGGGCTGACGGGGGTCAACCCAAAGACCCCACCGGCCATCAGCAGATAGAATAACCCAAAACCCGCCACCCACAGCACGGATAAGCGCAGGATCGTCCAGAAACGCGGCACGCAGGACAGGACCGCCACCACAACAAGTGCGATGCATGCGAGGCTGGACCGCCATTGTTCCTCGAACGGGAACAGACCGAACAGAATCAAGCGCCAACGCGTCTGGATGACCGCCCAGCAGGCTCCCGTACTGCCGCGGCAGGCTTCAGAGGTTCCATCGGGGCTCGACCAGACCGCGTTCAGAACGGCCCAGTCGAGAAGTTGCCACACAACCAGCACCGCAAGGCTCAGACCGAGGGCCGTGGCAAGAGTGTTCAACGGCCGCGCCCGGACAGAGCGGAAAAGGTCCGTGGGTCGATCGATGGATGCGTTCTGGATCATCGACATGCCTGTGTCCCTACGACCGAAGATGACTGCCCTTGAGGGCGATGGCCTTGTTGACGCGGTTCAGGACGAAGGCGAGCGAGTTGTTGATGAGCACGAAGGTCAGCATCAGGATGCCAATCAACTCCAGCGTCTGTCCGGCCTGGTTGATGGATACCGAGATCACGGCGAAGAAATCGGTGAACCCCACCACGACGCCCAGTGTCGTCGCCTTGAACAGCCAGACATAAAGGTTGATCAGCGAGGGCAGCACCGCGCGAATGGCCAAGGGCAATTGCACGCGTGAAAAGACCTGAAGCGGCGTCAGCCCCAGCGATCGAGCGGCCTCAATCTGCCCCCTTCCGACCGAAATGAAACCAGCGCGAATGATTTCGGCGATATAGGCCCCGCCGTAGATCGCCATGCCGAACAACAGCGCGACGAACTCGGGCTGAAGCCGCATGCCGCCGCGGATGTTCAGCCCCTGCAACTCCGGCCAGGAGATCAGTTGCGTCTCGGGTATGCGGCCCAGCCACAGCGTCACCGTCGCGGCGACCAGGGTGGCCAGCGCCAGCGACCAGCGGATACGCCGGATCGCCGCATGGCGCGATAGCCCTCGCGAGACCGCTGTGACCAGCAGCGCCAGCAGCCCCGCGACTGCTACCGCAATAGCGATCACGGCATGGTCGGTGTTGACATTGAGGGCGGGAACATAGGCGCCCCGCGACGACAGGATGGTGCCCAGACCTTGAAACGCCTGCCGCGGCGGCGGCAGCTGCAAGAGCAGCATGTACCAGAAGATCACCTGCAAGATCATTGGGATGTTGCGGAACAGCTCGGTATAGACGACGCCGATGGCCTCTAAGATGGAATTGCCTGAGATCCTGAGGATCGCGATGATCAATCCGACAAGGTTCGCCGCCAGAATGCCCAGCGTGCCCATGAGCAGCGTATTCAGAAGGCCGACCAGCAGAAGCCGCGCGTAGCTGCTGTAGCCACCGTAATCGATCAGCCTGAAACCGACGTCGAAGCCGGTCGACCGTTCGAGAAAGCTGAAGCCCGTGGTGATCCCCTGTGCCGCGAGGTTCTGGCGTCCTTCGACGACGGCGGCCGTCAGCAGTGCAAAGATCGCGATAACGAACACCGCCTGCAACGCGATGTTCCGGACCTTGCGACTGGCGAACAGCTTTGTCATTGCAGCCCCTGCGCAGAGTCGAAGTGTTTGTGCAGGCCGACATTCGCGCGCCGGCCTGCCCCGCTGATGCGGATCAATCCATCTTCAGGGAATACATGATTCCGCCGTCACGGATCAGGCCGTTGACGCCACGTGCGAGACCGTAGGGCGAGCCCGAGCCGAGATTGCGTTCCCAGATCTCGTCGTAGTTTCCAACCTCGCGGATCACGTTGTAGGCCCAGTCGTCCGAAAGCCCAAGACGCGTGCCCACACCGGGCGTGGCGCCCAGCATCGTCGCAACCGCCGGCGTGGGCGGGTTGGCGCGCATCTCGTCCACATTCGCCGAGGTCACGCCGGCCTCTTCGGCCTGGATCAGAATCGACAGCACCCAGTTCGCAAGGTCGACCCATTGGTCGTCACCCTGACGCATGACAATGGCGACCGGCTCGGCGGCGAGGACATCCGGCAAAATGGTGATGCTGGCCGGGTCCTCGGCCTCTGTCATCCTCATGACCGCAAGCTGCAGGTCCCACTCGACGTAGACATCGCAACGGCGCGAAAGGAAAGCCGCCTTGGCTGCTGCGGTGCTGTCGAAGGGCACTACTTCAAGGCTGTAGCCCATGGCCGCCGCGTGGTCGGTTGCCATGCGTTCGGTCGTGGTGCCCGATTGCACGCAGAGCGTTCCACCGTCCAGATCCATGATCGACCCAGCGCCGAGTTCGGTATGGGCCGCGTAGCTGATCGCGGCCATAATATACGGGCGCGAGAACTGCAGCGCGAGATCGGTATCGCGGCTCATCGTCCAGCCCGAGGCTTTGATGACCACATCAAGCTCGCCCGACTGCAGCGAAGGCCAGCGCTGTTCCCAGCTGGTGGACTGGATGTTCAGATGGCCCTCGTGGGTGCCGAAGACGGCGGCTGCCATGGCCCGGCATAGGTCGATGTCGAAACCCTTCCAGTTGCCTTGGTCGTCGATCTCGGCCATGCCCAAATAGGTGCCGTTATGCCCGGTGCAGGATAGCGCGCCGCGCTCCTGAACCGTGCGCAAGGTGGAGCCGAACTCGGCATGGGCCGCCGCAGCGGCGAAGGTCATGGACGCCGCAAGGGCGGCGACTTTGGCGGGTTTCATTGATCCTCTCCCGTTGCTTCAGGGCACGCAGGCACGTCACGAGGCGCCACGTGATATCTGATATAACTTAATTCGAGATCGATCTGTCCAGAACTTTTTGCGCGCACCGAGCCCTGATGGAATAGATCGTTGTTTTAATGGTTTTTTTCTTTCGGCGCGGCGATTTGCGAGTCACCGGGGTCGCGGTCATGGTCCTTGCCGGCCTCGTTTCTGCGTTGTATGTTACAACAAGAACTACGGAGTCCAACGATGCAAAACACGCCATCCACGGAAGAACTGACGGAAATCCACCGGCGGATGATTCTCACGCGCCGCATGGAAGAGATCCTTGGTCAGATGGCGAAGGAAGGTCGGACCCG
Source organism: Saliniferula longa (assembly GCF_050789285.1). Taxonomy (NCBI): domain Bacteria; kingdom Pseudomonadati; phylum Pseudomonadota; class Alphaproteobacteria; order Rhodobacterales; family Roseobacteraceae; genus Saliniferula; species Saliniferula longa. The sequence goes on along the minus strand of NZ_JBOUVX010000001.1, from coordinate 488,488 downwards.
TGGCCCCCTACACCGCTGCGATGGGCAAGAAGCGGTCGGAGTCGCCGCGTGCATGGCGCTTGGCACGCGCGACTATGTCTGCACCACGCACCGTGGCCACCACGTTTACCTGGGCAAGGGAATGGACCCGCGCCGCGTCATCGCCGAGATCATGGGCCGCGAGACCGGCTATTGTCGGGGCCGTGGTGGCCACATGCTGCTGGGAGATGCCGCGACCGGAATGCTGGGCGGGAATGCCATCGTCGGCGCCGGCCTGCCCGCCGCTGCAGGCATGGCCCTGTCGATCCAGGTTCGCGGCGAAGATCGCGTTGCAATGGCCGTCTTCGGAGACGGGGCGGCACAGACCGGAATCGCGCATGAGGCCATGAACATGGCGGGCCTTTGGAAACTGCCGGTGATCTTCCTGCTTGAAAACAACCAGTATGGCCTGACTGTCCGGCAAGATGTGCAGTCGCCGATCGAGGACCTGTTCATCCGCGCCGAGGGCTACGGCATGCCGGGCCTGAAGGTGGATGGCAATGATCCGGTCGCCGTCTATCGTGCCGTGGCCGAGGCGGCCGCCCGCGCCCGGAGAGGCGACGGCCCCACGCTGATCGAGGCCAAGACCTATCGGATGCAAGGGTTTTCCACCTCGGACATGGGTGGGTATCAGTCTGAGGACGAAATCGCCTCCTGGCGCGCGCGCGACCCCATCCTTGTGTCCTCCGCCAGCCTGACGGAACTGATCGGCGCCAAGGCCCTCGCGCGGATTGCCGAAGAGGCGGAGGCCGAGATTCAGGCCGCCTTTGCGCAAGCCCTGTCCGATCCGCTTCCCGTCTTTGAATTCCACACGCCCAGCGGCGCCTACGCAGAGGTCTGATCAATGGCGATGATGCGGTATGCAGAGGCGCTGAACGCGGCCCTGCGCGAAGAGATGACGCGCGATCCCGGGGTCTTCATGTTCGGCGAGGACATTGGCCGATATGGCGGCGTCTTCAAGGTCTCGCGGGGCCTTATGGACGAGTTCGGTTCGGGCCGGGTGCGCGACACGCCGATCTCCGAACAGGCGCTGACCGCGATGGCTGTGAGCGCCGCAATGACTGGCACAAGGCCGGTACTCGAGATCATGTACGCCGATTTCGTGCCGCTCTGCCTCGATGCGCTTGTCAACCAGGCCTCGGTTTTCGGCTATCTGTGGGAGGGTCAGGTCGAACTGCCCTTCGTTCTGCGCACCCAGGGCGGCGGGGGGGTTGGCACCGGGGCGCAACACGCAAAAAGCCTCGATTCCTTCCTGGCCCATATTCCCGGCATCAAGGTTGTCGCCCCGGTCACACCCGCCGATGCCAAGGGCCTGCTGAAGGCCGCGATCCGCGATCCGCAGCCCGTAATCTTCCTGGAGCACAAGCTGCTTTACAACATCCGCGGAGAGGTTCCCGAAGACACCGACAGCCTCGTACCGATCGGAAAGGCGCGCGTGGTCCGAGCGGGGCGCGACGTATCCATATTCGCGACCTCCAAGATGGTGATCGAGGCCGAGGCTGCCGCGAGACTGCTGGAACAGGACGGGATCGATGCGGAAGTGATCGACCTGCGCAGCCTGCGCCCGCTCGATCTGGCGGCCATCACGACCTCGGTCGCGAAGACGCATCATGCCGTCGTGGTCAACGAGGGCTGGACCTTCTGCGGCTATGCGTCCGAACTGTCGGCCAGCATCATGGAGCATTGTTTCGACGACCTCGATGCTCCGGTTGCGCGGGTCGCCATGCCAGACATGCCAATCCCCTATTCCGAGCCGCTGGAAGCGGCGGTGATCCCCAATGCGGGCAAGATCGCCGCTGCCGCCCGCGGAATCCTCGCCTGAGGAGTCCAGCCATGGCGACACCGATCAAGGTCGACTCAGCCGGGGGCGAATACATGGAAACCGTGGTCGTCCTGGAATGGGCGGCCAGCATCGGCGAGCCAGTCCGGGAAGGCGACCTTCTGGTAACGGTTGAGACGGCCAAGGCCGCGACCGAGGTTGAGGCCCCGGTCAGCGGCTTTCTGACGGCCATCTTCGCCGAGTCGGGCACCGAAGTGCCGCTGTCGGCAATCATGGGGCTGATCGGCGCGACCGCAGATGATACGGAACATGACCTTGCGATTGTTGCCGATCTGTCGCCGACCGAAGGCGTGGCGGAAGCCGCGACCGATCCGTTGTCCGCCGCACCCTCTCCGGGAGTACGCATCGTCGCGAGCCCCGCCGCCCGTCAGCGGGCGCGCACGCTCGGCATCGACCTACGGACGGTCCGCTCCTCCAGCCCCTCGGGGCGCATCAAGCTGCGCGACCTTGGTCAGACGACAACGCCTTCCGCCCTACCCGAGCCGGCAATGCCAGGCCTGCGCCCGGACGAGACGGGGTCGCTCAGGATCTATCGATCCGGAGTTGAAGCCGGGACATCGGTGTTGATGCTCCACGGCTTCGGCGCCGATGCGCAATCCTGGCATGTGCTGGAGCGTGATCTGGCGCGAAGCCATCCGGTGATCCGCATCGACCTGCCCAACCATGGCCGGTCGCCCCGCCGTCGCACGCCGGGGTTTCCGGCGCTCGCCCGCGAGATCGTGGACGCCGTCGATGCCCTGCATTTGGACAGGTTCCACCTCGTAGGGCATTCGCTGGGCGGGGCCGTTTCATTGGCCCTTGCCGATATCCGCCCCCGCCGCGTTGCCTCGCTCGCACTCCTCGCGCCGGGCGGGTTGGGGGCCGAGATCAATGGTGCGTTCGTCGCAGGTCTGGCGAAGGCCAGTCGTCCAGAAAGCCTGGGCCCCTGGTTGCGCGTCATGGTGTCCGACCCCAGAACGATCAGCGACGATTTCGTCGCAGCGGCCATGACCGGCCGTGATCAGGCGTTGCGAGCAGCACAGATGCAGATGGCCAATGATCTGTTCCCGGATGGCACGCAAGGCTTCGACCTGCGCGCCGCGCTTGACCGGCTGGACTGCCCGACCCGTCTGATCTGGGGGCGCGCCGATGCGGTCCTCCCCTGGCAACAGGTGCTTTGCGCACCCGGCCGGATCGGGCTTCACCTGTTCGAACGCACGGGCCATGTGCCGCATTTCGAACGACCGGAAGATGTCTTGCGCATCCTGCGCGCCCAGATCGCTGAGGTTGCCGCATGAGCCACACCGTTCTTCTCTTCGGCGCGGGCAACATGGGCTTTGCCATGATGACCGGCTGGTTGCGACAAGACCCTGATCTGCAGGTCTATGTGGTAGAACCGGATGACGGCCTGCGTGATCGCGCCGCCCGGGCCGGTGCGTGGCCGGTCCCTGCCGCCACGCAGCTTCCGGCGGACACAGGCATCGATCTGGTCGTGCTGGCGGTGAAGCCGGACAAAGTTGAGAGGGTCCTGTCGGACTGCGGGTTGCTGGCCCGCTCGGGCGTTGCCTTCCTGTCGGTCGCCGCCGGGGTCACCCTGACGCAGATGGCCGGATGCCTTCCGCCGAAAACGCCTCTGATCCGCTGCATGCCCAACACCCCTGCGGCGGTCGGGCTCGGCATGATGGTGCTTTGCCCCGGCCCCGAGGTTGATGCGAGAAGCCGGGCACTGGTCGGAACCCTGATGGCAACCTCAGGCACCGTGGCCTGGCTGGCCGACGAGGGGATGATGGATGCCGTCACCGCCATCTCCGGCTCTGGCCCGGCCTATGTCTTTCACTTCATCGAGGCATTGACGGATGCCGGTGTGGGTCTGGGCCTTCCGGCAGATCTGGCCGCGCTTCTGGCCTCGCAGACCGTTGCCGGCGCAGGGCGCATGGCACAAGTGTCCGAGGAAGACCCTGGCCGCCTGCGCGAACGGGTCACGAGCCCGGGCGGCACCACAGCGGCTGCCTTGACGAAGCTGATGGATGGAGCCGCATTGACCAGATTGATCGCAAACGCCACGCGTGCGGCACGCGATCGCAGCATTGAACTGGGCAAGAAAGGCTGAAGATGGATCGATCCACGCAGACACTCGTCTTTTCTTGCGAGGGCCAGGACTACGAGATCGCGCTGGTCGATCGCCCTGGCTCTGCCACGCTGGCGCAACTCGCCGCATGGCTGCCAACAACGACGACCATCCACTGCGCCAAGATCGCGGGCTGCCACATCTACTGGCCCAGCCCCATTCTCGCCGCACTGGAAGAGGGGACCGACATCCATCGTCTGCCGCCCGGCGCGTTTCTCTACTATCCCGATCGCCAGTATCTTGAGATCATTTATGACGAGCTGCAGGCCGAGACGGCCGCGGTGACCTATCTGGGAAAGCTGGTGGGCGATGTCGGCTGGTTGCGCGACTATGCCGAGCGTCAGCGCCGCGAGGCCGGGAACAAGGTCTTCACCGCCGACCTTCGGATCACGGGGGCGGCCCGAACTGCCCCGGCCGCTCCGCCCACCGGCGACACGGCATGGGATAGGATCCGACGTGCGCGCCACGCGGTCTGGCAGTCCGAGCCGCCAGAGATCGCCCGAATGTTGGCGCGCAGCGGTCACAACATTCCTCTCGGCCCGATGGCTACCGCCGACGGCTATTTCCGCTTCGTTCAGGAAAGCCTTTGGCAGATCTGGTCCGATCCCGAACGCTACGGGGACAGGGAACGCCGTGCCATAGCGGTCAACAGCCTGCAGCTCGGTATCGCGCGGATCGGGCACTACTGCCGTCTGACCGACAGCGAGACCTTTCTGACCGACGCGATGACGGTGATTGAGGTCGGCATTGTCCCGCTGCAGGATCTGCTTGCCGAAGTCGTTCTTTACTGCAGCCGGATGTCGAATTGGGTGGATGCGCACATCCCCTGGTATCCCGCAAACGAACTGACAAAGCGCGCCCTGGGGCGCCGGGACCTCCTCTGACAAGAAAGGGACTGGATAATGGAAAGAGAGAACATCTCTTCGGGATCGAGCTTCGAGAAAGCCTTCGGCTACAGCCGTGCAGTCAAGGTGGGGCAGACCGTCTATGTTTCCGGCACCGTCGGGATCGACTACCAAACGGGAACCTGCGATCCGGACCCGACAGCGCAGTTGCGGCAGGCGATCAGAAACATCGAACCCGCGCTAACGCAGGCTGGGGCAAGCCTGAAGGATGTCGTGCAACTGACCACCTACGTGACGTCTGCCGAGGTTTTTCAAACCATCGGTCCCGTCCTTGGCGAGATATTCGGAGACATTCTGCCGACCAATGCGGCCTTGGTTGTGGGTTTCCCGGTTCCAGACGTTAAAGTTGAAATTTCGGCCGTCGCGGTCGTCGGATGCGCAACCTGATTTTGGTGGTGGGAAAGGGCGCCGATCGCGACCGGAGATCCGGCGGAGTCCGCGAACCGTAGTCCCCAAGATCCGGTACTCGCGACGTTTTTGAATGCGCGACGCGGCTACCACGTCCGACGCATGCGGGGCGTCGCGCAAGCGTCCCGACTCGCGTACTGATCGATACGATGCGCATCTCCACGACGAGCCATTGGAAGGACGACCTTGCAACTTCGGTGGTCGATACGGAGTAGCGGAGGCCCGGAAGGTCCGGCGACGCATTATCCCCAATAGGAGCGGACGTCGGTGATCGCTGCAGCGAAGGCCCGCTTGCCGCCCAATCTACCGGATGTGGCAGCTGAGGCATTCGAGCAAGAACGGCCCTTGGACTAAGCCGCTCCGCGGCATGGGCGCGCTTGTCTGGCGGTCTGTGCCGCCTCTGCCGTTCTTCTATGTGTGAGGCCTGCCTGGGCTGACGATCGGGGTCTTCTCAACCGTCGGACAGGAGGCTCCCATGAAGGAGAAGAGAACCACGCCGTTGCGTGCGCGGATGATCGAGGACATGCGCATCCGCGGAATGGGCGAGAGCGCCCAACGAGCTCACATCCGGGCGATCAAGGAGTTCGCTGCGTTCCTCGGGCGTTCGCCGGACACCGCCACGCCTGAAGACCTGCGCGCCTACCTGCTGCACATGACGAACGCCGGCATCACGCCGTCGACCTTCAACGCGCGCATCGTGGCGCTGCGGTTCTTCTTCGGCATGACCTGTGGGCGCGAGGAGATGAAGCGGCACATGCAGTTCCGGACCGAGCCGCGGAGGCTGCCCGTGGTCTTCAGCGTCGAGGAGGTCTCCGACATCCTGATCGCGGCGCCGGGACCGGGGCTGAAGTATCGGGCGGCGCTGAGCATCTCCTATGGCGCCCGTCTGCGGTCTGCCGAGGTCTGCAACCTCAAGGTCACCGACATCGACAGTCAGCGGATGCTCATCCACGTCGACCAGGGCAAGGGGGCCAAGGACCGCAAGGTCATGCTGTCGCCGGGGCTTCTGGATCTCCTGCGGGACTACTGGCGTGAGGCGCGTCCCAAGGGCTGGCTGTTCCCGGGCAAGCCCAGGATCAACCCGATCTCGCCTCGGCAACTGAACCGCGCCTTCTCCGCGGCGAAGACCATGGCGGGCATCGCCAAGCCCGCCACCCTGCACACGCTCCGGCACAGCTTCGCCACCCACCTGCTCGAGGCCAACACCGACGTCCGGGTGATCCAGGTGCTTCTCGGTCACGCGAAGCTGACCACCACGGCGCGGTACACCCATGTGGCCACCAAGACGATCCGGGACACGGTGAGCCCCTACGAGATGCTGGCGAAGCTCCAGGACCGGGCCGCGAGGCGACACCTGGAGTGACCGGGCGCCGGGGTGTCCCGGCCGAGGCTGGAGATCGCTGACATCTTCCGTGCGTATGGTCCCGCAGACGAGAATTGAGATAGCAGGTAGACAAGCTATCGATCGGTCCGCGTCAGTTGAATCACGTCCCCGCGAACGCCCGTTTCGCTTGACCACGCAGGCGATCGTTTGCACATCAGGCGGATGGCAAAAGCAGAAAACAGCTCCGACACTGAGCGAGGCTCGAGCCCGGCATCGCGCGGCGCGGCAGGCGCCTACATTGAGGGCGAGCTCGGAGCGCTATATCTGCTCGCGCTTCTGACCGGAAACCGTGCGCCGGGGCTGCCGTCCGCGCGCGTCACAAGCGTGCGCTTTCAAGGCGTCGAGCAAGGGTTCAAGCTCGACGACCTCATCATCACGGGAGTCGGGGCCAACGGTGATACGCTACTCGAAATCCAGTCAAAGCGCGATATCCAGTACTCGCCGAAGGACCCGGTCTACAAGGATGTCGCACTACAGATTGCCAGCAGCAGGATCGGGAACGTGCCGGCGGAGCGCCATCTGTTCGGGATTGCAACGCAGCGGACCAGCCGCAAGATATCGGGTGCGTATCAGGACGTGCTGGGCTGGGCGCGCAGCGCGGCCACAGCGGACGAGTTCTTCACCCGTCTGAAGGCCAAAGGCGTGGCGAACCCCGACATGCGCAAGTTCGTCGAGACGACGCGTGAGCATCTTGCAGCAGGCGGCGTCGCCGATGAAGATGAGACGATCTGGCGGCTGCTGCGCCGCATACTGATCCTCGAGTTCGATTTCGAGGCGAGCGCGCCGATCGCTCGCACCTATGGTCTGGCGCTCGCGCGGATGGCGCTGGCGGACGAGCAGGTCGCGCGCGCCGAGGCACTGTGGAGCCGCCTCGTCGATCTCTCGATACAGACCGGCACGCAGGGCGGCGAGATCGATACGGCTGCACTCAAGGCGAACCTCGCCGAGGCTGATTTCAAGCTTGCTGGCGAACGCGAATACGGCCCGGCCCGCGCGCGGCTCGCCGAGCTCGCGCAGAACACGCTCTCGCCTATTGGGACGAGCGTCGCGGGCGTGACGCTGCCGCGGCTGGCAGCGGTCGCAGCGCTCGACGATGCGGCAGAGACGCAGCGCTTCATTGTCGTGCGCGGCGACACCGGCGTCGGCAAATCCTGGGTGCTGCGCCACTATGCCGAGCGAGTCGCCGCGCGCGCTCCGATCATCGTCCTCGACCGTGAGGCGACGCCGCCGGGCGGCTGGCTGTACTTGGCGAACGCGCTCGGCATTCCCGGATCGGCGGACGCCTTCCTGACCGATCTGGCGGCGAGCGGCGGCGCGTACCTCTTCATCGACGGCATCGACATGGTTGACGATGCGGGGCGTCAGCGCACGATCAGCGAGCTGCTGCGGGCTGCCTGTGCCATTCCCGGCTTCACGGTGATCGCGACCGCGCGGCGGAACGGCGCCAGCGACGCCATTCCATGGCTCGACGACCGGATCTCGACCGCGCTGGGCGGAATGCACGCGGTCGAGGTCGGGGCGCTGTCGGACGAGGAAGTTGCGATCCTGACCGATCAGGCGCCCGAGTTGCGGATGCTGCTCGATGCCGGCCATCCCGCAGCGCAACTCGCGCGCAACCTCTACCGTTTGTCGCGACTGCTGCGCGAACCGAGCGCCGCATCGGTGCGGACTGAGGCCGGGCTCGCGCAGCTTTGGTGGATCAGCGCCGATGGCGCACCGACGGCCGAAGTCCGGGCAGCGCAGCGAATCCTCAAGGCGCTGGCGACCGCCGCGCTCAAGGGCGAGGCCGGAATTGATCTCGACGAGGATTCGCCCGCGCGAGACCATCTGCTCGGTGCCCAGTCGCTCCGCGAGGTCCGGCCCGACCGGCTCGATTTCAATCACGACGTGCTGCGCGACTGGGCAATCGGGAATTACCTGGTCGAAGACCCGTCCCGCCTGGCAGGGTTCGATCTGGACGGCCCCGTGTCGCCGCGTGTCGCCCGCGGTATCGAGATCGCCGCGCGGATCGTGCTCGAGACGGGCAAGGATGCGAGCGCCTGGCTCGACCTGCTCACGCACCTGTCGCCTGCGAGCGCGCACGGTTCGTGGCGTCGACAAGCGATACTCGCGCTGGTCAGGTCCGAAATCGCGATCGATCTGCTCGAAAAGTCGAGCGCCTCGCTCCTCGCCGAGGGCGGCGCACTCTTGACCGAACTGTCGACGACGATCGTCGCGGTCGAGACGCAGGCGACAGCGGATATAATGACGTTGCCTGCTGGATCAAAGGCTGACCTGCCGCGCTCGTACCGGACAGACGTGACGGGATCGTCGGCCGTGGTGCTGCGCTGGGTACATGACCATGCCGCCGAGGTGCCAATGTCGGCGATCAGCGCGGTGGTCGAACTGGTCGAGATTCAGATCTTCATCCTCAAGATGATCCCTTCGCTCGCCAAGCGAACGGCCCGGCTGCTGTTCGACTGGCTGTGCCAGCTCGATCTGCGCGACACGCCGGTCACGATTCCCGGGATGGAGGGTCGCTCGCGCTGGGCGAGCGACGCGCGGCGGCAGACGATCGACAAGCTCCGGCTGATGGGGATGCTGCTCGGGTCGTATGCGCCCGATGCGCTCAAGGCCTATCTCACCGCGATCACGGGCGACGGCGACCATCACAAGATGAAGGACCTGCGCCAGTTCTCGAGCGTGATCGCTCCCGTCGGGCCGGTCGAACTGGCGGCGATGGTCCAGGCGAGCCTGATCGAGAAAAAGCAAGGGCGGCGCCGGCGGGAGCGGGTAATGGAGCGCGCGTTCAGCTTTGCTGATAGCGATTATTTGCCGCCATCGCCCGCGCAGCCTCCGTTTCTCGACCTGCTGAACGCGGCGCCGGCCGAGGGACTGGCGCTGATCCGGGGGCTGGTCGAGGAGGCAATCGCCTTTCGCACCGACGGGCGCGAGCCTGGCGAAGACGGCATCACGGTCGACTTTGGCGAGGGGCCGCGCTTCTTCCCCTGGGGCTGGACCTATGGCTGGTCGCGGGGCAACGGTGACGAATATGCCGCCGCTTCCGGGCTGCTCGCGCTCGAGGCGTGGAGCCAGAAGCGGCTCGATGATGGCGATCCGGTCGAGGCGGTGCTCGCCGACATATTGGGCCCAGAGGGCAGCGCGGCTGCCTATCTCCTCATCGCGATCGACGTGCTGTTGTCGCACGACAGTGTCGCGCGTGTAGCGCTCGCGCCGTTTCTCGCGAGCCCGCAGCTCCTTGCCGAAGATCGCACCCGGCAGATTCATGACCAGATGGGGTCGGGGCGGGATACGCTGGGACTGAGGGACGAGCCGAAGGGTCCGGTGCGTATGGCCGATCTGAAGGCACGACCCTCGCGCGGCTATTCGCTGATCGACACCCTGCCGAATTTTCTGGCCGACGAGCCGGTCGGCAATGCATTGCGGACAGCGCTCGCGGCGGCGGTCGAGACGCTCGAACCTTACGCCGCGCACGCGACGTTGAGCGACGCTGAGTTCGCCGGCCGCTATGCACTCAACGTCCTCACCCTCGCGAACTGGATCGAGCGGGAGGACGGCAATCTCGAATACCGGTCGCCGCCGGACGAGGCCGCGCATTTCGCGGCGCTTGAAGCCAAGCGCGATGTGTCGTTCCAGGCGAGCGAAATGGAAGCGCGCATTTCCATGGCGGTCGACGGCGGCGAGTATGCGACGGCCGACACCGCGCGCGACGCGGTAGCCTATGCCGAGGGCGGCCTGCCCGATGGCAGCGATACCGACGCGCTCCAGTCACGCGCCACGCGGCTGGTCACGACGGCGCTGCTCGTCGCGCGCGACGGCGACGACGCGCTGCTGGCAGAACACGAAGCGTGGGTGCGGGAAGTGATCGGGATCGCGCTCGAGGAGAAATTCGATCGCGGCGGCGGTTCGCGCGATACGCTGCGCTACAACCGCCCGGCGATGGCGATCCTCGCGCTGATTCATCTCTGGGCGCGGCTGGGGAAGACCGCCGATCGCGATTCGCTGGTCGCGCTTGCGACACGCCGGGATCGGGCGGCAGCCCCAGCGGTAGCGGCGGCTGTCCCACGCATCCTCGAGATCGAGCCGCGGCTGTTCAAGGCGATGATGCGGGCGGCCTTTGCCGGCATGACGTGGCGCTGGAAGAGCCACGAACTGGAAGACGAGGCGCTACAGGCGGCGTTCGAAGGGGAGCGTGCGGCCCGGACCGACGGGGCGGTGACGGCCGAACTGGCCTGGCTTGATGGCGGCGCGGAACCGAACTGGCCCACTTGGCCCGAGGAACGACCGAATCTGCGCCGAGCCAGCCGGATGCGGGTGCCGGGATCAGTCACGCCTGAAGAGTTCGATGCCGATGAAGCGCTGGAGACGGCGATCGACCCTTCGGCGGCGATCCTTCACGCTGATCATCGGGCGGCGGCCCAATGGTTGGCGATAATCCAGTCGGCGCCTGAGGGAGCGATCGGCTGGCGGCAGGAGATCGTCTCGGCCTATGCTGACTGGACTGGGCGAATGAACGGGCTGGGCTATGCGGCCGATGCCGAGATCAGCTGCGAACCGAGCGACTGGAATTTGCATTATTACGCCTTCTATGCCGAGCGGCTGCTCGACGGAGACGATGCGGCGTTCGCGGCCGATCTGCCGTTCGTGACCGATCTGCCGGACGCGCCGTTCGCCGAGGTCGCGCAGACGGTGCAGCATGCCGCTGACGTAATCTATTTCAACCACGCCAGTCGTGCGCCGGCGCGGCCGGTGGCGCTGCGCGAAAAGCTTGTCGCGCGCTTGATGACGCTCAACCGGTGGCAGAGTGCGCGCGACCCGGCCGAGGCTCGAATCGACCTGGATAGCGGTGGGGTCATCGCGAAAATGCTGTTCAACACTTATGGGCCGATCAACGGGACGCACAGCTATCTCCCGCCGGCTGTGTTCGACCGAATTGATCCGTTCCTGCCGGTGCTCCGCCCGATGTTGCCCGGGGGTCAAACGGTGTTCGTCGCGCGCTGCACGATGAACCTGCTGCTTGTCGCGCCGCGCCCGCGCCATGTCGGTTTCCTGCTGGACGCGGTCGAGGCGTGGTTCGGCCGCACGACTTCACCGGAGCTGTGGATCACGGCGGGCGTGGGCCGCCAGGTCGTGCAATGGTTTGAGGCGTGCGTTGTCGAAGACCCTGGATTGCTCGCGCCAGCGCATCCTGCGCGCGCTCGGATCGATTGGGCGCTGGGACGATTGGTTGCGGTCGGTGTCGCCGAGGCGCATGATCTGGAGCGGCGGGTCACAGCGGCGGCAGAAGCCCCGGCGGTCGCGCCCGTCCGTGGCAAGCTGGACTGAGGCTTGGGGCGGGGCGCTTCCCGCGGTAGGTGTAGGGCAAGACCGTCGGGCTCGCCCCAGGGAGCCTGTCCCTCTCTTCCAGAATCGGCTGGGGCACTAAGCAGCGTGCTGACACCGAGTGAGAGTTGGGTGACCAAGTCCGCTTCGGTCGATTGGGCAAAGAAAGCTGCCAGTATCCTCTCGGCCCCAAAGCGGCCGTCCGTCGACTCCGCAGCGAGCGACCGGAATCTGCCTAATCTACCAGATGCCGCGCCCGCGAGATGGCGGGTGACGCGGTGCGGTGAATGGCCGGAAGGTACGCATTTTGAACCTCCGCCAGACCGGTCCTCTGTCCGCTTTGCGTGCGATTTTCGCAAGACTGCCCTCTGCGTGATCCTCCGTCTCCAATGTAGCCCGATTTCTCTTGGGCGTGCCCGACCGAATTCGAACCTGTGACCTCTGGCTTCGGAGAGCAGCCGAATGTCGGTGCCCGCCTGTCAGCGGGCACCTCCTTCACTTCACTTGAAGACGTCCGAGAACGCCCTCTCGAGCGCTCCGAGCGTCGTCCGCGCCACCTCGGTCCGAGCGGCGATGACGACTGCCTTACCGGCCTCGTCGAGCGCATAGACCTCGACGAGGTCCGCCTCGATGGACAGACCCGCCGTCACATCGGCACGCTGCAGACGGACGTCGATGTCCGAGCCGCCCTCTGTCTCCATGAAGCCGTAGAGGCTTCGGGAGTACATGAGCCGCGCCAGGGCGCGAACGAGATCGGCGAGGTCGGAGGGCGAGCCGACACCCTCCATTCCCGCCTCGGCGCGGGAAACCCACGCCTCGATGGCGGCCTTCGCCGAAGGTGAGCCAGGCCCACGGGCCTGGCTCCGCAGACGATCCGCAATGCGCGGATCGAGAGGTTTGGTAGACATGCGATTACCTCTCGCATCTGGGGCAAGGACCGTCCCTGCCCCTTCAAGCTGCAGCCTTCTTCTGTCCGGGATGCCGTCCTCCCTTGTCCTCGCGCCTTCGCTCAAGAGGCGCGAGGACAAGGGAGGACGGCTAAACGGCCGATCACGAGGTCAGCCGACGGATTCATCGGTGAAGTAGCGTTGGCGCCGGCGACGGACGCGCTCCTGCGCCCGTCCCGCGGCCGTCCGGGCGACGATCTCCGCCTTGTATTTGTTCGCGACCTTCTGGCTCGTCTGATGCGCGGCGACCATCGCCATCTCCGTGCCTGCAACGCCGTAGGCCACCCCGAGATCGGTGTGGAGCATCGTCCGGAGGGTCGTGAAACTGTTGTCGGTGATTTCCTTGAAGAGCCGGGCAATGTACGTGGTGCCGACGCGTTCACCCCCGAAGTGAACGAACAGAGGCCGCTTTGCCGTCTGAGCAGCAGCCCTGAGCGCCGGCAGCCTGGACGGATCCTGGTCCCCGAGCAGGACCGCGTCGATGAACTTGCCGTGCTGCGGTTCGAGCGGATAGACGAACTTCTCGGGGTTCCGGGCATGCGTCTTCTGAATCTCGGTGTCGATCACCCATTCGTTCCCTTCCCAGAAGAGGGTCTTGCCGAGGACGAGATCCGCCGAGGCATTCCTAAGGGGTGCGACCGTGTAGATGCCGAGGATGGCTGCCCTGTTCCGCAGGAGGTGGCGCCGTTTCGCGTCCTTTTCCCCTGGTGCCTCCGACAAGATCTCATCCGCGAGGTCGAGAAGACCGAGCGTCGTATGTCCGGTTCTCTCAAGTTCGTAAAACTTGAGCGCTCTTTGGCCATCTTCGAAAGCGGTCAGACGTTGGAGCCGGAAGCGACAAAGGGCGACGAATTCTTCGCAAGCACCGGTGTACCGTGCGAAGCGACCGATTTCCTCGATGCTCGCGCGAACGGTCGCCCACCTGATGCCGTGGTCCTTTTCGGCGCAACGCGCGCGCAGATCTGTCTCGTATCTCATGAGCACTGACTCGGACAGCGAGATGGGCAATCCGGCCCTGTGCGCCGACCAGGACATCTGGCACAGCTTCTCTCGCATCCGTTTCACGATGCTTTCGGCCGGAGCCGGTGCGCCGTTCTGGGGAAATCCGCGCGCCATCCTTCGGAGGGCGGCTTGCCACTCAGGGAGGAGCTCCCAGGGCTCCACAGAGACCCGCCGTGGGACTGGCGGCCGCCGCGACGGCGGCGCGATCGGGTCCCAGAGGCGTGCTGGTTGCGATGCCGGCTTTCTGCGGGCTGCCCGTCGCTCCGGGTCCGCCTCGGGAGTCACAGGTGCCGGAGTTGGCGGCGAAAGCCGCGCCATAAGCAGGTCCTCGGCCTCCCTGATCTGCGGCACAAGCACCGGTGCAATGAGGGCCATGGCTTTGCCAAGTCTGATGAGTGCGTCCCGCGGAGGCTGCTGCCCTTCGGCCCATGCCGCGAAGTGATGTGGCGTCGGCGCCGCAATCCGGTGTGTCGCCCGGTAGTCGAGGAAACTGTCCGCGGCCTTGAGAACCGCGACCGGCAGACTGCTCACCCCGGGCCGTCCGGCCAGTGTCGACCAGTGCGGCTTGCGAAGGATGGCACGCTTCTCCGACATCATGCCACCCGCAGCGCAATCGGGCGCCACCTCTTCCGCATCGCCTCTCGGCGGTGCCGAAATTTGTCCTGGATCTCGCGGGCAGTCCGTGCCCGATCAATGAACCGGTAGTGCCGGCGCAATGTGCTTTCTTCGATGGCCATGATGATCGCAAGATCACCGAGGCAGCTCCTGTCGGCTTGATACTGAATCGAGACATAGCCGTGACGGAAGTTGTGAGGCGTGAGCGTCAGGCCGATCGCCGTCGAGCACTGGAAGAGCCACAGGTCCAGTGCTGTGTCGGACAGCCTGCCGGCCCCCGCAAGGCAAGAGGGAAAAAGGCGGCTCGAATGCCGCGCGCCCGGAAAGAGCGGACGGATCTTGTCGATGTACCACTGCAGGATCTTGAACCCGTGATCGCTTGGAACCTTGTCCCGGATCTCGATCGGCGGCAGCTGCTCGCCGCGCTTCGTCAGCGACTTGCCATTCTTCAGAAGCTCGTTCGGAATGATGATGGTGAAATGGGGGTCGGCACTGCTCGAATGATCGAAGAACGTCGGCGTGGGTCCTTTCCATGCGAGGTCGAGGGTGTTCGTCTTGCGGAAGGGTGCCGCCTCGAGTTCGATCGCGGCGAAGGCCGCACAGACGCCGAACTTGCGAGCCTCCACAAGGAGCTTGCTGGCGAGGACCCGCTTCTTCTTCGGGAGCCTGACGAGCGACTTTGGCGCTACGAGGTCTCTGAGATTGAGGCCCGCCGCGTCTGCCGCCGCCAGGGCCTCCTTCGCAGTCTTCCAGTAAAGGACGTGCTGCGTCTCGAACACTTCGACCTTCTCATCGCTCGCGAGGAGCGTTTGGCACCAGGTTTGGTTCTTGGCAGCCATGATGCTGCTTTCCCGCCTGCCAGCCTCGATTTGCCTTTGGGCGCGGCGCAGGCCGTCCAGGTAGGACGCCTTGTCCGCCAGGCCATTGCGAGACAGGATGACAAGAAGCGCGGCGCAATAGTCGGACATCGACCGGAACGACAGGCCGCCAGGTGCCGAGGAGGTTTCCACCCAATGCCCGATGGTGGCATCGATCACTCCCGGCTCGAAGAGTTCGGCGAGATCGCAGACCTCCGCCAATGAGACGGCCCCTGCCTCCGACGCCGTGGAGACGTAGTTCCGCAGGACCGTAAGCCGGTGGGAGTAGGTCTTCGGCGACAGCGGCCCTGCGTACTTCTCAAAACGCGCGTCGGCGACCTTTTCCCGTGAAGCCCGTGACGCCCACGCTTCGATCATTTCGGAGATTGCCGGAGGGAGGACAAAGATCCGACGCCACGAGTCGTCGATCCGGCCGAATGGCGCGTCCGGGAGGAGGTCGAGGAGGCACAGATGAATGCGGCTACGGTCGAGGAACCGCAGAGCCTTCAAGGCCTTCTCCCACTCGGTCGTGTGCCGGATCGCCGCTCGCAGATCCGGGATGCGGTCCTGCCCCAGATCTCTCGGTTCAAGATTGATCCGGCGGCAAATGTCTGCCAGCTGCTCGACGGCGGCAATGCTCCCCATTCTCACAAGACCGGCGCCGACCAGGTTCCATAGAAGCGCGATCAGCAGGGACCACCCGTCGTTGCTGGTCTTCCGCCTCGCTGCGGCCTCGTACTCACCGGTAAAGTGGTCGATCAGACGACGACCCGCTCGCTGATACTGTTGGTAGGTGTCGAACGAGTACTTCCCTTCGAGGTCGCGAACGAGCCTCTCATTGCTTGCGTCGAACCTGGGAGCAATCTCCTCAAGATAAAGTGGCACGCTCGCAGCCATTTCTGCGAGTTTCGCCATCGTGAACCCACGCCACTCGCAAAGGCTCTTGAGATGGTGCGCCTCGGTGCGGCGGTGGCTGTTTTCATGCGTCTCGCCCCAGGAGAGGCAGGCGGCGAGCGTGTGATCAGGCGAAGTCATGGCCATCATATTCCTTGTTGATATCGAATGATTTTTTGGATGTTTGTCAGCGTTATCGGGACGCCGTAACGGAATCTCGCGGGTTTACCCACGCCCTAAACCGGCGAGAATCCGTTACGGCTGGACCGAGCTTGGGCGGCGCTGCGGGGATGACGGCGGCCGCAAATTCTCCGCGGTCATCGCCGAGCGGAGGCAACCCTAAGTCGTCAGATTTCCATGCGACGGACGGAGCTTCGCGAATGCAGGTGAGCGAGACACCACGCCGCTCGGCGTCGAGGACGGGCGCGCACCAGCGACGCATGCGTGGCTCTCGGCCGACAATTTGAGAGCCGAGTTGCACCCCATGTCCGTATGGGAAGAACCCGGACGAGATCTCGTTCCGGACTGTCGATGTGGCCTTGCCGAGCAAGCCGGCAACCCAGTGAATGTCCCTTAGGCCCATCCGCAGGAGATGGACGCCCGGATCACCGACTGGCTCAAGACCGAGGAGCCGTCGCCAGACGTCTCGCTCGTCATAGGAGCCGTCGATACATGTCAGCTTGAAGCGATCTGCGATCCCAGGAACGGCGTTCTTCCCGACCCCGAGGTACTCTTGCAGTTCACGACGGGTAAACCATCCCGCCTCGCTCTGCCGAACTGATGTGCTGATTGGTTGCATGGAACTCACCTCCGACGCGGAGATGGTTCCAGTCAGGGTGCGACCAAAACTGAAGTCTTGGGGCCCTCAAGCCAGGGCTTGGCAAAGCCCCTCGTGGATCATGATGGATCCCGGGCCGCCACAACCGAGCCGGCTTCCGCAACGCAGCATTGTCGCCGTTGGGCGGTGAGCGTACCTTTGCTGCACAGCGAGCGAAGGTCCGAATTCTGGAAATCCGCGCCCGTGGGCGCTACCGCGCTCTATGTCGCGATCTACGTCTTCCGCGGACGGCTTGATCGGCGTCTCCTCGCCTCGGCGGAGAAGTTGAGCCAGCTCAAAGCACGAAGCGTGACCGCGGGATATTCCTGCCACATGGAACAGATCGATCGCCTCCGCACCCTCGGCCTCTTCGACAGCCGCGTGCCCCGCTACACGAGCTACCCGACCGCCCCGATCTTCAGCCGGGACATCGGCGCGCCCTTCCAGGAAGACTGCTTGCGCGCCCTCGACCCGGAGGAGCCGGTCTCGGTCTACCTCCATGTCCCGTTCTGCGAGCGGCTCTGCTGGTTCTGCGCCTGCCAGACGCAAGGGACGAAGACGCTCTCGCCGGTCGAGAGCTACGTGGAGACGATGGAGGCCGAGCTTGCCCTCATGGCGCAAATGCTACCCGAGGGTGTCCGCATGGGCCATCTCCATTGGGGCGGGGGCACGCCGACAATCCTGCCGCCGCACCTGATCGCCCGCGTGGCGGCGGCGATCCGGAGCGTCTTCCCGGCGGCGGAGCCGTTCGAGTTTTCGGTCGAGACGGATCCCACGATGATCGACACGACCAAGGTCGTGGCCCTTCAGGCGGCGGGCATGACCCGCGCAAGCATCGGGATCCAGGACTTTGCGCCCGAGGTGCAGGAGGCCATCGGGCGCATCCAGAGCTTCGAGACGACGCGCGACTGCATCGCGGCTCTCCGGGCGGCGGGCGTCACTTCGCTCAACACCGATCTCGTCTACGGCCTGCCGCACCAGACGCTTGAGCGGCTCGCCCGCACGGTCGAGCAGGTGCTGACCCTTTCGCCCGACCGCATCGCGCTTTTCGGTTACGCGCACGTGCCCCACATGTCGAAGCGCCAGCGCCTGATCGACGAGAGCGCGCTGCCCGGCGACGAGGAGCGCTTCCTCCTTGCGCAGATGGCGCAGGAGATGTTCACCGCCGCCGGCTACATCCCCATCGGGATCGACCACTTCGCCCGGCCCGCAGACAGCATGGCCGAGGCCGCCGTGGCCGGGCGGCTCAGGCGGAACTTCCAGGGCTACACCGCCGACGCCTGCCCGACCCTGATCGGGCTCGGCGCCTCCTCGATCTCGCGCTTGCCGAAGGGTTACGTGCAGAACGCCGCTGCAACAGCGGCCTACCTCCAAAGGATCGGCTCGGGCAGTCTGGCCGGCACGCGCGGGCACGTCTTCACCGCGGACGACCGCCTGAGGGGCCGTGCCATCGAGCAGCTCATGTGCGACTTCCGCATCGACCAGAGGGCTCTCGAAAGCGAGTTCGGGCCCGATGCGGCGCGACTGCGTCCCGTCCATGCAGCGGTGAAGGCCACCTTCGGCGATGTCGTCGACCTCTCCCCGGACGGGATTTTCGTGCACCCGGAGGGGCGGGCAGTGATCAGGATGATGGCCGCGCGCTACGACGGGTACGGCGTGTCCGGGCACAGGTACTCGAAGGCGTCCTGAGCGCCTTCGGCGGCATCGTCGACGGGGGGCGCGCTCATCGACGTTCGCCTTCCTCCGCAAAGGCAGGAAATGGCATCGGAGGCGGCTCGTGCGTCTTGTACCGCAAGCAAGATCGAGCCAGCAATGCGTCGAGCGTGGGCGGCGCCGCAGGGCCTCCAAAGACCATTCCGCTGTCGCCGGCAAAGTTGCCGAGAACCGGCCGCTCAGGTTGTTGTGGCCCGCGATCACCGGAAGATCGCACGAGAGCGCCTCTCGCCGCAGGAAGGGCCTTGGCTCGCCTTCGCGACCTCGTCGTTCAGACCCGGACGCCCGCCACCTCCTCCACCCACCTCAGGAGGGCCTCAAGTTCGGCAGGCAACTCGACAGCCAGACCGGAGGCGAAACTCTCGAAGGCCGGCCGGTTCATGGCATTCAGCCCCACGATCACGGGAAGGTCCATCGACAGGGCCTCGGCGATGACCTCCCGGAACCCGCGCCCCTCGGCCTCGTGCTTGCCGAACTTGTTCACGATCAGGATGTCGGCGCCTTCCCTGAGCCGCGCCCCCACCTGCGCGACGGCCTGTTCGAGAGCCGCCGGATCGAGGCGGCAGCCGCGCGCCGAAGGACCGAGATCCTGGCTGATCCGCAGGATCGGCCCGTCGGGAAGGACAAGGACGTCCATGTCGCAGGGGCCGACGCAGTCGTCGGGCTCCGTGTTGATCTGCACCGTTCCGCTACATCTGACACCGCGCGCGGAAAGCTCGCGGGCGAGGCGCTGCAGGAGCAGGTCGGTGTCGCCCCGCCCCTGCGCCATCGTATATGCGATGTTCATTGTCCGGTCCTCAGCTGTCGCAGAAGGGTTGGAATTCGACGAGCGCCCCGCCCGGCAGGTACTCGCAGTCGCCGGGCAGGAAGACGAGCCCGTCGGCCTTCGCCACACCCACGACCCGGTCCGAATGAACCGCGTCCTCGAACGCGGCGACTTCGCGGCCGGCGGGGTCGAAGCCGGCAAGGGTGGCGGGCCGGAGCTCGCATCGTCCCGGTTTCCTGCGGATGGCGCGGCCGAGCACGACATGACGCCGGCGCGGCGCCTCCATGGTCGCGCCCGCAAGCCCGCGCAGGATGGCCCGGCCGAAGACCTGCCAACAAACGAAGGCTGAGAGCGGATTGCCGGGAAGCCCGAGCCAGAAGGTACCGCCGCGCCGCCCGAAGGACACGGGCTTGCCGGGCTTGATCGCGACGCCGGAGAAGACGAAGGCTGCGTCCAGCGAGGCCAGCGCCGGCTTCACGTGATCCTCTTCCCCGACCGATATCCCGCCCGTCGTGACCACGAGGTCGACATCATGCGACAGCGTCTCCAGTTGTCGTTTGAGTTCGGGTCGCCGGTCGGCGCCGTGCTCCACTCGGGCGAGGTCGAACCCGGGGCCGGCGAGGAGAGCCCGCAGCATCGGGGTGTTGACGTCCCAGATCTGTCCGTCCCGCCGCGCGGCGCCGGCATCGCGCACCTCGTCACCGGTGACGAGAAGGGCCACCCGAAGTCGCCGGCTGACGCAGACCTCCCCGGCCCCGGCGGCCGCAGCGGCCGCGACCTGCCGCGGCCCGAGTGTCGTGCCGGCCGCGAGGATCGCCTGCCCCGCCGCCATGTCGCTTCCGGCCCGGCGGATGTTCAGGCCGGCCTCGGGAAGACGCGCGATCCGAACCCCTGCCCCGTCGCGCTCAACGTCTTCCTGCCGCACGACGGCATCGGCACCCGGCGGGATCGGCGCGCCGGTGAAGATCCGCGCCGCCACGCGCCCGTCGATCCGCAGCCCGGAGGACCGGCCGGCCGGGATGCGGGTCGCGACCGGAAGACTCCACGGCCCCTCGCCCTCGAGGTACGCGGTCGCCAAGGCGTAGCCGTCCAGCGCGGCATTGTCGAAGGGCGGGCAGGCCGCCGTTGCCCGCACGGGCGCGGCGAGGACGCGGCCACCGGCGGCATCGAGCGCGAGGCGCTCGGTCTCCGGGACTGGAGCCACGGCCTCCCCGATCAGGCGCAGCGCCTCGTCGATCGAGATGAGCGGGGCCACCTCGTCTGGCGCATCGCACCCGCATCCCTGCCGAACGATCGGGTCAAGGATCGTCATTCCGCGGCCTCCTTCTCGAAATGTCCCGGCCCGATGCTGCAATCGAGATCGCGCAGCCGTCCGTCCTTCAGCCCGTAGATCAGCCCGTGGACGCGGATATCCGCGCGCCGCCGCCAGGCATTCTGCAGGATGGGCGTTTCGCAGACGCGCCTCACCCCTTCGACGACATTGAGTTCGGCGAGCCTGTCGCGGCGCGCCTCCATGTCGGGCTCTTGCGCCAGATCGACCGCGTAGGCCCGCGCGATGCGGCGGATGGGCTCCAGCCAATGGTCGGCGAGGCCATGCGGCATGTCCTCGGTCGCGGCCTTCACCCCGCCGCAGCCGTAGTGCCCGCAGACGATGATCTCGCGCACCCTGAGCGCCTCCACCGCGAATTCGAGCGCCGAGAGGAGGTTCATGTCCGTGGAGTGAACGACGTTGGCCACATTGCGGTGGACGAACACCTCGCCCGGATCGAGCCCCGCGACCACGTTGGCCGGAACCCGGCTGTCCGAACAGCCGATCCAGAAGAACTCGGGCGCCTGAAGCGCGGCAAGCCGGGTGAAGTAGTCCGGCTCCTGCGCCTGACGTTGTTCCGACCACGCGAGGTTGCGTGCCAGTAGATCATTGAGCATTGGGCGTCTCCGCAAGATCAGGCAGTCCACGACGGAACCGCATGTGTTTCGACAGGGTCCGCAGATCAGCCCTGGTCAGCCGGGCGCGGGCGATCGGCAGGAGAATTGCGTTCTCGGCAACCAAGTGGCGGCGCACGTGCCCTGCAAACCTGGACAGCACTGCGCGCTCCTCGGCGGTGAGGCCGTCCCCGCTATCGAGGCAACCGGCCAGCATCGCACGCACCTCGGGCAGCAGACGCATCGCCTCGTCCTGATCGGCCCTGATCCGGGCGATCGCGCCCTCGATCGCATCCTCTTGCGTGCAGCGCCGAGCAAGAAGCGGGAACAGATCCTCTGCCTCGTCGCGCAGATGGACGTTCAGCTCCTCGTTCAGAAAGCGCAGCACCGTCAGCACCGCCCGAGTGTCGAGGGAGGCCGCCATCGCCAGCCCGTCGATCACCGCGCAGATCTGGCGCTCGCGCAGGTGGTCCTCGCTGATGAAATCCAGAGGATCGGCGAGCAGGCTCTGGCTCGTCGGCCTGTCACCGCTCCCACGCAGCACTGGATCTGACGGTTTCATGACACGCTCTTTCGTGCGGTTCAGATCGGCGCAAGACTTGCGCCGGAAATCTGCGCCCCTTGCGCCAAGCCCTCCACGAAGTCCCGCGACGCCCGCGCCCAGGCCGCCTTTTCCAGCGCCTGCACGATCTTGGGGCGGACGGTGTCGTAGGGCAGCACCTGCCCCGGCGCGGTAGCGTTCAGGCGTATGATGTGCCATCCGTGCCGCGACAGGACCGGCGCGGGACTGATCCCCCCTTCCGGCAAGGTGCGCACCGCCGCTTCGAACTCGGGCACGGTATCACCCGGACCAAGCTGGCCCAGATGGCCGTCGGACGCCTTGGACCCGCAATCGCTTTCCCGGGCCGCTGCGGCGAAGCCTTTCGCATCGCCGTCCAGCCGCGCCAGCAGGGCCGTGGCCCGCGCCTCCGCCAGCCCGCGCTCGGCCTCGTCGCGCGGGTCGCAGGCACACAGGATGTGCGAGACATCCCACAGCGGCGCGGACCGGTATCGATCGGGGTCACGCGCCCATTCGGTGCGGACCGCGTCCTCCGTCACGGGCGCAATGGTCAGCGCCTCGTCGAGAAGGGCGCGGATCAGGGCCTCATCTTCCGTCTCGAACCGACCCGGGGCCAGTTCGAGCGGGTCCGGCTTCAGCCCGCGCGCGTTGGCCTCCTGTAGGAGCAGGGCCCGGATCGTGAGCGCCTGCGCCGCCTTGCGCCAGGCGATGCCGGGCTTGTCCCTGGGCGCGGTGTGGTTCTGCGCCTCGGCGGCGATCGCCGCCGAGGGAATGGTTTCGCCGCTCACGACGACATCGGGAAACAGGGCCAGGTTCATGTTGCTCACTCCGCCGGTGTGGTGGTTGCGGGGCCGCGCTTGGCCTGCAGCTTGTCGAAGGCGCGACGGCGCTCTTCGAGCGGACGGGTCCGGCGCGAGCGGACGATCTGGTAGCCCGGCCGCGTCAGCAGATACCGGAAGGGGGCTGCAAAACCGGACCAGATGTGCACGAGCCGCGTGAAGGGGAACAGGATCGTGATGAGCAACCCGAGGAAGATGTGCGTCTTGTAGAGCCAATGCACGTCGACCACCGTGACCCAGGCGTTGATGTTCCATGTCACGACGCTTTGCGACCAGGTCATGAAGCGGACCATTTCCGACCCGTCCATGTGCTGAAGGGTCTGGGTGATCGTCAGCAGGCCGATGGCCAGCTGGAGCCAGATCAGCACCATGATCAGGATGTCGGGAAAGGTCGATGTCACGCGGATGCGTGGATCGACCAATCGACGATGGATCAGCATCGTCGACCCGATTAGCGCGGCAATGCCCGCCGGCCCGCCGATCAGGACCGCCATCCACTGCTTCAGCCCGTAGGGAATGCCGATGGCATCCAGCACCCAGATCGGGGTGAACAGCCCGACGAGGTGGCCGAAGAACACCGTGAGGATGCCGACATGGAACAGGATCGACCCCCACATGAGCTGCTTGCGGCGCAAGAGCTGGCTGGACGAGCTTTTCCATGTGAACGGGTCGCGCTCGTAGCGGGCGATGGATCCCACGAGGAACACCGTCAGCGCGACATAGGGCATGACGCCGAACAGCATGAAGTTTATATCGAAATTGCCGAACATGTCATGCGCTCCTGTTCAGGGTGGGGGCGGCGGGTGTTGCCTTGCGAGATGGTGCGTCCATCGCGGCCAACATGTCGCGGACCTGCGGACAGCCCGCGTTCGGGTCGGGGCCGAAGGTGACCTCGGTCTCCTCCCAGACCGCGTCCAATGCGGTCAGGTCTGTGGGGTCGTCGTCGGGCTGGGCCAGCATCCCGGCCACGGTGCCCGCATCGGCCTGTATGCCGGCAAGCTGGGACAAAGCGGCGAACGCGGCGTCATATCCGCTCTCGCGCCGCACCAGACGGGCTGCAAGCGCGTCGAAGATATGGGCCGCGTCCGCCAAGGTTTCCTGCACGTCGCGTGTGGGGCGCGTCGACAGGAATTCCAGCAGCACCGGCAGGTGGTCCGGCAGTTCCGAGGTGGCGGGCTCGAACCCGCCCTCCCTATAGGTCTCGATCAGGCTGACCATTGCGCCGCCCCGATCCCGGCTTTCGCCATGGACATGCTCGAACAGGTTGAGCGACAGGGTGCGCGAGCGGTCGAAGAGCATCACATAGCTTTCCTGGACGTCGAACAGGTCGCCCTGCCCAAGCCCTTCGGTCAGCAGCACCAACGCGGCCCGCGTATCGGCGGTGAGGCGCCGATCGGCGCCAAGAACGGCCCCGATCTCGGGCATGGCGTCCTGAAGCTCCGCGTTCGGATAGCTGAGCGTCAGCGACAGCGCCTTGAGTGTGCGGTCCATCATCAGAACGACTCCAGCGGAAGGGCGAAGGACTTCTTCTTGCCGCCGAACAGGCTGGTCTTGGCCGTCTCGCCGGTGGAGCAGCCGTTGCCGTCGGTGAACCCGCAGCCGCCGCGGATGTCGGCACCGTCCTCGTTCTGTTCGCGGTGCGCCGTGGGGATCGCGAAGCGGTCCTCGTAGTCGGCGATAGCCATGATCTTGTACATGTCCTCGATCATCCGGCCCGACATGCCGACGCGGGCGGCGATGCCTTCGTCGCGCACGCCGTCCACGGTGAGCGCCCGCATGTAGAGCCGCATGGCCGACATACGCTCCAGCGCGTGCACGATGGGCTCCTCGTCGCCCGCCGTGAGCATGTTGGCGAGGTACTTGACCGGGATGCGCAAGCTGCGCACGTCGGGCATCTGGTCGCTCATCGCGATCTGTCCGGCCTGGGCGGCGTTCTGGATCGGCGACAGCGGCGGGATGTACCAGACCATCGGCAGCGTCCGGTATTCGGGATGCAGCGGGAAGGCGACCTTCCACTCCATCGCCATCTTCCAGATCGGGCTGACCTTGGCGGATTCGATCCAGTCCTCGGGCACGCCGTCGCGGCGGGCGGCGGCGATCACCTCCGGGTCGTTGGGGTCGAGAAACACATCGAGCTGCGCACCGTAAAGGTCGGTTTCCCGCTCGCTGCTGGCGGCCGCCTCGATCTTGTCGGCGTCATAGAGTATCACGCCCAGATAGCGGATGCGGCCCACGCAGGTTTCCGAACAGACCGTCGGCTGGCCGGATTCAATACGCGGATAGCAGAAGGTGCATTTCTCGGATTTGCCAGATTCCCAGTTGTAATAGACCTTCTTGTAGGGACAGCCCGAGATGCACATCCGCCAGCCGCGGCATTTCTCCTGGTCGATCAGGACGATGCCGTCCTCCTCGCGCTTGTAGATCGCGCCCGAGGGGCAGGAGGCGGAACAGGTCGGGTTGAGGCAATGCTCGCACAGGCGCGGCAGATACATCATGAAGGTATTCTCATACTCTCCATAGATCTGCTTCTGGATGTTCTCGAAGTTGTAGTCGGCCGAGCGTTTCGAGAATTCCCCGCCGAGGATTTCCTCCCAGTTCGGGCCCTTCTCGATCTTCTCCATCCGCTCGCCGGTGATCTTGGACCGGGGGCGCGCGGTGGGGAAATGATCCATGTCGGGCGCGGATTTCAGGTGGTCGTAGTCGAAATCGAAGGGTTCATAGTAATCGTCGATTTCAGGCATCGAGGGGTTGGCGAAGATATTCGCCAATATCCGCCATTTCGACCCCTGCTTGGGATGCAGCTTCCCGCTGGCCGACCGTGTCCAGCCTCCGTTCCAGCGCTTCTGGTTT
Organism: Saliniferula longa; assembly: GCF_050789285.1. Classification (NCBI taxonomy): domain Bacteria; kingdom Pseudomonadati; phylum Pseudomonadota; class Alphaproteobacteria; order Rhodobacterales; family Roseobacteraceae; genus Saliniferula; species Saliniferula longa. The sequence continues at coordinate 462,722 of NZ_JBOUVX010000001.1, read as the reverse complement.
TCCCAGTCCGTCGGATAGCCGGTGCCCGGCTTGGTCTCGACGTTGTTGAACCAGGCGTATTCGACGCCTTCGCGCGTCGTCCACACGTTCTTGCAGGTGACGGAACAGGTGTGGCACCCGATGCATTTGTCGAGGTTCAGGACCTTGCCGATTTGCGCACGAACTTTCATTCCGCTGCCTCCACTCTCGGGGTTGCGGACCGGCTTGCGGGTTTGTCGAGCCAGTCGATCTTCTTCATTTTCCGCACGATCACGAACTCGTCGCGGTTGCTGCCCACGGTGCCGTAGTAGTTGAAGCCGTAGGACAGCTGGGCGTAGCCGCCGATCATGTGCGTGGGTTTCAGGGTCGCGCGCGTGACCGAGTTGTGGATGCCGCCGCGATGGCCGGTCTTTTCCGAACCGGGCGTGTTCACGATCTTTTCCTGCGCGTGGTACATGAACAGCGTGCCCTGCTTGATCCGCTGGGACACCACCACCCGCGCCGTCAGCGCGCCGTTGATGTTGTAGGCTTCCACCCAGTCGTTATCGACAAGGCCCGCCTTTGCCGCGTCCACCTCGGACATCCAGACCACCGGTCCGCCCCGGTTCAGCGTCAGCATCAGGAGGTTGTCGGTGTAGGTGCTGTGAATGCCCCATTTCTGGTGGGGCGTGATGAAGTTCAGCACCACGTGCGGGCTGCCCTCGGCCGCGTCGTTGTTGACGGCCCTCGTGATGGTCTTGAGGTCCACCGGCGGGCGGTAGCTGACGAAGCCCTCGCCGAAGGCGCGCATCCACAGGTGATCCTGGTAGAGCTGTTGCCGGCCGGTGAGCGTCCGCCACGGGATCAGTTCGTGGACGTTGGTGTAGCCGGCGTTGTAGCACACCTCCTCGCTTTCGATGCCCGACCATGTGGGCGACGAGATGATCTTGCGCGGTTGCGCCGCGATATCGCGGAAGCGGATTTTCGTGTGGTGTGCGCCCTCGGCCAGGTGGGCATGGTGCCGGCCGGTGGGCTTTTCCAGTTCCTCCCAAGCCTTCACGGCCACTTCGCCGTTGGTTTCGGGGGCCAGCATCAGGATCATCTCGGCCGCGTCGATGGCGGTTTCCAGCTTCGCGTGACCCTTCGAGACGCCCTCATCCTGCACCACGCCGTTCAGGTCGCGCAGATGCCTGACCTCGGTCTTGGTGTCCCAGTTGATCCCCTTGCCGCCGTTGCCGAGCTTCTCGAGAAGCGGCCCGACCGAGGTGAACTTCCTGTAGAGGTTCGGGTAGTCCCGCTCCACCGCGATGTAGTTGGGCGCGGTCTTGCCCGGGATCAGGTCGCATTCGCCCTTCTTCCAGTCCCTCACATGCGCTTGCGCCAGTTCGCCGGGGGTGTCGTGGAGGAGCGGAAGCTGGACGATATCGGTCTCGACCCCCAGCACCTCGGGGGCCACTTCCGAGAACTTGGCCGCGATCGACTTGAAAATCTCCCAGTCGGACTTGGACTCATAGGCCGGGTCCACCGCCGCCTGCAGCGGGTGGATGAACGGGTGCATGTCGGAGGTGTTGAGGTCGTCCTTTTCGTACCAGCTGGCGGTCGGCAGCACGATGTCGGAGTAGACGCAGGTGGTGGACATCCGGAAGTCGATGGTCACCAGCAGGTCGAGCTTGCCTTTCGGCGCCTCGTCATGCCAGACGGCCTCCTTCGGCATCACGCCGCCTTCCTCGCCCAGGTCCTTGCCCATGACGCCGTGATCGGTGCCCAAGAGGTGCTTGAGGAAGTATTCATGCCCCTTGCCGCTCGACCCCAGCAGGTTCGAGCGCCACACGAAAAGGTTGCGCGGCCAGTTTTCCGGCGCGTCCGGGTCCTGGCAGGACATTTCCAGATCGCCGGACGTCAGCTGCGCGGCGACGTAGTCCCTGATCTCCTTCCCGGCCTTCTTCGCGGCCTTGGACACCTCGAGCGGGTTGGTCTTGAGCTGCGGGGCGGACGGCAGCCAGCCCATGCGCTCGGCGCGGATGTTGTAGTCGATGAGGCTGATGTCCCAGTCGCCCTCGGGCGCGGTGGGCGACAGGATCTCGCCCGCGCGCAGGGTCTCGTAGCGCCACTGGTCGGTGTGGGCGTACCAGCACGAGGTCGAGTTCATGTGCCGCGGCGGGCGGTTCCAGTCGAGCGCGAAGGCCAGGGGCGCCCAGCCGGTCTGCGGGCGCAGCTTCTCCTGCCCGACGTAGTGCGACCAGCCGCCGCCCTCCTGCCCGATGCAGCCGCACATCACCAGCATGTTGATGATGCCGCGGTAGTTCATGTCCATGTGGTACCAGTGGTTCAGACCGGCCCCGAGGATGACCATGGACTTGCCACGGGTCTTTTCGGCGTTGCCCGCGAATTCGCGCGCCACGGCGATGATCTTTTCGCGATCCACGCCGGTGATCTTCTCGGCCCAGGCGGGGGTATAGGGGCTGTCGTCGTCGAAATCCTTCGACACCCATTTGCCGCCAAGGCCGCGGTCGAGCCCGTAGTTGGCGCAGAACAGGTCGAACACCGTCGCCACCAGCGCGCTGGAGCCATCGGCCAGCATGACGCGGCGGGCGGGGATGTTGCGGGTCAGGACCTCGGGATGATCGCACTTGACGAAATCGCCCGTGGCGACGCCGCCGAAGTAGGGGAAGTCGACGCCGACGACCTCATCGTGATCGCCGTCCAGGATCTGGCTGAGCCGCAGCCGGGCCTCGGCGCCCTTGGCGCGCTCTTCGAGGTTCCACCTGCCTTCCTCGCCCCAGCGGAACCCGATGGAGCCGTTGGGGGCCACGATCTGGCCTGAGGCCTCGTCATAGGCCACGGTCTTCCAGTCGGGGTTGTTGGTCTCGCCCAGCTTCCCGTCGAAGTCGTCGGCCCGCAGCATCCGGCCCGGGACGAGGTGGCCGTCGCGATCCTCCAGCCGGACGAGCATCGGCATGTCGGTGTACTTGCGGGCGTAGTCCTCGAAATACTCGGCCTGCCGGTCGAGGTGGAATTCGCGCAGGATCACATGGCCCATGGCCATCGCCAGCGCCGCATCGGTGCCGGCCTGCGGGTTCAGCCAGATGTCGCCGAACTTGGCGGCTTCCGAATAGTCGGGGCTGACGACGGCGGACTTGGTGCCGCGATAACGGACCTCGGTGTAGAAATGGGCGTCCGGCGTGCGCGTCTGCGGCACGTTCGAGCCCCACAGCATCAGGAAGCCCGCATTGTACCAGTCGGCCGATTCCGGCACGTCGGTCTGTTCGCCCCAGGTCTGCGGGCTGGCCGGCGGCAGGTCGCAATACCAGTCGTAGAAGGACATGCAGGTGCCGCCCAGAAGCGAAAGGTAGCGCGAGCCTGCGGCGTAGCTCACCATCGACATGGCCGGGATGGGCGAGAAGCCGAACACCCGGTCGGGGCCATGGGTCTTGGCGGTGTAGGCGTTGGCGGCGGCGACGATCTCGGTCGCCTCGTCCCAGGTGGCGCGCACGAACCCGCCCTTGCCGCGGGTCTTGGTGTAGGAGGCGCGCAGGACCGGATCGTTCTGGATCGCGGCCCAGGCGGCGACCGGCGTCAGCGTCTCGCGCATCTTGCGCCAGGCGCGCATCAGGGCGCCGCGGATCAGCGGGTTCTTCACCCGGTTCGCGGAATAGAGATACCAGCTGTAGGACGCACCCCGCGCGCAGCCGCGGGGTTCATGGTTAGGCAGGCCCGCACGGGTGCGCGGATAATCGGTCTGCTGGGTTTCCCAGGTGACGATGCCGGACTTGACGTAGATCTTCCAGGAACACGAACCGGTGCAGTTCACCCCGTGGGTCGAGCGCACGATCTTGTCGTGCCGCCAGCGGTTCCGGTAGGTGTCCTCCCAGTCGCGGTTCTCTCGGGTGGTCTGACCCCAACCGTCCGAGAATTGCTCCAGTTCCTTGCTCTGGAAGAAGTTCAGTTTGTCGAGCAGATGGCTCATCTGGCTGTCCTTTCGGGTATCGGTGTCCGGGCGGCGTCAGGGCCGCCCCGAAGCTGCGTGTCGGTCATTCGGCAGGCTGGGCGGCGGCTGTGGCGCTCCGTCCATGCTCGATGTCGTGGAGAAGCCCGCCCCGCCGTGTGTAGGCCGCCCAGGTGATGGCAAGGCAGAGCACGTAGAAGCCGAGGAATAGCCAGAGCGCGCCCACCGGGCTGCCGGTCATCGCGATCGACGTGCCGTAGGCCTTGGGGATGAAGAACCCGCCATAGGCGCCGATGGCCGAAGTGAAGGCGACGATCCCGCCCGATTCCATGGCGATCTGGCGTGCCCGCTCGACCGGCCCGAGGTTGGGCATGAGGCGCGGCACTTCGCGGCCCATGATCGCGGGGATCATCTGGAAGGTCGAGGCGTTGCCTACGCCGGTCAGTGCGAAGAGCGCCATGAAGCCCGCGAAGAACCCGATGAACGACCCCGCCTGGAGCGCCGTGATCACCCCGAAGACCGCGAGGATCATGCCCGCGAAGACCCAGAAGGTCACGCGCCCCCCGCCCCAACGGTCGCTGACCCAGCCCGTGCCGGCTCGCGACAGCGCGCCCACGAGTGGCCCGAGGAAGACGTACTGGAGCGCGTTCACCTCGGGGAAGGCGATCTTCGTGAGCAACGGGAAGCCGGCCGAGTAGCCGATGAAGCTACCGAAGGTGCCGATGTAGAGCACGCACATCAGCCAGTTGTGAGTGCGTCCGAAGATCACCGCCTGCTGGGCGAAGGAGGCCTTCGCATCGGCGATGTCATTCATGCCGACCCAGGCCGCGACTGTCGCCGCGATGATGAAGGGCACCCAAACGAAGCCCGCGTTCTGCATCCAGAGCTGGCCGCCGTCGGACAATTCCTGCGGCGCGCCGCCCATGGCTCCGAAGACGCCCGCCGTGATGACGATGGGCACGAGGAACTGCATGACGCTGACCCCGAGGTTGCCGAGACCGGCGTTGAGCGCGAGCGCGTTGCCCTTCTCGGCCTTCGGGAAGAAGTAGCCGATGTTGGCCATCGACGAGGCGAAGTTGGCCCCGCCGAGCCCGCAGAGAAGCGCCAGCGACAGGAAGATGATGTAGGGCGTCTCGGGGTTCTGCACCGCGTAGCCGATCCCAATGGCGGGCAGGAGGAGCGACGCGGTCGAGAGCGTCGTCCAGAGCCGTCCGCCGAAGATCGGCACCATGAAGCCGTAGAAGATGCGGAGCGTCGCACCCGAGAGCGCCGGGAGCGCCGCGAGCCAGAAGAGCTGTTCGGACGTGAAGGCGAAGCCGATGGCGGGGAGCCGGGCCACGACCATCGACCAGACCATCCAGACCGAGAAGGCCAGAAGCAGCGCCGGGATCGAGATCCACAGGTTCCGGCGCGCGATGCGCCGGCCCGTCTCGGCCCAGAACACCGGATCCTCGGGGTGCCAGTCCTCGAGCACGCGCGGCATCTCGGTCCGGCCAGGGACGTGGATCTCTTCCATCTCCGGCAGCGCCGGGAGCTGGTCGAGTTCCGCCCCGCGCGCCTTCCGCTCCATCGCCCGGATCGAGAGGTGCATCCAGGACAGCGCGATGCCGACGAGCACGAAGAGGAGCGCGAAGCAGGAGGTGTAGATGCCCGTGAGGTCGAGAAGCGCGCCGAAGGCGATGGGTAGGACGAAGCCGCCGAGGCCCCCGATCATGCCGACGAGGCCGCCGACCGCACCCACGTGGTTCGGGTAGTAGACCGGGATGTGCTTGAAGACCGCGGCCTTGCCGAGGCTCATGAAGAAGCCGAGCGCGAAGAGCAGGATGACGAAGGGCCAGAGCCCCATCGAGGTCGAGAAGGCGATGGCGCCGTCCTTGCCTTGGATGACGTAGTCGGTCGGCGGGTAGGACAGCATGAAGAGGAAGACGAGGCTGAAACCGAAGGTCCAGTACATGACCGCCCGGGCGCCGAACTTGTCGCTGAGATGCCCGCCATAGGCTCGGAACAGCGAGGCCGAAAGGCTGAAGGAAGCCGCCGCCATGCCCGCCGTCTTCACGTCGACGCCGTAGACGTCGATCAGGTAATGCGGCAGCCAGAGCGCGAGCGCGACGAACGCCCCGAAGACGAAGAAGTAGTAGAGCGAGAAGCGCCATACCTGGAGGTTCTTCAGCGGCGCGAACTGCTCGGCGAAGGAGGGCGCGCGAACGCCGGTCCGACGGCGCTCGACCAGTTGCGGATCGTCCTTGGCGAAGAGGAAGAACACGACCGCCATGATCGCGAGGCCTGCGGCCCAGACGTTCGCCACGCCCTGCCAGCCATAGGCGACCATAACGAAGGGCGCCACGAACTTGGTGATGGCCGCGCCGACGTTCCCCGCACCGAAGATGCCGAGCGCCGTGCCCTGGTGGCCGGCGTCGTACCAGCGGCTGACATAGGCCACGCCGATGATGAACGACCCGCCGGCAAGGCCCACGCCGAGCGCCGCGAGGAGGTACATCGGGTAGGTGTCCGCGAGCGTCAGCGCCCATGTGGCGAGCGCCGCGAGAAGCATCTGTGCCGAGAAGACCAGCCGCCCGCCGTATTTCTCGGTCCAGACGCCGAGGAAGATGCGCGTAAGCGACCCGGTCAGGATCGGCGTCGCGACAAGGAGCCCGAACTGGGTGTCGTTGAGGCCGAGCTCGTCCTTGATGGCAACGCCGATGATTGAGAAGATCGTCCACACAGCGAAGCAGGCAGTGAAGGCGACAGTGCTCAGCCCGAGCGCGCGGTTCTGATCGGCGCGTGAGGCGGTGGCGACGGATTGCATGGCAGGGTCTCCTGCAGGAATGACGTGACGAAGCCCGCGAGGGTTCGCCGCCAGACCTGCCGCCCGGTGCCCAGAGATTTGTTGATCTGGATCAGGTTTCGCAAAATTGCGTGCGAAATAAATCGCTTAGCGAATTCTGTCATGTTGCGCTGCAGGCCGCATCATGTTCTGGGGAGCGGTGCGTCAATTCTAATCTTGACAATTATCAATCAAGCGGAAAACTGCCCCGAGGCTTTCGCCCTGGACACAAGATGCCGGATTCGCACCTGAACAACGTTCGTGAACTGCCGCTGTTCCGCGAGATGGACGCGAGCAATTTCGATGCACTGATGCGCGGATCCTATGTGCAGAACTTCCCCGCGCAGATCGACCTCATCGCCGAAGGCGAGCCGGCGGACTTTCTCCATGTCGTCATCGAGGGTGCAGTGGAGCTCTACTCAGGCTGGAGTGGCCGCGAGACCAGCATGGCCACGGTCCGGCCGGTCGCGACCTTCATCCTTGCCGCCACGATCCGCGACGCGCCCTACCTCATGTCTGCCAGAACGCTGGAACGGAGCCGGATCGCGCTCATTCCCAGTCAGGACGTCCGCGCCGCCTTCGACCGCGATGGACAATTCGCGCGCGCCATCGTGGCCGAACTCGCCCAGTGCTACCGGTCGGTCGTCAAGACGACGAAGGATCTCAAGCTCCGCACCTCGCTCGAACGGCTCGCGAATTACCTTCTGCGGGAACAGAAGCGCCAGAGCGGCGCGGCAGCCTTCGACCTTCCTTATGACAAGAAGCGCATCGCGTCGTTTCTCGGCATGACGCCCGAAAACCTCAGCCGGGCCTTCAGAAGCATCGAACCCTACGGTATCGAGATCAACGGCGCCCGGATCTTCATCCGGGATCAGGCCGAGCTTGAGCGCTTCGCCCAACCGTCGCCGCTCATCGACGACCATCGAACCTGAGGAGTTCCAGATGTCCGCATCCCTGCCCGGCGCCGCTGGGGATCTCGCCACTGAACATCCCGACGTGTGGAAAGCCTATGCTGCTCTCGGCAAGGCCTGCGCCGAGGCCGGAACCATGACGGAGCGCGAGCGCCGCCTCGTCAAACTCGCCCTCGCCATCGGCGCGGGATCCGAGGGCGCCGTCCACTCCCACAGCCGACGCGCCCGTGCGCAAGGCATCGACGAGGCGGCGCTGGTCCAGGTGGCGCTTCTGGCGATCGGCCCGCTGGGTCTGCCGCGCGCCGTCGCAGCCAAGACATGGATCGAGGACGAGGACGCGAAGCGCTGATCGCATCCGGGTGCGGGCGACGTGATCCGGCATGGGCCGCATCGCCCCGCGCGCAGTAGCGGCCTGCGGCTCGCCTTGGGCGAAGGTTTTTCGCCGCGGGAACGCCCCTCCCATCACGGCAGGGGGCTGACCCCGAAGAGCCAGGGGTGGAGCCACAGAAGCCCGAAGTAGAGCTCGGCACCGAGCGCGAGGCGCAGCCCGAAGGCTGGCCACGAGCGCGGCGGCGGAGGAAGCGGGGCCGCCTTGCGCGCGGCGTCGAGACGCGCCCAGTCCGCCCCCATCTCGCGGCGCTTCCGCCGGTCGACCAGCCGTCCGCCAAGGACCGCGAAGACCGCGAAGGTTCCGAACAGCAGCACATGGGCGAGGTCTCCGTTCGGCACGACATGGGCGGTGGCCCAAATCGCGAGCGCAAGGAGCAGCGGGTGCCGGGTCAGCCGGACGACCCCCGGGCGGGCGGGATCGAACGCCTCGTTCCGCGCGCCTCCGAAGGAGAAGGGATTCGGTCGGCCGATGGCCATGGCAAGGATCAGGCAAACGGGCAGCATGGCGGCGAGAGGCACGTGGAGTTGCCAGGACGCCCAGGGCCAGAGCGGCACGAAGGGCGCGCGGCCCGCCGCTCCGATGAGCCAGGCGAGCACGGCGAGCGACAGCGCCGAATAGGCCAGACCGAAACCCTGCGGCCCAAGACGCGCCACGAGCCAGGGCCGGAGCGGCGGCCGGATCGGCAGCGCGTGCGTCAGGAAGAAGGCCGCGAAGGCCGCCGCGTATTCCGTCCAGCCCATGCCTTCGCCTCAGCGCGCCTTCGCGGGGGGAAGCCGCAGGAGGAGGCGGCCGTAGACGAGGGCGAAGCCGCCGAAGGCGCCGATCCACAGGAGGCCCGCCGCCGCATGGAGGAGCCCCGCCTCCTCCGGCCAGACGCCCGCCGCGACCCGCGCGAGGACCGCCGCGACGAGCGCCGCGTAGATCGCGACCGTCCCCAGGCCCGCCGCGAGCGCCTGTCCGGTGTGGCCGAGCGTCGCCCGCGTCATCACCGCGAGCGTCATCAGGCCGATGGCGCCGCCCATCCAGAGGTGCTGTGCCGCGGTCGCGCCGAGGAGGCCGGGCGCCACGATCTCCGCCCCGAGCGCCAGCGCGCCAAGGGTCAGGAAGAGGTAGCCCGCGTGGAGGACCGCGACGAGCGGCTCGGCCAGCGTCCGGTGCCCGGCCCAGCGGGCGAGCCGCACGAGATGCAGCGCACCCGCGAGGATCAGCGCGGCGCCCGTGGCGAGGTCGAAAGGCAGCGCCACCCAGAGGAGGAGCGCGGCGAGGAGCACGAGGAGCGCCACCTGGTCGAACCGCTGCATCGGCGGGACCGGCAACCGCCCGGGGCCGCGCTTCGCGAGCCAGTTCCGGGTGAAGGACGGGACGATCCTCCCGCCGATGACGGCGATCATCATGAGCCCCGCGCCGAGCGCCAGCCGGAAGCCGTAGCCCTGCGCCGCGTAGTCGCCGCGCGCGGCCTCCCAGTGGAAGAGGAGGTTGCCCGCCGCGAAGACCGCGAGCAGGCCGAGCACGATCAGGTTGCGCCAGTTCCGGCCCGCCACGATCTCGCGCCCGATGGCGGCGGCGAGCGCGACCGGAAAGGCGAGGTCGATCGCGGCGACGAGGCCCGCGGGCAGCGCCGCGGACGCCGCCACCGCGAGCCGTCCGGCAAGCCAGAGCGCCGCGAGCGCGCCGAGCGGCCAGCCCACGATCGGCAGCCGCCCCGTCCAGTTCGGCACGGCCGTCAGCAGGAAGCCCGCGACGACCGCGCCGAGATAGCCGAAGAGGAACTCGTGCGCGTGCCAGCTCACGGGATCGAAGGCGGTCGGCAGGACGATGAGGCCGGTGAGCATGGGTACCCAGAGCGCCATAGCGAGCCCCGCCCAGAGCGCCGCGCCGAGGAAGAAGGGCCGGAAGCCGTAGGTGAGGATTACGGGCCCGGTCCAGGCGCGCATCCGGTCGGCGGTGGTCGCGGTCATGCTGTGTTGGTCCTTTCGGCCGCGCGCCCCTCTTCGGTGACGATGGCGTCCATCGGCACGTCATGGGGTTGCGGGTAGATCGTGGGAAGCCGCGCGGCGGCGAGCGCGATGCCGATGGCGAAGGGCCGCGGCGAGAGCGCCGCGAGCGTCCGGTCGAAATAGCCCCCGCCCCAGCCCAGCCGGAAGCACGCCCCGTCCCAGCCGAGGCAGGGCGCGATCAAGATGTCCGGCACGAGAGCCTCCGCCTCTGCCGGCGGGACGGGGATGTTCCAGTGGCCGCGCGCAATCCGCATGCGGGGAGTCCAGCGGCGGAAGACGAGCGGCGCGGCCCGCGTCTCGACGACCGGAAGCGCGACCCTGACGTCCATCTCGTGCAGCCGGGCAAGAAGCGGGCGCAGGTCGGGTTCGCCCCGGATCGGCCAGTAGCCCGCCACCATGGCGCCCGCCCGCGCGCCATGCGCCGCGAGGAACGTCCCGAGATGCGTGGCGATGGCCGCGCTCACCTGCGCCCGCCCGGACTGGCCCAGCTCCTCCCTGAGCGCGGCCAGCCGAATGCGCTCCGCACGGCGCCAGCGCGCGACGTCGCGCACCTGCGCGGGATCGACGCCCTGCGGGTCGAAATAGGCGGGATCGACCTCGGCCGCCATGCAGGGCGGCGAGGCATATGTCCCGCTCCCGCTCATGCGGCGGGCTCGAAGCGCGGGAAGAGCACCTGGTTCTCGAGCGCGATATGGGCTTCGAGGTCGTCGAAGAGCTTGGCCGTCCCGGCGTAGAGCCTGCGCCACGAGCCGCAGGCATGGTCGGGCGGCGTGAAGTCGAGCGTGAGTTCCCGGATCAGCGCCACCTCCTCGGCATGGTCGTCGTGATCGGCGCGCATCACCGCGATCGGGCTCTCGATCCCCTGCCCGCCGCCCGCGCGCATCGCCGGGAAGAGGATCATCTCCTCCTTGGCCATGTGATCCTCAATCGCATGCTGGAGATATGCCAGGGCCTCGGCAATCCCCGACGGCACCTCCGGGTCCTCGGCATGGACGCTCTCCACCTTGCGGGCCAGCGCGACGAGTTCGGGAAGCTCCGCGCGGTGGACGGCGTGATAGCGCTCGAGGATATGCGCGATGAGCGCCTCGGTCTCCTGCGGTGCGGCGGGCTCGGTCATTGAGAGCTTCCTTCTGGCGGGCGTTGGGACGAACCGGTTGATCGGCGCATAACATTGGTCTAATAAGTATTTCAAATACCAACTCATGACTGCGACCGCGCGCCTCACCTTCTCCACCCCGATCGGGTCCTGCACCTCGCGGCACGGACCGCAGGCGCACCGGATTGCCGGCTGGGCCTTGCCGGAGAGCGGCTTTGCCATACGGACCGCGGCCCGATGCGGGCCGCCGCAAGGGGAGGCGCGGACGCAGTGAGCCGCATCGCCGACAGTCTCGGTCGCCTCATCATCCCCGAGCGCCGGGCGTGGAGGGGCGAGGTGCCGCTGGGCCGGGTGTTCTGGGTCCATGGCGTGGCCGTGAGCCTCGTAATCGCGGTCCTTCACGCGACCGCTCTCGACCTCGGGGAGCTTGCGTTCCAGCAGGCGCTCATCCTGTTCTCGGCCGCCTACACGGTCTGGATCGTGGTCGCGATCTGGCGCTCGGCGGCCCATGCCGCCGCGTTCTGGGGGAACCTCTCGCGCTGGCTGACGGTCGCCTGGGCGTTCAACAGCGCGCTCGTTCTCCTTTTCCTCCAGATCGAACTGGGGCTGAGATATGCGCGTGGATAATGGTCGCGAGGCATCCCTGACCGGGCGCGGCCCGGTCAACCGCATCCGAAGGGCGGCCGAGAATGGCGCGATCTCTCTCTTCCCCGGCTACTTCGCGCTTGTCATGGCCACGGGCGTCGTATCCATCGCCTGTCACTTTATGGGGCTGCGCCCCATCGCCCTCGCGCTCATCGGGGTCAACTGGATCGCCTGGCCGACCCTCTGGGCGCTCACGATCCTGCGCGCGATGCGCTTCCGGGCCGAGCTCGTCCGCGACCTGTCGGACCACCAGCGCGCGCCGGGCTTCTTCACCATCGTGGCGGGCACCTGCGTTCTCGGCACCCAAAACGTGGTCGTCCTCGGCGCCCGCGACGTCGGCACAGCACTGTGGTGGCTCGGGCTGATCCTGTGGTTCGCGATCATGTACACCTTCTTCACCGCCGTGACGGTGCGCGCGCGAAAGCCGACGCTCAAGCGGGGGATCAATGGCGCCTGGCTGATCGCGGCGGTCTCGACCCAGTCGGTGGTCGTGCTCAGGGGCGTCATCGACGTGGCCGCATCACCGCCCGAGGTCATCCAGTTCCAGGTGATCGCGATGTTCCTGATCGGCTGCATGCTCTATCTCGCGATCATCCCGCTGATCTTCTACCGCCTTACCTTCGTCCCGATGAGCCGCGAGGACTTCAGCCCGCCCTACTGGATCAACATGGGGGCGGTGGCGATCACGGCGCTCGCGGGGTCCATCCTGATCCTGCGCGGCGAGACCTGGCCGCTCCTCGGGCCGCTCCTCCCGTTCCTGCGCGGCTTCACGTTCTTCTTCTGGGCGGTGGCCAGCTGGTGGATCCCGTTCCTGTTCCTGCTGATGCTCTGGCGCTATCTCTGGATGCGCGACCGCTTCACCTACGAGCCCGCTATCTGGGGCATGGTCTTCCCGCTCGGCATGTACACGACAAGCACCTACCAGTTCGACCGCGCCATGGGTTACGGCTTCCTCGACCCCATTCCCGAGGTGCTGGTCTATGTCGCGCTCACGGCCTGGACGCTGGGGATGGCGGGGCTCTTGCGGCGGGTGACGGGGGCGTTGCGCGGTCCGCCGGTGCCCCGCTGAGGAGCCTACCGGACCCTGCCGTCCCGCGCCCAGGAGATCGCGTCGTCGAGCCGGTCGTCGCCCCAGAACACCTCGCCGTCGACGACGAAACTCGGCGAGCCGAAGATGCCGAGCGCCATGGCCCGCTCCGTCTCCTGCGCGAGCGCGGCCACAGCCTCCTCGCCCGCGGCCCGGGCGAGCACGCCCTCAGGCTCCTGCCCGGCTGCCGCGATCGCGCGGGACAGGTTCGGCTCAGCCCCGGCGACCTCGCCTTCCTCGAACCAGAGCCGGTAGGTCTCCCTCACGTAGGCGGACCCCCAGCCTTCGCGCATGCCGATCAGCGCCACCTGGTTGGCAAGCGGCAGGTCGGCGATGGGATAGGGCGCAGGCAGGCGCGGCGCGAGCCCGTATTTCCCGGCGCGGCGCGCGATGTCGCGCCACATGTAGGCCGTCTTCACCGGCTTGTTCGCGAAGGGGATGTTGTTCTGCGCGACCATAATCGCGCGCACGTTGAACGGCCGCCAGACGAAGTCGATGCCGGTCTCGGCGGCCACTTGTCCGAGCCGCATGACCGACAGGTAGCTGTAGGTGCTGCCGATGGAGAACCAGAAGTCGATGCGTGCCATGTCGCCCCTCCCGAGACATGCGCCGCGCGCCCGGCGCCGATGCGTGTGCGCGAAGACAATGTCCCGGGTTGACCGGTCCAGGACCGGAACGGCGCGTCATCGGCCCGCGAAAGGCCGCCTCACCCCGACGCGGTGCGGACGGGGAAGCGCGCCTGCGCAAGGATATTCCCCACCGCGTCGACGACGAAGCGGCAGGCACGGCCCTCGTGATGGAACGTCAGCCGCCAGCGCCCCGCATCCGCGTCGAGGCCGGTCTCGCAGCGCGAGGTAATGGTGCCATCACGCATGCCCGCGCGCACCTCGTCCTCGGTCCACCCCAGCGCAGCCGCCAGAACCGGGGCCTCTATCACGAAGGTCTCGCCGTCGCGCGTGACCGCGGTCATCTGTTGTCCCTCCAGTAGTCGTTGGCCGCCGCGACCGTGGCGAAATGCGTCGCCACCACCTGGCTCGACGCAATCAGGGCGTCGGCGTTCTCGGCATAGACCGGGCGCAGCCTATCACGCACCTCGGCATCGGGCTGGGTCATCCTGATGGCGACCCGCGCCATCTTCACGGCAAGTTCATAGCCGTCCTGCGGGGTCGCGGTCATGAGGGTGGGGAGCCAGATCGTCATGGGCTTTCCTTCCGGAATGGGTGGTCGTTTCGGGTCCGCTGTCGCTGGATCGTCCCACCGGCATCGCATCGAGCGCGATGTCGGCGAGGGTCGAGCGGTCGAGGTCGGCGAGGAAGGCCGCCTCCGCGGATCTGAGGCGCGCCTTGAGCCGACAGCGCCCATCGATGACGCAGGCCCCGCCGTCGACGCCCAGGCATTCCACAAGCGGCTGGCCGTCCTCGAGCAGTCGCACCACCTCGCCCAGCCGGATGTCCGCTGCCCGCCGCGCAAGGAGCGCACCGCCCCCGCCACCGCGGCGGGTCGCGACAAGCCCGGCCCGGGCGAGATGTTGCATGATCTTGGCCAGATGGTTGCGCGACAGGCCGAATTCCTCCGCCAGATCCGCCGTGGAAAACGCCCGGTCCGGCGCGCTGGCCATGCGCATCAGCATGCGCAGCCCGTAATCTGTGAAGGAGGTGAGGCGCATCGGCAATCCCAGTATCGGTATTTACAGTACCTATTAGCAGGCATAGCGTCGAAATCAACAGGCAAAGGAGAACTGCCACAATGTCCGCTGATCCCGCGCAGGGCTCCGCCAGACCGCAGATGACCACCGCCATCATGCGCGAGACGGGACTCGATGAAGACATCCTGCGCAATCTCGTGCACCGCTTCTACGGCAAGGTGCGGCGCGACCCGGTGCTTGGCCCGATCTTCGCGACCCGCATCACCGACTGGGGACCGCATCTGGAGCGCATGGTCGCCTTCTGGTCCTCGGTTTCGCTGATGACGGGACGCTACCACGGACGCCCGGTCCCGGCGCACACGCCGCTTCCCGTCAATGGGGCGCATTTCGACCTCTGGCTGCATCTCTTCCGGCAGACGGCCCGCGAGGTCTGCACGCCGGCCGGGGCCGCGCATGTCATCGAGCGGGCCGAGCGCATCGCCCGTTCTCTCCGCATGGCGGTCGTGGAAGCGCAGGCCGCCCCACATGCGGCGCCCTCGCTCCGCTGACCGGCGAAAGCGTCGGCGATCGCAACCGGCAGTCCATCCGTTGCGACGGCGGACGCCACCGCCGCCGCCGCGCGGTCAGCGCCCGTTGAACTCGTGCACCGCGTCGATCATCGCGACGATGTTCTCGACCGGCGTCAGCGCCTGTACGTTGTGGATTGCGTTGAAGACGTAGCCGCCGCCCTCCGAGAAGATATCGAGCCGCTCGAGAACCTGTTCGCGGACCTCGGCCGGGGTGCCGAAGGGCAGGACCTGCTGCGTGTCGATCCCCCCGCCCCAGAAGACGAGCCGACCGCCGTACTTCTCTTTCAACAACCGGGGGTCCATGCCCGCGGCCGAACACTGCACCGGGTTCACGATGTCGATCCCGGCCTCGATCATCGACTCGTAGAAGCGTTCGACCGATCCGCACGAATGCTTGAAGGTTTTCCACCCCGTGTTGGCATGCACCCAGTCGCAGAGCCGTGCATAGTGAGGCCGCCAGAGGGTGTCGAAGGTGCGGACCGAACAGAAGGCCGACGTCTGGGTCCCGAAATCTGTTCCGCAGAGATAGATCACGTCGATCATGTCGCCCACGCGGGCGTGCAGGCGGCGGTAGTTCTCGATTCCGATTTCGACCACGTTGTCGAAGATCGCCGCGACCACGTCGGGGCGCGCGGCGGTGAGCATGTACCAGTCCGCGATCTCGCGCACGCCTGCGGGCGCGATCAGCTTCATCCCCGGCACCATCGCGATGTCACCAAGCCCTGTATCCACGACCGAGGCGAAGACCGCGTCGCCCCCCGCGTTCGCCGCGCGCACGTCCTCCTCGATCGCGTCGAGCGCGGCGTCGGACAGGAGTGCTACGTCCTCCATGTTCCCCTCGGGCCCCACGGTATCGAGGTCGACCGGTCCCGACCGCACGATGCCGTCGAAGAAGAAGCCGTCCTTGGGCATCCGCCCCGAGGGCTCGGCCGAGCGGTCGCCCTGCGGGTAGATGAGCGTGCTGCCGGTATCGGGGTCCAGCGTTGTCTGGAATCCGCCCGGCACGAGCACCTCGAGCCCGTTGAAGGTCCACGGCCGCCAATCGCGGTTCTCGAAGCCGAACATGGTGGTGCGGCCGTGGACCGGCTTCACGTCGACGCCGATGGCGTCGCGCAGGTCGTCCTCGATCAGCCCCAGCATCTGGTAGGGTTCCCAGACCTTCACCGGGTGCTGGTCGAGACCGTAGTGCTCGCGCAGCGCCGCCACGCAGGAGACGTGCATGCCCGTGACCCCGCAGGCTCCGAAATCCACTGGCACGCGGTCGGGCTGACGGTGGCTCAGCGCATCGAGCACGCGGCGGCGGCTGGGCGACATCGGCTTGTCGAATGGCACAGTCGCGTCCTCCCTCAGGCGGCTTCGACGAGGCGGCGCGCCAGCGACACAGCCTCCGTCGAGGTTGCGCCGTAACCGTCGGCGCCGATCTCGCGCGCGAACCTCTCGTTGAGCGGCGCTCCCCCCACGAGGATCCGCACCTGATCCCTCAGGCCCGCCGCCTCGATTGCGGCGACCGTGGCGCGCATGTTCACCATGGTCACGGTGAGAAGCGCCGACAGGCACAGGATCTGCGGCCGGTGCTCGAGGATCGCGGCCACGAACTTCGCCGGCGGAACGTCCGTGCCAAGATCGATGACCCTGAAGCCCGAGCCTTCGAGCATCGTGCCCACGAGGTTCTTGCCAATGTCGTGGAGGTCCCCCTTCACCGCGCCCACCACCACCGTCCCGAGCGGCTGGACGTTCGAGCGCGCCATGAGCGGCCGGAGCGGCTCCATCGCGGCCTTCATCGCGCGCCCCGCCATCATCAGTTCGGGCACGAAGTACCGCTCCTCCTGGAAGAGTTCGCCCACCTCGTCCATCGCGGGGATCATCGACTCCGCGATCAGGGCCATCGGATCGGCTCCGGCCCCGATCTCGGCCTCGACCAGCGTGCGCGCCTCGGCGGCCTTCCCGTCGATGATCGCGTCGTAGAGTTCCCGATTCAGTGCCATTCCGCGTCCCTCCCCGACCGATCTGCCGCCGGGCGCAGGATAGCCCAGGCAGAGCCATTCCCGAACGATGCGGAGAGATTTTCTGTCCGAGACTCTCATTCCGCGCGGTTGCGCGCGGGAAGTCGGAAAAGATCAGAGGTTCTCGGCCGTCACCACGTCGAACGGCAGGAGGACCTGCAGAAGCCCCTGATCCGCGGGCCGCGCGACGGCGGCGACGAGCGTGTCGACGGCGGCCTCGGCCAACGCGCGATACGGATGCGACAGCACTACCTGGACCAGATCCTCCTGCAGGGCGGCCGCGCTCCCCTCCGTCAGTGCCATGCAGACGGTGACGAAGCCCTCCGGAGGGCGGCTGTCGCGCAAGGCGTCGAAAACCCCTTCAACCCCGCCCCCCGCGACGTAGAGCCCGCGCAGGTCGGGGTGCCGCGCCAGAAGCTCCAGTGTCGCCTCGCACCCCAGCCCCGGGTCCTCAAGACTGGCGATCGGTTCAAGGATCTCGAAACCCGGGCACCTCTCGCGGAAGTAGGACCGGAAACCGATCTCCATCGCCTCCTGCGACAGGTAGCGGTGGCTGCCGATCACGAGGCCGACCTTGCCCTGCGTCCTCGCCAGCCGTCCGACCATCCAGCCCGCCGTGCGCCCGATCCGCCAGTAATCATGGCCCACATAGCCACGCCGCAGCGGCGCCGTGAGGTCCGTGACGAGCGCGATGACGGGCGTGCCGGCCGCGGCGAGTTCCGCGATCGCGTCCGAGACCAGCGGATGGTCCGAGGCCACCACCGCGACCCCGTCGGAATGGCCCACGAGCGCCCGCAGTTCGGCGGCGATGGCACGGGGCGTGAGCTCTTCCGGGAAATGCAGGTTCGCCCTGATCCGCATGTCGCCGCGCGCTCCTGCGGCGTCCACGAGCGCCTCGCCCACCTTGCGGTAGAAGGGTGTTCCACGCCGAAGGAGGACGAAGTCGAGACTGAGGTGCTCCGGCCGCGCAACCACGCGCTCGCGAATCGCGGCGGTGCCATAGAAGCCGATCCGCTCGGCCGCATCGAGCACGCGCCTCGCAGTCTCCGGCTTGACCGGGCGGCGGCCGTTCATCACCCGGTCCACCGTCGACAACCCAACTCCTGCAGCTTCGGCAACATCGGCGACGGTGACGCGCGGCATCGCGAACTTTCATTCTTTCACGGACTGGGGAAAGCATACGTCATCCAGGGAAAGAAGTAGCCTGCCATTTCTCGCAGGCGCACGCCTGCGGCCTTCGCCCGGCCCGACGGGGCGAAGACGTGCCCCGCCTCCAACTCCAGGCTTCAGGCGCGACTCGGCATGGGTTCCACGTCAGGCGGCGGGCTGTTGCCCGCCCGCGTCGCCTCTTGGTGGGACGGACCCGGTCGGCCGGTCAGGAACCGGCTGCTTCCGCCGCTCCGGCCGGATTCAGCCGCGGATGGGTTTCCTCGCCGAGCCACCAGAGCACGCCGCCCGAGACGAACATCGAGATCGCGACGAACCAGAAGGCCGCCTCCGCCGCGCCCGTCAGGCTGGCGGCGAGGCCGAGGCCGAGCGCGCCGATGGCGTAGCCGAGGTCGCGCCAGAAGCGGTAGATGCCGATGGCCGAGCCGCGCCACGCGGGCGGCGTGATGTCGGCCACCGCCGCTCCGAGGTTCGGGTAAAGAAGCGCCATCCCGAAGCCCGCGACGCCCGCTGATAGTGACCACCAGAGCGTGCCCGATCCCAGCACCATCAAGGCCACGCCCGCGCCGCAGATCCACATGCCGAGCACGTTGGGCCAGAACCGGCCCACTCGGTCCGAGAGCCGCCCGGTAAAAAGTTGCGCGCCGCCCCAGACGAAGCCGTAGGTGCCGACGATCCAGCCGACCTCGGTCAGGCTCGCGCCTCGCGTCACGAGGAACACGGGGAATAGCGCCCAGACGAGCGCGTCGACGAACTTCTCGACGAGCCCCGCCTGGGAGATCGCGAAGAGGCGCCGGTCGCGCCAGCTCATCAGCGCGAAGACCTCGGCCGTCGTGGGGTGCTCCGGGACGTCACGCGGATAGCGCGGCGGGTTCTTCGGCGGCGCCGCCTTGTGCGCGGCGCTTTCGGCCTTGGCCCAGGGCAGCGTGTCCTGCACCCAGATCAAGGTCAGGACGAGCGCGGTGACGACGACCGTCATGCCGAAGACGAGAAGCCCCATGCGCGCGCCCAGCCATTCGGCCGCGTAAGCCGTGAGGACGCCGGCGAGCGCCACGCCCACGTAGCCTGCGAACTCGTTCAGTCCCATCGTCAGCCCACGTTCGTCCGCGCGGGTGAGGTCGAGCTTCGCGGTCTGGGTCATCGACCAGCAGAGCCCCTGGTTGACGCCCAGAAGCACGGTCGCGCCCACGATCCAGTTCCAGTCCGGCGCATACCAGATCATCACTGGGATCGGCAGCGCCACGACCCAGCCCCAGAGAAGTACACGCTTGCGTCCGATCCGCTCGGACCAGCGACCGGCCACGAAGTTCATCACCGCCTTCACGGCACCGAAGGCCACGACGAAGGAGGCAAGGAGCAGGAAGGAGCCGCGCGCGACCCCGAACTCGGCATCCGCCAGCGCCGGAACGACCGTGCGGGTCATCCCGATGGCGAAGCCCACCAGCATCACCTGAATCAGCTGGTGCGCGACCTGGCCCCGGTTCTCGCGAAGGCCATGGCGGAGGTCGGTCATTCGGCGGGCGACTTCGTCGTGATCCGCGGGTCGAGCGCATGGCCGGAGGCCGGCCCACGAAGCGGCTGGGCCAGCATCCGGTCGAGCCAGAGGTCGCGGCGCGTGCGGAACTGCTCAATCCCGATCTTCATCCCCTCATGCCCCCTGGCGGGTTGCGCCACGTAGGTGCCAAGGAGCCAATCCCACCAGGGCAGGTTGAAGCCGTAGTTCGAGTTCGTCTCGCGGAGATCGACCGAGTGGTGGACGCGGTGCATGTCGGGCGTCACGACGATCCATCGCAGCCACCGGTCGATGGGGCGCGGCAGGTCGATGTTGGCGTGGTTGAAGAGCGCGGTGCCGTTCAGGATCACCTCGAACAGCAGGACAGCGATGGCGGGAGGCCCGAGCGCCGCCACGACCGCGAGCTTGATCCCCATCGAAATCAGGATCTCGACCGGATGGAAGCGCAGGCCCGTGGTCGCGTCGAAGTCGAGGTCGGCGTGGTGCATCCGGTGCAGCCGCCAGAGGCCCGGCACCGCGTGGAACATCACGTGCTGGAGGTAGATCGCGAGGTCGAGGAGCAGCATCGAGACGATCACGGCGACCCAGAGGGGCGCGTCGATTACATTGAAGAGGCCCCAGCCCCGTTCCTCGGCCATGAAGGCAAGCCCGACCGCGAGGATCGGGAACGTGAGCCGCAGGATGACAGTGTCCACGACGACGAGTGCCAGGTTGTTCGTCCAGCGGATGACCCGCGGGATCTCGCGCCGCCGCCGGGGCGCCCAGACCTCCCACAGGACCATCGCCGCGAGGATGCCGAGGAAGGCGGCAAGGCGGATCGTCGGTTCCTGGGCGAGGAGGACATCGGACATGGGATTGCGGGCAGCCTCGGCTCTGCTATCACTCAAGCGATGACTTGAACGACGTAATCCCCGGAGGCAGCGCATGTCAACCAGCGCCAAGGCCGCCCTGCTCGAGGAATATGCGCTTGTGGCCCGCGCCCTCTCCGCTCCCGCGCGGCTCGTGATCCTCGAGCAGCTCGCGCAAGGCGAACGCGCCGTCGAGGGCGTGGCGGCGAAGACAGGCCTGACGGTCGCCAACTGCTCCCAACATCTCCAGCATCTCCGCCGGGCGGGCCTCGTCACCAACCGCCGCGCTGGCAAAGCGGTGATCTACCGGCTCACCGACCCGCGGACGCTCGCGCTCATAGACCTCCTTCGTCTCGTCGCCGAACGGAACCTGGCGCAGGTCGAACACATCCTCCGCGGGCTCTCCGGCAGCGAGGACGCGCCCGAACCCGTCAGCCGCCAGGACCTCGCCGCGCGGCTCGCAGAAGGCTCGGTGACCGTCCTCGACCTGCGGCCGGCTGACGAATATGCCGCCGGTCACATCCCCGGTGCCGTCAATGCCATGCTTGCCGATCTGGAACGGATCATCCCGACGCTTGCCCAAGGCACCGAGATCATCGCCTATTGCCGCGGCCCCTACTGCATCTATGCCCATCAGGCCGTCGCCGCCCTCAGAAAGCGGGGCCTGAACGCGCGGCGCATGGACGGCGGCCTCCCGGAATGGCGGGAGGATGGGCGCATGGTCGAGACCGTCGCGGGTTGAGGCGACGTAGAGCGAGGTCACTCGCGCCAATAGCCGGTCCGAGTCTCCGGCGGGCGCTACTTTTCGAGAGCGTCGCCCAGAACGTCCCCATCATCGGTCCGGGAGCTGGTCCCTTCCTCGCGCTCTGCCCCACCCAGGGGAACCACCCTGTCCGCGACGATCCGCCCGTCCTCGAGCGTGAGGATGCGGTTCGCGCGATCGATGATGCGGCTGTCGTGCGTCACGAGGAGCGTCGTCGTGCCGCGCTCCGCGCCCAGGCGCTTGAGCAGGTCGATGATCTCGGCCGCGTTCTCCTTGTCGAGGGCCGCAGTCGGCTCGTCGGCAAGGACCAGCGCCGGATTGCCGACCAGCGCGCGGGCCACGGCCACGCGCTGCTTCTGTCCGCCGGAGAGGTTCGCGGGCCGGTAGTCGATCCGATCCGAAAGCCCGACGAGCCCGAGCGCGCGGATCGCCGCGTGCCGCGCTACGTCGTCCGGGATGCCGGGATGGACCTGCACCCCCATCATCACGTTCTGGAGCGCGGTCAGGCTTTCATGGAGGTTGTGCGCCTGGAAGATGAAGCCAAGCCGACGGCGCAGAGCGATCAGCTCCCGCTCACTCGCACCGCGCAGCTCCCGCCCCATCAGGCGCACGGTGCCGTCCTGCACATCCCGCAGGCAGCCGAGCAGCGTCAGAAGCGTGGTCTTGCCGGAGCCCGACGGTCCCATCAGGACCGTGAAGCTCCCGCGCTCGACCGTCAGATCGATGCCGATCAGCGCCTGCTTGCGCGCCTCGCCTTGCCCGAACCAGTGGTTCAGCCCATGCGCCGCGATGATGGGTGCGTCGGTCATGGCGCCCCCGTCAGAACAGGTCGGCCGGATCGGCCGCGGCAAGCCGGCGGGTCGCGATCGCGCCGGACAGCGCCGAGAACAGGATCGTGCCCGCGAAGACC
The DNA here is from genome assembly GCF_050789285.1 of Saliniferula longa. Classification (NCBI taxonomy): domain Bacteria; kingdom Pseudomonadati; phylum Pseudomonadota; class Alphaproteobacteria; order Rhodobacterales; family Roseobacteraceae; genus Saliniferula; species Saliniferula longa. The sequence continues at coordinate 440,449 of NZ_JBOUVX010000001.1, read as the reverse complement.
ATGAGCGCCATGGACCACGACATCGTCAGCGGCAGCGTCGTCACTTTGCCCATCAGCGCAAGAATGCCGGTCCCGATCGCGACCCCCGGAACGAACCCGAGCACGCCGAGGATCAGCGCCTCCTCGAAGACGACCCCGAGGAAGAAGCGCGGGCCGTAGCCCATGGCCTTGAAGGTGGCATACTCGCGCATGTGATCGGCCACGTCGGCCGACAGGACCTGATAGACGATCACCAGCCCGACCAGCACGCCGATCAGCACCCCGAAGCCGAAGATGACACCCGTGGGGCGCTGCGTCTGCTGGTAGCGCAGATCCTCCGCCGCGGCCGCGGCGTAGCTGCGGATGCGCAGCGTGGGGTCCGAGATCAGCCCGCGCAGTCGGGTGACCGCGCCCTCGACATCGGCGCCGGGTCGAAGCCGAAGGAGGATGTGATCAGGGGCAGCGGAGGTGCGCTCCGGAAAGAGCCCGAGGAAAGTCTGGTCCGACACAAGCATGAAGCCATCTCCGCCGAAGCCCCCGCCGCCCGCGAAGGTGTCGAGCGCCGTCAAAGTACGTCCCTGCGCCTCGAATGTGACAGGGGTCTGCGGGCGGATCGCCGCCGCCTCCTCGGGCGGCAGGCCACGAGCCAGACGGTCGAGGATCACCGCGTTCTGGACCTGAATGAGGGCAAGGTCGGCCGTGACCTCCGCCGCGACGAAGGCGGGCTGCGCAGGGTCGATGCCGAAGGTCGTCAGGCCGATGTCGGTCCCGCCCCGGTCCCAGCTCACGTTCCCGACGAAGAGCCCCATGCCCTCCTGCACGTCCGCGTCCGCCATCGCCTGAAGCATCCATTGCCGGGCCACGTTGCCGCCTTCCGCCAGCGCGTTCGCGTCGCCCGCCGAGATCATGATGTCGGCCTCGAAGAAGGCATAGGGGCGCAGCGTCGCCGTCCCCATCGAGTTCATCAATCCGAGTTGCACGAAGACGAGAACGTTGGCGAAGGCAACTCCCGCCAAGGCCGCCGCGAAGCGGCTCCGCTTGTGAGTCAGTTGCAGCCAGCCGATCGGCAGGCGCCCGAACAATCGCTGAAGGAGGCGGCTCATCCTCCGGACCGCGCGGCGGCGGTTGTGTCGATCCGGGCAACCGCTTCCAGCCCTGTGAACCTTGCGGCAAGGCCCGACGATGCCTCGTCCAGCGCGACGAGCACGCGGATCACCCGGGCATCCGCATTCGCTGCCGCATCGTCCGAGATGAGCCCCTGCCGCCCGACGGTCAGCCCCACGCTCTCGACCCGCCCGCGCAAGGGGCGCGGCAGGGCAAGGGCGATCAGTTCGACCGGTTGACCCGCCGCGACGGCGGCGATCCGATCCTGCCAAATCTCGACCTCGGCCATCATCTGGCGGGTGTCCCCCATGTCCATGATGCCGTCCACGGGCGGGCGCTGCCCGGGCGTTGCGCGAATGTCGAGGATCGTCCCCGCAATGGGCGCCACGACCTCGGCCCGGGACAGATCCAGGCGGGCGCGCGCGAGGTCGGCTTCCGCCGCCTCCACGTTGCGGGAGGCGACCACGACATCGGGCTGTTCGTCGAGCGCCACAGCGGCGAACCGCGCCAGCGTCGCCTCGGCCCGCGTGACCGCCTGCGCGGCATTCTCGGCCGCGTTACGCGCGGCATCCAGCACCGCGCTGGTCGCAACACCGCGCTCGAACAGTTCCTCGGCGCGCTGGAGCGAGGCCCTTGCCTCCCTCTCGCTCGCCCGGACCTGATCGAGCCCGGCCTGCGCCTCGGCGCGGCTCGCCTCCACGGCGGCGCGCGTCTGCAAGAGCGTGGCCTCCCGCACCGCAAGGTTCGCCTCGGCCAGAAGAACCGCGCCGCCCAGCGCCTGGCGGTTGTCCAGCCGGGCCAGAATCGCTCCCCGGTCGACCCGGTCCCCGATCGCGACCAGGATTTCGGCCACCCGCGCATCGCCCGCCCCGTAGGGCGCGGCCACGATCGAGACATCCCCACGCGGCATGAGCCGGGCAAGCCCCACGACGTCGGTGGGGAGCAGCGTTTCAGCCATCTGCTGCGGCAGTTCGATATCGGGCGGCAGCGCGATTGGCGAGTCCGCTCCTCCGCCCGGCTGCAAGCCAGTCAGCTGGTAGAACTTCTGCAGACCGGGCGGCTGAAAATAGAGGCCGAGAACGGCCCCCGTGAACATGAACAGCGGGATCAGGAGGACGAGCAGGTAGCGTCTCCGAAACCGGCGGCGCGCGCGCAGGGGCGGGCCATCGGCAAGATCGACGCCGAGATCGAGCGGCAGGTCCCTCTCGGGCGTGTCGGTCATCCTCGTCCCTCCGCTCTGCCGCCGCGTCCCCGCCACGCCACCCAGGCCATGGCGGCCCAGAAGGCGGTGCGCAGCGTCATGGCGCCGAGCGTGCGCATCTCGAAGGCGCCACCCGCGGCGACACGCCAGAGGAAGGCCGCGAACACGGCCGCCGTCGCGACAAGGATCGCGAGCGCCACGGGCAGGGCCAGGGGGTGGCCCCGCCACAGGAGGATGCCGCCCACGATATAGGCAAGACCCGCAACGAAGTTGAACCACAGCACGAAGGGCACCACCGCGCCCATGTCGACGGCCCCGAACAGCGCCGTCCCGCCGGACACCACCGTAAGCAGCCCGAAGGCCACCGCCAGACCACCTGCAATCCGTTGTCCCGTCATCTGGGTCCCTCCCTGCCTGCAAACAGTGCCAACTGGACGTCGAGAAGCCGGAGCCCCTCGGTCTCGAGCGGGAAGCTCCGCGCGCCGAGGCTCCAGCGGATGGCGGTGCCCTGGACCAGCGCGACGAGGATCAGCGCCGCGTCCCGGGGCGCGACATGACCGGCGATCTCACCGTCCGCCGACATGCCCTCGAGACAGCCGGCGAGATGCGCCTGATACTGCGCCAGCAGCCCCCGAAACCGCTCGCGCAGCGCCGCATTGTCCGCGTTCAGTTCGCGCGAGTGCAGGATCACCGGCAAGGCCGGGCATCGTTCGATCTGGTTCAGCTGGGCCGCGACGAGCGCCCGGAGCCGATCCGCCTCGGCCGCATGTCCGGTCAGGGCCGCCTGCCAGGCCCCCTCCAACCGGCCGGCGATCACCTCGCCCACCCTTGACCAGAGATCGGCCTTGGTTGGGAAGTGCCGGAAGATCGCGGCCTGCGTCACGCCGACCGCGCGCGCGATGTCGGTGGTGGTGAGCCGGTCCGGACCGATCCGGTCGGCCAAGTGCAGGAGTGCCGCGACGATCTCGGCCTTGCGGTCCTCGGCGGGCATGCGGGGTGGCATCGTCATCCTCTTGTTAGTGATTAAATACTAATATATGCTTCTTGGCATTCAAAGTCGAGTCGCCAGTTTAGAAGGACGCATCATGACCACCCCCGCCGGATACACCCGCACGCAGATCGCGCTGCACTGGATTGCCGCGCTCCTGATCCTGCAGCAGTACCTGTTCAAGGACGCGATGTCCGCCGCGTGGGAGGCGTTCGGCGACGGGCTCGAGACCGCCTTCGACCCGCTGGTGCTGGCGCATGTCGCGGGCGGCGGGCTCGTCCTCCTCTTCGCGCTCTGGCGGCTTGCGATCCGCAGGCAGCGCGGCGCGCCCGCGATCGTGGGCGAAAGCGCGGTCCAGCGGATGCTCGCGACACTCACGCATCTGGGTCTTTACGCCCTGATGATCCTGATGCCGGTCAGCGGGTCCGTCGCCTGGTTCGGCGGCGTCGAGGCCGCCGCGCAGGGCCACAGCCTCCTGAAGATCGCCCTCCTCGCGCTCGTCGCGCTGCATGTGGCCGGGGCGCTCTGGCACCAGTTCGTGCTGAAGGACGGCCTCATCGCCCGCATGCGCCGCGCCGAGGGGTGAGAGGGGAAGGCGAAGTCCCATTCCCGAACACCAACGAAGCCAGATCGGCTCTGTCGAATCCTGCTTCCTGGCCCGAGAAGCGGTCACTCGCTGCGCGCGGAAGGGATGACCGCCAAGGGCCGGTCATGTCGGTCGCGTCCATGCCGCGAGGAGGAAGCCTGCCATCGTCCAAGCGGTCGGTATGCACCGAACCCAGTCATGCGATCATTTCGGTCAGATGTCTCCGAAGTCGGCAAAGCCGCAGTCACGATCCAATGGCGTCCGCTGCTGCCGAACGATCTGGTTGAACTCGGTGTCCTGGACACATCTGATGAAGGCAATGCTGCCTGCTGACCACCCGAGCGCGGAGGTCCCGCCGCGCTGCCGACACCGTCGACATTGCTCCACTGTCCTGCCAACCTCGAAAGGAAATTTCGCATGGAGGAGGGGCATGCATGCCGGAGATCTGGGAGTTGACCGCAAGCCGGATCGCGACGGAGGTCCGTGCCAAGCGCCTCTCTGCGGTCGACGTAACGGAGGCCCATCTCGACCAGCTCGCCAGAGTGAACCCGGCGATCAACGCCGTTGTGCAGGAATTTCCCGACGAGGCTCTTGATACCGCGCGGCAAGTAGATGCGGCGCTCGCCCGTGGCGAGGACCCGGGACCTCTCTCCGGCGTGCCTGTGACGATCAAGGTGAACGTCGATCAGAAGGGCCATGCCACGACGAACGGCCTGCGGCTTCAGGCGGCGCTCGTCGCCACCGAGGACAGCCCCGTGGTGGCGAACATCCGAAAGGCCGGCGGCATCATCGTCGGACGGACGAATACACCGGCCTTGTCGCTGCGCTGGTTCACGAAGAACGACCTTCACGGGCAGACCCTGAACCCGAGAAACAGGGAGATCACGCCCGGTGGCTCGTCAGGCGGAGCTGCCGCGGCTGTCGCTGCGGGCATCTGCGCCATCGCGCATGGCACGGATATCGCGGGGTCCATCCGGTATCCGGCCTATGCCTGCGGCCTGCATGGCCTGCGCCCGACACCGGGCCGGGTCCCCGCTTACAATTCCAGCGGACCGGACCGCTTCATCGGCGCGCAGCTCATGGCCGTCTCAGGCCCGATTGCACGCAGCATTCAGGATCTCGACATTGCGCTTACCGCTATTTCTGCGCCCGACGTCAGAGACCCCTGGTATGTTCCCGTGGCCGCGGGCAGCGCCGATTTCCCGAAGCGGGCCGCGCTTGCGCTCGCCCCTGATGGCATGGATGTCACCGAGGACGTGCGCGCGGCCCTGCTGGACGGAGCGGACCGCCTGCGGGACGCCGGTTGGACGGTGGAGGAGGTCGACTGTCCGCCGATGCGGCGCGCGGCGGCTGTCAATGCGTGCCTCTGGATGGCCGAGATGCAGTTCGGCGCAAGCGAGTTGCTGGCGCGCGAAGGAGAGGCGGATTCGCAGTTTGTGTTCGCGCGGATGTCCGAGGAGGCGGGACAAGTCGGATTCCGGTCCCTGATGGAGGCGCTCCAGATGCGCGCCGGGCTTGTCCGCCAGTGGGAACTTTTCCTGCGCGATTATCCGGTTGTCCTGTGTCCCGTTTCCGGCGAATTGCCGTTCGACCAGCAACTTGACGTCAGTTCGGAGGCGGCCTTTTCCCGGGTCTTCGAGGCGCAGCTCACCCAGAGGGCAATCCCGGCGATTGGCGTGCCGGCTCTCTCCGTGGCGACAGGCGGGGCGAACGGCCGTCCCGTTGGCGTCCAGCTCATCGGCCCTCGCTTTCGGGAAGATATCCTGCTCGCCGCAGGCCGCGATATCGAGAAGGCCGGCAGCCCGATTGGAGTTTCCGATCCGAACCGGAGTTGAGGACGGTCGTGGGCGGGACTGCAATCCGAAAGCGATGCCGGTCGCATTCCCGGTCCTCGGGACTGCATCTCCGATCTTTGCCCGCCCCGATCCGAGACCGTTCGGGCCGCGCTTGCGTTGTCAGGAGCGGCCATTGAGGGCTTCCCTCGACGGCAAGGACACTACCCTGTGGTGCCCGCCAGCGTTAGCAGAGCTGCGACAGGGCGGGACTTCTCCTGTCCTCAATCCACTCCATCGACCGAACGGACAAGTCCGCCCGCCATTCCGACAGGAGCAGCACGATGTCATTCGCCATCTATCCCAGCCTCAAGGACCGCAGGGTCATCGTTACCGGCGGCGCGTCGGGCATTGGTGCCGAGATCGTCAAGGCCTTCGCCGCGCAGGGCGCCCGTGTCGGTTTCCTCGACCGTGATCTCGATGCAAGCAACGCGCTTGTGGCGGAACTTGACGGTGCCGTCGACTTTGAACCGTGCGATCTTCGGGACATCGGCGCCCTGCGGGGCGCACTTGGCACGCTCAGGTCCCGGATGGGTCCGACAGACGTGCTGGTCAACAACGCCGCGCGGGACGACCGCCACGACTGGCGCGAGGTGACCCCTGAGTATTGGGATGAACGGATGGCGACCAACCTGCGCCACATGTTCTTCGCGATCCAGACGGTGGCACCGGGCATGATCGACGCAGGCGGTGGAGCCATCGTCAACATCGGCTCGAATTCATGGTGGGAGGCAGGGGGCGGCTTCCCCGCCTATGCCACCGCCAAGTCTGCGGTCCATGGCCTCACCCGCACCATGGCGCGGGAACTGGGCGCCCATCGGATCCGCGTCAACACGGTGGTCCCCGGCTGGATCATGACCGAGCGGCAGAAGACCCTCTGGGCCTCGCCCGAGGCGCTTGAGAGACATCGGGCCCGGCAGTGTCTGCCGGACCTGATCGAGCCCGTCTACGTGGCGCGCATGGTCCTCTTCCTCTCTTCGGACGACGCGGCGATGTGCACGGCCAACAACTACATGGTGGAGGCGGGGTCGATATAGGCGCACCGGCCGTGGCTGCATCCCGGCGCCGTCGATACCCGATTGGGATGCTTTGCGCGCGGCATCAGGTCTTGTGCATCATGGAAACACGGGGCTGACGGGATGAAGACCGAAATCGCGATCGTTGGCGGCGGATTGTCGGGGCTCGCCCTCGCCGACGGCCTTCATCAGGCCGGAGTGGACTTTCAGCTCTTCGAAGCCCGTCCGAGGCTGGGGGGCCGGATCGCGGCGCTCGCCACGCCGGCGGGCGCCGTCGATCTCGGACCTTCGTGGTTCTGGCCCGGGCAGCCTCGCATCGCGAGACTGATCGAGGATCTCGGGCTTCGGGCCTTTCCCCAGCACGCGGATGGCGACATCTGCTTCGAGGATGAACGCGGCATCGTCCATCGCGGCATGGGCTTCGCGTCGATGGAGGGATCGTTTCGCCTCGAGGGCGGGATGGAGAGCATCATCAGGGGGCTTGGCGCGCGACTGCCGCAAGAACGGCTGCACCTGTCTTCAGGGGTGACGGAGATCGCGCAGGACGGCCGGCTTCTGATCGACGGTGACCGGTGGTGCGAGGCCCGGCAGGTGGTCCTCGCCCTGCCACCGCGCATCGCGGCGACGCTCCGGTTTCGGCCGGCGCTGGAGACGGACACAGCGAGGCACCTTGCGGCGATCCCGACCTGGATGGCAGGGCATGCGAAGTTCGTCGCGGTCTATGACGCCCCCTTCTGGCGCAGAGACGGATTGTCGGGGGACGCGATGAGCCGCCGGGGACCGCTTGCCGAAATCCACGATGCGTCGGGACCGGATGGCGCGCCGGCAGCGCTGTTCGGCTTTCTCGGGGTGCCCGCGCCACAGCGCCGAGGGCGGGAAGATGACCTGAGGGCCGCCGCGCTTCAGCAACTGGCCCGGATCTTCGGGCCGGAGGCTGCAGCCCCGGTGACGACGGATTTCGCGGACTGGGCCATCCAGCCCGAAACGGCAACCGAGGCGGACGCCGCAGCGCCGGCCGGACACCCGGCATACGGACTGCCTGCGGCGCTTGTGGGGACCTGGGAGGGCCGGCTGCATTTTGCTTCGACCGAAACGGCGTCCGACATGGGTGGCCTGATGGAGGGCGCCCTCGCTTCGGCCGACCGTGTCCTGGGTCTTGTACTCGGGGCGCGAAGAAACCGGCCTGCACGCTGAAAGCCCTGCTCCGGCGGAAGGTGCCCGGCTCCTCGGTCCGCACAAGGAGGGCTTCCCTCTTGCCCGAGCGGCCGCGATGTGCAGGAGGCAGTGGTGCGGCCGGCCGCCATCCGTGGCGCCGCCCGACCCTGTTCGACATAATGGTCAGATTGCGACGGCCGGAGCCTGAAGACAGGGGGAGCCGGATCCGAGAGGGTCAGCGCACGATATCGGGCGGAGTGGTCAGCCGCTACCGTCGCCCGCCATCCTCATTCGCTCCAGCCGTGCACATGAACGTCGCGACCGGAGTGGCCCTTGAGGATCCTGACCGCGAGCTCTTCGCGCTCCTTGTCCCGGCAACGCACCCACATCAGGATCCCGCCGTGCCGGATCTGCTCGGCGTAGTAATCCTTGTGGTGCTGCCCAGCCCTTCGCGCCAGAAGGGTGCCGAGCACGGCACCCGGGCTGCCGCCGATCGCAATGGCCGCGATGGAGGCCGCGAGCGTGCTTGCGGGCGTCAGCATCGCGGCCATCGCGATGAAGGACCCCACGAAGAAGAAGCCGCCGGCGATGGCGCCCTCGAGTTCTCCCATGGCCTCTTCGGAGACGAAATGCGCTCTCGGTGCCTTCGGGTCATCTTCGAGGTCGCGGGCGCGCCAGTAGGCCTTGCCGAGTTTCTGCTCGATGGCCTTCTCGCTGCCAAGCAGGCTGATGTCGGAGTGATGAAAGCCCACCGCACGCAGATCGTAGAATGCGGCCTGCTGGGCTTCGAGACTGTCGAAGACGCCAACCGCTTCGGGGACGTTGATGACGGTTGTGTTTCCTTCTTTCACCGCATTGTCCGCCATAGTCTGATCTCCGCTCTGAGCCACGAGGGGCGAAACAAGGGCTTCCGCCCCGGTTCGTCCATGGTTCCATGAATCCTGGCCGGCGCCGTTCGACGCCTCAATTACCTCTATGGCATCGCACCGGCTGAGCAGATTGACTTCGCTCAGTGTGACGCCCGGTTTGCCCGAGGCATGCCGTGATACCGCGGCATGGGGATCACAGGAGTTCCGCTCCCGCCGCTCGGTCTCGAGGAACTGGGATTACGCTTCCCTACGGATATGCGTCGCCGCCCCGACCGGGCTTCTTGGGACATCATCCATGGCTTCGAACCAAAGCCGCCATTCGCGGCAATGTGCATGAAGGCCCGTGAAGGGCCGGGTTTACGCATTGAGGTTCAGGCAAGGGGCGTGCTCGCGGCAGCGCTGCGGAGGCCTGCATGCTGGGCGGGACCCGCACCTTCGCTGCGTCAGGCAGCAAGGTCCCCTTTGGCGACCTTGGCCGACGGCTCGGGCGCGGTCACGGCGCGGGCGGCGCCGCGTCGGCCTACGGAGGGCCGAAGAGCGCGGCGTAGAAGTGGGTGTAGACGATTAGACCGGCGATCGTGGCCAGGGTCGTGCCCGCTACGACGGCGACCGTGAGCGTCACGAGGTATTCGTTGCTGCCCCCCCTGCTCTGGCCGGGCATGGTTTTCGCCCTTCCCGATGCCCGGACCCGCGCCCGTGCGCTTTCTGCCTTCAGCTTGGCGTTCAGGGTCCGCTTGCTGATCTCCCCACGCTCGTATTGCGCGTAGATCTCTCCGATCTGCGTGACCGAGGCCTTGTTGGCGGCGTTCACATAGTTTCCCGACCACCAGAACGAGAAATTGCCCATGCCAGCGACGCGCGCATCGGCAGCACCGCTTTGCAGGTTGACCCGCCACCACACGGGCGGATCGGGAACCAAGCCCCCGGCTCCGTAGAGGGCGAAGCCCGCGGCCTGATCGGCCATCGCGTCGGGGGCGCCGAGTTGCGCCACCTCTGCCTCGCTCAGCCTCGTCAGAGGGCCGGTCAGCACGGTGCTCGCAGATACCAACCGCTGGTCGGACGATCCCAGGGTGCTGTCGGCATAGGGTTGGAGCGCCTCGGTTTCGATGGCGCCGCGCACGGCGCCGTACCACAGGCGGAGCGCTGCGGTCTCACCGGGGTCGGGCGCAGCGGAAGCGCTGGCGAGATCGACGCCGTCGATCGCCCAGTCGATCCAGGTCGCGACGCCGGAATCACCCCTCGGGGCGATGCCGCTCAACATCACGTTGGGATGTCCAGCAAAGGTGCAGATGTCGCCCTGCTGCGACACCGCATCGCGCAGCGCGCGTTCCGCACCGGTCGCGAGGCCGTGGGCGGCGGTCCAGGCGAACCAGATCAGGCTATCGGGCAGGATCGTGCCATCCGTCATCCTCGTGGTGATGTCGTCCGCCGACGTCGCGATCAGCAGAAGCCGCGCCGCGTGGTCCGCCGGATCGAGACCGCCGTTGGACACGATGACCTGCACCGCACCTTCGAGCTCCTGCGGATGGCGCACGCCCATCGCGGGGGCCCGGATCGCGTCGGCGGCGATCGCATCGCCACCGCGCGCCGCGACGGGCAGAAGGTCGATGAGGGCGCGCCGCGCGGTGCGGGTCTGTCCGCCGGTCGCGACCGACGTGATATCGAGGTAGACGGCTGTCACCGGCTCCTCGGCCTCTCCCCCGGCCAAACCGCCGCCAGACATCCGGCCCGGCTGCGCCATGTCGTCGCCCAGCACGACGTCCCAATCGATCATCAGCGCGGGCTTCATCCTTGGCGCGCGATCCACGACAGCGCCGAGCTTGTCGGCAAGCACGCCGCCTTGCCCGGCATTCTCAGGCACGAAGGCGAGCTGGATCGGCGTATTGGTCACGTCGCGGGCCCGCAGGTCATGGGTCAGCACGCGGCGTTCGCGCAGCTGCCCGTCAGCGAGGGTTTCGGTCACGACGGTCAGCGTGACGGTGTGCGGATCCTCGCCGCCTTCCGACAGCCCTGTGGCGGTCGCCAGAGCCTCGCCCGGCGAGAGGCCGGCAACGGACGGATCGAGGTCGCGCCAGCCGTCGGAACTCCGGTACTGGACCCAGGCGTGGGTCGGACCGAAGTCGCGCGACACCGACCCGGCCGCCGCGACGTCTCCCAATGCCGCCTGCGTCAGGAGGCCATAGTCGCGCTGGGCCCGCGCGATGGCCCGCCGCATCGTCTGCGGTGTCATGCCCATCAAGGCGTGAAGGTGGGGGTCCGGGGCGGGTGTCACCGCACATGCGGATGCGCCCAGCCGCGCCGCGATCGCGTCGTTCATCGGCGCCGTCGCGATCCGGGCATCGAAGCCCATCTTGCGCAGCAGCGTCATCAGCAGTTCTGACTTGTCCTGCGGGTTGCCGCCCGAGGCTGCAATCACCGCCTCAGGGGCGCGAAGCGTTCCGCTGTAGGGATCGGTGCGGATCGTGTCGCGCACGAAGCGAAACGCCGCTTCCGCATCCGTGCCGAACCGGTCGGCGAGTTGATCCGGCGACGGCACGGTGCGATCGTAGGTGTCGATCATCGCCAGAATGCTGTCGAGCACGCCGGCATAGGCGTCGGCCGGTGGCGCCAGATCGCGCGCCGTCGGACCTTGCGGGATCGCGCCACCAGCTGTCCGCATCCACGACCCGGCCAGGCTGTCGGCAAGCGCGGCTGCGGGTGTCAGGAGGATCGAAATGGCACCGGCGGCGGCGATCAGGAAGGAAGATGCTTGCGCCATCATGCTTCTGGCCATTCGATCCGCGGTGTTCATTCTGGGCGACCTCCGCCTGTGCCTCGATGAGGATGTGTCGGGATCATCGCGGCTCACCCGGTTTTGATGGTTGCGGCGACCCGAACCCGTCCGGCATCGGCCTACCCTACGGCAGCCTTCGCGGATGTCCAGCCTGACCCGACGCGTGGCGATGTGCCCATGATCGATCCGATCGACCGGCCGCCCGCCGCACGTCGGCGACAAATCGTTTGTGCTGCCAGCAGCTTTCGGGAAAGACTGGCGCGAAGGACGAGGAAGCGCCTTCCCGGCAGGCAACGACCACCGTCGGCATTCGGTCGAATGGTGCCGCTTGGCTGCCCCAGCTTCGGAGGACGTTCCGATGGTCCGCAGAGAGCGATCTCTTTCAGCCATTGCTGTCGCCCTGGTCTGCTTCGCCGGTTCCCTCTCCGCGCAGACGGGGGATGGCACCGGGATCGCGGACGTGCCGCAGATCGTGCCTGGTCCGGACGTCGTCACCGGCGCTCTCGCAGACGGTCTGCAGGACCTCTGGACGTTCAATGTTCCCGCTTCGGAAATTCCCGCGCTCTTTTCCGCGACGGTCGAGGGGCTCAGGGACACCGGCGGCGCGCTCGGGATCATCGCGATCGAGCGCAATGAAGCCGGAGAGGTGACGCGACGACAGGATGTCAGCATTGTCGGCCTCCGTCCGTTTTCGGACCCGACCGAACGCGTCGCACGGGTCGGCCCGCTCATTCTGGCGCCCGGAGACTACGTCCTCGGGGTCACCCCGCTCATCGTGGGCGAAGGCGCCTACGCGTTGCGCTTCACGTCGGAGACGCCTGCGCCGCTTGAAGATGGCGTCGATTCCCTGCCTTTCGGTCTGTGGCTGGGGTCGACCGGCACGGAGCTCGAATGCTTCCAGCTTCCGCCGGAACGGATCGACGTTTCGCTCCTCGGGCCGCCCCCGGCGGACCTGACTGTCTCGCTCCGCGATCGCGGGAACCGCGACCAAGAACGTGCGAGGATCGACGCGGGATGGCAGATCGGCAGTGTTGAAGGAACGATGCACGACCTCTGTCTGTCTGGCCGCGATGGCACGGTCTGGGTGGCCAGGATCGCCGCTGCCGCGACGCCCGAGCGGGATTCCGAACCGAACGGCACTCCCGAAACCGCGATTCCGCTCTCGGCCGATGAGGTGCGCACGGCACGCATCGATCCGCGCGGGTCCGCCCGCGACATCGACGTCTACCGGATTCTCGGAAGTTCGGACACGCGCAGCCTGCGCATGACCGCCAGCGACGGAGGCGCGATCGCCTACGAGTTGCTGTCCCTCGACGGTGAGAGGCTGAAGTCCGGCGAAGGGGGAGCGGAATTCGAGATCGCTCCCTACCTGAGAGAAGATGATCTTCTGCTGTCCGTGACGGGCGATCCGGAGACGGAGTACGAGGTCGAAGTCCTCTCCGCCTTCGCCCCGTCCGACGGCGAGGACGTGGAGCCCAACGATACGATCACCTCGGCGACACCTTGGTCGCCGGGTCGCCCTGTACGTGGGCTGCTCTCGCAGGACGACATCGACGTCTTCCGCCTCGATCTCGACCAGCCGGCACAACTCTGGCGCCTTCAGGCCGAGGGTGGCGGTATCACGCGCCTGCGCGTCTATGACGCGGCCGGCGATCTCATTGCCGAGCGTCGCGCCGACGCCAGAACGCCGCTGCGGATATCTGGGCTCTACATGATACCCGGCCGCTACAGCGTGCAGATCGAGGGGGAGGGTCCCTACACCCTGCGGCTCTTGCCGCTGGGTCCCCGGCGCGACGACACCGAACTGGAGCCCAACGAGGAGGCGCAGGAGCTGAAGGTCGGCCAGGCCCTGCGCGGCCAGCTCGATCCGGCCGACATCGACCGTTTCCGCTTCACCGTGCATGCATCGGAATGGCTGCGGCTGAGGGTTTCGCCGCCTCTGGGCGAAAGGATTTCCATCTACATGTTGGCCGAGGGCGGAGAGGTCGTTCGCCACTTCGTGACCGGTGGGACGTCGTCGATGGACTACACCCGCGAATTCTGGGCGGGTGACTACGAGATCGAGATCAAGACGGCCGGCGGAAACTCCGGGCTCGACGACTACACCATCTCCCTTGAGCCGGCGGATCTCCCGTTTGGACCGGCCGTCGACCGGGAGCCGAACGACTATCCCCATTCGGCCGAGGATTGGCCCGAGGACGGGCGCCTCGCCGGACGGGTCGGCGCCGTGCAGCAGGACAGGGACGGATACCGCCTGAGTGACGTCGCCTCCGGCGCCGATCTCAGGTTCTGTGCTCTTCCGGAAGACATCTCGATCTCGGTCATCGGACCGGACGGCGCCGCCATTCGACGCGCCGTCGAGAGAACCGATGCCGGCCCCTGCGAGGTCTATCTGGTGAACGGGAGCGGCGACGTGGTTGTCTTCGTCGAGCAGAATTCGACCGGGGCCCGGACCGAACTTCCCAGCGACTACGATATCGTCCCGGGCGGCTCCGCCGTCGGCACGCGTGGCGCGACGCCCGCCGGGTCCGCCATCGCGGTGGCCTTGGCGGCTGCGCCGCCGACGCCGAGGTCCTTCCTTGCGGACTTCGCCCAGCATCTGCCGCTTCGAATAGAGGCCAGGGGCGTCGATCCGGCGGCAGGAGACGAGCTGTCGCTCGCCGCGTCCGAGCCTCGCTGGGCCATCGACCTGACCGGCAGCGCCACTGACGGGAACGGGACCACAACACTCACCGCCGAACTGGTCGCCGCGCCGGACCTTGATGAACGGGAGGTTCGCCTGCACCTTCGGCTCCGCATCGGCGATCGCGAGGGGGTGGTCTCTTTCTCCCTAACGCCCGATGCCGACTCCCCCGCCCGGATGCCCAGGCGTGCCTTTCCGGTACCGGAGGCGCTTCTTGGCGGCTTGAACATGGCGGCCGCGAGTCTCGGCGGGACGGTGACCGGACCGGATGGGAGCGATCTTGGTGGGAAGGACCCATCCGGAACCCGGCGGGCCGCAGCCCTGATCGACGGGCTTGCGATCGCCAGCAACGAATTCAGCTTCGACAAGGTATCGGACGAGGCCCTCTTCACGATTCAGCTCGGGGGGGACGCACCCGTGCCTCTGGCCGGCCTTCTTCTGACGCCACGCGCGGCCCCGGGCGGCAGCCGTACGCTGCGCGATTTCCGCGTGGAGGGCAGCGTGGACGGCGTTGCATTCAGGGAAGTCCTGCGGGCCACGCTTGGCGCAGAACCGGTGGAGCAGGCCTTCGTCTTCGACGCGATCGTGAGCGCGCGCGCGCTGCGGCTGATCCCCGAAACGAACTGGACCCACGATGGCAACGCCGAGGGGCCGATCCGTCTGGGTGAGTTCAAGGCCATCGCGACACCAGGGTGGATGCCACTCGGAGAGGCGGCATTCAATATCGCCGATCCGGCATTGGGCGGGCACGTCGCCTGGACCGATCCGGCCGGTGCGATCTCTCGTGACTGGGACCGCGATGTGCTTGTCGGCGGAGACACCAGGGCGAGCCGTGTGCGGGATACAGACAGCCTGAGCCTCGTCATCGGCTTTCATCACGCGCGCACCGCCCGCATCGCCGCCATCGACTGGACCCTGGCATCCTTGGACCTGCCCGATGACCGAGCGACGCCGGCGAGCCGGGTCGTCGTCTCCGCCAGCACCGAAGGGCCGCTCGGACCATGGACAGAAGTGGCCGCGTGGTCTCCTCCTCCTGATGCCCCGCCGGAGAGCCCGGCCCGTCTGGAGCTGGAAGAGCCGGTCTGGGCGCGCTACCTCCGGTTCGACATGTCCGCTCCCGGGTCCGTGGATTACCTTCGCTTGCCCGAACGTCTCGGCGTCTTCGAAGCGCCCGCTTCCGTGGATGCGCCATCGATCCTCGGCGAATGGGGCGAGTTCACGCAGGCGTCGGGCTTCGAGCGCCTGACCGCCCCCGAGCCGGCCGTCGTCCCGGCACCCGCAGGTGGCGCCACAGCCGAGACCGCGGTCGCGGCACGAACCGGTGTCTGGATCCCGTCGTCGGTCCAGCGCGGGGTCCGGTCCGACTGGTGGGCGATCGCCCCGTCGCCCGAGCGGAGGGAGCTTCAAGTGACGCTCGATACCGCGCGGCAGGGCGGCGCGCAGCCCGAGCTCATGGACGAGAACGGGAACGCGGCATACATCCGACATGCGAGCGATGCCGAAGCGGACGCGCGCGGCGTGGACGCGCCTCTTTTCCTCGCGGAGCTTGAAGGCGATACCGGTTACCGGCTCCACATCGAGGAACCCCTGCGCCCGATCATCGTGGTCTGGGACACCAGCGGATCGACCACGCCCTACAAGCCGTCAATGCAGCGGGCGCTTCGCGACATCGCGCTCAGGGCCGATCCGGACCGCGACCTGATCGGGTTCCTGCCCTTCGGGGGCGACCTGCTCGGAGACGGACTTCTCGGAGATCCGGAGCTGCTGATCCGGCGGCTCGGAACGGAGGTGCCGGGCGGCGACTCGAGCGCTGCGGAAACAGCGCTCGTCCGCTCCAGCGGATACCTCGCCCGACAGAACGGGGTGCGCGGCATGATCCTGATTACTGACGCCGCGACCGGACGCGACGAGGCGCTCTGGGACGCTCTCAACAGCGTTCGGCCCCGCATCGGCGCGCTGGCGATCCCGTCGACCGGCGCGTTCGGACCGGACCCGGACCGAGAGCGGGACCTAATGGAGACCTGGAGCCGGGTCAACGGAGGGTTCTACGACTATGTCTCGACACAGGCAGACTTCACCGAAGGCTTTGCCCGGGCAGTCGACCGAATGCGCGGCCCCAAGGCCTACAGAATGCGGGTCGGGTTCGGTCCAGCGGTCGCACAGCCTCCGGGCCGGTTGCGCGTGGTCGGCCCTTCTTCCGGGGACCGGCCGGCAGAGGAGGAAAGCGCCCTTCTCGTGCTGCTCGACACGTCGGGGTCGATGCTCCAGCAGCTCGACGGCCGCCGTCGCTATCGGATCGCGTTCGACGCCCTGGCGCAGCTCGGTGCAGCGGCGAACGCGCGCGGCATCCCGATGGGTCTCCGCCGCTTCGGGATCGAGCCCGGAACCTGCGACAGCGAGGTTCTCGCGCCCGTCGCCCCCGCCGACGGGCGCGCGATCGCGGGTCTCCTCGACGGGGTCGTCCCGCAGAACAACGCGCGGACGCCGCTTGGCCTGGCGCTGGACGCCGCCGCACAGGATCTTGCGTCAGCTTCGGGAAAACGCCGCATCGTGGTCCTGACGGACGGGGAGGAAACCTGCGGCGGCGATCCCGAGCGCGCCATACGCGCTTTGGCTGATGCCGGCATTGCGACGCGCATCGACATCGTCGGTTTCGCAATCGACAACGCGGACCTGTCGGCGACCTTCGAGGCGTGGGCAACGCTCGGCAATGGTATCTACACGAGCTCCCGCGATGCCGAAGGACTGGCCCGAGCGCTTCTCGACGTGACCGAACGGTCGTACCGAGCGCGCGCTTCCGATGGGACGACGCGCGCGGGCACGGTCGGGGGCGGAGCGATCACCCTCCCCGCGGGAAAGTATGAGCTCTTCGTCGACGGGCTGGCAGACCCGGTTCAGGTGGAAATCGAGCCCGACAGCGAAAGGCTCGTCGATCTGGCGCAATAAGGCCAGCCGGTCAGGTTTGCGCCGAAAGGGAGCCGACCATCGCGTCGATGGCGCGCTGACCATCGGGCTGACTTTCGAGCGCGCAGCCTTGAAGTTCCAGCGCGGTGCCGCCGCGGGACAACCAGATCTGGCGCAGCATCGACGGCCCCGACAGCTCCGGCCCGTTCTTGATCTGTGTTGCGGCGGGCATCCGGCGGATCACGCCGAAGCCCCTGAACGGGCCGATCTGAAGATCGGGCTCGGCATGGAGGATTTCGGTCCCGGTGATCTTGGTGAACGGATCGTTCAGGACGGCGTCGAGCGTGGTGTCGAGCGGGCGGTCATGGATCGTGAGATCGAGCCCCGCCTCGGGCGCACCGCTGACCGAGAGGACGTTCCAATCCTCCCCATCTCCGCAGGGGCGCTGCGGTCCATCGCGGACGATCCGCGGGAGCACCTGAACGCCGAAGATCCGCAAGGGGCCGTCGTAGCGCTGTCTGACGGTGGCCTTCCGGTCCGGCGGCACATCGAGGCTGAGCCCGGTTCCCGGGTGGGTCACACGCAGGACGCCCGGGGGCGGTGCCGCGGCGGGTTTGCCGCCGGAGGCGCGGGTTGCGGCGGCCATCGTCCCGGCAAAGGTCCCGGCGCTGTTCGAGGCGCGCCCCGAGATGGCTTGCCGCCACTGCTCGATCAGCCCCTTGGTCGCTTGCGGATCGTGTCACGGCGGAATTCTGATGAACTTGAAGCATACACCGATGAAGCGACAAAGCTCGGCGTGTTCGGCTCACCCACCTTCGTGGTCGGTGGCGAGGTGTTCCGGGGGAATGATCGCCTTCCCACAAAGCCCACGATCGCGGCGCCCACGCGGCACGGGCCGACATCTTCGCCCAGGTGAAGTTTTCCCACCAGAAGCGCGATTCGCCGCGCCGGTTGACAAGGTCCGGTACGCGAAGCTCTCGTTCCCCTTCATCCGCCTTCCCGTGCCGCCCATGTGACCGGCAGCGACAACAACAGCGCGACAAGGTCGGCCTGCCGTCGGGATCCCGTCTTGGCGAAAATGTTCCGCATGTGGAAGGCCACGGTGGTCGCCGAGATGTTCAGCTCGGCTGCGATCTCGTCCTTGCGAAGACCCGTCCCGACGCGACGCGCGACAGCGGCTTCCGCCGGTGTCAGGTCGAAGAGCTGTCGAAGCAACTCCTCGTCTATGGGGACGGGCTGGTCGGCCGTCGTGATAAGCAACATGGCCGAGGCAGACCCCTTCCGGTGATCCGTCGCCAGAACGCGCCCGACCAGATGATACCGCCTGTCGCCGGCGACAAGTGTCATGGCCGCGCTTCCCTTGGGTCGGCCTTCGGCGGAGCCGGGGAGTACCGCGATCATCCGCCTCAGGTCCCGCCCCTGTCCTCCCTTCGCCCAGATACGTCCCCTGAGGCACAGGCCTGCGGACGGGGCCAGAGCACGGGCCTGGTGATTGGCGTGAAGCACACGCATCTCGGGGTCGAGGAGGACCACCCCCATCCCCAGGCCGTCGAGTGCCGCGATGGCGGAGGGCCCTTCGTCCGCCCCGTTGGTTTGCAGGCGCCGGATCTGGTCCAGTCTCGATGCGATCGTCGCGCGCAGGAGGTCATAGTCGATCGGTTTGGTCACGTAGTCGTCCGCACCGGCGCGGCGCCCGTCGATGATCTGCTCGCGGGAGGACAGCGCGGTCAGGAACACGAAGGGGACGTCGGCACAGTCCGGTCGCTCGCGCCGCCATCGCTTGAGGAACGCGTGACCGTCGAGGCGCGGCATCACGATGTCGCACAGGATCAGGTCGGGCCGCTCGTCCACGAGGCATGCAAGGGCCTGCTCGCCGTCGCAGGCGGCGAGAACACGGTACCCCGCCTCCGACAGGTCGTCGGCGATGTCCCGGCGCAGGGCAGGTTCGTCCTCGATGCACAGGATGAGCGGAGCGCTCATCCCATTCCTGTTCCGCTGGGCAGCCAGAGACGCGCCGCAAGACCACCGCCCTCGCGCGCCTCCAGCTCCACATCCCCTCCCTGAAGCCGGGCGAGGTGACGCGCGAGCGGGAGACCGAGGCCCGAACCGGGGCGGTCGTGATGCGCTGGCCCGCGCACGAAGCTCTCGAAAACACGGTCCATCTCGTCGCGGGCGAGGCCCGGACCGCGATCCTCGACGAGACAGGCGGGTCGGTTCCCCGAGGTGGTGAAGCGCACGTCCACGATCGTCTCGGCGGGCGAGTAGCCGAGCGCGTTCGACATGAGGTTGAGCAGAACCTGCGCCGTCAGCTCGGCGTCGCAGAACGCCGTCACCTGACGGTCGGGCCGATGCAGCCTGACGCGGGACAGGGCGCCGGAACCGAGGCCCGTGGCGCACAGGTCGTCGAAGGCCAGCGTCGCGACCTCGTGCAGATCATTTGCTGCCGAGGAGGGGACGACCGCAGATCGATCGAGCCGCGCCATCAGAAGCACCGTGTCCGTCAGGTTTGTCAGCCGCCGTACGGCGTCACGGACCTGGCGCGAGCGCTCCAGAACCATGTCCGTCGTCGGCGTCTGCCCCGGTCGAGTCAAGCGGTGCATCGCACTGTCGATGACCGCGAGCGGCGTTCTGAACTGGTGCGCCACCACGCCGGCGAAGGTGCGGTAGCGCTCGCTCGCGGCGCGTTCGTCCTGCAGGTCCTGCTCGAGGCGGGCGGCGCGCACCCGGTCGACCTCCACCCGCATCAGTCGACGTTCCCGGTCGAGAAGCACAAGGGCGAGCCCGGACCCAGCCAGCATGGCCCCCAGCACCGCCGCGAGGGCCACGCGGTGCATGAGCCGCTGGCGGTCGAGACGTTCCGACTGGATCGTCCATTCGTGGGCCATGACGCGGCTTGCCGTGCGGCCCAGAAGATCGATCAGATCGTCCGTCAGCGCGGCCAGAACGGCCCGGTCACCACCGGCCAGCGGATCCTGCGCAAGCAGGCGCTGGCGGATCCCGATCAGGGGCTCGTCCAGTCCGGCATCGGTCAGGTAACGCAGCTGCGGGCCGTCGTTCAGAAGATTGAGCCGCGAAATCAAGAGGTCGAAGCGCAGGGGAACCGTGTCGGTCGCGCCGATTGTATCGAGCGCCAGCTTCAGCCGCAACGCGTCCGCCTGTGTCTGCCCCACGATCCAGACCATGTTCTCTGTCGCGGCGATCCGCATCTGCTGCTCGAGCACGAGGAGCCGCTGCGCCGCGAAGACCAGCAGCCCGAGACACAGCAGGATCAGGGAGACAAGTGCCGCGCGCCTTCCCTGCGCCAGGGGCCGCGCGGCTCTCTCGCGGACCACGCTCGCGACCATCAGCGCACCTCGATCTCGATCAGTTGCCAGACCCACCGCATGTCGTAGCGGATGTCGGCCAGTTCCGCGTGATCGTCACGCGGATACACGATCCAGATCGGGCCCTTGTCGCGCGGGGTCAGTTCCACGCCATCCATGTAGAGCGCGGCGAGAACGTCGAAGCGGTGGAAGTCGCCGACCGGAATGTCGATCTCGTAGTCGTTGAGCGCCCGAGCGACGACGGTCTCGCCTTCGGCGCCCGAGCGTTCGAGAATGTCGCGCATCAGGATGCCCCGGAAGGTCCGAACCCCGTCGGTGACGCTCGTCGTGGTGCCCATCTCCTGCCAGTCCAGGCGCTCGAGGTCCGAGCGCGTCCATTGAACCGATCCACCCTCGACCGCGCCGGTCAAGGTGAGCACGACATCGTCGGACGCGACTGCCGACCAGCCCGTCAGGCCGAAAGTTGCCATTGCAATCAAAAGGAGCTGTCGGTGCATCATGTTTTCCTTCATCTGTCGCCCCCGGGCGAAGGATCACCCCGGTGATGCGGACAAGGCAAGTGCGCTCGGCCCGGCAGTCCGCGTACCGTCCCTCACGACCTCTCAGCTTCCCGAACTTGCCGTCACCCTACAGCGCACGCCCCGTTCGTTTGAACGGGGCGGCCGGCGTGAATCCGGTCAAGAGTGCCTCAGGCGTCGCAGGGAAGGCCCTTGTTCGAAATGGATGCTGCCCGGGGAATGTTCAGTGTGTGCGGGGGAGTGTTGCCTCGGCATTCCTCCCTGTCGCGGCGGGGCTCGGGCCCAACCGCGGCGTTGATCGCGCTGACCGTCGCGACATCGCCGGTCGCCGAACCGGCGGCCGGCGTCTTCGACGGTTACGATTGTGCGGCACCTGTCAGCGACCAGCGTGTCATCCTTCTCGACGGCGAAATCCACTACTACGAAACCTCATGTCGGCTCGAGGCGCCCGAACCCGTGGCTGGCATGGGAGACGCCGTACTTTACTGGGCGGATTGCGCTGGAGAGGGCCAGATCTGGCGGGAACGCGCGCTGCTGATGACCCGAATGGGCGGCGACCTCATCGTCGTGGGCGACGGCTGGGCCGAGCGCTATGCGCGTTGCCCCGGACTGGATGCCGAACAGGAAGCCCGCCGCCAGTGAAGGAGCCACGCCGTTGAAACCGCGCCCGACTGCGACCAGCATTCTTGCCGGCTCGATTCTTGGCTCGTCTGCCGTGGCCCAGGACGTCTCGGTCCTCGTCATCGAAGCTTCGGGGGCGATGTGGAACAGCATGGAAGGGAACGTAAGCCGGATCGAGGTCGCGCGCGGGGAGATGGCCGACGACCTCGCCGCGCGGGACGCTGCGACGCCGCTCGCCGTTCGGGCTTGCGGCCATCGCCGTCGCGGTGACTGCGGCGACATAGAGGTCGTCGCGCCCACGGGCCTTCAGGACCGCAAGGCGCTTGCCGATCGCATTGGCACCCTGAACCCGCTGGCCGAAAAGGCGACAGTGGGCACCGAGCTGCAGGTCGAGTGGACGAGGCCGGACGCGGAAGGCGACGGCATCGCGCTTGCGCCTCCCGAAGCTGGACCCGACGGGTCGGTCGAACGGACCCTCACCCGCTGGGGCAGTCCCGCGACGCTGCGGCTCCCGGACGAGACGGGCGCTTACGAACTGCGCTACGTCCAGGCGGACCCGCTGCGGATCCTGGCTGCTCGCCCGCTTGCGCTCGTGGCCGGCGCGGCCGCAATCGAAGACCCGGGCATGGTGGTGCCGTCCGAGCGGTTCGAGGTCGTCTGGAGTGGACCCGCCGGCCAGGGGGACGAGATCGTCCTCGCGGAGCCGGACATGGCGGATGACGAACGCATCACGGCGACCCAGACCCGCTGGGGATCGCCCTCCCGGCTGAAGGCCCCCGACACGCCCGGGCGGTACGAGCTCCGCTATCGGGTCCGCGCCTCGGGCCGGATCCTGACCAGACAATCCGTCATCGTGGGAGAACCCGAATGAAGAAGGTCGTCCAGATCCTTTGCCTGCTCGCGCTGGTCCCCGCGTGCGTCCCCACCGGACCTGCTTCTCAAGGCGGAGCGGCGACCCGGGGCTCGGCCGAGGCGATCATCTTCGCGCCGGTGGTCACCGACCGCGGCGGCTACTGCGTGGTGGGGTTCACGGTCACTTACCCCGAGGGAGTCACGCCCCACAAGCGCAGCATCCGCATCCGCGAACATGCGCTCGAAAACACCATCGCCTATGACCTGCCGATCCCGCCGCTCGGTGCGCCGAGGCAGTTCTCCAGTGCGGGGGGCATGGTCACCTTCGGCACTCTCGGCGAAGCGACGATCGACGGGTGCCGACCGGAGCTTACCCGCCGAAGCCTCGTCGTCGGTCAGTGCGTCGAGGGCGATTGTCCACCGGTGCGCATCGCGACGGGAACCGTCGACGCCCGTCTGGGCCTGACGGCGCGGGCCGATTGAGGTGAGATCGCAATGCCCTCGCCCAGCATGATCCGATCCCTCGCAGGCCTTGGGCTGCTGGTGTCTGCCCTCGCGCCTCCCGCGGCGGCGGTGGAGCCGATGGGCGAGATCACCGCGAACTTCGGCGGCGAAAGCCTCCGCTGGGAGACCCTGCGGCGCGAGTCTGCGGCGGGGTCCACGGCAACGGTCCAGTTGAGCGCGGCCGGTCCGATAACGATGCTGAACATCCATGCCATGGGAGACGGGGACATCGGCATCCAGATCCTCTACTTCGCCGCAATGTCGCATGACCGCCCGCCGGACGGCATCACGCTCGAATTGACGCGTGCAGACGGACGCTGGAGCTCGAAGGACGCACCGCGGCGCGCGGAAATCCGCTTCGACATCCTCGACACCGAAACGGGCGACGGACGCGCCGAAGGCAGCTTTTCGGCAGTCTTGTGCAGGATTTCCGAAGGCGAGCCAGAGAACTGCCGGGACATCGAGGGACGCGTCGCCACAGATCTGGGGATCGGCGAATGAACATGGCCAGCGTGTTCAACCAGCCCCTTCGCGTCGCCAGCGCCAGCGAGCGCCACCTCGAGATCGAGAACCGACCGATCCTGCAATCGGCAATCCTCGCGGGCGTGATGCTCCTGTTCGTGGCCGGCGGCATCGGTGCGATCGTCGACGGGGCGATCGGAACGGGCCTCATCGCGCTCGGGCTGATGGCGATCTTCTACCGGTACGCCCTGCCGCAGGTGGTGCGGCTGACCCAACTCCGCCTCGACCGCTCGAACGGCACGATCCACCTGCGTGTCCGCGGCCTGCATGACCGCGCCGAGGAGAGACTTGCGCTCACCGATCTGGCGCGGGCCGAGGTGCAGACGCGTTACGGTCAGTCCGGCGGCAGGGCAGAGCCACAGGTGGTGCTCGTCCTGCGCGACGGGACGGGCCTGCGCCGGTTGCCGCTCGACATCTATCGCGCCGACCCCGAGGACGCGCTGCGCATCGCCGGCGCAATCAACGCGTGGCTGGGCGTTTCGGAACAGGAGAGCGAAACATGAGCGTCGTCGCACGCACCCCCGACCGGCTCGAGATGGAAATCGGCCTGCCGCGGTTCATTCTGTGGTTCATGCTGACGCCCCTGATCCCGCTCGGCCTCATCGGCTTCTTCAACCTGCTCTCGGGCAGCTTCATGACCGCCTTCGTGCTTATCCTCGGGGTGGGCGGGGCCTTCGTCCTCGGCACGCTCTACATCGGCGAGCGCACGCTGCTGACGCTGGACGCCGCGTCGAACCTCGTCCGGATCGAGCGCGTCTCCCGCTTTGGCCGCACGGAGAGCGAACACCCGCTCGACGCTCTCGACAGCGCCGAGACGGAAACCTCGCGCGGAGGAGCGGATCGGCGCGCCTCTCACAAGCCGCTCCTCGTGTTCCGCCACACGCGACCGGCAACCCGCATCCCGCTCACGCGATGGGGGGTATCGGGCGACGGGCCGGGCGGCATCGCCGACGAGATCAACGACTGGCTGACGCAGGTACGGGACCGCGCGGAGTCGCGGCCGGGATGACCGATCAGGAAAGGAAGGACCATTCGATGCTGAGACCGATGCTTGCTGCCCTCGTACTGACGGCGTTCCCGCATCTGGCGGGCGCCACGGAAACCATCGGTACGATAACGGCGACTGTCGACGGGGTCGAGCGCGAATGGCAGACCATCCGCCAAAGCAATTCCGACGGCACCGATGCCTCGGCGCGGGTCTACGACCTCGGGCCGATGAGCACTGTCGAGATACAGGGTATGGGCGAGGGTACGCTGGTGATGGAGGTGGCGGTCGTCGGCGACCTCGCGCCAGGCGCCATGGGAGAGGTCCAGATCGCACTGTTTCCCAAGGGCGAGGGCTTCATGGGCGCCCGATGGACGAGCGAGGATGCGGGGGTGGCGCCGGTTCTGACCTTCGACACGCTCATGCTCGACGGAACCGGCGGCGAAGCCACTGGCACGTTCGCCGGACGTCTCTGTCGGGCGGAAGGCTTCGAGGACGTCGACACCAGCGACTGCCGCGAGATTTCCGGCCGGTTCGAGACGGAACTCCTCGTCGTGGAGGAATGAGCGGCCGGAGACGTATGATCTTGGTGCCGTAGATGCGAAAGCCGGGAGGCGCGCGGAGGCGCGCTGCACCCAACGCGGATGGAGGAAATGTCATGTCGGGATTGCCACGGGATTTCGGCGCGTTCGTCGAAGGGCGGCTTGGCGACGCGGGGCAGACGGCCCTGAGCGCCGCGCTGTGCGCCGGTCTCTGCCTTCTTTCGTCCGCTGCCGTCGCCCAGACGTCGTTCGAAGACGAGAGGGAGAGGCTCATTGCGGCGATCGAAGCCGCCGGCTGCATCGTTCACGAGGGCAACCACGAGGCCATCCTGCGGGAGGCGAGAATGACGCCCGCACAGGGCAGCCTCGTCGTGACCTTTCTCATGGACACCGGACAGGCCGAACCTCTCGGGGACGACCTGCGGCTGACGACTGGGAACTGCCCGTAGCGGGACCGGCCGCTGTGGTCGCGGCTGCTGGATGGCGTTCGGTTCCGAACGTCCCGGACTTGAAGGAGAAGGCATCAACATGAAGAACGCGATCATATCGGCGTTGCTGGCGGCCGTTCCGGCGTTCACCTTGGCGGAACCGGCACCGAACACGATCAGCGGAACAATCGGCGGTCTTGAGATGGACGCCGCGGTCTGGAGCGAACAGTCCGACTTCTCCGGCGACGGGAATTCCGGAAGCGTTTCGATCCTGACGCGCCCGGTGGCGCCCGATCAGGGCCTCGGCATACTCAGGATCGGTTTCGAAGGGTCCGACTTCATGGGGGGAGACATCTTCAGCGCCGAGGTCGGCCTGTCGGACACTCGCGCCGAGAACATGAGCGAATACTCCGTCGAGCGCGATGACGGTCTCGAGCTTCTGATAACGCGCAGCGAGTCGATAAACGGCACCTTGTCTATCTCGGGGAAGGTTCAGGGTACCCTGACATGGCGCCAGTTGATGCCGATCGTGGAACGACGGGAAGACGCGTCACGCCGTCTTCCAATCGAGCTGGAGTTCAACGCCGTTCTGGAAAACGAGTACTGAATGAACTGCCGTTCGCTGCGTCACGAACGAATGTCGGCTGAGGGCCGGACCAAGACCTCCACCAAGGAGGACTCACGGCCCTTCTCGGTCGTTCGTGGCCGTCTCAGCGAAGGTCACGATACCGATCCGTGGCGGCGGGGCTACCCGAATAGTAGCCTCCGAGCATGTCGAGGTCGCTCAGGCTCAATACCGCCCATGTCGGGATTGTCCACCGGAAGGTGGCCGATCCGGATGCTTGGCCCGGCCTGGAGCACTTCACCGAAATTACGACACGCACCTCTCGAAGTTCTTGGAGGAGAGACCCGAACGGCCGATCGGCGTCTTCGCCTACGGTTCCCTCATGAAACGAACCTGGAAAGCCCGAACTATGTTGGTGAGCTCACGCCGGACGAGGTGGCGGCGTGTCTTTCGTAGGCCGGCGGCCATTGGGGTTCCGGGGCCGAGTACCTGTTGCAGACGGTCACCTCGCTCGAGGCGGGAGGGTTCCACGACCCGTATCTGTGGGATCTTCAGGAGCATGTTGGTGGAGATCGAGCGCCGGAACCCGGGCGCCTTCGGCGGACGACTGTAGGCTCACAAGGCCATAACTTGACACGTTTGCAGCCAAGACGCTTGGAGGGCGTGCGCGACGAGATGCGGATCATCCGCTTCCGAGTGCGAAGGAACGCGGATGCCTGATAGCCGTTGCACACTTGGCGCTCCGCCGCGTCTTGGCTACCAATGACCCACATAAGGAGATCGCAGATGAAACGGACCGCCGACGCACACTGGACCGGCAGCCTGAAGGACGGCAACGGCACACTTGACATGCAGAGCGGGGTGTTCTCCGGCCAGCCCTACACCTTCAAGGGCCGTTTCGTGGACGAGACGGGACAGTCCGGCACCAATCCCGAGGAACTGATCGCTGCCGCCCACGCTGGCTGCTTCGCGATGCAGCTTGCGCACTTCCTGGCCGAGAACGGCACTCCGCCCGAACTGCTGGACGTGCAGGCGGCGGTCGAGTTGATCCCCGGCACCGGGATCAAGGGCAGCGTCCTGACCGTGAAGGCCTCGGTGGCCGGTATCGACCAGGCGAAGTTCCACGAGCTGGCGGCGAAGGCGAAAGACGAATGCCCGGTTTCAAAGGCACTGGGCGCGATCTCTGTAACGCTGGATGCCACTCTCAACGAATAATGAGACGCAGGGGGGAAGAAGAAACCCAACTGGGTGGTGCAGTCGAGCACCTCCGCATCGAGGCCTGAATTCGAGCGCATCGCCGCAAGACCCAACACGCGTGTCGACCTGCGGGTCATGCGTTCTTTCAACCAAAGCACCCGACTCAAAGAGTCCGCTTTGCCGACGTTGGATCATCTGACGAGACCGCTCAGATGACCGGTTCGTGCGCATAGGGAGTGATCCCATTCGATTGCGTCGCCGAGCTTTGCGATTGCCGCATTCGAGTTCGCCGAGTTCTGCTGCTTCTTCTCCAGCCCGAAGAACCCGACCCCCGGTATCGGCTGCTCGATGACGAACACCTGATGGCCTTAACGCGGGGTCCGGAACAGGGCTTCGGCCCGAGTCGTTGGGGAAGCACACCCGAAACAAGGAGACAGCATGCAACGCATTTTCGGCACCGCAGCCGCCCTGATCCTCACCGCGACCGCGGTATCGGCTCAGGAAACAGTACCCGCGGAGGGCATGGAGGCAGACTGGACGCAGCTGATCCGTGCCCGCGACATCACAGGGGGTGCTGTCTACACCACCAATGAAGCCTACGACGAGGGCTCTTGGGGAGACCCGGAGAACTACACCTGGGGCTGGACCGGTTACGATGAAGTGGGCGCCGACTGGAACCAGATCGGCGAGATCGAGGACCTCGTACTCGATCGGTCCGGAAAACTCGTCGGCGTGGTTGCCGAAGTCGGAGGATTTCTCGACATCGGCGACAAGCACGTGATGCTGCGCGTGGGCGATGTGGACCTCGTGCCCGTCGACGACGAGTCGTACAGCCTGATCACGCGCTACTCGGAAGAACAGCTCGAGGAGATGCCGGGCGTCGATGAAGGCTGGTGGGAGTGAGCTTCGCGCCAGGTTACGGATTGATCGCTGTCGATCAGGCCCACCGCTCTGGCCCGTCGCGAAACCGCGGCGGGCCAATCGAACTTGCACGCTCCGCGTGCAACGCCGTCGGCCTGCCTGCCGCCGCGGGGTGAGGCGAGCGCCTCGCGCCCGGACTTCCGGGACGCTCCGGCCACGCTGCGGCGAAATCCGGTCTCCACTCACGACGCAGTGCAGATGGCCCGATCACCTGAGGGACGGCGGACCGCCCGCCGGTGTCAGTCGGTCGTCGAGGAGCCGCTCATCTCTCTGGCTGCCGCGATCGAGAGCTCCGCCTCTTCGAAGTCGCCCGCCTCCAGCGTCGGAGCGCTCTGACGCGCCGCAGCCCCTGGATCGACGCACAGGCCGGCGAGGACCGGAGCGTGATCGGACCCGAAAGGGGGCAGGACCTCCCACTCCACGAGGGCGATACCGTCCTGAAACAGGATCTGATCCAGCGGCCACGACATCAGCCAGCTCTTAACATCGTAGGTTGGATAGATGCCTCGCCCCACCCTCGGGTCGAGCAACCCGCCTATCCGCATGGCGCGGCGGACTGTCCGCTCCCAAGGGGTGGCGTTCAGGTCGCCCGCGACGATCGTAGGCATGTCGCTGTCCCGCGACGCGAGCGCCGCGGTCAGCAGATGCGCATCGCGCATTGTCGTCGGCTGGCTCCAGTAGAGCGGCGGACGCGGGTGAACCGCTACGATCTGTACCGTGGCGTTTCCCGGCAACGCCACATCGGCGAGGATCGTGGGCGTGTCG
Organism: Saliniferula longa; assembly: GCF_050789285.1. Classification (NCBI taxonomy): domain Bacteria; kingdom Pseudomonadati; phylum Pseudomonadota; class Alphaproteobacteria; order Rhodobacterales; family Roseobacteraceae; genus Saliniferula; species Saliniferula longa. The sequence goes on along the minus strand of NZ_JBOUVX010000001.1, from coordinate 411,616 downwards.
TTGCCGAAATAGAGCAACGTGTCGGTCGCGGCGAGGGGATGGCGCGACAGGAGGTGCATGCCGAAGGCGCCGGAAGCGTCGCCTTCCGGAATGTACTGCGTGCGGTGAGGGAACCGTTGGTTCATCTCGGCCAGCGCTGCATCCCAGGCCTCGTCGGTCTCGAGAACGACGAACAGATCCGGGTCGACCTCCTCCACCATGCGAAACAGCGCCTCGAACTTCTCGTTGCTCTGCTGCACGTTGGCGACGAGCAGATTGAGGCGGTCGTCCTCCGCGCAATCGGGCGCGGCCACCGCCATGGGCGCCACGAGTGCGGTGTAGGGATAGAGGCGGTAGGCCTGGTATCCGAGAGCCGCACCCCCGAGTGCCAGCGCCCCGAGGGTCCACGGTCGTCTCAGCCCGCCGAGCAGGATGACAGCGGCAAGAAGGACCAGCAGGGCTGACGAGACCTGAACGCGCAGGAAATCGAGGTAGCGCACCCACCACGCGTTCGTCTCGATCAGCGGCAGGGCCGACGCGGCGACGGCGAGGAGGAGAAGTCCGGCCGCGAAGCCAAGCGCCACCGTCCACCCGGAATGACTGTTCCCGCTGTCCGCCTTCGTGCCCGTCATCATGGATGTCTTCCGTACTCGCTGCGATGTCGGATCAACGGACCGGGCCGCAATCGGTTGCTTCCAGGCCAAATATCTTTGCCCTTGGGGACCTGCCCCGGAAGCGCAAGCGCTACCGCGACGGCCGCGGAAGTTGTTCTCGGCATAGTGGGTATGGATCCCCTTCCGAAGCTGCAGCCAGGGACATGGTCAATCGCTGTCTCGCGAACACGTTTCTGAACATCCAACAAGCGCGCAGAGAGGGTTCGATTCAGTACCCGAAGCCGCCAGCCAGTCGCGCAACTTCGGACCTTCGTCCTGGGCGCAGCGAAGGGCTGGTCACCGCCCAATCTACCGGATGCTGCATTAGCGAGATGGTGGGTGACTTGGACAGGTGAATGCCCGGAAGGCTCTCACTTCTTTCCTTCGCTAAACAGCGCCTCTTTCCGCTTTGGCAGACGCAGAACCTCCAGCGTGCCATGTAGGAGTACCGGACCAATGAGGGCGAGGTCATTGATCGAGGATCTTCGGGCATGGCCGATCCAGGCCTCACCGCCTAAGTCTGGGTCATCTCGATCGAACAAGGATTCCGGAATGAGTGCCGCGCATGATCTCGACGGTCTGATCCGCTTCATTCTACGCGACGAGGTCTGGAGCGAGCGTCTGCGCGAGGTCCTCGATGAACACCTCGGACCTGCGCTGGAGGAGTTCGATATCGATTTCGAGGACCTCGGAGATCTCATTGGGCAATCGTGGCCGATGATCCTCTGGGGATGCGCTTTCGAGGATCTCCTCGGCCGGCGATACGGTGCCGGCGGCGACAACGTCGCAGACCTCTACCTCAAGCGGCGGGGATGGAAGGAGCCGGCGCTGACGCGCTCCTACATCGAGGGGCTCCGGGACGCGCCGGTCAGTCTCTACGAAGTGAGCGAGATCCGGCCCGGCCAGTCGATGCAACTCCGGGACGTCCTGACTGGGTCCGGACCGGTAACGGTACAGGAGAAGAGCGCCACCCGGTCCCTGAAGCCCTGGGACCGTGTCGTGGTCCGCGTCGTGCCACAACGCAAGGGCCATGTGATCTCAGGGGCACTCCTGCCCTTCTCTCCCGAGGCCGTCGAGTTCCTCATGGACGGGCTCAGGCACGCCCTGAAGATCGGGAAGCGGAAGGAGTTGCGCCTCACGGTGGATCAGCTCCGGAAATGTGCCCCGATCTTCGCAGGCGCCTGGCTCTTCTCCTGCCTGCCCGACATCCTCGACCCTACGCCAATCCATCTCTCGAACAGCGAGGGAGACGACCTCCTGTTCCACGATGTCCGGTTCCCGCTCGCCAAGGGCGTCACGCAGGCGCAGGTGGCGACCCGTCTCGACAAGGTGGCGGGGCTCGAGCGGACAGGTCCGAAGGAGTGGACCTGGCTGGAGGCGGCCCCTGCCCCGGCCTGGAACGCGCGAGGTGGTCTCGCGCTCGAATCCACCGTCTCCGCCGGCCGGGTCCTCGGCACACTGGAGTTGAAGGGCAAGGCCCTGACCCTGTCAGTCAACTCGGCGCGGCGGGCGGAACGCGGCGTCGCTCTCATCAGGGAGGCGCTTGGCGATCTCGTGAAGCCGCCTCTGACCGCGATCCGGACAATCGACCAGGTGAGGGCTGACGATGCCGGAAGTACTGCCAGAGAAGAGCATGAGGAGATCCCGCCCGAGATCGCGAGGCAGGCCGTCCACGAGCTCCTTGACCGGCACTACCGGGGCATCCTCGATGAACCCGTTCCAGCTTTGGGCGGGAAGACCCCGCGCGAGGCGGCGCGGACGCCCGCTGGCCGCAAGAAGGTCGTGGACTGGCTCAAGCTCATCGAGAACCGCAGCGCGAGCAATCCCGGCTCGCCGCTGGCAGAGTATGATTTCCGGTGGATGTGGGAGGAACTGGGCCTTGAGGACCAAAGACGATGACCACAGTCCCAAACGAGGTGTGGTACTGTCGTGGGCGATAGGAGGATTTCCAGAATGTTCGCGGGAGACCAGACGGACCAGGCCAATGATAGGGTCGCCAACGAGAGGCGCCGCAACTCGGCGACGAATGGACAGGAAGAACTGGGTATGGGCTGGACAGAAGAGAATGCCGCTGCGATCGCTGAACGCCGCAGCTGGATAGAGGCTCATGGTGCGCCCCTCGCCGATCTTCAGGTCCTCAAGCTCCCCTAACAAGGTGTGACGCCCGCGCCGTCGCGAGTGACGTCGCCAGATCATCCCATACATGGTGGTGGAAGATCTTGCCGTCTCACCCTGCCGATTTCACGGTCGTGCGGCGGGGCCCGCCCCTCCGCGGATCGCTGTCATGAAGACTGTTTCACAGGATGGATTTCCGCGCCTTCCGACTTGACACCATATCCTAAGTTTGCGATAAAAAATCATCTGGTTTCAATGACTTAGCGTGGAATCCTACCACCCCAGCCAGCGAGTCCTCCCACCATGTCGAGAAGAGCCGGGCTACGCAGCGTGGCCCTCGGACTGCCCCAGGAAGTGCCCCGGGGTGACCTGGGTGCCCCGCCCGAGCGAGCCGGGCGAGGCTGAGTCACCGGAGGACGCTTAGAGGTAGTCGAAGTCTATCCCGTTCGCCCAGTGCCCCCAGTCATCGCGCTTGTTGTCCGCCTGTGTGCCCAGCGCGAGGTGGTCCGTGTTGATGCACAGACGGTTCTGACAGCGGTGCCTGACGATGTGATCCCGACTGGCGATCTCCCGGTTCAGGACGCAGAAGACGAAGCGATAGGCCGTGATCTGTCGCCCTCGGAACTCCACCTTTCGCGGGGTCTGTTCCCCGCGTCGCACTCGTCGACTACCGGACGTGGCGCGAAACCATCACACGTGTCCTTGGGAAGTGGCCCCGCGGGAACTGTGTGTCTGACGTCAGCGCCCATCGGACAGATTTGGGGGTTTGAGCAACGGAGGATTCTTGTTCATCGAAGCCAGCGAGGCGCGAAGATGACGCAGACACCCGGAACATCGAAAGATGCCGCTGACAAGCTAGTCAGGGGGATCAAGCGGAAGACCTGCAAGCACTCCTCTGCCGCCCTGCAATTGCGGCAGATAAAGGGATGGTCGCGGATCGGATTCGTCCTCGACCCGGCTGCGAACCGGATTACATTCCCGCAAACATCAGCCGTGAGGAACCCCCGCATGATCCGCTATTCCCTTTCCGCGCTCGCGCTCGGCCTTGCCTTGCCCATCGCAGCGCAGGCACAAACACTTTCGACCGGCGCCGAGATCACGTCGGCCCTCTCCGGCAACACGGTGCAAGGCAGCATGAGCGCTTCCGGCGCCTACACCGAATTCTACGCGGCAGACGGGTCGATCAAGGGGGCGGGCTATACCGGCACCTGGACGATCGAGGGCGACGCGATGTGCTTCGACTACGGCGAGGGCAAAGACTGCTGGAACGCCCGGATCGAAGGGGACGCGGTGACCTGGGTCCAGGACGGGGTCGACGGCGGAACAGGCACCATCGTGGCGGGGAACCCGAACAACTTCTGAACCGCCGCGAAGTTCACATGCGGCGGCGCCGTGGACTGATCCGCACGGCACGATAAACCTTTGAGGTGAAGCCCGCGGCCGAGGGGTTCAAGCAGTCCTCCCTCCCTGTCCAGAAACTCTGGACCATCGAGCATGGTCCCCGGAACACCCCCGGACGTGTCGCGGGGGTGACCGGGGTGCCTGCCTGCCCAATAGGACTGGCGCACTGTCTCGGGCGGAATGGCCCCTCGGGTGGCCTCTTGGATAACGGGTGACGGGATCTGTCAGGACACTGGCCCAGGGGAAGTCTCGGCAGACAGCAGACGGCGCGCCGAACACCGAATGTCCGCCGACAACGACACCCGTCGATCGTAGGCGCTGGAGCGCTCAGTCGCTTGGCGGACTTGGCGGACCATCGGCTTCGTTTTTCGAACGGTGTTGATCACGCTCAATTCTCATGGCGGTCGCGACCGCTAGAAGAAGCTAGCCGGGACTCGGTGCGTTGGCGACGCTGCTTCTGTCGACCCGGATCCACACCAGATCGGCATCAAGCGGCAGACCACAGGGGGAATGTCGGATGAAACAGCGAGCAACCAAACGAATACCGACCCCCAAGTCCGTTTGGCACGCCTACAAACGGCGCCGCCGGACCGGGATGCGGCAGCTTCGAGACCAGATCGGCTTACGTTCGTGTATCTTGCCCAAGGCAGGCGTCGTTCAGGTCGCAAGGCGCCTGTTCGGGCGGGAAGACCAGACAACCGTGCCATCTTGCCTCGCGCTATTTCGGGAGTGCCGATTTCTGGGAAAGACGCGCATGGGCGTTGGGGTTCTGTCGTTTGCTGGCGCGCTCCTGCTCGCGGGATGCACGGACGTCATCGGCAATCAACTCGGGATTGCCGGCGCGCCCTCCTGGAACGTGCCGATGCAGCTTGAAGGGGACTGGTCCGGTCGCGCGTGGCCGGACGTTCGGGCCTTGGTCGCATGCCTGCAGGCCGACAGTTACACCGTGGATACAGCACCGCGCATGTTCGTGGCGATCCGGCAGAACATCCTCACAGGTCAGCTGTTGTTTGCCGATGGGGAAGCCTATGATCTGTCCGGCGAGACCGCGTCGGGCGCTTCGTTCGCCGGTAACAATCTCGCATTCGCAGAGATCCGCCTCGACGGCCGGAAAGTCGGCACCGCTGAGTTTGAACCGGATGGCACCTCGGGCCGCCTCGCCGTGGATCTTTACCTGAAGCGGCCGGCCAGCCGGGATCAATGCGCCATGCCCGCCACCCTTAGCCGGGTCCGATGAGGGCCTGAGCATCGCCGACGCGATCCGTCATGTGATAGGGGCCGCCGCGTCGTGCGCGATCTGGTCCAGCCGCCCCCTACTTGATCACGAGGCCCTGGGCCCGCATGGTGGTCATCGCCACCACGAGGATGATGAACACGCCGTAAATGAGGCTTTGCGCCGGCCCTCGTCGACCCTGGCTTCAAGAACGCGCATCCTGCCGGATCGATCGTGGGGAAAACGCGCCTTTGGTCTCACGCCGACACATCGAACGGCCGTGACACCGCCGGTCCAATCCGTTTCGTATGGTCCGATCCAGACCCGCACGCCCCGGCACGTGATCACATGATCCAGACAGGGCATGTCCCGCGCATGATGCCCTGACCTTGCGCGGGCGCAAACACCGGCAGCCGCCCAGCCGACCAAGACGGACTTCCTCGAAGAAAGACCTCGCATACCCCCTTGAAATGGCTTGCGCGATCCCAATCTCATCCGAGCGGGCCGGGCCCCTCTGACGACGGTCAACCGCCGTGATGTCGGACCGCATCGAGTGCGCTCGGTGTCATGCCCGCAATCCCGCGATCCGTGACCTCCCGTGCGCGTAGACCGAGGTCCCGATCTTGGACATCCTCCTCTTGCTCTTCCTTGGCAAGCCGCTTTGGATGTGGCTGCTTTTTCTCTCTCTCGTCATCGCGCTTCTCGTCTTCGACCTCGGCGTTCTCAATAAGAAGGACCACGAGATCGGGGTGGCCGAAAGCCTCAGGCTCTCGGCCATGTACATCACGCTCGGCTTGTCGTTCTCCGGCTTCATCTGGTGGCAGATGGACGGCGAGGCGACGGCCCAGTATCTGACCGCCTTCGTCGTCGAAAAGACGCTGGCGTTGGACAACATCTTCGTCATCGCCCTGATCTTCGGCTTCTTCGCCATCCCGCGCGAGTATCAGCACCGCGTGCTGTTCTGGGGCATCCTCGGCGTGATCGTGCTGCGCGGCATCATGATCGGGCTCGGCGCGACGATCGTGGACCAGTACCACTGGGTCCTCTACATCTTCGCGGCCTTCCTGATCTTCACCGGCATCAAGATGCTGTTCGTCGCCAGCAAAGAGCACAAGATGGAGGAGAACGGGCTTATCCGGTTCCTCAAGCGCCGCCTCCACGTGACCGAAGAGATGCATGGCCACGACTTCTTTGTGAAGAAGCCGCACCCCGTGACGGGCAGACTCACACGCTACGCGACCCCCCTGTTCCTTGCACTGATCACAATCGAGATCGCGGACCTCGTCTTCGCCGTCGACTCGGTGCCGGCCGTCTTCACCATCACGACCGATCCCTACATCGTCTACACCTCGAACATCTTCGCGATCCTCGGGCTGCGCGCCCTCTACTTCGCGCTCGCGGCAATCCTTCACCGCTTCGCCTATCTCAAGTATGCGCTCTCGGTGCTGCTTGTCTTCATCGGCTCGAAGATCTTCGTTGCCGACGCGATGGGATGGGAGAAGTTCCCGCCCGAATGGTCGCTGGGCATCACCTTCGCGATTCTCGGCACGGGCATCGCCTACTCACTGTGGAGGACGAAGCATCCGGTCCCATCGGTGAACGCCAAGCTTTCGGGCGTCCAAACCGACCGCGCCTGACACGGTCGGGCGGCGGCCTTCGGGCCGTCGCCCACGCCGGTCGGAAAGATGCGGCGCAGAATGTGGAGCGTTACCCTTCGGTCCATCGACGGATGCCACGACGACAGGACACACGCTTTCGGGACGGACGGCCCGAGGGGCGCCACTGTCAACAAAGCGCACGATTGCTGCGCCAGCAGCATGCGTTCGTCCCGAAACGGCTAGTCTCACCACCCGATCTCACGCTGCGAGGGGTGGGTTCGGGCCGAGGGCGGACGTTCGTCGCAGCGCCGACGAACGTCCGCGTCGACACCTAGGCAGAGCCGCCTGGGATCGCGCGGCGACGGCGCAAGACAGCAAGCCCCAGAAGGCCACCCAGCAAGAAGTAGCCCCCGGCGGGAAGAGGTATCGGGGTAGGCCCACCCGGATCGTCCGTCAGGCCCGTGATCGAGAAATCGACACGACCGCGGCTTGCGAACGTCAGACCAACGACAAAAGGATCGTCCGTCGTCCGGCCAGCCTCGGGTGCGATTCCGAGGATCTTGAAGCTCGAGACGCCTTCGGCGAGGTACGACGTGAAGTCGAGGGTCTCATCGAACCCAAGACTGACGACGATGTCGTCGAACATGACATCGAAGAGAGTATCGCCTCCCAGGTCCTGATCGGGGATGATCAGGGACAGGAAGTTGGGCATCCCGGTCGAAAGCTGATAGAGAAACCCGCTGGCCAGAACCGGATCGACATAGATCGGAGCGGTGATGCCGAGATCGTTGACGAGGTTCAGCGAAATCGCGTTCACCCCACCGCTCACGCTCGTTGGCAGGACCGCGTGGTCAGGCGTCGCGCCTCGCGGGTCGATCCGGACCACGATGGTCTCCGTTTTCTCGATCGTACCGGGCGCAGTTCCGCGGACAGAAGAACGGGCCTCGAATACAACCTGACCAAGGTTGTTGAGCGATGCTCCAGTCACGATCTGCGTCGGGTCGCCGCTCAAAAGTGGAATCAGTTCTCCTATGCCGAGCATGTCACCTGCGCCGATTAACCTCTCGCCGTCGAGGTAGATCGAGCCGTCATCCCCATTGCGGACCAAAATCTGACCGAAATCATTGATGTCCAGGCCTTGTACGAACGGAAAGAAACTTCCAGCAAGCGCCTGCACATCCGAGAACCCTTGCGGATCGTAGCCGGGTTGATCGAAACCAGACCCCAGAATTACTGTGGGCCCGAACCGGCTTGTCCATCCGACTACTTGTCCAGTGTCGTTTGTTGCGTGTTCGGGAAGGAGCTGTAGTTGGGGGTCTCCGGTGGAAAGAACGATCCACGGCGTCGATTGACCGTCGCTGGCGAGTAATTTTCCGAGTTCACCCTGGTTTTGCACGAACCACGTCACGACGCCGTCATCCGTGATGTCCACTTCGCTTGTGACATTCCTGCCGTCGACGCCGGGAATGTCCTGGTCGAGGATGATCGGTGAAACCCCTGGAGCCACCTTCCCGACTACCTCTCCTCCGCCGTCGCTAAGTGAGATGCCAGAAAAGGCGACTTCACCAGACCCATTCACACGAAACTGGTTCAGCAGTCTGACGGTTGCCCTCGGGTCACCCCCCGTGGGCGAAATTCTCATCAACTCGGTGACCGTGCCGTCTGGATCGATAAGGACCAGTGAACGATCAGCAATGGCGAGGTTGTCATCAATGATCTCTGCAACGATCTGTCCACTATCGTTAATCACTCCGCCTCTGAGGAACAACCGCCCGTTTGTTGGATTGATTCTGCTCGTCTCGGCACCCCCAATGTTTACGGTCACATACTCGGGGACTGCTGTGAAGGGAAGTCGGTTCCGATCGTAGTAGAGTACCGTGCCGTCGTTGTTGATCGTGGGGGACGATCCAGCGGATCCTGGATCATCGAAAGCCTCGAGAATGACAAACTTGTAGTCATCCAGGCCGAATGTTGACGCTGCTGCCCCCTGAACCCCGACCCCGACCGCGGCCGCAGCCACAAGCACCCTGAACATCGACATGCCAAATCCCTCCCAGGCAGTATCGGACAAGTTTGACTGACCCTTGAAACGTGTCATCCCCCGGACAGGGGATACATGGACCCGCTGAACCAGCGCTATGTCCGGCCAGGCGGTCGCGTCGCCATCGCAAGGCGGACAATGTCGAGCCGGGTGGCGCACGAGAGCTTCGACAGGGCGGACTTTATCTGATCTGTCGCGGTCTGGACCGATGTGCCGCGCAGGGATGCAATCTGCGCGGTTGCATGACCCCGGACGATCATGTCGCAAACATCGAGCTCGGCCTTCGAAAGCACGCCAAGGGCATCGATACCGTCGGCCGTGACACGTGCGGGAGCGTCGGGATCGACGACCAGAAGCAGTACAAGCGTTTCGCGCGGCCCGGCAATCTCGGAGCCTCGGATGGGTATGGCCCGCGCAATCAACGGCAATCTTCCTGATCGGCGACTCATGCGGCAGATGTGAAGACGCCCGGAAGTCGTAAGGTCGAGCGTAGCCTTCAAAGTCTCGACCAGTGCGCGGCGGTCTTCCAGATTGGTAGGCCATACCATACCCGCCATGTTGGCCAAGCCATCCCGATCGGATGCGATCTTCCTGAACTCTTCATTCGAAACGACGATGCGCCCTGACCCATCGCACACGGCTGCGCCGAAATCGAGCCGATCGAAGGCGTCGATCAGCGCCGAATTGGTGCGCAACAAGCCATTCATTGTTCGTGACGCCTCGATCGATCGTCCGAGAAGTGGCAAAAGGAATTCCGCTTCCGCGCGAACTTCAGGCGAGGTTTCGGCGGCTGGGCACTTGAGATGTAGCGCTGCGACATCGGACCATGGCCCGATATCGTTCACGCGCATCAAACTGCGAGAGGCCGCACCGCTGACGGCAAGGACGGCGTCACGATACGGGTTCTCCGGAAGGTCCCGGTCGTGCACGAGGTCGTAGCATTCGAACTCGCCGACAAGACGGGCAGACGGGAAACCGGTGAATCGCCTGTATCCGGCTATTTCGACCTCTGGTAGTCGGCCGCCCATCGTGACGTCGACCAGGTGCATGGCATCGCCGAGCGCGCTTGAACCGCGAAAGATCGGCCCGGTAAACGATAAGAAGTCGTACTCGAACACCATGAACGCGGTGGCGCCAAGCGTTTGGACAATCGCGTCGCAGAGGTCCGGCCAAAGCTCATTTCTGTGAGTCACGTCGATCGCAAGGCGCAGCGCTTCCGCACGTGCACTGATCGAAACGTCCGACATCGTGAACCGGACCCCACAGAAATGGACCTTCTGCACGGAAGATGATGCATGGAACCGCGACCAGAACAAAGCGAATTCAGGTGCCGCTGATCCTTGAAGTGCGCAGTCCGATGACCGCTTGAAACACGGGAGTGCCATGGAGGCGCCTGCCGCAATCAGGATTTGGTCCGCTCAAGGTCCGCATCGGGCCGATGGCCGCGCATGAAAGGACGAGACTGAAGTTCGGGAAGGTCTTCATCCCCGGCCGTGGACGCCGCCGTCGGATGGTCCGCAATCCTCTGTCTGTCCCCCTTGGCGAAGGTTGGGGTCGCGGCCCGTCGCCGTCATTCAAGCCAGAGACAGCGAACGTCAGGCCTGCGCAACGACGGGCGCAGTGCCGGACAGGCCGGCTGGATTTGGGGCGGGACGGCTGCCCGACAGTCCCCCAGCGTCGCGCGCCCCACCTGGCACGTCGGACACGTGTTCCCACGACCCGCCACAGCCGCCTAGCCCCATACAAGGGTCGTGACGGCGGGATTGCTTTCGCCGCTATGCACAAGCGGTCAAAGCGGCCAGACCATCGGGATTACGAAGACGGTGACAAGCCCCACGATGATATTCATCGGAAGCCCCAGTCTGAGGAAATCGGTGAACCTGTAGCCTCCGGCGTTATAGACAAGCGTGTTGGTCTGGTACCCGATCGGCGTGGCGAAGCTTGCCGACGCGCCGAACATCACGGCCACGAGAAAGGGACGCGGGTCGACGCCAAGGGTCGTCGCGATCCCCGCCGCGATGGGGGCCATCAGCACCGCGACCGCATTGTTGGTGACAAGCTCGGTCAGGACCGACGTCACGGCGTAGACAAGCGCAAGCGCAACAAGCGGGCTGCCCGCCCTGAGAAGCGGGGCCACAACCTCGACGATAACCCGCACCGCGCCGGTCCGGTCAAGCGCCGCTCCGATCACCAGCATCGAGACGATCAACAGAAGAAGGCGGCCGTCGACCGCCGCAAGGCCCTCGTCGGCGTCGACGCATCCGGTAGCAAGAACGACGGCCGCCCCGATCAGGGCAAGGGCAAGGATCGGCGCGAGATCAAGCGCGGCAAGCACCACCACGGCGAAGAGCACCGCGACGGCGATGGGCGCCTTGTCGCGGCGAAAGGCGCGCGCCACCGTTGACGAGACGGGTGTGAGGCGTTGGTCCTCGGCGAGGCGCTCGAGGTCTTCGGGAGCCCCCTCGAGAAGCAGGGTGTCGCCCACAGAAAGGCGGGTTTCTTCGAGGCGCGCCCCGATTGCCTCGCCGCTGCGGTGAAGTGCAAGGGGGTAAACGCCAAAGCGGCGGCGCCAGCGCAGCGTGCGGAGCGTCCAACCGACGGCCTTTGATCCCGGCACGACGAGAAGCTCGATTGTCCGCGTCCGACGCGCCTGGGCTGCTTCGAGTCCGGGAAGGGAGGCGCCGCGCGCCGCCCCATTGCGGAATCCCATAAGCTCGACGTCGCGGGTCTTGACCACCACGGTGTCCCCGCCCACAAGCCGAACCGCGCTCAGGTCCCGCCGCAATGAGAGATCGCCCCGGATCACGTCGACGATGCGCCCGCCGCCCCGGGTCAGAGCCGCGACGTCGAGCGGCGAGGCACCGACCAACGGCGAGCCGGGCGGGATGAAGAGGTCGGCAAGCCAGGACCGGCCTTCGCGCCGGTCGGCGACATCGGCCACCGTCTGCCGGTCGGGCAGAAGGCGCGGTGCGGCAAAGGCGAGAAACAGCCCCCCCACAAGAGCCACGACAAGACCCAGCGGCGCGATCTCGAACAGACCGAAGGGAGCAAGCCCAAGGTCACGAGTCAGACCGTCGACCAGAAGGTTCGTCGAGGTGCCGATCATCGTCACCGTGCCGCCGAGGATGACCATGAACGAAAGCGGCATTAGCAGGCGCGACGGCACGGTGCCGACCTGGCGGGCAAGCCCCATCGCGACGGGAATGAGCACCATCACCACAGGCGTGTTGTTGATGAAGGCCGACGCCGCCGCAGCCGCGCCGAAGAACAGCAAGACCGCAATGCGGGGCCTGGTCACAGAAATGCGAACGAGGGCGGTCGTCAGAGCTTCAAGCGCGCCGGTCCGGACAAGCGCGGAGCTCAGGACGAACATGGCGCCGATGGTGGCCGGCGCGGGATTGGCGATGGACGACAGCACGTCGTCCGTCGTGACCAAGCCAAGAGCGAGCGCCCCCGCGGCCCCGACGAACGCGACGACATCGGGAGGCCAGCGATCCGTCAGGAACGCGATGAAGACGGCAGCCACCAGCGCCAGCGCGAGGTAGGGCGCAAGAGGACCCGGATCGAACCACATGTCGTGCCTCAACACCTTTCACACATCCTGCCGGGCCCGGAGGCCGCCCGGTCGGGGTCGCCCGAGTGCTGCGACTGATCAGGCAGGTTTGGCTACCGACAGTCCGGCGTCGGCGGCAACGGGTGCCGCCGGCCGCCGCAGCCGCTGCGTGGCCCAAATCCCGCCACCCGCGATTCCGACGAGGGCAACGCTTCCAGTCAGCCCGAGTTGCCTGAGCTCGGCTCCAAGGTCGAAGAGTCCCGCGATCAGGAATCCCGCACCGACGGTGGACAGCATGGTGAAGCCCAGGGCGAATGCGCCTGTGACACCTTGGTGGCGCGCCCACCGCGGAGGGTCGGTCCGGCGCGTTGCCGCCAGGGCCCAGGTAAACATGACAATCGCCGCCGCCAGTAAGCCGACGCCGAGAGGGAGGTTCATATCTTGCTCCACGGAGTGACGCAGTGAAGTCCTTGGGCGCTTGGCCCGTGCGACTCATGCGCCGGTGAGGCAAGTCTAGCTGCTCGCGGATTTGCCGAGAAGGGGCGGAGCAGGTCGGGAAGACGGGCAGCTGACCGGTTGATCCGGTGCAAGGCGCGGGCCGCGGCATCTGGTCCAGAATGCGGTCCTTGGCCGGCCGATCACGCTGCCTGCTATTCGAAGTGAACCGGGACCTGTCGCTTCCGGTTCACGCTGAGACAGAAGACGTCCGGTCTCGCATAATGTCCGCTGGCGTCGAACTTCCTGCGCGACGAACGCGCGGCGCCGACGTCGATCTCGGCGATGAGCAGACCCTTCTCCCGATGCATCGGCCCGGCGGCGATGCCCCCGAACGGCTTGTAGACGACGGCGTCGCCCGCATTGATCCACTCGTCCTTGTTGGGGAAGAGGTCATCGCGATAGGGCAGGCCTTCCGGGATGTCCGAGGCTTCCAGGGCCGTCGCGCAGCCGATGACCCAGCAACCGCCCTCGCGCGCGATGTGCTGCATCGTCGCAAGCCAGGTCTCGCCGCTGTCCCAGGTGGGGGCCACGTAGATGTCGATGTTCTGGGCATAAAGCGCATATCGCGCCAGCGGCATGTAGTTCTCCCAGCAGAGCAGCGCGCCTATGCGGCCCACGGCCGTATCGACGACATTCAAGCCCGATCCGTCGCCGAAGCCCCACACCATGCGCTCGGGATTGGTGGGCATCAGCTTGCGGTGATTGTTGGCGATCCTTCCGTCCGCGTCGATGATCGCGCAACTGTTAAAAAGCGTGCTGCCGCTGACCGAGCCGTCGATCTCTTGGTAGCCCAGCACGATCACCACCTGGTGGTCCTTCGCCGCCTCCTGAAGCGGCTGAAGCCCGTGCCTGCTCAGATCGACCGAGTTGGCTTGCGAGAGGGCGTAGAGTGCGTCCGTCTTGCCCATCCCCGCCCCCGGGGGCAGCCGCCAGACGAAGGTTGGGTAGCCCGGGAGCCAGGCTTCGGGGAAGACCACCATGCCGCAGCCCTGAACCGCTGCCTCCTGAACAAGCTCGACCGCGCGGGCCATGGACCTTTCAAGATCAAGGTACACCGGCGGCTGCTGAACGACCGCGACTTTCATTGTCTTCCCTCCACTCCCCGAACCGGGGAAGGCGCACACTACCATACCCCTGAAGCTTCCCTCAGGTGTTTTCGGATGGCCGCCATCGCTCGCAACCGCCCGAGATGGAGAAACCGACCGGGGCCCGGTCCCGCGATCCCCATGTCCGGGTGAGCATCGCGAACGCTACGCGACGCCCGCCATCGATTTTGGAAGCCTGCCTGACGGCCCGTGATCCGCGGCAGGGTTCGCGCGCCTCTTGCAGACGACAAGACACGTGCGGTCCGAACGCCAGCGCAAGGCGCGGCGATGGCCCCGGTTCCGACCGTCCTGTGCGCGGCTTCTACGCCGCCGCGACCGCTTCGCCTGACCGCCTGTCCGGGCAAGGGGCATGAAGCCTGTCCGCAACCCATGACACTCAGCCGCGCCGCGCTGGGGCCAGCGCAAACACCGCAAGGCTGAACCCCGTCAGGCACGAAGCTGCGGCAAGCCAGGGCCAGAGGCCCGGCAGGATCGAAAAGAGGAACAGATAGTCCTGCGTTGCCGCAAAGACCGGCCAGAGCGCCAGCGGCGCAGAGAGCAGACCCGCGCCGATCCGTGCAACGGGCGGGCGCGACCAGGCGCAATACGCGATCCACAAAACGATCGCCGACGCAGTCACGAGGAGAGGTATCGCGATGCGCGCGGCCGTCTCCGCCCAAAGCACGCGCGCCATGCCGACCGGCGCCACGCCGAGGCTGTCGGACCAATCCCGAAGGACGGCGGCAAAGAGCGGCCAGGCCCGCTGACTGTTGGACAGGATCACAATGCCGTCGCCGGTCTCGGGCACGATGTGCATGTGGCTCATCCAGCCGTGGCCCTGCCCGCCATGCCAGACCGCCGTACGACCATCCGACAGGGTCTCGGTGAAATGCCCCAGACCGTATCCGTCGGCGGCAAGACCGAAGAGCCCGCCGACGGAAACGACCGGGCCGTGAAGGGCGCCGACGGCCTCGGGCGACAGCACGTCCTGATCCGCGCCGTCCATCCCGGCTGCCGCGAAGCGGGCGATGTCGGCAACGGTGGCATGAAGCCCGCCCGAAGCCCGACCGGGATAGACATAGGGTGCGACGGGCCGCCCGCGCAGGTCGTGGCCCACGGGCATCTCCGCCCCCGGCCAGTCAAAGCTCGCGCGCGTCATGCCGAGCGGCGCAAGAGCCTCGCGCGACATCAGGACCGCGAAATCCTCGCCGGTGCAGTCCTCGATCACCAGTTCCAGAAGATTGAACCCGGTGTCGGAATAGGCGAACCGTTCCCCCGGCCCAGCGACACGGGTGAAATCCGCGGCAAGGTGATCGGGCAGGTCCGGCCGTTGTGCGTCAGGCGGATAGCGCGCGGCGAAGTCGCCCAGGCCCACTCCGGCACTCTGCGACAGAAGCTGGCGCGGCGTGATCGGCCCCGCGTCGTCCGGAGGCTGCCAGCGGGTCAGGCACTGCTTCACCGAAGCATCGAGGTCCAGCCTCGCGGTTTCGGCCAGCCGCATCGCACCCCATGCGGTGACCGGTTTCGACAGCGATTCCACCCTGAACACCGCATCTTCGGTCAGGGCCCGGCCTGTCGCCGGGTCGGCCATGCCGAAGACGCCGGTCCAGACCGGTCCACCGTCCACGAGGAGGGCGATCACGACACCAGGCACGTCGTCGCGGTCCATCCGGTCGGCCACCGTCCATGACAGGCGCTCTGCCAGCGGCGATCCGTCCTGCGCGGACAGGTCGAGGGGTACCGCGGCTAGCAGCAGGATCGCGACCATCGCGATCCGATGCAGCCGAAGACCCCAGGCATGGGCGTCGGGCGGCGCGTCAGCGAAGCGATACGGTCTGACAGGGACGCTCACGGCGATCGTCTCGACTTCTCACTCGGGCGGCCTTGCGCCCTTGCCCGTCGCATCCGCCAATGCCGTCGCGCCCCGCAGAACATCGTTCAGCAGGATGGACGTCGCGCGTTCGGGCTCTTCGAACAGCGGGCTGTGGGCCGAGCTCCGGAACAGGTAGAAGCCCTTCATCGGCGCCTCGATCATGTCGAAATAGGCGCGGGAAAGGTCGGCGTTGGCCGTGTAGTCATAGGTGCCGATCAGGAAATAGACCGGCACGTCGAACCGCGTGAGGCGCGCGCTCAGGTCGTCGCGCAGCAGGTCGTCCCAGAAGAACGGCCGCGACCAGACCTTGCCACGCCAGATGTTGATCTTCTCGGTGAGAGTATAGGCGCGCACCCGCCACGTGGGCAGGAAGATGCCGGTAATGACGGACGTCATCTCGCGCATGTGGCCAACGCCCGCCTGATGCATAGCGCGGTCGCGCAGCCGCATCCAGGAATTGGACGTGCCGTCTTCCATGCTGACGGGCGCGGCTTCAAGCCTGCGGACCATGCCGGCGTCTTCCCTCGCGCGGTAGACGTCCAGAAGGTGTTCGCGCGCGATGACCTCGGATCGAAGTTGGTGCACGATCTGGGCCATGCCGACATAGGCCAGAAAGCGATCGGGCGCGGCAGCGGCGACCTGGATGCCAAGATAGGACCCCCAGGAATGACCAAGCAGGATGATCCGGTCCTGACCGAAGCGTTCCCGCAGGTGATCGGCGACCTCGATCGTATCAGAGATCATCTGCTCCAGCGTCATGGTTTCAGGCGGAATGTCCGGCGAGAAGGACATACCCGCGCCGCGCTGTTCCCACCAGACCATGGTGAAATGGTTCTCGAGCCCGGTGGGATAGTCCTGCTCCATGAAGAACTCGACCATCCCGGGGCCGCCGTGAAGAAACAGGACCACAGGGTTCGCCGGATCGACGCTCTGGATGAACATGCCCTGGGGGACGCCGCCGATCTGGACGGTCACGCGCTCGGAGATGCTGCCGGGAACGGGGTTGCCGGATGCGTCGCGCAGCGGGGCCGGCCTTCCGGGACTGAGGGCAAGAAGCGTGCCGATGGCAAGCAGCGCGGCCAGCGCCAGGGTGGCGAAAAGAACCGTCATGGCGCGCAGAAGAACCGAACGCGGCCGGCGGGTCGTGCGCGTCGATCGTCCTTGCGCGAGCGCCATCCTGAACTCTCCATCACCGGGGGCAGGATGCTGTCTTGCGCATCGAGTGGCGAGTCACGTCTGGCAGCCATGTCCGACCGGTGCCCGCCGTGCCGACAGGGACCTGAACGGCGATCCCGATCATGGCTTGGTCGCCTTTGGAACCAGTTTGCGGTTCACTTCGCCGGTCTTCACCCGCTCGTGGGCCTCGCGCACCGTCTCCAGCGGAAGAACCTTTACCACGACAGGGGCGATCCGTCCCTCGGCCCGCAGGATCGTTGCGCCGGGTGATGGGCGGCTTTCCCCTGACGCCGGGATACAGGCCCTTGCGGATCATCGGGACCCCGATGCGCGCCTCGGTCCCCTGCTGTCGGGGCAGGGCTCCGGCAGTCCGGACCTCCAGACCCTCAGGCCCGCTGAACTGGGTCAGAACGATCTTTCGACTACTCATCTTGTCACCTCGGGTCAGTTGGCAATCGCCCTTCACACATCAGTCTTGCGGCACGACGAATTCGGAGATCTCGCGAGCCACCTCTGCGTCGTGACCAAGCCAGATATGCCCGCCTTGCGGCCAAAGTCTCAGCCGTGCCTGGGGGATGCGCCCGGCCAGCAGTCGCGCGGTTTCGGCGGTGCCAAAGAGGTCGTCTTCGCAGGAAAGGACAAGCGTCGGAACCGCGATGTCTTCAAAGGCGGTGGAGGTGGGCGCACCAGCCCAGAAGGCATCGGTCCGCAGGCCATTCACCTTGCGGCTGATCGGCATCAGACCGTCAAGGATCAGTTCGGCGCGCCGCTGTTCCCCCGGGTCCACCGTCGTCAGAAGCGCCGGATCGGTCGCAAGCAGCGTGCGCATCATCTGCCCGGGCGCAAGCCGGGAGAGCGCCCAGAACGCCGCATCCGAGCCAAGCACCAGATCCACCGCAATCCTCTGCATGGCCGTGAATTCCACCGGATCGCGGCCTGTCAGATTGGCCGCGGGCACCAGCAGGACCAGATGCGAGCATCGGTCCGGATGCCGAAGGGCGAACTCGGCAGCGGTCAGGGCACCCGCCGAGCCCCCGACAACTGGCGCGCGCCGAAGACCGAGAGCGTCGAGAAGCGCCACCAGCACATCCGCCTGATGAGCGGGGGACGCGTCGTCAGGAAATTCACTGCGCAGGTATCCGAAGCGCGACGGCGCGACGATCTGAAAGCCGCTTTCGCGCAGGGCGTTGGCAAACAGCAGCCCCTGGTCGAAGCCTCCTCCGGTGCCGTGGATCATCATGAGGGGCGGTCCGTGCCCGGCGACGGCATATTCCAGCGCGCCAGCGTCCGTTTCGACAAGGCTGCTGCGCCGGGCAAGCCGCGCATCCGCGCCCGCCATTGACGCGCGAAAGGCGCCAACGGTCGCCGCGCCGCCTGCAAGGGCGATCGCGCCCATCCCAAGCAGAATGGACCGCCGGGCGGTCATCGGCTTGCCCCCGCTGCGAGATCGGCCCGGGCGGCTGGGAACCTTGGGACAAGGTCGCTCGGTTCATCCATGACGGCGAATCGCACGTCGAACTCCGCCGGCGTCGCCTCCAGCCACACCGAACGGTCAGGCCTCTCGTTTGCCGTGACGGGCGCGGCGGCGATGGCGTGTGACGGAACGCCGGCCACGGGAATAGCTTCGCACATGCCCCTACTCCGCACCTCTCGGGTTCATGCCAAGCGTCGCCGGCACGACGCCGGACACGGTGCCCACAGGTGTGAACACCTTGGCGTGGTCCGGCGCGAGCTTCCGGGTCCCGTTGCCCCCCGGGGGAAAGAGGAAGGTGATTGCACCGGAAGTCACCAGCGCAAGGGCCGGTATGAATGTCTCAGGCCTCGACTGAATGTCTGTCGTTCCCATGGGCCTTCGGTCGATTGCCGGATCTCGGAATTGGACCTTGGACGAACCTCCTGCCGGCGTCGCTGACATGGATCAATGATCGGTTTTGAGACCTGGATTCCGAAGGCGAACAAGCGCAGGCCGTCAGCGCGGCGCCTTCACGACGCGGGAAACTCCTTCTGGCGCCGTGGAGAAACCAGATTGAAGATGCGCTCGGCCGACGCAAGCGCGCCTTCCATGAGCCCCCCCATGTCGGGTGCCGTTTCCGTTGAGGCAAAATGCAGGCGTCCCTTCCAAAGCCCCCGAGTGGGCGGGAGAGGGCCGTAAGCCGGGTGCCCGATCGGCGGGTCCGCATCGAGCTCGGTGGCCGTTTCCGGTTCGCAGGCCCAGTCCATGAAGGATGTCGTCACGGGTGCCGCGGCTTCCGGCCCGAAGATCCGGGCAAGTTGCTGAAGCGCCGCCGCCCGGATTTCGTCGTCGCGCCCTCGTCGTCGTGCCGCCGGCACCCCGAGGAACCCGAACAGCGCAGCCGGCGCCCCCTCCGCGCCGGATGCATCGTGGATTTCGGCAAGCGGCCCCCGGCGGCTTGTCGCATCCCCCGATAGTCCTGCCGTCCGCCAGAACGGGGTGTCGTAGACCGCGACGAACTTCGCGTGTCCCGCCATCCAGGTCGGAACGTGCTGGAGTTCCCGCACGACGTCCTTGTCCAGAGCAGGGTGGAACCGAAGCTTGGCCGCAACTCGGGGAGGCAGGGCGAGGACGACGGTCTTTGCCTCGCACCACTGGCCACGGTCGGTCAGAAGCCGACCGCCCTGCGCGATGTCCGTGACCCGCGAGGCCACGTGCACCCGGTCGTCCGCCAATCGTGCCGCAACCCCCGTGATCAGGCTTTCCATCCCGCCCTCAAGGCGAAACGATCCCTCCATCGACGCAAACCCCATGCCGCGATGGACCGTGCCGCGGTCATCTTCGAAACAGACGTCGCCGGTCGCGTATTGCGGAAAGGCCCGCACCCCGAGGTCATTCACAAGGCTCGCGATGCGAGGTTGCCCGGGCCAGAACCACGAGGGCCCAAGGTCGACGGAACCCGTCGGCGTGTTCAGAACCGCAATCCGACCACCCAGCCGGGACCGCGCCTCGAACAGATGAAAATCCACATCAGCATCCTGAAGTCGGGCGGCGAGGGCAAGCCCGGACAATCCGCCGCCGACAATCGCGATCTCGGTCTTCATTCCGTCAATCCCACGCTCCGATCGTCAAAGAGGACCATGCCGAACCCGAGAACCGCAACAGCATGTTGGACGCACCTGATGCCGGCTGGCCGCACCTGCAAGCAAATCCTTGAAGATCGCGCCGGGCCTGACGATTGCAGATCACGCCGCCCGACCTATTGTCGAGCATGAGTGTCCAGATCCGAGAGAGGGTGTCATGCCGGATGGAAGCAACACGCCGTCGCGCCGCAGCGTCGTCGTTTCAGAGTTCACCAACAGCGTTCTCGATCCTAACGAACCGATGCTCGGTCCGGTCGAGAATGGCGGGACAATCATCGCGAACACCGCGCCGGGCTGCTGGGGGCCGATGATCACCCCGCGGCTACGGGGCGGCCACGAAGTGACGAAGCCCATCTTCGTCGAGGGCGCGGAAATCGGCGATGGCGTGGCGATCCGCATCCGCGACATCACCGTGACCTCGATCGCAACGGCCTCCGGGCACGACAGCTCGCCCGAAGGGTTCTGCCTGGGCGACCCCTATGTCGCCGCGCGCTGCCCGGTCTGCGATACTGTGTGGCCGGAAACCCACGTCGAGGGCATCGGCCAGGACGCCGTGAAGTGCGACGTCTGCGGAAACGCGGTGAAGCCCTTCGAGATCGTGCATGGCTATACCGTCACCTTCGACGAGACGCGCGCCGTTGGCCTGACGCT
This sequence comes from Saliniferula longa, assembly GCF_050789285.1. Classification (NCBI taxonomy): domain Bacteria; kingdom Pseudomonadati; phylum Pseudomonadota; class Alphaproteobacteria; order Rhodobacterales; family Roseobacteraceae; genus Saliniferula; species Saliniferula longa. The sequence continues at coordinate 390,684 of NZ_JBOUVX010000001.1, read as the reverse complement.
GCCCAAGACCGCAGCGGAAACCATCGCGAGAGAAGCCGACCACTACTCGGCCCTGCCCGACCAGAGCCGCCAGCACTCGATCCTGACCTTCGCGCCCTCCGACATGCCGGGCACGCTTGTCCGCATGCGGCCGTTCATGGGGCAATTGGGCACCTGCCCGTCGATGGCGATGCCCGACAGCCACAACGCCGGCGACTTCGGGGCCTTCCTCGTCGGCGCGCCCCATGCCTACGCGATCACCGCCGAGCAACTGGCCGAGCACAAGACCGACGGCCACATGGACATCGACGCGGTGCGCGCGGGCGCCATCCTCGTCGCCCCGGTCAAGGTGCGGGGCGCGGGCATCTACATGGGCGACATGCATGCCGGTCAGGGCGACGGCGAGATCGCCGGCCATACGATGGATGTCGCGGGCAGCGTCACCCTTCAGGTCGAGGTGGTGAAGGACTATCCCATCGATGGGCCCGTCCTTTTCCCGCTCGAGGAGGATCTCCCGCCGCTGGCAAGGCCCTTCACCGAGGCAGAGAAGGCCAAGGGGCAGCGGCTTGCCGCGAAATGGGGCGTGAAGGAGATCGAGTCCCTGGCGCCGATCTCGGTCATCGGGACGGCGGCGAACCTGAACGCCGCGATCGAGAACGGACTGGCCCGCGCCGCCCGGCTTCTGGGCATGACAGTGGCCGAGGTTCGCAACCGCGCGACAGTGAACGGCGCGATCGAGATCGGGCGCGCCCCTGGCGTGATCCAGGTGACGTTCCTTGCCCCGCTCGCCAAACTCGACGCCGTCGGCCTTGGCGATTACGCGCGCGAGCAGTACGGCCTTTGAACCATGTGGCGGTGGGCCGCACAGGCCCGCCGCCAAGACGGCAGCAAGTGCCCGGCCGGCGGACATCGCCCGGGCTAGCGCGTTCGGGGCTTGTAGAACTTCGATGTCTTTTCCCGGCCGGCCAACCACCACCCCGACTGTTCCGGCCAGGTCGAGAACGTGGTGTCGTGCCCAAGGGCGCGCGCGGCATTGAGCGCCCACATCGGATCGGCGAGCGCCTCGCGCGCGATGGCGACAAGATCGGCGCTGCCCTCGGCAAGGATCCCCTCGGCCTGTTCGGGATGGGTGATTAGGCCCACGGCCATGGTCGTCATGCCCACCTCCCTTCGGACCCGGTCGGCATAGGGCACCTGGAAACCCGGCTGGCGCTTCTGTCCACCGGCGGCCGTCGCAGGCCCTGCGATGCCCCCCGACGAACAGTCCATGACGTCGACCCCGATCGCCTTCAGCGCGCGGGCAAGCACGACCGTGTCGTCAAGGCTCCAGCCTTCGGCGCTGCCGTCTACGGCAGAGGTTCGGAAGAACAGCGGCAACTCTTCAGGCCAGGCCGCGCGCACCGCCTCGGCGATTTCGAGGGCAAGCCGCATCCGCCCGTTCAGATCGCCGCCATAGGCGTCCGTTCGCCTGTTCGACAACGGCGAAAGAAAGCTGTGCACGAGATAGCCGTGGGCGCCGTGGATTTCGACGATGCGGTATCCGGCCTCGCGGGCGCGCTGCGTCGCCGACACGAAATCCGCAATCAGGTCCCCGATCTCGGCCATGGTCAGTTCATGCGGAACCGGCCAGCCCTCGGCGACCGGGATCGCCGAGGCGCCCACCGGCGTCCAGGGCATGTCGCCGCGCGCGAAATCGGCCTCGCCCAGGGGGCCGTTGCCAAACCAGGGCCGCTGCATTCCGGCCTTCCGGCCCGCATGGCCGAGCTGGATCGCGGGGATCGCTCCGTTGCGCAGCGCGAACTGGGCCACCCGCGTGTGGCCCGGGATCTGCGTGTCCGACCAGAGGCCCGGGCAGCCATGGGTGATGCGTCCGCCTTTTTGCACGGCGGTCGCCTCGGTGAAGACAATGCCCGCCCCGCCGATGGCGAACCGGCCCAGATGAACGAGATGCCAGTCCTCCAGGTGTCCGTCATGAGCCGAGTACTGGCACATGGGCGAGATCACGATACGGTTGCGCGTCTCGATGCCGCGTAGCGTCAGGGGCTGGAAGAGCTTGGGTGCGTCGGGCATGGGGTCGACTCCGGGTTCGGGCGCAAACTCCTCTGTCCGCCATCAGAGGTCCACATTCAAGCCAGGGCCTGCCCCCGGCGACTGCGTTGGTTGCCTGGCCCGCACGGTCGGTCCTGACCTCCCCCGCCCGTGGGCCACCTGCCAACTCCGACGGCGCGACGGGACCGCGCTCGCGGGCAGATGTCCGCTTTGCCGGCGCGGCGGGCGTACAGGGAGGCGGCGCAAGGAAGACGGCCCCGCCGACGATCTCCTTCTGCCGGATCATGCGGGCGGCCGACCGGCGTCCGATCTTCTCAATCGAGAAGCCACGCCGTGACCCCCCCAAGGTCCGTGAAGACGATCCGGCCGTACGAGGCCGTCAGCCAGCCCCGCGCCTCCATCCGCTTCAGCGCCCGGTTCACCTGCTGGCGTCCGGCGTTGGCGAGTTCTGCCAATTGGGTCTGGGTAAGAAGAACCTCGTGCGGCTCGCCAGGGCTGAGGTCCTCGGCCGGCGGGGCGACCCGCAAGAGCGTCGCGGCGATCCTGCGGTCCGGGTCGCGGATCTGAAGCGTTCCGACCACCGACATCGACACGGCGACGCCGAAGTCGCTGATGGCATGGATCGCCCTGGCATTCTCGGGAGCGGTCCGCTCGATCTCGTCCAGGGCGGCAAGCGGAACGTGATAAACTTCCGTCGCCTCGAGGAGCGAGAATGTCAGGGTTCGCGACTGCCCGGACATGAGCGGACCATAGCCGAACCACACGCCGGTCCGCGCGACATGGGACAGGAGGACTTCGCCCGTGAACGACGGCACGTGGATGCCCACGCCGCCGCGCACGACGCCGTAAATCCCCCCCGGGTCATCGCCCGCGTGGAACAGGAAATCGCCGGCCGGATAGGACACGAGGCGCGCCTTCTTGAGGACCGCCGACTGCAGCGCGGGCGCTTGCGCGGCGAGCCAGCCACGCCGCAGGATCCTCTTCTCGGCCTCGGCCCGATCCATGGTCAGAACCGCAGGACAGAGGCGAGGTTACCCTCGAGCCCGCCAAAGCTGCCGCCGCCGACACCGCCGCCTCCACCGCCCAAGCTGCCTCTCGGCGGCGGCACCATGATCCCACCGACCTGTTCCGCGACGCCGACGGCACAGTCGCCCTGCGTCGGCCCGTAAGGCGTGACGACGGCAAGTCCTGTGACCGCCGTCAGCCTCTGGCGCAGGATTGTCGTCTCGGCGCTCATGAAGTCTGTGTCGTGCGTCATGTCGGCTCGATCATGGACCAGTCTTTCCGGTGGTGAGGATAGCCGCAATCCCGGACCCGATTGTACCGATCGCGACAAAGGGAGCGCGATCATCGGTGTAATATCTCACCGTCGCTCTTCTCCGCGCCTTCGGGCGCGGGCCATCCCACGGTGGACGTGATCATGCGCAAGACCCCGCTCCCCAGTCGCCGGACACTGATCAAGATACTTCTGTCCTCCAATGCGCTCGCGCTGTCGGGCCGGGCCTGGGCCCAGGCGCCGAGCCTTCAGGATTTCTCGGGCGGCATCGCGCCGCTGCCAGAGGCGACGATCTACGTCGCGCGCGAGGTCATCACGATGGACCCCGCGCTGCCGCGGGCCGAGGCGGTCGCGGTCGTAGGCGATCGCATCGCAGCCATCGGCAGCTGTGCCGAACTCGAGGCGCTGGCCGCTAACCAGCCCTTCCGCATCGACAAGCCCCTCTCCGACAAAGTCGTCATCGCGGGCTTTGTCGAGCAGCATGTGCAACCTGTCCTCGCCGGCCTCACGATGCCCGCCAAGGTGATCTCGATCGAGCCTTGGGACACGACGCGCGGCTTCTCGGACCAGGTGCGCGAGCCCGACGCCTACCGGGCGCGGCTCGCCGTCGGCAACGCCAGAACCATTGAGGGAGACGAGACATGACAGCCAACGAAGTCACACGGCGCGGCGTGATGCGCGGGGCGGCGGCGCTTTTCGCGGCGGCGGGCGTGCGCGCGCCGCGGCAAGCCTTTGCACAGGAGGGAGCCGTGCCAGAAAAGATCTTCCGTGGCGGCACGATCGTCACCCTCGACGACGCCCGCCCCGAGGTCGAGGCGATCGCCATCGGTCAGGGCCGGATCCTTGCCCTCGGCACCGAATCCGAGGTCATGGCGCTCGCCACCGACGCCACCGAGATCCAGGACCTCGGCGGCGCGACGCTCATGCCCTCGTTCATCGATCCGCACGGGCACTTCATGAACGCGCCTCAGATGGTCCGCTGGGTCAACGTCTCGGGCGTTCCGGCGGGCCCGATCACCTCGATCGCAGACATCCTCGCCGAACTGAAGGCGCATGTCGCGAAGTGGGACCTGAAGCCCGGCGACTGGATCATCGGCTACGGCTACGACGTCACGACGCTGTCGGACGGGCGCGAGCTGTCGCGCGACGACCTCGACCCGGTCTTCCCCGACAACCCGATCCTGCTCCTTCACGTCTCGAACCACGGCTGCGTGCTCAACTCGGCCGGGTTCGACTTCTTCCGAATGGACGAGACGACCGAGACGCCGGTCGGCGGCCTGATCCTACGGCAGGAGGGCACGAACCGCCCAGACGGGCTCATCATGGAACAGGCCTTCGCGCCGGTCTTCGCGGCGCTGCCGAAGCCCTCGGTCGACGATCTGCTGAGCGACATGGAGGCCGCGCAGCGGTTCTATACCAGTGCCGGAGTCACCACGGCGTCGGAGGGGGGCACTCATGCGGGCGACCTGATGTTCCTTGTGAACGCGGCCGACCGGGGCTTGCTGAAGATCGACGTGGTCAGCCTGCCCTTCGTGATGGAAATCCCGATGCTGGTGGCCGAGTTCGCGCCCTCCTTCGTGCCCGACGGCATGAAGCTGCCGGACACCGCCGGAGAGGTCTTCTACAAGTACCGCAACCATCTGAAGCTCGGCGGGATCAAGATCCCGCTCGACGGCTCGCCCCAGGGCAAGACAGCCTTCTGGACCGAGCCGCTCCTGACTCCGGGCCCCGCGGGTGAGGAAGGCTGGACCGGCATCCCCCTCTTCCCGCCGGAAGCCGTCAACGCGGCAGTGACCGAGTTCGCAGGCAAGGGGATCCAGGTCTTCATGCACGCCAACGGCGACGCCGCCATCGACATGGCCATCGACGCCGTCCGCGCGTCGGGACTGAGCGCAGCGGACGATCACCGCACCACGATCGTGCACTCGCAGTTCATGCGCCCCGACCACATCGACACCTACGTCGAACTCGGCATGACGCCGAGCTACTTCACGCTCCATACCTTCTTCTGGGGCGACGTCCACATCGAGAACACGGGCGAGGCGCGGGCGGGCTTCATCAGCCCGATGGCCTCGACCCAGGCGCGCGGGATACGGATGACGAACCACACCGACTTCTCGGTCTGCCCGATGGAGCCGATGCGGGTCATGCACTCGGCGATCACGCGCCGATCGCGGACGGGGAAGGTCCTTGGCCCGGACGAACGGGTGGACGCGCTGACGGCGCTCCGCGCCATGACCATCGACGCCGCCTGGCAGATCCGGGAAGAGGATCTCAAGGGCACGCTCGAAGTGGGCAAGCTGGCGGACCTCGTCGTGCTCGACGCCAACCCCCTGGCGGTGCCGACCGAGGATCTCCTGGCGATCGAGGTCATCGAGACCTTCAAGGAGGGCGCCAGCGTCTATAGGGCCGGCGCATGAGCCCGCCCCGCATGACCGTCATCGGCGGCTACCTCGGCGCGGGCAAGACCACACTTGTTAACCGCTTGCTTGCCGGGATGACCGGCGAACGGGTGGCGGTGATCGTGAACGACTTCGGAGCGATCAACGTCGATGCGGATCTCATCCGGTCGGAGGAAGAGCACACGATCCGCCTGACGAACGGCTGCATGTGCTGCTCGGCCTCCGACGGGATGGCGGCCGCTCTCGCGCGCCTCGTGGCGCGCGCGGGCGAGATCGACCGGATCGTGGTCGAGACCTCGGGCGTGGCCGAACCCGGCAAGGTCGCGCTCAACGCCCACGGCTTCCGGCTGCCGCTCGACGGTGTGATCGTCCTCGCCGATGCCGAGCAGCTGCCCGCGCAGGCCGCGAACCGCTATGTCGGCGGCGTCGTGCGGCGACAGCTGGCTCAGGCTGACATCATCGTTATCAACAAGACCGACCTCGTCGACGCGGCGGGGCTGTCGGCGGTGCGCGGGCTCGTCCGGACGGCCGCGCCGGACCGCCCCATCATTCAGACGTCCAACGCCGAAGCGCCCCTCTTGCTGCTGTTCGGCACGGATGCGAGGCCCGCCATGGAGAGCTCCGGCGAGCCGGATCATGCTGGTCACGGACACGAGCGGGTGCATCACACGTGGCTCTTCGAGCGCGACGCGCCGCTGTCGAAAGCGGACGTCGCGGCGATGGCCGAGGATCTCACCGGGCGCGCCGTCCGCGCCAAGGGGCACGTCCACCTGGTCGATGCGCCCGAGACGCGGCACCTCTACCAGCAGGTCGGACGGCGCTGGACCCTTGTTCCCGACGGAGCATGGGGCGAACGCCCCCCGGCGACCGCCGTCGTGGCCATCGGGATCGTCGTGCATGGGGCGGCAGACGTCGGCGATCGGACAGGCAACGCGGCCAGACCGGAGCCTTCGACTGCCCGGCCGGGCTGACCTGCCACGGGTCAAGGATGGACGTACCGTTCTTGGGCCGATGCCGGTTCACGCGGGAATACCGACATGGGACTGGCACCTTGCACGATCCTTAACGGACTGTCTTTTCCCTTTGGCTGATCACCGTGGTTCGGGTGTTTCGGCGTTGCACCGCGCGATTCCCGGTCAAGGCCGCGAACCGTCAGATACCACTTTGCAGCGCGAGCGGCGGGAACATGTCGCCGGGGCGGGGAACTGACGCTTCTACCCGCCCCCGTCGTCTTCAGGGTGCCCTGGGTCTGCATACGCCGCCTCGTGAAACCCGATCTCAAGGTGCTGCACCTTGCCGAAGAGATGCACGAGATGAACCTTCTCGGTCTCTGCCAGCGTCGCGCCGGCGCGGTCGACTTCGGCCTTCAGCCATCGGGCCTGTGCTTCGAAGTCGGGGGCGGCGTGCAGGTCGACCCAGTTGCGAAGGTCGGGGTCAACGATGCGGGCCGTGGCCGCATCGCTGCACCATGTCCAGTACATCCATTCCGCCGCGAACATGGCCGTGACGATATCGGCGTATCCACCGGTCTCGGCGAGGGCTCGCATGCCGTCCCGGAAGGCGGCGACCCCGGGCGCGGTCAGGTGGCTGGTGGACGGAGAGATCCGGCGGGCCGTGAACACCCGCTCGAAGTAGACGATCTGCCTGTTGGCGAGCGCATCAAGCACCGCGATAAGCTGGCGCTGCGCGGCAATGCAGTCGGCCTTCGCGGTGCCAAGGGCGAAGATCGAGATTGCGGTCTCGACGAAGGCGCCCTCGATGGCGAGGTAGCGGTCGAAGACGCGTGCCGGCAGCCGGTCGGCCCGGATATCCTTGACGAAGCGGTGATCGACCATCTGCGCGAAGATCGCCGCGTTCTCGCGGAGCATGCGGTCCGAGAGGCTCTCGGTCACGGTCCAAGCCCTTCGGCCGCGCGCTCGGCGAAGCGGCGGACACGGGTCGGGTCGACCGGGTTCCACCAGACGCCGCCTTCCTTGAGCGAGGAGGCCACGATGACGCCGCTTGTCCGCGCAAGGATCGACAGAATGTTGTCCTCCGTGACGCCGGACCCGACCAGAAGCGGCAGATGGGTCGCACCGGCGATTTCGTCGATCTCCTCAAGGCTGGCCGCGTTCCCGGTGCGCTGGCCGGTGGCGATCACGCAGTCGGCGTCGAAGAAGGCAAGGTCGCGGGCAAGCTCGGGGACCGGCCGGTCGGCGACGATGGCATGGCTGCCGTGCTTGACGTGGACGTCGGCGAAGACACGAACATGCTCGGCGCGCAGAAGCGACCGATAGCGCATCGCCTCGGCCGCGCGGCCCTCCATGAAGCCTTCGTTGGCGACGTATGCGTTGGCCCACTGGTTTACGCGGATGAAGTCCGCACTTCCGGCGACCGCAGTGGCGAAGGCCGGCATAGGGGCGTTCGCCAGCACGTTCACACCGACCGGCACGCCCGTCGCCCTGCGCACGCGGTCGGTCACGACAGACAGGAAGGCGGGCGTCTCGGGGCCGATGTCCTCGGGTTTCGAGAAGGGAATGTCGCCGTGGTTCTCCACGATCAGGCCGTGCAGGCCGCCCGCGATCAGGTAGTCGGCATCGCGCAGGCAGGCGTCATAGATTTCCTCCATCCGCGCGCCGCGGTAGCGGGGCGAGCCTGGGAAGGGCGGGCAGTGGATCATGCCAATCAGCACCTTGTCGCGCCCAAAGATTTCCCGTATCGCGCCGGGGGTCCTGTCCGAAATCAGCTGCACCTCAGGTCCTTTCGAGAACGGAGAAGCCCACCCATGCGGGCCCATGTCATCGGCAATGTCGCACTCGACGAGACGATCCGGGTGGACGACCTGCCGGTGCCCGGCGCCTCCATCCTTGGGGTCGAGCTTTCGCGCGATCTGGGGGGAAAGGGCGCGAACCAGGCGGTCGTTCTGGGCCGCGCGGGGCTTTCGACGCGCCTCGTGGCGCCGGTTGGACGCGACACTCGCGCCGAAGAGATCCGCGCCGCGCTGGTGGCAGAGCCGGTCGAGGCGTCGCTTGTCGAGGTCGCGGGGGTTCGGAGCGACATCTCCCTCATCCTGATGACCGCCGGTGGCGAGAACGCCATCGTCACGACGAACGAGGCGGCCGCGGGCCTTGGCCCGGACGCGGCGGTGGCAATGCTTCGCGGGGCCGAGCCCGGCGACCTGCTTGTCCTGCAGGGAAACCTATCGCTGGCCAGCACGCGGGCGCTTCTCGAGGAAGGGCGTGCCAGGCAAATGCGCACGGCATTCAATCCTTCGCCGGTGCGCGACTTCTTCGCCGACCTCTGGCCGATGGTCGACATCGCCTTTGTCAACGAAGGCGAAGCGGCGGCCTGCGGCGGCGTCGCGCGGCTCCTTGCGCGCGGCGTGGGCCGCGTCGCGCTGACGCTTGGCGGCCGCGGCGCGCGGCTCATCTCCGATAAGGGCGACGCGGCGGTGGCGGCAACATCGGCCGAGATCGTCGACACGACTGGCGCAGGGGACTGCTTCATGGCCACAGCGCTTGCCTCGGCGACGCTGAGGGGCGTTGAACTCGACACGGCGGCGCTCTCCCACGCCGCCCGGGCGGCGGCGCTAACGGTCTCGCGCCCCGGCACGATGCGCGCCTTCCCGACCGCGGCCGAGATGGCGGCGATCCTCTCGTCCTGACCCGGCATCACGGACGCTCGGCAAGCCAGCCGAGAACGTTCTTCCAAAGCCGACCATACCCTTGCCAGGCGCAGAACGCGGGCGACAGCCAGTGCGGCCCGATGTCGGACGTCCAGGCGGCGGTCCGGCCCTTGCCCGCGTGGCCCAGCACCAGAAGCGGATGCCCGCCCTGGTCTTCGGGCAGCCGCGCAAGAACCTGCGCGCCGACTTTCGGCTCGACTTCGTTCACGCCAAGGATGACGGGCCAGGCCCCGCCGAGCCCGCCCATGACCGGATGCTCGGGCGCCACGATCTCGGCCACGGCGCCCTCGGGCATCTCGACCCGGTCATCCCAAGCCTGGCAAGTCACGGGAAGGACGTCCTCTACCGGCGTCTTCCGCCAGCGGGCCTTCCCGTCGATTCCCTGAAAGCTGAAATAGCCGCCGACCATAAGAAGCCCCCCGCCCCCTTCGACCCAGTCCTTCATCAGCCGAAGGCGGTTCGGCACGGTCTCGGACCTGAGCCAGACGGCGGGCGGCAGGAGGAAGGAGTTCGCCCCGATGTCCGACAGGATGATGACGTCCCACTTCTCGAGCCCCGCCATGTCGAAGGGGAAGCTCTCCACCGCTTCGTGGGCCGGCATGTAGGTGAGATCGAACTCGGACCCTTTCAGCGCCTCGACAAGCGGCTCCGCGCCGAGGTGGAAGGTCACGCTGCCGAACTGGTCGAAGCCCTTGTAGTGCGTGGCCGAACTGACCCAGCTTTCGCCGACCAGAAGAACCTTGGTGGTCATCGGATTTCCTCCCCTTTCCCGATCAGGCGCCAGCGTCGAAGACACGGCGCGGATTGGCCGTCATCAGCGCATGAAGCGATGCCTCGTCCATCCCGTGACGCCTGAGGCGTGGCAGGAAATGGCGCGTGACGAAGCCGTAGCCGTTCCCGCCGTAGCGGGTCAGCATCATCTTGAGAAACACGTCCTGGGACAGCAGGATGCGGTCGAGATATCCGGCGTCCGCCAGCCGCAGGATGGCGCGCGCGACCTCGTCGTCGCTAGGGCACTGAACCTGCTGGTCGGCATAGAAATAGTCCATGCCGATCATATCGAACTCGACGAAGGCGCCACGCGCGGCGAGGCCCGCCTGGTAAGCGAAGTCGTCATGAGACGGGTTCATATGGCAAAGCACCGTGTGGCGGAGGTTGCCGCCTTCTTCCTCGACGATATCGAGCACGCGGCCTCCGAGCCGGAACCATCCCGGCAGATGGACCATGAGCGGCAGCCCCGTGAGTGCCTGCGCCCGGACGGCGCCGCGAAGCGACCGCTCCTCGGCTTCGGTGAAGGCCGAGGAGACGCCGATTTCACCGATCAGGCCGATCCGTGCGTCTGTGCCGTCGGTGCCGGTCAGCGCCTCGGTGACGATCTGCCTTGCGATGTCGTCGATGGTGAGTTTCGCGAAGTCCTCGGGCATCGAGGTGTGAAGGTAGTAGCCCGCGCCCATGACGATGTCGAGTCCGGTGGCGGCCGAGATCGCCCGAAGCTTGCGCGGATCACGCCCGATGCCGCGACAGGTCGGGTCCACGACCGTGCGCCCGCCTTGCGCCGTGAAGTCCTTCAGTTCCTCGATGGCAAGCGGCAGGTCATCAAGCGCGATGTTGTGGCGGTTGACGAAGGGGTCCTGGCGGAGTTCGGACAGGATCTCGATCCGGACCGGGCTTTCGGCCAGGTATTCGCGGGCGGGATCGGTGGGCGGGTTCCACCAGCAGGAGCAGTCGTTCTGGAGATGCTCGTGCATCAGAGTGATGCCGAGCTCGGCCGAGGCGACAGGCCCGTTGACCGTCATCACGAGGCCCGACCGGACATGGCACGAAGAAAGCTCGTCCGCCATTGCCTATCCCTTCTTCCGGCCGATCCGGAGGTTCGTGCTGAAAAGACGCGTGTTCATCCAGATGGCGATCAGGATGATGGTCCCTGTCACGATCTGCGTAAAGAAGGGCGAGATGTGAAGGAGGATGAGCCCGTTCCCGATCACCGCGATGGTCATCGTCCCAAGGACCGTGCCCACCATGCTGGCCTTGCCCCCCATGAGCGACGTTCCCCCAAGCACCACCGCCGCGATGACCTGAAGTTCGAAGCCGACGGCCGCGTTCGACGACCCCGACCCAAGTCGCGCAGCGATGAGGAGGCCGGCGATCGCGCAGGCCACCCCCGAGACGACATAGACCGACGCCACGATCCGGCGCGCAGGCATCCCCACCCGCCGCGCGGCCTCCATGTTGGAGCCCACCGCGACGACCCTGCGCCCGTAGCGTGTGCGCAGCATCACGACGAATCCGAGGATCGCGACGAGGATGGAGATGAGCGCGGGAACCGGGATGCCTCCGAAGGTTCCGCGCCCAAGCCAGAAGAACCCGGGCGCGCCCGTGATGGGGATCGAATAGCCTTCCGTGAGGTACAGCGCGAAGCCCCGAAGGATCGACAGCCCCGCCAGCGTGACGATGAAGGCCGGGATGCCCTGATAGGCGATGAACCACCCCTGGATCGCGCCGACGAGCCCGCCTGCAACCAGCATCAGGATGACGGCCAGCGGCCAGTCCATCCCCTGCGCCATCAGGATCGCCGCCAGCGCGTTCACGAGCGCCACCGTGGACCCCACCGACAGGTCGATCCCTGCGGTGGTGATGACCAGCGTCATGGCCACCGCCACGATCAGGATCGGCGCCGCCTGACGGATCACGTTCAGGATGTTGCCCGTGGTCAGGAAGGTGGGCGTCATCAGCCCGAAAAAGACCATGCAGGCCATGAAGAACAGCGCGATCGACAGGACCTGCGCATGTTCGGCCACGAAATCCGACAGGGCGGGGCCCTTCTCGCGTTCGGTATAGGCGGTCATCAGTGCCTGTCCTCCCCCACGATCAGGCGGATCAGATCCTCGAGATGCGTCTCGGCGATCTTCCGTTCGGCCACCTTGGTGCCTTCGTACATGACGGCGATCCGGTCGCAGACCCGGAACAGGTCCTGCAGCCGGTGCGTGATCAGGACGACCCCCACGCCCCGCGCCTTGACGCGGTTGATGAGGGCGAGCACCGCCTCGACCTCGGCCACGGCGAGGGCCGAGGTGGGTTCGTCCATGATGAGGACCTTTGGATTGAAGCTTGCGGCCCGCGCGATGGCGATGGCCTGCCGCTGCCCGCCCGACAGCATGTCGACCTTGGCCGACAGGCGCGGAATGCGGATCTCGAGGGCCTCGAGCATCTTACGTGCTTCGGAAAGCATTCGCGGCTGGTCGAGGAACGGCCCGCGGGTCAGTTCGCGGCCGAGAAAGAGGTTGCCCACGACGTCGACGTGATCACAGAGGCTCAGGTCCTGAAAGACCATCTCGATGTTGCGGGCGCGCGCGTCCGCGGGGCCGGCGAAGCGAACTTCCTCGCCCTCGACCGTGATGGTGCCGCCGTCCGGTATGTAGGTGCCCGAGATCACCTTCGTCAGCGTGGACTTGCCCGCCGCATTGTCGCCCACCAGCCCAAGGCATTCGCCCGGCATGATGTCGAGATCGACGCCGCGCAGCGCATGGAGCGAACCGAATGTCTTGCGGATGCCGCGGAGCGAGACCAGCGCACGGGGGGATGTCGGCCGAGGGGAGGTGCCCCCCTCGGCCACCGCGCCATCCGGGGATGGCGCGTGTGTCATTCGAACATCGCCCGGAAGCCGTCCACGTTGTCCTTCGTGACGATGGTCACGGGCACCGAGATGCTCTTCTCCACCGTGCCGCCACCCGTGATGGTCACCAGCGCATCGACCGCCGCCGCGCCCATGCCGGCCGGGTCCTGCTGGATCACGGCCTCGACGTAGCCGGCGTCGATCCCCGCGATGGCCGAAGCGGTGAGGTCCCAGCCGAACACCTTCACGTCCGCCTGCCGACCCTGGCTTTCGACGGCCGCGACGGCGCCGAGAAGCGCGGGCTCGCCGGTCGCGTAGATCGCGGTCATATCGGGGTTTGCGGTCATCAGGTTTTCGGCCGCGGCGAGGGCCGTGTCCTGCACGTTCTGACCGTCGACGGTGCCCGCGACGCTTACTCCGGGGGTGCCGGAAATCGCGCCCTCGAAGCCGTCGAGCCGGACGTTCTGAATGAACGAGTTGAGCGCGCCGACGATCCCGATCTTCGCCCCGCCGGCGGCGGTGGCCCACTCGTTGAAGACAGCACCGAGGTCAGCGCCCGCAGCCGCGTTGTCTACCCCGATCTGGGCGAGCTGCGGCCCGCCCTCCGGCAGGATCGCGTCGATGGCGACAACCGGGATGCCGGCAGCGGCGGCCTGTTCCACGGCCGGCATTATGCCGTTCACGTCGATCGCGACGACGGCGAGCCCGTCGACCCCCTGCTGGATGTAGGTCTCGATCGCGCTGTTCTGCGCGGCGGGGTCGTTGTTTGCGTTGAAGATCACAAGGTTCACGCCGGCGGCATCGGCGGCGGCCTGCGCACCTTCATTCATCTGATTGAAGAACAGTGCCTGCTGGTTGATCTGGACAAGGGCGAAGGTCTTGTCCTGCGCGGCGGCAGGAACCGCGGCCAGAAGGGCGGTTGCGCCCATGAGCGCGGCGATGGTTCGGCGTGAGACGGTGGCAGTCATCGGTCTTCCTCTCTGTTGGCCGTTGCGGGCAGCTTACCTGAGGGGCGGAGCAACGGAATCTCGCTCCATCAGGGTCACGGGAAGGAGCTCCTCGCGCGGGGAGCCCGTCATTGCGGGGTCCGGCTCCAGGAGAAGCGACAGGGCGCGCGCGCCAAGCTCGCGCACCGGCTGTCGGATCGCCGTGATGCCGGGGGAAAAAAGATGGAGTGGCCCGACATCGTCGAAGCCCACGACCGAGACATCGCGGGGCACCGAAACGCCGTTCTCGCGCAGCACCTCGAGGATACCGATGGTCAGTTCGTCCGAAGTGGCGAAGATAGCAGTGCAGGACCGCGCCTCGGCAAGGAACCGTACCCCGGCAGCGCGACCGAAGGCGACCGTGTATTCCCCGGCGAAGCGCGTGATCCGCGCATCGGGTCCCCAGACCTCGGCCGTCGCGCGGCGGAAGCCCGCAAATCGGCGCGCGCCGCTGATCATCTCGTCCACCCCGCCGACGAATAGGACGTCGCGATGGCCAGCCTCGGCCAGATGGCGACCGGCGAGATACCCGCCCATCTCGTTGTCGCAAAAGAGTTTGGGGACCGAGGTGCCCGGCACGTCCTCGTCCAGCACCACGACACGGCCGCTTCGGTTGATCGCCTCGGCAAGCGCCCCGTCGTCGGGGTGGTTGGTAATGAAGATGATCCCGTCGACATGGTTGCGATGGATCGCCGTGAGATAACTCCGCTCGCGGCCCGCCCGGTTCAGCGTCGCGTAGAGCGCAAGCGCCAGCCCGCGTCGGTCGGCTTCAGCTTCGACCGAGGCGACGAGCGTGGCGAAGAACGGGGTGGCAATGTCGGGCACCACAAGCCCGATGGTGTCCGAACGCCCGAGGCTCAGCCGCCTGGCATGTGGGTTGGGCACGTAGTTGAGCTCGCGGATGGCCGCTTCGATGAGTTCGCGTGTCCGGTCGGGAAGCTCAAGCGAACCGTTGAGGAACCGCGAGACGGTCGTGACCGATACACCGGCCGTCCTTGCCACGTCCTTGAGGCTCGCCGGTCCCACATTCCGCTCCAGCGCAAGTGAATCGGTTTAGTAAAGCGCTTTACCACGCTGCATCCAAGCCGGCGCGCTTGTCAATCCGCTGCGCGTCCGGGCGGGACAGGAAGCGGCAGGATGGCACTGAAGTGCCTGCAAATTGTGCGGCACGCCATCATTCTGCACGACCGCGTGGGCGGCTGTGCAAGCGGCCCGATCGGCCGCGCTCTCATGTTCGACACCATATCGTGGCCGCAGCGCCAAATCATATTCAAGGCAAGGGTTTAGGGAGGTCTCCCACCGACCCGGCCAGCGAATGCCCGTCGGTTCCCGGACAGACGCCCGCCCTGATTCAAGGGTGGCTCGGTGCTCAGGATCGTCGAGCTTGCCTGCGATGCGCCCCCGGTCCGGGGATGCGTGCCGCCGATTGACTGACGGACCTGCGTTCCAGGGCTTGGGCGCGGGGCGACGATCCAGACCCCTGCGAACAGCACGGCAACCGCGCCCCATGCAAGCGGCGAGAGACGCTCGTCAAGAATGACGAAGCTCCAGACGAGACCGCCGATCGTCTGGGAATAGGCCATCTGGCCCGCAAAGACCGGCCCCGAGGACCTGACCAGAACCAGGGCGAGGACAAGCGCAAGTGCCGTGGAAAGACCGAGGGCAACGATCAGCAAGACGCCAATGCCGGGCGCTTGCCACGGGACAAAGATCGCGTCCGTGGCGAAGGCAATCGGCAACAGGAGAAGGCTGGAAACGCTCATCATCGCACCCACGGCCGCAAAGGCGCCAAGGCTGGTGCGGCGCGAGCCCATGATCACGGTATGGAGGGCGAGAAGTGCGGGAAGGGAAAGGCAGGCGACCAGCCAGAACGGCGGCACACCCTGGACCGACGCGTCCGTCGTGAGCAGCCCCGCCACCGCGACGAACCCAAGCCCGAGGCCAAGAAACCGGCGAAGGCTGGGCGTCTCCAGCATGAGAACGGCCGCGAGAAGAAAGACCAGAAACCCGCGCGAACTGTTGACGAGGGCGATCACCGAAGCGTCGACCTGGCCGGCGATGACGATCGTGAGGCTCTGATAGAGACAGCCCAGAATGAATGCCCAGCCAAGCACGAAGCCAAGGTCCGACCGCGTGAGGCGCGGAAGGCCGGTTCGGGCGCACGTCCATGTCAGGCACACGGTCGCAGCAAGGACGTTGGACCACAGCACGAGCCCGAGCGGCGGAAGGCCGATTCCGGCCGAAACGCGCCCGATTGCGGGCGATGCTCCGAAAAGGACGCCTGCAAGCAGAACAAGCCCCAGCGCGCGCGCCGTGGACGAGGCACGGCCGTGCCCCAGTGTCTGTTTGCTCGACTTTTCCTGATGGCGAGACCCGGTGGGGTCGGCGTGGTCAGGTCGCCCGACATCAATCTCGGGCGTTCGCGGGCACAGGTCCCCGCCGCCGACATCTGCTGTTTCCAGTTCGTCCCGATCGACGACGCGGATGGGATCGAACGATGTCATCCGCCAGGTTCGCCCACCAACCCCGACGCATGCACGGGCGCGTGACGGAGTCGGCATGCCAGCCGACGACCACGACCGAGACGCTGCCCGTCTTTCCGGGGCCGAAGAACCGACCGTCGCTCCATTGCCATCCTCACCCTGAGCTGAACGCTGATGCCGCACGCGGGCGTGGCGACGAAACTTGCGCCACGCTGGCGACAGAGTGTCCGATGGAAATGTTGCAGGACTGTGGGACGGGACGAACGCTGGAATGGGAAAAAGGTCGAATTGCCGGTCTGGTGCGGTCGAACACACAATCCTGCAACATTTGACGGCGACCACGTCCCTGTCACCGACGGAAAGTGCCGGTTCTCTGGCCCGACGCCGAAAGCGACAAGGACGACTACATCTTCCGAAACTCCCGGCTTGGCGTGCCCAAGCCGGGCCTTTTCCCTGCATCGCCGGCGCTGAAATGCAGGGTTGCGTCTTATCAGTTTGCCCTTAACGTTAGGTCAAGCCCATGAAATCACTCGGGTTGGGCTTCGCGGACTACTGTAACGGCGGGGAGCGGACTGGGTGGGGGTACGTCGGGCACTGCTTTTTCTCGTGCTCGTCGAGGCCGCCAATCCGGGGGCGCAAGCGCAGAGTTTCTTTGGGTCGGTGGGCATCGAGAACGCCGTGGGCGTGGAGCGCGGATCCACCGCGCTGGTCGCTCCGGTGGATGTCCCCACTGCCCTGTTCACGCTGGACAGCTTCGGGTCAGAGGACGTCGGACCCTGGGTTTCCTCGCTGACCTTCGCGCTTCCGGGGGTCATCACTGCAACCGACCAGCTCGACGTCACAGCCGTCGTCGCCGGCCCCGGGGAGGTGGCCAGAGACGAACTGCGCGCCGCAGGCCTGGGCTACAGGCTTCGGCCCTGGGACGCCGAGACGACGCTTTACTTCACTGCGTCCTTCGCCGAGGTGACGCCGGACGGAACACTGACCGGCCCCCTCTCCATCGACGGTTCGCGAAGGCTTCTTGGCGTCGGCGTGCGCCGCAGCATCGAGACCGACGATGCCATCACCGACTATGTCCTCGAGTTCCGTGCAAGGGAAAGCAAGGGCCGGTCCTTCCGCACGCCCGTCCTCGACGAACGGATCGCCGCCGTGTTCCTTGGGGTCCGGCGCGCCACCGGTCAGCCCTTCGAGGTTCAGACGCGGCTCGGGGCGGCGGTCAGCGCGGGCGTTGCCGAATTCGGGGACTCGATGCCTTCCGGGGTGCTCGCCAGTGTGCCGGGGGCGGCCGAGCAATTCCTGAGGGCCTCTGCAAGTGCCGAGGCCTCGGTTCCCCTGTCGCCCGTTCTCGCCATAAATGCCGGAGTGGTGGGACAGTGGTCGAGCGCGCCGCTCACCGTGTCGCAGCGATGCGGCTTCGGAACGAATGCCTACAGTCGCGGATTCGATCAGTCCGAGATCCTCGGGGACATCTGCCTGTCGGGACGCGTGGAATTGGCAGCCAATGCGTTTCTGCCAAGCTCCGACGGATCTTCCCTTTGGCTGCAGCCCTATGCCGGTATCGATGGGGGCTACTTCCAGAATCTGGCGACCCGCTTTTTCGGCACTTCGACCGGCGATTGGTCGAGCGCCTCGATCGGCCTTCGTGCGCTCGGCGCCGACTGGATCGGCGAGATCGCGCTGACCTCGATCTTCATTGCCCCTCCGATTGCGATTTCCATGAGCGGCGAAGAGCGGCTGTGGCTGCGGGCGGGGCTCAGATTCTGATGCGCGGGAACATCGAGCCGGTTTCATGCGGGGCCAAGGACTGATGGACGAAGAGCGACCACCGGATCAGGTGATCTTCACGCCGGACTTCGCCAGCGCGAAACGTGCGGACGGCTCCGAGATCGTCTTCACGCGTTCAGAAGCCGGTATCCTGCGCTGCCTTGCCGAGAAGCCGGGTCGGATCGTCACGCGCAACCAGCTTCTTGACGCGATATCGGGAGAAGGTTCGAGCAAGAGCGACCGCAACATCGACTACGTCGTCAGCCGCATAAGGCGAAAACTCGGGGACGACCCTGCCACCCCCCGCTTCATCGTCACGAGATACGGCGAAGGATACAAATGGCTTGACAGCAGTCGGGCCGACGCGCCGCTCGAGGCCGATCTCGTCGTCGGCCCCCTGCGCGGCCTCGATGGCATCGGGACCCTCGCTGAATGTGCGCGCCGCTTTGCGGGTGCGGTGTTCGACGCGATGAAACGCGAACTGCCCGAGGGCAAGACCGCCGTGTACCGCCCCGACCTGGCGGGCCCACCACCGGCCGGACGACAGGAGCGCGTCGAACTCACGTTCTTCGTGGATGCCCATGGTCTCGAATGCATCCTGACCGCGCGGGACTCGGCCACAGACGCGATCCACGCGATTGCAAGGCGTCAGATCGACGACCCCTGGAACGACCGCCGCAGACGGAACGAGGCCGAGGACGCGGCACGCAGCCTGATCGCGCAGATGTGGCGCACGATGATTGCCCGCCAGCCGGATTCCCCCCTTCCGGTGGCCATGCACGATGCGGCCGGCCTGCCGGTCGGCAACAACGCCTCGTGGGCGGTCAACGATCAGCGGCTCCGGCGCCTGCTTGAGGAAAACCCCGACGACCCCGCGCTCAAGCTTTTCTACGCCACGCATCTTCACTCGAAGTACATCCTGCTTGGCTGGGATCTTTTCCTCAAGGGCAAGGCCACCTGCCGCGCGGACGAGGACCGGATCGAGGAGCTGGTGCTTTCGGCGCTTCCCGACGTGATCCGCGATCCGACGCAGGCAATCATGGCAGCGAAGCTTCTCTACTTCCTCGACCGCGGTTACGAGGATCTCGCCATCGAACTCGCCGAAGATGGACTGCGCTCGAGCACTGAAATCGCGTCCTGTCTCGCCATCGTGGGGCAACTGCGGGCGTTCACCGGGAAAATTCAGGAGGCGGTGACAAGCCTGGATCAGGCCGCCCGTCTGAGCAGCTACGGGTCCGAGTTCCATGTCTACACGATGTTCATGAAATGCCAGACGCTCTCTGCGGCGGGGGATTGGCCAGCGCTTTCGGCCGCGCGTGCCGAGCTTTTCAAGGTGCGGCCGGCGACGATGGTGCTTGAACCGATCTTCGCGGATCCGATCAAGCCGTCCTTTCGAGCGCGTGCGCTGACCATGGCCCTGACGACGGCGCGGGCACGGGCGCTTCTCACCCAGTTGACCTACGTCTCCACTCGGCTTTTCCGCGAGCGCGAGATGCGCGAGAACTCGATCCGGGGGCCCTTGCGTCTTTTCGTCGGTCGTTTCGGGCGGGACGGCGTTCCGGATGACCTTGTCGAAACGGTGCCTGGACTGGTCGAGAGCCTCCTCACCCGAAAGCGATAACGCTGGATGAACGCATAAGCGGGCGTCAACAGCCGGCATTCGTCCGTCACCTGACCCGGCCGGGCGCGCGGCGCAGATCGGCGCGATGGTTGCGGCGCCCGGCGACCACGAGGTTGGGCTCACCCGGCGTTTCGCCGGGGACGGCGCCTACACGTTGCGCATTGGCACACAGACAGGGTATGCAGTCCCGGAAACGGTGTCACCATGACAGACGAAAGCATAGTCAAGGACGCGGTCGATCCCGTCCTAAACACGGTCGGAACGACCGTGGCGTCGGGCCTGAACGATCCCGGGCTGATCGCCGAACTCGGCTTCGGGCTTATTGTTCTGGTATTGCTCATCGCGGTGCATGGCTGGTGCATCGGCGTCGTCTCCAAGATCTTCGCGGTCCGGTTTGCACGGTTCGGCCCCGATACGGCGCAATGGCGCGTCAGCTTGCTGGTAGGCGTGACGATCGCACTGCTGGCGAGCGTGCACCTGGTCGAAACCTTGATCTGGGCTATCCCGATCTGGTGGTTTGGACTGATCAGCGGGTTCCGCGACACCTTCTATTTCGTGCTGGATTCGTACACCACATTGGGCGAGGCAAATGTCGAGCTGCCGCATGCCTGGCGTCTCATCGGGGCGATGATCGCGATCTCCGGGTTGTTCACGTTCAGCTGGACAGGATCGGTCATGGTCTATGTGATGACCGAGACCGGACGCCGCCATTCCAGGGGGGTAAAGGCCACCGAGGACGTCCACGCCTCGGGCCGTTCGGACTCCTGAGCGTCGGACTCCTGAGCGTCGCACTCCCCGCACCGGCATTCGAGCGGACATGCCGCAACCCTTCGGTACGCTCAGCGCCCCTCGGCGACGCCCCACGAACTCACAAGGTGACCGCCGCCGATGTCCGAAAGTGGCCAGGCGGGCGGCGTCTCTGCCGCGGGCCAGAGGGGGCTTGGGGTTTCCGCCGCAAGCGCGGGGCGGGCCGGACGCCGGCGCTCGGGATCGGGAATTGGCACGGCGTCGATCAGTCGGCGGGTGTAGGGATGCCGGGGATTCCCGAAAACCTGGGCCCGCGTCCCAAGCTCCACGATCTGGCCCAGATACATGACGGCGACCCGGTCGGCGATGTTCTCGACCACGGCCATGTCGTGACTGATGAAGAGATAGGCGACCCCGAACTCGTCCTTCAGCGCCCGCAAGAGCGCCAGAACCCGCGCCTGCACGGACACGTCGAGCGCCGACACGCTTTCGTCCGCGATGATCAGTCGGGGACCGAGGGCCAGCGCCCGCGCGATGCAGATGCGCTGGCGCTGCCCGCCCGAAAACTCGTGCGGGTAGCGGTTGACGTGCTCGGGCGAAAGCCCGACCCGCTCGAACAGGTCGAGCACCTTCTCCCGCCGTTCCGCGGGCGACCCGATGCGGTGAATGACCAGCGGCTCGGCGACCAGATTCCCCACGCGCATCCGCGGGTCGAGCGACGCCATCGGATCCTGGAAGATGAGTTGCGCCATGCGCCGCACGGCCTGCGCATCGGCAGCGCTGCCACCCAGGCGCAGACCGCCGATCTCGATCGTTCCGGCGAAGGGCACGAGGCCGGCCATCGCCTTGGCGATGGTTGACTTGCCGCAGCCGGATTCGCCGACAAGGGCGAAGGTTTCGCCTTGCCGGATCTCGAAACCGACACCCGCCACGGCGTGCACGCGATGTGTCACCCGGCCAAGCAGCCCCCCCCGGATGTCGTAGACGACCCTCAGGTCGGCCACGCGCGCGATCGGCGGGGTTTCGGCCTGGCGGACGCCCCCTTCCCCCCGGCCCATGCGGGGCACGGCGGCCAGCAGCTCTTTCGTGTAGGCTGCGCGAGGGGCGTGAAAGATCTGCCGGACGTCGCCCTGTTCCACCATGCGCCCGGCGCGCATGACGATCACACGGTCGGCCATTTCGGCGACCACCCCCATGTCGTGGGTGATCAGGATGATCGCGGTGCCGGTCTGCCGCTGAAGGTCGCGCAAAAGCTCAAGCACCTCGCGCTGCACCGTCACGTCAAGGGCTGTCGTCGGCTCGTCCGCGATCAGCACATCTGGACGCAGGGCCAGCGCCATGGCGATCATCACGCGTTGGCGCATCCCCCCGGACAATTCGTGCGGATACTGGCGCATGCGCCGTTCGGCGTCCGTCAGCCGCACCGCCTGAAGCGCGGCCAGCGCGCGCACCCTCGCTTCCGCGCGGGTCAGGGGTTCGTGCGCTTCAAGGGCCTCGACCAGCTGGGTTCCGATGGTCATCACCGGGTTCAGCGAGGTCATCGGTTCCTGAAAGATCATGGCGATCCTGTCGCCCCGGATCTTCTGCATGTCCTCGTCGCCAAGCCGGGTAAGATCGGTCCCGCCAAGTCTGACGCGCCCAGCCGTGACGCGCACCGCCGGGGGCGGAAGAAGGCCCATGATGGCAAGCGAGGTGATGGACTTTCCCGACCCGCTTTCGCCAGCGATGGCCAGCGTCTCGCCCCGCTTCAGCTCGAAGCTCAGCCCTTCAACGAGCGGATGAAGGCCCGCCTCGGTCCGCACCGAGACGGTCAGCCCGTCGACCGAAAGAACGGGGTCGCCCGGGGCCGTTTCGGCCCCGGGCAGGATCGCGGCGGTCTCGGTCACTCGAAGACCACCCTCGGGAAGTAGAAGCTGACCACCCAGTTCGGCATATCCACGATCTCGGAGATCCGCAGGTCCCCGCAGGTGGACACCAGCATGTAGGCGTCGACCGCGGACATGCCGCGGGTGGCGCAAAGCAGGTCGACCATGCTTGCCACGGCATCCCGCGCCGCCTGCATGAGGTCCGGGGCAATTCCGGTCGTCACCTCATAGCCCTTGGCGTCGAGATGCCGGGTGACCGGCCCCGGGGTCGAGAAGCGCGGGGTCCTGAGGTTTGCGTCCTTCTCGAGCTCGAGCGTAAGCACCACGTCCATCGGGCTTTCGATGGCCGTGCCGCAGACTTCGCCATCCCCCTGCGCCGCATGGGTGTCCCCGACCGAGAACAGCGCCCCCTCGACCTCGACCGGCAGCCACAGGGTGACCCCGGCGGTCAGGTCGCGGATGTCCATGTTGCCGCCCGTGCGCCGGGGCGGAACGATCGAGTGCAGGCCCCGCTCGGCAAGCGCGTTGCCGATGGTCCCCGCGAAGGGCTTGAGAGGCACCTTGCCTTGCGTGCCCCAAAGCGCCGGCGCCATCGTGGCGGGATTGTACCGCCACAGCGTCAGCGCCGGCTCGGTGAACTGGTCGGCCAGCAGTCCGAACCCCGGAATGTTGGCCGTCCACCCCCAGCCGGCCCCGTCCCGCGCCTGCGGGGCGAAGCTTTCGATGGTGATCTTCAGCGCGTCGCCGGGCTTGGCGCCCTCGACGTAGATCGGGCCCGAGACCGGGTTGATCTTGCCGAAATCGAGAGCGGTCACGTCGGCGACGGTCGACGACGGGCCAAGCTGGCCCGCCGAGGAATCATGACACTGGAACAGGATCGTCGATCCGGGGGCCACCCGTTCGGCCGGGGCAAGCGAGTTGTCCCAGCCGAAGTGGTGCTGCGCCGAATGGATCGTATAGTCGCAGGCCTTGCACATGGCCTTACTCGGTCACGTACACGTAGTCGTAATTGACCGGGATCGACACCGGATCGACATAAAGCGCGTCGTCACCGCCCATGCGCGCCGACTTCATGGTATAGCGCTGTTCATTGAACACCGGCACCCAGGGCGCGTCCTCCATGACCTTCTGATAGACATCGGACCACATCTCGAGCCGGGCCGATGCCGAGGGGTCGGTGAAGCTGTCGGCTTCGGTCGCTTCTGCGTCGAGCGCATCGTTGCAGTACTTCGACCAGTTCCAGCCGCCGTCGCCCGCGCCCGCGCAGCCCAGGATCGGACCATAGAAGTTCGACGGATCGGGGAAGTCCGCGATCCAGGCCATGCCGCCCGACCAGATCATCGGCGCCGTGCCGGCGCCGCCCGCCTCGATCACGTTGGCTTGCGCCAGGCTCTGGATCGCCGCCTTGATCCCGATCGCGGCAAGGTCCTGCTGGATTGCCTGCGCGATGCGCGGGTTGGGGTCGGTGTTCATGACGTAGAGTTCGGTCTCGAACCCGTCGGGAACGCCCGCCTCGGCCAGAAGCGCCTTGGCGCCCTCGGGGTCGTAGGGATAGCCCGCATAGCCGTCGGTATAGCCCGGCATCGACGGCGGCAAGGGCTGGGTCGCCGGCACCGCGCGGCCGTTGATGATCTGCACGATCCGGTCCTTGTTGATCGCCATGTTGACGGCCTTGCGCACCTCGACCTTGTCGAGCGGCGGCATGTTCACGTTCAGCGTGATGTAGCCGGTGTGAAGCTGCCCGCCTTCCACGACACGTGCCGCCTGTTCGGGATCGGACATGACCTCGACGAATTTCGCCGGGGGGATGCCGTCGCCGGGCACGTCGACTTCGCCGTTCTGAAGGCGCAGAAGCGCGACAATGGGTTCCTGCCCGACCTCGAAGGTCACCGTGTCGAGATAGGGAACGCCGTCGCGCCAGTAGTCCGCGTTCTTCTCGAAGACAAGCCGCTGGCCGATCGTCCATTCCGCCAGCTTGAAGGCGCCGGTTCCGACCGGATGCTTGCCGAAATCGGTGCCCCATTCGTCCACCGCCTCTTTCGGGACGATCGAGGCGAAGTTCAGCGCCATGACGTGCAGGAAGGTGGCGTCGGGCCGCGACAGCGTGATCCGGACGGTCGAGGGGTCGATCACCTCGACACCGTCCAGCGTCGTGGCCGACCCATCGGCCATCGCGTCATAGCCCAGGATCGAGCCGAAGAACCCCGCGCCGGGCGACTGGGTCTCGGGGTTGGTCACGCGGTCGAGCGAGTACTTCACGTCCTCGGCCGTCATCTCGCGGCCGTTGTGGAACAGGACGCCGGGCCGCAGCTTGAAGGTGAAGACCATGCCGTCGTCCGACACCTCATAGCTTTCGGCAAGGCCGGGACGCAGTTCGGTCGTTCCGGGCACGTAATCCATCAGCCCGTCGAACAGCGACTTGATCATGGACCAGTTCTGCCAGTCATAGCCGATCGCAGGGTCAAGCGTGGCAACGTCGTCCTTGTAGGTGATGACGATCCCGCCGCCGGGCTTGGCGTTCGGGTCGGGCGTGTAGTCCTGCGCCAGCGCGGGCATGGCCAGCGCGGCGAGAAGTGCGGTGGAGGCAAGCAGTCGTTTCATCTTTCGCTCCTGTCGGTTGGTGGGTTTGGATCAGCGCACCCTGATCCGGGGGTCGATAAAGGGCGTGATCAGGTCGGCAAGAAGGTTGCCGAGCACGATCGCGCAGGCCGAAACCAGTGTGACGCCCATGATGATCGGGATGTCGACGCGCTGGATCGCCTGCCAGGCGAGCTGACCGATGCCCGGCCAGCCGAAAACGCTTTCAACGACGACGATCCCGCCCATGAAGACGCCGATGTCGATCCCAATCATCGCGATGATGGGTAGGATTGCGTTCGGAAGCGCGTGGCGGAACAGGATGCGCCTGCGCATCAGGCCCTTGGCGCGGGCGGTCCTGATGTAGTCCTGGCGAAGGACCTCGATCATCGAGGAGCGCATCATGCGGCTGTACCATCCCGCACCGAGGATCCCCAGCGTGAGAGATGGCAGGACGAGGTGCGCAAAGGTGCCGTAGCCGCCGATCGGGAACCAGCCGAGCTTGACCGCGAAGACGTAGAGAAGAAGCAATCCCACGACGAACTGCGGCGCCGAGACACCGACGAAGCTGGCGATCATCAGCGAGTTGTCGGCCGCCGTGCCGCGCCGCATGGCCGCCACGACCCCCATCGTCAAGCCCAGCGTCAGCTCGCAGACGATCGCCCCCGCCATCAGCAGAAGCGTTGCCGGAAGTCGCGCGGCGATCAGCTCGGACACCTGCGACTTCTGCAGGTACGAGCGGCCGAGGTCGCCCTGGACCAGACCCGAGAGATACCGCCAGTACTGCACCGCGAAGGGCTGGTCGAGGCCAAGCTGCCGCCGGATGTTCTCGACCGTCTCGGGTGTTGCCGACCTGCCGGCGATCTGGCGCACCGGGTCGGCCGGAAGCGCGTAGAGCAGGAAGAAGGTGATGAAGGAGACCCCAAGAAGGATCAGGGCCGCCTGGATGAGGCGGCGCGCAAGATAGGCCGCCATCAGTCGCGCCCTCTCTGCGTCGGATCGAGAACGTCGCGCAGGGCGTCGCCGACCAGGTTGAACGACAAGGCCAGAAGCAGGATGGCAATGCCGGGGAAGAACACGAGCCACGGCGCCGCCTGGAAGTAGGTCTGGTTCTCGAAGATGATGTTGCCCCACGACGGCGTCGGCGGCTGCACCCCGATCCCCAGATAGGACAGCGTCGCCTCGAGAAGCACCGTCGTCGAGATGCCGAGCGTGCCCCAGACGATGATCATCGGCATCAGATGCGGCAGGATGTGCAGGAACAGGATGCGCCCGTGGCCGGCGCCGATGGCGCGTTCGGCGGCGATGAACTCGCGCTCGGCCAGCGACGTCGTCTCGGTATAGATCACCCGCGCCGTCTGGACCCAGTTCACGAGTGCGATCACCAGCGCCACGATCCAGAGCGACGGCTGGAAGATCGCCGCCAGGCAGATGGCCAGCAACAGTGCCGGGAACGCCATCATCAGATCGGTGAAGCGCATGAGCACGCTGCCGATCCAGCCGCGAAAATACCCGGCGGTCACCCCGACGAGCGTTCCAATGATCAGCGCGAGCCCGTTGGCCGCGACCCCGATGACCAGCGAGGTGCGGGCGCCATAGAGAATCCGCGTCAACAGATCCCGCCCAAGCAGGTCGGTGCCCAGCAGGAAGTCACCGCCCGGCGGCAAGGGGGCCCCTTCAAGGGTCAGCCCGTCGAAAAGCTGCTCGTCGGGACGAAACTTCGTGAGATAGGGCGCCAGGAGAGCGCCAAGAACCGTGACGGCAATCAGGAACAGGCCGAGAAGCGCCAGCTTCCGGCGCAGAAGACGCGACCACGCGCTTCGGGGCGCGGTCTCAGGAAGGCTTGCGTCGACCATCCGGCCCCTCCCCTCCCGAGTGCTGCGCGACGATGCGGTGCGCCGCCATTTCGATCGTTTCGCGCCACGCCATGGCGATCTGGCGGAGTTGCGCATAGGCCTCGTCTTCCGACTTGCCCCGTGCCGCCAGCAGGGTGACCGCGCGAACGACCGTCTGGCGATCTGCAAGCCGGCGTTTAAGGTCGTTGACTTCCGCCCCCAGCGCGCGCCGTGCCTCGAAGGCCTGCCGCGCGATCAGCAGGGCGGAATAGACGCCATGGTCCCCGACCGGTTTCAGAAGCTGCGCGGCCGCCCCCGCCGAAAGCGCCCATTCGATGCGTCCGGGCGCCTCTGACCCGATCAGCGCGATCATTGGCATCGGCGCCGCCCCCGGAGCCCAGGGGAACTGGCCGTCATGCCCCATGTCCGCGTCGAAGAAGACGTAGTCGGCGCCCAACGCGGCGGACGGCAGATCCGGCCAGTGGTCGGTGACCTCGAGGCCGATCGCGACAAGCTGGCGTGAAAGGGCCGTCACCGTGGGATGCGGCCGGTGAAGGATCGCCGCTTTCGCGCCGCCGAGATCGGGAATGCTCAGCCGCTGTCTCATGTCACCACCCGCAAGGCTGGACCGGTCGTCGCCGGCTGACGGTCGGGCCGCGACAGATAGGGGTCGGGCGCCACGCTGGGATGAGTGTCGAGCACCCGGAACCGACCGCCCCGCACCTGGGCTATCAGGGCCGGCAGTGTGACGTGGTGGGTCTCGGGATCGATCGCGAGCCCGCCCTCGACCGGCCTCTGCAAAAGCTCCGGAAGCCGGGCCGCCGAGGGATCGGCGTGGGCGGCAAGCCGCAGCGCGATGGTCCGTACCGCATCGTGGCTTGCGGCCTCGAAGGACGAGCCGAAGGCCCCGTCCTCTTGCCGGAAGTAGGGCCCGGCCGAGATCAGCCCCTCCCCCGCGTCGCCCAGCACGCCCAGTTCGCATTCGGTCAGGTTGCAGGACAGGACGGGGCAGACGTCCGGCCGGAAATGCGCGTCCTGGATGCCAAGTGCCTTGTATGCCTTGAGAAACTCGTAAGCCGACGGTCCGATCAGCGAGTTCAGCACGAACGACGGACGCACGGCTTTCAGTTCCTCGATGATGTGCGCGACATCGGTGTCGCCGATCGGCAGATACCGTTCGCCCGTCACCGCACCATCGGCGGCAAGAACCCGGTCGCGCGCGACGCGGTTGATCTCCCACCCCCAGATGTAGTTCGACCCGGTCAGGTAGACCTTCCGCCCGAAACGCGGGAAGGCCCAGGCCAGAAGCGGCAGAAGATGCTGATTGGGACAGGCGTGGGTATAGACCACGTGGTCCGACGCCTCGAACCCTTCATACGGACACGGATACCAAAGCGCGCCGCCGCACTTCTCGAGTGTGGGGATGACTTCCTTCCGGCTCCACGAGGTGACGCAGCCCACGATGTGCCGCGCGGCGCTTTGGGTGAGGATCTCGGCGCAAAGCGGGCCATATTGATCGACGTTCCCGCGCGGGTCGCGCTCGACGGCGACAAGGCGGAAGGGGAAGCGGTCGTCGGCATTGACCAGGTCGACCGCCGACAGCGCGCCTTTTCGGCACGCCTCGCTGATCAGCGCATAGCTGCCGGAGCGGGAGAACAGCACCCCAATCTCGACGCTTGGTCGCACGTTTCGTCCCCCAAGAACGAAAATGCCCCGCATCTTGTCCCCCGGAAGCCGGAGGCGATGCGGGGCCCGAATGCCCGCCGGTCACGATCGACCGGAAAGTTGTGTTTCGAGGATGCTGGTGCCACGGCCATAGTCAAGGGCCTTGTCGACGATGCGACGGCGACACGCCCTCCGTTCGCGCGCTGCACAATCGTTGGGCGCGCCAAGGGGTCGACTGTGACCGCACTGAGCAGGCCCCCCACCCGGCCGGCGGAGACTCACCCCCGGTCAGGTCCGAGCAATCCGAACGCGTCCTCGTGCACAAAAGATGCCGTCCGGTCACAAGCGTGAAGCCCGTGACCTGTTGTGGCCGAACCCGCTGGTCCGCGAAGGCTGTATGGCTCGTCGGACGGCGAAACGCATGGCGAAGACGGCGCCCCCTGGGCCCGGACCGGCATGGCACTGCCGTACCTGCGCGCGACCGTGTCCGCGTGCCTTTGCCATGGTCCTCAGTTGTCGCCGGCGACCTCGATCGCGGGCGGTCTCCAGCTTCCTTCGATCGCCGAGGCATCGGGCAGGTAGATCCGCATCACGACCCCCATCTCCCCGTCCGGGGCGGGAAGCCAGTTGCTTTCCAGGTCGGGACCGGGACTGTCCTTCTGGAGATAGAGGATGATCTCTCCGGCATCGGTGGTCGTCAGTCGGTCGAGCATGCCCGAGTTGATCAGGTATCGGTCCAGCGGATTGTCGACGAGGAACTTCTCGCCGTCATACATCGTCACCGACCAGAACGCGCCGGCGGGTGGCAGCGCGTCGGCATCAAACCGCATGACGTAGTCATGCGTCGAGCTGTCGAGCCGCTTCCCTTCCGAGTCGAGCAGGTAGGTTTCGTAAAGGGCCTCGTCTTCCTCAAGACCGTAGAGTCCGCCCATCGCCCCAAGCGCGCGCTGCATGTACTTTCCGCGCATCGCCTCGGGCGAACCGAAGAGACCGCGCGAGGACGTGACCTCCCTGAGAAGCGTCTCCTGGATCTCGACGAGCGCCGCATCGCCGGCTTCGACCACGGTGGACCGCAGGTCATCAGGCAAATCCGTTGCCGGCCAGCCGATCGCCGGCGCGACCCCGATCGCGGCGAAGCGGTTCCGCACCTCTTCCTCCCAGGGAAGCGGTGGCGCGAACTGAAGAAGGAAGTTCGCATAGGACCAGAAGTCCGGCTGCGCGGTGTCCCGGCTGATCCTTGGCCAGTCGACAGCCGGCGGCGCAGGCGGAGGCTCGGCGCCCACGAAGCTTGAAAGCGGCTGGACACCGTAACCCGCCTGGATCTCGCGAACCCGGTCGAGATCGGCGTCATCGTAAAGCTGGGTGCGGAACTGGGAATAGACGATCTGCGTCGGAATGCGGATCGTCCGCACGATCCCTTCCGGCGCCTCTCCGGTCCAGCCGGGACCGGCGATCAGGAAGTTCCCGCCGCCGTTGCCGTCCAGTCGTGTGCCGACATAGTCCACGTTGTGGCTGTAAAGATCGACAATCTGCAGGGAGTAGTACCGATCCGCCTCGACCGGCGGCAAGCTGACGACCAGCGGCTCGGCACGGAGGTCCATGATCAGGAAGGAATAGGGTGTGTCCGAGTTCGGCGTCACCACCCCGCGGTCCTCGGGCGTGAACACGCGGGCCACGTTGTGAATGGCGTTCGGGGGCCCCTTGTACTGGTCTCCTGTCGGGTCGAGCGCGAACTGGTAGATCGAGAGATAGTTCTCTACCATCGGATAAGTGTAGATGTAGGCCTCGCGCGCAAGCGCGCCGATATCTTCGCCGTTCGATTGACCGAGGGCAGGCATCGGAAGAACGATTGCCGATGCGCCAGCCTGCAGAAATGTGCGCCGCTTCATCACGTGTCCTTTGCTGTTGACCTGTCCCGATCGGGACGGGCAGTGCCCTGGCCCGCCCCCCTCCACATCGGGGGCAAGGTCGTGTTCATCCCCGAAGACCGCGCGCGTTCCGCCGCAAGACCGGCGGGCCCACGTGCCGCGGCGCGCCGCTTATTCCACGGGTTCGGCCACGGGGAAGGTCCAACTGCCGTTCAGGATCGCCTCTGACGGCCGGTAAAGGCGGACCATGTAGTTCCAGCCCGGCGGGGTGGGAAGGCAGTTCGCGATGACGCCGTCGCACCCTCCGAACTGGATGACGACCAGGCCGTCCGGGGACCTTTCTGCCGTGATGTTGTTCAGGGTGTAGGCGTCGTATTCATTTTCGACGTAGTAGCCCTCTGCGTTGTAAAGGCTTACCGACCAGAAGCCGCCGACCGGCACAGCTTCGGGGTCGACCCGAAGCAGATGGACCGTCTCGCCGTCGTTGCGCTCGGGAACCACGTTGAGGTAGAGCGCTTCCGTCGCGGCGAGCCCGCCCCAGCCCTGCGCGGCCCCGATGAGGAAACGGACGGGTTCCGTCTCGTCGCGGCTGCCGTACATGGCGCGGGTATCCGGCATCATACTGGCCAGCTCCAGAAGCGCGGCGCGCACCTTGTCCTGGCTCGCCTTGTCCCATTCCGGCGCGTCGAAGGTGCCCACGTCGTCCTGTTCGACCTTGATGGCGTCCTGCAGCGCATGCGCGGCGGCCATGTCCTCCGGGTCGTTCGGATCCACGAGGGTGCGCGTTCCGATGATGACATAGCGCGTGCCGACGGCCTCGCGGGTCAGCGTGAACGGTCCGGGTTCGTGCACGACGTCGAAGGTGTAGTGATCCTGATCGATGACTTGCATCGACATGTAGCGTTCGCCGGAGTCGGGCTTGGTGATAGTCACCGGCCCGGCGTCCAGATCGAAGACGGCAGCGGAATAGATCGTGTCGCGGTTCAGCCGGATCACCGTCTGCTTGTCGATCGGCGCAGGCTCGCGGGTGTGGTCAAAGCGTCCGAACCCGCCGTTGGCGACCGTATTTCCGAAGTAAAGGTCGGACTCGGCGCGCACGAAGTTGTCCGGATTGACCGCGATGGGTTCGGACGATGCGACGGTGGGGGCGTAGATCAAGATCGTGCACAGCAAGATGCGCTTCATCATCCATCCGTTCCTTCAGCCAGTTGCGTGAGTCTCACTACCACCAAGGCTCAGTTGAACATTTCATCACTCCCATGAACGGGTCCGTCCGCAAACACGCGACCTGCAGGGCCGGACCGCGAACGCCCCGGCGCGCGACACGGCCAACCCGGTAGGCGCACCGCGCTCATCCGGCAGAGCGGACTGCTTGGTAATGGATGTGAACCGTCAGTCGGGTCGTCGGTCAGAAGGACTGCCCGACGTAGAAATAGACGTAGCTCTCGTCCTTGTCGTTGTAGGTGACATCGAGCGAGACGTCGAGATCAAACTCCTTGGACACCCGAAGTCGCCCGCCGACACCACCTGCGTAGCGGGTTCCGCTGTCGAGCGAGAGGGAAAGGATGTTGCGGCGGACATCTCCAAGACCGGCGAAGGCGACATAGCCGAAACGCTCGTTGAAGCGTCCGCGATACTCGGCCTGCGCCGCCACCATCTGGTCGCCGTAGAACTCGAACAGCGAAAAACCGCGGATCTCCGAGCCCAGAAGACAGGTGTCGAAGAACGGCGCCTTGTCCTGCACGCCACAGCCCGCCACGCGGGCTGCGATGACCGAGCGTTCGCCAAGTGACCAGAAGTGGTCATAGCCGATGGTGGAACGCGTGTAGGTCAGGTTCCGCCCGCCGGACTGTTCGTTGTACGTCACCTCGAAGTCGAGGAAGCTGCCTGCGGTGGGATAGAACGTGTTGTCGCGTGTGTCCCACTGGCCCACAATCCCGACCGTCGCGATCGAGATGTCCGTAAGATCTTGAATCTGCTCTGGAAGCTCCGTTCCGTTCACGCCGGAGAGTTGGCTTTCAAGATAGCGGAGCGAGACCCCGGCAGACAGGGTATCCGAAAACCCGTACCGAAACTGCCCCTGGAAGGCGACGCCTTGTTGTTCGATACGCACCGGCTCGCCGAGAATGAAAAGATCGTAGCTCACGTCCGCAGCGCCGAGAAACCCGAACAGGTTGTAGCGCTTGTCGTCGAACGAGAAGCTTCCGCCGATCCCGCCGGCCCGGCTTCCTTCGTTCGTGCCGAACACGCCCCCGCCGATGAAGCTTGTGTTGGACCCTTCGTCGGCCTTGAACAGGTAACCGCCGCCCAAGACCAGCCCGGTTCCGAACGTCGGATCGTTGACCGGAATTGGGACCGCCACGAAGGACCCTGCCCCGAAGCCCACGCTGTCGCTGTCCTCCGCAGGAGCGGCACTGCTGGCCTGCGGGTCGTCGGTCACGGCCTCCTGGGCCGATGCCTGCCCGGAGAACGATGCGAGAATGCCCAAGAAGACTGCGGAAGACAGCGAGAGAGGCCGGTTCTTGTGAGGTCTCACCGACCCCTTCCCTGTATGTCCTGCAATCATTCTGTTCGCGGTTCCCGTCGGAGTGGTGGCCTTTCGCTCATGCGGCGGCATCGGCACTACGGTCCTATCTTAGCCTGACGCGAAACGTTTATCTTTCCGCGCCAAAAAACCTGACGCCAAGGCTGCGTCTACCCGTAGCCCCGGATGCGTGACGGGCTTGATCCGGTCAGACGCCTGATCGCGCGGCTCATCGCCGATGGCGCCGAGTAACCCAGCCGAAGGGTCAGCGCGCCCAGGTCTGCGTCGGCGTCGCCCAACAGGCGCAGGGCGACCTTCCGGCGCTCCAGATCCAGCAGCTCGGTGAACGAGGTTCCATCTTCGGCAAGTCGCCGCTGCAAGGTTCTCACGGACATTCCCCCGGCGTCGGCCGCGCGCTCGATGCTCGGCACCCCGTCGTGGAGCATCACGTTGATGACCGAACGCAGCGTGCCCGACAGTGTCATTTCCTCGGCAAGGGGTGGAATCGAGCGCAGGTCGGTGGTTGCCGCACGATCTCGCGCGACCGTGCGGAAGGGGTTGATGGCGACATCGTCCTTGATCCAAAGCGTCAGGGCGGACGACTTCGCCTCGGCGATCTCGGCATCGAATCGACGCGCGAAGCCTTCAAGACCGTGCTCCGGGTGCGCGGTCGCCTCGATCCGGGTGATCAGGGGGGGCTTCATGCCGGTGAAGCGGCAAAGCTGCTGGATCATGCTGGAAAACAGGATCTGCACGGCGTGCTGGGCGTCCGCCGCCACGGGGATACTGAACGCGTGCGTGATCGTCAGATACCCGTCGCGGCGCTCGACCCGGAGTTGTTCGTGAGTCGAATGCAGGGGAAGCGCGAAGGCCACCCTTTGCATGGCTTCGGCCGGCGTCCTTGCGCCAAGCGCCACACCGCCCAGCATGCCCAGTTCACGCACCGTCCCCTGGTCGACAATCAGGGCGCCGACGTCCGGTCCATGGCCGGTCGTCAGGTCGCGCAGCACGGCCAGCCCATTCAGAACGGGGATTGGGTCCAGCGGCGACAGGGCATACCAATAGGACAGGTCTGCCGCCGCAAGCCGCGCGGCCGCGTCCACCTGGTTGGCCTCCATCCATCGAACGATCGGAAAGAGGTTCGCCGCCCGGATCAACGGGATCGTTCTTGGCATGTGATCTTCGATACCTTCGCGCAGGCGGCGTCGTCCCGTACGCCGTCTGGCCAAGGGTAGAAGAGTCCTCATGCGAAGGCAATTCGCCTTCGTGCCCGGCGCCCGATCGCGCGCGGCCTGGGGGCCCTCCGTCTTCGCATCAGAACGTGACACGGGCGCGAAGCCCCCAAAGCCACGCGTCGTCCCGGTTCGGATTGGCCGAGGGATTCTTCACGTACTGGACCGAAGGTGTGATCGCCACACGCTGGACCAGCTGGAACCGATAGAACGCCTCCGCCGTGTATTGTTCGCGCAGTTGCGGCGCGTAGGGGTCGCCCCATCCCACGGCCACGCCCAGCACATCGCTCGCCGTGCGGTGGACGGTGTCGAAGCCGATCCCGAGGCCCGCGATCAGGTCGCGCTGGAAGGTGCTCGCCTCGCCGTTCGAGATGCCGCCAAGGATGAAGGGCATGTAGCGGTCCTGGAACAGGTGGCTGGCCGCGAAGGTCATGCCGTAGCCGGCCGGCGTGCCCTTCTCTTCCAGCGGGTCCTGGTACCAGAATTGCACGCGCACCTGGTCCCACTTCGACCGGTCGGGGGTGGTCGTGTACCACCGGAACTCGGTCGAATAGTAGAACTCCTTGAGGTGGATGGTGTCGAAGGGATTGTCGGCCGTCTTGGCGTTTGCGTCGTGGACGCCGGCGACCATCACGAAGTTCGGATTGAACTGATACCCGATGCCGCCGCCGATGCCGCGGCCCGGCGCGGGCTTCGTCAGGCTGCTTTGCAGTCCGGTGTTCTGAAACCCGGTCATGGGCGAGGACAGGGCGTAGCCGTTGTACCACGAGGTCGCGCTGATCTTGCCGACGATGAACTTGAACTTCCCGTCCATCAGGGTCTGACGCCACGCAAGCTCGGTCCATGCGAAGCCGAAGTCGCTGAAGCCGCCGCCGGTCGGGGTCAGGCTGCCGAACTGGAACCCGAACTGGCTTGGGGGGATCTCGCTGTCGATCGTGTAGCGGTTCTCGAGCCGGAAGGTCAGAAGGCCGGGGTTCTTGCCCCCGCGATCGACCAGCGTCCACGCGCCCTGGATCTGGGCGCGGCCGGCGGTCGAGCTTGTGTAGGGAACGTCCTCGTTCGTTCCCTGGTAGAGCACCTGGTAGCTGAACTGAAGCTTCAGCCCGTAGTCCTTGTTGATCCGCGCCTTCCAGTCGAAGAAGGGCTGGAAAAACGCCTCGACCTTGGGAAAGCTCAGCACAGGCTGCGTGCGGACATCCCCTTCGTCCAGCTGCGTGACGACGCCGTCGGGGCCTTCAAGCGTGGGCGTCTGACGATATCCGGAGTAAGTCGCGGATGCGGCGGCAGAGTCCGTTTGAGTTTGCGCCCGGGCATCGGGCGCTGTCGCCGACGTCGCGGCCAGAAGGATCGCGCCGACGATCCACGACTTACAACGGTCTGTCATCCGGCACTCTCGTCAATCATCGAATAGTACTGGTCGAAATCGTCGCCCACCATCTTCGACGGCGTGTCGATTTTCTGATCGATCACAAGGTCGCTGTCGGGTGTGGAAACCTGGAACGTCCATCCATCCGGAAGGGTCAGTTGAGTCGCGAGGTTGGCGGGATCCCCGCCCTCGACCTTGTCGCCGTAGGCGTTCATGACGAACACGTTGCCATCGGAGTCGACAAGTTCGTAAACCGGATTCCCGGCCTGGAAGACCATGTTCTGGCTCTTCTGTGTGACGTATGGCGCGTAGGGGTCTGCGCCCTTTCCCGATCCAAGCGACGCTATGGGAAGCGAGGCGGCGTAGCGTGCCTCGATCCCGCCGAAGGTCTGGGTCTCCCCAAAGCCGACGGTCTGCTCGTCCATGGCCCAGAACTTGGGGCCGTTGAGTTGCGCGGCCTTTGCGCCATGCTCGGCCGCGATAGATGCCGGATCGAGCGTCGACCAGAGGTCATCGGGGCAGCCGGCGGAGGCAGAGGTGTTGTAGATCTCCACATGGTCGTCGAAGACCAGCAGAAACTCGCAGAACCGCATGCCGCGTACATCGGTCAGGGTGACGGGCTCGACCGGTTTCGGTTCGAAGGCGACACCCTGCGTCGCGAGGACCGCGATCACAGGCGCAAGCGCCAAGGCGCGTAGATCAAGTGAAGTCATGATTCCCTCCTGTTACTGGTCTGGCTTGTTCTCGCTTAACAATCGTCGTCGGCGGCACAGTCGCGCACGGCGACGCCCGCCCAGCCGGCGGCACCCGGGCCCCGGGCCCCGACGCCCGCGCCGTGATAGGTCGCCCCGACGCCGCCGCCCGGCCCGAACGTGTCGATGAAGAGGCCCGTCGCGCCGCCCTCGGCCGGCATCTCGCCCCCAAGAAGCTGGTAGCTGTAGACAAGGTCGGCCCCGTCGAGCACCGGGTCGGTCAGAACGATGACGGCCGCGCGGTTCTTCTCGGCCGCCTCGTCATAGACCGCTATCGTGGCATTCGGCGGGTTCGTCGCGAAGCTGTCGTCGCCCGTGCCCCAGTGCTCGACGAACTTCGTGGTTTCGACAACGCCCGCGACGCGCTGCGGCCGGTCGCTGAAATAGACCGTCTGCCCGGTGACGCCGACAAGGCGCAGGGTCATTTCCTCGGTGTCGGCCTGCATCGACTTCGAGCCCTGCACGAAAAGAAGGTGAAGCTCGGGCTCCTCGGCTGCCGCGCCCAGAGGGGTCAGAAGGAGAGCCGTTGCAGACGCGGCGGCAAGGGTGCGAAGCGTAGTGGATAGGTTGAGAGTCATGACGAGTTTCCTCAGTGATGCAACATGATCAGTTGCGCGTCGGCATGGGCTGGAAGACGTAGAAGCCCGTGTCGACCATGTAGTAGAATCGGCCTCCGAAGCCGGGTGAAAGAAGGGTGTTGAAGTTCATCGGCTCGACGAAGTCGGACGCGGCCAGAAGCGCTCCGGTCTTGGCGTCAAGCCAGATCGCCTGCTGCTTGTAGGGCGGGTTCGAGGTCTGGTTGAGGTCCTGCAACGTCGTGCCCGGCGCGGCGCGCGCGGTGCCCAGAACGCGCTGGTCCGCCGGTCCGTAAAGCGCCTGCAAGGCCGTCGTCGCCCCGTCGATCTCCCAGGCGGTCGTCATCTCGCCGGTCGCCTGGTCGAAATTGATCCCGCCGATCTTCATCATGTTCTGGTCGGCCGAGAAGACCATGCTGTTCTCGACATCGACGGCCGCCTTCGGCGGGGCCCAGCTTTGCCCGGTGGGCAGGTCGGTGCCGAAGGGGAAATGCCGCACGATCCGCGTCGAGTCATCCTGGTGGATCGCCACGATGGCCGAGGCCGCCTTGGTCGTGGGCAGGCCGTTGACCTGAACCACGACCCAGTCGCCGAGGATGCCGGGCGCGTCGCCGGAGGTCTGGCCCTCGGCCAGATAGGCGTCGGTCGACCAGCGATCGTCGCGCGTCAGGGTCTTCGCCTCGGGATCCCAGACGAGGCGGAAGAAGGTCTTCACGCCGGGGGCGTAGATCAGGATCTGCCCGTCGCGCTGGGTGATCGTATGGGGGGTGACGGTATTCTCGGGAAGATCGACGCTTGCGAGGATCTCGAAGGTCTCGGGGTCGACCGCATGAACCGTCGACCCCGGCGATGCCGCGACGCCGCCCGGACACTGGAACGCGGCCAGCGTGCCCTGGATGTCGCAGGGCGTTGCCCGCGTCTGGTTCTTGATGATGAGCGTGCCGTCGGGCGCGATGGTCATGTGCTTGTAGTTGCTGCCTTCGGCCGGCGCCGCCCGCGGGATGGAAAGGTGCTGAAGGATCAGCCCGGTGTCGCCGTCAAGCTTCACCAGGGTATTGCCGAACGCGACCGGGATGTTCCCGTCTGGCAGGATGTTCAGGTTCGCCGCGCCCACCCAGTTGCCCGACACGTTTCCGTTCTCGAGGTAGGTGCGCCAGATCTCGCTTCCGGTCGTCGCGTCGACCTTGGCGACGAACGGGCCGGGGGGAACCACGCCCTGCGGAGGGGGGTTGTTCCCACCGGTCAGATAAAGCTCGCCCGGGCGGCGGTTGTTCATGAACAGAACACCCTGATAGTCGCCCTCGCTCCGCCAGCCGTAGACGGTGTTGTTGCCGTCCATCGAGCCAAGAAACGTGGCGCAGGGATAGGTCTGGCTGCGTGTCGAGTCGGCCACTTCGGCCCCGTTCAGCGACTTGAAGTAGCCGGGCGTGTCGAGGGACTGAACGCATTCCCACTGGTCGGCGATGACGTTCAGGTCGCCGGGAAAGGGGCCGTTCGCGGCGGCGATACCGGGCGTGTCCGAGCTGTCGGCGGCCTGCGCGTAAGCTGCTGCGACGGGAAGCGAGACGCCAAGTGCGAGGACGGGAATCAGGATGGATGCTTTGGGCACGGCGGTTTCCTCCGTTTCGCTGCGCGTTTGGAAAACCGTAGTGGACGCCGAAGCCCACCGCTTGACAGTTCGCGCCAAATTTCATGCACGGATGGAAAGGGGGGATCCGGCGGATAGGGCGGCCCTGAACGCATCTCCGCGAACGGGACAGGCGGCTGCTCGCCGTGCGTCGCGGTAAGACGCCCACCACGGCATCGCGAGCGGGCGCCCGCGTCTTCGTTCGGCCCAAGGGAACGTGCGTTCCGGCAGGCCGGAGTGCAAGGGCTGGCGACCCGGGGGCTTGCGCGACGCTAGTTCCGCAGGATCTCGTCGGTCAGTTCGATCCAGTCGAGAACCCGCCGCGTCCGCTCGTCGACGCGATACACGATTCGCCCGTTCCGGTAGTAGCCTTCGTTGCCGCCGATCGAGGGAAGATCATAGGCATCCCAGTCCCGGATGCGGTCGTAGTCGCGGTCATAGTAATCCCCGCGCCGCAACCTGTCGTCGGTGTCGACACCCTGTTTGGCAAGTCCGGGCGGCACGCAGGGCGGGTCTTTCTTCGCCAGGCCCGGCGGGCATCCATTGGGCGCGGCAGCGGCGCCCCACCCCGACACGGTCAGCAGCAGGGCAAGCACGGTAACGATCTGGCGTGTCATCTGTAGCTCCTTCGAGGGAAAGCATACCGCGTTTCCATACGGCCTGCACCACCGCAGTCCCGTGGGCGGGCCGGTTTCCGCCCGTCTTGCACGCCGGCGCTGCCCCGGGGATCGCTGTCTGCGCCGCGGTTCAAGGCAGACGCCACGCCATGCCGCCCCGGCCAACTCCGGCGCTCGACTCCGCCGCGTCAACGCGCTACCCGCGACCGCATGAGCGTCTTCGAGCGATATCTGACCCTGTGGGTGGCCCTCGCCATGATCGCCGGAATGGCGATCGGCGTCCTCTCGCCGGCGATGATCGACGCCATTGCCACAGCCGAGGTCGCAAACGTCAATCTCGTCGTGGCGGTCCTGATCTGGGCGATGGTCTATCCGATGATGGTCGGCGTCGATCCCGGTGCGCTGAGGAACGTTGTTCGGCAGCCCAAAGGCATCGCCATCACGCTGGCCGTGAACTGGTTGATCAAGCCGTTCACGATGGCGGCCCTGGCAGTTCTGTTCTTCGAGGGGGTCTTCGCCGACCTGATCGACCCGGCCGATGCGCAGCAATACATCGCGGGCCTTATTCTTCTTGGCGCCGCGCCATGCACGGCCATGGTCTTTGTCTGGTCGCAACTGACGCGCGGCGACGAAGGCTACACGCTGGTCCAGGTGTCCGTGAACGACGTGGTGATGATCTTCGCCTTCGCTCCAATCGTGGCGTTCCTGCTTGGCGTCACCGACATCGCCGTGCCTTGGACGACGCTGGTTCTGTCCGTGCTTCTCTTCGTCGCGCTGCCTCTCGCGGCCGGTGTCTGGACCCGGCAAAGGCTTGGCACCCCCGAACGGATCGAGACCTTTCGCAACCGCATCAAGCCCTGGTCCGTGATCGGCCTCATCGCCACCGTCGTCATCCTGTTCGGCTTGCAGGGGCAGGTGATCCTTGACCGACCGCAGGTGATCGCGCTGATCGCGGTGCCGATCCTGATCCAGTCCTACGGCATCTTCGCGCTGGCCTACGCCGCCGCCTGGGCCCTGAAGGTTCCGCACCGGATCGCGGCGCCCTGCGCGCTGATCGGGACGTCGAACTTCTTCGAACTCGCCGTGGCCGTGGCGATCAGCCTGTTCGGCCTGAATTCGGGCGCAGCGCTCGCCACCGTGGTGGGCGTTCTGGTCGAAGTGCCGGTGATGCTGTCGCTTGTCGCCTTCGCGAACCGGACGCGCGCGCGGTTCGCCTAGGCGCGTGACCGTCGGCCAGGTCCGAGGGGGTGCAGCATCGTCCTGCGCAAAGCGGACCTCGGCATCGGCGCGCCCTAGTTGGCGGATGCCTTCATCGTTTCAAGCACATCGGCAATCGCCTGGTCGAACGCGTCGACCGTGATGAAGCCCAACCGAGGATGCTCGATGTCGAGGATCATGTAGATGACGATCGCGATGATCACCGGGAATGCCAGGATGTGAAGCAGGCTTTGCCGCTTTGCGAGACCCATGTTGTGGCCGGCCAGAAGGCCGGACAATACGCACATGACGAACAGGATGATGTAGATCGACCGCGGCGGGTGTTTGAGGCTAGCCATCGTACGGGTCGTGGTGATGTCGAACATGGCGTTCAAGGCCGGCAACAGCAGCATGGCGGCCGCCGTATCCTGCCCTATGGTCCGCGAGGCCGCCGTCGCTTCGGACCAGATCCGTGCCTGCAGTTCCTGCGACAGCGCCAACTGCGCCTTGGCCGCCGAAAGATCGGGAAGCAACCGATAGGTATCGAGACGCGACTGGGTGTAGTCGATCATCAATTGCCGCAGCGCCGGCTGCGTCGAGGCCGGCAGCAGGTCAAGCCGCAGCCAGGCCGTGCCGATGTCGTTTGCCTCTTCCACGATCAGACTGCGCCGCTCGTCGAACCGTGTGGCCGCGCCCGAGAAGGTGAAGGCGATCAGAAGGCCCAGAAGCGCATAGACCGCGCCGTCCACGGCGCTGGTGCCAAGCTCGACCTCTTCGCCCAGTTCCTTCCGTCTTTGTCGACCGGTCGAAATGCCGAACAGCATTGACCCCAGAACGCAGACAAACAGGCCGAGCGAGATCAAGATATCGAAGGCGATGTAGGGCATTGCCGGGCGGCCCTCGATCATGCGGGGTGCATCGCCGTGATCCTTGTCAAATTGTGGTGCTCGTAGCAAGCGCGCTCAGAGGGGTGTGCCCAAACCGTCCGAGGCTCTTGAGTGGCCCTTGAATGGCCCCGTGGCGGCTTCGAGGTCGATATTGGCGTGGGTGCCTTGGCTCGGACATCCGGCAGTCGGGTCGACGCCGCCCCTCGGGCGCACCCGGGCCGTGGCTTTCGCCGCGGGTCGATCGAACCCCGGAGGGTTGCCGAAGGGGCAGCCTCGATCCGTTTGATGGGCCCCGCGCCCGGCCATCTCGCGGGAACGGTCCGCACGCATTCCGCAGCAACGCGTTGTCGCGGCAACGCCCGTCACTCTGAGGCGCAACTGCCCGGCACCGTTGCGCCATTCAAGCCCCGGGTCAGCGGCCTTCCCCAGCGACACCGGGACCTGAACGAAGGGCATCACCGCGCAGCGGATGGTCTGGGGACACGTCTGGAAGGACGTGACGGGGCGGGATTTGTCCATGCTTGAATCCCCGACAGCGCCTGGATTCATCCCACGTCGGGTTTTCCTGGCGGACTCCGCGTTCGCCTTGGACGCGCGAGCATGTTAGAGAACAAATGAGACTCAGAAGGGGGGATCCGCCATGACGTTCACCTGCAGAACAGCCGCCGCCGTCTTCGCAACCGTCGGGTTTGCCGCAACCGGTGCACTCGCGCAGATCCAGCCCTCTCCCGAAAGCCTCGAAGGGCTCTACAAGGGGCGGCCCTACTCCCCCTATGCCCAACGCGACTTTCCTAGCCAGGTCTACTGGGGCGACTCGCACCTGCATACGGCGCTCTCGGCCGACGCGGGATTGTTCGGCAACCGCCTTGGCCTTGACGAGGCCTACCGCTTTGCCCGTGGCGACGAGGTGATCTCGTCCACCGGACAGCCAGCGCGGCTGGGGCGGCCGCTGGACTGGATTGCGATTACCGACCACTCGGATGCGATGGGCTTCGCGCCCGACCTTTTCGCCGGCGCGCCGGCCATCGTGGGGACCGAGCAGGGCGCGCGCTGGTTCGACGCCATGCAGGAGGGTGGGCAGGTTGCGGCGGATGCCGCCCTCGATCTGATCACGACCTTTGCGCAGGGCAACCTCGATCCCGCGCTGGTGGCTGCCTACTATCCCGGGTCGGAAGCCTATGACGAGGTCTGGAAGAAGACGATCGAGGCGGCCGAGCGTTTCTACGAGCCCGGGCGTTTCACCACCTTCATCGGCTTCGAATGGACCTCGCTGGTCGCGGGAAACAACCTTCACCGCAACGTCATCTTCCGCGACGGCGGGGACCTGGCCCGGCAGGTGCACCCGATGGTGACGCAGGGTCCGATCGGGTCGACCGACCCGCTCGATCTCTACGCCTGGCTTCAGGCCTACGAGGACAAGACCGGCGGCGACGTGCTGGCGCTTGCGCACAATGGCAACCTCTCGAACGGCCTGATGTTCCCGGTGGATGCGCAGTACACGGGCGCGGCGGTCGACGAGACCTACGTCACGCTGCGCAACCGGTGGGAGCCGCTTTACGAGATCACCCAGATCAAGGGCGATGGTGAGACGCATCCGCTTCTGTCGCCCGACGACGAGTTCGCCGATTTCGAGACCTGGGACGCGGGCAACCTCGACCTGTCAGAGGCGAAGACGCCCGACATGCTGTCGCGCGAATACGCCCGCGAGGCCCTGAAACAGGGCCTTGCACTTGAAGCGAAGCTTGGCGTGAACCCCTACAAGTTCGGGCTGGTCGGATCGACCGACAGCCACACGTCGCTGTCGACCGCCGAGGAGGACAATTTCTTCGGCAAGGCTGCGAACGCCGAACCCTCGCCCATGCGGTCGCGGCATCCGTTCGCCAAGACCGATCTGGGCGAATTCCCGGGCTGGTCGCTTTCGGCCTCGGGCTACACCGGCGTCTGGGCGACCGAGAACACGCGCGAGGCGATCTGGGACGCGATGGCGCGCAAGGAGGTTTATGCGACCTCGGGCCCGCGCATGATGGTGCGCTTCTTCGGTGGATGGGACTTCACCGAGGACGATCTTCGGTCCCGCCAGCCGGCCTTCGCGGGCTACGAGAAGGGCGTGCCGATGGGCGGCGACCTCACGACGCCGGCGTCCGGCGCGCCGACCTTCATGGTCTATGCGCTGCGCGACCCGGTCGGCGCGAACCTTGATCGCATCCAGATCGTGAAGGGCTGGCTTGGCGCGGACGGCAGTCTTCAGGAAAAAGTCTATGACGTTGCGTGGTCGGGCGACCGCCAGCCCGGCGCCGACGGCAAGGTTCCTCCGGTCGGCGATACCGTCGACCTCGAGACAGCAAATTTCCTGAACAATATCGGCGCCTCCGAGCTTGGGACGGTGTGGACCGATCCGGACTTCGATCCGGCCGAAAGCGCGGTTTACTATGCCCGCGTGCTCGAGATCCCGACGCCGCGCTGGGTGCTTTATGACAAGGTCCGGCTTGACGCCGAACTCCCCGAGGACGCGACCCTGACGCTGCAGGAGCGCGCCTATACCTCGCCCATCTGGTACACGCCCGAGGGATAGCCCATGCGACATCGCCTGTCCGCCGTCGTCCTTCTCGCCCTCCTTTTCGCCCAGACGGCGCAGGCCCACACGGGCGAGGGGGTGCAGGGCGGGCTGATCAGCGGCTTCACCCATCCGCTTTTCGGCTGG
Source organism: Saliniferula longa (assembly GCF_050789285.1). Taxonomy (NCBI): domain Bacteria; kingdom Pseudomonadati; phylum Pseudomonadota; class Alphaproteobacteria; order Rhodobacterales; family Roseobacteraceae; genus Saliniferula; species Saliniferula longa. The sequence continues at coordinate 346,812 of NZ_JBOUVX010000001.1, read as the reverse complement.
GACCACGTCGTCGCGATGGTGGCGGTGGGGCTTTGGGGTGCCTTCCTGGGCCGGCCGGCAATCTGGCTGTTGCCCGTGGTTTTTCCGCTGGTCATGGCCTTCGGCGGCGCGATGGGCGTGGCCGGGATGCCGCTTCCGGCGGTCGAAGCGGGGATCGCGCTGTCGGGCGTGATCCTCGGGCTGCTGGTGGCCTTCGGGGCGCGGGCGCCGCTTTGGGCCGCGGTCGCGGTGGTCGGTGGCTTCGCGATCTTCCACGGCCATGCCCATGGCACCGAACTTCCCGAGGCCGCCAGTCCCTATGCCTATGCACTGGGCTTTGTCGTGGCGACCGGGCTTCTGCATCTGGCCGGGATCGCCTTCGGGACGCTCGCCGATCGGCCCTGGGGAACCTATGCGATACGGGCTGCAGGCCTTGTCATCGCGGCGGTCGGCGCAGCCTTCCTGACCGGCGTTGCGTGATGGACGCGACCGACGCGGCCGCGGCATGATGCGCCTTCTGCGGGATCCGCTTGTCCATTTCTTCCTGGTCGCGGCCGCGATCTTCGGGCTTTACGCCGTGGTCAACGACAGCCCCCCGCCCGTCTCGGCCAACCAGCTTGTGATCAGCGAAGATGACGCGCGCCAGCTCGTGGCCGAGTTCGAGTCGACCTGGCGCCGTGCGCCGACGGTCGAAGAACTCGACTACATGATCGCCCAGCGCGTCCGGGAAGAGGTCTACGTGCGCGAGGCGCTGGCCCTTGGGCTGGATGGCGGCGACGCCGTGATCCGAAGGCGTCTGCAGACGAAGATGGAGTTCCTGACCGAAAGCGGCGCCGAAGCCCTGCAGCCCGACGACGCGACATTGCAGGCGCACCTGGATGCCCACCCCGACCGCTTCGCCGAACCGGCGCTGATCGCTTTCGAACAGATCCTTCTGGCCGAGGGGATCGGCGCGGACGAGGCCGAAGCCCTTGCCGCGCGGCTGAACATCGGCGGCGACCCGGGCGAGGCCGCGCGCCCCACGCTCTTGCCGCCGGGCTTTCCCCCCAGCCCCGCGCGGGTGATCGACGGCAGCTTCGGCGCGGGCTTCTTCGAGGCGCTGGGCGCAGTGCCGGTGGGCGTCTGGGCCGGCCCGGTCGCGACGACGCTGGGCACCCATCTTGTGCGCGTGACCGAACGGAGCGAGGCGCGGGTCCCGCCGCTTTCGGATATCCGGGCGCAGGTCGAGCGGGATTGGCGTGCCAGCCTGAGCGAACGCCTGCGCGAGGAACGCTACGAGGCGCTTCTGTCGCGCTACGAGGTGGTGCGTCCCGATCCATCGCAGGTGCTTACGCCATGATCGTGCGCGTGCTTCTGCTTCTCGCCCTGCTTCTTCCGTCAATGGCTCAACGGGTATCTGCCCATGCGCTCGAGCCGGGGTTTCTCGAGGTGCAGGCGCTGGGCGGGGACGAGTGGCGCGTCGCCTGGCGGAAGCCGCAGGTCGCGGGCGCGCCGATGGCGATCGACGCCGTTCTGCCCGAAGGCTGCGAACCGCGCCGCGGCCCGGCCCCGACGTTCGACGGCCGCGCCTTTCTTGCCGGCTGGATCGCGACCTGCCCCGGTGGGCTTGCCGGGGGAGAGATCCATATCGACGGTCTCGACAAGACGCGCACGGACGTCCTCGTGCGCTATACGCCCGAAGTCGGTGATACAGCGCAGGCCATGCGCCTCACGGCGGCCTCGCCCGGTTTCACCATCCCCGAGCGTCTGGGTCCGGGCGGCATCTTCGCCAGCTACTTCGCGCTTGGCGTCGACCACATCCTGAAGGGCATCGACCATCTCCTCTTCGTGCTGATGCTCCTGTTGCTTGTCCGCGACTGGCGAAAGCTGCTTGGCGCGGTGACGGCCTTCACCGCGGCGCACAGCCTGTCGCTGGCAGCGGCAAGCCTTGGCTGGATCGTCGTGCCCGCGCCTCCGGTCGAGGCCATCGTGGCCCTGTCGATCGCCTTTCTCGCCGCCGAACTCCTGCATCCGCCGGACGAGAAGAAGCGGCTGACCGAGCGCTTTCCGTGGCTGGTGGCCTTCGCCTTCGGGCTTCTTCACGGCCTGGGCTTCGCCCGCGCGCTTCTCGAGATCGGCTTGCCCGAAGGCGACGTGCCTCTGGCGCTGCTGGCGTTCAACCTTGGGGTCGAGGCGGGGCAGATCCTGTTCATCGCCACGGTCCTTGCCCTCGGCGTCGCGCTTGCGCGGCTCTATCCGGCGGCGCGCGCAGCCCTCGCCCCCGGCGCGGCGGGATTGAGGGCGGTGGCCTACGGCGTCGGAACACTCGCGGCCTTCTGGGTGGTCGAACGGGTGTCGGGGTTCGCCACATGAGGCGGCGGGGCCTTCCCGTCCTTCTCGCGGCCACACCGTCGCCGGCGTTGGCACACGACGCCTTCGGCGACCTCGGGCCCTTCTATGCGGGCCTTCTTCATCCGCTGGCAGATCCCTTGCAGGCCGCGCTGGTCGTCGGGACGGCGGCCTTCCTTGCCGGCCGCCCGATCGAAATAGCGCGGGTGGCCTTGCCCGTCTTCGTCGCGGCGACAGCGCTGGGGCTCGGGCTTCTGGGCTGGCGGCTGGGACTTGTGCCCGCGCCGCTGCTTCTGGCGGCAGGAGCGGTGCTGATCGGCCTTGCCGCCACGCTGCCCGCGCGCTGGACCCCGGTCTGGGCCAGCCTTGCCCTTGTCGCCGTCACGGGCGCTCTCGCCGGCCTGGCGCCCGGGCAGCCCGACGGCGGGACGGTGCAGCCGCTTCTTGGCGGTCTTCTTGGGATCGGGATCTTAACCGCGCTCGCCTGGGCGGGGCTCGACGCGCTGGCCCGCCGCCTGGCGCCGATCGCGCCCGCCATCGCGGGGTCCTGGGTCGCGGCGATTGGCATGCTCGCCGGGGCCTTCGCGCTGCAGCCGGCATCCGAAGGCGACGCCGCAGCGCAGCTTGACGACGGCGGCGCACTCGCGGCAGGAGGTGACCGATGACACGACGGACCATCCTTCGCGCGGCGGCGTTGGCCGGGCTTCTGGCCCTGCCCCTGCCCGACCGCGCCCCGGCCTGCACCTTTCACACCGCGCTTCCCGAGGCGTCGCTGTCCGAGAACATCGCCGCCAGCGTCGAGGTGATCGCGGCCCGTCCTTCAGCCGAAAATCCCTTCGCGTTCGAGACAGTCGCCGTCCTGAGGGGCGAGGCATCCGGAACCGCGCCCCCCTTCATGGTCGACAGCGTGACGCGGGCGCGGCTTGCGCGGAAGCCGGACGAGGCCGTTCTTTTCGCGCGTGCGCCAGATGGCGCGTGGACGCGGCTTCTGATTCTGGATGCGGTCACTCATCCCGTGGTCGACACCCTTGTGAGCCATGCAGACGTCTGGGCCACGCCCGCCGGCGCGGCCGAACGTCGCGACTTCTTTGCCAGGCTCCTTGCCCATCGCGACGCGCAGATCCGGCGGATCGCGTTGAGAGAACTTGACGCGCTGCCCTACGAGGTGCTCCGGGGCGGCACCTACCCGGTCACGGCCGCGGACCTCGTTCGGGGGCTCACCGATATCAACGAACAGCCCTTTGCACCGATTCGCATCCTTCTTCTGGGACTCGACGACAGCGATGGCGCCGGGCAGGCCATCGCGCGCCGTCTTGCCATGATGGCGACCCTTCGGATGGAGACGAACCTCGGGCCGTGGATCACCGCGGCGATCGAACGCGATGGGCCTGCGGGACTGGCGGCAATCGAACAGGAATATCTTGCGGCCCCTGCCCGCCTCAGCGACCGGCAACTGGACGAGATCGTGCGCGCGCTCGCCGTGCATCGGACCGGGGGCGACCCCGCCCTGCAGGCCCCGATCGACACGGCGCTGCGAACGCTTGCCTTCGCGCGTCCCGACGCTGCGCCGGCCATTGCCCGGACCTTCGCCACCGCGTCGGACTTTTCCCAGGTGCCGCTGATCCGCGAGATCGCCGCCGCGCGTCTCTTTGCCAGTCCGCAGGACCTTCTTGTCGCCGCCGCCTATGTCGCCGGAGCGCCTCGCAACGACGGGCCGGGGTCGGACAGGGACACGCGGACGGAACAGTCGAACTAGACGCGAATTGCGATGGTCGGCGGCCGGGTTTTCCCGTTCCAGACCTCGGGGTCGTGTCCGCCGCCCTCGGTCATGGGTCACCCTTGCGGCGATGACTGGGCCGTCCGCCCCGCGGGACGCCCCTACCCCTCGGCCTTACCCTGCCCCGGGAACAGGCCGGTCAGCGCCCGCTGGACGATCCCCGTGACCGAGGGCCGCTTCAGCGCGCGGAAGGGAAGAGGGCGGCAGACCTCGATGGCGGCGATGCCGACCCGGGCGGTCAGCGCGCCGTTGATCACCCCCTCGCCGAAGCGGCGCGAGATCTTCGACAGGATGCCGCCGCCCGCGACCGAGCCGATCAGGTCGTCGCCCACCGCGACCGCGCCCGTGGCGACCAGGTGCTGCATGACCGTCTTGGTCAGCCGCCAGCCGCCCAGAACGCCGCCGCGCCCGCCATAGATCTCGGCGATGCGCCGGATCATGCGCACGTTCGCGGTCAGCGCGGCGAAGACGTCGGCGAAGGCGATCGGCACCATCGCCGTGACCGCCGCGACCTGCCGGGCCGCGGCCTCGATCTCGCGCCGGGCGGCGGCGTCGAGGCCGGGCAGCAAATCGGCCTCGGCCGCTTCGAGCAGGGCGTCGGCATCCACGGCGTCGGCCTTGCGGGCGTTCAGCGTCTCGCGGCCCCAGCGCAGGTCGGGTCGGCCGGCATAAAGCGCCAGCATCCGGTCGACCACGGCGCGCGCCCCGACCAGGTCGTTGGTCGCCAGCGCCTCGGCCGCGGCCGCGTGCAGCTTGTCGAGCCGGGCCAGACGCGAAATCGCCGCCCATTCGCGGATCAGGATCGCCACGCAGACTAGAACAAAGAGCCCCACCAGCACCAACGCGGCATATCCAAGCACGGCCGACCGGGCGATCAGGGTGTCGACGAAACTCCAGGCCGCGACCGACAGGATGAAGGTCACGAGGGCGACGAGCAGCCGCCAGAACCAGCGGCCCAGCGCCGAAGGCCGGCGCGCGGCCAGCGTCGCCATGGTCTGCATGGCCTGCCCCGTCGGCAGCGGGGCGTCGGGGTCGACGACAGGCGGCGCCTCCGCCGGGCTTTGCGCGGCGGCGTCCTCGTCGATCTCGATCAGCACGGGTCCCCTGCGGTCGCTCATCGCCGTCCCCTCACAACCGGTCACCGATCAGGAACTGCGCGGCCCGGTCAAGCCGGATATGCGGCGGCCCTTCGCCGGGCTTCAGATCCAGCGGATGCGGCGCGAAGTTCATCACGGAATAGTCGGCGCCAAGCCAGGTCTCGGCCCCCTGCCGCGCCGGCGACAGAAGCTTCGCCGGATCCTCGGGCAACTCGCCGGGATAGAAGGCCGCGCGCTTGTCCGACCCTTCGATCCGCCCCCGCACCACGTCGAGCATCCGCCCCTCGTGGCTGATCGTGTCCTCGGTCGTGGCCCGAAGGGCGGCGATGGCCATGGCCTGCGTGACCGCGCCCGAAAAATCGGCGCGCGACTTGGCGTCGGCCAGCAGCGCCTCGGTGATCGCGGCCAGGCGCGCGTGCTGGCCGTGGTGCAGGTGATCGGCCTTGGTCGCGGCGAAAAGGATCCGCTCGACCCGCTTGCCCAGAAGAAGCTGGCTCAGGAAGGCATTCCGGCCGGGCCGGAAGGCGCCAAGGATATCGGCCATCGCCACCCGCAGATCCTCGACCGCGGGGGGGCCGGCATGGATTGCCCCCAGCACGTCGACCAGCACCACCTGCCGGTCGATCCGCGAGAAGTGGTCGCGGAAGAAGGGTTTGACGACCGATCGCTTGTAGGCTTCGAACCGCCGCTCGAACTCGCGCCAGATACTGCCGCGCGGGGTCCTCGACGGTTGCGGAAGGGGCGCGAAGGTCAGAACCGGCGATCCGGCCAGATCGCCGGGCAGAAGGAACCGCCCCGGGGTGCAGTCCGAAAACCCGGCCGCGCGCGCCCCGGTCAGGTAGCCGGTGAAGGCGGCGGTCAGCGCCTTGGCCAAGGGCTCGTCCAGCCCCGCGTCGCCCGAGATGCCGTCCAGCGCCGCCCGGAAGGCCGCCGCCTGCGGGCGCGGCTCGGCCCGGCGCAGCGTCTCGGCCGACCAGTCGGCGTACGACTTGTCGAGAAGCCCAAGGTCGAGAAGCCACTCGCCCGGATAATCCACGATGTCGAGGTGGACGGTCCTCGGCCCGGTCAGCCCCGACAGAAGCCCCGAGGGCTGCACCCGCAGCGACAGCCGAAGCTCGCTGACCGAGCGAGTGCTGTCGGGCCAGTGCGGATCGGGGCCGGTCAGGGCGGCAAGGTGCGTCTCGTAGTCGAAGCGCGGCACGGTGTCGTCGGGCTGCGGTTGCAGGTAGGCGGTTCGGATCGACCCGTTCGCCGAGGCCACAAGCTGCGGCATCCGGCCCCGGTTGATGAGGTTCGCCACGAGCGAGGTGATGAACACGGTCTTGCCCGCGCGCGACAGGCCCGTGACCCCCAGCCGGATCGCCGGCTCGAAGAAGGCTTCCGACACCGTGGCCAGAGTCGTCTCGACGCCACGGGTCACGCCGTCGGCAATGTCCTGAAGGATCAAGGAAGGGGCCCCTCGCAGTCGTTCGCCCCTAGATAGCCATCGCGCCGGTCCTTCGCCACCCCATGCGGCGTTGCCAAAGGCGGGGCGCAGGGCTATGGCGCGGGCCATGCCCCGTTATGCGCTTCTGATCGAATACCACGGCGGTCCCTTTTCGGGATGGCAGCGGCAGGACCACGCCCCCTCGGTGCAGGGCGCGGTCGAGACCGCGCTGCGCGTCCTCGATCCCGACGTCGGCAGCATCGCGGCGGCGGGCCGCACCGACGCGGGCGTGCATGCGCTGGGACAGGTCGCCCATTGCGACCTGGCGCGCGACTGGGACCCCTTCCGGCTGTCCGAGGCGCTGAACCACCACCTGAAGCCCGCGCCCGTCGCGATCCGCGCCGCGGCCCGTGTCGCGCCGGACTGGCACGCGCGGTTCTCGGCGACCGAGCGCGGCTATCTCTACCGCATCGTTCAGCGCCGCGCGCCGCTGACCCACGACGCGGGCCTTGCCTGGCGCATTCCGCACGCACTGGACGCGGGCGCGATGGCCGAAGCCGCCGCGCTGCTGGTCGGCCGGCACGATTTCACCACCTTCCGCTCGTCCATGTGCCAGGCCGAAAGCCCGGTCAAGACGCTCGACGAGGCGACGGTGACGGTCGAGGACACGTTCCACGGCCCCGAGATCCGGCTGCGCTTTCGCGCCCGCAGTTTCCTGCACAACCAGGTCCGCAGCTTCGTCGGCACGCTCGAGCGGGTCGGCGCGGGGCGCTGGCGGCCCGAAGATGTCGCAGCGGCGCTTGCCGCGCGCGACCGCGCGCGCTGCGGCCCCGTCGCCCCGCCCGACGGGCTTTACCTGACCCACGTGCGCTATGGGCAGGATCCGTTCGAAAGTCCGTGAAATGCCCGGCAAAGGCACCCAAATTACCTTGACGACGCCTTAGTCCTGCCCCGTTTGACAGGCTATCTGGCACTGTCACTGTGGTCAGGAGGCCGTCATGAGTGCCCTGTTTGCCGTCTCGTTCGACACCATCGTCATGAGTGCAATCACATGTCTGGTTCTGCGCGAGATCTTCCTTGTCGCGCTTCCTGACGAGATCGCCGGCCCTGGTGGCTGGCTGATCGACACCGACCGCGACTGATCCCGGTCACGCGGACACCTCACTCCGGCACGGCGAAGGTCAGATTGGCCCAGAGGCTTTCCCATACCGCGCCCTTCTCGGCGGCAAGCTCCGGCGCAGGTTCGCGCAGGACGACCGTGTCGAGCATGTATTCGTGGCCCGGCTTCACCGGAACCGTCGCCCGACCCCGGTCGTCGCTGCGCACGGTGCTGACCGTCACGCTGTCGTCGGGTGCGCGTTCGAAGACCTCGATCACCGCCTCGCTGCGCGGGTTCTGCCGATAGAAGACGGCCACCTCGATGCCGTCCGACATGTCCCCCGTATAGGGATTCTCGAGCGCGACGATCTCGGTCTCAAGGCCAAGGGCCCGGTCCTCTCCCAGGCCGTCACCGATCGCCACCAGCGACTTTGCATAGCGTGAATAGACTTCGGTGAAGGGCGCGTCGGGCAGGCCGCGGGCCCGGTGCGCCGCGACCGTCCAAACCGCGTCCTTGTGGGTCACGAAGGCTTCGAACTTGGAGAAATCCGTGTAGGTCACGTTGCTGTCGCCGGTGACATGCACGGCGATCGCCAGGCCTTCACCCGGAAGGGCGACGTTCAGCGCGGGGCGGTCCCCCATCCGGGGCTCGACCGGCACAACGTCGCCATCCAGAACGACCTCGAAAACCCGCGTCCCAAATGGCAGAAAGGGCTGCGAGGCGCCCACGAAGGCCTGCCCCACGCGCAGGTCGGCGACGATCGGGGCGTCGGCAGGCAGTTGAAATTCCACCGGATCGATCCAGAATTCATGCGACATGGCCGGAGTGGCGGCGAGGCAGGCGAGAATCGGGGCAAGAATGGCAGGACGCGCGGACATGTCGGTTCCAGACAGGGTAGGCCTGTCCCATAGGCTGTGGCGCGCGGCCCTTCTGTCAACCCTGTTCGCGCTTCTGTGGTCGGCCGCGACCGCGCACGAACTGCGCCCCGCGATCGCCGACCTGACCGCGACGGACGACCGACTGAGCCTGCGCATCACGCTCAATGCCGAGGCGCTGCTGGCCGGGATCGACCTCGAGGTCCATTCCGACAGCACCGAAAGCCCCGAGGCCGCCGATTACGACGCCCTGCGCGCCGAGACGCCCGAACGGCTGACCGAGCAGTTGCGCGCGGTCTGGCCCGAGATCGCCCGAAACCTCACGCTGCGCGCCGACGGAACCGACCTTCTTCCCGAGCTTGAAGGCATCGAGGTGCCCGCCGTAGGCGATCTGTCGATCGCCCGCGACAGCACCCTGACGATCGGGGCCGCGCTGCCGCCCGGGACACAGACCGTCGACGTGGGCTGGGCCGCCGCCTATGGGCCGCTCGTCATCCGCCAGTTCGGCGTCGAGGCACCCTACTCGGGCTATCTGACCGGCGGCGCCCTGTCCGAGCCGATCCCGCTCCAGGGCGGCGGGGCCGATCCCTGGCCGCGCGTCTTCGCCGACTACGTGGTGCTTGGATTCGAGCATATCCTGCCCAAGGGTCTCGACCACATCCTGTTCGTGCTGGGCCTGTTCTTCCTGTCGCTGCACATCCGCCCGCTGGTCTGGCAGATCTCGGCCTTCACGGTTGCGCACACGATCACGCTGGCCCTCGGGATCCTCGGGCACGTGACGGTCCCGTCCTCGGTGGTCGAGCCGCTGATTGCCGCGTCGATCGTCTATGTCGGCGTCGAGAACGTGCTGTCGCGCGGGCTGACGCCGTGGCGGCCAGTGGTCGTGTTCCTGTTCGGCCTGCTGCACGGGCTTGGCTTCGCTTCGGTTCTGGCCGAACTGGGTCTGCCGCCGGGGCAATACGTTCCCAGCCTTATCGGCTTCAACGTCGGCGTCGAGATCGGGCAGCTGACCGTCGTGGCGCTGGCCTACGTGGCGGTGGGCTACTGGTTCGGCGACAAGCCGTGGTACCGCACCCGCATCGCCAATCCGGCCTCGCTGACCATCGCCGCCATCGGCGCCTGGTGGGTGGTCGAGCGGACTTTGCTTTAGGTCACGACATCGGGCGCGGCGCGACCGGTAAGATCGGCGATGCCCGCGATCTGCTGGCTGGCGGCGATGACCGGCGCCAGCGCCTGTGCGGGATCGAGCGCGTGGCGGGCGGGGTCTTCCTCGACCGTCTCGTAGTAGACCCGAAGGGTCGCGCCCACTGTGCCCGTGCCCGACAGGCGCAGAACGAACCGCGCGCCGCCCTCGAACTCGACCCGCAGCCCCTGACCGCCACTGACCGAGCCGTCGACCGGATCGTGATAGGTGAACTCGTCGGCACCGGCGACGGTCAGGCCGGCGAAGTCCTGCCCCGGCAGATCGGCCAGCGCTGTGCGCAGGCGGGCCATGACTGCCTCGGCCCTTGCCGTCTCGACCGCCTCGTAGTCGTGGCGCGAATAGTAGTTGCGGCCGAACTCGGCCCAGTGCGCGCGCAACAGATCGGCCACCGGCATCTTCCGCTCGGCCAGGATCGCCAGCCACATCAAGACCGCCCAGACGCCGTCCTTCTCGCGCACATGGTCCGACCCGGTTCCGGCGCTTTCCTCGCCGCACAGCGTGATCCGGCCGGCGTCGAGCAGGTTGCCGAAGAACTTCCAGCCCGTCGGCGTTTCGTAGCAGTCGATCCCCAGACGCGCCGCCACGCGGTCGACCGCGCGCGAGGTCGGCATCGAGCGCGCCACGCCGGCAAGCCCCCCGCGATAGGCCTTGACCAGATGCGCGTTGGCCGCCAGCACCGCAAGGCTGTCGGAGGGCGTCACATAGACCCCGCGCCCCAGCACCATGTTGCGGTCGCCGTCCCCGTCCGAAGCGGCGGCGAAGTCGGGCGCGTCGGGGCCCATCACCTCGTCCACCAGGTGTTTTGCCCACGTCGGGTTCGGATCGGGATGGCCGCCGCCGAAATCGGGCTTCGGCACGCCGTTCCTCACGCTGCCGGGGGCCGCACCCAGGCGCCGCTCGAAGATCTCGGTGGCATAGGGTCCGGTCACCGCGTGCATCGCGTCGAAGGCGATGCGGAAGCCGCCCTTCAGAAGCGCCCGGATCGCGTCGAAATCGAACAGCGTCTCCATCAGGTCGGCATAATCGGCCACCGGGTCGACGACCTCGACCTCCATCGCGCCGAAGCGGCGGCAGCCAAGGGTCGAGAGATCGAAGTCCTGCGCCTCGAGGATGTGATAGCGCGCGACCTTCCCCGTCTCGGCGAAGATGCGGTCGGTCAGGTCCTCGGGGGCGGGTCCGCCGTTCGGGCCGTTGAACTTGACGCCGAAATCCTCGTCGATGCCGCCGGGGTTGTGGCTGGCCGACATGATGATGCCGCCGTCCGTCCCGCGCAGACGGATCAGGTGCGACGCCGCCGGAGTGGACAGGATCGCCCCCTGCCCCACGATCACCTTCGCCACGCCCGAGGCTTCGGCCATGCGCAGGATCACCTGCGCGGCGCGATCGTTGAAGAACCGTCCGTCGCCCCCCAGGACCAGCGTCTTGCCGTCGACCCCGCCCAGCGCGTTCCAGATCGACTGGACGAAGTTTTCCAGGAAATGCGGGCCCATGAAGACCCGCGTCTGCTTGCGCAACCCCGAGGTGCCGGGCTTCTGGCCCTCGATGGGCCGGGTCTGGATGGTCAGGCGTTGCATGGGCTTCCTCTCCCCCTTGTCAGACTTCGGGCACCAGAACGCACACGGTGACCGACTGGCCGGCCATCTCGAGCCGGCCGGCGGTAACGCGGCGCGCCCGCATGAGCGGCTCGGCAGTGTCGATCTGGTGGCTCCAGACGCGGCCCTCGGGCGGTGCGGGAAGCCGCACCGCACGCGGCCGGCCAGCGTTGAAGGCCACGAAGATCGCGTATTCGGCGGCGGCGTAATGCGGCGTGCCCGAGGCGGTCCGCATCTCGGCGGCAAGAAAGTCGATCGCCGGGTCATCCCAGTCGCGCGTCTGCATCGGCTTGCCGTCCGCACGCCACCAGAACAGGTCCTCGACGCCGTCGGTCACGCGTTCGCGCGCGTGCAGGAACAGCCGCTGGCCCAGGATCGGATGGGCTTGCCGAAAGGCGATCATCCGCCGCGTGAAGTCGAGGAACGCGTGATCGACTTGGGACCAGTCGATCCAGCTTGTCGCGTTGTCCTGGTTGTAGGCGTTGTTGTTGCCGCCCTGGGTGTTGCCGATCTCGTCGCCGGCAAGGATCATCGGCGTTCCCTGCGACAACAGAAGCGTGGCCATCATCGCGCGCTTGCGGCGTGCCCGGGCGGCGCGGATCGCCGCGTCGTCGGTCGGCCCCTCGGCGCCCATGTTGTCCGAGAAATCCTCGGCGTGGCCGTCGCGCCCCTCTTCGCCGTTCGCCTCGTTGTGCTTGCGGTCATAGGACACGAGGTCCTCCAGCGTCATGCCGTCATGCGCCGTCAGGAAATTGACCGAACTGGTGGCCGACCGCCCCGAATGGTCGAACTCGGTCGCAGATCCGGTGATGCGCGCGGCAAGGTCGGGTGCGCGTCCCGGATCGCCGCGCCAAAAGCGCCGCACACCGTCGCGGTAGCGGTCGTTCCATTCAAGGAAGGGCGGCGGGAAGGCACCAAGTTGATAGCCGCCCGGGCCGATGTCCCAGGGTTCGGCGATCAGCTTCACGCGGCTCAGGACCGGATCCTGGCGGATCGCGGTGAAGAAGGCCCCGTCGCGGTCGAAGCCGTGGCCGTTGCGGCCCAGCGTGGCGCACAGGTCGAAGCGGAAGCCATCCACGCCCATCACCTCGACCCAGTAACGCAGCGAATCCATCACCATCCGCAGCACCATCGGATGGGCGATGTTCAGCGTGTTCCCGGTGCCCGTATCGTTGACGTAGAAGCGCGGCTCGGGGGCGAGGCGATAGTAGCTGGCGTTGTCGATCCCCCGGAACGACAGGGTCGGCCCAAGTTCGTTGCCTTCGCCGGTGTGGTTGTAGACCACGTCGAGGATCACCTCGATCCCCGCACCATGGAAGCGGTCGACCATCTGCCGGAACTCGGCGATCCGCCCGCGCGACAGATAGCGCGGGTCGGGCGCGAAAAAGCCCACCGTCTGGTAGCCCCAGTAATTGGTCAGGCCGCGCTCGACCAGGAACTTGTCGGTGAGAAAGGCCTGCACCGGCAGAAGCTCGATCGCCGTGATGCCAAGCTTTGTCAGGTGGTCGAGCATCGGCTCGGACGCCAGACCGCGAAACGTGCCCTTTTCGCGCACCTCGGGGTGAAGCCGCGTCATCCCCTTCACATGCGCCTCGTAGATCACCGTCTCGCGCAGCGGGGTGCCGGGACGCTTGGCCGGCGGCATCCGCAGGTCCTCGACCATGCATTTGGGCATGTGCCTGGCGCTGTCGCGGGTGTCGAAGCTCAGGTCCGCCTCGACCGCGCCCACCTCATAGCCCATCAGTTCGTCGTGCAGGCGCGGATGCCCGGTGATGTGGCGGGCGTAGGGATCGAGAAGAAGCTTGTTGGCGTTGAAGCGGTGCCCGTCCTCCGGCCGGTAGGGTCCGTGCACGCGGTAGCCGTAAAGCTGCCCCGGACCGATCCCAAGCACATGGCCGTGCCAGATGTGGCCGTCGCATTCGGGCAGGTCGATGCGCGTCTCGCGCCCCCTGTCGTCGAACAGGCACAGCGTCACCCGCGTCGCGTGTTCCGAAAACAGCGCGAAGTTCACGCCCCCGTCGGTCGGGGTCGCGCCCAGCGGGGCTGGACGTCCGGCGGTGACGGTGCTCATCGGTTTCACCGGCGGCTCACCTCGGCGTAAAGCGTGGCATAGTCGGCGGCGGCGGGGCCCCAGCCCAGGTTCTGCTTCATGCCGTTCTTCTGCATCTGTGCCCAGACCTTCGGCTGGCCGTAAAGCTCACACAGGCGGATCAGCGCGCCGGCCAGCGCATGGGCCGTCACGGGGTGGAACTGAAGCCCCGTGGCGACGCCGCTGCGCAGGGCCACGGGGCTTGCATCGATCACCGTGTCGGCAAGGCCCCCCGTCCGCGCCACGACCGGCACCGTGCCGTAGCGCAGGCCGTACATCTGTGTCAGGCCGCAGGGTTCGAACCGCGAAGGCACGAGGATCGCGTCGCCGCCCGCGATGATGCGATGCGACAGCGCCTCGTCATAGCCGATGTGGACGGCGACGTTGGGATGCTGCGCGGCGCGCTGCCATTCCCACTCAAGCTTTCGGTCGCCCGAGCCCAGTAGCACAAGCTGCCCGCCCCGGTCGGTCAGCGCGGGAAGGGCGTCGAGCAGCAGGTCGAGGCCCTTCTGTTCGCTGAGCCGCGACACGACCACGGCCAGCGGTCCGTCGGCTTTCGGCAGGCCGAACTCCTTGCGCAGCCGCGCCTTGGCCCTGGCCTTGCCCGCAGGCGCCTTGAAGCGGTCGATCGCGGGATCGGTGGAAGGGTTCCAGCTGTCTTCGTCGACGCCGTTCAGGATGCCCGAGAACCCGGTGTCGCGCCCGCGCAGCACCCCGTCCAGGCCCCAGCCGAACTCGGGCGTGCGCAATTCGGCGGCGTAGGTCGGGCTGACGGTGGTGACGCGGTCCGCCCAGACGATGCCCGCCTTCAGGGCGTTGATCTGGCCCCAGAACTCGAACCCCTCCTGCGAGAAGCCCGAGGCCGGCAGGCGCAAACGCTCACGCATCGCCGCGGGGGCGAGGCCGTGGAAGGCGATGTTGTGGATGGTCAGGATGCTGCCCACCCTGTCGCGCGCGCCCATCTCGGCCAGATAGACGGGCGCAAGGCCGCCCTGCCAGTCGTGGACATGCAGCACCTCTGGGGTGAAGCCGGGGATGCCCTCGGCCGCGAGGCGCGCCGCCATCCAGCACAGCGCCGCAAAGCGTTCGGCGTTGTCGGGCCAGTCGTTGCCGCTGGCGTCGAGGTAGGGCCCCCCTGCACGGTCGTAGAGGTGGGGCGCGTCGATCACCAGGATCGACTGGCCGCCCGCCATCACCGACAGAAGGCGCGCGGGGCCGCCGAACAGGTCGGCCTCGGTCATCACCGTCTTCGGCCGCTTGAGCCCGGCCACGACCTGCCGGTAGCCCGGCAGGATCGTCCGCAGCTCCCAGCCGTGTCCGGCCAGCGCATGGGGAAGCGCCCCCGCCACGTCGGCAAGCCCGCCCGTCTTCACGAAGGGCACGCATTCGGACGTGACGGACAGCGCCTGCCTCATATCGCGTCGGCCCGTCGGTCGAGCATTTCCTGGGTGATGAGCGTCACGCCGTCCTCGGTGACACGGAACCACTTGCGATCCTCGTCGGGGTCCTCGCCCACGACCAGGCCTTCGGGGATGTAGACGCCGCGGTCGACGATCACCTTCGTCAGCCGCGCATGCCGCGAAACGTAGGAATGCGGGAACATGATCGCGTGGTCGAGCATCGCGTAGGAATTCGTGTGCACCAGGGTGTAAAGCACCGAGTTGCGCACCTCGGTCCCCGAGATGATGCAGCCCCCCGACACCATCGAGGACACGGCCGATCCGCGGCGGTCGGCCTCGTCATGGATGAACTTGGCCGGCGGCACGGATTCCGAATAGGTCCAGATCGGCCACTGCGTGTCCCACAGGTCAAGCTCGGGCAGGAAGTCGGTCAGGTCGATGTTGGCCTTCCAGAACGCGTCGAGCGTGCCGACGTCGCGCCAGTAGGCCGGCGCCTCGGGCGCATGCCGCACGCAGCTTTCGTCGAAGCGGTGCGCCATCGCCTTGCCGTTCTTCACGATCTGGGGGATCAGGTCGCTGCCGAAATCGTGGCTCGAATTCGGGTCGTGCTGATCCTTCAGCAGAAGCTCGCGCAGGAAAGGCCACGAGAAGACGTAGATCCCCATCGACGCCAGCGCCATTTCGGGGTTGCCCGGCATTCCCGGCGGGTTCTTGGGCTTTTCCAGGAAATCGGTGATCCGGCCCGAGGCGTCAACGGCCATGACGCCGAAGGCGCTTGCCTCGTCGCGCGCGACGGTCAGACAGCCCACCGTCACGTCCGCACCCGTCTCGACGTGCTGCTGGATCATGATCTCGTAGTCCATCTTGTAGATGTGGTCGCCGGCAAGGATCAGGACGTAGTCGATGTTGTAGCTGTCGACGATGTCGATGTTCTGCGTCACCGCGTCGGCGGTTCCGAGATACCACTGCGTTTCGTCCACCCGCTGCGAGGCGGGCAGGATGTCGAGGTATTCGTTCCGTTCGGCGCGGAAGAAGTTCCAGCCGCGCTGGCAGTGCCGGATCAGGCTGTGGGCCTTGTATTGGGTGGCGATGGCCATCTTGCGGATGCCCGAGTTCAGCGCGTTCGACAGCGCGAAGTCGATGATTCGCGCCTTGCCGCCGAAGTAGACGGCGGGCTTGGCGCGCTTGTCGGTCAGTTCCTTCAGGCGGCTGCCCCGCCCGCCGGCCAGCACGAAGGCCATGCTGCGCTGCGAGAGTCTGAGTGTCTTCGGTGCCATGTTCCCTCCCTGACGCCGACCCTGACGGTCAGCCCTTGTATTTCAGAATGACGGTCGCAAGCGGCGGGACCATCACGCGGGCCGAAGCGGGCTGGCCCATGACCCCGTCTCCGGACGCCTCGATCCGGCCCATGTTGCCGCGATTGGCGCCGCCATAGATCGCGGCGTCGGTGTTCAGCACCTCCTCCCAGGTGCCGCCCAGGGGCAGGCCGATCACCGTGTCGGGCCGTTCGACCGGAGTGAAGTTGCAGATCACCACGATCGGCGGGTCGTCCGGGCCGCCCCGCCGGATCCACGAATACAGCGACCGATCCGCGTCATTTGCATCGATCCACTGGAACCCCTCGGGGGCGCAGTCGTTGACGTGCAGCGCCGGTTCGGCCCGGTAAAGCGTGTTGAGGTCCCGCACGAGGCGCTGCACGCCCCTGTGCATTTCGCGCCCCGCCGCGTCCCAGTCGATCTGGGCGTTGTGGTTCCATTCGGGGCCCTGGGCGAATTCCTGCCCCATGAACAGAAGCTTCTTGCCCGGATGCCCCCACATGAACCCGTAATAGGCGCGCAGGTTTGCGAATTTCTCCCACTCGCCGCCTGGCATCTTGCCCAGCATCGAGCCCTTGCCATGCACCACCTCGTCGTGGCTGATCGGAAGGATGAAATTCTCCGAGAAGGCATAGACCAGCCCGAAGGTCATCTGCTGGTGGTGGAAGCGGCGATAGACCGGATCGCGGTGCATGTAGGCCAGCGTGTCGTTCATCCAGCCCATGTTCCACTTGTAACCGAACCCGAGCCCGCCCGCGTCCACCGGCTGCGACACCCCAGGAAACGAGGTCGATTCCTCGGCCGCCGTCAAGATGCCCGGCACCTTGCCGTAGACCTGCGTGTTCATCCGCTGGAGCATGGCGATGGCTTCGTAATTCTCGCGCCCGCCGTGGACGTTGGGCACCCATTCGCCCTCGCGTCGGGAATAGTCACGGTAGAGCATCGACGCCACCGCATCGACCCGCAGCCCGTCGACGTGATATTCCTCAAGCCAATAGAGCGCGTTGGAAATCAGATAGTTCGCCACCTCGCGCCGACCGTAGTTGTAGATCAAGGTGTTCCAGTCCTGGTGGAACCCTTCCTTCGGGTCGGCATGTTCGTAAAGCGCCGTTCCGTCGAAGCGGCCCAGCCCGTGCGGGTCTGCCGGGAAATGTCCCGGCACCCAGTCGAGGATGACCCCCAGCCCCGCCTGGTGCGCGGCGTCGACCAGATCGCGGAACTCGTGCGGGGGACCGTGCCGGATCGTGGGCGCATAAAGCCCCACCGGCTGATAGCCCCAGGAGCCGTCGAAGGGATACTCCGACAGCGGCAGGAACTCGAGATGGGTGAAGCCCATGTCGCGGGCATAGTCGACCAGTTCGACTGCCGCCTCCTTGTAGGACAGGGGCCGGTTCCCCTCGTCCGCACGCCGGCGCCACGACCCCAGATGCACCTCGTAGATCGAGATCGGCGCGGTGCGGGCGTTGCGCCCGGCGCGGGCGGTCATCCACTTGCCGTCGTGCCAGCCGTAGCCGGTGATGTCGGCCACGACCGAGGCATTGCTTGGCGCGTGTTCGGACCGGAAGCCTACCGGATCGGCCTTCAGGGGCTGGATCGCCCCGTCCGGCCCGGCGATCTGGTACTTGTAGTGCGCGCCATCGGTCACGCCCGGCACGAAGATCTCCCACACGCCGGTGGCGCCGCGCTTGCGCATCAAGTGCCGCCGGCCGTCCCAGGCGTTGAAGTCGCCCACCACGGCCACGCGCAGCGCGTTCGGCGCCCAGACCGCGAAATGGGCGCCGCGCGCGCCCTCGTGGTCGATCACATGGGCGCCCAGCGCGTGCCAGAGCCGCTCGTGCGTGCCTTCGCCGATGAGGTATTCGTCCATCTCGCCCAGCACGGGGCCGAAACGATAGGCGTCGTCATAGACCCATTGCCGCCCCGCCGCCGTCCCGCGCAGCTCATAGGGCGCGCGGGCCGGGACCGGCCCCGAAAACACCCCCGGTGCGCCGGCCGGCGCCAGCGGATGGGCGAGGCCGTCCTGCACCGCGAACATCGCCTCGGCCCCGGGGTCGAAGGCAGTCACGCGCACCGCGCCCCCATCGTCATGCGGACCAAGGACGGCGAAGGGATCGTCAAGCGTTCCCTGGGCGATGCGGTGTGCAAGCGCGGGGTCAAGTGGCGGCATGTCGGTCCCGATCGATCCTGTCCTTCCCCACCTTGCACCGCATTTCGCGACAGGGCTAGCGGGTCATTCCGCCGCCAGCGTGCCCGGCGCAGCCGCAGGCGTCACGTCCCAGATATCGGCCATGTAGCCACGGATCGTCCGGTCGGACGAGAACCAGCCCGAACCGGCCGTGTTCCGCGCGGCCATGCGCGTCCAGCGCGCGCCATCGCGGCAGATCGCGTCGGCCTCGCGGCTGGCGCGCCAGTAGTCGGTGAAGTCCGACGCCACGAGGAAGTAGTCGTGGTGCTCGACATTGTCGGCGATGCCCGCGAACAGCCCCGGATTGCCCGGGCTGAAAGTGCCGTCGCGCAGCGCGCCGAGGGCGCGCGCCAGCCGCGGGTCGGCCTCGATCGCCTGGCGGGCGTGCCCCGGCACCTCGCGCCGTGCCACCACCTCTTCGGCGGTCATGCCAAAGAGGAAGAAGTTCTCGGCCCCGACGTGATCGCGGATCTCGACGTTCGCGCCGTCAAGCGTGCCGATCGTCAGCGCCCCGTTCATGGCGAACTTCATGTTGCCGGTGCCCGAGGCCTCCTTTCCCGCGGTCGAGATCTGTTCGGACAGGTCCGCCGCAGGGATCAGACGTTCGGCCATCGACACGTTGTAGTTCGGCGCGAAGACCACCCGCAGGAAGCGCGAAGTCGCGGGATCGGCGTTGATCCGTCCGGCGACGGCGTTGATCAGGTGGACGATCTCCTTGGCGAACCAGTAGCCCGGCGCCGCCTTTCCGCCGAAGATCTTGACGCGCGGCGTCCAGTCGCCGTTCGGGTTGTCCGAGATGTCCTGCCACAGCGCGATCGCCTCGAGGATGTTGAGGTGCTGGCGCTTGTATTCGTGGATGCGCTTGATCTGGATGTCGAACATCGCCGAGGGGTCGACCGCGACGCCCTGCTCGCGCTTCAGCCAGCCCGCCAGCTCCTCCTTGTTCGCGCGCTTGATCGCGGCGAAGCGTTCGAGGAATGAGGCATCCTCGGTGAAGGGGGCAAGCCGGGCAAGTTCCTCGGCGTCGCCGACCCAGCCGTCGCCCAGCACCTCGGTGATCAGCGCGCCAAGCCGGGGGTTGCAGCCCAGCAGCCAGCGCCGGGGCGTGACGCCGTTCGTCTCGTTCACGATCCGCTCGGGGTGCAGGGCGTGGAGATCCTGGAAGACCGTCGTCTTCATCAGTTCGGTGTGCAGCGCCGAGACCCCGTTCACGCGCTTGGCCATGATGAACGACAGGTTGCCCATCTGGACCTGCCCGTGTTCACGGATATGCACCGACCGCGCCGGATAGGCCTTGTGATGGGCGGCGTCGATCGCCTCGATGATCTGAAGATGGCGGGGCAGAAGATAGCCCATCAGCCCCTCGGACCAGCTTTCCAGCGCTTCGGGCAGCAGCGTGTGGTTGGTGTAGTTCAGGCACAGCCGCGCGGTTTCCATCGCCTCGTCGAAGGGCAGGCCGCGCTCGTCGTGCAGAAGCCGCACCAGTTCGGGCCCTGCGATGGCGGGATGGGTGTCGTTCAGTTGGATCGCGACCTTCTGCGGCAGCTTGCGCAGGTCGTCGTATTCGCTTTCGAAGCGCCGAAGGATGTCGCGCAGTGAGGCGGCGGTGAAGAAGTACTCCTGCTTCAGCCGCAGCGCCTTGCCGCCCTCGGTGGTGTCGTCGGGATAAAGCACCCGGCTGATCGTGCGCGCCAGCGTCTCGGGCTGCGCGGCGGCGGTGTAGTCGCCGGCGTTGAACCGCTCGAGATCGAGAAGCCGCGTCGGCTGCGCCCCCCATAGCCGCAGCGTGTTCGCCCAGCGCCCCTGCCAGCCCACGACCGGCGTGTCGAAGCCCTGCGCGATGACCGCTTCGGCCGGGCGCCAGATGCCACGGCTCGTGCCCGTCCGGTGGACATGGCCGCCGAAGCCGATCTCGAACGACGTCTCGGGGCGCTCGAACTCCCAGACATGGGCCTGCGTCAGCCAGTCCTCGGGTTCTTCGATCTGGCGGCCGCCTTCGAAGCGCTGGCGGAAAAGGCCATGCTCATAGCGGATGCCATAGCCGTAGGCCGGCACGCCTAGCGTGGCGAGGCTTTCCATGAAGCAGGCGGCCAGCCGGCCAAGCCCGCCGTTGCCCAGCGCCGCGTCGGGTTCGTCGGCAAGGACGCGGTCGAACGGCAGGCCGAACCCATCGAAGACGGCCTTCGCCTCGTCGAGCAGCCCAAGATTGGTCGCCGCGTCCTCGAGCAGGCGTCCGATGAGGAATTCCATCGACAGGTAATAGACCCGCTTGGCCCGGCTGGCGTAGGTCGCCCGGGTGGCCGCGAACCAGCGGTCGACGATCCGGTCGCGCACCGCCAGCGACAGGGCCACGCGCCAGTCATAGATCTGGGCGTGATCCTCGTCCTTGCCGATGGAATACTTCAGGTGCCGCAGCACGTCGCCGCGCAAATCGGAAATGCTCATCCTCGTCCCCGCTCGGTCTTGTGGCCGTTAGCGCCAACGGCCCGACCCTATCCCAATTCCCGCCCGCGAAAAGCCCCTATCGCTCAGAACGCCTGGCAGGCGGCGACGGCACGCTTCCAGCGGGCATAAAGCGCCTCACGGTCGTCCGGGGACAGAGCGGGTTCGAACCGCCGTTCAAGCGCCCAGCCCCGCGCGAACTCGTCGGCCTGAGGATAGATGCCCGCATCCATTCCCGCCAGCCACGCCGCGCCCACGGCGGTGGTTTCGGCAACGGTCGGCCGGTCGACCGGCGCGCCAAGGATATCGGCAAGAAACTGCATCGCCCAGTCGCTGGCCACCATGCCGCCATCGACCCGCAGCACGCCCCCCGTTCGGCCCCCTGTTTGGCCCCCTGCTTCGCCCCCTGCCCCACGCCCGGGCCAGTCCGCCGTCATCGCCTCGAGCAGGTCGCGCGTCTGGAAGCCCACGCTCTGCAGCGCAGCGCGCGCAAGCTCCGCCGGTCCGGTGTTGCGCGTCATCCCGAAGATCGCGCCCCGTGCCTCGGCGTTCCAGTAGGGCGCGCCAAGGCCGGTGAAGGCGGGCACCAGGACGACCTGCTGCGCGGGATCGGCCCCTTCGGCAAGAGGCTGCGTTTCAGCGGCGTCACGGATGATCTTCAGGCCGTCGCGCAGCCATTGCACCACAGCGCCCGCCACGAAGATCGACCCTTCAAGCGCGTAGGTCCGCTTGCCGTCAAGCTGGTAGGCGATGGTCGTCAGAAGCCGGCTGTTCGAGGCAACCGGCGTGTCGCCGGTGTTCAGAAGCGCGAAGCAGCCCGTACCATAGGTCGATTTCATCATGCCCGGCGTGAAGCAGGCCTGCCCCACCGTCGCCGCCTGCTGGTCACCCGCGACGCCCCGGATCGGGATCGCGCGGCCGAACAGGTCGGGCCGCGTCACCCCGAAATCGCCCGCGCAGTCGCGCACCTCGGGCAGCATCGCCAGGGGAATGTCTAGAAGGCGGCAGATCTCGTCGTCCCAGCGCCCTTCGTGGATGTTGAACAGAAGCGTGCGCGCGGCATTGGTGGCATCGGTCGCGTGGACGGCGCCGCCGGTCAGCTTCCAGATCAGGAAGCTGTCGACGGTGCCGAACAGAAGCTCGCCCCGCGCGGCGCGTTCGCGCGCGCCCTCGACGGTGTCGAGGATGTATTTCAGCTTGGTGCCCGAGAAATAGGGATCAAGCAGCAACCCGGTCTTCGCGGTCACCATCGCCTCGTGCCCGGCCTCGCGCAGGGACGCGCACAGCGCCGAGGTGCGGCGGTCCTGCCAGACGATCGCGCGGTGCACCGGCTTGCCGGTGTCGCGGTCCCACACCAGCGTCGTCTCGCGCTGGTTGGTGATGCCGATGGCGGCAATCGCCTCGGGGCCGATGCCGGCCTTCTCGATAACCTTGCGGCAGGTGCCCGCGACGGTGCCCCAGATGTCGTCGGGATCGTGTTCGACCCAGCCCGAATCGGGAAAATGCTGCGGAAATTCGTCCTGTGCGATGGCGGCCACCCGCAGCGATCGGTCGAACAGGATCGCCCGGCTTGACGTGGTGCCCTGGTCGATGGCCAGCACATAGGTCATCGTCCCCTCCCCCTTCTGCTTCGTCTCGGGCGGCTCAGGCCGCGTCCTTTCTGTGCTGGGCGCGCATCCAGTCGTCAAGCGCGGCCACCTGTTCGGGCGTGAGCCGCAAGCCCAGCTTCGAGCGGCGCCAGACCACATCCTCGGCCCGCCGCGCGAACTCGTGCTCGATGAGCCAGCGCACCTCGACCTCGGTCAGGGTGGCGCCGAAGTCGCGGCCCAGTTCCTCGGGCGCCGCCGCGCCCTGCAGCATCCGCTCGGCGTCGGTGCCGTAGGCGCGCACCAGCCGCCGCGCCCAGCGGTCGGTCAGGAACGGATGCGCCGCCCGCAACCGCGTCACCAGCGCCTCGACCCCGTCGACCGGGAAATCCCCGCCCGGAAGGGCCACCCCCGCCGTCCAGGCGCCCGATTTCGGCACAAGATAAGGCCCGATCTTCGTCAGCGCCGCCTCGGCCAGTTTGCGGTAGGTGGTGATCTTGCCGCCGAAGACATGAAGCACCGGCGCGCCGGCCGCGTCGAGCGACAGGACATATTCCCGCGTCGCGGCGGTGGCCGACTTCGCGTTGTCGTCGTAAAGCGGACGCACGCCCGAATAGGTCCACACCACATCGTCACGGGTCACCGGCGTGGCGAAATAGTCCGACGCGAAGCGGCACAGATAGTCGGCTTCGGCGTCGGTGCAGACGGCATCCTTCGGGTCGCCCTGATGATCCTGATCGGTGGTTCCGATCAGGGTGAAGTCGGTTTCATAGGGGATGGCGAAGATGATCCGCCCGTCCTTGCCCTGGAAGAAATAACACTTGTCGTGGTCGTAAAGCCGCTTCGTCACGATATGGCTGCCGCGCACCAGCCGCACGCCCTCGGTCGAGTTCAGCCGCAGCTTGGTCTGGATCACGTCCTGCACCCAGGGCCCGCCGGCGTTTACCAGAACCCGTGCGCGGTGTTCGGACCGCGCGCCGGTATCGACATCCTCGACCGTGACGACCCAGTGGTCATCCCCCCGCACGGCCGACACCACTTTCGCGCGCACCAGCACCGTCGCGCCGCGTTCGGCGGCGTCACGGGCGTTGAGCGCGACAAGCCGGGAATCCTCGATCCAGCAGTCGGAGTACTCGTAGGCGCGGGCGAATTTCGGCTTCAGCGCCCGTCCCGCCGGATCGGCGCTCAGATCGACCGTGGCGGTGCCGGGCAGGATCTCGCGCCCGCCGAGATGGTCGTAAAGGAACAGCCCGAACCGGATCATCCAGGCCGGTCGCCGGCCCTTCATCCACGGCATGACGCGGCTCAGAAGCTTCGAGGCGGGCGTCTCGGCCTCGAAACGCATGTCCTTGTGATAGGGCAGCACGAAGCGCATGGGCCAGCTGATATGGGGCATCGCGCGAAGCAGCGTCTCGCGCTCGGACAGGGCTTCGCGGACCAGGTGGAACTCGAAATATTCGAGGTATCGCAGCCCGCCATGAAACAGCTTCGTGGACCTGGACGACGTCGCCTCGGCGAGGTCCCCCATTTCCACCAGCGTCACGCTCAGCCCGCGCCCGGCCGCGTCGCGCGCGATGCCGCAACCGTTGATCCCGCCGCCGATCACGAAGATGTCGCTTGTCGTTCTGTCCATGGCCGCACTCGCCTTGCCCTTTCGTCTGCGGTGACGCAATGCGCCATCCCGGTCAATCGGGATGCGCGTCTTTCTTTCGGTTTGCGCGTTTTTGGTTCCTGATCCGGCAGTTTTTCGGGAATCGTGACCAATTCCTACCCTTTCCAGCCGGAATTCCATTCGTTATGTTCGTTTCTTCAGGAAAACGACCGGCCTTCCCGATATGGACAGCTACCGCCGCCAGCAGATCATGGCCCGCGCCCGCAGCGACGGGCGCGTTCTGGTCGAGCCGTTGGCCCGGCAGTTCGGCGTCACCGTCCAGACCGTGCGTCGCGACCTCACCCACCTCTGCGAGGCCGGACTTCTGGCCCGCGTCCACGGCGGCGCAGTCCTTCCCTCGGGCACGCGCAACATCGGCTACGAGGATCGGCGCGGCCTGAACCTCGACGCCAAGGACGCGATCGGCCGGACCGCGGCCGCGCAGATCACCGACGGCGCCTCGGTCTTTCTTGACATCGGCACCACGGCCGAGGCGGTGGCGCGCGCCCTTCTGCGCCACAACGGCCTTCTGGTGGTGACCAACAACATCAACGTGGCCAACCTTCTTGTCGCCAACCCCGAGGCCGAGATCGTGCTGGCGGGCGGACTTCTGCGCCGCGCCGATGGCGGGCTTGTGGGCGAAGTGACGGTCGATTTCGTGCGGCAGTTCAAGGTCGACACCGCCGTGATCGGCTGCTCGGCGATGGACGAGGACGGCGACGTGCTCGACTTCGACTTCCGCGAAGTGCGCGTGGCCCAGGCGGTGATGGAAACCGCGCGTCGGCGGATTTTGGTGGCGGATGCATCGAAGCTGTCCCGGTCTGCCCCCGTCCGCATCGGCACGCTGAAGGCCTTCGACCTGTGGGTGACCGACGCGCGGCCGCCCGAACGCCTGCGGCGCCGGGCCGCGGACTGGGGCACCGAGATCATCGTGACCGCGCCCCGGCCCGCCTCGCGGCCACGTCCGCGCCCTACTTCGTGAGGATAAGCTTGCCGGCGCGCGTGATGCGCAGCGTATAGACCTTGCCATCAAGCACGATCCGCGCGCAGGCCCCGTCTTGGGTCAACGCCCGGGCGTCATGGACCGGGGTGTCGTCCTCGACCCGTTGCGCGGGGCCGATCCGGGTCAGCGGAGCGGTCATCGCCGGTCCTCCGGCATCTCCAGACGATCGAGCCAGCGCTCGAGGCTGAAGTCCCCGAAAAGGCCGCCCGAGCGGATCAGCTCGGCGACGAGGCCGTCGTCACGAAGGGCCGCGCGGCACGGGGCGGCCCGGGCATAGGAGAGAATTGGGCGCGGGGGTGTAAACGGTCTCATCGCGGAAGTCCTCTGATCGCTTGAAAGAAGGCTTCCCCTTGAACCCGGCGGGGTGGCTGCGCCTATACCTGACAAAAACACTCGTGCATGTCAACACCCATCCGTGGCGAAAGACCCGTTGACACGGCGCCGAGCCAGCCGTCTTATCACCGTGCTTCGGTTCGGGCGTGAGAGCGTCCGATGAAAAGGGAACACGGTGCGGGGCCAGCCCCAAGTCCGTGACTGCCCCCGCAACTGTAAGCGGCGAGCGAGGCCGAACACGCCACTGGGACCAGATGTCCCGGGAAGGCCGGCCAAGCGACGACCCGCGAGTCAGGAGACCTGCCGAAGTGATCACCCAGTCCGGGCGCGGGGCGCGCCAGGGACTACGGACCCTCCGTAGTGGTGACGACTTCACCGTTTGCGGGGGCCGCGTGCCTTCCAAGAACT
Source organism: Saliniferula longa (assembly GCF_050789285.1). Lineage (NCBI taxonomy): Bacteria > Pseudomonadati > Pseudomonadota > Alphaproteobacteria > Rhodobacterales > Roseobacteraceae > Saliniferula > Saliniferula longa. The sequence goes on along the minus strand of NZ_JBOUVX010000001.1, from coordinate 321,022 downwards.
CAACATGACCCCCGCCCCGAGCGGCGGAAGACTGGAAGGATGACGGGCGTGAACCGACCCCTCGTAGTATTGGTGGCCCCTGCGGTGGCCGCCTTCGGCGCAATTCCCGCACTGGCGCAAGGCGCCTTCGATCTGGACGAGATCACCGCCTTCGCCACCCTCAGCCCGACCGAGATCAGCCGCACTGGCGCGACGGTCGACATCGTGACCGAAGAAGAACTCGAGAAGGTCGGCGCCCAGCCCCTTTCCGACTTCCTGACGCGCCGCGCCGGCATCAGCTTCGCCACCAACGGCGGACCCGGTGCCGCCGCCCCGATCCGCGTGCGCGGCCTGCCCGCGGCCTACGTCGCGGTGCGGATCGACGGCATCGACGTCACCGACCCGTCGCTGCCGCAAAGCTTCTTCGACTTCGGTCGCCTTTCGACCGTCGACGTGTCGCGCATCGAGATCGTCAAGGGCTCGCAATCGGCGCTTTTCGGCAGTTCCGCCGTCGCGGGCGCGATCGACATCACCACCCGCCGCGCCTCGGCGCCGGGCACCGAGGTCGGCGTGCAGGCCGAGGCCGGCAGCTATTCAAGCTATCTCGGCAGCGTCTCGATCGCGACGATGACCGAACGTGGCGAACTGGCCTTCACCCTGTCGCGAAGCACGACCGACGGCTTCTCGGCGGCCGACGAGAACGACGGCAACACCGAGGACGACGGCTTCGAGTCGACGCGCCTGACGCTTTACGCCGACTACGAGGCCACAGATATCCTGACCTTCGGGCTTTCGGGCTTCTGGGAGGACAGCACCGTCGAATTCGACGCACTCGACTTCGGGACAAGCCTGCCGCTCGACGGACCCTACCTGACCGAGCAAACCGAGTCGGAGAGCAGCGGCGCCCGCGTCTTTGCCGAAGTGGACGGCGAAGCGGTCTTCAGCACCTTCTCGCTGAGCTACTTCGAAAACACGCGCGACAGCGATTTCGGCGGCGACTTCACCGGCAGCTTCACCGGCGACCGAACGATGGCCGAATACATCGGCACGACGTCGGTCGGGTCGGCGACCACGCTCAGCTTCGGGGCCAGCGCCGGGAAGGAAAGCTACTCCGACGACTTCGGCGAAGGCGAACGCGACCTTGCCGCCGTCTTCGCCGAGGCAATGATCGCGGCAAGCCCGTCGGTCGACATCTCGCTGGCGGGGCGCTACGACGACTATTCCGATTTCGGCGACTTCGTTTCGGGCCGCTTCGCGCTGGCCTATCGCCCCGATGAGGCGACCGTCCTTCGGGCCCTTGTGTCCACGGGCTTCCGCGCGCCGTCGCTTTTTGAACTGAACGACGCGTTCTCGGGCAACCCCGACCTGCTGGCCGAGGAAAGCACAAGCTACGAACTGGGCGCCGAGCGGGTCTTTGGCAATGGCGCCGCGGCGCAGATCACGCTGTTCAGGACCGAGATCGACAACCTGATCGAGTTCGACTTCGGCACCTTCGCCTATGCCCAGACCCCCGGCACCAGCACGACGCAGGGCGTCGAACTGACCGGCAACGTCCCGCTTTCGGCGTCGGCCGAGTTCTTCGGGAACTACACTTATACCGATGCGCGCGGCCCCGACGACGAGCGGCTGCTTCGGGTGCCCCGCAACGACCTGACGATCGGGGTCCAGGGCGACATCACCGAGCGGATGAACGGCATCCTCACCGTGCAATACGCCACCGACATCGAGGATATCGCCGAACTTGACGACTATGTGGTGACGAACGCCACGCTCAACTACGAGGTCAGCGACCAGGCCACCGTCTATCTGCGCGTGGCCAACATCTTTGACGAGCAATACCAGACCGTTGCCGGCTACGGCACATCCGACAGGGCCTTCTATGTGGGCCTTCGCGCGAACTTCTGACGTCGTCCGCGCCGCGGCCCTGGCCTTCGGGCTGGGGGCCGCGGGCATGGCGGGGGCCGAGGCCCCTGCGCGCGTGGTGTCGCTCAACCTCTGCACCGATCAGCTGGCGCTCATGCTGGCTCCGGATCTGGTCGTCTCGGTCTCGTCGCTGGCCGCCGACCCCGTGTCCTCGGCCCTGCACGAGGACGCCGCGGGCGTGCCCGCGAACCGCGCGCGCGCCGAAGAGGTGTTTCTTCTGGACACCGACCTTGTCCTTGCCGGCATCTGGTCCGAGGCGGAAACCGTTGCCATCCTGCGCCGGCTTGGGCTTCGGGTCGAAACCTTTCCGCCCGCGACGACGCTGGACGACCTGCGCGGCCAGATCCTGCGGATGGGCGCGCTTCTGGGGCGCGAGGCCGCGGCCGAAGCGCTTGTCGCGGACTTCGACGCCCGCCTCGCCGCCCTGCGCCGCGATCCGCCCGACACCACGGCGGTGGTCTATTACGCCAATGGCTTCGCCGGCAGCGACACCTCGCTTGCCGGCGAGGCGCTGCGCGTCGCAGGCATTCGCAACCTTGCCGCCGAGGCCGGATTTGGCGGCGCGCGCCTGCCGCTCGAGCGTCTTGTGACGATGGCGCCCGACCTGATCGTGACCGGCACGCGCTATCCCGGCACCTCGCGATCCGAGGCGATCCTTGACCACCCGGCGTTGCGGCGGGCGATCGACGCGCGGCCTGTCGTCGTGGTGCCCGACCGCGAATGGATCTGCGGCACGCCGGCGTTCCTCGACGCCGTCGCGCGGCTGGCTAGCGCGGCGGAGGCCCTGCGATGAGGCCCCGCGTCCTGTTTTCGGTGCTGGGCCTGCTGGCGGCCGCGGCCTTTGCGGCGTCGCTCGCCGTCGGTCCGGCGGACGTCGGGCCGGGGCAAAGCCTGTCGGCGCTTCTTCGCGATGACGGCGGCCCGCTGACGATCGTGATGCGCGAGATCCGCCTGCCCCGCGCGATCCTTGGCGCGCTGGTGGGCGCAAGCCTTGGGCTTTCGGGCGCGGCGATGCAGGGCTACCTGCGCAATCCCCTGGCCGAGCCGGGGCTGATCGGCATCTCGGGCTCGGCCGCGCTTGGCGCCGTCATCGCGATCCACACGGGCCTTGCGGCCGCCTTCGCGCTGGCCCTTCCGCTGGCGGCGCTGGGCGGGTCTGCCCTTGCGGTGCTTCTGATCCTGCTTCTGGCCGGCCCGCGCGGGTCGTCGATGACCCTGATCCTTGCCGGGATCGCGATCAGCGCGCTGGCGGGCGCACTGACCGCCCTGGTGCTGAACCTTTCGCCCAACCCCTTCGCGGCCTACGAGATCATGTTCTGGCTCATGGGCTCGCTAGCCGACCGGTCGTTCAGCCATGTCTGGCTGGCCCTGCCCTTCATCCTTGCGGGCGGGCTTGCACTCTTGATGACCGCGCGCGGGCTTGATGCGCTGACCCTGGGCGAGGACGCGGCGCAAAGCCTTGGCATCCGCCTTGACCGGCTGCGGCTTCTGCTGGTGGGCGGGACGGCGGCTGCAGTCGGCGCCTCGACCGCCGTGGCCGGCGCCATCGGTTTTGTCGGCCTCGTGGTGCCGCACCTTCTGCGGCCCTTCGTGGGCGCGCGCCCCGCGCTTTTGTTGCCGGCCTCGGCGCTTGGCGGGGCCACGCTTCTGCTGCTGGCCGACGTCGCGGTCCGCGTCGTTTTGCCGACCCGCGACCTGCAACTGGGGGTCCTGACCGCGCTTGTCGGCGCGCCGTTGTTCCTGCACCTGATCTTCAAGACGCGGAGGGAATTCGCATGATCCCCGCAGATGACGGCGCGACGGCGCCCGCGATGACGCTTCAGAACCTCACCGTCCGCCGCGGACGGCGAGTCGTCGTCGACGCCGCCACCCTGTCGATCGCCCGAGGCGAGGTCGTGGGCCTGATCGGCCCAAACGGGGCGGGCAAGACCAGCCTCTTGCGCGCCGCGCTGGGGCTGCTTCCGGCAACGGGCCGGGCCGACCTTGCGGCCCTGTCGCCCCGCCTGCGCGCGACCCGTGTCGCCTGGCTGCCGCAGACCCGCGAAATCGCCTGGCCCGTCAGCGTCGAGGCCGTGGTGGCGCTTGGGCGCATTCCGCATCTGCCGGGGCTCTCGGCCCTGTCGCCGGCCGACCGGGCCGCGGTGGACGCCGCCCTTGAGCGCATGGGGCTGGACGGGCTGCGCCATCGCGCCGCGACCGAGCTTTCAGGGGGCGAGCAGGCGCGTGTTCTCATCGCCCGCACCCTTGCACAGGGCGCGCCCCTGATCCTGGCCGACGAACCGGTCGCGGGCCTTGATCCGGCCGCTCAGATTGCGACCATGCGCGTCTTCGCCGGCATCGCGGCCGAAGGCGGGGCGGTGCTGACGTCACTGCACGATCTTGGCCTCGCCGCGCGGCATTGCCACCGGCTGATCCTGATGCACCGGGGCCGGATCGTGGCGGACGACCGTCCCGAGGCGGTCCTGACACCCCAGAACCTGGCGCAGGTCTTCGGCATCACCGCCCATGTCGCCGCCGGGCGCGACGGCCTGGTGTTCCAGCCGCTCGAGGTGCTGGCATGAGCGTGGCCGTCGCCACCCCCGCCGTGGCGGGCGGGCTGCGCGAACTGGCGCTGTTCGGCACGCTTTCGCTGGCGCTGCACGTCGGCCTTTTTTTGCAGATCGCGCCGGGCGGCGGGACGGACGGGTCCGGCGCGTATGGCGCCTCGGCCGTGACGGTCGAGGCCGCCGACACCGCGCTGGCGGCGCTTGTGGCCGAATGGGATCGGCCCCCCGAGGCGCTGACAGAGGCGACGGCACCGGCGGTCGAAACCCCCGCCCCGGCCGCCCCCAAGCTGCCGCCCACCGCCGCCGACCGGGACCCGGCCCGTACAGCCCCTGCCCTTCCCGCCCCGATGGCAAGCGCCGCCGCACCGGAAGCGCCCACCGCACCGGAAAGGCCCGCCGCGCCGCCCCCGCCCGCTGTCGCTTCCGTGCCGCCCGAGGTGTTGCCGCCCCTGCCCGACACGCGGCCAGCGCCCAGACCCGCCGCGCAACCGGCCCCCTCTCCGGTGCGTGCCGCAAGCCCGCCGCAGCCCGTGCCGCCTGCGACACCCGCCGCCCCCCATCGCGCCAGCGGCAGCGGCGACGGCCAAAGCGCCGGACGGCAGGCCGCGGGCACCGGCCAGTCGCCATCGCCCGAGCGCCGCGCAGCATTGCAGGCCGAATGGTCGGCGGCGATCCAGACACGCATCGCGCGCCACCAGAGCTATCCCGCCGGCAACCATGGCGATGGGAGGGTCAAGGTGCGGATGGTGATCTATCCCTCGGGACACCTGGGCGAGGTGACGCTTGCCGCGTCGTCGGGACGACCCGCGCTTGATGCCGCCGCGCTTCAGGCCGTGCGACGGGCTGCGCCCTTCCCTCCGGCGCCCGCCGGGCTGGACGACGACTGGTACCAGGTCGCCCAATGGATGAGCTTCCGCCGCCGCTGACCTGCGCGGGGCGCAAAGCCCTACTGCACCTGAGCGGCAAGGTCCCTGATCGCGGGATCGTCCGGAAGTCGCGCGAGCGCCTCGGCGGCCACGGCCCGCGCCCCGGCCGTGTCACCGGTCGCCGCGCTGAGCCGGATCAGCATGACCCAGGCCTGCGCAAGCTGCGGGTCAAGCGTCACGGCCTCGCGGAAGGCGCGCTGAGCCGAGGGAACATCCCGCAGCACCAGGGCCGCGCCACCGATCACCAGATGCGTCTCGGGGAAGTCGGCGCGATTGCCAAGGCTTTGCTGCCACTCGCCCAGGGCCGCGCCCAGCGCCCGCGCCGCGCTCGAGGGAAGCTGCTGCGGGCTCACGCCCAGAAGCTCGCGCGCGGCCGCCATGCGCACCGCCGCCGTTGGATCGGAAAGAAGCGGCACCAGCCGCGCCGCCCGGTCGGGCAACTCGGCCCCGCGCTGGATCGGCACCGCCGCCGCCCGGACAAGCGGATCGTCGTCGCCCAGATGGCGCGCGGCCCGCGCCGCAAGGGCGGGATCGGCCACCGGCACCGCCGCCGTCAGCGCCGAGGCGCGCACGATGCCGGGTTGGGCGGCATCCCCCGCCACCGCCATCAGCGCGCCGCGCGCGGCCTGCGGATCATCCCATCCCCGCGCCAGGGCCTGGCTGAAGTGCGGCCCACGATGGGTGCTGTCGGGAAAGCGCGTGGCGATCTCGGCCGCCGCCCATTCGGGCGTCTGGTCCATGTGGCAGTCAGTGCAGGCGTCGGGCGCGCCGGTCTCGGCCGCCAGATCGGGCCGCGGGACGCGGAAGCTGTGATCGCGCCGCCAGTCCACGCCCATATAGACCCGCTCGACCATGTGGCAGCTCTTGCACTGCGCACCATCGCTGCCCTCGGGATGGAAATGGTGCGCGGGCGTGTCGTACTCGGCCTTGGCCAGCGTCGGAAAGCGCGGGTTGCCCGCCGGCGAATGGCATTGCGTGCAGGTCGCGTTGCCTTCGGCCCGCAGGTTCGCGCGATGGACGTCGTGGCAATCGCTGCACCGCACGCCGTTTGCATACATCTTCGACTGCAGGAACGAGCCGTAGACATAGACCTCGTCCCGGATCGTGCCGTCGGGATGGTAGAGCCCGGGCGAGATCGGCGACAGCCTGTAGGCGTCGTGATAAGGCGTGCCGGGCACCGGATTGCCGTCGCCGAAAGCCTCGCGCCGGGAATGGCAGCCCGCGCATTGCTGGATCTCGGTCTCGGCGTCTTCGGCCGTGAACCCGATGGTAAGCCCCGTCTCGGTCAACCCGGGAAATCGGGCCGCGTCAACGGTTTGCGTCGTGGCCCAGGCGGCATGCGCCTCGCCCGGGCCATGACAGGCCTCGCAGCCCACGCCGATCTCGGCCTGGGTCGAGGCATAGGCCCCGGTTCGCGGATCGTAGGCCTTTTCATAGGCTGTCGCATGGCATTCGGCGCAGCGGGCGTTCCAGTTTTTGTAGGGGCCGGTCCAGTGCAGCGCGTCCGAGGGCGGCAGGTCCTGATCGGGGTAGAGGTGATACCACCGCCTCTCGTCCACGTCCCAGACAACGTCGAAGGACTGAAGCGCGCCGTCGCCCACGTCGATGAGATACTGCTGAAGCGGCGCGATCCCCGCGACCGAATGCACCTCGTAGTCGGTCGTCACGCCGTCCTTCTCGGTCACGCGGATGCGATAGCGCCCGCCCTCCTCGGTGAACCGGGTCAGCGTGCCGTCATGGGCGAACTCGGCATCGCCGAAATCGCCAAGCACGGCCTCGCCGGGTTCGGTCCAGGCCAGATCGTGATACGACCCGGTCCAGGCCGCGGCCTCGTCGACATGACAGGCCGCGCAGGCCGCGCTGCCGACGTGCGCCGGGGTTTCGGCCAAGCCGGACCCCGCCGACCATACCAGCGCCAGCGCCCAAAGGACCCGCTTGCCGATCACGTCACGCCTCCCGGTTTGCACCGCCCGGGGACTCACCCCCTCGGCGCCCGGGATGGACACCTGTCGCGGTTGACCTCGGACGCTCTCGCCGACACCTTGCCAACTATCGGACGAAAGGAACAGGAAAATGCGGATCGCAGAGCTGGGCGAGGTGGCGCTGCACTGGCGCGAGGACGGCGACCCCGAAGGTGCGCCGGTGGTCTTTGCAAATGCGCTTGGCACCGATCTTCGCCTGTGGGACGCCCTCGTGCCGCTTCTGCCGCAGGGCCTGCGCCTTCTGCGCTATGACATGCGCGGGCACGGTCTGTCGTCCTGTCCGGCCGCGCCCTATTCGATGGGCGCCCTCGTCGGGGACGCCGCACGCCTGCTTGATCATCTGGGCGTGCGCGACTGCGTCTTCGTGGGCCTGTCGATCGGCGGCATGGTCGCGCAGGGCCTGGCCGTCAAGCGCCTCGATCAGGTCCGCGCCATGGTCCTGTCGAACACCGCCGCCAAGATCGGCACCGCCGAGACCTGGGCGGCACGCATCGACACGGTTCGCGCCGGCGGGATCGAGGCATTGGCCGATGCCACGATGGAGCGCTGGTTCACGCCCGCCTTCCGGGCCACGCCCCAGGTGCAGCTCTGGCGCAACATGCTGACCCGTCAGCCCGAAGACGGCTATGCCGGCTGCGCGGCGGCGATCTCGGGGACGGATTTCTACACCACGACGGCAAGCCTGTCGTTGCCCACGCTGGCCATCGCGGGCGATCACGACGGATCGACGCCCGCCGATCTGGTGCGCGAAACCGCGGCGCTGGTGAAGGGCTCGCGCTTCCAGCTGATCCGCGGGGCGGGCCACCTTCCCTGCGTCGAGAAGCCCGAAGCCTACGCGGCGGCTCTGACCGGGTTCCTGCGCGACATCGGCCACGTCTGACCCGGCGCACCCGGACGCTGACGCGCACGCCGAAGAAACCCCTCGCCCGGCGCGCAGAAGCATCCTAATGCTCGGCCCATGGCCGCGCCCGACACCCCCCTTCCCGCCCCGGCGGGACACGCCCGATTGCCGCTGGTCTTCATCCTGCTGACCGTGATGATCGATTCGATGGGGATCGGGCTGATCATCCCGGTGATGCCCGACCTGATCCGCGAGGTGGGTGGCGGAACGCTGTCCGAGGCGGCGATCTGGGGCGGGCTCCTCACCACGAGCTTCGCGGTCATGCAGTTCCTCTTCGGTCCCGCGCTGGGCAGCCTGTCGGACCGGATCGGGCGGCGTCCGGTGCTGCTTGTCTCGCTTGGCTTTCTGGCCCTCGACTACCTGATCATGGCGGTCGCCGGCACGATCTGGCTGCTGCTTGCCGGCCGCGTCATGGGCGGAATCACCGCGGCCACGCAATCGGTCGCCGCAGCCTATGTGGCCGACATCTCGCGCCCCGAGCAGAAGGCCGCCCGCTTCGGCCTCGTCGGCGCGGCCTTCGGCATCGGCTTTGTGATCGGGCCGCTTCTGGGCGGGCTTCTGGCCGGGTTCGGCACCCGTGCGCCCTTCTATGCCGCGGCCGGGCTTGCCGCTGCGAACATGGTCTTCGGCTTCTTCGTGCTGCCCGAGACGCTGAAGCCCGAAAACCGGCGCGCCTTTCAGTGGCGCCGCGCCAATCCGCTGGGCGCGCTTCTTGCCCTGAACGCCCTGACCGAAGTGCGCCGCCCGCTTCTGATCTTCTTCGTTTACTCGATCGCCTTCTGGGTCTATCCCTCGGTCTGGGCGTTCTACACCCGGGCAAGCTTCGGCTGGGATCCCGCTATGGTGGGCCTGTCGCTTGCCGGGTTCGGCATCGCGCTTGCCGGGGTGCAGGGCGGGCTGATCCGGGTGATCCTGCGCGCGTTCGGCGACCGGGGGACGGTGCTTTACGGGCTTGCGTTCTACACCGTCGTCTTCGGGGTCTTCGCCTTTCTCACCAACGGCACCGCAGCGTTGATCCTGACGCCGATCAGCGCGCTTGGCGCGGTCGTCACGCCCGCGCTTCAGGGGATCATGTCGCGCGCCGTGCCCGACAACGCGCAGGGCGAGCTTCAGGGGGTGCTGGCGTCGGTCAACGCGCTGTCGATGGTCTTTTCGCCCCTGCTGATGACGCAGGTCTTCGCCGCCTTTACCGCGCCCGACGGTCCCGTGTGGTTTCCCGGCGCGCCGTTCCTTCTGTCGATGGCGCTGATGCTTCTGTGCCTTGCGATCCATCTGGCCGGGTCCGGCCCCCGTGTTGAGGCGTCCGCGTCACGACAGAAGGGCACGCGCTGATGGCGGAAGAAAAGCGGCAAGGCCGTTTTCCACGCGGACGCGATGCGGGGATCGCAATTTCATGGACGACCCGGGGTGCGCCCACGGCAACCAACCTTTGACCTCAAGTGGCCCTGGCAGCGCCGGTCGCCCGAAGAGCGTTCGCGTCGCGAAGGACGGTTGGTTGGGTTGCCCGCGGACGGTCCTGCACCTCGGGGCGTAACTGCGCCCTGGCCAGGCCGCCGCCGGATGCCTCGACGCGGGCCCCGAAGGGCGGTCAGACCACGGCCAGAACTGGCATGCGCGTAAGTGCCGCGAAGGCCTCAACGCACCACGCCACCATCCGCCTTGCAGGGGGGTGTGGCGGAGTCTTTTGCGCATGGCGGCCATCAGCGCGCGTTGCCGGACTTGCGTTCCCGACGATCCGTCGTGACTGTGAGGTGTCGGGGTCGCCCGCAGCCAGAACGCCGCACCTGGCCCGGGGTTCCCGACACACGAAGAGGGTCTGGTCCTTGAATTGAGACATCCAAACCACTCCTCGCCACGGCACACGCCCTGCGCGGCGGGCCGGATGGCTCTGGCCCTTGCGGTTGCGGTCGCCGGTTCCGCGCGCGCCGAGGCGTTCGACGCGACGATCATCCCCGAAGACGAACCGGCCGTCGCCAGTACGCCCGAATTCCCCGTCCTTCAGGCCGGAGCGGATCTTTTCAAAGGGCTCTTCACGATCGCCACCCTGGGCGGAAAGGTCACCGTCTACGGACAGATCGCCCCGACCTTTCAGTCCGTCGACGATGGGGTCGCGGGCTATGACGCGATTCTGGACAACGCGAACTCGCAGTCGCGCATCGGCCTTCTGTCGGATATCCCGCTTGCGGCCTCGACAGTGCGCCTGCGGGCCGAATTCGGGCTTGGCCTTCCGAAGACCAGCCAGAGCAGCCAGACGTCCGACCTGTCCTACGGCTTCTGGGGAGACACCTACGTCAGGTATTTCGAGGTGCGGCTGTCCGGCGATTACGGAATCCTGGCGCTTGGCCAGGGGGACATGGCGACCAACGACGCCGCCAGCAACGACGCGTCGAAGACCCGCGTGGCCGGTGGCGTCGCGATCCGGGATTCGGCGGGGGGCTTCTCGTTCCGGCGCGCCGATGGAAGCCTTTCCGAAGTTCAGATCGGTGACGTCTTCGATTCGTTCAACGCGAACAGGCGCATCCGCGTGCTGTACAACAGCCGGGTGCGAAACGGGTTCAGCCTTGCCGCGGCCTATGGCGGCAACAAACGCTCGGAGTCCGGAACCCAGACCAATTACGACGCCGCGGTCAACTATGCCGGATCCTTCTCGGAGACCGACGTCAACGCCAGCCTCGGATTTGCCCGCCAGCAGGACGAGGCCGGCATGGGGGACGGAAGTTATGTCGGCTCGGTCGCCGTCCTGCACAAACCGACAGGCATGAACCTTAGCCTTGCCAGCGGCGGACGATCTGGTGGCGCGCGCTATGGATACGTCAAGATCGGCTGGACGGGGGATCCCTTGCGCACGGGGTTCACCGCGATCGCCGCCGAATATTATGACGGTCAGGATTTCGAGACGTCGGGAACCGCGTCCACGGCGCGCGGGCTGATGGCGGTTCAGGGCTTCGACGACCTTGGTCTCGAGGCCTATGTCGCCTATCGCGACTACGCCTTCTCGGACCCGTCGGACGGGCCCTACAGGGATATCCGGTCCGTTCTTGTCGGCGCGAGGTGGAAATTCTGAGCGAGACGTTCGTCTAGCCACCCCTTGCGCCGGGCAGAGAGGGGCCAACGAGGGTATGCGTCGCGCCGCCCGCAGCGGCGGGCGACGCCACACGACCACGGACAAGCGCCCGATGTCGCCCGGCACCGAAGGCTTGGACCTGCCGAAGCGGACGAACGGCCGAGCGCTGTCCTAGAAGGGAAACCTCGGCAGTCCCGCGGCGATGATGCAAGACTGGGTGGTGTTCTTCTCGGCGACTTCCTTGAGGGGCTCTTCCGCCGCGCGGAAGCTGCCCGAGTCCCCAGCCTTGACGATCTGCTCGGTCTGGGACTCGTTTGCGTTCTGCAGAATGCAATCGGCGTAGCCAGGATCGCTATAGCCCGGGAAGACGTTCTCGATGACTTTCATCACGGCGGCTTCCTGACCGTCCTGGGCCAGCGCAACGTGCAGCGGACTGACCGCAAGGGCGGCTGCGCAGGCGAATGCCAGAGTGCGCGACATGTGTCTTTCCTTTCATTGAGCAGGTCGACAGACCATCGTTGAACCGCACTTCGCGTCAATTGACCTTCTGTACGGCAGGGGGTTTCCAGGTTCCGTCCAGGGCGGACTTGTCGGGCCAGTAAAGCCGCATGGCCATGTAGATCTCGTCGGACGGCGCCGGCAGCCAGTTGGCCTTTGCCTTTGCGTCCGAAGGTTCCTCGTGCTGGATGTATATCGTCAGCGACCCATCGTCGTTCTTCTGAAGGTCGGGCAGCATCGGCGAATTGATCAGGTATCGGTCGATCGAATTCTCCACCAGAAGTTGGGTCTTGCCGTCGTACATCGTCACCGACCAGAAGGCATTGACCGGGGGAAGGCCGTCGGCCGGGAAGGTCAGCGTGTACGAGTTCGAGCCCACCAGCGTGGTGCCGGACGCATCCCAACGGGTCATCGGATAGAGCGCCTCGGCCGAGTCGTTGCCGAAGATGCCCGCTTGCGCTGCAGCCGCCCGAAGCAGGTAGTCGTCCTTCAGCATATCGCGGGAGCCGAATGCCCCTTCGCTGACCTGCCATCCGTTCACCGAGTTGCCCAGGGTCTTCGCCTTGTCCTGGATCTTGGCGAGTCCTGCCTTGATCCCGGCCTCGAGGGCCGTCTTTTCGTCGTCGGTCCATCCGTCCGTCGAAAAGGTTTGACCCGCCTCGATCCCGATCGAGGCGAACTTCTCCCTCAGGGACGTCTCGACCGAAGCAGGCCCGGTTGCCGGGGCAAACTGGAGAAGGAACGCGAGATAGCTGAAGGGGTCTGCGGCGGCCGCCTTCTGATCGATCTTCGGCCAATCGACCGACGGCGCCGCGGCGGGGGCCGTTTGGTCGAGAAATGCCGACAGCGGCTTCGCCTCGTACTTGGCCTGGATCGCCTTCACGTTGTCCAGGTCATCGGCACCCTTGAGCTGGGTTCTGTAGATGGCGAAGGCGAATTCGGTCTCGGAGGTAAACACCTTTTCGACGCCGGCCGGTGTGTCGCCCGTCCACTGGGGTCCGGCAATGGCAAAGCAGCCCGCGCCATTGCCGGTCGCGCGGCTTCCGATATAGTCGAAATTGAAGGTGTATTGGGACACGAGCTGGACAGAGTAGTAGCGATCCTTTTCGATCTCGGGCACGCAAAGCACGATGGGCTCTGCGCGCAGGTCCATCCAGATGAAGGAATAGGGTGTATCGCTGTTCGGCGTCACGACGGCCGTATCGGCGGGCGTGTAAACGCGGGGCTCGCTGATCAGCTGGTTGAAGGCGCCCTTGTACTGCTTGCCTCCCTCGTCGATGGCGTATTCGTACATGATGCCGTAGGCCATCACCATCGGGAAGCCGTACACGAACGCTTCTTCTGCGATCGACGTGATCTGATCGGTGCTTGGCAGTCCATCGGCCCAAGCCCCCACGGTGGAGACAAGAAGTCCCGCTGCGGCCAGAGGTGCCAGTGTCTTCATGGTGTCTCTCCGGTGGTGGGCTTGATGCCGAAAGCTACTGCCGCAACGCATGTCCGTATAGCCCCTATCCGGCACCCTGCCGCCCTCCGTGACCACGCAGGACGCGCTCCTCGACGTGCCCGTCCTGGAGGCACTGACGTGGGCTCTCATTGACCCCGATCAACGGCACAAAGCAGACCTGCCCGACCTACGGGACAGGAAACGCAGCAAAGCGGGGCCAGAGAGGGCGCGCCCGACATTTTTTCGGGTCGGCCCATCGGTCAAACAGCCGCCCGGCGAACGTGGGGCCGTTGCCGACCCGCATCGGGCCCGGCAGCCAATGAAGCATGCCAATCAGGGATTTCGTGGTTGGAAATGGTAGCGGAGGAGGGACTTGAACCCCCGACACGCGGATTATGATTCCGCTGCTCTAACCAACTGAGCTACTCCGCCACAAGCGGGCCAGCACTTATTCGCCGCCGCCCATGGCGTCAAGGGGCAACTCGCCCCTATTCCCGCGCCCGCAGGACCCCTGCGGGACGGCGCGCCAAGGGGCGCCAGGCGAAGGCAAGGCCGGCAAGCATCGTGGCTGCGACCCCGGCACAGACGATGACGATGGCCGACGCCGGTTCGAAGCGGAAATCGGTGTCCATCACGAAGGTCGTGACGGCCCAGCCGGCAAGCCCGCCGGCCAGGATGGCGACCGCCCCCGCCGCCGCGCCAAGGATGGCCGAGCGCAGCGCGAAATTCGCAAGGATCGCGGGCCGCGTCGCGCCGATGGTCTTGAGCACCGCCGCCTCGTAGGTCCGCGCCCGTTCGCCGGCCGCGGCCGCACCGATCAGCACGATGCCCCCGGTGATCAGCGTCGCAAGCGCGCCATAGGTCACCGCCGCGGCGATGCCGGCCAGAACCTCGGACACGCGGTCGATCGCGTCGCGCACGCGGATCACCGTGATGTTGGGGAAGGCGTTCGAAAGATCCCGCAGAAGCGCGGGTTCGGCGGCGAGATCGGCATAGATCGTGGCGATATGGGTATGCGGCGCGCCGGCAAGGCCATTGGGGCTCATCGACAGGACGAAGCCGATCCCGGCGGACGAGAAATCGACCTCGCGGAAGCTGGTGATCCGGCCTTCGATGTCGCGCCCCAGGACGTTGATCGTCAGCATGTCGCCCAGCTTGAGCCCCATCTCGGCGCCTTCCTCGGCGGCGAAGCTGATTTCGGGCGGGCCGGCGTGGTCGGGCGCCCACCACGCGCCTTCGGTGATCACCGTGCCTTCGGGCGGCGTCGCCGAATAGGTCACGCCCCGGTCGCCCTCGAGCACCCAGTGATCGCCGGCGACCTCGGCCGCCGGGCGGCCGTTGATCCCGGTGATCACCCCGCGCAGCATCGGCGCGCTTTCCACCCTGCTGACCGCGGGATTGGCACCGAGCTGGGCGCGGAACGCATCCATCTGATCGTTCTGGATGTCCACGACGAAGAACGACGGCGCCACCTCCGGCAGGTCGCGCTCGATCGCGGCGCGCAGGTTCCAGTCGATCTGACCCACAGCCGCCAGCACCGTCAGCCCAAGGCCCAGCGACAGCACCACCGACAGCGCCTCGCCCCCGGGGCCGCCGACCGCGCCCAGCGCGAGCCGCGGCACCGTCCGGCCCCTGAGCGCCCGCGACCGCGCCGCGCGCGCGGCTAGCCAGCGCACGGCCCGCGCCGCCAGCACCAGAAGAAGGAAGGCCCCCACCAACCCTGCCGCAGACCAGAGCGTCAGTCGCATGAGCCCGGTGAACACCACTGCAAGACCTACGAGCGCCGCGAAGATCGCAGCCATGGTCAGAAGCCACACAGGCCGCGGCAGCGTGCGCGTGGGGGCCGCGATGTCGCGAAAAAGCGCCGCTGCCCGCACCTCTTCGGTGCGCGCCAGCGGCCAGAGCGTGAAGAGAAGCGCGGCGAGAAGCCCGTAAACCGCCGCCTCGAGCAGGGGGCGCAGGTGGACGCCGAAGTCCGCCGGCACCGGCAGGCGCGCCTCGATCAGCGGGGCGAGCGCCAGTGGAAGGACCGCGCCCAGGGCAAGCCCGATCGCGATGCCCAGAAGCGTCAGCACCCCGATTTGCGCGAAATAGGTCAGGAAGATCGTGCGCGATTCGGCGCCAAGCGTCTTGAGCGTGGCGATCACCGGCGTCTTTTCCTCGAGGTATGCGCGCACCGCCGCCGACACGCCGACCCCGCCAACCGCCAGACCGGCCAGCCCGACAAGCACCAGGAAGGCCCCCAGCCGGTCGACGAACTCGGCCACGCCGGGGGCGCCATTGCGCCGGTCGCGCCAGCGGATGCCGGGGCCGAAGGCGTCTTCGGCGCGGGCGCGGAAGGCGTCGAGGTCGGTCTGGGGCGCAAGGCGCATGCGATACTGGCTGTCGAACAGGGTACCCGGCTGCAAGAGGCCCGAGGCCTCCAGATCGGCGGTCAGCACCATGGTCCGCGGGCCAAGGCCGAAGCCGCCTTCGGCCGCGTCCGGTTCGCGCGCGATCGCGGCCATCAGCACGAAGTCCTGCGTGCCCAGGCGAAAGACCTGCCCGACCTCAAGCCCAAGCCGCGCGATCAGCACCGGGTCCATCGCGGCACCGGGCAGGCCGCCCTGCCCCGCAAAGGCTTCGGCCGCGGTCATCGGCGGGTCGAGGACCAGTGCGCCGTAAAGCGGATAGGCCGCGTCGACGCCCTTGACCTGCGTGAGCCCGCGTTCGGCCTCGTCGCCGCGCGGGACGACGGCCATCGATCGGAAATCGACGATCTCGGATACCGCGCCGGCGTTGGCGTCAAGCCAGGCGCGCTCGGCGTCTTCGGCAAAGCGGTAGGTCAGCGTGATCGAAGCGTCGCCGCCAAGGATCGAGGCGCCCTCGCGCTCGAGTCCGGCCGAGATGCTTTCGCGCACGCTGCCCACGGCGGCGATGGCCGCCACGCCTAGGGCAAGGCAGGCCAGGAAGACGCGAAAGCCCCGAAGGCCACCGCGCAATTCGCGCGCCGCGATCCGAAGCGGGACAGGCAGTCTCATTCGGCGGCGGCCCGCGCGGGTTCACCGTCGTCGATGCGGCCGTCGCGCAGCCGCACGATCCGGTCGCAGCGCGCCGCAAGCTCGGGCGCGTGGGTGACAAGGACCAGCGTCGCCCCGTGCCGGTCGCGCAGGCCGAAGAGAAGCTCCATGATCGCCTCGCCCGTCACCCCGTCAAGGTTGCCGGTCGGTTCGTCCGCCAGAAGGATGTCGGGCCGCGGCGCCGCGGCACGGGCCAGCGCCACGCGCTGCTGCTCGCCCCCCGACATCTGCGCGGGGTAATGCGTCAGGCGGCTGCCAAGTCCGACGGCGCGCAGTTCCGCCTCGGCACGGTCGAAGGCGTCCGGCGCGCCGGCCAGTTCCAGCGGCGTCGCCACGTTTTCCAGCGCGGTCATCGTGGGAATCAGGTGGAAGGATTGGAAAACCACGCCCATATGTTCGCGGCGAAAGCGGGCCAGCGCGTCTTCGTTCATCCGCGTCAGGTCCTGGCCCAGCGCCATGACCGTGCCGCCGGTGGCGCGTTCGAGCCCGCCCATGAGCATGAGGAGCGACGACTTGCCCGACCCCGACGGACCGACCAGCCCCAGCGTCTCGCCCCGCGCGACGTCAAGCGTGATGCCGCGCAGGATGTCCACGCGTCCCGCGTTGCCCATCAGCGAAAGCCGGGCGTCGTTCAGCGACAGGATCGGGTCTGGCATTCCGGGGGTCCTTCGTCGGGGCGTCCGTTGTGGATATGGGGCGATGCGCGCAACCCGCAACCTTGCGCTTGCGCTTCTGATCGCGGGCGGTGCGGTTCAAGCCGAGCCGGTCACCGTGGCGGCGCTGGGCGACAGCCTGACCCAGGGGTACGGCCTGCCACCCGACCAGGGCTTCGTGCCGCAGCTTCAGCGCTGGCTCGACGCGCAGGGCGCCGAGGCGGCGCTGATCAACGCCGGGGTCTCGGGCGACACGACGGCCGGGGGGCTTGCGCGCATCGACTGGACGCTGACCCCGGACGTGGGCGCGCTCATCGTGACGCTTGGCGGCAACGACATGCTGCGCGGGCTTGATCCGGCCGAGGCGAAGGCGAACCTTGCCGGCATCCTGCAGGCGGCGCAGCGGCGCGGGCTGCCGGTCCTGCTGATCGCAATGGCGGCGCCGTCGAACTATGGCCCGGACTACAAGGCCGCCTTCGACGCGGCCTACGCCGACCTTGCCGCCGACTACGGCGCGCTTCTGCATCCGAACTTCCTGCGGGCGCTGACAGCCGAGGCCGATCTTGCGACCGCGTTCGAGCGCTACATGCAGCCCGACGGCATTCACCCGAACGCCGAGGGCGTGGCGCTGATCGTCGAGGATGTCGGGCCGTCGGTGCTTCAGCTTCTGGCCCTGACCGACTGACCGCGACTGACCGGCACGGCTTGACCGGTCGGGATTGCTAGCGCTTCGGCTTGTCGTCGAATTCGTCGCTCAGGATGCGGTGGCGATCGCCTTCGGGGTCGTCGTATTGCCGGGCCTTCATCGTCCAGAAGAAGGCGACCAGCCCCAGGCCGCCTAGGAAAAGCGAAATCGGGATGAGATAGACGAGAACCTCCATCACCGCACCCGAAGCGCGTTGAGCGAGACGGTGATGGACGACAGGGACATCGCCAGCGCCGCAATCAGCGGCGTGGCCAGGCCCAGAAGCGCCACCGGCACGGCGACGAGGTTGTAAAGCCCCGAGATCGCGAAGTTCTCGCGAATGCGCTGCTTGGCCCGGATCGCGGTTTCGGCGGCGTCGGCCACCGGGGCCAGATCGTTGCCCAGAAGCACGATGTCGGACGCCACCCGTGCCGCGTCGAGCGCCGAGGCCGGCGAGATCGAGACATGCGCCCCCGCCAGCGCTGCCGTGTCGTTCAGCCCGTCGCCCACCATCAGCACCTTGCGGCCCTCGGCGGCCAGCTCGGCGATGCGCGCCGCCTTTTCGGCGGGCAGGGCCTCGGCCAGAACCTCGTCGATGCCGATCCGCGCGGCGAAGGCGCGCACGGCCGGCGTGGCATCGCCCGAGACAAGAAGGATCCGCTTTCCCTGCGCCCTGAGCCCGGCCACCGCCTCGGCCGCGCCGGGGCGCAGGCGGTCGGTGAAGACGAACTCGACGGGCTGCGCCTCTCCCAGGCGCAGCCAGGTCGCGGTGCGTCCGCTGCTTTCCGCGCCTAGCCACGATGCCCGGCCCAGCCGCGCGCGTTCGCCCCGCACTGTCGCCTCGATGCCATGGCCCGGCACCTCGCGCAGGCCTTCCGCGCGCGCCGGGCGGAGGCCCGCGGCCCGCGTGGCCTGCGCCAGCGCCTGCGCCAAGGGATGGGACGAGGCTTCGGCCAGTGCCAGAACAACTTCGAGGTCGCGCCGGGACACAGTTCCCAGATCCTCGGGCACGGGGGCGCCCATCGTCAGCGTCCCGGTCTTGTCGAAGACCACCGTGTCGACATCGGCCAACCGTTCAAGCGCGGTGCCGTCCTTGATCAGAAGGCCCTTGCGGAAAAGACGCCCCGAGGCCGCCGTTGTCACCGCCGGAACCGCAAGGCCCAGCGCGCAGGGGCAGGTGATGATCAGCGTCGCCACAGCGACGTTGAGCGACAGCCGCAGATCCCCGCCCGAAATCCACATCCACATGGCGAATGCCGTGAGCGACAGGATGTGCACGACCGGCGCATAGCCACGCGCGAACCGGTCGGCGATCGAGGAATAGTTCGCCCGCCCGCTTTCGGCCACCGCCACCAGATCGGCGATCCGGTGCAGCGAGGTGTCCTTGCCCGCCGCGGTGACGCGCACCAGAAGCGGGCCGGTCAGGTTGACCTCGCCCGCGCTGACGACCGTGTCGCGACCGGCGAAGGCCGGCAGGCTTTCACCCGTCATCAGCGAGCGGTCTACCTCGCTTTCGCCGTCGATCACCACGCCGTCGACGGGGATGCGTCCGCCCGGGCGGACGCGGACCACATCGCCTGCATGCAGATCGGCGGCATAGACTTCGGTCTCGGCCCCACCCTCGACACGCAGCGCCTTCGGCACCTCGAGGGCCGCCAGTTCCTCGGCCGCCGAGCGCGCCGAGGCGCGAGTGCGGTGGTCAAGATAGCGGCCAAGCAGCAGGAAGAACGACAGCGACAGCGCCGCGTCGAAATACGCGTGGTGGCCGGAAAGCGAGGTCTCCCACAGCGACAGAGCCAGTGCGAGGATGAGACCAAGCGAGATCGGCACGTCCATGTTGAGCCGCCGCCCGCGCAGCGCGCCATAGGCGCTGCGGAAGAACGGCGTGCCCGAGAAGATCACCGCCGGAATCGCGATCATCGCCGAGATCCAGTGGAACATGTCGCGTGTCACGCCTTCGGCGCCCGACCAGACCGCGACCGACAGAAGCATCACGTTCATGTTGGCGAAGAAAGCCACGGCCAGACGCATGGCAAGGTCGCGACCGGCCCGGTCGGTGGCGGTGGCCGCAAGCGCGGTCGCGTCAAGTTCGTGGGCCTCATATCCCGCCAGATCAAGCCGCGCGATCAGCGCGTCGGGCGTCACCCCGGGCCCGGCCTCGACGCTTGCGCGCCGGAGCGTCAGGTTGACCCGCGCCGATGTCACCCCCGGCACGCCGTTCAGCGCGCGCTCCACCCCCGAAATGCAACCGGCACAGTGGATCGTCGGCAGCGACAGCTGGATCGTCGCGGTCCCGGCCAGCGCAGACGCCCGGTCGCGGATGTCGGCCGCGTCGGGCAGCGCCACACAGGCCGGACAGGCCGCAGGATGCGGTGTTTCGGCAAGCGCCATGGCTACCTCACGTAAAGATCAAGCCGCTGCCGGAACGGCGTTCCGTCCGGCGCGGTGGCGACGTAGCGGAGTTCCCACTTGCCGGGCCCAAGGACCACGTCCGCGACGTAGTCGCCGCCCAGATAGCGGAAGTCCGGCGTCTGGTCGTCCTTGCGTTGGGTCGCCCGCCCCACCGTCGCCTCGAGCGCGGCAAGCTTCACAGGCCGCCCGTCCGCGTCGCGGATGGACAGGCGCACCTCGCCGCCGCCGACGCTGGCGGCGGTGCTCCAGCCCAAGGCTTCCTGCGCGCGGCGGTCAGCGTCGAAGGACTGGCTTGCGACGTAAGAGTTCTTCACCTCAAGCCCCGGGAAGGTCGAGACCGCCTGCCAGGCCATCACCACATTGACCGCGATGATGACCGAAAAGGCCGAAACTGTGCCGATCAGGACGTGCCGACCGGTGATCTCACGAATTGCCATCACTGAACCTTTCCATTGAAGACGGTGTCCTTCGACACCCGTTCGCCGCTCACGATGTCCTCGATCCAGAAGCGGATCTCGGTCCGGCCGCTTGTCGCCGGCACAGATCCCGTCGGCGCGATGACGTAGACCCGCTGGAGAAGCGTCTCGTTCGCGGGGACATAAACCACGTTGTCGGTCGCCCCTTCGAGTTCCACAAGCAGCGAGTCCTCGCCCGTCACGGTCAACCTGAACGGGCGCTCTTCACCCAGCGAGTTGCGCAGGCGCACGTCATAGGTGTTGCGGATCGAGCCGTCCGACATCGTCACATAGACCGGATTGCGGATCGGCGCGACGGTGGCCGAGATGTCCGAGCGGATGAACAGCGCGAAGACAAGGCCGAAACCCACCAGCGACCAGAGCGCGGTGTAAAGGATCGTGCGCGGGCGCAGGATATGCTTCCAGATCGGCTTGGGCGCCTGGCCCGCGCGCTCGCGCGTCTCGTCGGTCAGGGCGATGTAGTCGACCAAGCCGCGCGGCTTGCCGATCTTGGCCATCACGTCGTCGCAGGCGTCGATGCAGAGCGCGCAGGTGATGCAGGCAAGCTGCTGACCGTCGCGGATGTCGATGCCCATCGGGCAGACGTTCACGCAGGCGTTGCAGTCGATACAGTCGCCCAGCGTCTCGGCGCCCTCGGCCTTGCGATGCTTGCCGCGCGGTTCGCCTCGCCAGTCGCGATAGGCCACGGTGATCGTGTCCTCGTCCATCATCGCGGCCTGGATGCGCGGCCAGGGGCACATGTAGATGCAGACCTGTTCACGCGCGATGCCGCCGAACAGGATCGTCGTCGCGGTCAGGATCGCCATCGTCGTGTAGGCGACGGGATGCGCGGTGCCGGTGATGAGGTCCCGAAACAGCGTCGGCGCGTCGGCGAAGTAGAAAACCCAGGCCCCGCCCGTGGCCAGGCCGATGACCGCCCACGAGAGGTACTTGGTCAGCCGCAGCCGGACCTTTCGCGCGTCCCACTTGGCATTCCAGAGTTTCACGCGCGCGTTGCGGTCGCCCTCGATCCAGCGCTCGACCAGGATGAAGAGATCGGTCCAGACCGTCTGCGGGCAGGCATAGCCGCACCACACACGGCCCAGCGCCGAGGTGAACAGGAAAAGCCCCAGCCCCGCCATGATCAGCAGGCCCGCGATGAAGTAGAACTCATGCGGCCAGATCTCGATCCAGAAGAAATAGAAGCGGCGACCGGCAAGGTCGATCAGAACTGC
Organism: Saliniferula longa; assembly: GCF_050789285.1. Taxonomy (NCBI): domain Bacteria; kingdom Pseudomonadati; phylum Pseudomonadota; class Alphaproteobacteria; order Rhodobacterales; family Roseobacteraceae; genus Saliniferula; species Saliniferula longa. The sequence continues at coordinate 299,260 of NZ_JBOUVX010000001.1, read as the reverse complement.
CTGATCGGGAAGTTCGGGCCCACGGTCCCAGCGGATCCAGGGCGTCAGGTAATAGATGCCCAGGGTCACGATCATGATCCACCACTTCAGCGTGCGGAACTTGCCCTTCACGCGGCGGGGAAAAACTGGTTCGCGCGCAGCGTAAAGCGACTGCGGCTCGGTCGAACTCATGGGAGGTCTCCGTCAGGTCTGTTCGCGCAAGTCTCTTCTTTCATGCGGGCCGGTCCAACTCCTTGACCTGTGTCAAAGGAAAACGGCGGTGCCCGAAGGCACCGCCGTCGTTGGCATCGGTCCTGGGGAAACGCGCGAACAGGATCCAGGATCGTGCCGTCTTCCAGGCGGGCTAGCCGCCTGAAACCTTTGACTATTCGCCGCCGCCCAGCTGATGGACGAAGGCGGCGACCGCGCGCACCTCGGCTTCGGTCAGGCGTTCGCCCCAGGCGGGCATGACGCCGAAGTGACTGTATGTCACAGTCTCGACCAGCTTGTCGGGAGTGCCGCCGTAAAGCCAGATCGCGTCGGTCAGGTTCGGCGCGCCAAGCGTGCGGTCGCCGGTGCCGTCCTCCATGTGACAGGCCGAGCACTGATCGACAAACACCTGCGACCCGGCCGAGGCCAGGGCCGCGTCATGCTCCTGCCCCGAGATCGCAAGGACGTGGTTGACGACCTGCCCGATCTCTTCCGGTGTCAGGATCTCGCCGAAGGCCGGCATCTGCGACCAGCGCGCATCGATGTCGGTCTCGTTCCGGATTCCGTGGCGCACGGTATAGGCGATATCCTCGATCGTGCCGCCCCAGAGCCAGTCGTCGTCCAGAAGGCTGGGATAGCCCGACGCCTGGACGCCGGCCGCGCCCGAGCCATGGCATTGCGAACAGTTGGCGCGGAAGACCGCGGCGCCCTTGTTGACCGCGAAACCGTGCAGGTCGGGGTTGTCGGGAAGCGCGACAAGCTCGATCCCCTCGATCTCGGCGTTGAGCGACGCGTGCGTTTCGGCCCAGCGATCCAGATCCTGCTGGACCTGTGCCCGGGTCGAAAAGCCGAGGAGGCCCGGTGTCGCCTGGCTTACGAGCGGCCACGCCGGGTAGAGGATCGTATAGATGATCGCCCAGATGATCGTCACATAGAAGGTCCAGACCCACCAGCGCGGCAGAGGGTTGTTCCATTCCTCGATGCCGTCCCAGGAATGGCCCGTGGTGCCAAAGCCTTCTTCGTTGACCTTGTCTTTCTTGTCCGTGCTCATGTCCGCGCCTCCTTCTGGGTCGCGTCGGCCTTCGTGTCCGGGGCCGGTTTGTCTTCGTGCCGGAAGGGGATGTCGGCGCTGTCGCGGTGAACCGCCCGGCTTCCCGGTCGCAGCGCCCAGAGGACGGCCGCGCCGAAGAAGCCGAACAGCGCCAGAAGCACCCAGCTGTCGGCGATTTCGCGCAGGAGCGAATAGGTATCCATGGGCTCCTCCTTCCTTACCGGCTTGCGTCCGGCGTGAAGGTCGAGAAATCGACCAGCGTGCCGAGCATCTGCATGTAGGCGATCAGCGCATCCATCTCGGTCACGCCGGGCTGGCCGTCGAAGTTGGCGACGACCGCCTTGGGATAGCGCGCCACGACCCCGTCCCAGTCGCTGTCCGGGTCGGCCTGGGCCATGAAATCGGCCCGGGCGTTCTCGAACATCTCGTCGGTATAGGGCACGCCCACGAGGGCGTTTGTGCGCATCAGGTCCTCGATGTGCTCGGGCTCGATCACCCGGTCGAGAAGATAGCCGTACTTGGGCATGATCGATTCCGGCACCACCGACTGCGGGTTGGTGAAGTGATCGACGTGCCATTCGTTCGAATAGCGGCCGCCCACCCGCGCCAGATCGGGTCCGGTGCGCTTCGACCCCCAGAGGAAGGGATGGTCGTACTGCGACTCGGCCGCCAGGCTGAAGTGGCCGTAGCGCTCGACCTCGTCGCGCATCGGGCGGATCATCTGGCTGTGGCAGACGTAGCAGCCTTCGCGGATGTAGATCTCGCGCCCCGCCATCTCGAGCGGGCTGTAGGGCCGCACGCCTTCCACGTCCTCGATCGTGTTCTCGAGGTAGAACAGCGGCGCGATTTCGACGATGCCCCCGATGGTGACGACGAGGAAGCTGAAGATCAGCAGCAGCGTCGCGTTCGTCTCGAGGATCTTGTGCTTGTCAAGAATAGCCATGGCTCTGCGCCCTTCACTCGGCCGGAGCCATGGCAGATGCCGGCGCCTTCGCCGGGGACCTGCGCACGGTCATCCAGAGGTTGTAGACCATGATCAGCGCGCCTGTGAGGTAAAGCACCCCACCCAGAGCCCGGACCACATACATCGGGAACTTCGCGGCAACCGTGTCGGCGAACGAGTTGACCAGGAACCCGTTGGCATCCACTTCGCGCCACATCAGGCCTTCCATGATGCCCGTCACCCACATCGCGGCGGCGTAAAGCACGATCCCGATGGTGGCGAGCCAGAAGTGCCAGCTGACAAGGCTCAGGCTGTAGAGCCGTTCACGCTGCCACAGGCGCGGCGTCAGGAAGTAGAGCGCGCCGAAGGTGATCATGCCGTTCCAGCCAAGGGCGCCGGAATGCACGTGCCCGATCGTCCAGTCGGTGTAGTGCGACAGGCTGTTGACCGCGCGGATCGACATCATCGGACCCTCGAAGGTCGACATGCCGTAAAAGCCGATCGAGATCACCATCATCCGGATGACCGGGTCGGTGCGCAGCTTGTCCCAGGCGCCCGACAGGGTCATCAGGCCGTTGATCATGCCGCCCCACGAGGGCATCCACAGCACGACCGAGAACACCATGCCCAGCGTCGAGGCCCAGTCGGGCAGCGCCGTATAGTGCAGGTGGTGCGGACCGGCCCAGATATAAAGGAAGATCAGCGCCCAGAAGTGGATGATCGACAGCTTGTAGCTGAAGACCGGCCGCTCGGCCTGCTTGGGCACGAAGTAGTACATCATGCCTAGGAAGCCCGCGGTCAGGAAGAAGCCCACCGCGTTGTGGCCGTACCACCACTGCGTCATCGCGTCCTGCACGCCCGAGAAGACCTGCACCGATTTCGACCCGAAGATCGACACCGGGATCGACAGGTTGTTGACCACGTGCAGCATCGCGATGGTCACGATGAAGCTGAGGTAGAACCAGTTCGCCACGTAGATGTGGGGTTCCTTCCGCTTCAGGATCGTGCCCAGGAAGACCGCCAGATAGGCCAGCCAGACGATGGTGAGCCAGAGGTCGATGTACCATTCGGGCTCGGCGTATTCCTTCGACTGGGTCGACCCCAGAAGGTAACCCGTCGCCGCGAGAACGATGAACAGCTGATAGCCCCAGAAGACGAACCACGCGAGGTTGCCGCCCCAGAGCCGCGCCGCGCTTGTCCGCTGCACGACGTAGAACGAGGTGCACAGAAGCGCGTTGCCGCCGAAGGCGAAGATCACCGCCGACGTGTGCAGCGGCCGCAGCCGCCCGAAATTGAGATAGCCCTGCGCCCACTCGAAATTCAGCGCCGGAAAGGCCAGCTGGAACGCGATGAAGGTTCCCACCAGGAACCCCACGACGCCCCAGAAGGCCGTGGCGATGACGCCGGCCCGGACCACTCCGTCGAAATAGGAGAGGCCCGGATCGGACGGCACGTCATATTCGTCGGTGCGGCGCAACGCCCAAAGGAAGAAGCCGCCGGCGACGAGCATGACGATGATTGCATGCACCATGTAGGCGGGGTCACGGGCATAGTTCGCCGCGATCGCGGCGAAAAGCGCAACACCACCCAGAAGCGCGAGCTTGAGGTAATTCCACATCTTGCGTCCCTTCGTCTCTGGCCCCGGCAGACGATCTTCAGAGGATCGCAGTCCGGATTAACCTGAGCGTTCTGTGGCCTGCGGCGGCCGTAAATGCCTTGATCCATGTCAATGGCATGGGCACCCCGGGTTGATGCCGATCAAGGAAAGCCCCGCGGCCATCGCCGATGCTTCCCGCCAGCAGGAAGGGAGACGTCCGATGCCCTACAAATCCATCGTCACATTCACGCGCGACGTGACGCGCGACCGCGGCGTGATCGACACCGCCCTGGGACTTGCCGAATCCGAGGGCGGTCATCTCAGCGCGGTCTGCCTTGGGATCGACCGGATCCAGCCCGGCGCCTATTACGCCGGTGCGAACGCGATTGCGTTGCAGCAAAGCATGGACGAGGCGCAGTCCGAGGCGAACGCCGCCGAACAAGATGCGCGCGACGCACTCAAGGGCGCGTCGGCCACCTGGGACACAACGGCGCTTGCGGTGCAGCTTGGAACGCTCGGCCATGTCGTGGCCAGCCGGGCGGAGTTCGCCGACCTCGTCGTTCTTCCCAAACCCTATGGCGAGGGACGCGGGCAGGAAGACGTGGCGATCCTGGAAAGCGCCCTGTTCGGCACGCGCGCGCCGGTCCTCGTCGTGCCGCTTGGCCAGCGCGACAGGCTGGCCACCGACCGAATCATGATCGGCTGGAACCAAAGCGCCGAGGCGCTGGCCGCCGTCCGCGCCGCGCTGCCGCTTCTTGTGAGGGCGAAGGCGGTGGACATCGCCATCATCGACCCGCCGGCGCATGGCCCCGACCGCAGCGACCCGGGCGGCCTTCTGGCCGAGATGCTGGCCCGGCACGGGGTGCGCGCGGACATCTCGGTATTGGCGCGGACGATGCCGCGCGTGTCGGACGTGATGTGCCGCCACGCCGGCGATATCGAGGCCGACCTGATCGTGATGGGGGCCTACGGCCACTCGCGCCTGCGCGAGGCGATCCTGGGCGGTGCGACGCGCAACATGCTCGAGGCCTCCGCGGTGCCGGTGTTCATGGCCCACTAGGGATCGGGTCGCCGACCGGCGTGTGCGCCGGAGGCCAGAGGTCAGAGGTCAGAGGTCAGGCCACAGGGTCAGGCCAGCGGGCCGCCGTCGGCGTCGTCGCCGGTTTCGTCGATCAGCCGGTCGAGGTTCGGGATGACGACCTTGCGCTTGCCTTCCAGCCGGATGATCCCCTCGCGCTTCAGCGCCGAGATCTGGCGGCTGACGGTTTCCAGCGTCAGACCCAGGTAATCGGCCATCGCTTCGCGCGTCAGCGGCAGGTCGACCGACAACTGGCGATCGCGCATGAGGGCATCGCGGATCTCGGCGTCGCGGCGGGCAATGATCGCGATCAGGCTCGCGATCTTCTCACGCGCGGTCTTGCGGCCCAGAAGCAGCATCCATTCCCGCGCCGCGTCGAGTTCATCCAACGCCATTTCCAGGAGCCGCTGGCTGACGTGCGGGGTGGTGACCATCAGTTCTTCGAACGGGCGGCGGCGGAAGCAGCACAGTGTCACGTCGGACACCGCGGTCACGTCATAGGGCGCCCGTTCCCGCCCCGGACGACCGATGAAGTCCGACGGCAGCAAAAGGCCGACCATCTGCGTGCGGCCGTCCTCCATCGTTTGGGTCAGCGTCGCGACCCCGGTGACGACAGAGGCCACGAATTCCATCTTGTCGCCCGACCACAGGATCGTCTGGCCCGCTTCGAAGCTGCGGTAATACTTGATGCTCTCGAGACGATCGAGTTCGTCAGGCTCGCACCGGGCGCAGACGGCGCGGTGCCGGATCGGACAATCGCGACAGTCCTTCAGATCTACAATCTGCTGGTTCATTCTTCACACCGCCAGTTTGACAAGGATCAAGGCGGCCTCCCTGTTCGCTGGGCAATCGTCTCATCATGGAACGCATTACGCAACTCCGACGACTGGGTCTCTTCGACGCAAGAGTACCGCGGTATACCAGCTATCCGACGGCCAACCACTTCGCGCCGTCCGTAGGCCCGCGCGAGATGGGACAGTGGATCATGTCCATTGCCCCTGACAGTCAAATATCCCTTTATTTGCATATTCCCTTCTGTCGGCGGCTCTGCTGGTTCTGCGCCTGCCGGACCCAGGGAACGGCCTCGGCCAAGCCCCTCGCGGGCTATCTCGAGACCCTCAAGCGCGAGCTTCGGATGGTCTCGGACAAGTTGCCGCAGGGGGTGAGTCTGGGGCGCCTGCACTGGGGCGGCGGGACGCCGACACTCCTTGCACCCGATATGATTCGGGATCTGGCGGGCGCGGTGACGGCGGCGATTCCCTTCGCCGAGGGTGCCGAATTCTCGGTCGAGATCGACCCGAACGAGATCGACGCCGCCCGCCTGGACGCGCTGGCCGAGATGGGGATGAACCGCGCCAGCATCGGCGTGCAGGATTTCGACGACCTGATTCAGAAGACGATCGGCCGTCCGCAAAGCTTCGACATCACGAAAGAGGCGGTCGACATGCTGCGCGACCGCGGCATCCGCAGTCTCAACATCGACCTTCTATACGGTCTGCCCCACCAGACCGACGCGCGCATCGCCGACAGCGTGCAGAAGGTGCTGTCGCTTTCGCCCGACCGGGTGGCGCTTTACGGCTATGCCCATGTGCCCTGGATGGCGCGTCGTCAGTCGCTGATCCCGACCGAGGCCCTGCCCGCCCCCGAGGCACGGCTCGGGCTTTACGACACCGCGCGCGAACTGTTCCTTTGGGATGGCTATGCCGAGATCGGCATCGACCATTTCGCGCGCCCCGGCGACGGGCTTGAGGTGGCCGCGCGCGAAGGCCGCCTGCGCCGCAACTTCCAGGGCTATACCGACGACCAGTTTCCGGTCCTTCTGGGCCTAGGCGCTTCGGCGATCTCGCGCTTCCCCGGGGGCTACGCCCAGAACGCCGCGGCCACGTCGAAATACCAGGAGGCGATCCAGGCAGGGCGCCTCGCGACCGTCCGCGGCCACGTCTTTTCCGACGAGGACATCCTGCGCAGCGCGATCATCGAGGATCTGATGTGCGCCTTCGCCGTGGACTATGCCGCGGTCGCGGCGCGCACGGGGCGCGAGCCGCGCGAGGTCGCCGAACGCCTGAAGGGCGTCGAGGCGGCCTTTCCCGGCATGCTTGGACACAGCGCCGACGGACTCACGATCCGCCCCGAAGCGCACGAGCTTGCCCGCATGATCGCCCGCTACGTCGACGCCTACGCGGCGAGCGACGGGCACAGTTCGGCGATCTGACGCCGACTCAGCGCCAGGCGAAGAACCCCTCGCCTGCGCGCCCCAGCAGTTCGGCCGCCATCGCCCGGCCAAGGTCCGGGCCATCCTCGACGGCGCAGGTCCGATCGTCGGCCAGCGCTTCGGAGCCGTCGGTGCGCAGGATCTCTCCGCGCAGGCGCAGGGTTCCCCCGTCAAGTTCCGCAAGGCCCGCGATCGGCGTCTCGCACGAGCCGTCGAGCGCGGCAAGAAAGGCGCGTTCCGCCGCAAGCCGGCGGCCCGTCGGACCATCGTGGATCGCCTCGAGCAGACCGGCCGCGCGGCTGTCGTCCGCCCGCCGCTCGATCCCGATCGCGCCCTGCGCCACCGCCGGCAGCATCTCTTCGGGCGCGATCGTGGCGCGGGCCACATGGGTCATGCCCAGACGGTTCAGCCCGGCCATGGCCAGGAAGGTGCAGGCCGCCACCCCATCGTCGAGCTTCTTCAGCCGGGTCTGCACGTTGCCGCGGAACTCGACCACCTCGAGGTCGGGACGCCGATTGAGAAGCTGCGCCTTGCGCCGCAGGCTTGAGGTGCCGACGCGGGTGCCCGGGGCAAGGTCCGCCAGACCGCCCGCATGGGGCGACACGAAGGCGTCGCGCACATCCTCGCGCGGAAGGTAGCAGTCAAGGACCAGCCCTTCGGGCTGCGCCACCGGCATGTCCTTCATCGAATGGACGGCGATATCGATCCGGCCGGCCAGCATGTCGTCCTCGATCTCGCGGGTGAAGAGGCCCTTGCCGCCGATCTCCTTCAGCGGACGGTCGAGCACGCGGTCGCCCGTGGTCTTGATCACCACGATCTCGAAGGCGTCTTCGGGCAGATCGAAGGCCGCCATCAGGCGGCGGCGGGTTTCATGGGCCTGGGCCAGCGCCAGCGGCGATCCCCGGGTTCCGATCCGAAGCGGAGCCTCGGGCGTGGGCAAATCAAGCGTCATGCCGCCACCTGTAGACGTGTCAGCCGTGCCTGACAACTGTGCCGTATTGACTTCCGCCGCCGCAGTTGGGACCACGGTTCGACACGAGCTAAGGTGAGCCGGTGACAGACAAATTGCTTCTGCGTGCCCTCGCGGGCGAAACTCTTCCGATCCCGCCGATCTGGATGATGCGGCAGGCCGGGCGCTATTTGCCCGAATACCGCGCGACCCGCGCCGAGGCGGGCGATTTCCTGTCGCTGTGCTATACGTCCGACCTGGCGGCCGAGGTCACGCTTCAGCCGATCCGCCGCTACGGCTTCGACGCGGCGATCCTCTTTGCCGACATCCTGCTTATTCCCGACGCGCTGGGCGCGGACCTGTGGTTCGTGACCGGCGAGGGCCCACGCCTGTCGACCATCACCACCGAGGCGGACTTCGCAAAGCTGAAGGGCGCCGACGACATCCACGATCACCTCGCCCCGGTCTACGAGACCCTGCGCATCCTGTCGCGCGAACTGCCCGCCGAGACGGCGCTGATCGGGTTCGCCGGCGCGCCGTGGACGGTGGCCACCTACATGATCGCCGGGCGCGGAACCCCCGACCAGGGGCCCGCGCACGCGCTGAAGGCCGAGAACCGCGCGCTGTTCGAGACGCTGATCGACCGGCTGACCGACGCCACCATCGAGTATCTTTCGATGCAAGTTCAGGCCGGGGCCGAGACGGTGAAGCTTTTCGACAGCTGGGCGGGCTCGCTCAAGGGCGATGAGTTCATCCGCTACGCCGTCGAGCCCGCGAAACGCATCATCGCAGAACTCAAGGCCCGCCACCCGGGCCTGCCCGTCATCGCCTTCCCCCGCGAGGCGGGCGAGGGCTATATCGGGTTCGCCAAGACCACCGGCGCCGATTGCGTGGCCATCGACAACTCGGTCAGCGCAGCATGGGCGGCGGCCAACGTTCAGGTCGACGGCTGCGTGCAGGGCAACCTCGACCCGCGCCACATGGTGACCGGGGGCGACGACCTGGTGGCCGAGACCCGGCGCATCGTGAAGGCCTTCTCGAACGGCCCGCACATCTTCAACCTGGGCCATGGCATCACCCCCGACGCCGATCCCGCGAACGTGCAGATGATGATCGACACGGTGCGCGAGGGGGCCTGACGGCGAAACGACACGCCGGGCCTCAATCGCCGAAGATGCGGATCGGCACGCCCAGAAAGACCTGGTCGAGGCTCAGTTCCATCCCCTCGTCGAAGCGGCCCGCGCCGTTGAGACCGGCGCCGATCAGTTGCACCACCTCGGGCGATCCCGCGAACTTGGAATGGCTTCCCGCATTCGTGTCGTCGATCTCGGACAGGTCGATCACCGTCACGCCAAGGTTCTCAAGCTCGGCCGCGTCGGCCGCACCGACCCGCGGAACGCCACCTGCGATCCGGCGCGACAGGCGCAGGGCATAGTCGTCCTGCGAGATCAGCAGATACATCCTTTCGACGAAAGGCCGTGGAAGCTGGGCGATCTGGGTGCGGAACAGGTCGATGTCGATGTCGGGCGAGGCAAGGATGACCGTCTCGACCACGCCCTGGGTGCCAAGCGTCCCGGAAAGCTGCGCGTCCACCAGCCCCTCCATCGTCAGGAACGTGCCCATCGAATGCGCGAAGACGTCCACGCTTTCGTTCTTGGTGGCGCCAAGCAGGCGGGTCAGGTCCTTGATGCGGGACCGCGCCACCAATGCGCTGTTGAGATCGTAGACGTAAAGCGGCGTGCGGGCGGCGGAGGCCCAGGAAAAGAGGACGGGAACACCTTCGAACCCCGTGTCTTCCACGAACTGGCCAAGCCTCAGGATCGCGTCCGTGGTCGAGGTGTTGTAGCCGTGGATGAACAGCAGAAGCGTGCGTTTGCCGCGCGGGCGCTTCGCAAGCTCGCGGTCGATGGCCGCCACGAACGCGGCATCCGTCGCATAAGCGGCGGGCTGGACAATGGCGAATTCTGTCCGGGGATCAGGGGGCAGGCGGTCAGGCCGCTCGAGTTCCCCGACGACATGTGTCGGAGGCACGGTCACGTCGACAGAGGCAAGCCCGAGGTCTGCCGACCGGTCAGGTCCATAAAGCGCGCCGACCTCGGAGGACGCCTCGCGGGTCGTGACCATGAAGACCCGGTGTCGATCCAGATCGGCGATGGCTTCGACCGGGACTTCGCGGTTCTCGATGCCGATGATTTCCGGCGGGCGTCCACAGGCCGCGACAAGAACCACGAGGGCCGACGCGCAGGCAAATCGCACAAGGTCCGCGCCGAGGCTCCGGAAGACCGCTGACATGAAGACGCTCCACGGGGTTGAGGAAGACATACATCTACATGAACCATTGCCCGCCCCGATAGGAAAAAGCGTCGCGCGGCGGCGAGCCTGGAGAGCGGCGCGACATGGGCGCCGCCCGCATCGCGCGCTCTCGTCAAGGCCGGCGGATTGTGGTCTTTTCGTCGCCGAACCTGGACGGACGGACATGCTGCGCGAGTTCTTCGAATACTACCGGCCCCATCGCGGGCTTTTCATCGTCGATTTCGGTTGCGCGGTGCTGTCGGGGCTTCTGTCGCTGAGCTTTCCACTGGCGGTGACGCTTTTCGTGGACCGTCTGCTGCCGCAGGGCGACTGGAACACGATCGTTCTGGCGGCTTTGGGTCTTCTGCTCGTCTACCTCGTGAACGCGGCCCTCATGGTGGTCGTGACCTACTGGGGCCATGTCCTTGGGATCGCGATCGAGACCGAAATGCGCCGCCGCGCCTTCGCACATCTGCAACGTCTGTCGTTCCGCTTCTTCGATGACCAGAAGACCGGGCATCTTGTCGGACGGCTGACGAAGGACCTCGAAGAGATCGGCGAGGTCGCGCATCACGGGCCCGAGGACCTGTTCGTGGCGGTGATGACCTTCTTCGGCGCGCTTGGCCTGATGTTCTGGGTGCATTGGCCGCTTGCCGTGATCGCCGCGACACTCGCGCCTCTCCTGACCTTCCTCGTGCTGCACTACGGGGCTCGGATGACGACGAACTGGCAGGCCCAGTTCGCCCGTGTCGGCGCCTTCAATGCCCGGATCGAGGAAAACGTGGGCGGGGCTCGCGTGGTCCGCGCCTTCGCCAACGAGGCCCATGAAGAGGCGCTGTTCGCGGGTGAGAACGCGCAATATCGGACCGTCAAGCTTGACGCCTACCGGCTGATGGCCGCGACGCTGGCCCTGAACTTCCTGGGCATGCGGATCGTGCAGGTGCTGCTGCTGATCGCGGGCGCGTGGTTCGTGGCCACGGGAAGCCTGACGATCGGCGGCTTCGTGGGCTTCCTGCTGCTTGTCAACGTCTTCTACCAGCCGATCGAGAAGATCGCCGCCGTGATCGAAACCTATCCCAAGGGCATCGCCGGGTTCCGCCGCTATCTGGAATTCCTGGGCACCCCGCCCGAGATCGCCGACCGCCCCGACGCGCGCGAGCTTGACGAGGTCGCGGGTCGCGTGAGCTTCGAGGGCGTGTCCTTCGGCTATGACCCCAAGCGCCCGGTCTTGCGCGGGATCGACCTTGACATCCTGCCGGGCGAAACGGTGGCCTTCGTCGGCCCGTCCGGCGCCGGCAAGACCAGTCTTCTGGCGCTCGTGCCGCGCTTCTACGAGGTGACGGACGGCCGCATCGCGGTCGACGGCGCCGATATCCGCGACGTCACGCTGGCCTCTCTGCGCCGCGCGATCGGCATCGTCAGCCAGGATGTCTTTCTCTTCGCCGGCACGCTGCGCCAGAACATCGCCTATGGCCGTCTCGACGCGACCGAGGCCGAGATCGTCGAAGCCGTCCGCCGAGCGCGGCTGGACGCGCTGGTGGCCGATCTGCCCGACGGCCTCGACACCGTGATCGGCGAGCGCGGCGTGAAGCTGTCGGGTGGCCAGCGTCAGCGCGTGGCGATCGCCCGGATCTTTCTGAAGAACCCGCCGATCCTGATCCTTGACGAGGCGACGAGCGCGCTCGATTCCGAGACCGAGCGGCGGATCCAGGCCTCGCTCGAAGATCTTGCGAAGGGCCGCACCGTGCTGGTGATCGCGCACCGCCTGGGCACGGTGCGCAACGCCGACCGCATCGTCGTGGTCGAGGACGGGCGGATCGTCGAGACCGGGACCCATGCCGAGCTTCTGGGCCGCGACGGCGCCTATCGGCGGCTGCACGAGGCGCAGGGCACGGCCCGGCTTGCGGCGGAATAGACCGCGTCCGGCTGCGGACAGCGCAGACAACCCGGCCTCGACCGAAGGGGGAACGGAACGATGACCAGAACGGAAGAAACCGGCGGGCACGGCCGCATCATCGCCGGGGGCGAGGCCGCGGGCGAGGTCCTTGTCTGCGCCGAGGGCCTCAGCTTCTGGGGCGGGGTCGATCCCGAAACGGGCACGATCATCGACGTCCACCATCCGAACCATGGCGCGTCCGTCTCGGGCAGGATCCTGCTGATGCCCACGTCACGCGGATCGTGCAGCGGCAGCGGCGTCCTTCTTGAACTTTCGCTCAAGGGCCTTGCCCCCGCAGCCCTTGTCTTCCGCGAGCGCGAGGAAATCCTGACCCTCGGCGCCTTGGTCTCCGACCGCATCTTCGGCCGGCCCCTGCCCACGATCTCGTTGCCGGACCAGGCCTATGACCAGCTTGCCCGCGCCGAGCGTGCCGTGATTTCGGGGCGGCGGCTGACCGCCGATGACCTTGCCATCGCGCTTGTCGAAACAAGTGCGGCCGACCTGCGCCTGTCCGAGACGGACCAGGCCCTTCTGAACGGCGAAGCCGGCCCGGCGGCCCGACAGGCGATGGAGATCTTGTGCCTCATGGCGGCGGCCGAGGGCACGGCCGAGCTTGTCGACGTCACGCGCGGGCACATCGACGGATGCATCCTCGCGCATTCCGCAAACCTGATCTTCGCCGAAAAGATGGCCGACCTCGGCGCGCGGGTCTCGGTTCCGACCACGATCAACGCCATCTCGGTCGACCGCGAGAACTGGCGCAGCCAGAACATCCCCGCCGATTTCGGCCTGCGCGCAAGCCGCCTGGCTGACGCCTATGTCCGGATGGGCGCGCGGCCCACCTTCACCTGCGCGCCCTACCTTCTGGACGACGCGCCACGGTCGGGCGACGTCATCGGCTGGTCGGAATCGAATGCCGTGATCTTCGCCAACACGGTGCTCGGCGCGCGCACCCCGAAACACCCCGACTACCTTGATCTCTTCATCGCGATGACCGGCCGCGCGCCGGCCTCGGGGGTCTACACGGACGACGGGCGCCGGCCGCGCACGATCATCGCGGTCACGCCGCCGCCGGGGCCGGTCGACGATCTGTTCTGGCCGCTTCTGGGGTGGCTTGCCGGGCGAGCGTCGCCCGACCATGTCCCGCTTCTGACCGGGCTCGAGGCCCTTCATCCCTCGCGCGACGACCTCAAGGCGCTGTGCGCGGCCTTCGGCACGACCTCGGGCGCGCCCATGCTTCATATCGCGGGCCACACGCCCGAGGCGGATCTGCCCCCTGCCCCCGATGCGCGGCGGCGCAGCATCGCGGCGCCCGACTTCGTGGAGGCCTGGCAGGAACTCAACCGGGGCGCAGAGCGGATCGACCTTGTGGCGATCGGCAGCCCGCACGCCTCGCTGTCCGAGGCGCGCCGGATCGCCGAGCTTCTTGACGGTCGCCGTTGCGCGCCGTCCACGCATCTGATCGTGACGATCGGCCGCGATGTCCTGCGCCAGGCCAGGGACGAGGGGCTGGTCGACCGGCTGAACGCGGCAGGCGTGCGCCTGATCCCCGACCTGTGCTGGTGTTCGGTGATCGAGCCGATCTTCCCGCCCGAGGCGCAGGGCCTGATGACCAACTCGGGGAAATACGCCCATTACGCGCACGGGCTTTCAGGCCGGCACGCGCGGTTGGGCAGCCTTGCCGACTGCGTCGAGGCCGCCGTGGGCGGCCGGGCGCCCGACGGCCTGCCGGGGTGGCTTCGCATCTGAGGCCCCCGCCCCAGACCCGGCCTGCGCCGGCAGGAAGCGAGGCAAGACGACGGGGCATTCGGCGACCGCGCCCGTCGCGCCAGCGTCCCCGGCGGCGTCCGCCGGCCTATAGGCGGCGCAGGGCGTGGCGGGGCGGCCTGCGTAGTGAGGGAACGGGGGGATGCCGGGCTCTGCCCCTCCCCGCCCCCGGAATGCATCGACATGTTGCCGTTGGCCTGTCGGGTCCCCGCGCCGAGCCGTCGCCACGGGCCGAATGCCCGCCCCCGGACACGGAAGGATCGCGCGGTCATTTCAGGTGACGCGTTCTGCCGAATCGGCTACCGTTAACCTTTGTTAACGACCTTATTTTTTTAGGTGGTGGGGGATACAATGACTGGGGTTTTCAAGCGCTTCCATGCGGGAGCGTCGGGTATTTCTGCGGGCATCCTGCTGGCGGTTTTGGCAGTGGCGCCGACCGCGTCGCAAGCGACAACCTATTATGATTACCGCTTCACGCTCAGGTATGTGGATGCGTTCTATATCGATGCATATGTCACAGGCGACGGACCTGATGGTTACGACCTGCCTTTTGGCTCCACGCTTGCAAAGTCGGATGACATTTGGGGGTTCCAAGACCCGTTCGGGCTCACGCCCGGTCAAGAGTGGAACGTCCGAATGAAGGCCGCTGTAGCTGACGACGGGTCGGTGACGGTTGACTGCATCAACTCGCCAATCGAGTGCAGCGGCTTTTATGGAATAGACTGGATAAACGCCTACTATGGCGCAAGCTTCATGGAAAATGGTTTCTTCAGCATGTGTCTGGATATGTACTGCGATTCCGGTATATTTGGCAGGATTGCCCGCGAGGCCTCTGAAAGTTCTTTCGACTACAACTGCGGGAATTGCTACATGGGCGGAATTGTTGACGGACGCCAGCTTTATAATTGGGACTACTCATTAAGGTTTGAAGTAACATCCGTTGAGGTCGTCCCGCTTCCTCCTTCCGCCCTTCTCCTGATGGGCGCGGCGGCCGGTCTGGGCATGGTGGGGCGTCGGGCGTCCAGGAAATCCGCAGCACGGCTGGATACTCACTAAGTCCAGTGCCCCGCCTGACCGGACATGAGCTTCGCCAGCGGCGGGCGGTCCTCGACACGCGCGCCGATGCCGTCAGGCGGATGACCGCTACGCCAAGCTGGCGGGTTTCCTAGCCCAGCGCGGTTCTACCATTCGTGGAGAGCAGGCGCAGATGACACGCATTCAATCCGGCCCCGGACGGTGCGCGACATATGGAGAACCGTCGCGACCGGCATGGCACGTCTCGGCGTTCCGTCGCATGGTGCCAGTGCGCGTCTGAACCAAAAGAGCGGTATCGCAAGCGGCGTGGCAGCCCCCGGGATCCGATCTGGCCGCACCGATGAGCGACGAGATGCACTCCAGACTTGGGGCGCGGAAATGGCGTCACTCATGATTGGCAAAACAGGCATCACGAAAACACCTTTCGGCGGCGGTCAGGCATGGTCGAAGTGCGAGGTGAGGCAGCAAGACCGCAGACACACCGCGATGGTGAGATCGAGTGTCGGCACCTCGCTCATGCCGCGATGAAGTCGCGCACGAACGGGGTCTTGGGTCGGACGCGGATGTCGTCGGGGCGGCCGACCTGCTCGACCCGGCCCATCGACATCACGACGACGAGGTCGGCCAGTTCCATCGCCTCTTCCTGGTCGTGGGTCACGAAGACCGTGGTGAGGCCCGTGGTGTCGTGGATCTCGCGCAGGCCCTGTCGCAACTCCTTCCGAACCTTGGCGTCGAGCGCGCCGAAGGGTTCGTCGAGAAGGAGCATCCGGGGTTCGATGGCAAGCGCGCGGGCCAGCGCCACGCGCTGGCGCTGGCCGCCCGAAAGCTGGCTTGGGTAGCGCGCGCCGATATCGGGCAGCCGGATAAGGTCGAGCAGCTTGCCCACCCGCCGCGCGATCTCGGCCTTCGGCGGCCGCGTCTTGCGCGGGCGGGCACGAAGGCCGTAGGCGATGTTGTCGAACACCGTCATGTGCCGGAAAAGCGCGTAGGACTGGAAAACGAAGCCCGCCCGCCGCTCCTGCACGCTCAGCCCCGTCGCGTCGTCCCCGTCGAAGAGCACGCGCCCCGCCGTGGGGACCTCGAGCCCGCCCAGGATGCGCAGAAGCGTCGTCTTGCCGGATCCCGACGGGCCAAGCAGCGCAACGAGCGTGCCCGAGGGGATGGCGAGCGACACGGGATGCAGCGCGGCGGTGACGCCGAACGCCTTGGTGATGTCCTCGATCTCGATGTTCATCGGTCTCTCCTCAATGACGGTGGCTGGCGGCAAGCTGGTCGGCATACCGCCACTCCAGCGCCGACTTGAGCGTGAGCGTGACGAGGGCGAGAAGGGCCAGAAGCCCCGCCATCGTGAAGGCCGCGACCGAAAGGTATTCGTTGTAGAACATCTCGATCATCAGCGGCATCGTGGTGGTCTGCCCCCGGATCTTGCCCGAGACGACGGCGACCGCCCCGAACTCTCCCATCGCGCGGGCGTTGCAGAGAAGGACGCCGTAAAGAAGCGCCCAGCGGATGTTGGGCAGCGTCACCGTCAGGAACGTCCGCCAGCCCGAAGCGCCAAGCGTCAGGGCCGCCTCCTCTTCCGCCCGGCCCTGCTCGAGCATGACCGGGATCAGTTCGCGCGCCACAAAGGGGAAGGTGATGAACATCGTGGCCAGCACGATGCCGGGCACGGCGAAGACGATCGGGTGGCCGTTCGCCACGAGCCAGGCGCCGAGCGAGGCGTTCGCTCCGAAGAGCAGCACGAACATCAGCCCCGCGACCACCGGCGAGACCGAGAACGGCAAGTCGATCAACGTGATGACCCACGCCTTTCCGCGCCAGTCGAACTTGGTGATGGCCCAGGCGGCGGCGATCCCGAAGGCCGCGTTGAGCGGGACCGAGATCGCGGCGACCGTCAGCGTCAGGCGGATTGCCGCCTGCGCGTCGCGGTCGGACAGCGAGGCGAGCGCGAAGGCCCATCCCTCGCGCAGCGCCTCGGCGAAGACGACGATCAGAGGGGCAAAGAGAAGGACGGCAAGCACCGCGAGGCAAAGCGCGATCAGCCCCCACTTCACGAGGGCCGGTTCGGACGTGGGGGCGCGATGGCGGCGCGGGGCAGCGAAGGCATTGGCGCGTGTGTCAGTCATGGACTCCTCACACCGCGCCCATGCGGCGGCGGCTCCAGATCTGGATAAGGTTGATCGCGAGGAGCAGCGCGAAGGAGATGGTGAGCATCGCGATGGCGATGGCGACAGCGCCGTCGTAGTCGAACTCCTCAAGCCGGATCACGATGAGCAAGGGCGCGATCTCGGTCACGTTGGGCAGGTTGCCCGCGATGAAGATGACCGACCCGTATTCCCCCACCGACCGCGCGAGGGCCAGCGCGAAGCCCGTAAGCGCCGCGGGCGCCAGCATCGGCAGAATCACGTGGCTGACGGTGCGAAGACGCGAGGCGCCGAGCGTGGCCGAGACCTCTTCCGTCTCGCGGTCGATCTCCTCGATCACGGGCTGGACGGTGCGCACCACGAAGGGAAGCCCCACGAAGGCGAGCGCGATCCAGATGCCGATCTCTGTGTAGGCGACGCGCAGCCCGAAGATCTCCATCAGGGGCGCCCCGAGCGCACCATTCGGCGCATAGATTGCCGTCAGCGCAATGCCCGCCACCGCCGTCGGCAAGGCGAAGGGCAGGTCCACCGCGGCGTCGAGGATGCGCTTGCCGGGAAAGCGGTAGCGCACCAGCACCCAGGCAAGGATCACGCCGAAGACAAGATTGAAGAGCGAGGCGATCAGCGCCGCGCGGAAGCTCAGTTCCAGCGCCGCCCAGACGCGCGGACGGTTGATGACCTCCCACATCGCTCCGGGGCCCGCGACGAAGAAGCCCCGCCACAGCAGAACGCCCATCGGGATCAGCACGACGACGGAAAGCATCGTCACCATGATTCCGAACGACAACCCCCACCCCGGCATCGGGGTGGGCGCCTTCAGTGAATAGCCGCGCGAGGTCATGGGCCTACTCGCTGTAGATCTGGTCGAAGATGCCGCCGTCGCCGAAGTGCGTCGGCTGCACCTCGGCCCAGCCGCCGAAGTGGCTGATCGGAAGGAGGTCCACTTCGGGAAAGCGGGCGACGTCCTCGGGCGCGGCGAGCGAGGTGTCCCAGGCCCGGTAGAAGTGCCTGAGCGCCAGCGCCTGCGCCTCGGGGCTGTAGAGTTGCTCGAGATAGGCGGTGGCCAACGCGCGGGTCGCGTCGTCGGGGATATTGCCCTCGACCAACGCCACCGGCGGCTCGGCGAGCACCGACACCGACGGCACGACGATGTCGAACCGATCCTCGCCCAGTTCCTTCAGGGCGAGGTAGGCCTCATTCTCCCAGGCAAGGAGGACGTCGCCGATCCCGCGCTGCGCGAAGGTCGTCGTCGATCCGCGTGCGCCGGTGTCGAGCACGGGGACATTCTCGTATAGCGCGGCGACGAAGGCCTGGGGGTCAAGCCCGTTCGCTTCGGCGTAGCCCCAGGCGGCAAGGTAATTCCACCGCGCCCCGCCGCTTGTCTTCGGGTTGGGCGTGATGACCTGCACGCCCTCGGCCACGAGATCGTCCCAGTCCGAGATGCCCCTGGGGTTCCCTTCGCGCACGAGGAACACGATCGTCGAGGTGTAGGGCGCGGAGTTGTGCGGCAGCTTCGACTGCCAGTCCACCGGGATCTTGCCCGAGTTCGCGGCGACGGCGTCGATGTCGCTGGCGAGCGCAAGCGTCACCACCTGCGCGGCAAGCCCGTCGATCACCGCACGCGCCTGTGCGCCCGACCCGCCGTGCGAAGTCTCGATGACGGGGCGTGGGTTGCCCTGCGCTTCCCACCAGGTTGCGAACCAGTCGTTGTACGCGCGGTAGAACTCGCGCGTCGGGTCGTAGCTGACGTTCAGCAGAGACTGGGCCGAAGCCGGTGCGGCCGACAGCATGGCCGCCGAAGGCATCCCCACGGCAACCGCCAGGGTGAACATCCGCATGAAGCCTAGGATGCGTTCGGGGCCCTTGCCGCGCGACGCCTCGGCGTCCGGCCCCTCGGCCTTGACGTGGGCGCTGGCCGGTCGTGGCTGCCGGCGGTCGTTGGGCAGCACCGCGCGGTCGAAGGCAGTCGGGCGTCTGTCGATCAATCGCATTCCGTCGTCTCCACCAGGGGGCCGCGCGTGGCGGCATATTGACGATCATCACGACAGATTCAGTCGAGAAAAGCAACAGAATAATCACGTCCATTTTTGTCGTGATAAGAGAAGGATCTTCTCCGGCGCCCTCTGCCGGTCAGGCCCCGGCCGTCGCTCAGGCCTTCGGCGTCTGCGGTGTTTCCCGTGCCGCGACCAGGCCGGGCTTCTCCGCGAGGTCCGCCAGCGTCAGCGACTCGATGAGGATCAGATAGGACCAGAAGACCTCGCCGAAGACGTCCCGCAGCCGGCACGCGGCCTCGTCCGGGCAATCCTCGCAGCGCTGATACGCCCGGCGCGACAGACACGGGAGCGGCGCGATGGGTCCGTCGATGAGCCGCATGAGTTCGCTCAGAGGAACTTCACGGGGCTCCTTGATCAGCACGTAGCCCCCGTTCCGGCCGCGCACCGAGGCGATGAAGCCCGCGTTGCGGATCTCGAGCAGGATGTGCTCGAGGAACCGCTTCGGCGCCCCCGACCGAGTCGCGATCTCTTCGATCCGCAGCGGACGCCCCTCCCCCGCCTGCTCGGCGGCGAGTTCCATGAGGGCCTTCAGCGCGTACTTCATCTTCTGGGTGATCATGGCCCCAGTTACGCCGCGCGGCACCCTGGGTTCAACAGAAAACCCGCGCGACCAAGTCGTGTATCGAAACATCCGCGCGCTGCAGGCCCCAGATCGGGCTTGGCTGGCGGGTCGGGGTCGCCCCGGACGTGGAGATCCGGATTCCTCTGGCAGGTGTCGGCGCTGGGCCGTCCCTTCAACTTCAGCGGCGGCCGATCAGGTCAGATGGCAGTGCGGCGGTTGACTCCAAACGGGTCGAAGGTCGCACCTTCGCTGCCGCATGAACGAAGGTCCACTTGATCAACGACGCTGAAGTCCAAGTGGCAGCGCACCAGGACAGAGTGGAACCCGCTGCGGATCTCCAATGGCGGTTGCACCACTGCTCGTGTTCGTCGAATTTTGCCAGTGTCGGACTTTCGCTTCGATCAGGTATTCGATGCCGCTTGAGGCTTCGTTGATTGAAGGCAGCCTGGCAACGCGGGCACCACGACGCGCGAAAGACTCCCCAAACGACAAGGATCTCGCTTCACAGACTGAGCAAGGGCGCTAGCGGGCGTAAGGCTTGCCGGGCTGTTTCCTCATCGAGGTTTCCGCTTGCGGAAGGCTTACGCGCGCGAGGAGACCGCCGGTCGGCCTGTTCAGCAGCACGACTTTGCCGCCATGTTCCTCGATGATTGTCTGTGCGATGCTCAGACCCAGACCGACGCCGTCCGGATGCAGCGCGTGGTCGGACGCCAGGCGTCGAAACGGCTGAAAGACCGTTTCAATTTCGTTTTCCGGAATTCCCGGTCCATCGTCCCCGACCTCGATTACCAGATCGTGACCGCGAACGGCCAGCGTCACCCAAGCGCTTGAACCGTAGGTGATCGCATTCTTTATGATGTTGGTGACCGCCCGCTTCATCGCCAGCCTCTTGCACATGTAGCGGATCCCGTCGGGCCCTTGGTAGGTGATGTCGGCGCCGTCATCGGCAAAATCGTCGCAAATGCTTTCGACCAGACTGCCCATGTCCACGGTGGTGCGGGCTTCGCTGTCACCGGAGGCTCGGGCGAAATCGAGGAATGTTCCGATGATCGTGTTCATCTCGTCGAGCGTTGCGAGGGTCTTGTTGCGCTCGTCCGACTCCGGCGCGAGTTCCGTGCGCAGCCGGATCTGCGTGATCGGGGTGCGGAGATCGTGCGAGATTGCCGCGAGCATGCCGGTTCGTCCCTCAATCTGGCGGAGAAGCCGCGCCTGCATGGCGTTGAAGGCGCGCGCCGCAACGCGCACTTCAGCGGGCCCCTTCTCGCTCAGCGGCTCGGCGGTCAGGTCATGTCCCAGACGTTGCGCGGCCAGCGCCAGGTCATTCAAGGGCGCCGTCACGCGGTTGACGAGCCACAGCGCAACGATCCCAAGCCCAAAAACCGCGCTCAGCAGGTTCAGGGCGAGGAACGTCGGCAGATAGCTGGCTGTCGGAGCCGTCTGACCAAGGAAATTCAGCCACTCATGCTCTGCGTGATTGATCGACAGAACGAATGAAAGGCGTTCGGCGGCGTCCACGCCGGCCTCCGCTTGGGCCCCTGCCGGCCCGGCAGGGATGACCAGGCGCGCTGGAAGCTCGGGCCGGAACCAAACGATGATCTCGTTGTGGCGTATGCGCGGGACGAGGTCCGAGATATAGGCCTCAAGCTCGAGTTCCTCTTCGGTTGGCTGGTCATTCCTGAACGGTGCCGTCGTGGTTACCCAGACCCGGAAGGCTCGGCTGTCCGAGGCGGCGACGATATCGGCATTCCAGTCATCGGGGATATCGCGCAGCAGGCGGCTTACCCCCGCCGCGCGCTCGGACATGTCAAGCCCGTCCTGAAGGATCAGCGTGTCCTGCTTGTCCCGGGAATAAAGCGCGTAGCCAACCGTATTGGACACGACGAGACCTGCGATCACGATCGCCGCGGTGCGGGCCCTCAGGCTGTCGAACGCCTTCATTCCGTGGAGACGTCCGGTGCGAAAAGATACCCGCCGCCCCAGACGGTCTTTATCGCTCGGGGCTCCTTCGGATCGTCTCCGAGCTTTTTGCGCAAGCGGCTGATCTGGATGTCGACGCTGCGGTCGAAGACCGCCGCGGCGCGGCCCCGGGTGAGGTCCAGAAGCTGGTCACGGGTCAGCGTTCGCTGCGGGCGCTGCACGAGCGCCAGAAGAAGGTCGAATTCCCCACTGCTCAACGACAAGACGACGCTTTCGGGACTTAGCAACTCCCGCTTTCCGACATCAAGGCGCCAGCCGTCGAAGCAATAGAAGCGCACCTGATCCGCCTGCCTGGCCTCGGATTCAGCCCCCCCGCGGCGCAACACGGCTTTCACGCGGGCGGTCAGTTCGCGACTGTTGAAGGGCTTTGGAAGGTAATCATCCGCCCCCATTTCAAGCCCGAGGATGCGGTCGATGTCGTCGCCCTTCGCGGTCAGCATTATGATGGGGGTCGTATCGTTGGCCCCCCGGAGTTCCCGGCACAGGGCTAGGCCGTCCTTGCCCGGCAACATGATGTCAAGCACGATGAGGTCGATGGCCCCGTCGGCGAGCGCGCGCCGCATGGCCACGCCGTCTTCCGCCCGACTGATCCGAAAGCCGTCACGCTCGAGGACCTTGCCGACGAGGTCCCGGATTTCGCGGTCGTCGTCAACAACGAGAATATGTCGGGTTCTGCTCACGCGGGTCGTGCTTCTTCACCGAAATCGAGGTCTAGTTGCCACAGGCCGCCGGCACTGGCAAAGCGGCGCAGGGCGGCGGCGACCGCCTTTTTTGTAACAGAGTTTTGCTGGACCCGCTCTCCATATCGGCTGTTACAACTTCGTCGAACGCTACGGGAAGAACGCAGCCTTCGGTTGGCTATATGTGCCCCACGATCACAGTGAACGGAGGTTCATATGACCGACACAGCATCGCACTGCGCCGAAAAGGCCGGGCCCAGCCGCCGCCGATCCAATGCCGCATCGACCCTCGCAAGCCGCGACACGGCGTCGGACGCGGGTCTTGACCGAGCCAAGTCGGTTGCGGTCTCCGCGCAAGAGATTTCAGAACTCGTTTCCGGCGCGCTTCAGGATGCCATGTTGGCCGCCGCACAGCCCTGTCCGGGGACCTATCTGGATGTTCTCGAAGGGCGGAAACGCAACGACGTCATTGCGCAGATGAACGGTTTGCCCTCGATCCAGTTGTGCCATCCTGTTGTTCAGGCCGAAGTCCTGAAGGAGTTCGCCATGATGCGCGCACAGAGCAAGCTTGCGAATGGCATTCTCGATGTCATTCGGGGCTATGCACGCTCCAAGGGACGCGCGGCGATGGTTGCGATGACTTGAAGAAATGCCTCTGGTGGTTCTGCCTGTCCCCGCAGCCACCGAGCCCTGGGCGGATCGGATCCCTGTTCCCCATGCCCCGATCCGCCCACCTTTTCTTGAGAAGGAGCCATGGAATGTTCTTGCCGGACGTGCGGAGAACCCTGACTTACATCGGCCCCACCCGCAGTACACGTTGGGCACGCGTGCCCCCGAAGACGTCCGTGTACACAAGGTTCAGCGAACCATCGCCGGAAATCTGTGCGGTCGTGCGCAAGCGCAGGGAGGGACTGCCCACCCAGCCTTCTGTCGCGCCGGGACAGTTCTGGACGGGCCCTGCGTCATATGGGGTGCATCCGGTGCACAAACGTGCAGCGGCGCGGTCGGGTCTTGCCTCATCCGATGCCCTGATCATCACTCGTTTCTTGCTGTCCGAGGCCGATGACACGACGGTGCAGCTGTTGGGAACGCCCATCGAAGGGCGAACGGTCCTCGACTTCGATCTGGGCGGTCTGGAGCTTGCATGGCACAGCGATCTGATGCGGGCGTTGGAAGATCGCGCGGCCATGTGGAGCGTGTTGCGCCTCGTTCAGCCAAAGGGTGATCTGCTGCTCGAACATATCGTGATGCCGTGGCGGACCGAGGCCGGGCAACTGGCTTTGGTCGGCTGGTATCATCGTGTGGGCGGGAGCTTCGAGGGCAACCCGATCTGGTCGGATGTCACCGCTGTTGGGCGCGAGCGACGCTGCCAGAGGATCTCGGGTATCCTCCCGGAGGCCGCGCCGTCCGGTCCTGTCCGACCGTAGTCAGAGCGGCGTCACAAGGCCCGGAATAGAAATCGACTTGCGGCTGTATGGCGCGTCCCGACGGGGCCGGGACGGCGCCAGACAGGAAATGACAGGTGTTGTGGGTTGCCCTGCGTGCCGTCGGGCGATCATCGCCAGGGATCAGTTCGCGGAGGACGAGGTTTTCCAGCTTACCCTTTTTCGTCCGGGTGTGTGGTTCCGCGTGCTGCGGTCCGGCGGCGGCTGAAGGGTCGTCGCCGGATCGATTGCTTCCGGCGCATCAGTTCTCGAGCGGGCACAAGGCTCAAAGGTCGGGTCGGAAAACTGTTCGGCATCGGTCCCGCACTTGGGTTGCCCACGATATCCGGTGCAGGGACGCCAACGGTATGGCGCGCCTCGACGCCATTGACCGTGTGGTCACCCATGAGCTTTGTCACGTGGCGGGGCCTCATCACGCGCCACCTTTCTCGAGCGACTCGATAAAGCGATGCCCGACTGGGAGCGTCGCAAGCAGAGACTGGACGGGGCCTTGGCGTCAGAGCCTGCGATCCCTGCAGGGTGAGGTCGGGGATTCGGACGATGCCTTGGGTCCAGACATGGCAGTTGCGCGCAACATCCAAACAGAAACGGCGCGCGATGCTGGCTACTCTGTGGCCAAAGGCCAATCGTCAAGGGCCATAAGTCACGGGTTTCATGGTGCCCCCAGAGAGACTCGAACTCCCGACCCACTGATTACAAATCAGTTGCTCTACCAGCTGAGCTATAGGGGCACGCGACTGCAATAATCCTGCGCGGGTCCAAGGGCAAGCGTCTCGGCCTGTGCGAAGACGTCTGTCCGGGGTTTCTTAACACGGCATTCCCAATATAGTCCCCCCAATCCACCCGGCGAAGGGACCCCGTCCGCCCCATGCAGGTCGTCTTTCATCTTGGCGCCCACCAGACCGACCATGGGCTTCTGCTGCGGTCGCTGCTGCGCAACGCCGACCTGCTGTTGGCCGAAGAGGTCGTCGTTCCCGGGCCTAGCCGGTATCGCAAGCTCATCGGCGACCTCGTGGGCACCCTTCGCGGGGCCGAACCGGATGAGATCGTCCAGGAAACGCTGTTCGAATCGGTCCTCGATATGGACGAGCCCGAGCGGCTGATCCTGACCTCGGACAGTTTCATCTGCGTGCCCGAGCGCGCGCTCGAGGCCGGGCGGCTTTACAACCGCGCCTACAAGACCGCGTGGCTGCGCGCGCTGTTCCCGGGCTGCGAGTCGGTCTTCGCGATGGCGCTGCGCAACCCCGCAACGCTGGTGCCGGCGCTCCTGGCGTCGAACCGCCTGCGCGGCACCAGCTACCAGGCCTTCACCGGCGGCGCCGACCCGCGTGCCTTCCGCTGGACCGACGCGATCCTGCGCGTGCAGGCGGCCAATCCAGGCTGTCCGCTGATCCTGTGGTGCAACGAGGATACGCCGCTGATCTGGGGCGACATCCTGCACGCGCTGACCGGCCTGCCCGACGATCTGACGCTTGAGGGGGAATACGACATGCTGGCGCAGGTGATGCAGCGCGCGGGCATGGCAGAACTGGCCCGACATGTCGCCGAGCACCCGCGCGAGGCGCCCCAGGCGCGGCGCGAGAAGATCCTCGATCTGCTGGACGAGCACGCCGCGCTTGACCGGCTCGACATCGAGATCGACCTGCCCGGCTGGACGCAGGATCTGGTCGAAGAGATCACCGCCACCTACGACGCGGACGTCGCCACGCTGAGCGCCATGGACGGGATCACGCTCATCAAGCCGTGATGGGCAAGGCGCGGCCTCACATTCCCAGGGCCTGCTTGTACATCTCGAGAACCGCCTCTTCCTCGGCGATCTCGTCGCGGTCGCGCTTGCGCAGCGCGATGACCTTGCGCATGACCTTGGTGTCATAGCCACGCGCCTTGGCTTCGGCCATCACTTCCTTCTGCTGGTCGGCGATGTCCTTCTTCTCGGCCTCGAGGCGTTCCCAGCGTTCGATGAACTGGCGCAGTTCGTCTGCGGTGACGCGGTAGGTGGCGTCGGTGACGGTGGGTTCGGGAATGTCGGTCGCGGTGTCGCTCATGCTCGGGCCTCCATGTCAGGGCGCCTGACTAGCGGCGCGCCGGCGCTGCCGCAAGGCCCTGTCGGCGGCCCGTCCGCCATGTGACCGGGGGTCTCCGGGGCTTGCCGGGGCGGGCGCCATCGGCTAGGCGCGGAACCGCGGCAGGAAACCCTGACCGGGATCGGAGGGCGCATGGAACTTCTTGTCTGGATCGGCGCGGGACTGACGCTGCTTGGGCTTCTCGGCCTTGTGTGGTGCATCCTTCTTGCCGTCCGCGCCCGCCGCGCGGGGCTTTCGGACGAAGACCTGCGCGCCCGGCTGCAAAAGGTGGTGGCGCTGAACCTGGGCGCGCTTGCCGTCTCGGCGCTGGGGCTCATGGCGGTGATCGTGGGCATCTTCCTGGGCTGAGGCGCACAGGACCTGCGGGCCGCCGCACAGCCCACGCGCTGGACCGGACGTGGCGCAACGCCTATCTGACAGGAGCGCCAGCACAGGGGGTCGCCATGTCCATCCGTCCCGTCATCGCCCAGTCAAAGGCCGTCCCGACGATGGAGGGGGCGGGCGTCAAGCTGCACCGCGCCTTCGGCTTCGACGACCCCACGATGCTGGACCCCTTCCTGTTGTTCGACGATTTCCGCAACGAGCGCCCGCAGGACTACCTGCGCGGCTTTCCCTGGCATCCGCACCGCGGGATCGAGACGATCACCTATGTCCTTGACGGCACGGTCGAGCACGCGGATTCGCTGGGCAACCGCGGCACGCTGGGCGCGGGGTCGGTGCAGTGGATGACGGCCGGGTCGGGAATCCTGCATCAGGAGATGCCGAAGGGCGCGGCCAATGGCCGGATGCATGGCTTTCAGCTTTGGGGAAACCTGCCCTCGGCGCTGAAGATGACCGCGCCGCGCTATCAGGATATCGGGGCACTCGACATCCCCGAGGTGATCGACGACGACGGCACGCGGGTGAAGGTCGTCGTGGGAAAGTTCTGGGGCAAGCGCGGCCCGGTCGACGGGATCGCGGCCGATCCGCAGTACCTCGACATCACCGTGCCGGCGGGGCTGCGCAAGACCTTCCGCATCGACACCTATCGCCGCGCCTTCGCCTATGTCTTCGCCGGCTCGGGCCGCTTCACCGATGCCTCGGCGCCGCAGGGCGTGCTTCTGGAGAAGGAGGTCCTGGGACGCGAGGTCGCGATCCGCGACCTGTCGGGCGACCGCACGCTGATCCGCTTCGGCACGGGCGACGAGGTGACCGTTACCGCCGGGCCTGACGGCCTGCGTTTTCTTCTGATCTCGGGCGCGCCGATCGAAGAGCCCGTGGCCTGGCACGGACCGATCGTCATGAACACCCGCGAAGAGCTCATGCAGGCCATGGCCGAGCTGCGCAACGGAACCTTCATCCGCGCCCCGCACTAGGGGCGCGGGCCGGGCATCCCGCTCAGGCGCCGACCGCCCGGCGTGCAAGGTCCCAATAGATTTCTTCCACGCGGGCGCGGCTGAGCCGCCCGCCTTCGCGGTACCAGGTGTTGACCCCGGTCAGCATCGCGATCAGCGCCATCGTGGTCAGGCGCGCGTCGGGAACCTCGAAGGCGGCCTTTGCCTGGCCGTCCACCAGAATGGCTTCCAGCGCGGCCTCGTAGCGCCGGCGCAGCGCCTCGATCGCGGCGAAGTTGCCGGGCGCGAGGTTGCGCAGTTCCATGTAGGCGATGAAGACCGCGTCCGGACGGTCGAGGTGGAAGCAGATGTGGAAACGGCAGAACGCCTCGAGCCGGGGCAAGGGCGCGCCGCCCGGGTCCGCCTCGGCCCAGGCGGCCAGAAGCTCTTCCAGATGGGCGCGCATCATGTCGAACAGAAGCGTCTGCTTGTCGGGGGTGTAGAGATAAAGCGCGCCGGCCTGCAAACCTACTTCGGCCGCGATCTGGCGCATCGACACCGCGGCGAAGCCATGCCGGGCGATCAGGCGCTCGGCCGCCGCGCGCACGCGCGGACCCGTCACGTCGGCATGAGATCCGGTTTTCCTGGCCATGCCCCACGTTTATCTGAACATCCGTTCAGTTCAATCCCCGATCCCGGTCCGTCCCTTGCAGGCCAAGCCTGGCCGCCCTACCCTGCGCCAAACCCGCGACGCGATGGCCCGATGCGCCCTGTTCCCGCCCTTCTTGCCCTGCTGATCGTCGCGGCCTGCGGCGACTTCCCGCTGGCGGGCGACCCGACCGGGGTTGACGGCTATCCCGGCCTCCTGCCCCTGTCGCAGGCGCTTGAGGGCGTGCCCGAGAACGCCGACGAAGCCGCCGCCGTCTTCGCCGCCGAGGCCGAAACCGACGCGGCCCTGCAGGCCCAGGCGGCGGCGTTGCAATCACGGGCCGACGCGCTGCTTGCCACAACCCCCTGAGGATCGCCGCCTGAGGGTCGATTGCCGACGCGCCCGCTTTCGTCTAACACCCCGGGGTGACGCCAGAAACGGACGGGAGCCTGACACGATGACCACCCCCTTGCGCCTTGGGATCGCGGGACTTGGCACGGTCGGCACCGGCACCGTGAAGATCGTGCAGCGCATGGCGAACCGACTGACGGCCCGCGCCGGACGGCCGATCGCGATCTCGGCCGTCTCGGCGCGCACCCGTGACAAGAACCGCGGCGTGTCGCTGTCGGCCTATGCCTGGGAAGACGATCCCGTGGCGCTTGCCACCCGCGACGACGTCGACGTCTTCGTCGAGCTCATGGGCGGCTCCGATGGCCCGGCCCTGGCCGCGACGCGCGCCGCGCTGAAGGCCGGCAAGCACGTGGTCACCGCGAACAAGGCGATGCTGGCGATCCACGGTCAGGAACTGGCCGAACTGGCCGAGGCGCAGGGCGTCACGATCCGCTTCGAAGCCGCCGTAGCGGGCGGCATTCCCGTCATCAAGGCGCTGGGCGAAAGCCTGGCCGCCAACCAGGTCACCCGCGTGCTCGGCGTGATGAACGGCACGTGCAACTACATCCTGACCCGGATGGAAAGTGCGGGCCTGACCTATGACGAGGTCTTCGCCGAAGCCGACGCGCTGGGTTATCTCGAAGCTGACCCGACGCTGGACGTGGGCGGCATCGACGCGGGCCACAAGCTGGCGCTGCTGGCCGCGCTTGCCTTTGGCACGCAGGTCGACTTCAAGGGGATCGAGATCGAGGGGATCGAGCAGGTCTCGATCGAGGATATCGAGCAGGCCGCCGACATGGGCTTCCGGATCAAGCTTCTGGGCGTGGCGCAAATGACAGGCCGCGGGCTTGAACAGCGCATGTCGCCCTGCCTTGTCCCGGCCACCAGCCCGCTGGGCCAGCTGGAGGGCGCCACCAACATGGTCGTGCTGGAAGGCGACGCCGTGCGCCGGATCGTGCTTTCGGGCCCCGGCGCGGGCGAAGGCCCGACGGCCAGCGCCGTCATGGGCGATGTGATGGACCTGGCGCGCGGCCTTCGCCTTCCGGTCTTCGGCCAGCCGGCGACGACGCTTCTGCCCGCGGCAAGCGCCGTGGCAGCGGGTGCGGCGCCCTTCTACCTGCGCATGCGCCTTCAGGACAAACCCGGCGCGCTGGCCAAGATCGCCGCGGTTCTCGGGGATGAGGGCATCTCGATCGACCGGATGCGCCAGCGCGAGCATACCGAGCCGTCGGCCACCGTCCTGATCGTCACGCACAAGGCCACCCGGGCCGCCATCGACGCCGCGATTGGCGGCATGCGGGGCACCGGAGTTCTGGTGGACGAACCCGTCGCGATCCGGATCGAGGACGTCTGACCTAGCGGATCACGCGAAAACCAAAGGCATCCGGCGCCGCGCCGGCTGCCGTTTCCACGCGATCCACCCGCGCCGCAGGCGGGCCGTCCCGCATGAGCGCGACCATCGCCCGCACCCTGTCCCCGGGGCCGTGCAACAGGGCCAGGACGGACCCGTCGGCCTCGTTCCTGACCCAGCCCGACAGACCCAGCCGCGTGGCCTCGGCGGCAGTCCAGCCGCGGTACCAGACGCCCTGAACCCGGCCCGTGACGCGGACCGAAAGCGTCAGCTGGGGCGGGGTGCCGGAGGGGGTCGTCGGGTCGGCCATGGCGCAAGCCTGCCATGGATATGTGTCGCCTGAAAGGCCGCCCGGCGGGGCAAGTTCCGGCAGCAACTGTGCACCAGCGCGGCGTCTCACCGTGCGCTGCGCTCAATTTCCATATATTTCAGATGCTTAAGCATTGACCGCCCCAGGAACATCCCGCACGGGCGCCATTGACGGCCCCCGATTTCCCCTCCATATCCCGGCCCATGACCGACCTCGCCCAGATCCGCAATTTCTCCATCGTGGCCCATATCGACCACGGCAAGTCGACGCTTGCCGACCGGCTCATCCAGCTGACCGGGACCGTGGCCGAACGCGACATGAAGGAGCAGATTCTCGACTCGATGGACATCGAGCGCGAGAGGGGCATCACCATCAAGGCCAACACCGTGCGGATCGAGTATCCGGCGAAGGACGGCAAGACCTATGTCCTGAACCTGATCGACACGCCGGGGCACGTCGACTTCGCCTACGAGGTCAGCCGGTCCATGCGCGCGGTCGAAGGCTCGCTTCTGGTGGTCGACGCCAGCCAGGGGGTCGAGGCGCAGACGCTGGCCAACGTCTATCAGGCGATCGACGCCGACCACGAGATCGTGCCGGTCCTCAACAAGATCGACCTGCCCGCGGCCGAGCCCGACCGCGTCAAGGCGCAGATCGAGGACGTGATCGGCATCGACGCCTCGGAGGCGATCCGCATCTCGGCCAAGACGGGCCTGGGCATCCCCGACGTGCTGGAAGCCATCGTCACCCGCCTGCCCGCGCCCAAGGGCGACCGGACCGCGCCCTTGAAGGCGATGCTGGTCGACAGCTGGTACGACAGCTATCTGGGCGTCGTCGTCATGATCCGCGTGATCGACGGGGTCATCCGCAAGAACGACCGCATCCTGATGATGCAGACCGGCGCCAAGTACCAGATCGACAAGCTGGCCGTCCTCAAGCCCGCGATGGTCGACATCGCCGAGCTTGGCCCGGGCGAGATCGGGGTGCTCACCGCCTCGATCAAGCAGGTGCGCGACACCCGCGTGGGCGACACGATCACGCACGAGAAAAAGCCCTGCGCCAAGCCGCTGCCTGGCTTCAAGCCGGCGCAGCCCGTGGTCTTCTGCGGCCTCTTCCCCGTCGACAGCGCCGAGTTCGACGACCTGCGCGACGCGATCGAGAAGCTGGCGCTGAACGACGCGAGCTTCTCGTATGAGATCGAGACCTCGGCCGCGCTTGGTTTCGGCTTCCGCTGCGGGTTCCTTGGCCTTCTCCACCTCGAGGTGATCCGCGACCGGATCGAGCGCGAGTACGACATCGACCTGATCACCACCGCGCCCTCGGTGGTCTATCACCTCTTCATGAAGGACGGGGAGATGCGCGAGCTGCACAACCCCGCCGACATGCCCGACCTGACCTATGTCGACCACATCGAGGAACCGCGCATCAAGGCCACGATCCTGGTGCCCGACGACTATCTGGGCGACGTGCTGAAGCTCTGCCAGGACCGGCGCGGCATCCAGCTTGAGCTGACCTACGCCGGCAGCCGGGCCATGGTGGTCTATGACCTGCCGCTGAACGAGGTCGTCTTCGACTTCTACGACCGGCTGAAGTCGGTGACGAAGGGCTACGCCAGCTTCGACTACCAGATGCTGGGCTACCGCGAGGACCGGCTTGTGAAGATGCAGGTCCTCGTCAACGACGAGCCCGTCGACGCGCTGTCGATGATGGTCCACCGCGACCGGGCCGAGATGCGCGGCCGCGCGATGGTGGAAAAGCTGAAGGACCTCATCCCCCGCCACATGTTCAAGATCCCGATCCAGGCGGCGATCGGCGGCAAGGTCATCGCGCGCGAGACGCTGTCGGCGCTGCGCAAGGACGTGACGGCAAAGTGCTATGGCGGCGACGTCACCCGGAAGAAGAAGCTTCTGGAAAAGCAGAAGGCCGGCAAGAAGAAGATGCGTCAGTTCGGCAAGGTCGAGATCCCGCAGGAAGCGTTCATCAATGCGTTGAAGATGGATGGGTGAGGGGAATCCGAACCTCCACTTCTTGTGATTGACAGCCAAGCCAATCATTTTTACTCAATTATGATCAGTACAAATTCCCATTCATGGCCTGTTGAAGGATTGGGTGTATGCCATTCGATAATGCGCCAGATTTCTTCGTCAAGCTGCATGCTGCTGCGATGGCAGCAGGAGCAGACTTGACCGCAGCCAATAGAGGTGGGTACGTTTTTGAACTCGCACCCACCAAACGTTGCATCGATGCTAGGAATCTCTCTCAGGCAGCAGCAAAGTACCGACTGGCGAAGGCATTTAGGTCTCTGACTCTGGAGGGCTATCCCGAAAGTTCGAACACTCCCCAGCACTACAGTGCGCAGGTAATGATGTCGCTTTCTGTAGTGGCCTTTGAGGCATACTGTCGCCTATTTGATGAGAAGTGGCACAGAGTATACTTCGATATCATTAGTTCAGAGTTGGCAACGGCACACTGCGCTACGTTCAATGAGATTCCTCTAGATGAAAAATTCTTTGTGCGCCTGAAGCGAGCGCAAGACGAGAAACTTGGTGCAAACCTGATTGCAAAAATTGAGGAGTTCGAAGGGGGAGAAGTTCGCAATCTATACGCTGTTGCTGTTGGCTTCCGAAACGCATTTTCGCACGGCCGCCTTGGAACGCTTGAAGGAACAGCGGAAGTTGGACCCTGCCTAAGGAACTTCATCCTAGAAGCGATCAAGCTCGATTGTGAGCAGAGATTCGCCACGATGACTAAGAAATAGAGTTCTTTCGTTTGGCTGCGTAGTAGCAAGCCGTAGTGTGGTAGCAAGCCGTAGGGTGCGTGCTCGCACGCACCATCGATCCCCCTCCCGCGCTCACCTATGGTGCGTGTGAACACGCACCCTACCACATAGGCCCAACATGAAACCTCCCCATGACTGGCGAAAGTCCCCCGGACACCTGATCGCGATCGTCGCGGTCTTCTCGGGGATCGGAACCATCTACGGGGACGAGTTCTTCTCGTGGCTCTACCGGCTTCTGGGGATCGAGCGTTAGCTCGGGGAGGTAGCCCCCTTCTGCAACCCGGTTCACACCCGCCCCCGCCCGATCCGTGCTACACTCCCCCCGGGGGACTGCGGGCCGGATCGGCCTCGCGATGGTGCGGACCACCGGAAGCGCGCCCCCCCGGGAGGGACCAGCCATGCCCAGACACATCATCACCGGCTGCTATACCGCGTCTGCCATGAAGGGAATGATGGCGCATCCAAGCGACCGCGGGGCGGCCGCGGCCAAGATCGCGGCGGCCGGGGGCGGCACGCTCGAGCAGTACTACGTCACGACCGGCCCCAGCGACTTCCTGATGGTCGTCTCGACCGACAGCCCCGACATCGACGGGCTTATGGCCGCGCTCATGGTGGCGGGCGGATCGGGCGCGATCACGAACATCCAGACGGTCCGCGCCCTGACCACCGACGAGTTCACGGCCATCCAGAAGAAGGCCGGGCAGATCGCCTCGGCCTATGCCGCCCCGGCGTGACCCTGGCCTGACCCGGGCCTGACCCGCGCGGCGCGTCCGGGCCCCTTCCGGGCGCGCCACCGTTAACCCACCGTTCATCTGCCGGCCCCAATCCCGCCACAAAGCCGCGGTATTTTGCCTGTCCATGCGTGGACCGCTTCTCATCGCGATCGCCCTGGCCGCCGGGTATGTGTTCTTCTCGGGGAACGCCATCTCGCGCCACACGGTCACCGGCAAGGGCGGCGGCGCGGGGATCGAAAGCTACATGAACGCCAGCGGCCGCGCCTCGGGCGGGATCCGCAACGCGGCGGCGGGGCTGTTCAAGTAAACTTCGGATTGCCGCCGACCTGACGCATGTCAATGCGCCACACATGCGCCTTCGCTAATGTCTTTCCCATGACATTCCACACGGGGGAAGGCGCCATGCTGCCGCTCATGCTGATCATCCACATCTTCCTTGGCTCGACCATCGCGGGTTCGGCCATCATCCTGGCGCTGGTGCTGGGCTACGACACGCTTGTGCCCATCGCCATCGCCGGCATCGCGGGATTCGTGCTGTCCTTCCCGGTCAGCTGGATGGTCGCCAAGCGCCTGTCGGACTGATCCGGGCCGGTCGCGGCCTTCGCAGGCGCAGAAAGACGGGGGCCGCGCCGGGCCTTTTCGGCGGGGTCGCGGGATTTCGACCAAGTGCCCCCGACGGCGTCGGAAATCCCGCTTATCCACAGGCTTTTCCAGAGGAAAATCAAAGCTTTATCCCCATGAAATTTCGATGCTGCAGTGCTTTTTCCTTGCGGGAATCGGGGCTTGGCGCAACGGTTGGATCACCGCAACGGGCCTTCGGGAACCGGGCGGGGCGCAAGACCCGGACGATCGGGGCGCGGCGTAACGGGACTTCGGAACCGGGCGGCGCGGCAGATCGGCCAGGGCGGCGGAACGGGCCGGCATCTTTCTTCGGAAAGCGGTCGGAACCACCGGCGGCCAGGGTCAGAGCGCGTCGCGGACGGACCTCGGTCCGAAAGCGGCTCCGCAGGTCCGCAAGGACAGGCGGGTTGAGACGGACGCCCCCTTCGGGCGGCGCTCCCGATCAGGAAGGCGTCAGGGTGTGCCGCGAGGCACGATGCGAAGACCGCGTCTGAGCACCTGGCGCCTTTTTCCTGTCTAACGCTCCCCCCCCCAAGAACGCACAGGGCCCGGGTGCCATTCGACCCCCGAGCCCCTTCAGCGTCAGCTGATGCATTACCGCGTCCATGCACCTGTAGGGGCACACATACACGCGAACGCGCAGACGATCAACCATATCTGGTGGCCTCACAGCGCCGATCGGCAACAAATCGACATCCCTACCAGAACTGGGGCCGGCTCTCGCCTGCGTCGCCGCGCAGGGACGGGAGACCATCGCTTGGCGCGGGATCGTGGCGCATCCGGGCCTTGTCCCGTCCAAGAGCGAGGCCGCCGCGCTGCGCCGCGCGCAACCCTTTCGCCTGTCTCGAAGCCTCCCGCGAGCGGCTGCGCACCCCTGCCGGGCTGCGCGACTGTGCCCGACAGCTCGGGCCCCGAGCGCTCAGGCGTCTAGAAAGGCGCGCACCGCGGCCTCGAACTCGCGCGGGTGGTCGGCATGCAGCCAGTGCCCCGCGCCGGGGATCTTCGCGAACCGTGCCTTGGGGAACTGGACGCGGATCGGCCCGCGATGTTCGGGGCGGACATAGTCGCTTTCGGCCCCGGTCAGGAACAGCGTCGGCCCTTCGAAGGTGCCGGGCGTCCCGGGCCAGCCCAGGATCTTCGGCATCTCGGCCTCGAGCGTGTCAAGGTTCAGTCGCCAGGCCCGCGCCGGGACGTCGAGCGATTGCAGCAGGAAGGCCCGCACGCCGGGCTCGTCGATCGCCCGGGCAAGTTGGGCGTCGGCGTCCGAACGCTTTTCGACCCGCGACAGGTCGACCGACCGCATCGCGTCGATCATGCGCTGCTGGCTGTGGCCATAGGCCACCGGTGCGATGTCGGCGACGACCAGCTTGCGCACCTTGTCCGGCGCGGTCAGCGCAAGCTGCATCGCCGCCTTGCCGCCCATCGAATGGCCCAGAACGTCGGCCGCCCCGGACGACAGCCCGTCGATCAGGTCAGCCAGATCCGCCGCCATGTCGGGATAGCCGTGTTGTTCCGTCCAGGGGCTGGCCCCGTGATTGCGCATGTCGACGGTCACCACATGCCGCGTGTCCGACAACCGCCGGGCGATGGCCCCCCAGTTGCGTCCCGAGCCGAAAAGCCCGTGACCGATGATCAGCGGCGGTCCGCCCGCCGTCCCGAAATCCTGTCGCTCCAGCATGCCGCTTCCCATAGCGCGCGGCTTGCGCTATCGCCAGAGCATTCCGGGGGGACAACGATGCAGGCCGACAAGCTGGACGCCCGCGCGGGCGAACTGAGCGAAAAGATCGCGACGGGTCTTGGCATTCACGGCAAGAGCCTTGAGGACAGCGCCCGCAAGGCGGGGCGCGCCCTGCCCGCCCGGGTCCGCGACAGGATCGCCGTCATCGCCGAAGCGCGCGCGGTGCGCGGCCACCCCAAGCTTGAACGCCAGATCGACGAGGCCGGGATCGAACGGGCCTATCGCGACGCGGCCCACTACCTCGATAGCCTCGACTACAAGGCTAGCCGGCGAAGGGCGATGCTCGACACGCTGTCGCTCATCGCGTTCCGCCTGCTGGTCGTCCTTGTTCTGATGATCGCGGTTCTTGCCTGGCGCGACCTGATCTAGAGCTTGGGGTAGACCGGGAACCGGGCGCAAAGCGCGACCACCTCGGCCTTCACCTTGTCCTCGACCGCGGCATTGCCGTCTTCGCCGTTCGCGGCAAGCCCGTCGACCACCTCGACGATCCAGTCCGCGATCTGGCGGAACTCGGCCTCTCCGAAGCCGCGCGTCGTGCCCGCGGGCGACCCAAGGCGGATGCCGCTCGTGATCGTCGGCTTCTCGGTGTCGAAGGGGATGCCGTTCTTGTTGCAGGTGATGTGCGCCCGGCCCAGCGCCTTCTCGGTCGCGTTGCCCTTCACGCCCTTGGGACGCAGGTCGACCAGAAGAAGGTGGCTGTCGGTGCCGCCCGTCACGATGTCGAGTCCGCCCTTCACCAGCTGATCGGCCAGCGCCTTGGCATTGGCGATGACCTGACGCTGGTAGGTCTTGAACTCAGGCCGCAGCGCCTCGCCGAAGGCCACCGCCTTGGCGGCGATGACATGCATCAGCGGCCCGCCCTGGATGCCGGGGAAGATGGCCGAATTCACCTTTTTCGCGATCTCTTCGTCGTTGGTCAGGATCATCCCGCCGCGCGGCCCGCGTAGGGTCTTGTGCGTGGTTGTGGTCACGACATGGCAATGCGGGAAGGGCGAGGGATATTCGCCCGCCGCGATCAGGCCGGCGTAGTGGGCCACGTCCGCGAGAAGCCAGGCGCCGACGCTGTCGGCGATCTCGCGCATCTTCGGGAAGTCGAGTTGCCGCGGAATGGCCGACCCGCCGGCAATGATCAGTTTGGGCCGATGCTGGGACGCAAGCTCGGCGATCTGGTCATAGTCGACCCGCAGATCCTGCTTGCGCACCCCGTACTGGACGGCATTGAACCACTTACCCGACTGGTTCGGCCGGGCGCCGTGGGTCAGGTGCCCGCCGGCATCGAGGCTCATGCCCAGGATGGTGTCGCCCGGTTGAAGAAGCGCGGTGAAGACCCCCTGGTTGGCCTGGCTCCCCGAATTCGGCTGCACATTGGCGAAGCCGCAGCCGAACAGCTGGCAGGCGCGATCGATCGCCAGGCTTTCGGCGATGTCGACATACTGGCAGCCGCCGTAATAGCGCTTGCCGGGATAGCCCTCGGCATACTTGTTGGTCATCACCGACCCCTGCGCCTCCATCACGGCGGCCGAGACGATGTTTTCGCTGGCGATCAGTTCGATCTCGTCGCGCTGGCGGCCAAGCTCGGACCGGATCGCGGCCGCGATCTCGGGGTCGCGCGAGGCGAGGGGCTCGGTGAAAAAGCCAGCGTCGCGATGCGGGGCATTCATGGGCGTCTCCTGTCAGGGGGCAGCGTTGGTCGGTCTCATACCGCCAAATAGCCCGCGCAGAAAGCCTGCAAAGCGCCCTTCGATACGCGGTTTGCGCCATGCGCGCCGGGACGCCAGTCTTGTGTTTCCGTTCGGCGCGCGCGATGTCTTGTCGGAAACAGGGACAGTGGAACGTCAGAATGGCCGCGAAGATCGCCTTCCGGGCAAGCGGATCCGAGGTGGCCCAGGCCGCCTTCAAGACGCTACAGGCGCGCTATGGCGATGTCCCGGCCAGCGCTGCGGACGTGATCGTGGCGCTTGGCGGCGACGGCTTCATGCTCGAGACACTGAACGCGACCATCGACCTCGACACGCCGGTCTACGGGATGAACTGCGGCACCATCGGCTTTCTGATGAACGAATACGCCGAGGACGGGTTGCCGGACCGCGTCGCGGCCGCCGAAGAGGCGACGATCAACCCCCTGCGGATGCGGGCGGGAACCGCCGATGGCACCGTGCACGAAGCGCTGGCGATCAACGAGGTGTCGCTTCTGCGCGCCGGACCGCAGGCCGCGCGGCTGAAGATCTCGGTCGACGGTCGGACCCGGATGGAAGAACTGGTATGCGACGGGGCGCTCGTGTCGACCCCCGCCGGCTCGACCGCCTACAACTATTCGGCGCATGGGCCCATCCTGCCGATCCAGTCCGAAGTGCTGGCGCTGACCGCGATGGCGGCTTTCCGCCCCCGGCGCTGGCGCGGGGCGTTGCTGCCGAAGACGGCGCTCGTGCGTTTCGACATCCTCGAACCCGAGAAGCGCCCGGTCATGGCCGACGCCGACAGCCGTTCGGTGCGCGATGTCCGCTGGGTCGAAGTCCGCAGCGAACCGGCGATCACCCACCGGCTGCTGTTCGATCCCGGGCACGGCCTGGAAGAGCGGCTTTTGCGCGAGCAGTTCACCTGAAGCCACGCTTGCCCCAAGGTCGCCGGCAGGGATAGCTTCGGCGGGCAAGGGGAACACGGGATGAAGGGATGACCGAGCACCCGAAGGGCACGCCGCCCGAAGAACTGCGCACAGCCGCTTCGGACATGGGCGAGACGCGGTATTTCTTCCATCGGCTCAAGCTTCGCACCCTGTGGTCCTGGGACGGCCTCGCCGAGACCTGGCGGACCGAGTATTCCTTTCGCACCTGGGTCGTGGCGAACGCGCTTTCCGCGGCGCTTGCCTTCGCGCTGCCCCTGTCAACGGGCGAGCGCGCGTTGATCCTGGCGCTGGGTCTTCTGGTCCTCGTGGTCGAGCTTCTGAACACCGCCGTCGAGCGCGCGGTCGACTACATCTCGACCGCGTCGCACCCGCTTGCGAAGGCGTCGAAGGACGCGGCGAGCGGCGCGGTCGCCGTCGCGGCGGTGGCGGCGGGCCTTGCCTGGGCGGTGATCCTCTGGGGGCTCTACGGCTGAGGCGTCAGACGCGGCGGCCCCAAAGGTCGTAGTCGCCCGCCTCGTCCACCTCGACGGTGACGATGTCGCCGGGGGCAAGCCCCTCGAAGCCGTCGTCGATGAAGAGGTTGCCGTCGATCTCGGGCGCGTCGGCTTTCGTGCGGCAGGTCGCGGCCTCGTCGTCGACGGTGTCGACGATCACCTCGATCCGGCGGCCCACCTTCGCGGCAAGCTTCGCCGCCGAGATCGCCTGCGCCTTTTCCATGAAGCGGTGCCAGCGGTCGTCCTTCACGTCCTCGGGCACGTGATCGGGCAGCGCGTTCGACCGCGCGCCGGCGACGTTTTCATAGCGGAAGCATCCGACCCGGTCGAGTTGCGCGACGTCAAGCCAATCAAGCAGCGTCTGGAATTCGGCCTCGGTCTCGCCCGGGTAGCCGACGATGAAGGTCGACCTCAGCGTGATCTCGGGGCAGATCGACCGCCATTCC
Source organism: Saliniferula longa (assembly GCF_050789285.1). Lineage (NCBI taxonomy): Bacteria > Pseudomonadati > Pseudomonadota > Alphaproteobacteria > Rhodobacterales > Roseobacteraceae > Saliniferula > Saliniferula longa. Next base: position 259,820 of record NZ_JBOUVX010000001.1, on the reverse strand, counting down.
GCGATCCGATCAAGCGTCTTCTCGGCCGCCGCCGGGCGGGCCATGCGCCGCAACGTGTCGGGATGCGCATGCTGGAACGGAATGTCGAGGTAGGGCAGCACCAGACCCTCGGCCATCAGCGGGATCAAGTCGCGGACATGAGGATAGGGATAGACATAGTGCAGCCGCACCCATGGTCCGAGCGACCCCAAATCGCGGGCAAGATCGGTGATATGCGCACGATGCCCCCGGTCCTCGGCATGACGGATGTCGACGCCATAGGCCGACGTGTCCTGGCTGATCACCAGCAGTTCCTTCACGCCCGCCTCGACCAGCTTCTCGGCCTCGCGGATCACGGCATGGGCGGGGCGGCTGACAAGTTTGCCGCGCATGTCAGGGATGATGCAGAAGCGGCAGCTGTGATTGCAGCCTTCGGAAATCTTCAGATAGCTGTAGTGCCGCGGCGTGAGCTTGACGCCCGAAGGCGGCAGAAGGTCGATGAACGGATCGGGCGCGGGCGGCACCGCGGCGTGGACGGCGTCGAGCACCGCCTCGTATTGCTGCGGGCCGGTGACGGCCAGGACCTTCGGATGCGCGCCGGTGATGTATGCGGGCTCGGCCCCGAGGCAGCCGGTGACGATGACGCGGCCGTTTTCCTTCAGCGCCTCGCCGATGGCTTCGAGGCTTTCCGCCTTGGCGCTGTCGAGGAAGCCGCATGTGTTCACGATCACCGCTTCGGCGCCCGCGTAGTCGGGGCTGATCGCATATCCCTCGGCCCGAAGGCGCGTCAGGATGCGCTCGCTGTCGACCAGCGCCTTGGGGCAGCCAAGGCTGACCATGCCGATCGTCGGCTGGCCCTCGCGCCGCGTCTCGGGAACGGCGGCGTGGGCGATGTCGGGACGCAGGTCGGGCGGGTTCGTGGTCATGGCTGCGCCCTATAGGGCATGCCCGGGCCCGTGGGAAGAGAGTGGGAGATGGCGGAATATTGCCGACGGGTCCGCGGCTGCCCTTCTGCCGTCTTGCCCGGATCGGCCGCCCGAGGCTAGCGTCGCGTCAACAGGCAGGAACCGGGACAGTCCATGCACAAGATCTTGCGTCGCTTCAGCGTCATCGCAATTCCGCTGATCCTTGCCGCGTGCGGCGCTCCAGAGACGGTGACACGGGCGGCACCCCAGTCGCTCTATCCAGGCGAGACCATGGAAATTCGCGCGCTCGTGGATCAGTACGCCGACTATTACGACGTGCCGCCCTCGCTTGTGCATCGGGTGATCCAGCGCGAAAGCGATTATCGGGCCGAGGCCCGCAATGGCCCCTACTACGGCATGATGCAGATCCTGCCGGAAACGGCGCGGGCCATGGGGTTCAAGGGATCGCCGTCCGACCTTCTGGATGCCGAAACCAACCTGCGCTACGCGGTGCGCTATCTGCGGGGGGCGTGGCTTGTCGCCGACGGTGACGAGGCCGAGGCCGTCGGCTGGTACGCGCGCGGCTACTACTATGAAGCCCGCAACCGCTGCCTGCTGGTCGAAACCGGGCTTCGCGCGAGCGAGGTCGCGCGCCACTGTCGCTGACCACGGGCGTCGACCACGGGCGCTGACGCCTGTCCCGACGGCCGGGGCACCATGTCTTGAAATTCATACGAAACTTGCCGATCTTGCGCAGGGCGAAACATCGGGTCGCGGGACCGATTCCCGGGCCCTGGTTCGATGGGCGGAAGACGATCGATGACAACGATCAGACAGGCGACCATTCCCTACTGCGCCAAGGATGACCGGATCGGTCTTCTAAGCTATTTCGGGTCGTTCGCGGCCTACTTCGCCACGCTCTGGCTGGCGTTGAGCCTTTCCCAGTTCTGGTGGCTGGCCGGCCCGCTGATCATCGTCAACGCTTTCGCCGGGGTCCGGCTTTACGTGCTTCAGCACGATTGCGGACACCACTCGCTGTTCGAGAAGAAGCGTTGGAACGATCTGGCGGGACACGGGCTGTCGACCTTCACGCTGACGCCCTATCGCGCGATGCAGGTCAACCACAACACGCATCACGCGCATCTGGGCAACCTCGACCACCGCGACTCGGGCGAGATCCACACGATGACGGTGCGCGAATGGAACGAGGCCGGAACCTGGACACGCCTGGCTTACCGTCTGTACCGCAACCCCCTGTTCCTGCTGCCCGTCGGCGGCCTTTTCACCTACCTTGTGCGGTATCGCTGGCCTAAGAACGCCGGCCGTATCGGCTGGATGGGGGTGATGGCGCACAACGCAGCGCTGGCGGCGTGGGTCGGGCTGATCTGGCTGGGTTGGGGGACTGCGGGGCTGTTCGTCTGGCTGGCGACGGTCTTCGTGGCCGGCGTGATCGGCGTTTTCCTTGTCTTCCTGCAGCACAACTTCGAGGACACCTGGTGGGACCGCAAGCCCGACCTCTCGATCGAGAAGGCGGCGCTTCAGGGGTCGTCGGCGCTCGATCTCGGGCATTGGTGGGACATCGGCACCTGCAACATCGCCTATCACGACCTGCACCACTTCAACCCCCGCATCCCCAGCTACCGGCTGCGCAAGTGCCACCGCGCCCTGCGCGAGGACTTCGGCCTGCGCACGATCGAGTGGCCTGAAGCGATCCGGTCGTTCCGTCTGAAGCTTTGGGACGAGGACACGCAGCGCCTTGTGCCCTTCCCCAAGGAAGGCGAAGGCGTCCGGGCCACGATCCCGGCCGAGTGATCCCGCCCGGATGATCGTGGGGCCGCGCCTCAGCGCGATCAGCGGCGCCTGTCGCGGCGGCTCGACATCGGCTGGAAGGCGACGCCCACATGGGCCTCGCAATAGGGCTTTCCAGGTTGCGCCGGCAGGCCGCAGAACCAGAAATCCTCGGTCGCCGGGTCGCCGATCGGCCATTTGCAGGTCCGCTCGGTCAGCTCCATCAGGGTGATCCGGCGGGCCTTCTTCTCGATCTCGCGGACGGAGGCGAGGGCCTCGGGGCTGATCTCGTTGGCCGAGGGTTGCGGCGGCAGGGGCTGCCCTGCGGTGATCACCGGCTTGCGCGCCACCGGCGCCGCCGATTGCGCAGGGCGCGTCTCTTCGGGTTTCGGATCGGGCTTGACGGCCGTCGGCTTGGGCGCGGGCGCCGGATCGGCCTTGGCCGCGGGCTTGGGCGTCTCGGGTGCCTTCGCCGGGGCCGCGCCCGACCGGTTCGACAGCCCCAGACGGTGCACCTTGCCGATCACGGCGTTGCGGGTCACACCGCCCAGTTCCTTGGCGATCTGGCTGGCCGACTGTCCTTCGGACCACATCTTCTTCAGCTGCTCGACCCGTTCATCCGTCCAGGACATCGAAAACCCTTGCCTCATGCCCGGGCGCCGTCGGCGCGGGGGCTTGTCTCATGCGAAGTCCCTATTCTAGTCACGGTGGGGGGAGTTACAAGCGGCGCAGGCAGCAAAAGGACAGACCATCGCATGGCGGACTTCGTGGAAATGGGCATCCGGCGCTTCGGGCGGTGGAACCGTCTTGGGCTATACACCCTGGCCGAGCGCGAGGTGCGTCGCTTTCTCAACGTCTGGAGCCAGACCCTGCTGGCCCCGCTGGCGACCGCGGGTCTGTTCCTTGCCGTCTTCGCGCTGGCGATCGGACCCGCGCGAGGCGCGGTGATGGGGGTGCCTTTCCTGCATTTCCTCGTCCCCGGCATCATCATGATGACGGTGATCCAGAACGCCTTCGCCAACACCTCGTCCTCGATCGTGATCTCGAAGGTGCAGGGCAACATCGTCGACACGCTGATGCCGCCCCTGAGCCCGGCCGAACTGGTGGCGGGCTATGTCGCCGGCGGCGTCGTGCGCGGCGTTCTGGTCGCGCTGACGACCGGCGTCGTGCTGCTTCTTCTGACCGGCTCGGGCCTTGCCCACCCGGTCTGGGCGGCGGTCTTCGTGCTGCTTGGGGCAACGATGCTGTCGGGTCTGGGCATCGTCGCGGCGATCCATGCCGACAAGTTCGACCAGATGGCCGCCATCACCAACTTCGTGGTCACGCCGCTCGCCTTTCTGTCGGGCACCTTCTATTCGATCGAGGCCCTGCCCGGCGGGCTGCAATGGCTGATCCACCTCAACCCCGTGTTCTACCTGATCGACGGATTGCGCCATGGCACCATCGGCGTCTCGGACAGCTCGCCCTGGCTGGGGCTGCTGGTCTGCACGGTCACGACCGCCGCGATCCTTGCCCTGTGCTGGCACTGGTTTCGCACCGGCCACAGGATGAAGGCCTGACGGCCCGCCCCGGCGCGGAAGACCGCGCCCTCGGCTTGGGGGCTGGACAGGCCCGGGGCAGCAGGCTATCGGATCGCCATGATCGCTGGGACCCCGGATATCCGACGCCGCCGACGCTGACCTGTCAGCCTGCGATCCCTTGCGCCTGTGGGCGCAGCCTTACATCCTCAAATCGTTGACTTGGCCGCCCGCCACTGGCACCCCTACGGCCTGCACTTCAAGGACACGACCCATGATCCCGTCCATCCTGCCGACCTACAACCGCGCGCCTTTCGCCTTCGAGCGGGGCGAGGGCACCTGGCTTCAGGCGACGGACGGGCGACGCTTCCTCGATCTTGGCGCGGGCATCGCGGTCAACGCGCTTGGCCATGCCCACCCCGCGCTTGTCGCGGCGCTGACCGAACAGGCGGGCAAGCTCTGGCATGTCTCGAACCTTTACCAGGTGCCCGAGCAGCAGCGGCTGGCCGACATGCTGGTGGCCGAGACCTTCGCCGACACCGTGTTCTTCACCAACTCGGGTACCGAGGCCTGCGAACTGGCGGTGAAGATGGTGCGCAAGTACTGGTACGAGAAGGGCGAGGACCGCGTCGACATCGTCACCTTCGACGGCGCCTTTCACGGCCGGTCGAGCGCGGCCATCGCCGCGGCCGGGTCCGAGAAGATGACGAAGGGCTTTGCGCCGCTTCTGCCGGGCTTCGTGCACCTGCCCTGGGGCGATCACGAGGCGCTGCGCGCTGCCGTCACCGACCGGACCGCCGCGGTGCTGATCGAACCGGTGCAGGGCGAAGGCGGCATCCGCCCCCTGCCCGACCAGTGCCTGAAGGGCCTGCGTGATCTTTGCGACGAAACCGGCGCGCTTCTGGTGCTGGACGAGGTGCAGTGCGGAATGGGCCGCACGGGCAAGCTCTTCGCCCATGAATGGGCGGGCGTGACGCCCGACATCATGATGGTGGCCAAGGGCATCGGCGGGGGCTTTCCGCTGGGCGCCGTTCTGGCGACCGAAGCCGCGGCGGCCGGCATGACGGCCGGCACCCATGGGTCGACCTATGGCGGCAACCCGCTGGCCTGCGCGGTCGGCGCCGCCGTGATGGAAATCGTGGCCGATCCGGCTTTTCTGGACACCGTCAACCGCAAGGCCGGCGCCCTGCGCCAGAAGCTCGAAGGGCTGGTCGCAAGCCACCCCAAGGTCTTCGAGACGGTGCGCGGATCGGGCCTGATGCTGGGGCTGAAATGCCGGGTGCCGAACCTTGACGTCGTGAAGGCGGGCTATGACGCGGGCGTGCTGACGGTCGCCGCCGCCGACAACGTGGTGCGCATCCTGCCACCGCTGACCATCTCCGACGACGAAATCGCCGAGGCGCTGACACGCCTCGATCGGGCCGCCTCGGCGCTGGCGGCCTGAAGGAGCGGGCGCATGAGACATTTCCTCGACATCCACAAGACCGACCCCGCCGACCTTCGCGCGATGATCGACCGGGCGCATGCGATCAAGCAGGCGCGGGCCGGCCGGCCCAAGGCCGCCCCCGACGACGACAAGGCCCTCGACGGTCGGATGGTCGCGCTGATCTTCGAGAAGCCCTCGACCCGGACACGCGTGTCCTTCGACGTGGGCGTGCGCCAGATGGGGGGCGAAACGCTGGTCCTGTCGGGCAGCGACATGCAGCTTGGCCACGGCGAAAGCATCGCCGACACGGCGCGGGTCCTCAGCCGGTATGTCGACCTCATCATGATCCGCACCTTCGAGGAATCGACGCTTCTCGAACTGGCCGAACATGCGACCGTTCCGGTCATCAACGGGCTGACGAACCGCACCCACCCCTGCCAGATCATGGCCGACGTCCTGACCTTCGAGGAACACCGGGGGCCGATCGCGGGGCGCAAGGTGGTCTGGACGGGCGACGGCAACAACGTCTGCGCGTCCTTCCTGCATGCCGCGGGGCGCTTCGGTTTCGACATGACCTTCTCGGGCCCCGAGCAGCTTGACCCCGAGGCCGCGTTCATCGACCTCGCCCGGCGCGAAGGCGCGACCGTGACGATCGAGCGAGATGTCGAGAAGGCCGTTGCCGGCGCCGACCTGATCGTCGCCGACACCTGGGTTTCGATGCACGATGCCCAGTCCACCCGCGAACGTCGCCACAACCTGCTGCGCGCCTACCAGGTGAACGAAGCGCTGATGCAGAAGGCCGGGCCGCAGGCGGTCTTCATGCACTGCCTGCCCGCCCATCGCGGCGAAGAGGTGACAAGTGCGGTGATGGACGGGCCGCAGTCGGTGGTCTTCGACGAGGCCGAGAACCGCCTGCATGCCCAGAAGGCCATCCTGCGCTGGTGCCTTCAGGTCTGATCGCAGGCGGCGGGCGGCGGATCTGCCCCGGTCCCGCCCGGTGCCGCGGTTCCCGCGTCCGCCTTTGCCGGCCGCGCCTCAGACCAGCCGCTCGACCTCTTTCGCGGCGCGGATGAAATCCGCGAACAGCGGATGCGGCGCAAAGGGCTTGGACTTCAGTTCCGGGTGAAACTGGACGCCGATGAACCAGGGATGGTTCTTGTGCTCGACGATTTCGGGCAGGCGGCCGTCGGGCGACATGCCCGAAAAGCACAGGCCGGCCGACTCTAGCTTGTCGCGATACTTGATGTCGACCTCGTAGCGGTGGCGGTGGCGTTCCTCGATCACCGTGGCCTCATAGACCTCGGCCACCTTCGAGCCTTCGGCAAGGTGCGCGGTGTAGGCGCCCAGCCGCATGGTTCCTCCCTTGTCGTCGTCGACCTTGCGCGCCACCGTCTGGTTACCCTGCACCCATTCCTTCAGGTGATAGACCACGGGCGTGAACCGCTTGCGCCCGGCTTCATGGTCGAACTCCTCCGAGCCCGCGTCGGCCAGACCGGCAAGGTTCCGCGCGGCCTCGATCACCGCCATCTGCATGCCAAGACAGATGCCGAGATAGGGGATGTCCTTCTCGCGGGCGAACTGCGCGGCGCGGATCTTGCCCTCGGTGCCGCGTTCGCCGAAGCCGCCGGGCACGAGGATCGCGTTGAAGCCTTCAAGCCAGGGCGCGGGGTCTTCGCGTTCGAAGATCTCGGCGTCGATCCATTCGGCGCGCACCTTCACCCGGTTGGCCATGCCGCCGTGCGTCAGCGCCTCTGCGATCGACTTGTAGGCGTCTTCCAGCTGCGTGTACTTGCCGACGATCGCCACGCGCACCTCGCCCTCGGCGTTGACGATCCGGTCCATCACGTCTTCCCAGCGCGCGAGGTTGGGCCTCGGCGCGGGCGAGATGCCGAAGGCATCGAGAACGGCCTGATCCAGCCCCTCACGGTGATAGGCCAGCGGTGCCTCGTAGATCGTCGACAGGTCATAGGCCGCGATCACCGCGTCCTTGCGCACGTTGCAGAACAGCGCGATCTTCTCGCGCTCCTTGTCGGGGATCGGGTGTTCGGACCGGCACACCAGCACGTCCGGCGCAAGACCGATCGACTGAAGCTCCTTCACCGAATGCTGGGTGGGCTTGGTCTTCAGCTCGCCACTGGCCGCCAGATACGGCAGCAGCGTCAGGTGCATCAGGATGCACTGGCCGCGCGGATGCTCGTGAATGAACTGGCGGATCGCCTCGAAGAACGGAAGCCCCTCGATGTCGCCGACGGTGCCGCCGATCTCGCACAGCATGAAGTCGACCTCGTCCCCGCCGATACGAAGGAAGTCCTTGATTTCATTGGTAACGTGCGGGATCACCTGGATCGTCTTGCCCAGGTAGTCGCCGCGCCGCTCTTTCTCGAGGACGTTGGAATAGATGCGCCCGGACGAGATCGAATCCGTCTTGCGCGCCGACACCCCGGTGAAACGCTCGTAGTGGCCAAGGTCCAGGTCGGTCTCGGCGCCGTCGTCCGTCACGAAGACCTCGCCATGCTCGAAGGGCGACATCGTCCCCGGATCGACGTTCAGATAGGGGTCAAGCTTGCGCAGCCGCACCGAATAGCCGCGGGCCTGCAGAAGCGCGCCGAGGGCGGCCGAGGCCAGCCCCTTGCCAAGGGAGGAAACGACGCCGCCGGTGATGAAGATGTATCGTGCCATGTGGGCGGCGACCCCCCGTGATTATGTGCCAGCGCTGCGCCGATCCAGGGTTCCGGAAACGCAGCATCACGGGATTTGACCGATAGACGATTCGCCTCGGTCCCGCAATATCTGGGGTGTCCAAAGGCCCACCCCCAATTTGTTGTGGCTATTCGACCGCGCTCACTCGACGGGTGGCGGCGCGAGCGGCGCATCGCCCGAGGGCGGCGGCAGAAGGCCGTCGGCATCGGGAAGTCCGGTTGCCGGCGCGCTTGGCGTCTCGACCCCCAGCCGGTCCAGCACCGACGTGTCCGCCGAGTTCCGCGCCGCAAAGATCGTCAACGTGATCGAGGTCGCGATGAACGCGATGGCGAACGCCCAGGTCAGCTTGCCCAAAGCGGTCGCGGCGCCACGCGAACTGACCAGCCCGCCACCGCCACCACCCATTCCAAGCCCGCCGCCTTCCGACCGCTGAAGCAGCACGACGCCGATCAGGCAGAGCGCCAGGATCAGGTGGACGATGAGAACGACGTTTTCCATTCAGGCGCGGCCTTCAACCCTTGGATCGGCGGGTATGTATTCGTTGCCGGGCCGACCCGCAACCCTGAACTGCTGCCCCCGGCGAGTGACGGGGATCAGGGGAGGCGCGCCGGGGTGCCGCCCATCGCCTCGGTGATCTCGGCGGCTGCCTGCATCACCCGCGCCCCCTTCCCGTCCAGGCTCGCCGCATCAAAGCGCACCGCCGGGCCTGAAATCGACACGCCCGCGATCGGATCGCCATGGACGTTCCAGACCGGGGCGGCGATGCACCGCATGCCCTGATAGCGCTCTTCGTCATCGAAGGACCAGCCGCGCGCCCGCGTGCGGGACAGATCCTCGTGCAGCGCCTCGGGGTCGGACAGGGTCTTGGCCGTGAACTCGGGCAGGCCCTGCCGGCGCAGGATCTTGTCGGCACGCGCCCGGTCGTAGGCCGACAGAAGCGCCTTGCCGATGCCCGAGGAATGCATGGGCACCCGTGTCCCTGCCCGAAAGAAGGCCCGGATCGGGTTCGCCGTGTCGACCTGGGCCAGGAACACCACCTCGCCCCCGTCCTCGATGGCAAGGTTCGCGGTCTCGCCCGTGTCCTCGACCAGCCGCCGCATGGGTTCGCGCGCGACATCCACGATGTTGGTGCGCCGCGTGAAGGCGCTGCCGATGCGGAAGGCCTCGACCCCGATCTGCCACTCCTGCGTGGCGTCGGCGAAATCGACCATTCCGTGCGACTGAAGCGAAACAAGCACCCGGTGCGCGGACGAGGCCGGCACATTGGCGCGGTCGGCCAGTTCGGTCAGCGTCGCGTCGCCGTCGCGCGCCAGCGATCGCAGAAGAACCACGGCCCGGTCGATGGCCTGCACGCTGCCGACATCGGCCGGGGCGCTGCGCGGGCGGCCCCGGGCGCGGCGGTTCTGGGCGATTTCGTTCATGGTCTGCTCCGGGATGAATTCCGTGGACTGTTGCCGCCGACCGTGACCCGCGGCAGCGCGGCAATCAATGGAAAAATTTTCCGCTCAATTGAAAATCTGAAAAGTGGAAAATCATAATTCTGTTGTTTTTCAGTATACTGATTGCAAACTAATACACAGTGAAATATTTTTCCAGAAAAATTGCAAAATCTGCCGGCGGGCGTCATGTTGCCGCTTGTCCGTTCAGGGAGGAAGCAGGATGTCACGTCACGCCCCCGCACTTCGCGACCAGAACCCGGTCTTCATCCCGGGCCCGACCAACATGCCCGAGGCGCTGCGCCACGCGATGAACACCCCGACGTCCGACCATCGGGCGCGCGACTTTGCCGAGTTTCTGGGCCCGCTGCTTGCCGACCTGAAGACGGTGTTCAAGACAGAGACCGGACAGATCGTTACCTTTCCGGGCAGCGGCACCGGCGGATGGGAAGCCGCGGTGTCGAACACGCTGTCGCCCGGCGACAAGGTTCTGATCGCGCGCTATGGCATGTTCTCGCATCGCTGGATCGACCTCTGCCAGCGTCACGGGCTTGACGTCGAGATCATCGACTGCGTCTGGGGCACCGGCGCGCCCGCCGACCGTTTCGGCGAACGGCTTGGCGCCGACGCGGACCACACGATCAAGGCGGTCCTCGTCACCCACAACGAAACCGCGACCGGCGTGAAGTCCGACATCGGCGCGGTCCGCGCGGCGATGAACGCCGCCGGCCATCCGGCACTGCTGATGGTCGACGCGGTGTCGTCGCTGGCCTCGATGGATTTCCGCATGGACGATTGGGGCGTCGATCTGGCCGTCACCGGCAGCCAGAAGGGCTTCATGCTGGCCACCGGCATCGCCATCGTCGGCGTCAGTCAGAAGGCCATGGCGGCGATGGAAACGGCGACGCTGCCGCGCACCTACTTCGATTTCCGGGACATGACCCAGGCCAATGCCCGGGGCGGCTATCCCTATACCCCACCGCTGCAGCTTCTGCACGGGCTGCGCGCAAGCGTCGACATGCTGATGGCGGAAGGCCTCGACAACGTGTTCGCCCGCCATCACCGGATGGCTGAAGGCGTGCGTCGGGCCGTGGCGGCCTGGGGGATGAAGCTCTGCGCGGCCGAGCCGTCGCTTTATTCCGACACGGTCAGCGCGATCTACGTGCCCGACGGCTTCGACAGCAACCGGCTGACCGATCACGCCTACGACACTTACGGGATGAGTTTCGGCGTTGGCCTTGGTCAGATGAACGGCCGCGCCTTCCGCATCGGGCATCTGGGCAGCCTGACCGAGCCGATGGCTCTGTCGGGACTTGCCACCATCGAAATGGCGATGGCCGACCTCGGCTATCCGATCACACTGGGCTCCGGCGTCGCGGCGGCGCAGGAGTTCTGGCGCGCGGGCGGCAAGGTCGCCGCCGCGCAGGCCGCCGCGTGAAGGAGGCATCGATGAACGACATGACCCCGCCCGCCGTGATCCCCACCTACGACGACGTTGTCGCCGCGCACGAGCGGATCCGGCCCTACATCCACCGCACGCCGATCCTCACCTCGAGCTACTTCAACGAACTGACCGGGGCCGAGTTGTTCTTCAAGTGCGAGAACTTCCAGAAGGCCGGCGCCTTCAAGGTGCGCGGCGCCTCGAACGCGGTCTTCGGCCTCTCGGACGAGATGGCGAAAAGGGGCGTGGCCACGCATTCCAGCGGCAACCACGCACTGAGCCTGTCCTACGCCGCCGGGCGGCGCGGCATTCCCTGCCATGTCGTGATGCCCCGCACCGCGCCGCAGGCCAAGAAAGACGCCGTGCGCGGCTATGGCGGCCTCATCACCGAATGCGAACCCTCGACCTCGTCGCGCGAGGCGGTCTTCGCCCAGGTCCAGGCCGCGACCGGGGCCGAGTTCGTGCATCCCTACAACGACCCGCGCGTGATCGCCGGTCAGGGCACCTGCTCGCGCGAGCTGGTCGAGCAGGTCGAGGGGCTTGATGCGGTGATCGCACCGATCGGCGGCGGCGGCATGGTGTCGGGCTGCTGTCTGACGCTGTCGAACATCGCGCCTGGCGTCGAGATCTACGCCGCCGAGCCCGAGCAGGCCGACGATGCCTATCGCAGCTTCAAGGCCGGCCACATCATCGCCGACGACGCGCCCGAGACCGTCGCCGACGGGCTGAAGGTGCCGCTGAAGGACCTGACCTGGCATTTCGTGTCGCACCACGTCACCGACATCCTGACCGCCAGCGAGCAGGAGATCATCGACGCGATGAAGCTGACCTGGAAGCGCATGAAGATCGTGATGGAAGCCAGCTGCGCCGTGCCGCTGGCCACCATCCTGAAGAACCCCGAGACGTTCCGCGGCAAGCGCGTGGGCGTCATCATCACCGGCGGCAATGTCGACCTGGACACGCTGCCCTGGATCAAGGCCTGAGGAGACATCCCGATGAACGCACCGACCAAATTCGATGGCCTCGAAGTGGGCTATGACATCCCCGCACTGCCCGGCATGGACGAGGCGGATATCCAGACGCCCTGCCTGGTCCTCGACCTTGGCGCGCTCGAGCGGAACATCAAGAAGATGGGCGATTATGCCAAGGCGCATGGCATGCGCCACCGGGTGCACGGCAAGATGCACAAGTCCGTCGACGTGGCCAAGCTGCAGGAATCGCTGGGCGGCGCGGTCGGCGTCTGCTGCCAGAAGGTCAGCGAGGCCGAGGTCTTCGCCCGCGGCGGAATCAAGGACGTGCTGGTGTCGAACCAGGTGCGCGACCCCGCCAAGATCGACCGGCTGGCGCGGATGCCGAAGCTTGGGGCACGCACGATCTGCTGCGTCGATGACCTTGCGAACGTTGCCGACTTGTCTGCGGCGGCCGTGAAGCACGGCACCACGATCGAGTGCCTGGTCGAGATCGACTGCGGCGCAGGGCGCTGCGGCGTGACGACGACGCCCGCGGTGGTCGAGATCGCGCGTGCGATCGACGCCGCCCCGGGACTGAAGTTCTCCGGCATCCAGGCCTATCAGGGCGCGATGCAGCACCTCGACAGCTACGATGACCGCAAGGCCAAGATCGGCATCGCCGTGGCGATGGTGAAGGACGCGGTCGATGCGCTGAAGGCCGAGGGCCTGGAGTGCGACATCGTCGGCGGTGGCGGCACCGGCAGCTACTATTTCGAGTCGACGAGCGGCGTCTACAACGAGCTTCAGTGCGGCTCCTACGCCTTCATGGACGCGGACTACGGGCGTATCCTCGACAAGGAGGGCAAGCGCATCGACCAGGGCGAGTGGGAGAACGCCCTCTTCATCCTGACCAGCGTGATGAGCCACGCCAAGCCCGGCAAGGCGATCGTCGACGCGGGCCTCAAGGCGCAGTCGGTGGATTCGGGTCTTCCCGTGATCTTCGGTCGGACGGACGTGAAATACGTCAAGTGCTCGGACGAGCACGGCGTGGTCGAGGATCCGGACGGCGTGCTGACGGTCAACGACAAGCTGCGCCTGGTGCCCGGGCACTGCGACCCGACCTGCAACGTGCACGACTGGTACGTGGGCGTCCGCAACGGCAAGGTCGAGGTCGTCTGGCCGGTGTCGGCGCGCGGGAAGGCCTATTGAGCTGATCGCCCGAACCGGGGCCCGGCAGGGCCCCGGCCCGGACGAGGCCTCCGGCGGGGATATTTGACCCAAGAAGAAACCCGGAAGGGTCGCATGGGCGGCCCCGGACCCTGATCGAACGCGAGGGAGGCAAGCATGCTGATCGTCAACGAAGAGGTGTGCCAGAAGGTCGTCGGTCGCGCCGACGCCTTTGCGGCGGTCGAGGCGGTGTTCGGCGCCATGGCGCGTGGCGACGCCCGCAACTTCCCCGTCGTGCGCGAGGCGATCGGGCACGCAGATGCGCTTTACGGCTTCAAGTCGGGCTTCGACCGGGCCGGTCTTGTGCTGGGCGTGAAAGCGGGCGGCTACTGGCCGGGGAACATGGCGAAGGGTCTGACCAACCATCAGTCGACCGTTTTCCTCTTCGATCCCGACACGGGGCGGCTGTCGGCGCTGGTGGGCGGAAACTACCTGACGGCGGTACGCACCGCCGCGGCGAGCGCCGTGTCGATCGCCCATCTTGCGCGCAAGGACGCCAAGGTGCTGGGAATGGTGGGCGCCGGGCACCAGTCGACCTTCCAGCTGCGCGCCGCGGCTGAGGTGCGCGCCTTCGAGAAGGTGCTGGCCTGGAACCCGCACCCCGACATGCTGCCGCGGCTGGCGGCGGTGGCCGAGGAGATCGGCCTTCCCTTCGAGGCCGTCGAGCGCGAGGCGCTGTGCGCCGAGGCCGACGCGATCATCACCATCACCTCGGCGTTCGAGCCCCTGCTGATGCAGGTGTGGATCCGTCCCGGCACGCATATCGCCTGCATGGGGACCGACACCATGGGCAAGCAGGAGCTTGACCCGATGATCCTTGCCGGGGCCACCGTCTTTACCGACGAGGTGGCGCAATCGGTCTCGATCGGCGAAGCCCAGCACGCAGTGGCGGCGCGGACCATCGAGGCCGGGGACATCACCCCGCTCGGGGCGGTGATCAACGGAACGCATCCCGGCCGGACGTCGGACGACGAGGTGACGGTCTTTGACGGCACCGGCGTCGGGCTTCAGGATCTTGCGGTGGCCTCGGTCGCGGCCCGCCTTGCGGCGGAACGGGGTCTGGCGACCGAGGCCGCGCTGTAGGCGGCCTCAGCCCGGATCGGGCAGCGGCGGCAGTTGCCGCAGGAAGAGGATGATCGCGTCGATATCCTCGGGCTTGGTCGCGGCATAGTAGGCAAAGCCCATCGGCGGCATCATCCGGCTTCCGTCGGGCCGGATGCCTTGCGTGATCATCGCGCGCAGCTCGTCATCCGAATATCCGGCGATCCCGTCTTCATGCGGCGTGAGGTTGGCCGAGACCGACACCCCCCAGGGCCCGTGGAATTCGAAACCGCCCGCGCCCAGATGCGTGTCGAACATCGGACCCTGCGCGCCCGGGGTGGTGTGGCATTCAAGGCAATGCGCCACCGGCCCGGCGAGATAGGCGCCGTATTCGACCGTCACGCCTTCGGGGATCGCCGCGACGCTGTCGATCGGCGGCCCGTAGGCGGGCGGAAGCGGGATGTTGTAGGTCGAAGCCGGCACGACGTTGTCGCTGGCCGGCAGGGTCCGAAGGAACATCACGATCGACAGCAGGTCGTCGTCCGACAGCCCGCGGTAAAGCCCGATGGGCATGGGCGGGCCGATGACGGTGCCGTCGGGGCGGATCCCCTCGCGGATGGCTTTGGCAAGCTCGGCGTCGCTCCACCCCGCAGTGCGCCCGCCGGGGGTGATGTTCGGGGCCCAGGCCTCGAACAGGTCGTTCTTCTCGACAAGGAAGCCGCCCAGTTCCTTCGTCATGTCCGGGCCGTCCGGCCCCTGTGGCGTATGGCAATTCCCGCACCCGGCCGGCCCCCGCACAAGATATTCGCCCCGCTCCGTCGACGGCGCGGCGAAGGCCGCCGAGCCGGCGCAGAGAGCGAGCGACAGGCAAAGCAGTCGGTTCATCTTTCACCCCCCTGGATCTGCCGCACCCTCGGAGACTCACGCCCCGTTCGCGGCCGGCGCAAGCTTACGTTACGTCAGGCGATCTCCCTAAACGCACGTTTGAAACGGTTTCCCGGCGCACGGGCGGCGCAATGGGCGGCCGATGCAACAGTTTTGTGACATGGATCAACGACACCTCGGCCGCAATCTGCCTTGGTTGCGCGAACGGAACGAGGAGATCGAAGATGGCAGAGACCGCCCTTCTGAACGGCGACGCAACGGCCGAGGCAAAGCCGGCCCCCCAGGCCACACCGGCCCAGACTCAGAAGCAGACCCCGCCCACCGGCCAGCATCAGGCCCGCCCCCCAAGTCCTGACGTGATCCGACGTGCGTTCGAGACGGGGAAATACCCCTATCGCAACCATGTTCCGCGCCGCGCCTACGAGGCCGAGAAGGCCCGGCTTCAGGCGGAACTGCTGAAGGTCCAGCTTTGGGCGCAGGAGACGGGCGAACGCTTCGTGATCCTGTTCGAAGGGCGCGATGCGGCCGGCAAGGGCGGCACGATCAAGCGATTCACCGAACACCTCAATCCCCGGCAGGCGCGGGTCGTGGCGCTCAACACGCCGACCTGGGAAGAGAAGGGCCAATGGTTCTTCCAGCGCTATGTCCGCGAACTGCCGACCGTGGGCGAAATGGTCTTCTACGACCGGTCCTGGTACAACCGCGCCGGCGTCGAGCGGGTGATGGGCTTCTGCACCCCCAACGACTATCTCGAGTTCATGCGCCAGGTGCCCGATCTTGAGCGGATGCTCGTGCGCGACGGAATCCGGCTTTACAAATACTGGTTCTCGGTCACGCGGGCCGAACAGTTGCGCCGCTTCAAGGCACGCGAGACCGACCCGCTCAAGCGCTGGAAGCTGTCGCCGATCGACAAGGCCAGCATCGAGAAATGGGACGACTACACCGAGGCGAAGGAGGCGATGTTCTTCTATACCGACACCGCCGACGCGCCATGGACGATCGTCAAGTCCGACGACAAGAAGCGCGCGCGGCTGAACTGCATGCGCCATTTCCTGGACAGTATCGACTATCCCGAAAAGGACCCGACCATCGCGCAGCCGCCCGATCCGCTGATCGTCGGGCAGGCCAGCCACGTGGTGCGGCGGTCGGATCACATCCTTGGCGCCTCGCTTCATCCCGACATCCGGCATGTGAAAAGGCCCTGACGCCGATGTCCCGCCGTCCGGACATCTTGCCCGGACGGCGGGCGTTGTGGCATATTCCGTTAACGAACCGGTGGCACAGATCGCCGGGAGAGGCAGACAAAGAGGTGTCTCATGAGACGACCGATCGCAGCAGCAGCGACAACCCTGGTCCTGACAGGCCTTGGCGGCACCGCAATGGCGGGCACCATCGAGCGGGCCTGCCTGAGCAGTGACCGGCCGGGAATCAGCCGGTCCCTGTGCGGGTGCATCCAGCAGGCGGCCGACCTGACGCTGTCGACGAAGGATCAGCGGCTTGCCGCCAGCTTCTTCAAGGATCCCCATCGCGCGCAAGAGGTCCGCCAGTCGGATCGCCGCTCGGACGAGGAATTCTGGGAGCGGTACGTGAACTTCGGCACGGCGGCCGAAACCTACTGCCGCAACTGATCGAGGATCGCGCCCGCCCCGGTTTCGACAACGTCGAGCACGGCATCGAATTCGCCCGTGATATAGGGATCAGGCACATCGGCATCGTCGAGGAACAGCCGGACCGGCGTGGGATGCCCCGCCGGCCGCAGGCGTTCGATGTCGTCCAGATTGGCGCGGTCCATGGCAAGGATCAGGTCGAAGTCATCGAAATCGGCCCGGCTGAAGCGCCGCGCCCGAAGGGGCGTCAGGTCATAGCCCCGCAACGCCGCCGCGGCGACCGCCGGGGGATGGGGCGGCTTCCCGACATGCCAGCCGCCGGTTCCGGCGCTGTCGACCACGAGGTCAAGACCACGCGCCACGGCCTGCGCGCGCAACACCGCCTCGGCGGTGGGCGAACGGCAGATGTTGCCAAGACAGACGCAAAGCACGCGGCGGACCATCGCCCGATCTGGCCATGTCCCCCGGTCGCGGTCAACCCGACGGCATGCATGGCATGACACGGCACCTTTTCCTTCTGACCGGGGCCGGCATCTCGGCCGAAAGCGGCCTTGGCACTTTCCGTGACGCGGGCGGCATCTGGTCGCGCCATGACCTCGACGAGGTGGCGACGCCCGAGGGCTTCGCCCGCGACCCGGCGCTGGTCCACGGCTTCTACAACGCCCGGCGCGAGAACTGCCTGGGGGCACATCCGAACGCGGCCCACCGGGCGCTGACGCGCCTTCAGGCCGGCTTTCGCGGAGAGGTGACGATCGTCACCCAGAACGTCGACGACCTGCACGAGCGGGCGGGGACGGCCGGCGTGATCCACATGCACGGCGAGGTGATGCGCGCGTTGTGTGCGGCCTGCGGCGCGCGCTGGCAGGCCCCGCGCGTCATGGCGCCCGCCGACCCCTGCCCCGCCTGCGGTCGCGCCGCGACACGCCCGGACGTCGTCTGGTTCGGCGAGGTTCCCTATCACATGGACCGGATCGCCGACCGACTGTCGCGTGCCGACCTCTTCGCCGCCATCGGCACCAGCGGTCAGGTCTATCCCGCCGCGGGTTTCGTGGCCGAAGCGCGCGCGGCGGGGGCGCGGACGGTCGAGTTGAACCTTGCGCCATCCGACGTCGCGGGCGCCTTCGACGAGGTCATCGTCGGGCCCGCGACCCGGATCGTGCCGGCCTGGGTCGACCGGCTTCTGGCCTAGTTGCTTGGCGCCCCGTGCCCCTGGCCGTGGGCCATGCCCATGCCATCGGCGCGCTCGTTGTCGATCGGCACCGTCAGGGTCATCTCGCCGGCCTTCTCGAAGGTCAGGGTCAGCTCGATCGCCTCGCCCTGCGTGAAGGGGCGGGTCAGACCCATCATCATCACGTGCAGCCCGCCGCGCTGGAGCATGGTTTCGCCGCCGGCCGGAATGGCGAAGCCGTCCTTGACCTCGACCATGCGCATGACGCCCCCGGCGTCCTCGAGGTGGGTGTGCAGTTCGACCCTTTGTGCCGCGTCGGTCGAGGCCGCGACAAGGCGGTCATCCTCGGCTCCGGTGTTGACGAGGGTCATGAAGGCGGCGCCGGCCATGGCGCTGGGCGACGCGGCCCGCGCATAGGGATCGCGCACCTCGATCGTCTCGGCGGCGAAAAGCGGCAGGGCGATGGACGCGGCCGCAGCGGCCGCAAGAAGCGTCTTGGGAAGGGACATCGTGGTCTCCGTCGTTGGTCGTGAAGTGTCGGTGATCGTCAAGCTCAGGCCAGGCGCGGCGGTGCGCGGGCCTTCCAATCGATCACCGCGACGGAGGCGGCAAGGGTGGTTTCCGGCCGGTCGACGCCCGCGCATACGATATCCGCAGGCCGGGCCACCACAACGGGCGGCGCGAGCGGCGCGGCGAGCTTGAGAATGCCATCCGGGCAGGTCTGGACCGACGTGACGGGCTGGCCATCCGCGTCGACCGTCACCGTGACGACCTGCGTGCCGATGCAAAGCACCACCTCGCCCGCGACACGCGCCTGCCCGCGGGCGTGGCCGACCGACAGCGCGGTGACGACCATCCCCAGCACAAGGCCGGTCAGCGTGAAAAGACGAAGAGCGTTCGGCATCGGCCCGCTATTGCCCGACCCGTGGCGGAAGTCCAAGCGGCAAAATGCAGCGGCCCCGCCGATCGGGCGGGGCCGTGCGCAATGAAGCGGACGAAAGCGTCAGGCGGCGGCCTGGGCCTTCGCGATCTCTTTCTTGATCTTCAGCGCATTCGCCGACAGGTCGGCGTCCTTCGCCTTGGCGAGGAAGGCGTCGAGGCCGCCCGTATGGTCGACCGTGCGCAGCGCGGCGTTCGACACACGCAGCCTGAAGGTCCGGCCAAGCGCTTCGGACATCAGCGCGGTCTCGGTCAGGTTCGGCAGGAAGCGCCGCTTCGTCTTGTTGTTGGCGTGGCTGACGTTGTTGCCAGTCATCGGCCCTTTACCGGTCAGTTCGCAACGGCGCGACATGGTTTCATCCTCGTCTGTAACGGGCGAAGCCCCGCACCCGGTGCAGGGCCTCGAAATTCAGTTGCGGGGTCTTAGGCAGAATCGCCCGGGCAGTCAAGGCTTGGCAAGGCGCAAGGCCCGGCGTGGGCGCCGGCCCGGATCCATCGCCGACCCGACGGCTTGCCCCCGGTGACCGCAGCGCCCTATACGCACCAGAGACATCGAACAGCAAGGGCGCGACCGCATGAGCACGCTACTCGAGACCATCGCCGACGAACTTGCCCGCGATGTGCTGGACGCCGCCGAGGCGGCGGGCGACGACGAGCTCGTCGACAAGGTGGCAAAATCCATCGGCGTCGCCTCGCCGACGTTCCAGGAAGCCTTCAGCACTGCCGTCCGGATCCGCCGTGCCGAACGGCGTGGCCGCGAGGCGCTGGCCACACTGATCAAGCAGCGGACCTGACCCCGGACCTATCGCCGCCGCCGGGTCTCGAGCAGCGCGCGCGCCGCCGCCCGCGGCGCGGCCGTCCCGGCTTCGACCGCCGCGCCAAGCCGCGTCATCTCGGCGCGCGTCGCGGGATCCGACGCAAGCTCCTGCAACAGGGCATGGCGCACCTCGTCCTCGAACCAGGCCCGCGCCTGGGCCGCGCGCCGGGCCGCCCAGACGCCGGCGTCGCGCCGCCATTCGGCCAGCCCGGTGATCGCCTCCCACGCCGCGTCAAGCCCGGTCTCGGACAGGGCCGAGACCGCCAGCGCCTTGGGAAAGCCCGGCGGGTCCTCGGGCCGCTTGCGCAGAAGCCGCAGCGCCCCGGCGTAGTCGGCGCAGGTCCGCATCGCCGCCGGAAGAAGCTCGCCATCGGCCTTGTTCACAAGGATGAGGTCGGCGATTTCCATGATGCCCCGCTTCACGCCCTGAAGCTCGTCCCCGCCCGCCGGGGCCAGAAGCAGCACGAAGACGTCGGACATGCCCGCGACCATGGTCTCGGACTGACCCACGCCCACCGTCTCGATCAGCACCACGTCGAAGCCCGCCGCCTCGCAGACGGCGACCGCCTCGCGCGTGCGGCGCGCGACGCCCCCCAGTGTGGTCTGGCTGGGCGAAGGACGGATGAAGGCGTTCGGATCGCGCGACAGACGCTCCATCCGCGTCTTGTCACCCAGGATCGACCCGCCCGAGCGTGTGGAGGACGGATCGACCGCCAGAACCGCAACCCGCAACCCCTGCCCGGTCAGCCGCGTGCCGAGGGACTCGATGAAGGTGGACTTGCCCACGCCGGGTGTGCCCGAAAGGCCGACCCGCAGGGCCTGCCGCCCGCTGGCCGCCAGCCGTTCGAGCAGCCGGTCGGCATCCTCGCGGTGGTCTGACCGGGCGCTTTCGATCAGCGTGATCGCCCGCGCCAGCGCCCGCCGGTCGCCCGCAATCACCTTCTCTGCAAGCTCTGTAACGGCGTTCACGGCTTTCCGGCGGTTCGCCGCTGACGAAGATGTCAGCGCAGTTGACTTCGTGGCCAGAGACTTGCCCATAAGCCCCATGATATGTCCAGAGCAACGGACGCATGAGGCAGGCGACGATGACGACGGCACGACGGGTCCTTCTGGCCGCGGCGATCGCGGCGCTTCCCTTCGCAGCACTGGCCCAGAGCAGTGATCAGGGGATCTTCGACATCTACCTGCGCGGCGTGAAGGCCGCGCAGCTTGGCTATTCGGGGGCCGAACAGGGCGGCCGCTACAGCGCGGCCGGAAAGCTTCAGACCTCGGGCCTGATCGGGCGTCTGCGCACGGTCAGCTATGACGCCAAGTCCCGCGGCGTGATCTCGGGGCGGGACTTCCGCCCCTCGCTTTACGAAGAGGCGCGCAACAACAACGGCGAGGTGCGAAAGGCCCGCATGGCCTATCGCGGCGGCGTGCCCCAGGGGCGCGAGCTCGATCCCCCGCGCCCGCAAAGCGAACTGGCGCTCGACCCGGCCAAGCAGGGCGGAACGCTGGACGTGATGACCGCGATCTATGCGGTCCTCGGCGCCCAGCCGCGCGACGCGGTCTGCAAGGTCGACGAATACCTCTTCGACGGAATCCGCCGGTCACGCATCACGCTTGGCGCGCCGAAGGTCGAGGGCGACACGATCCGTTGCACCGCCGAATACCGGCGCATCGGCGGCTTCAAGCCCGACGAGATGGCCGAACGCACCGTCTTCCCGTTCCAGCTGACCTACGAGCCCGCGGGCGACGGCAAATGGCATGCCACGCGCGTCGACATGGAAACCACCTATGGCCGGGGCTCGATGGTTCGGCGATAACCGGTCCCCGTGACGCCCGCAGCAACCACCGATCCGCTTCCCATCGACCCGGCGCTTCCCGCGCTGCTCGACGCGCTTTCGCGCGCCGGCGCCGCCGTGCTCGAGGCGCCGCCCGGCGCCGGCAAGACGACGCGCGTGCCCCTTGCGCTGCTTGACGCCGGCCTGACGCCGGGCCGCATCCTGATGCTGGAGCCGCGCCGCCTTGCCACCCGCGCCGCCGCGGAACGCATGGCCGAGGCCCTGGGTCAGCCGGTCGGCCACACCGTGGGGTACCGGATGCGGGGCGAAAGCCGGGTCTCGCGCGGGACCCGGATCGAAGTGGTGACCGAGGGCATCCTGACCCGAATGCTTCAGTCCGACCCGGGGCTTGACGGCGTGGGCGCGGTGATCTTCGACGAGTTCCACGAACGTTCCCTGGCCGCCGACCTTGGCCTTGCCCTGACGCTCGAAGTGCGGGGCGCGCTGCGCGAGGACCTTATCTTGCTGGCGATGTCCGCCACGCTTGACGCCGCGCCGGTGGCGGCGCTGATGGGCGGGGTGCCCATCGTCCGGGCCGAGGGCCGTGCCTATCCGGTTGAGACGCGCTGGCTGGCCGGCCCGCCCCCGCAAGGTGAACGGTTCGAGATGACGGCGGCGCGCCTTGTGGCCGCTGCCGTGGCCGAAACCGAGGGTGGCGTCCTTGTCTTTCTGCCCGGCGCCGCCGAGATCGCCCGCGTCGCGGCGTCGCTTGAGGGACGGCTGCCGGACGGTTGCGTGATCCGCCCCCTGCACGGCAGCCTGCCTTTCGCGCGCCAGCGCGCCGCCATCGCCCCCGCGCCGTCGGGCCGCAAGGTGGTGCTGTCGACCTCGATCGCCGAGACCTCGCTCACGATCGAGGACATTCGCGTTGTCGTCGACTGCGGCCGCGCCCGGCGGGCGAGGTTCGATCCGGGATCGGGCATGAGCCGCCTGGTGACCGAGCGCGTGACCCGCGCCGAGGCCGACCAGCGCCGGGGCCGTGCCGGGCGGGTCGCGCCGGGCATCTGCTACCGGATGTGGCCGAAGGCCGCCGAGGGCGCGCTGGCCGCCTATCCGCCGGCCGAGATCGAGGCCGCAGACCTTGCCGGCCTCGCCCTTGACCTTGCGCTTTGGGGCACGCGCGAGGTGGCCGACCTTGCCTTTCTCACGCCGCCGCCCGAGGCGGCGCTGGCCGAGGCGCGGGAGCTTCTCAAGGGCGTGGGTGCGCTGGACGCCACGGGTGCGATCACCGCCCATGGCCGACAGATCGCCGCCCTGCCGCTGCATCCCCGGCTGGCCCACATGCTTGCCCTTGCCGGCCCCGCCGCCGCGCCGCTGGCCGCGCTTCTGGGCGACCGCGATCCGGCGCCGGGGGCGGGTGCCGATCTTTTGGCGCGGCTCGAGGCGCTGCAGGGCCGCGATCGGGGCCTTGCCCTGTCGCGCGAGACGGCGGGACGGATCCGCGACGAAGCGCGCCGTCTTGCCTCGGCCGTCACGGGGCCCGACGCGGGCTTCACGCCCGCGCAGATGGCCGCGCTCGCTTACCCCGACCGCATCGCGCAACGCCGTCCGGGCGACGAGCCCCGCTTCGTCACCTCGGGCGGCAAGGGCGCACGGCTCGATCCCGCCGATCCGCTGGCTGCCGCACCCTATCTCGTCGTCACCGACACCGACGGCCACCCGCGCGAGGCGCGCATCCGGCTGGCCGCCCCCATCGCGGAAGCCGACCTGCGCGCGGTCGCAGGCGACGCCATCGCCTGGGTCGAGACCTGCGCCTGGTCGCACCGCGACCGCCGCGTCGTCGCGCGGCGGCAGGAACGCCTGGGCGCGATCGTCCTTGCCGACCAGCCCTGGCCCGAGGCCCCGCCCGAAGCCGTCGCCCTGGCGATGCTCGACGGCGTGCGCGAGCGTGGCCTGCGCCTGTCGCCGGCGGCCGAGCGCTTTCGCGCCCGCGTTGCCGCAGCACGGGCGGGGGGCCTCGACCTGCCGGACATGTCGGATGCGGCCCTGTTGGACCGACTTGAAGACTGGCTGCTGCCGCATCTGTCGAACCTGCGCACGGCCGCCGACTGGGATGCCTTCGATGCGCTGCCGGCGTTGCGCGCCATGCTCGACTGGCCGGCGCTGCAGGCCCTCGACCGTGCGGCCCCCGGCCACGTCACGACCCCATTGGGGCGCGAGGTCGCCATCGACTATTCCGCTGGCACGCCCGAGATCGCCGTCCGCCTGCAAGAGATGTTCGGCACCACCGTCCACCCGACGGTCGCGGGCCAGCCTTTGAAGGTGACGCTTCTGTCCCCCGCGGGCCGACCGCTTCAGACCACGACGGACCTGCCGGGCTTCTGGGCAAGCTCCTACGCCGATGTGCGCAAGGAGATGCGCGGCCGCTACCCGCGTCATCCCTGGCCCGAAGACCCGACGACGGCCCCACCCACGCTGCGCGCAAAACCCCGGGGCTAAGGGTCCGTCGCGCGCGGACCCGGACCTTGCATCGCAGCCCTTGCATCGCAGCCTCTTGAATCACCGGCCGACCCGTCTGACAAAGGGGCATGAGCATCGCCCTGCCCCCGTATTTCTTTCGGATCCGTGAAAACGGCGCGACGGTCTTCCGCGTGACGACCGAGAACCGCCTTGGCCGGATCGAGATGGAGCCGATCGCCAGCCTCAACCTGCGCAGCGGTGAGGTGAAGCCTCAGGGCGGGCGGACGCTGACCGAGGTCGACCGCACCGCGATCGACGACTGGATCGTGGCGCGCCGCGACACGCTTGCCCGCCGCGAGGCGGACGAGATCGAGGCGACGATCGACCGGCTGAACCTTGCCGCGCACTGGGCGCAAAGCCGCGCGACCGATGCCGAGCTCGACGCGCTGACCGACCGACTGCTGATGGCCATGCACGACCTGCGCAGCGTCCTTGTGCGTCGGAAAGCCGACCGACTTCCGAAGTGACGGATGACCTGCGCCGGGGCTTGCTTTCCGGGCGCCGCCGGACAACCCTTCGGCGTGCAACCCTGCGGCGAGCCGTGTCAGAAGGACCCCGTCCATGAGCAGAACGATGATCGGCGTGATCGGAGGATCGGGCGTCTACGAGATCGCGGGTCTGGAAGACGCCCGCTGGCGCCGCATCGACAGCCCCTGGGGCGCCCCGTCGGACCAGATCCTGACCGGGACGCTTGACGGCGTGCCGATGGCCTTCCTGCCGCGGCACGGGCGCGGGCATGTCCATTCACCAAGTTCCGTCCCCTACCGCGCCAACATCGACGCGCTCAAGCGCCTTGGCGTGACCGACGTCGTCTCGGTCTCGGCCTGCGGGTCGTTCCGCGAGGACATGGCGCCGGGCGACTTCGTGTTGGTCGACCAGTTCATCGACCGCACCGTCGGACGCGCATCCTCGTTCTTCGGTCCCGGCTGCGTCGCCCATGTCTCGGTCGCGCATCCGACCTGCGCGCGCCTGTCGGCCGCCTGCCACGAGGCCGCGATGGCCCAGGGCATCCGCGTGCACAGGTCGGGCACCTATCTTGCGATGGAGGGTCCGCAGTTCTCGACGCTGGCGGAATCGCGCATGTACCGCGAGTCCTGGGGCGCCGACGTGATCGGCATGACCAACATGCCCGAGGCCAAGCTCGCCCGCGAGGCCGAGCTTTGCTATGCCAGCGTCGCGATGATCACCGACTACGACAGCTGGCACCCCGAGCACGGCGAGGTCGACGTGGCCGAAATCATCCGCACCATGACGGGCAACGCCGATCGGGCGCGCGCACTTATGGCCCGCCTTCCAGCGGTGCTGGGTGCGGCCCGCGCGCCCTGCCCGCACGGCTGTGACCGGGCCCTTGACCATGCCATCCTCACCGCGCCCGACCGGCGTGACCCCGCGATTCTGGACAAGCTCGACGCGGTGGCGGGGCGCGTTTTGTGATGCAAGGCCGCGCGGATCGCGCAACCACCGACACGGAGACCCGACGATGAAGGACAGCGCCCCCCGCAAGGCCGTGAAGGACTATATCCGCACGATCGTGGATTTCCCCCACGAGGGGATCATGTTCCGCGACGTGACCACGCTTTTCGCCGATGCGCGCGGCTTCCGAATGTGCATCGACCAGATGCTGCACCCCTATGCCGGCGAGCGGATCGACAAGGTCGCGGGGCTCGAGGCGCGGGGATTCATCATCGGCGGGGCCATCGCGCACCAGTTGTCGGTGGGCTTCGTGCCGATCCGCAAGAAGGGCAAGCTGCCCGGGGCCACGATCTCTGAGGAATACCAGCTGGAATACGGCGAGGCGATCATGGAAATCCATGACGACGCCGTGCAGCCGGGCGAGAAGGTGCTGCTGGTCGACGACCTTCTGGCCACCGGTGGCACCGCCGGGGCGGGCATCCGGTTGCTGGAGCGGCTGGGCGCGCAGATCGTGGGCTGCGCCTTCATCGTCGACCTGCCCGAGCTGGGCGGCCGGCGTCATCTCGAAGCCATGGGGATGGAGGTGCACGTCCTGTGCGAGTTCGACGGCGCGTGAACCCCCCATTAACCATTCCGCGCGTATTCGTCACGAAGCCCGACGGGATCGGGCCTGTTTGAGCGCGGCCCCCTCCGTGCGAGTGACGAGTGATCATCGCCCTGCCGGTCCCTGATCGGCGGGGCGCCTTGCTCAGCGCAAGGGTCGCAGCCTGCCCGCCGACGCCAGCCTGGCCCGAAGGTGAACAAGCGGCACCGCCGCCACCACCCCGAGAAGCGCGAAAAGCCAAAGTGCGCCCGTCCATCCCAGCGACGCCCCGGCAGCCGCGAAGGCGAAGGGCGCGCCGGCCGAGGCGATGGTGCGCACCAGCGCCAGCCGACCAAGCCGCGCGCCGTATCCCGCCCGCCCGAACAGCGCCAGCGGCACCGTGCCGCGCACGATGCTGGCAAGCCCCTGCCCCACCCCGAAAAGCGACGCAAAGAGGATGCCGGCCAGCCAGACCGGCGCCCCTGCGATCAGGCCCACCGCCGACAGCGGCAGGGCCGCCGCCGAGATCGCGGCCACCGTCAGCGGGTGAAGCCGGCCGAAGAACAGCGCGTCGACCAGTCGGATCCCCACCTGCGCCGGCCCGACCAGCATCGCCGCCAGCGTCGCCTGACCGGCCAACCCGGACGCGGCAAGGACTGGCACCATGTGCACCCCGAAGGCCGACACCAGCGCCCCGGACAGCGCGAAGCTGACGGCGACGGCGCGGAAGGCGTGATCGACCTCGGCAGGCGGCAGCGGCACGGCCTCGGGGACCGGCCGCTGCGGGAGGGGGCCGTCACCCACCAGTGGCGATTGGCGGACAAGCCACAGGTGCAGGCCCGCGCCAATCGTGAGGTGCAGCGTGCCGAAGATCGCGTAGGTCGCGCGCCAGCCCACCGCCGCGTCGAGCCAGGCCGCAAGCGGCCAGAAGACGGTCGACGCGAAGCCGGCGATCAGCGTCAGCCGGGTGATCGCCCGCCGCGCGCCCGCCCCGCGCAGTTGTGCAAGCGCCGCGAACGCCGCGTCGTAGAGGACGGCGACCGCCACGACCTCGGTCAGGATCACGGCGACGGCCCAGACCGCAAAGCTGGGCGCCGCTGCCATAAGCCACAGGCAGGCGGCCGCCAGAAGGCTTCCCGCCGCCATCAGGCGCGGCGCGCCGATCCGGTCCATCAGACGCCCCGCCTCGACCGCCGCGAAGCCACCGACAAGCAGACCCGCGGAAAAGACGGCGTAAAGATGCGCCTCGGGCCGGCCGAAGGTCTGGGCGACCGCGGGTGCGAGGATCGGGAAGGCATAGTAAAGCGCGCCGTAGCCGATGATCTGCGTGAGGCCCAGCGCAAGGACGGGGTTCACTCGGACTGCCCCATGTCGGCGCAGCACTCGGACCGGAGGCTTGTAACGACGGCGTCGATGCCCTCGAAATCGGCCCGACAGATCAGCGTCGTGCCGTGCCGTTCCTGCGTGACAAGGCCGACCTTCAGAAGATGCGCAAGGTGATGCGTCAACGTCGAGGCCGGCAGGCCCAGACGCGCCTGAAGCGCCCCGGTGGCAAGCCCGGCCGGGCCCGCGCGGACCAGTGCCCGGAAGGCGGCAAGGCGGGTCGGATTTCCCAGTGCAGCAAGGCGAAGGGCAAGGGCGTCAAGATCCATGTGCGCGGGATCGCACGGCGACGGATTTCCGACAAGACTATTTCGGCATTCATCGAAATAGAGTCAGCGCAGGCGCAGGACCGCGCCGGGATTCATGATGCCGTACGGATCGAGCGCGGCCTTGATCGCCCGCATGGCGGCCAGTTTCGCGGGGTCGCCCCAGCGTTCGAGATCACCGACCTTGAGCCGGCCGATGCCGTGCTCGGCGCTGAACGACCCACCCAATGCGACGGTGCGGGCGTGGATGACCTCGGTCACCGCGGCGCGGAGGTCGTCGAACTCCTCCCGCCGGCGGCCGGATGCGGGGAAGACGTTGAAGTGCAGGTTGCCGTCTCCAAGATGGCCGAAGGTGTTGACGCGAAGGGCCCCCATCGCCTCGATCGCCGGTGTCGTCTCGGCGATGAAGCGCGCGATCTCGCCCAGCGGGAGAGAGATGTCGTGCGAGGCGACCGCGCCGATCTTGCGATTCGCTTCGGGAATGGCCTCGCGCAGGGTCCAGAAGGCGGCACGCTGCGCCTCGGACTGCGACAGAAGCCCGTCGACCGCCAGTCCGTCCTCAAGCGCCGCTTCGAAGAGGGCTTCAAGCGCCGCGCCGGGATCGCTTCCGGCGCCGGTGCCAAGGTCGATCAGCACCGCCCAGGCGGGCACATCCGCCAGCGGCCAGCGCGCGGCCATGCCCGCTTCCGACAGGAAGCGCAGGCCGGTACCGGACAGCAACTCGAAGGCCGAGACGGCTTCGCCCACCCGGTCGCGCGCGCGGTTCAGAAGCGTCAGCGCCGCCTCGGGCGAGGCCACCGACAGAAGTGCGGCCGCCTGACGCTCGGGGCGCGGGAACAGCCGCAGGGCGGCGGCGGTGATGACGCCAAGCGTCCCCTCGGACCCGATGAGAAGGCCCCTCAGATCGTAGCCCGTGTTGTCCTTGCGCAGCCGCTTCAGCCCGTGGTGGATGCTGCCGTCGGGCAGCACCGCCTCGACGCCCAGGCACAGTTCGCGCGCGTTGCCATAGCGCAGGACGCCGGTGCCGCCCGAATTCACCGCCAGCGCCGCACCGATCTGCGCCGTCCCTTCCGAGCCGTAGGACAAGGGGAAAAGCAGCCCCGCCTCGCGCACGGCCTCCTGCACGGTGGCAACCGGGGCGCCGGCTTCGGCCACCAGCACGGCTTCCTCGGCGTGGACGGTGCGGATCGCCCGCATCCGTTCCAGCGACAGCAGAAGCGGCAGAGGACCGCCTTCGGCGATCTGGCCGGCGACCAGACCCGTGCCCCCGCCATAGGGCACGACCGCGATGCGCGCCTCGCCGGCGAAGCGCAGGATCTCGGCGACCTCGGCGGGCGTGCGCGGCGCGGCAACGGCGGCGGCGCGGCCGTGGTAACGTCCGCGCGGCTCTTCCAGATATCGGGGCTCGACCGGGCGCAGCGTGTCATCGCGCAGACGCGCGCCCAGTTCGGCCAACAGAGCGGGGGAAAGATCCCTCAGCATGGCGCCATCAAACAGTGCGCCCGGGTCGCCTGCAAGGCTCAGTCGTCGGCCAGATAGCGCGGCTGGAGCACCATGACCGTGGGCTGCGACGGCAACGTGCGCAGCGACACCTCGATCGAGGTGCCCAGATCGCGCTCGACCACGAAGCCCTCGGCCGCCATCCCGGACAGGAACCGCTCGAGCGAGGATGGTCCGAACCAGTGCATCGGGATCACCACAGACGACCGCAGCCGGTCGAGCACGCGGATCATGGTGGGCAGGTCAAGCGTCAGCCCGCCATCGACCGCCGCCATGACCACGTCGAGGCGTCCAAGGGCGGCGTACTGCGCATCGTCCGGTTCGTGGTGCAAGTGTCCCAGGTGCCCGATGCACAGGCCGGCGACCTCGAACACGAAGATCGAGTTGCCGTTCTCGCGCACGCCGTCGCCGAAGCCCGACCGCACGTCGGTGGGCACGTTGCGAACGTACATTTCGTCAAGATCAAGCGCGTGATCGGCGGCCGCGCCGAAGTCGGCCCAGCCCGGCAGGACATGGGGGATTCGCGGGTCGGGGACGCTGGTCCAGTGGGTCGAGTGGGCGTTGTTCATGGTGACCACGTCGGGCACGAAATCGACAGGTCCGATGAACCCCGAATAATCGGTCACGGCCGACAGCCCGCCCGCGCTCTGGATGAGGAACATCGCGTGGTCGACATAGCTGATCCGCACGGTGAACTCGTCGGCGGGCGGTTCCCGGAAACTGGCCTTGTGCAGATACTCGATCCCCGGCGCTGCATCGGCGATGGCGATGCAGTGGCTCGGGCGGCGGTCCTGCGCGGCGGCGGGAAAGGCCATGACCAGCGCGGCGACCGCGACAAGGGCGCGGAACGGCGTCATGGCAGGGAAGATAGCGCGGATTTGGCGAAGAACAGGGGGACCGTGCCGGTCACTCGGCATCGGGCAATCGCTGCGCCATGCGGCGTGCCATCGTCGCGTGCCCGCTGGCGCGCAGGCCGTCGATTGCGCCGCGATAGTCGCGCTCCTCGCGGTTCTGGCTGAGCTTCGACTTGGCCAGCGTCCGCCTGGGCGCGATGCGGAAGGCGACGATGTTGCCCAGCATCTGGTCCATGTAGTCGGGCGGGGCGTCCGCCATCCTCCAGGCCTGCGCCCCGTTCAGCCGACGCTCGTGCGTGCGGGTCAGAAGGCCGACCGCCGCGCGCTTGGCGTGGGCGTCGTGCTGAAAGGTGATCGCGCCGTGGATGTGAACCACCTGATAGTTCCAGGTGGGCACGTGGCGATGATGCTCGGGCTTGCTGGGGTAGAAGTTCGGCGAAACATAGGCATCCTCGCCGCGGAAGATCGCCAGAACCTCCTCTCCGTCGGGGATCAGCCGGTGCATGTCGTTCGCCAGCGCCACATGGCCGATCAGCGTGCCATCGGGCGCGGCCAGAAGCGGCACATGGTTCGCGACCAGCCCCTCGCCCGTCTGCGCGACGATGCAGGCCAAGGGCGCCGCTTCGATGACCGCGGCGATTTCCTCGGGGCGAACCTCTTCGAAATGGGCGGGCAGATACATTCCTGGGGCTCCCCTGACCGTGGCATGGGCCGAGAGCCTGCCGGAGGAACGTGCGAAAGACAACGGCGCGCGCGTGCCCTACCCCGCCTGCGTCTTGCCGCGCCGGTCGCCGCGCAGGTTCGAATAGAGCACGTGGTTGCGCCAGCGCCCGTTGATCTGAAGATAGCTTTGCGCGACCCCCTCGTACTTGAAGCCGCATTTCTCGAGCACCCCGCGCGAGGCCTTGTTCTCGGGCAGGCAGGCGGCCTGTATTCGCGACAGGTCGAGCGTTTCGAAGGCATGATGCACCAGCGCCGCGATGGCCTCGCGCATGTAGCCCTGCCGCGCGAAGGGCTCGCCGATCCAGTAGCCAAGGGTCGCGTCCTGCGCCGGGCCGCGACGGATGTTGTCCAGCGTGATCGCGCCCAGAAGCGCCTTGTCGGACCTCCGTTCGAGAAACAGCGGCAGCGCGGACCCGGTCGCGATCGACCGGTTCGCCCAGTAGACGCGGTTGGTGAAGGCCTTGCGCGTAAGATGATCGGCCGACCAGGTCGGCTCCCATGGGACAAGGAAGCCCGCGCTTTGTTCGCGCAGGCCCGCCCAGGCACGATAGTCGGCATGAACCGGCGGACGCAGGGTCAGCCGCGCGGTCTCGATCCGGACACGCCGGCGTCGGACAAGCATCAGGCGGCAAGCCTTCCGGTGATCTCCGAAAGGTCGGGCGTGGTTCCGACGGGACCGTAAAGCGCAACCGCCGCGCGGCCCGACCGCACCATGGCGGCGGCGTGGTCGCGCACGCCTGCGGTGGTGACCCCGTCGATCAGCGCGATCGTCTCTTCCAACGGCGGCACACGGTCCCAGATCGCCAGAAGCCGCGCCAGCCGCTCGGCCCGCGACGAGGGGCTTTCCAGCCCCATCAGCAGCCCGGCCTTCATCTGGGCGCGGGCACGGGCGACCTCGGGTTCGGACAGGTCGAGGGCGGCACGCTTGAGTTCGTCTATCGTCAGCTCGACCAGGCCGCGCGCATCCTCGCCGCTGGTGCCGGCATAGATCGTCATCATCCCGGAATCCGAATAGGCCCCGGCCTGCGCGAAGATCGAATAGCACAGCCCCCGACGTTCCCGGGCTTCCTGGAACAGACGCGACGACATGCCCCCGCCCAACGCCGTGGCATAGATCTGTGCCGTATAGATCTCGGGGTCGCGGTAGTCGGGGCTTTCGAAGGCCAGCGTGAAATGCACCTGCTCGAGCGGCTTGTCGCGGCGGATCTCGCCGCCGGCGAAACGCGCGGGCTCGATCAGGCCACCGCCGCGCGGGGCCAGATGGCCGAAGATGCCTTCGGCCTGCCGCACGATGGCGTCATGGTCGACGGCGCCCGCGGCCGCCAGGATCATCTGGCCTGGCGCATAGCGTTCGGCCACGAAAGCGGCAAGGTCGTCGCGGGTGAACCGACTTACGCAATCCTCGGGACCCAGGATCGACCGCCCCATGGGCTGGCCGGGATAGGCGGCCTCCTGCAGCCAGTCGAAGACGATATCGTCTGGCGTATCGAGCGCCTGGCCGATCTCCTGCAGGATCACGTGGCGCTCGACCTCGATCTCGTGCGGATCGAAGACCGGGTTGAGGACGATGTCGGACACCACGTCAAGCGCAAGCGGCACGTCCGCTTCCAGAACACGGGCGTAATAGGCCGTCGTCTCACGGCTGGTGTAGGCGTTGATGTGCCCGCCGACATCCTCGATGGCTTCCGCGATCTCAAGCGCGTTGCGCCGCGCGGTGCCCTTGAAGGCCATGTGTTCAAGGAAATGGGCGATGCCGTTCTGCTCGACCCGTTCGTGGCGGCCGCCGACGTTGACCCAAAGCCCGATCGCGGCGGATTGAAGCCCCTCCATCCGCTCGGTGACGACACGGACGCCATTGGGCAGGCTGTCTATCTGAACGCTCACGCTGCGCGACGCTCCCTTATCACGCCCTCGATCGCGGCCAGATCGTCCGCGACACGGGTGACCCTCTCGGGCCGGTCATACAGGTCCGCCATCCGGGATGGAAGGGCGGGCCGCAGCCCGATGGCGGCTTCGACGGCGTCGGGGAACTTCGCGGGGTGCGCGGTGGCCAGCGTGACCATCGGAATCTCGTCCACGGCAGCCGCGCGCGCGACCTTGACGCCGACGGCGGTATGCGGGCAAAGCACCTCGCCCGTGGTATGGAACGCCTCGGCGATCGTGGCCTTCGTCTCGGCCTCCGAGGCGCGCCCGGACGAAAACACCTCGCGCAGGGCCTCGAGCGCGCCCTGGCTAATCGTGAAGCCCCGGTTGGTCTTCAGTTCGTCCATCAGTTGCGTCACGGCGTTCGCATCGCGCCCGTAGGCGTCATAGAGCGCGCGTTCGAAGTTCGAGGCGACCTGAATGTCCATCGAGGGGCTGATCGAGGGCGCGACCCCGGCCTGCCGATACTCGCCCGTCGACAACGCACGGTGCAGGATGTCGTTCTGGTTCGTCGCGATCACCAGCCGGTCGATCGGCAGGCCCATCCGCCGGGCGATGTAGCCTGCGAAGACGTCGCCGAAGTTGCCGGTCGGCACGGTGAAGCTGACTGCGCGGTGGGGCGCGCCCAGCGTCACGGCGGCCGTGAAGTAATAGACGACCTGGGCAAGGATGCGCGCCCAGTTGATCGAGTTGACGCCGGCAAGCCGCACGCCGTCACGGAAGTCGAAGTCGTTGAACATGTCCTTCAGCCGGCCCTGGCAGGCGTCGAAGTCACCGTCGACCGCCAGCGCGTGGACATTGGGTTCGGACGGCGTCGTCATCTGGCGGCGCTGCACCTCGCTCACACGGCCATGCGGGAACAGGATGAAGACGTCGACGGCCGCCAGCCCCCGGAACGCTTCGATCGCGGCCGATCCGGTGTCTCCGCTGGTCGCGCCGACGATCGTCACCCGCTCGCCCCGCCGGCTCAGCGCCGCTTGGAAAAGCTGCCCGATGAGCTGCATCGCGAAGTCCTTGAAGGCCAGCGTGGGCCCGTGGAACAGCTCGAGCAGGAACTGGTTCGGCCCGGTCTGCACCAGCGGCGCGCGGGCCGCGTGGCCGAAGGGGGCATAGGCCTTGGCGATGATCTCGTTCAGCTGGCCATCGGTGAAGCTGTCGCCGATGAAGGGTCGCATGACGCGGAAGGCCGCATCCTCGTAGCCAAGGCCTGCCAGCGCGGCGATATCGGCCGCGGACATCGTCGGAATCGTCTCGGGGACGTAGAGGCCGCCGTCGCGGGCAAGGCCCGTCAGCATGGCTTCCTCGAAACTCAGCGCCGGCGCCTTGCCCCGGGTCGACACGTACCGCATCACGTTTCCTTCAGTTCGTTCGCCGCCTGATACGCCAGAGCAGAAAGACTGTCATCCCCGCCCAGACAAGCGCCATGCCAAACCACTGGACGGCGTAGCCGAGGTGGTTGTTGGGGATATCGCGCGTGTCGACCGGAAGGGGCTGCGCCGCAAGATCGGGGCCGTCGATCGTCCGCGCGATGACCAGGACGGGTTCGGTGCCCAGCGCCTCGGCCATTGCCGGCACGTCCCGCGCGAACCACAGATTCGCGGAAAGGTCGGGCGGTGGGGTGTAGCTGTCGATCTCGTCGGGCCAGTGAAGATTGCCCACGACCGTCGCCGCCTGCCCCGCGATCGGCACGGGCGGCGTCTCGACCGGCAGAAGTCCCCGGTCGATCAGGACGCGCCGTCCGTCGTCGGTGTCGAAGGCCGCGATCATGCGGTAGGCCGCCCCGGTGTCACGGCTCGAGGCCAGCACCCGAAGTTCGGTCCCGTCGAAGACGCCGCGCACCACGACCGGCAGATAGCGGTCGGCGGCCGCGTCCGGCGCCGCCGGCAGGGCGACGGGGGCGCTGCCGATGCGGGCGTCGATCTCGGCCAGTACGCCCTCTTTCCAGGCGAGGCGCTGAAGCTGCCACAGGCCAAGCCCCATCAGCACGGCGAAACCGCCGATCCCGAAGATCAGTGGAAGGATCACGCGCCGCAGCATCGCAGGCCTTTCAAGCAAAGCGGGTGCGGGCTTTCGCGCCGCACCCGCCGGGTCAGTGAACCGCGCGCCCGAGGGCGCCGGCGCTCAGTGGCCGGGAAGCCCGATGCCCCAGAGGTAGATCGCGAAGAAAAGGAACAGCCAGACCACGTCGACGAAGTGCCAGTACCAGGCAGCGGCTTCGAAGCCGATGTGCTTTTCGGCGGTGAAGTGGCCGGCGCGCACGCGCAGCCAGCAGACGAACAGGAAGATCGTCCCGATGATCACGTGCATCCCGTGAAACCCCGTGGCCATGAAGAAGTTCGAGAAGAACTTGTCACCTCCGAAGGTCCAGTCCTGCGTGACCAGCAGATAGCGGTATTCGTAGGCCTGGAAGGCGGTGAAGAGCACGCCCAGCAGGACCGCGATGATCAGGCCATTCGCCACGTTCTTGCGGCTTCCGCCATGCACCAGTTCGTGGTGCGCCCAGGTCACCGCGCAGCCCGACAGAAGCAGGATGAGCGTGTTGATGAGCGGCAGGTGCAGCGGGTCGAGGTGATAGAAGTCGGGCGGCACGTAGGTCGAGCCGACGTATTCGTTCATCGGGTAGAGCGCGTGCTTGAAGAACGACCAGAACCACGCCGCGAAGAACATGACTTCCGACATGATGAACATGATGAAGCCATAGCGCAGGCCGATCCTCACCACCGGGGTGTGATCGCCCGCGTTCGATTCGCGGATCACGTCCGACCACCAGCCGAACATGCAGTACAGCACGCCCACGAAGCCGATCCAGAACAGCCACGGCACGCCGTTGGCCATCCACAGCACGGCCCCGAAAAGCATGATGAAGGCCGAAACCGCCGACAGGAAGGGCCAGATCGACGGTGGCAGGATGTGGTAGTCGTGGTTCTTTGCGTGCGCCATGTCTGGAGGCTCCCGGTGTCCCGTTTTCTTAGTTGTAGCCATCGCCCGCGGCGACCGGCAAGGCGGCATAGTCGTCCGGCAAGGCCGTTTCGTGGAAGGTGTAGCTGAGCGTGATGGTTTTCACGAACTTGGCGTCGCGGTCCTCGACCATCTTGGGATCGACGAAGAAGGTCACGGGCATCAGCACCCGCTCCCCCGGGCCAAGCACCTGCATCTCGAAGCAGAAGCAGTCGATCTTGGTGAAGAAGCCGCCCGCCTCGAAGGGGGCGACGTTGTAGCTGGCGGTTCCCGCCACCGCTTGGTCGGTCGGGTTGTAGGCCTCGTAGAAGGCCAGCCCGGTCTCGCCGATGCGCAGGTCCATTTCGATCTGCACCGGGCGGAACTCCCACGGCATGCCGCGCTCGAGCGAAGCGTCGAACCGGACCTTGATGGTCTGGTCGAGGATGGTCTCGGACCCGGCTTCGGCCACGCCGGTCTCGCCGCCGAAGCCCGTGACACGGCAGAACCAGTCGTAAAGCGGCACCGAGGCAAAGCCGAGCGAGCCCATGAACAGGACCACCGCCACCAGCTGCACCAAGGTGCGCGATTTGTCCGAGAGGCGCCGCATCTTCATCCGCCCGCCCTCATTCGCTGACCGTGATCGAGGGGCGCACGACATGGTCGAAGGCCTCCATGCTGGCGCCGCTGCGGATCTTGACCACCGTGAGGCCGAACATCACCGCAATGAAGGCGACAAGCACGAGGCCCACGCCGATGTTGCGCGAGGCGCGCCGCTGGTGAAGTTCGTGCGTGGCCCGGATCGCCATCAGATCACCCCAAATCCGCGAAGCGCCGCGTCGGCGACCAGCGCCCCGAAGTGCAGGAAGAGATAGGACAGCGAAAAACGGAAGAACCGCTTTTCGACGGCATAGGCATCGGCCTCGGCGGTGGCTTCGTCGCGACGCCAGATCGCGATCGCGCCCTTGAGGAACCAGGCGTTGAGCGCCAGCGCGGCGACCAGCGTCACCGGTCCGCCCACGCCGCTCAGGCCAAGGCCCACGGCGACCGGAACCAGAAGGACGGTATAGGCCAGGATGTGAGTCCGCGTGACGCGGCGGCCGTGCGTGACGGTCAGCATCGGAACGCCGGCGTCGTCGTAGTCCGAACGCATGAAAAGCGCGAGCGCCCAGAAGTGCGGCGGCGTCCACATGAAGATCAGCGCGAACATCAGCGCCGCCTCGACCGAGATCGACCCGGTCGCGGCCACCCACCCGATCATCGGCGGGAACGCCCCGGCCGCGCCGCCGATCACGATGTTCTGCGGCGTCCAGCGCTTCAGCCACATCGTGTAGATCACGGCGTAGAAGAAGATGGTGAAGGCCAGAAGCGCCGCCGCCATCAGGTTGGTGGCAAGCGCCAGCATCACGACCGACAGGCCCGACAACGCCACGCCGATCGCCAGCGCCTCGTCTGGGGTCACCTTGCCCGACGGCACAGGGCGCTTCGCGGTCCGACGCATCACCGCATCGATATCGGCGTCCCACCACATGTTGAGCGCGCCGGACGCACCGGCGCCGACCGCGATGAAGAGGATCGCGCAGAACCCCACGAAGGGATGCACCGGAACCGGCGCGACAATCAGGCCGACGAGCGCGGTGAAGACCACAAGCGACATGACACGCGGCTTCAGCAGCGCGAAGTAATCTCCGAACTGGGCCTCTTGCTCGCGGATCGTGACGGTTGCGTCTGTCATCGGGACTGCCTGCGTCTGTCAGGGTGCATCGGCCTCAGTCGGCCGACGCAACATCCAGCATGCGCGGCTTGCCCGCGTATTCCTCGGCCGCGCGGGACAGCCAGTCCTCGTATTCGGCCTCGGTCACGGCCTTCACGGTGATCGGCATGAAGGCATGGTCCTTGCCGCACAGTTCCGAGCACTGGCCGAAATAGATCCCTTCCTTGCCCGGCTCGACCTCGAACCAGAGGGCGGCGAGGCGGCCGGGAACGCCGTCCTGCTTCACGCCGAAGGCCGGGATCGTCCAGCTGTGGATCACGTCGGCGGCCGTCACCAGCACCACGACGCGCTTGCCGGTGGGCACCACCATCGCCGTGTCGGTCGCAAGGCGGTACTCATCCTGGGTGTAGCCATTCGCCTCAAGCTCTTCGCGCGGCAGCATGAAGCTGTCGAACGCGAACCCCTCGTCAGGGTACTCGTAGCCCCAGAACCACTGATACCCGGTCGCCTTGATCGTCACTTCGGCTTCCGGAATCACCTGCTCCTTGAACAGGACCGGCAACGAGAAGGCCCCGATGAAGACAAGGATCACGATCGGCACGACGGTCCAGGTCACCTCGATCGGGGTGTTGTGGGTAAACGTCGCGGGCGTGGGGTTGGCGCGGCGATTGTAGCGGACCACCACGACCACCAGAAGCGCCGTCACGAACAGGACGATGGCCGTGATGATGACCAGGATGAAGCCGTCAAGCCACTGCAGGTCCTCGGCGATCGAGGTCGCCGCGGGCTGGAAGCCGATGGCCCGGTCGACCGGCGCGCCGATGATATCGAGCCCCTCGACAGTGGCCTGGGCCTGCGCCGAAGCGGCGGCCATAAGGGTCGACGCGGCGGTGACATATGCCATCAGACGGGAGTTCAGACGCATTTCTCTCAATCCTGTTCGCCAGTGATCTTCTTCAGTCGTTTTCTTCGATGGTCCCGCCTAGCCGCGGGAGAGCCGGGGCTTGCCGCCCGGTCCGTTGTTTTCGCGCCTTCAAACATCATATATGTCCCGGCGGTGCAAGCCCTGCGGTTTGCGTCAAACGGACGCTTCTGCCGGCTTCGGCAACCGCCGGCCCGCACCGCGCCGAAAGGACACCGATGACCGATTCCACCTTGTTCCGCCCCTTCGAGACGCATCTTGGCGCCGACGACGCGCGTGCGCTTGTCCGCCGGGCGGTGGCCGGAGGCGACGACGGCGAGCTTTTCCTTGAACGCCGCCGGTCCGAAGCGCTGGTCTTCGACGACGGCCGGCTGAAGACGGCAAGCTACGACGCCGCCGAAGGCTTCGGCCTGCGCGCCGTCCGGGACGAGACCACGGGCTATGCCCATTCGACCGAGATCTCGGACCGCGCCATCGCCCGAGCGGTCGACACCGTGCGCCTTGCCATCGGCGATGGCGGCGGTGCGCTGGCCCCCGCGCCCGCCGCGACCAACCGCCGTCTCTACACCGACCGCGACCCGATCGCGGACGCCGCCTTCGCAGCCAAGGTCGACACCCTGCGCGAGATCGACGCCTTCGCGCGCGCGCTCGATCCCCGCGTGGTGCAGGTTTCAGCCACGGTCGCGGCCTCGATCCAGGAGGTGGTGATCCTGCGCGCCGACGGCGTGCCCGTGACCGACCAGCGCCCGATGGCGCGGCTGAACGTCAGCGTCATCGTCGAACGGGCCGGACGCCGCGAAAGCGGCTCGTCGGGCGGTGGCGGCCGGGCCGGGCTTGCCATGCTGCTGGAGCCGCATCACTGGCAGGGGGTGGCGCGCGAGGCGCTGCGGATCGCACTTGTGAACCTCGAGGCGGTCCCGGCGCCGGCGGGGATGATGGACGTGGCGCTTGGTCCGGGCTGGCCGGGCATCCTTCTGCACGAGGCTGTGGGACACGGCCTTGAGGGCGACTTCAATCGCAAGGGCACCTCGGCCTTCGCCGGCCTCATGGGCCAGCAGGTCGCCGCGAAGGGCGTGACGGTCCTTGACGACGGAACGATTCCCGACCGCCGCGGGTCGATCACGGTGGATGACGAGGGCACGCCGTCGAACCGGACGGTGCTGATCGAGGACGGCATCCTTGTCGGCTTCATGCAGGACCGGCAGAACGCCCGTCTGATGGGGGTGGCCCCCACCGGCAACGGCCGGCGTGAAAGCCACGCGCACGCGCCGATGCCGCGGATGACGAACACCTACATGCTGTCAGGCGATGCCGCCCCCGACGACATCGTCGCCGAGTTGAAAGACGGCATCTACGCTGTGGGCTTCGGCGGCGGTCAGGTCGACATCACCAGCGGCAAGTTCGTCTTTTCCTGCACCGAGGCCTATCGTGTGCAGAACGGCAAGGTCGGCGCGCCGGTGAAGGGCGCCACGCTGATCGGCGACGGTCCGACCTCGCTGCGCCAGATCCGCGCGATCGGAAACGACATGGCGCTCGATCCCGGGATCGGCAACTGCGGCAAGGCCGGGCAATGGGTGCCGGTGGGCGTGGGCCAGCCGACGCTGCTAATCGGCGGGCTGACGGTGGGCGGCTCGGCCTGACAGCGGACGCCGGAGCAGGGAAATCTTCTCATCTGTTCGGGGCTTAACGGCCCATTAACTGATTCGCGTCCAAATGGCCCTGCAAGCAGGCGGAGACAGGACGGTGAAGGATCTTTCCACTTCTTCCACCCCCTCACTCACCCCACCCCTCACCGAGGAAGAATTGCCGGACTGGCTTCGCCTCTTGCGCTCGCGCCGGGTCGGCGTGACGACCTTCTACAGATTGCTCACGGAACACGGGTCGGCCCGGGCGGCGCTTGCCGCGCTGCCCGAGGTCGCGCGTGCCGCCGGCGTCGACGACTATGCCCCCTGCCCGCCCGAGGTCGCCCTGGCCGAAATCGAAGGCGGCCGGCGCGCGGGCGCGCGCCTGGTCGCGATCGGCACGCCCGGGTATCCCACCCTGCTGGCCGAGACCCCCGAAGCGCCGCCGCTTCTGTGGGTGATGGGCGACACCGCGCTTCTCGCGCGCCCCACGGTGGCCCTTGTGGGCGCGCGGAACGCGTCGTCGCTTGGGCTGCGCATGGCGCGCAAGCTGGCCGCGGACCTGTCCGAGGCCGGGGTCGTGGTCGTCTCGGGCCTGGCGCGTGGCATCGACACCGAGGCGCATCGCGCGTCGCTTGCCCGCGGCACCGTCGCGGTCATGGCCGGCGGGGTCGATGCAATCTATCCGCCCGAGAACGCCGTGCTGGCGCAGGAGATCGCCGAGAAGGGGCTTCGGCTTTCCGAAGAGCCGATGCACCTGACCCCGCAGGCGCGCCATTTCCCCCGCCGGAACCGTATCATCGCGGGCCTCGTCCAGGCCCTCGTCGTGGTCGAGGCGGCAACGAAATCGGGCAGCCTGATCACCGCGCGCGCCGCGCTCGACCTCGGGCGGGATGTGCTGGCGGTGCCGGGTCATCCGTTCGACGCGCGCGCGGCGGGCTGCAACATGCTGATCCGAGACGGCGCCGCGCTTGTGCGCGGATCGCGCGACGTGTTCGAAGCGCTCGCGTTGCCGGCGCGTCCCGTCGCGGACGCCGAACGCGACGCGGCCGCCGCGCCGGAAACGCCGATCCCCGCGGCAGCGGCCGAACGGCGCACGCTGAAGGAGACCGCCGCGCTTCACGGCGAGATCCTGTCGCGCCTCGGCCCAAGCCCGCTGGCCGAGGACCAGTTGATTCGCGACCTCGGGCGACCGGCCTCGGCGGTGACGCCCGAGCTTGTCACGCTCGAGCTTGAGGGACGCATCGAACGGCAGCCGGGCGGCCTTCTGACGCGCGCCTCCTGACCGCGGCCCTTAAGGGCCGGGCGAATTGCCCGCCCCGGACGCCCCGCAAGCGGCGTTGACAAAGACCGTCCCGGTCCCACATGAAGCGCCGTCATTCGCCAAAGGGACCTTCATGCCAGTCGTCGTCGTCGAATCCCCCGCCAAGGCCAAGACGATCAACAAGTACCTCGGTCCCGACTACACTGTCCTCGCCTCGTACGGACATGTCCGCGACCTTCCCGCCAAGGACGGATCGGTCGACACCAACCACGCCTTCGAGATGTCCTGGGAAGTCGCTGCCGACAGCCGCAAGCACCTCAAGGCGATCGCCGACGCCCTGAAGACGGACAACGCGCTCATCCTCGCCACCGACCCCGACCGCGAGGGCGAGGCGATCAGCTGGCACCTCGAAGAGGCGCTGCGCGACCGCAAGGCGCTGAAAAAGGACACCCCGGTCAGCCGTGTCGTCTTCAACGCGATCACCGAACGCGCGGTAACCGAGGCGATGAAGGCGCCCCGCGGCATCGACATGGAGCTTGTGCACGCCTACCTGGCGCGCCGCGCACTCGACTATCTGGTGGGCTTCAACCTGTCGCCGGTGCTCTGGCGCAAGTTGCCCGGCGCGAAGTCGGCAGGACGCGTGCAGTCGGTCTGCCTGCGCCTCATCGTCGAGCGCGAGATGGAGATCGAGGCCTTCCGCGCCCAGGAGTACTGGACGGTCAAGGCCCGTCTGGCCACGCCGCGCGGGCAGGAATTCGAGGCCCGGCTGACGGTTCTTGGCGGACGGAAGCTCGACAAGTTCGACATCGCGACCGAAACCGCGGCCGAGCTGGCCGTGCAGGCGGTGCGATCGCGCGATCTGTTCGTCACGTCGGTCGAGGCCAAGCCCGCCAACCGCAACCCGTCCGCGCCCTTCATGACCTCGACCCTTCAGCAGGAGGCCAGCCGCAAGTTCGGCTTCGGCGCGCGCCAGACCATGCAGGCGGCCCAGCGCCTCTATGAGGCGGGTCTGATCACCTACATGCGGACCGACGGCATCGACATGGCCCCCGAGGCGGTGATGGCCGCCCGCGACGCGATCCGCGACCGCTTCGGGGCCGACTACCTTCCCGACAGCCCGCGGATGTACAAGAACAAGGCCAAGAACGCGCAGGAAGCGCATGAATGCATCCGCCCCACCGACATGCGCCGCGACGCCGGCCAGCTGAAGCTGACCGATGCCGACCAGCGCAAGTTGTACGACCTGATCTGGAAGCGGACGCTGGCCAGCCAGATGGCGGCGGCGCGGCTTGAACGCACCACGGTCGACATCGCCTCGCGCGATGGGCAGGTCGCTCTGCGGGCAACCGGCCAGGTGGTGCTTTTCGACGGCTTCATCAAGGTCTATCAGGAAGGCCGCGACGACGCCCCTCTCGACGGCGACAGGGGCGCCGAGGACGGCGACGACGCCCGCCTGCCCCAGATCATGCAGGGCGAGACGGCCGAAAAGCGCGACATCACGCCCGAGCAGCACTTCACCCAGCCCCCCCCGCGATACACCGAGGCGACACTGGTGAAACGCATGGAAGAGCTTGGGATCGGCCGGCCGTCGACCTATGCCTCGATCGTGACCACGATCCAGGACCGTGGCTATGTCAGCAAGGACAAGGGCCGCCTGATCCCCGAGGACAAGGGCCGGCTGGTGACGGCCTTCCTGGTGAACTATTTCCGCAAGTACGTGGGCTACGAATTCACCGCCGAGCTTGAAGAAGAGCTCGACGACATCACCAACGGCACCCGCGACTGGCAGGAGGTTCTGGGCAGGTTCTGGCGCGACTTCGCCGCCGCCCTGGCCGAGACGACCGAGCTGCGGATCACCGAGGTGCTCGAAAAGATCAACGAGGTGC
Source organism: Saliniferula longa (assembly GCF_050789285.1). Classification (NCBI taxonomy): domain Bacteria; kingdom Pseudomonadati; phylum Pseudomonadota; class Alphaproteobacteria; order Rhodobacterales; family Roseobacteraceae; genus Saliniferula; species Saliniferula longa. Next base: position 216,718 of record NZ_JBOUVX010000001.1, on the reverse strand, counting down.
TCGAGCCCCACCTCTTCCCTCCGACCGAGGACGGGTCCGACCCCCGCGCCTGCCCGGTCTGCGGCGAGGGCCGGCTGTCGATGCGCACGGCGCGCTCGGGCGGGGCGTTCATCGGCTGCTCGAACTACCCCGAATGCCGCTATACTCGCCCCTTCGGCCCCCCGGGCATGGATGAGGGCGACGCGATCGGGCCGGACGGCAAGCTTCTGGGCGTGGACGCGGACGACGAGATTCGGCTCTTCAACGGCCGCTTCGGGCCCTATGTCCAGCGCGGCCATGCGACCGAGGACGCCCCCAAGCCGCCGCGCGCCAGCCTGCCCAAGGGCTGGGCACCCGACGACATCGACCTGGCCAAGGCGGTGACCCTTCTCAGCCTGCCGCGCGAGATCGGCCCCCACCCCGAGGACGGCGAACTGGTCGAGGCCGGGATCGGCCGCTATGGGCCCTACGTCAAGCACGGCAAGCTTTACGCGAACCTGCCCGAGGTCGACGAGGTCTTCACCATCGGCATGAACCGCGCGGTCGAGGTTCTGGCCCAGAAAGCCGCCGGGCGCGGCGGGCGCGGGCGTGCGGCACCGGCGGCCGCGCTGAAGGACTTCGGCCCCCACCCCGAAAAGGGCGGCGCGATCCAGGTGCTTGATGGCCGTTACGGGCCTTACGTGAAGTGGGAAAAGGTCAACGCCACCCTGCCCAAGGGGACCGACCCCGCGTCCGTGACGCTTGAGATGGCGCTTGACCTCATCGCGGCCAAGGCCGGCAAGAAGGGGAGCGCCAAGGCCGGTTCGAAGGCCGGTTCCAAGGCCGGTTCCAAGGCCCGCGCGAAGACCAGTCCGAAGGCAGGGGCGAAGCCGGCGGCGAAGCGGGCGGCGAAACCGTCCGCCGGGAAGAAGACGGCCTGATCGCCCTTTCTGCGCTGCGGCGTCTCGATTGACAGAGGGGGGCGCGCGCGTCACAACGGCGGCGGCTTCACGCTCAGGCAGGGAGAGACGCATGAAGAAGGTCTATGGCTCGGCGGCCGAGGCGCTGGACGGTCTGTTGAAGGACGGGATGGTCATTGCCTCGGGCGGCTTCGGCCTGTGTGGCATTCCCGAACTTCTTCTCGAGGCGATCCGCGCCTCAGGGGTGAAGGACCTTACCTTCGCCTCGAACAACGCGGGCGTCGACGATTTCGGGATCGGCATCCTTCTTCAGACGCGCCAAGTGCGCAAGATGATCTCGTCCTACGTGGGCGAGAACGCCGAATTCATGCGCCAGTACCTGTCGGGCGAGCTTGAGCTTGAATTCACGCCGCAGGGCACGCTGGCCGAACGCATGCGCGCGGGCGGGGCCGGCATTCCCGGCTTCTACACCCGCACCGGCGTCGGCACCGTGATCGCCGAGGGCAAGGAGCACAAGGACTTCGGCGGCGAGACCTACATCCTCGAGCGCGGGATCTTCGCCGATCTCGCCATCGTCAAGGCCTGGAAGGCCGACGAAAGCGGCAACGCGATCTTCCGCAAGACGGCACGCAACTTCAATCCGCCGGCGGCGATGTGCGGCCGGGTCTGCGTGATGGAAGTGGAAGAGATCGTGCCGGTGGGCAGCCTTGACCCCGATCACGTCCACCTGCCCGGCATCTACGTGCACCGCCTGATCCAGGGCCAGCACGAGAAACGGATCGAGCAGCGCACCGTGCGCAAGCGGGAGGAAGCCTGATGCCCTGGGACCGCAACCAGATGGCGGCGCGCGCCGCGCGAGAGCTCGAAGACGGCACATACGTGAACCTCGGGATCGGAATCCCGACCCTGGTGCCGAACTACATCCCCAAAGGCGTGAGCGTGACGCTTCAGTCCGAGAACGGGATGCTGGGCATGGGGCCCTTCCCGCTTGAGGGCGACGAGGATCCCGATCTCATCAATGCGGGAAAGCAGACCATCACGGAACTGCCCAACACCGCCTATTTCGACAGCGCGACGTCCTTCGGGATGATCCGGGGCGGCAAGATCGCGATGGCGATCCTTGGCGCGATGGAAGTGTCCGAGAAGGGCGACCTGGCGAACTGGATGATCCCGGGCAAGCTGGTGAAGGGCATGGGCGGCGCGATGGATCTTGTCGCCGGCGTGGGGCGGGTCGTCGTGGTGATGGACCACACGAACAAGGCCGGCGAATCGAAGGTGCTGCGCGAGTGCACGCTGCCGCTGACCGGCAAGGGCGTCGTCGACCGCATCATCACGAACCTTGGCGTGCTCGATGTCACCCACAAGGGCCTGCACGTTGTCGAACTCGCCCCCGGCGTGACGCGGGACGCGATGATCGCCGCGACGGAAGCCACCATTGTCTGACGAGATCCTGCGCGAGGTCGAGGGCAGCCGCGGCCGGTATGTGCGGCGCAAGGACGGGCATGAGGCCGAACTGACCTATTCGATCGCCTCGCCCGCCCTCATCATCGCCGACCATACCGGCGTGCCGGACGTCTGGCGCGGTCAGGGCGTGGCCGACGCGCTTGTCCGCCGTCTGGTGGCCGATGCCCGGGCGGAACACGTGCGCATCGTTCCGCTTTGCCCATTCGTCAACGGCTGGAGGGCCCGTCACCCGGAATGGGCCGACGTCTTTTCCGTCTGATCGTGCGCCTGTCCTCCGCCGCGCAGGCAGGGCCGCGCGGGAAACAGAACACAATTTCGACGCATTCCGGCGCTATACCCGAACCAATGGCGAGAGCAGTGTAATTGCACCTCAGTCCCTCCTGCCGCCGGTGCGTTGCCCCTGATCTGACGCCCGGCGGCATTTTCCTTTCCGGGCCACCCGTTCGTTGAAGCGCCGACTGGCCAAGCCCCCTCAGTTCGAGCGGACAGCCTGGCGCCCGACGAAGACGCAGGGATCGCTGAGAAGCTCGGGCGGGGTCAGGCACAGCCCGCGCGCCACCGTCCACGCGGCAAGCACCTTGGGCACGTAGGCGCGGGTTTCGGCGTAGGGCGGCACGCCTTCGTGTTTCTTCACCGCGTTCTCGCCGGCGTTGTAGCCGGCCAGCGCCATCACGGCGTCGCCCCGGAATTCGTTCAGAAGCCAATCCATGTAGGCCACGCCCCCGCGGATGTTCTCGTGCGGCTTGGTGCGGTCGGCGACGCCGAAGCGCTCGGCCGTCGCAGGCATGAGTTGCATCAGCCCCACCGCCCCCGCGCTGCTCACCGCCTCGGTCCGACCGGCGCTTTCCACCGAGATCATGGCAAGCACAAGCGCGGGCGACACCCGCGTTCCGATCGTGGCCTTGAGGATGTCGACGCCGTGGCGGTCGGCGATCTGCTGAAGCGACTGAAGCCGCGGGGCGGCGGACGGCTGGCCATCGGGACCCTGCGCGATCATCTCGATCGCGCGGGTCACGCGGGCCGGACCGCTTTCGGCCAGCGAGGGCGAAACCGACGCCCAGTACCAGTCGAAGGCGCCCGGCATCTGCGGGCCCTCGTCCTGGCGCCAGGGACCGCCCGGTCCGGGCGGAATCGTCATCGGGCCGGGGGTCTGGCGGAAATCGGGAAGCTCGGTCAGCTGCACGGTGATGCGCTTCGTCGTTCCAGGCGCGGGGGGTTTCAGCCGTTTCGACTGAACCTCCGGGAAGGGCGCGGGCGCGGAGGGCGCGGGCACGGAGGGTGCGCCCTCCTCGGGCGCGGCCGGGGCGGTCTGGGCCGCCGCCATCGCCCCCGCCATCAAGACGAAGGCACAAAGCGCAACCGTCGCAGGGATGCGAGCTGCCGGGTTCATGCTGGTCTGCCTCGGGTCGTTTTTCGACAACGTGCCCAAGAAGTCGTGGAAAAACCATCCGTTGCGCGGCGATTGTTGCCCAACTGAGACCAAAAAGCCCCGGCTTTGGCCGAGTTGCCCGCTTGCGAAAAGTTCGAAAAAGAATTTTCTTGTTTACTTTCCGTGGGATGAGCGGATTCCAGCAGATTTCTTGGGGTTCTGCAAAAAGGTACGATCCAAGCCAAACTCTTGCCCCAATCAAGGGTCTTTATGAGCCCATGCCAACGCGGCGACCGGTTCAAAGGACACTCCGGAATGACCCGCTGAGGTGAGTGCAACAGAGCTTACGTATGAACGGAGGGAATGATGGAACTGTTCAAGCTTGTGAAGACCTTCAAGAACGACGAATCCGGCGCCGTGACGGTTGACTGGGTCGTGCTGACCGCCGCGATCGTCGGCCTCGGCATCGCCGTGCTGACCGCTGTCGCCGGCTCGATCGGCAACGTGACCGACGCGATCGACAGCGACCTCGCCGGTGCGTCGACCTTCTCGGACACCGCGACGAACGCGCTGAACGCTGGTTCGGGCGGCGGGACCGACTAATCCTCGGTCGCTGCAAGCCAGACGGCTTGCGCCGAAACAAGACCGCGCTCCCTTGGGGGCGCGGTTTTTGCTTGAACGGACTGTTTCCAGGGCAGCCACCGATGTCGTGGTCCCACCCCTGGTCCTCCAAACAAGCGCCACATTCTCGGTGTCAAACGAAGGCAATGATCTACGCCAATCGCAGGAAGGGCCGCGCAATGGTGAAAGAGTTCGTCTCACGGTTCTCGCAGGATGAGGACGGCGCCGTGACCGTCGACTGGGTCGTGCTGACGGCCGCCATCGTCGGGATAGGGCTTGCCGTCATCACGGTCGTCGCCGGCGGCGTTGGCAACGTCACTGCCGCCATCGATGCCGACATCAACCAGGCGGGCGGCTACGATGAGACCGTCGTGAACGCGTTCAACGGCACCGGCACCGACTGATCCTGCGACGACCGCCCTCGGGCGTGGCAACACGCCTGGTGGTCGTCGGGTCAGCGTCGGCCGTGACATGCAGGACACTGTGCGCGATACCCGTCAACGCCAGCGACATTTCATGCCGAATCCGCCTTCTGTCCATTCTGTCGCCACAATTACCCGTCAGGGTCCGCACATGGCGTTGGGGTGGGACAAGTCTGAACGGTCCTTGTGAACGCGCGACGTAGGAAGGAAATGTAACATGCGTATGATTTTCGGATTGGTCCTTCTGGTTGGACTCGGCCTTGCCGGCTTCGCGGTCTACATGGCCCAAGGGTATATCAACACCTATCAGGAACAGCTCGAACGCGAACGCGCGGCCCGTGCCGCCATCGTGCCGACAATCGATGTCTTCGTGGTCAATCGCGCCGTGCGCTATGGCGACAAGCTGACAAAGGAAGACGTCCGGTCGGTGAAGTGGCCCCAGGACGCGGTGCCCGAGGGTGCGTTCCAGACGATCGAGGCCATTTTCCCCAAGGGCGACGAGGAACTGCGCACAGTGCTGCGTGCGATGGAAAAGGACGAGGCCGTCCTCGAAGTGAAGGTGACCGAGCCCGGCGAGGATGCCGGCGTGTCGTCGCGTCTTGCCAAGGGGATGCGCGCCTTCGCGATCCGGGTCGACGTCGCCTCGGGCGTGTCAGGCTTCCTGACGCCCGGCGACCGGGTCGACGTCTACTGGTCGGGCCGCGCCGAGATGGCGGACGGCGAAGCCCAGGAAGTGACGCAGCTGATCCAGCCGGGCATCCGAATCCTGGCCATCGACCAGTCGGCTGATTCCGAGCGCGACAGCCCGACCGTGGCGCGTACCGTGACGGTCGAAGCCACGCCGCAGCAGGTTGCCTCGCTTGCGCAGGCGCAATCGACCGGCAGCCTGTCGCTTGCCCTTGTGGGCACCTTCGACGACGAAACCTCGGAAGGCGTTGCGATGAACCAGTCCGACCTTCTGGGCATCGAGCGCACCCAGGTCGTTCAGCGCGAACGCGAGCGGGTCTGCACCGTGCGCACCCGCCGTGGCGCCGAAGTCGTGGAAATCCCGATCCCCTGCACGAACTGATCCGACGTGGCGCGCGCTCGCGCACACTTCATATAGAGTCGCACCGTGTCCGACCCGCAACAGCTTCCAGACTGTTGCGGGTTTTCCACATAAAGTGACCCCGCCAAACGCTTGATTCTTGAAATAAATGCCAAACTGCCTCATCGTCCGGGGCAATGCGGGCATAAGACCCGTCCCTTGAGGCGTGATCGGAGAGGCAGGTCACATGAAAATCGACATATTCCTTAAGGCGGCCCTACTCGGGCTTGCCGTAACGATGACTGGCGTATCAACCGCTTCCGCCCAGACGATTCAGGTGATGACGGGCGAGGCATCGAGCAGTCTGAACGTTCCGATGAACCGCGCGGTTGTGGTGGAATCGGACATTCCCTTCGCAGAAATCTCGATCGCGAACGCCGCGATCGCCGACATCTCGACCCTGTCCGACCGCACGATCTACGTGCTTGGAAAGGCCCCCGGGCGCACCACGCTGACGCTTCTGGGTCCCGACGGGCGGCTTATCACCAACGTCGAGGTGCAGGTCGCCCCCGACGTCGCCGAATTCAAGGAGCGTCTGCAGCAGATCCTTCCGGGCGAGGCGATCGAGGTTCGCACCGCCAACGACGGCATCGTGCTGTCGGGAACGGTCTCGTCCATCCAGGCTCTGGATCGGGCCATCGACCTTGCCAACCGCTATGCCCCCGAACGGGTGTCGAACCTGATGGTCGTGGGCGGCACGCAGCAGGTCATGCTGAAGGTGCGCTTCGCCGAAATGGCGCGGTCGGTGCGCAAGCAGTTGTCGTCGGGTCTGACGCTGACCAGCCTGGGGACCGACGGTGGCATCTCGATCGGCACCGGCTCGGGGTCGCTTGTCCCGCTGACCCCGATCGGCGCGCCGAACTCGGCCGCGTTGCGACCGAACGCCGAGGCGACCGGCCAGATGGCCTTTACCCTTCCCATCGGCGACCTCCAGCTGAGTGTCCTGCTGGAAGCGCTTGAATCGAAGGGGATGTCGCGCACCCTGGCAGAGCCGAACCTGACGGCGCTGTCCGGTCAGCAGGCCTCGTTCCTTGCGGGCGGCGAGTACCCCATTCCCGTCGTCGACGGCGACAACGGGATCGGCATCGAATATAAGCCCTTCGGCGTCCAGCTGACCTTCACGCCGCGGGTGCTGAACGACGACACGATCAACCTTCAACTCGACGCGGCCGTGTCGGGCATCGACACGACCGTGACCGTCCAGAACGAAGGCTTCAGCGTGAACGCCTTCCGCGTGCGGCAGACCCAGACCACGGTCGAGATGCGCGACGGCGAAAGCTTCGCAATCGCGGGGCTGTTGCAGGACGACTTCCTCGATCTTGCCGGTCAGGTGCCTTGGCTTGGGGACATCCCGGTTCTTGGCGCGCTGTTCCGTTCGGCCGAATATGAACGCCAGCAGTCCGAACTCGTGATCATCGTGACCGCGCACCTGGTGTCCCCGACCCGGGGCGAGGCGCTGGCACTGCCGACGGACCGCGTGCGTCCGCCGACAGAGTCCGAGCTGTTCCTGAACGGCCGCATCGCCGCTTCCGGATCGTCCCTCTCGGGCGGGGCCGGCGAAGTCGCCCGGCAGGACTTCTCGGGGTCCTTCGGCTACGTAATGGAGTGAGAGCCATGAAGACCAATCTAAAGATCGTCTTCGCGACCGTTTCGGCCCTCTCCCTTGCCGCCTGCGGCGAGGAATGGGGAACCGAGGCCGGGTCCTGGGTGGACGAAGGTGGCTTCGGCAACCCGACCATGAACAACACCATGGTGCAGACCGGGCAGATGGTCATCGACCTGAACGCGCGCTTCGCCGAACAGGTGCCGACGATGGTGAACTTCGCCTTCGACAGCGCCGTGCTCGACGATGAGGCCCGGGCGGTCCTTCGCCGCCAGGCGGACTGGATCAAGCAGTTCCCCGAGGTCCGCTTCCGCGTCTATGGCCACACCGACCTGGTCGGCTCGGCCGCCTACAACGAAGCGCTCGGCCGGCGCCGCGCCGAGGCAGTGGTCAGCTACCTGGTCAGCCAGGGCATCAGCCGGTCGCGGCTCGAGGCGCTGGTGTCGAAAGGTCTGACCCAACCGCTGATCGTCACGCCCGAGCCCGAGCGGCGCAACCGCCGGACCGTGACCGAGGTCAGCGGCTTCGTCCAGCGCCATCCAACGGTGATGGACGGGAAGTACGCGCGGATCATCTACCGCGAATACGTCGCCAGCGCGACCGAGGCGCCGCCGAGCAACGAGACCACCATCTCCCAGATCTCGGACGCAGGCGGCGGCTGATCCCCCCGCCGGGTTCTCCTCGGGGCGGAAACGGAGCAAGAATACAATGGGCGGCCGTCGGATCGACGGCCGCCCAAATCGTTCGGAAATTCCGAATAATTACGTTTTTTTAGCCTCAATGTCGCCACCATTCCCCACGACCTTCATCGGGTGGGAGTGGTGTGCGCGAATCTCCGCGCGCGAATTTTGACTCCCCCTGGTGAGGAGGCGGCCGCAGAACGCGCCGCCGCAGGCACCCGCGGAAGGACGAGAGGTATTATGACGAGGACAGCGGCACTTCAGCCAGAACCGGCACCGATCGTGGCCTGCACGATCAGCCGGGATGTTCAGAATTTCGACCTCCTGATCGAGGACATGGAAACCGAATGCGGCGAAAGCTGGGGGGACCTGACCTTCCAGGATGCGAACGTCTTTCTCCGCCAGGCCGAGGCCGACACGCTCGAATTCGTCGCGGTGGCGATGGACTCTGAAGACGAGGACAAGATCGAGACGATCGCCGAGATCATCAAGACCGCCTCGCAGCGCGGGATCAAGGTGCTCCTGATCGCCGAGGACGTCAGCCCGATCGCCCTGCACCAGCTTCTCAAGCTCGGGGCAGAGGAATTCGTGCCCTACCCGCTTCCCGATGGCGCGCTTCACGACGCGATCGAGCGGATGCGCGAGGCCGCCAAGCGCCCGCCGGAAAGCGACATTCCCGACCAGATGCGCAACAAGCTGAAGGCCACTGGCGACAAGGACGGCGTCGTCCTGCCCGTGCACGGCCTTGCCGGCGGCGTGGGCGCCACGACCTTCGCGGTGAACCTCGCCTGGGAACTGGCCAACATCGACAAGGACAACCCGCCGCGCGTCTGCCTTCTGGACCTTGACCTGCAGTTCGGATCGGCCTCGACCTATCTTGACCTGCCGCGCCGGGACGCGGTGCTCGAACTGCTGCAGGACACGTCCTCGATGGACAGCGAGTCCTTCATGCAGGCGCTGCTGACCTATAACGAGAAGCTGCATGTCCTGACCGCCCCGAACGAGCTTCTGCCACTTGACTTCATCTCGCAGGAAGACGTGCAACGGCTGATCGCGACGGCGGCATCGAACTTCGACTACGTAGTGATCGACATGCCGAGCACCGTGGTGATGTGGACCGAGACGGTGCTGCATTCCGCCCACGTCTATTTCGCCATGCTCGAGCTTGACCTGCGCTCGGCGCAGAACACGCTGCGGATGATCCGCGCGCTGAAGGGTGACGAACTGCCCTATCAAAAGCTGCGCTATGTCCTGAATCGGGCGCCGAAATTCACCGACCTCAGCGGCAAGAGCCGCGTCAAGCGGCTTGCCGAAAGCCTCGACATCCAGGTCGAGGTGCAGATGCCCGACGGCGGCCGCCAGGTCGTGCAGGCCAACGACCACGGTCTTCCACTGGCCGAGATGGCCGCGAAAAATCCGCTTCGCAAGGAAATCCACAAACTCGCCACCTCCGTTCACGAACTCAACCAGTCCGTGGCCGCGGGCGGCTGAATCAGTCCCAAGGGGTCAAAGCCGTGTTCTCGAAATATCGCAAGTCAGGTGACGGCAAACCGCAGGCACCCGAACTCAAGACCATCCAGGGCGGCGGCGGGGCCGCGCCGGGCGCGTCGTCCGCATCGCGGTCGACCGCAGTGCAGCGCAAGCCCGCCCCCGTGGCGGCGCAGGCCGCCCCGGTCGACAAGGAGAAGAAGCGCAAGGAACGGCTGTCCGAGATCAAGGTCGAGCTTCACAAGTCCCTTCTCGACAACCTCAACCTGTCGGCACTGGAAACGGCGAGCGAGCAGGAACTGCGCGCCGAGATCATCGCGATCTCGGGCGAGCGCCTTGAAGAGATGGGCGTCGTTCTCAACCGCGACGAACGCGCGGCCCTGAACCAGGAGCTGTTCGACGAAGTGACGGGCCTTGGCCCGCTCGAGCCGTTGCTGAAGGACGACACAGTCAACGATATCCTCGTCAACGGGCCGCGCCAGATCTTCGTCGAACGCGCGGGCAAGCTGCAGCTGACCGACATCACCTTCAAGGACGAGCGTCACCTGCTGCGCATCATCGACAAGATCGTGTCCGCCGTCGGCCGGCGGGTCGACGAATCGAACCCCTATGTCGACGCCCGTCTGGCCGACGGGTCGCGCTTCAACGCCATGGTGCCGCCGATCGCGGTGGACGGAAGCCTTGTCTCGATCCGGAAATTCAAGAAGGAGAAGCTCGCCGTCGACGACCTGGTGAGCTTCGGCGCCTTCACCGAAGAGATGGCCGCCTATCTTCAGGCCGCGGTCGCCACCCGGCTCAACATCATCGTCTCCGGCGGTACGGGTTCGGGCAAGACGACCACGCTGAACGCGCTGTCGTCCTTCATCGACGATGCCGAACGCATCCTGACGATCGAGGATACGGCGGAACTTCAGCTGCAACAGACCCATGTGGGCCGGATGGAAAGCCGACCCCCGAACGTCGAGGGCAAGGGCGCCGTCACCCAGCGTGACTGTCTGCGCAACGCGCTGCGGATGCGCCCGGACCGCATCATCGTCGGCGAAACCCGGGGCGAAGAAGTCATCGACATGCTTCAGGCCATGAACACGGGCCACGACGGATCGATGACCACGATCCACGCGAACTCGGCCCGCGACGGCGTCAGCCGCCTTGAAAACATGATCGCCATGGCCGGCATCGAGATGCCGATCAAGGCCGTGCGCAGCCAGATCGCCAGCGCCGTCAACCTGATCGTCCAGGCCAGCCGCCTTCAGGACGGCTCGCGCCGGATGGTCTCGATCACCGAGATCACCGGGATGGAAGGCGAAGTCATCTCGATGCAGGAGATCTTCCGCTACCAGCGCGTCGGCCTGACGCCCGACAACAAGATCATCGGGCATTTCACCGCCACCGGGGTGCGCAGCCACTTCTCGGAACGTTTCCGCATGTGGGGCTACGACCTTCCCGCAAGCATCTTCGAACCCTTCGCAGCGGAGTAGGCCCCATGGTCATCAGCATCGAACCGATCATCTACGGCCTGATCTTCGTCGGGGTCCTGGCGCTTGTGCAGGGCATCTACCTGACGGTCTTCGGCAAGTCGATCAGCCTCAACAGCCGGGTGAACCGCCGCCTCGAGATGCTCGAGAAGGGCGCGGGCCGCGAACAGGTGCTCGAACAGCTCCGCAAGGAGATGAGCCAGCACATGAAATCGCGGTCGATCCCGCTTTACGCGATGCTGGCGGACAAGGCGCAGAAGGCCAACATCGCCTTCACGCCGACACAGCTTGTGCTGATGATGGTGCTCTTGTCGGTGGTGGCCTTCATCGGCCTGACCTTCGGCACCGGCGCGGGCGTGATCGTGCGCATCATCGTCGCCGTGGCGATGGGCGTGGGCGCGGTCTTCATCTGGGTCAGCAACACCGCGAAAAAGCGCCTTGGAATGATCGAGGAGCAACTGCCGGACGCGGTGGAACTGATGGTGCGCAGCCTGCGCGTGGGCCATCCGTTCTCGTCGGCTTTGGGAATCGTGGCCAAGGAAATCCCCGACCCGCTGGCGACCGAAATGGGCGTCATCTCGGACGAGGCCGCCTATGGCCGCGACGTCGGCGACGCGCTGAAGTCGATGGCCGAGCGGCTTGACATGCAGGATCTGCGCTTCCTCGCGGTCGCCGTCACGATCCAGCAGACATCGGGCGGCAACCTCGCCGAAATCCTCGACGGTCTGGCCAAGGTGATCCGATCACGCTTCAAGCTGTTCCGCCGCGTCAAGGCGATCACCGCCGAAGCGAAGTGGTCAGGCATGTTCCTGTCGATCTTCCCGATCGTCGCCCTGGTCGGGATCAACGTGATCCAGCCCAACTATTACGACGACGTCAAGGAGACTGCCCTGTTCATCCCGGCCTGCCTCGTCGTCGCCGCCTTCCTCGTCGCCAACGTCTTCGTGATGCGGCATCTCGTGAACATCAAGGTTTGAGGAACGGTCATGCCCGAAAACATCAACGCGTTTCTCACCGGCAGCCTTGGCCCCTTCGGCCCGCTGATCGCGGTGGGCATCCTTGGGGTCCTGCTGATCCTCTTGACCCTGCCGGCCCTGTTGCGCCGGCAGAAGGACCCCCTCGACAAGCTGCGCGAGACCGCCAAGGGCGGGAACGCGCGCCAAGACGGCAAGGCCGCGCTGCGGACCAACGCCAAGAACGCCAAGCTCGACAAGTACTCGACCTTCCTCGAGCCGCAGGACGAAAAGGAATACTCGGCCGTCCGGCTGAAGCTGCTTCAGGCCGGCTACCGCTCGAAGGACGCGGTGCGGACCTACCATTTCCTCCAGTTCGCGCTTGGCATCGGCCTGATGATCTTCGGTCTTGCCCTTGTCGTGCTGAAAAGCGCGACCGGCGATCCGTCGACCAGTTCGCTGATCATGACCGCGCTGCTGCCCGGGGTGATCGGCTACATGGCGCCGAAGTACTGGGTGACGCGCCGTCAGGCCGAACGTCAGCAAGCCATCACCAACGGCTTTCCCGACGCGCTTGACATGATGCTGGTCTGCGTCGAGGCCGGGCAGTCGATGGACCAGGCGATCATCCGCGTCTCGAAGGAGATCCGCCCAGGCTTCCCCGCACTTGCCGACGAGTTCGAGATCGTCAGCCAGGAAATGAAGGCCGGCAAGGACAAGACGCAAGTGCTTCGCGACATGGCCGAACGCGCCGGCGTCACCGACGTGTCGAGCTTCGTGACCGTGATGATCCAGTCGGCCGCCTTCGGCACCTCGATCGCCGAGGCGCTGCGCGTCTATGCGTCGGAAATGCGGGACAAGCGGGTGATGCGGGCCGAAGAGAAGGCAAACACCTTGCCGACGAAGATGACCCTTGCCACAATGATGCTGACGGTGCCGCCACTTCTGATCATCCTGATCGGCCCGTCGGTGTACGAGATTGTCCAGACGCTGAAGGCAGCGAACTTCTAGGGGCAGATGGCAAGACCCGGGCCTTGGCCGCTCATCGCGATGCTCGCGCTGGCCGCCTGCGATACCGCAGGCGGTTTTGCGTCATCGGCGCCAGGCCCGTTCGCGCCCTCCGGGATCGACCCGCGCGGCGAAAGCGTCGACGGCCTGATCGTGGGCCATCGCCTGATGGCCGCGGGCGAGTACGAGCTGGCAATCCGCGCTTACGCCCGTGCCGCAGCCGAACAGGGGATGACCGTCGACGTGCTGTCCGCGGTGGGGTCGGCGAACCTGAAGCTTGGGCGCCTGGGCCAGGCCGAGGACCTTCTGCGTCAGGCGATCGAGAAGGACGAACGCTTCGCGCCGGCCTGGAACAACCTTGGGGTCGTGCTGATGGAGAAGGGCGAATACGGCGAAGCCAGCCGTGTCTTCCGCACCGCCTTCGCGCTTGATAGTGGCCAAAGTGCCGAAATCCGGGACAATCTTCGGCTTGCTCTCGCAAAAATCGAGAATCCCGAGTACCCTGAGCAAGATACAAACTTCGCACTGGTGCGCCGCGGACCGGGAGAATTCCTGCTTCTGCCGACGCCATAAGCGAAGGGATCGAGCAGGAAAAGGACGCAGGCACATGCGCCACGCAATCTTCGTTTCACTCTGCCTTGGCAGCGCCGTGGCGCTGTCGGCATGCGACAAGTCCGCCGACACCGATGTGGAACGCGCGATCGACGCGGTCAACGTGATCGACGAATCGGGGCTGAACGACGTCATGCTTCAGGCCGCCGATCCGGAAGAGGCCGTGAACTACTTCGTCCGCGCTTCGACCGAGCAGCCTGACAGGATCGATCTTCAGCGCGGGCTTGCGCTGGCGCTGATCCGGGCCAAGCGCCCGCGCGAGGCCGCCCAGGCCTGGGAGCGCGTGGTGAGCATGCCCGACGCCACCCCCGACGACAGACTGGGTTATGCCGATGCACTGATCCGCAACGGCGACTGGGACGAGGCCGAGGCGCAGCTTGACAAGATTCCACCGACCTTCGAGACCTTCCAGCGCTACCGCCTCGAGGCGATGGTGGCCGACAGCAACAAGGAATGGCAGAAGGCCGACAGCTTCTACGAGATTGCCGTGGGACTGACGACCCGCCCCGGCGGCGTGCTGAACAACTGGGGCTATTCGAAACTGTCGCGCGGCGATTTCGCCCAGGCCGAGAAGCTCTTTGCCGAATCGATCGGGTACGATCCCTCGGTCTTCACCACCAAGAACAACCTCGTCCTCGCGCGGGGGGCGCAGCGCAAGTACGACATGCCCATCATCCCGATGACGCAGACGGAAAAGGCGCAGCTTCTGCACACGCTTGCGCTGTCGGCGATCAAGCAGGGCGACGTGACGACCGGCAAGGCGTTGCTCAACGACGCGATCGAGACACATCCCCAGCATTTCGAGGCCGCGGTGCGCAGTCTCGAGGCGCTGGAAGGTAACGTCCGCGGCTGATCGGCGGGGCATGGCCTATCCCGACGCCGCGCTGTGGTTCCTGATCACCACGCTGCCCATCGCGCTGTGGGTGGCGTGGAGCGACATGGCCACGATGAAGATCCCCAACAAGGCGGTCCTCGCCCTGACGGCGGTCTTCGCCGTGGTGGGCGTGCTTGTCCTGCCCCTGCCCGAGTACCTGTGGCGGTGGAGTCACCTCGTGGTGGTTCTGCTGGTGGGATTTCTTCTCAACCTCACGGGGGCGCTTGGCGCGGGGGACGCCAAGTTCGCCGCGGCGATGGCGCCCTTCTTCGCGCTGGCGGACTGGCTTTTCGTGCTGATCCTGTTTTCCGCCGTGCTGATCGCGGCCTTCATCACCCACCGCGCCGTGCGCCGCATCCCCGCGGTGCGCCGGGCCTTTCCCGGATGGGAAAGCTGGACGCGCAAGGACTTTCCCATGGGACTGGCCCTGTCGGGAACGCTGGTGGGGTATCTCGCGCTGGCCCTGCGCACCCCGGCCTGAACGCCGATTGCGACCGCTTTCTGGCGGCCCCGGCCGCGTGTCTTCATCATTTGGCCACATTGACCCGGCATCACGATGCGAAGGATCGGCAGGGTGATTTGCGCGCGCCCGCAGCGCGTGGCGCCCCGCCATCGGCAGAGACAGCAGTTGCGGAGCGGTTCAGGATGAACATGCAGACCACCGGCGTGATGGCCCCCCCGGCGCCGCGCAGCCTTTCGGAAATGAAGCTTACCACGGTCATGATGCGGGACATCCTGCTCAAGACCATGTTCCGCATGAACCTTGAACTCGTGACCGAGTTGTCGCGCGCGATCTGCCTGCCGGTGCCGGTCACCCAGGAACTGGTGGACCTTGCCCGCGGCCAGAAGCTTGTCCAGGCGACCGGGACGCTGCACGCCAACTCGGGCGGCGAGATGGGCTATCAGCTGACCGACAGCGGCAAGGCGCGCGCGCTCGATGCGCTGTCGCAGTCGGAATACTACGGCGCGATGCCCGTGCCGATGCAGGTCTATGCCGAACAGGTCAAGCGCCAGTCGATCCGCAACATCCAGATCACGCGCGACCAGCTGACAGGCGCGATGGGCCACCTGATCCTGCCGCCCGAACTGCTTGACCACCTTGGCCCGGCGGTCAGCGCGGGACGGTCGATCCTAATGTACGGTCCCCCGGGCAACGGCAAGTCGTCGATCTCGAACGGGATCCGCAACGCGCTGGGCGACAAGATCTATGTGCCCCGCGCGATCGAATACGCGGGTCAGGTCATCACGGTCTACGACCCGATCGTGCATTCGGCTGCCGAAGAACTTGTCGACGACCCGAACTCGCTGCGTCGCACCGGCAATCGCTATGACACGCGCTATGTGTTGTGCGAACGCCCGACGGTGATCACCGGGGGCGAACTCAGTCTGTCGATGCTCGACCTTGTCTACAACCCGACGGCGCGCACCTACCAGGCCCCGCTGCAGCTGAAGGCGACCGGAGGGGTCTTCATCGTCGACGACCTTGGCCGCCAGGAAGAACCGCCTCAGGCGCTGATCAACCGCTGGATCGTCCCGCTGGAAGAGGGCAAGGACATCCTGGCGCTTCAGTCGGGCGAAAAATTCGAAGTGCCGTTCGACACGCTGGTGATCTTCTCGACCAACTTCCACCCCAACGAGATCTTCGACAAGGCGGCGCTTCGCCGGATCTTCTTCAAGATCAAGATCGACGGGCCGAACCAGCAGGATTTCCTGAAGATCTTCGCGATGGTGGCGAAGAAGAAGAAGATCCCGCTGGACGAAGAGACGCTGATCTACCTGATGCGCGAGAAGTATCCGACGATCGACAATATCTATGCGAACTACCAGCCGGTGTTCCTGATCGACCAGATGATCGCCATCTGCGAATTCGAAGGCATCCCCTACCAGATGTCGCCGGCATTGGTCGAACGCGCCTGGGCCAACATGTTCGTCAAGGAAGAGTCGATCGTGCACTGACCGTCGTGCACCGATAGCCCTCCACCGACGGCGACCATACCGCCGACAGCGCCGGGCGCGTCCTGGTTTGCGAGGATCCCACCCCTACTACCGAGAGCCAAGACGGCGGGCGCGAAAGCGCCCGCCGTTTCACGCGAACCGTTTCGCCTGGCCCGTTTCGCATGCGCCGGGGGTTCCGCACCGCGCGGGCGCCGTCTATATCCGTCTGGCCGCCAAGCTGTCAGGAGGATCGAGATGTCCGACAAGAAGCATGCCCGGGTCCTGATCATCGGGTCGGGTCCCGCAGGTTACACCGCGGGCGTCTATGCCTCGCGCGCCATGCTGAACCCCGTGCTGATCCAGGGCATCCAGCCCGGCGGGCAGCTTACCATCACCACCGAGGTCGAGAACTGGCCCGGCGACACCGAGGTGCAGGGGCCGGACCTCATGGTGCGGATGGAGGCCCACGCCCGGGCCATGGGAACCGAAATCATCGCCGACCACATCCAGAGCATCGACCTGTCGCGGCGCCCCTTCGCCGCGCAGGGCGACAGCGGCACGACCTACACCGCCGACGCGGTGATCCTGGCGACGGGCGCGCAGGCGAAGTGGCTGGGGCTGCCGTCGGAGGAACATTTCAAGGGCTTCGGCGTCTCGGCCTGCGCAACCTGCGACGGGTTCTTCTATCGCGGCAAGGACGTCGTCGTGATCGGCGGCGGCAACACCGCCGTGGAAGAGGCGCTGTTCCTGACGAACTTCGCCTCGAAGGTCACGCTGGTCCACCGCAGGAACGAACTGCGGGCCGAGAAGATCCTGCAGCACCGCCTGTTCAACAACCCCAAGGTCGAGGTCGTCTGGGACCACGAGGTGACCGAAGTCGTGGGCAGCGAAACCCCGCGCGGCGTCGACGGCGTGGTGGTCCGCAACGTCAAGACCGGCGAAAGCCGCACGCTTCCCTGCGCGGGCTTCTTCGTCGCCATCGGCCATGCGCCGGCATCCGAACTGGTCCGGGACCAGCTTGAAACCCACCACGGCGGCTATGTGGTCACGAAACCCGACTCGACGGCCACCTCGATTCCCGGGGTCTTCGCGGCGGGCGATCTGACCGATCACGTCTATCGCCAGGCGGTGACGAGTGCGGGCATGGGCTGCATGGCCGCGCTCGAGGCCGAGCGGTTCCTCGCCGAACAGGACGCGCAAGGCGCGGCCGCCGCCGCGGAGTAACACCGGAAGGCCCGCCTGCGCGCCAGCTGCCCCCTGCCGGGCCTCGCGGCACCGTCACCCGCAGGACATAGGGAACACTCCGTTTTCGCGCGACCGCTGCGGCACGGGTTGTGCCGGGCGTGGCGCAGGAGTAGGTGGCGCGCGAACCCTCTTCGGCGCGACAGCCCGCGCCTTTTGCCCTTGATGCGAGTGTGTTGATGCAACTCCCCAATCTTGTCCCGATCCCGGAACTCTACGTCTCCTATGACAGCGCGCAGAAGCTGAAGGTCGAAGCCGGCGAGCTTCCGTCATGGGATCTGACCCCCCGCCAGATCTGTGACCTCGAGCTTCTGATGAACGGCGGCTTCCACCCGCTCAAGGGCTTCCAGACCGAAGCCGACTACGACGGCGTGGTCGAGAACATGCGCACCGCGGACGGCACGCTCTGGCCCATCCCGATCACCCTGGACGTGAGCGAGAAATTCGCAGGCACCGTCGAACCCGGCCAGGACATCGCGCTGCGCGACCAGGAAGGCGTGATCCTTGCGATCATGTCGGTCACCGACAAGTGGAGCCCCGACAAGGCGCGCGAGGCCGAAAAGGTCTTCGGCGCGAACGACCTTGCCCATCCGGCGGTCAACTACCTGCATCACACGGCCGGGCCGGTCTATCTTGGCGGCCCGATCACCGGCATCCAGCAGCCCGTCCACTACGACTTCAAGGCCCGCCGCGACACGCCGAACGAACTGCGCGCCTATTTTCGCAAGCTGGGCTGGCGGCGCATCGTGGCCTTCCAGACCCGCAACCCGCTGCACCGCGCGCACCAGGAACTGACCTTCCGCGCCGCGCGTGAAGCCGAGGCCAACCTTCTGATCCATCCCGTCGTCGGCATGACGAAACCGGGCGACGTCGACCACTTCACCCGCGTGCGCTGCTACGAGGCGGTGCTCGACAAATATCCGGCCGCGACGACGACGATGAGCCTTCTCAACCTTGCCATGCGCATGGCTGGTCCGCGCGAGGCCGTCTGGCACGGAATCATCCGTCGCAACCACGGCTGCACCCACATGATCGTGGGCCGCGACCACGCCGGCCCGGGCAAGAACAGCCAGGGCCAGGATTTCTACGACCCCTACGCCGCGCAAGAGCTTTTCGCCCAGCACCAGAAGGAAATCGGCATCGAGATGGTCGATTTCAAACAGATGGTCTATGTCCAGGAACGTGCCCAGTACGAACCCCGTGACGAGGTGACGGACGGGGCAACGATCCTTGACATCTCAGGCACCGAGCTTCGCCGCCGCCTGCGCGAGGGGCTTGAGATCCCCGAGTGGTTCTCGTTCCCCGAGGTTGTGAACGAACTGCGCCGCCGCTATCCGCCGCGCTCGCAGCAGGGCTTCACGGTATTCTTCACGGGCTTCTCGGGCTCGGGCAAGTCGACGATCGCCAACGCCCTCATGGTCAAGCTGATGGAGATGGGCGGGCGCCCGGTCACGCTGCTTGACGGGGATGTGGTGCGCAAGAACCTGTCGTCCGAGCTTGGCTTCTCGAAAGAGCATCGCGACCTCAACATCCGCCGCATCGGCTTCGTCGCCAGCGAGATCACCAAGAACGGCGGCATCGCCATCTGCGCGCCCATCGCACCCTATGCGACGACCCGCCGGGCGGTCCGCGAAGAGATCGAGCAGTATGGCGCCTTCGTCGAGGTGCATGTCGCAACCAGCCTCGAGGAATGCGAGCGGCGCGACCGCAAGGGTCTTTACCGACTGGCGCGCGAAGGCAAGATCAAGGAGTTCACCGGCATCTCGGATCCCTACGACGTGCCCGAGACCCCCGAACTGCGTCTCGACACCGAGAACGTCGAGGTCGATCACTGCGCGCACCAGGTGCTTCTGAAACTCGAGCAGATGGGCCTCGTGGCGGGCTGAGGCCAGCCACCCTGCAGGGGCCCGGTCGCTAGAGAACGGGCCCCATCATTCCGATCGTGTTGTTCCACAGCCGGCGTGGCGCGCTCCAGCCGCGGACCTCGTCTGCGTGAAGTTCCCGCGAGTCCGCCAGGTAGTCCTGCTGGCGCGTTCTGATCGCGGCGGTCAGGTCCCGGCATTCCAGAAGAATGTTGTTCTCGTAGTTCAGGTCGAAGCTGCGCCGGTCGAGGTTGGCCGAACCGATCAGCGCCACCTTTCCGTCGATTGTCAGGGTCTTCGCATGCAGCAGGCCCTTCTGATACTCGAAGACACGCACGCCGGCTTGCAGCAGGTCGGCATAGTAGCTGCGGCTGGCGGCCGAGACGATCCAGCTGTCGTTGCGCGCGGGAAGGACCAGGACGGTGTCGACCCCCCTCTGCCCCGCCGCGCGGATCGCGGACTGCATCGACTCGGAGGGCACGTAGTAGGGCGTCGTGATCACAAGCTCGTCACGGGCCGCGTGCATCAGCGCCTCGAACATCTCGGGCATGGCCGAAGGACGCACGGTGGGCCCGGTTCCGATCACCTGTGCGACGACGCCGTCCGCGCCGTCGCCGGGATCCCGCAGAATCCCCGTCAGATCCTCGGGCACGTGGGTCATCCAGTCCTGCAGGAACAGCGCCTGGTTCTGCATTGCCACCGGCCCCTCGAAGCGGACCATCAGATCGACCCACGGCGCGTATTTCGCCTTCACGAGGAACTCGGGGTCGGCGCAGTTCTGGCTGCCGCAATAGGTCACGCGGTTGTCGATCACCAGGATCTTGCGGTGATTGCGCAGGTCGATCCGCCCCTTGATCGGGCGCAGGAACGGGTTGCCGATGGGCAGCGCCCGGGCAAGGCGGACGCCGGCATCGGCCATGTCCGTCCAGTGCATCGACCGGATAAGCCCGCGCGAGCCAAGATCGTCGGCCATGGCGCGCACCGTGACCCCACGCAGCGCAGCCCGCTTCGCTGCCTCGACGACCTTCAGCCCGTTGTTGTCGGTCAGCCAGATATAGAACAGGATGTGCACGTGGTCGCGGGCGGCGTCGATGTCGGCGACCATCGCGTCGACCGTCGCGGCCGAGTCTTCCATCAGATGCGCGGTATTGCCACCGCGCGGACGGAAGTGGCTGATCGACTGGCCCAGGCGAAAGAGGTGGCGATGCTCGGGATCGACCTTTTCGTAGAAGGCGGCGTCGTTCAGGGTTCGCGCCTTCTCGAAAAGCCGCGCGCTGATCTCGCGGTAACGGGCCACCTTCCGGCGGCCGACATTCGTTTCGCCAAGCAGGATGTAGGCCAGAATGCCAAGCGCCGGCACCGCGAGGATCACAAGGACCCAGGCCACCCGGGACGACGGCTCGCGGTTGGGCCGCAAAAGGGCGCGCGTGATGAACACCGCAAGAAGCGAAACGTGGATGACAAGAGCGACTACCGCGTAATTGGCCGATGTCATCCCGAAGCGCTCCGCCCCCGGGGCGCCCTGTGCCCCAAGGGCAAGCCTAGTGCGGCATCGAGGACAGGGTCAATCGGGTGCTACCGGAGGGAGAGTGGTACCGCCTCCCCGGCTTGAACGGGGGACCTCTGGATCCACAATCCAGCGCTCTAACCAACTGAGCTAAGGCGGCACTGCCGGGCGATTTACTCTCGCCCCCCCGCGATTGCAAGGGCTCAGAGGGCGATCTCCCAGGTTTGCTCGACAAGGTCGACCCCGAAGGATCGCACCGGGGCGGACGCCGTGCAGGCAAAGCCGTTGCGCGCGTAAAGCGCGCAGGCGGCGCGATGGCTTTCGTAGGTCCAGACCTTCAGGCGCCGGTATCCGACCGCCCGCGCGAAGCCAAGGCAGTCGTCGAGAAGGCGCTGTCCCAGCCCCCTGCCACGGGCTTCGGGGATCAGAAGGAACAGCCGCAGCTTGGCCACGCCGGGCTCGCCCGACTGAACGCAGAAGATCGACCCAAGCCGCAGACCCGCCGCCTCTGCGATCCAGCCGCGCTCGGTCGCCGGTTCGTGGCTGCGCAGGAAGTCCGCAAGGATCTCGGCCACAAGCGCGCCGAAACTGGCGTCGAAGCCTTCGTCGCGGGCATAGAGAAGGGCGTGCTGCTCGATCAGCCAGCCGGCATCCCCGGTGCGAAACTCGCGCAAGATCGCCGTGTCCGTGGCCGCAGACGTCATCATGCGATCCTTTCAGAGGCCCGGGCTGTCATCAAGGGCGGCCTTGATCGCCCGCGGCCCGGACGGTAAGGGAGGCAATCTTCAGCCAGCCGAGGCGGACATGGGCATCAATTCCGAATCCGACGTCGCCGCGAACCTTCAGATCGGCCCCACCTCGATGGGGATGGTGCGGATCTATATCGAAGGCGACGGGGTCGACCTGCCTCTCGACTTCGACCCCGACGAGGCCGAGGAGATCGCAGACGAGATCCGCGCCGCGGCCGCGCGCGCCCGCACGATGAGCGGCAAGAAGGACCGCTAGCCCGGCCAGACGCCCGTGAACGCCGGATCCCGCGCCGCATGCCAGCGCACGGCGGCGTGGCGCGCGAACTTCTGCACCATCGACTTCCGACGCGCACCCGGCAGCTTCGTCTCGGGCCCAAGCCGCAGGATCTCGGCGTCATAGGCGTCGGCGATGATGAGGCCGGTGTCCTGGGGTAGAAGGTCGGTCGGGAAGGCCTCGTCCACAGCCCAGAAGAACCGGTCGCAGAACCCAAGGTAGCCCTGCCACTTCGTGTCCGACATGTAATCGGCGCGCGAGGACTTGCATTCGATCACCCAGATCTCGCCTTTCGGCCCCAAGGCCATGACGTCGACCCGCAGCCCCGGCGCGGGGATCAGTTCCTCGACGGTGACGAAGTCATGCCCGAGCAGGTGACGGCAAACGCCCCGGGCAAGGGTCTGGCCCGGGCGTTCCGCCGGGCGGTCGGCAGGCCTTGCGGCGTGGCAGGCAAGATCGTCGGGCATGGAGGGACTGTGAACAAGTCGTGAACAAAAATCAAGCCATCCCACGGCCTTTCGACCGTCACGCCCTCTTGCCGTATAGCCTGCGCGGGCTTATCTCTCGGCGGTGACGGGTTCTGCCCCTCTCGTGTTGCGGCAAAATTCCGGTGGCCTTACTCAATTCCGAGGGAGCTGGCTCTGTTCTGACCCTGGTCAGGTTACCCGGCGCCCACCTGTGTAAACAGGTCCTCGGGAATTCGTTCCGTTACGGTCCGGGTGGTCCCGTCACTTCTTTCCGAACGCTTGGCGCCTCAGGCGCGCGGCGCGTCCGCCTTGACCGGCACAGGCAGGGGCACGGCACCTTCTGCGGGCGCGATGGCCGCGCGCAGCCGCTTGCCGCCGAACGGATCATCGTCGTCGCCTTCGGCCATGCGCATGATCGAGATGCCGAACTGCACGCCGGAAAAGACGACCCCGTTGAACATGAACAGAAGGAAGGCCGCCAGCCAGCCCTCTGACGAGTTGTTCACCAGGTGCCAGAGGTTCGCGACGTTGAACCAGAACAAGAGCCCCACGAAGACGGCCGCAAGGGCGAAACCGACCAGCGTCTGGCGGATGTAGAGACGGACAAGAGGGGGCATGGCGCACCTCGTATGGCGATTCCTGCATGAAAGATAGCACGCCGCGGCGACGGGAAAAGGGCACCCCGCCCAAACGGCGGATTTGCGCCTGCGGCGAATGCGCGCCATATCACGGCCATGACCGTCTTTCGCGTCGCATCGTACAACATCCGCAAGTGCATCGGGCTTGACCGACGGCGCGATCCCGACCGCACGCTGGGGGTGATCGCGGGGCTTCAGGCCGACATCGTCGCCTTGCAGGAGGCCGACCGCCGCCTTCCCCCGCGCCCCAGCGCGCTGCCGGCCGACACCGCGAGGCGACTGGGGATGGAGGCGCTGGATGTCGATCCCTCGACGCCCTCGATCGGGTTTCATGGCAATGCCCTTCTGATCCGGGGCGGCTTCCGCGTCACGCGGCTGCGCGGCATCGACCTGCCGGGTCTTGAACCCCGCGGGGCGATTCTGGCCGAACTGGCGCGGGGGGACGCGACGCTGCGGGTCGTGGCGACCCACCTCGGCCTTCTGCGCCGCTATCGCCAGATGCAGCTTGAAGCCATCGCCGCCGCCGTGGCCGACGGGCCGCGAATGCCGACGATGATCATGGGGGATTTCAACGAGTGGTCCGAAACCGATGGCTTCGGTCCGCTTCAGGGATATCGGGTGATTTCGCCCGGCAGGACCTATCACGCCGCGCGTCCGGTGGCGCCGCTTGACCGGATCGCGCTGACCGGGGGGTTGCAGGTGGTGCGCTCGGACGTCGTGTCGAGCGGCGAGGCGCTGCGTGCCTCGGACCATCTGCCAATCACCGCCGAACTCGCGTTCCGCGACGGCGACTGAAGACCTGCCGCGAAAGATGACCCGTCAAAAGGCGTCGGGCCGCGCCTCGCGGGCCATGTGGTCGATCACCGCGTTGACGAACTTCGGCTCGCGCCCGTCGGGGAAGAAGGCCTTGGCAAGATCGACGTATTCGTTGATCACCACCTTCGGCGGAGCGTCACCTTCGGCCAGCTCTGCCCCGGCCGCCCGGAAGATCGCCCGCAGGGTTGGGTCGATCCGGTTGATGGGCCAGGCCACGGCCAGCGCGCGGTCGGTCATCTGGTCGATCTTCGCCTGATGGTTCACCGCGTCGTCCACGACCCTACGGAAGTGATCGACGTCGCCCTCGACCATCTCGCCTTCCTCGTAGGTCGCCCCGAAGCGATGATCCTCGAACTCGCGCGTCACCGCCTCGACGGTCTGGCCCGACACCTCCATCTGGAAAAGCGCCTGCACGGCATAGAGCCGGGCCGCGGATTTCATCTGGCGCACGCTGGTCATGCCTTGGCGTCCTTGGCGGCGAGGAAGCCCACGCCCTTGCCGGTGCGCTTCATCCGCCGGGTCAGCGCGATCAGGTGAAGCGCCGCCGCCGCCGCGCCGCCGCCCTTGTTCTGGCCCGCCGGGTCGGCGCGGACGGCGGCCTGGGCGTGGGTCTCGACCGTCAGAATAGCGTTGCCGATGCACAGGCCCTGCAGCCCCAGAAGCTGAAGGCCCCGGCTTGAGTCGTTGCAGACCGTGTCGTAATGCGTGGTCTCGCCCCGGATCACGCAGCCCAGCGCCACGAAGCCGTCGAACTCGCCCATGCGGGCGGCGATGCCGATCGCCGGGGCGACCTCGAGCGCGCCGGGCACTTCGATGATCTCGTGGGTGGCGCCGGCCTTCGCAAGCTCGGCCACAGCGCCGGCGATCAGGCCGTCGGCGATGTCCTTGTAATAGGGTGCGACCACGATCGCGACGCTGACGGGGTCGTCGAACGACGGGGTTTCAAGGACATAGTGCGACTGTCCGGCCATCATCCGATCTCCGAAATCTTGCGGGTGCCCACGATCTCGAGGCCGTAGGCGTCAAGGCCCACGACCTTCGGCTTGGGCGAATTGGTCAGAAGGACCAGCTTCGAAATCCCGAGCGACGACAGGATCTGCGCGCCAAGCCCGTACTGGCGCAGGGTCTGGGGCGACACGTCGCCGTCCGAGACCAGCTTCATCGTCGTGTCACGCAGAAGGACCAGCGCCCCGCGGCCCTCGGCGGCGATCAGGGTCATGGCATCGCCAAACTCGTCGCGACGCCCGCGCGGGCCAAGGCCGACCACGTCGAGCATGGGGTCAAGCGCATGCATCCGCACCAGCACCGGCGCATCGCCCGAAATGTCGCCCTTGATCAGGGCGATATGCTCGGCGCCCTGGGTCTGGTCTGTGAAGATGCGCAGCGTCCACTCGCCGCCGAATTCCGACGTGACGGTGGTTTCCGACGATACGCGGACCAGGTTGTCGTGGCGGCGGCGATAGGCGATCAGGTCGGAAATCGTGCCGATCTTCAGCCCATGCCGCTGGGAAAAGGCCACCAGTTCCGGCAGGCGGCTCATCGTGCCGTCCTCGTTCATCACCTCGCAGATGACGCCCGCGGGGTTCAGCCCGGCAAGCCGGGACACATCGACCGCCGCCTCGGTGTGGCCGGCGCGAACGAGCACCCCGCCGTCGCGGGCCCGAAGCGGGAAGACATGGCCCGGCGTGGCGATATCGGCGCCGGTCTTCGAGGCATCGATCGCCACCGAAACGGTGCGCGCACGGTCATGCGCGGAAATGCCGGTCGAGATGCCTTCGCGCGCCTCGATCGAGACGGTGAAGGCCGTTTCGTGCCGCGACGAGTTCTGCGAGGCCATAAGCGGCAGGCCCAACGCATCGACACGCGCACTTGTCAGCGCAAGACAGATCAGACCGCGGCCATGGATGGCCATGAAGTTGATCGCCTCGGGCGTGGCCATCTGGGCGGGGATGATGAGATCGCCCTCGTTCTCGCGGTCTTCATGGTCGACAAGGATGAACATGCGCCCGTTGCGCGCATCCTCGATGATCTCGTCGATCGAGGAGATCGCGTCGCGCCAGTTCTCCTCGCTCGGGTCAGGGGTCTTGAAGGTCATGCGGAGGCTCCGAAATAGCGGTCGGCGGGGATATACCCGGCAAGCTTGCCGGCCTGCGTCCATTCCCGCTCGAATGCGGTCTCGCCGATCAGGACGACCCGGTCGCCGGGCAGGCCACGGTCGGCGGTCAGCTGTCGCAGGGCGGCGCGCATCGCCGCCCAGCCGTCGGTAAAGCGGGGGGCCGCGCCGGCCGCGTCGAACATCGGGTTGGCAAAGGCGAAGGCTTCGGGGCTGGTCGGGGCGTGCAGGATCGCCAGCCGGCCGCAGGACGCCAGCGCCCCGAGGCGCTCGGCGCGATCGGCGGGCACCGTCACGTTGCGCGGTCCAACCCGCAAGGCGTTCGACGAAAACAGAAGCGCCACGACATCATGGCCCGAGGCCGCGCGGATCGAGGCATAGGCCCGGTAATCGAGTCCAAGCTCGCGCGCGCGGCGCACGCGCATCCGCACCACTTCCAGCGGCAAGGTCGGCAGAAGCTCTGCCCGGGCCCGGGTCCAGGCATGACGGCGCCAGGCGCGGCCGCGCTCCATCGTGGGGCCGTTGTTGTGGCCGATCATGGTCATGCGGCGGCCTCGGCCAGACGCGCGACATACCTGGCCAAGGTGTCGATCTCGAGGTTGACGCGGTCGCCCGCACGGATCTGCCCCCAGGTCGTGACCTGCCGGGTGTGCGGGATGATGTTGACGCCGAAGTCGTCGCCCTCGACCTCGTTCACGGTCAGCGACGTGCCGTCAAGCGCGACCGATCCCTTGGGCGCGATGAACCGGGCCAGCCTGTGCGGCGCACGGAAGCGGAAGCGCATGCTGTCGCCTTCCGGCTGGGCGCTCAGCACCTCGGCCACGCCGTCGACATGGCCCGACACGATGTGCCCGCCCAGTTCGTCGCCCACCCGCAGCGCCCGCTCGAGGTTTAGCCGCGTGCTAGGGCGCCAGTCGCCCGCCGTCGTCTTCGACGCGGTCTCGGCCGAGAACTCGACATCGAACCAGCCGCGCGGGGCGGCGCCCTTGGCGATGACGGTCAGGCAGACGCCCGAGCAGGAAATCGACGCGCCGATGTCGATGCCGGCCACGTCATAGGACGTGGCGATGCGCAGGCGGGTGTCGCCGCGGTCTTCGCGTTCGACGACTTCGCCGATGTCGGTGACGATTCCGGTGAACATGGGGCTGGCCTTCGACGGGTGCGCTCGGGGTTGACCCGTCACCTAGTCGGCCTGTGGCGCAAGAGCAAGCCTTGCCGCGTACCGCCCGCGAACGACCCGCAATCCATAATGACTTGCGTGCCAAAGCACGATAGGACCGGCACGTCCGGGTGGTGGCGGAACGCAGATGGCGAAAACGCGACGTTTCCTGATGCTGCAGGGTCCTCACGGCCCCTTCTTCACGCGTCTGGCCGCGATGCTGACAGCCGCCGGGGCCGAGGTCTGGCGCGTCGGCTTCAACGGCGGCGACAGCCTGTTCTGGCGCGACCGGGCGCGGTATCTTCCCTATCGCGGCGGCCTGACGGACTGGCCGGACTGGCTTGCGGCCTGCCTTGACGCCCGGGGCATCACCGACATCGTCCTTTACGGCGAGCCACGGCCCCTTCACGCCACAGCCCTTGAAGTGGCGCGCGCCCGCGGGCTGCGCACGCACCTGTTCGAGGAAGGCTACCTGCGCCCCTATTGGGTGACCTACGAACGCGACGGCACCAACGGCCACTCGCCCCTCATGGCGCTGGACTTGGACGATATGCTGGCGTCGCTCGTCGCCGAGGCGATCGACATGCCCGAAGCCCCTGCGCTTTGGGGCGACATGCGCGAACACGTGCTTTATGGCGCGATCTATCATGCCGCCGTCGCGCTTGGCGGGCGGCGATACCCCGGCTTTCTCTCACATCGCGGGGCGACGGTCGGGCAGGAGTTCGGTCTCTACCTGAGGCGGCTTGCGCTGATGCCGGTGCACCACCTGCAACGCGCGGTCTCGTCGCGCAGGCTGCGCAACGGCGGCTATCCCTACCACCTTGTGCTGCTTCAGCTTGAGCATGATTCAAGCTTTCGGGCGTTCTCGCCCTTCCGCTCGATGACCGACTTCCTCGATGTGGTGCTGCACGGCTTCGCACGCGGCGCGCCCGGGCATCATCACCTTGTCTTCAAGGCGCACCCGCTCGAAGACGGGCGCGCGGCACTGGCGGCCGCAATCGCCCGCCGCGCGGCCGCGCTGGGCGTCGCCGACCGCGTGCACTTCCTGATCGGTGGAAAGCTGGCGCCGATGCTCGACAGCGCGCGCAGCGTCGTCACCGTGAATTCCACGGCGGCGCAGCAGGCGCTTTGGCGCGGGCTTCCGGTCAAGGCCTTCGGAACGGCGGTCTATGGCAAGCCCGGCTTCGTGTCGGACCATCCGCTGCCCGCGTTCTTCGCCGACCCGGTGCCGTCGGACCTTGCAGCCTATCGCGGCTATCGTCGCTTCCTTCTCAAGACCAGCCAGATACGGGGCGGCTTCTATTCGGCGCGCGGGCGGCGCGAGGTGCTGCGCCGGATCGTGGACCTGATGCTTGCCGAGGCCTCGCCCTACGAGGCGGCCCTTGGCGCGGGTGCGGCGCAAGGGCAACATCTGCGCGCGCTTCCCTGACCGGCGGACTGGCGGATTCGCCGCAATTCCGGTAGTTTGCCTGAAAAAGCTGAGGCAGGCTCACAGGTCGAGGAGACCAGGCAGTGAAACTCTCCACCGCAGGCGGTGCCCGCATGGGCATCCTTTTGTTGGCGTGTCTCGCGACGGGCGGCTGCGCGCTTCCACGTACGGGTCCCACCAAAACCGAGATTTTCGAGGGGTCGGTCCAGAACCAGGGCGACGCCTACATCGTCGAGGTGAACGACCGCGTGGCGGCCGCGACCTCGGTCGTGCCGGCGCTTGGGTTTTCGCAGGCTTTCCTGACCGCTGGCGTCGTAGGGTCGGACACGATCCGGCCCGGCGACACGCTTGGGCTGACGATCTGGGAGAACGTGGACGACGGCCTTCTGTCGCCGCAGGGCGCCAATGCGACCGCGCTGGAAGAGGTGCAGGTCGACGGCGAGGGCTTCATCTTCGTGCCCTATGCCGGACGCATCCGCGCCGCGGGCAACACGCCCGAGGAAATCCGTCAGCTGATCACCGAACGGCTGCAGGAGCAGACGCCCGACCCGCAGGTTCTTGTCCGTCGCCTGGCCGGAGATGGCTCGACCGTTTCGCTGATCGGCGGCATCGGGGCCCAGGGCGTCTACCCGATCGAGCGGCCGACGCGCACGCTCAGCGCCATGCTGGCACGCGCAGGCGGCGTCACGATCCCGCCCGAGATCGCCGAAGTCACCGTCACGCGCGGCGACCAGATCGGCAAGGTCTGGCTTCAGGATCTGTACCAGAACCCCCGCCTCGATATCGCTCTGCGCGGCGGCGACCGCATTCTGGTCGATGTCGATCAGCGCGCCTTCACCGCGCTGGGTGCCACCGGCGCGCAGAACCGCGTGCAGTTCGACACCCAATCGATTTCGGCCATCGAGGCGATCGCGCGGGTCGGCGGGCTTAGCCCGGCACTGGCCGATCCGACCGGGATCTTCGTCTTCCGCAACGAAGACCCCGCGATCGCGAACGCCGTTCTGGGGCGGTCGGATCTGCAAGGCCAGCAGCGCATGGTCTATGTTCTGAACCTCACCTCGCCCACGGGTATGTTCCTTGCGCGCGACTTCGCGATCCGCGACGAGGACACGGTCTTCGTGACCGAGGCGCCCTATGCGCAGTTCGCCAAGGTTCTGGGGGCCTTCACCGCACCGCTGAACGTGGCGGCCTCGTACAGCCAACTCGCGCAGTAACCGCCTTGGGCGGGGCGGCCGATCCCGCGGGCGGCCGGCGCGCCCTTTACGTCTATAGTGGCGGCTTCCTGACCGGGGGCCGCGTGCGTCGGATCCTCGATCTTGCCAGATGGGACATCCGGATCGGGGCGCCCGGGCCGGACGACTGGGTGGGCGTCTGGGGCCGCCGTCCGGTGGCGGCCCGGGGGCAGGCCGTGGCGCGGGCGACGGGCGCGGGCGTTCTTTCGGTCGAGGATGCGTTCCTGCGCTCGCTATTCCCGGGCCGGGCGGGCGAGCCGACGCTGGGCCTTCTGCTGGACACGTCCGGCGTGCACTATGACCCGGCGACGCCCAGCGACCTCGAGACCCTGCTTGCCACGCACCCGCTGGACGACCCCGCGCTGCTTGACCGGGCGAACGCCGCGATCGCGCGGCTGCGCGCCGCGCACCTGACGAAGTTTGCCGCCGTCGATCCCGCGCTCGCCCCGCCCCCGCCCGGATATGTGCTGGTGATCGACCAGACCCGCGACGACGCCGCGGTCGCGACCAGCGGCGGGGGCGAGGCGCTTCGCGCGATGCTGACGGCCGCCCGCGCCGATCACCCGGACGCGCGCATCCTGATCAAGACACACCCCGAAACGGCCCAGGGCCTTCGCCCCGGCCATTTCGGCCCGGGGGACGAAGACGCACGTGTCAGCCTGCTTTCCGCCCCGCTCAGCCCCTGGCGCCTCTTCGAAGGCGCGACCGCCATCTACACCCTGTCCTCGGGCCTTGGGTTCGAGGCGATCCTTGCCGGGCACCGTCCGCGCGTCTTCGGCCAGCCCTTCTATGCCGGATGGGGGCTGACGCAGGACGACCGGCCCCTGGCCCGCCGCCAGCGCCAGCTGTCGGCCACCCAGCTGTTTGCTGCCGCGATGATCCTTTACCCGACATGGTACGACCCCTACCGCGACCGCCTGTGCGGCCCCGAAGAGGTGATCGAGGCGCTTGAGGCGCAGGCCCGCGTCTGGCGCGAGGATCACCTGGGCTATGTCGCAAGCGGCATGCGGCTGTGGAAGCGCGCGCACCTGCAGCGCTTCTTCGGACGCCACGAGGCGCTGCGCTTCCGCGACCCGCCCGAGGCGGCGCGACGCGAGGCCGAACGGCTGAAGCGCCCCCTGATGCTTTGGGGCAGCGCACAGTCCGGCCAGGGCGCGGGCGCGGTCGTCCGGATCGAGGACGGTATCCTGCGTTCGCGCGGACTGGGCGCGGCGCTTGTCCCGCCCCTGTCGCTGGTGCGCGACGATCCTGGCATCTACTACGACCCCGGCCGGGAAAGCCGCCTTGACCGGCTGATCGCGGCCTCGGTGACCCTGCCCCCGGCGGCGCGCGCCCGTGCGGCGCGGGTGATCGCGCAGCTGACCGACCTTGGCCTGACAAAGTATACGACCGGCGCACCGGACTTGCCGGACCTGCCCCAGGGCCACCGCATCCTTGTACCGGGCCAGGTCGAGGACGACGCCTCGATCGTGACGGGCTGCGGCGCGGTCGCGACGAACGCCGCGCTTCTGGCCGCCGTCCGCGCCGCGAACCCAAGCGCCGTGATTCTGTGGAAGCCCCATCCCGATGTCGAGGCCGGCCTGCGGCGGGGCGCCGTCGACGCCAGCGCATTGGCACTGGCCGATGCCGTCCTGTCCGGCGTCGGCGCCGCCGCGGCGCTGGCCGCCGCCGACGAGGTCTGGACCATGACCTCGACCTTGGGGTTCGAGGCGCTGCTGCGCGACCTGCCGGTGACCTGCCTCGGTACGCCCTTCTATGCCGGCTGGGGTCTGACGCGCGACCTTGCGTCAACCCCGCCCTGGCGCCGCGCGGGGCCGGACCTCCCGGGGCTGGCCCATGCCGTGCTGATCGACTACCCGCGCTATGTCGATCCCGTGACCGGGCTGCCCTGCCCCGTCGAGGTCGCGATCGAGCGTCTGGCCCGTGACGAGGGGCCGCAACGGGGCCGATGGCTTGGGCTCGTGTCCAGACTTCAGGGGCTGGCGGCAAGCCGGGGGTTTTGGCGCTAGTCGCGCGACCAGCGATGCAGCACGTCGCCGTCGACGGCTTCTGTGCTGCGCAGCCGAAAGCGCCGGGCATCGGCCAGCCGCCCAAGGCCCAGATCGCCAAGGCCCGGACGCCCTTCGGCGCCGATGGCAAGCCCGGCCGAAAAGACCACCAGTTCATCCACCAGATCGGCGCCAAGAAGCGAGGCCGCAAGCGCCCCGCCACCTTCGCACAAGACGCGCGTCAGGCCAGCCTCGGCCAGCGCGGCCATCATTGCGCGCGGGGCGAGACGGCCGTCCGGACCGGCCGCCACCGGCAGCAGACGGACGCCTTGATCGGTCCAGACCGAGCCTGTCGAGGCACTCACGCGGTCGTCGTCAACGACAACCCATAGCGGTGCCTCGCCAAGGCCGCGCAGCAGGCGGCTGTCGGTGGGCAGGTCCAGACCGGCGGACGCCACGATCCGAACCGGCTGAGGCAGGGGGCCAAGGCCGCGCACCGTCAGGGCGGGGTCGTCAGCCCGCGCCGTTCCGCCGCCGATCAGGACTGCATCGTGGCATGCCCGCATCGCGTGAACCCGCCGCCGCGCCCCGGGGCCGGTGATCCAGCGGCTTTCGCCGCTTGCCGTCGCGATCCGCCCGTCCAGCGTGAGGGCCAGCTTCAGCGTCAGGAAGGGGCGTCCCTGGGTCCGGCTCAGCACGAACCCGGCATGGTCGCGCCGGGCTTCGTCCTCACGCACGGCGGTCGTGACGGCCACCCCCGCCGCCTCGAGAATGCGGTGGCCTGCCCCCGACACGCGGGGATCGGGGTCGGTCATCGCCGTGACCACGCGCGCGATCCCCGCCGTGACCAGCGCCTCGGCGCAGGGCGGGGTCTTGCCGTGGTGCGCGCAGGGCTCGAGGCTGACATAGGCGGTGGCACCCCGCGCGGCGGCGCCCGCCTGGTCCAAGGCCACGGATTCGGCGTGGGGCCGACCGCCGGGCCGGGTCCAGCCGCGTCCCACGATCCGGCCGTCACGGACGATCACGCAGCCCACCGACGGGTTCGGCCAGGTCGTGCCCTGCCCCCGCCGGCCCAGCGCCAGCGCCAGCGCCATGAAGCGCCGGTCCTCTTGGGCGGTCACTCTTCGGTCTGGGACGGCGGCCTCAGTTCGCTGACGAACCTGTCGAAGTCGCCGGCCGCCTGGAAGTTCTTGTAGACACTGGCGAACCGGACGTAGGCCACCGTGTCGATCCGGGCCAGCGTCTCCATCACGATCTCGCCGATCGTCTTCGAGGGAATGTCGGTCTCGCCCATGCTTTCCAGCCGGCGCACGATCCCCGACACCATCTGGTCGATGCGCTCGGGTTCGATCGGGCGCTTTTGCAGTGCGATCCGCACCGAACGCTCCAGCTTGTCGCGGTCGAATTCCTCACGCCGGCCGGAGGACTTGATGACCACCAGATCGCGAAGCTGCACCCGCTCGTAGGTGGTGAAGCGGCCCCCGCAGGCCGGGCAGAAGCGCCGGCGCCGAATGGCGACGTGATCCTCGGCGGGCCGCGAATCCTTCACCTGGGTGTCGATATTTCCGCAAAACGGGCAGCGCATGGACTCTCCCTCGGTGGTCTCTGCCTCTTATCCACAGGCACTATAGGGGGTCGCCTATGCGTTGGGTAGGGGGGATTTGGACCCACCCGATGTTGCGCCCGAAACCGAGGATATCCTGCATCCCCACCCTTGCGGATTGTGGCTGCCGCCCGTTCAGAACCGCTCTGTGCGAAGGCGCACGACGTTGCACTGGTCGCGCGCCTGGAACGCCGACAGGCTGTCTGTGTTGGAGCTGATCCGCATCAGGCCGGTCGGCTGCGCCATCCCCGGCGCCGGTGGCACGAAGGTAAAGACTATTCCCGACCCCTGCGGGCGCGGATTGGGCGTCAGGCGGTAGATCCGGGTCGAGCCCGACAGGTTCTGCTGGTCGGCGAAACGCCCCGCCGCGCACCAGTAGTCAGGAGCGCCCAAGCCCGCCTTGAACCTGACTTCGAAGGGATCGTCGACGCTGGAGAAAAGCACCACCGCCGACTCGCGCGTGACGAATGTCTGCCGTCCCGACGGATCGGACGGGACGCAGGCGGATACGACGACAAGGGCAGAGGCGGCGGCGGCAAGATGGCGGAACATCGGCTTCTCCGTTCGTTCTGGCAGGGCAGACCCCGCCGGTTGCGGCAAGCATCCCGGCTCCACTCGGGGAATTCAAGATGCCATGTGGTCCCGTCCGCCGTGCCGGCGCCCATCGGCCGGGATCTGGCGGGCCTTGACGCAAGACCGGGCCGCGACGATGGTTCACCCGGCCCAAGCGCCACTGAAAGGGCACCATGACGGGTTGGCTCGACTCCTTCGTTCAAAGCTATGGAACGCTCGCCGTGTTCGCAGGCACCGCGATCGAGGGCGAAGCCGTCGCCATGACCGGGGGAATCATGGCCCACCAGGGACACACGCCGGTTCTTGAAACCATGATCGCGGCGGCCGCCGGCGGGTACCTCTCGGACCTTTTCCTTTACTGGATGGGCCGAACCTATCGCGACAGCGGTCCTGTCCGACGCGCGCTCGAGCACAAGGGCGTGGCGCAGGTGGTCGGGCGGCTGTCGAAGAACCTTGTCGTCTTCGCGCTGACGTTCCGCTTCCTGCCGGGCATGAAGACGGCCGGCGCGATGTCGCTGGCAACGCTGGGAATGCGCCCCCTGCCCTTCGCCCTGTGCGCGGCCATCTCGGCCGTCGTCTGGGCGGTGCTCTGGGTGGGCCTTGGCTACCTGTTGGGCCACGCGGTCGAACGGCTTTTCGGTGATCTCGAAAGGGTCGAGCATGCCCTGATCGCCCCCGCGATCCTTGGCGCGATGCTGTGGCTCGGGGTGGCGTGGTGGCGGCGCAGGGCGAAAGGGGCGGCGCCCGCCGCGCCAAGCAAGACCTAGCCGCGCCGCGGGGTCCACACCGAGTAAAGGGTTGGGCGGTCGTTCAGACGTCGCTCGGACCGCTTCACGAAACCGGCCTTGGCAAGCGCCGCCTCGGGCGGGCCGGGAAAGCGCGAGAACAGCGCAAGCCCTGCGCCGAACTCAAGCGGCTCGACCGAAAGGTGAACCCTGTCGATCGCGCCGTGGTCGAGAAACCAGTCATGAACCTGCGTCCCACCGAGAATCAGACCCTGCCGAAGCGGATGGACCGACGCGACAAGGCCGGGAAGTTCCGCAGGGCTCAGCCCCGCAGGATCGATCCAAAGCTGGGTGGGACGCCGCCAATGGCCTGCCCCGGCGGCGGCAGAGAAGACGATCCGCCGCCGGTCGGGACGGTCTGCGCCCTCATGCGTGTGGCGGCCCATGACGGCCCAGTCGGCGGCGCCGACATCGGCCAGAAACAGCGCCTGCTCTTCCGGGCTGGCCCAGGACGCCGGCGTGTCGTCAGGCGCACGGGCGATGAAGCCGTCGCGGCTGGTCACGACGGTCAGGGTGAAGGCGGGACGCATCACGGCAGCCCGCCCCCGAACTTCGGTCCGGGCCCCTGGCGCAAGTCAGTCCCCGGCAACGAACGCCGCAAACTTCGCGGCGAAATCGGGGTGCCAGCGCGACAGCGCGGGACGGTTCTCGATGATGTCGCCGATGGCCCAGGACATGCGCTTTTCGTCAAGCGCGCGGGGCACGTCGTTGTCGGGGCAAAGGATGTAGAAGTCGCCACGATTGAGGCTGGCGAGAAGGAAATCGGCCGTCTCTTCCGGCGTCCAGGCGCCCGCCGGCTTTTCCGTGCGCCCGCCCCGCGTGAGGTCGGTGAAAACGAAGCCCGGGATCAGAAGATGGGCGGTCAGGTGCGCGCCTTCGGTGTTGCGCAACTCGTGTGCAAGCGCCTCGGTAAAGGCCTTCACGGCGACTTTCGACACGTTGTAGGCCGGGTCGCCCGGCGGCGTGGTGATCCCCTGCTTCGAGCCGGTGTTGACGATGGCGCCGGGGCGGCCGCGTTCGATCATGCGCCGGGCGAAGACACGGCTGCCGTTGGCAACCCCCCAGAAGTTCACGTCAAGGACGCGATGCCAGACCGTGTCGTCGCCGAACATCGCCGATCCGGGCTGGATGCCCGCGTTGTTCATCAGGATGTCGGTGCCGCCGAACCGCGCCGCCACATCCTTTTCCAGCCATTCCAGCGCGGCGCGGTCGGCCACGTCGACCTCGGCGGTCACGACCTCGCGCGCACCGGCGGCACGCAGGTCGGCAGCGGCCTTGGCGAACAGGCTGTCACGCGTGTCCGCGATGACGACCGTCATGCCGAGGCCGGCAAAGCGTCGGGCGGCGGCAAGACCGATGCCCGAGGCGCCGCCCGTGACGACGGCCACCGAGTCGGCGGTAAGTGCGGGGTGTGCCATGGGGCCTCCTTCGCGCGGGTCAGTCGAACAGACGTTCGCCCTGCTCGTCGATCAGCATCTTGGCCTTGGCGACCGACGCCTCGGCCGCGCCGTCCGGATCGCCCAGCATGTCGGCCCGGATCAGGGTATGGGTCTTCGTCACGCCGCCCACCTCCTTGGTGATCCGCGCGCTGATGCGGTACTGCGAACCTTCTCGGATCGGCGTGGGGGTGATGGCGAAACCCTTGTGGTCGATGGCGTCGGCCGTGGGGCCGGACGAGCCGCCGCCGCCGAACAGACGCGAGAAAAGGGACATGGGCGCGCGCTCCCTGTTGCTGGAGTGTTCGGCGAAAGACTAGCGGGCGGGGGCGTCGGGGGAAAGGGTGGCGCGAAACCGGGTTCGTCACGACCTCGGGAAGAAGAACCGGATCACGCGCGTCGCCTCGTCCAGCTTCGCCACACGCAGCGTGATGTCGCCCGCGTTCGTTTCGGCGGCCGCCAGGAACGCCTGGAGAATTCGTTGTTGCGAAACCACTCGGGCGCGAAGTGCCGGCCCGCGAAGTCAGAACAACACTACGCGCTGGTTCAGGACTGCGGGGCAATACAACTTGTTGCCCGAGTATGCGCAAAGGTCGTGGTCGATCTAGCCGTGCGAAGCGGGACGCAGGTCCGCCCCGGTCACACGGTCGGAATCACCCGGCAACCGCAGCTAGACCGCCCTCACGTGGTCGTCGCCGATTGCCGCGAACTGCGCGGACGACCGAAGAAAATCGTCGTCCGAGACCATCCCCCTACTGATCGAGGAAGCTCCGCAGCTTTCGGCTCCGGCTGGGGTGCTTGAGCTTGCGCAGCGCCTTCGCCTCGATCTGGCGGATGCGTTCGCGGGTCACGCTGAACTGCTGGCCCACCTCTTCCAGCGTGTGGTCGGTGTTCATTCCGATACCGAAGCGCATGCGCAGCACGCGTTCCTCGCGCGGGGTGAGCGAGGCCAGAACGCGGGTCGTCGTCTCCTTCAGGTTTTCCTGAATGGCGCTGTCAAGCGGCAGGACGGCGTTCTTGTCCTCGATGAAATCGCCAAGCTGGCTGTCTTCCTCGTCGCCGATGGGCGTCTCGAGGCTGATCGGCTCCTTGGCGATCTTCATCACCTTGCGCACCTTCTCGAGTGGCATCTGAAGCTTTTCGGCCAGTTCCTCGGGCGTAGGTTCGCGACCGATCTCGTGCAGCATCTGGCGGCCGGTGCGCACCAGCTTGTTGATCGTCTCGATCATGTGCACGGGGATGCGGATCGTGCGCGCCTGATCGGCGATCGAGCGGGTGATCGCCTGCCGGATCCACCAGGTCGCGTAGGTCGAGAACTTGTAGCCGCGGCGATACTCGAACTTGTCGACGGCCTTCATCAGGCCGATGTTGCCTTCCTGAATGAGATCAAGGAATTGCAGACCGCGGTTGGTGTATTTCTTGGCGATCGAGATGACGAGGCGGAGGTTGGCCTCGACCATTTCCTTCTTGGCCTGCCGGGCTTCCTTCTCGCCCTTCTGGACCTGCGACACGATGCGGCGGAATTCGCCGATGTCGACGCCGACATACTGGCCGACCTGCGCCATCTCGGCGCGCAGTTCCTCGACCTTGTCGGACGAGCGCTCGACAAAAGCCTGCCAACCGCGACCGGCCTTCTGCGCCATCCGGTCAAGCCAGGCGGGGTCAAGCTCGTAGCCGCGGTACTCGTCGATGAATTCGCGGCGGTTGATGCGCGCCTGATCGGCCAGCTTCACCATCTGGCCGTCGATCGCCATGATCCGGCGGTTGATCCCGTAAAGCTGGTCGATCAACGCTTCGATACGGTTGTTGTGCAGGTGAAGCTCGTTCACCAGCTCGACGATTTCCGATCGCAGCTTCTGATAGCGCTCTTCGTCGCCGACGCTGAACGAGCCATCCTCGTTCAGCGTGGCCGACATGCGCAGGTCCTGCATCTCGGACAGCTTCGAATAGTCGCGCGCGATGCGTTCCAGAATGTCGAGCACCCGCGGCTTCAGCGCCGATTCCATCGCGGCCAGCGACATGCTGGCCTGGTCGTCGTCGTCTTCCTCGTCGTCGGTCCGGATCGGGTTGCCGTCGGCGTCAAGTTCGGGCTCGTCGCTGCGTTTCTTCGGCGAACTCGCCGAGACCTCGATGTCGTCGACCACCGGTTCGTCGTCGCCATCCTCGCCGACCGAGCGACCAAAGGTCGTCTCGAGGTCGATGACGTCGCGCAGCAGGATGTCCTCGTTCAGAAGCTCGTCGCGCCAGATGGTGATGGCCTGGAAGGTCAGCGGGCTTTCGCACAGGCCCGCGATCATCGTGTTGCGGCCGGCCTCGATGCGCTTTGCGATCGCGATCTCGCCCTCGCGCGACAGAAGCTCGACCGAGCCCATCTCGCGCAGGTACATCCGCACCGGGTCATCGGTGCGGTCAAGCTTTTCGGTCTCGGTCGCGGCGACGGCGATCTCGCGCGAGGTCGAGGTCTCGACCACGTCGGTCGCGCCCTTCTGTTCGTCATCCTCGAGTTCGTCATCCTCGATGACGTTGATGCCCATCTCCGAGAGCATCGACATCACGTCCTCGATCTGTTCCGACGACACCTGTTCGGGCGGCAGGACCTGATTGAGCTGATCGTATGTGATGTAGCCGCGTTCGCGGGCATCGGCGATCATCTTCTTGACGGCGGCCTGGCTCATGTCGAGCATCATCTCGCCGTCCTGATCGTCCTGCTTGCGCTCTTCCGAGGTGTCCTTAGCGGCCATGCGGCACTCCTGATCATCTGGCGATTCGCCTGACGCGAATCATTTAGGGCGACTCACCGATTCGCAACCCGTCGGCACATCGCCTACCGGGTCTGCGGCCCGGCTGCTACGGTCGTTTGCGGCCTCCGCGCCCGAAATCGATCTGCCCGAAGACCGCCTTGGCGCGGTCGCGGTCCTCCTTGCTCAGGCGAAGACCGTTGGGTGCACGTTCGAAATCCGTTTCCTCCCCGGCCGTGATCCGGCCCGCGCTGTTACGCGCCTCGGCGGCCTGGCTCAACCTCCATGTCACGCCTTCGTCGGCCAGGGCCTGAAGGTCGTGCGCCGCTTCCTCGATCTCACGCTCGGCGCCGCGGCGGGCGGCCAGCTTGGCCAGCTCTTCGCGGACACACGCCATCGCCAGGGCGCTGTCGTCCGCGTTGCGCACCCCCGGCGAGATTTGCACATGGCGCAGGGTAAAGAGCTTTTCAAGAGCGTCCGCCCCGGCGAGGCGATCGATTTCGTCGCGCGTGGGCTCGGGCGAGGACAGAAGCGCCGAAAGCACCCGCGCATGGTCCTGGGTCAGCGGCTCCATCCGCTCGAGCTCGTCGACGAAGTCGGGGATCAGGCCAGGATGCGTGACGAGCATGGCAAGGATCACCGCTTCGCGCAGCTGATCCTCCCAGGACGCATCCGCCGTCGCCAGGGCCGAGGCCTTGGCCGCAGGCGTGGGCGTGCGCGGGGCGTCGCGGCCGAAACCGCGCGGCCCCTTGAACCGGGGGACGCGCTGGGGCGCGAACAGGTCTTGCCGCAAGCGGTTGACCTCGGCCCCGTAGTGCGAGCGGACCGACGGGTCCTTGATCCGACGGATCGCCTCGCGCAGCGACTTGTCCAGCCCCGCGCGCCGTTCGGGGCTGTCGAAGACCTTACCTTCCGTCTCGCGCCGCCAGAGCAGCGTCACCATCGGCACCGCCGCGTCGAGGCAGCGCTGCATCGCCGCCGCCCCGCCCGCGCGGATCAGGTCGTCGGGGTCCTGTCCATCGGGAAGGATCGCGAAGCGCAGCGATTGCCCGGCCTCGAGCATCGGCAGCGCAAGGTCGATCAGGCGCAGCGCGGCGTTGAGGCCCGCCCGGTCGCCGTCAAGCGCCACCACCGGCTCGGGGTCGATGCGCCACAGAAGGCGCAGTTGATCTTCGGTGACGGCGGTGCCAAGCGGCGCGACGGTGGCCGTGAACCCCGCCTCGGTCAGGGCGATCACGTCCATGTAGCCTTCCGCGACGATCAGCGGCTGGCCCTTGCCCGCCGCCTCGCGCGCCGGGCCGTGGTTGAACAGGCTCCGGCCCTTGTCGAAGAGCTCGGTCTCGGGCGAGTTCAGGTATTTCGCAGTGTCGGCCGGATCCATCGCGCGGCCGCCGAAGGCGATGGCGCGGCCGCGGGCGTCGCGGATCGGGAACATGATGCGGTTGCGGAAGGTGTCGTAGGGCTCCTTGCCACGGTCCGACGATCGCGCGAGTCCCGCGCCAAGGATCAGGTCGGCCGCCACGCCCTTGCCGCGCAGATGCTCCCACAGCCCCTGCCAGCCCGGCGGGGCAAAGCCGATCTCCCAGCGGTCGAGGGCGGCCTCGGACAGGCTGCGTC
Source organism: Saliniferula longa (assembly GCF_050789285.1). Taxonomy (NCBI): domain Bacteria; kingdom Pseudomonadati; phylum Pseudomonadota; class Alphaproteobacteria; order Rhodobacterales; family Roseobacteraceae; genus Saliniferula; species Saliniferula longa. Next base: position 176,021 of record NZ_JBOUVX010000001.1, on the reverse strand, counting down.
GGGCAAGGTAGTCGCGCGCTTCGGCCGCGGCGGCGGTCCGCAGTTGCAGACGGTAATGGCGCACGGCCTGCTCCATCACCTCGGCCAGGTCGGCGCGACGGTCCGACTTCTCCTGCGCCTTCGGATCGCGCGCGGGCATCGGCATGCCGGCCTCGCGGGCCAGCACCTCGACCGCTTCCATGAATCCCAGGTTCTCGGTCTCGCGCACGAACGAGATCGCGTCGCCCTTCGCGTGACAGCCGAAGCAGTAGTAATAGCCCTTGCGGTCGTCGACGTGGAAGCTTGCGGACTTTTCCTGGTGGAACGGGCACGGCGCCCAGAGATCGCCCTTGCCGCGGTTCGACTTGCGCGCATCCCAGACGACCTTGCGTCCGACAACCTGCGACAGCGAGGTGCGCGTCCGAAGCTCGTCAAGGAAACCGGGGGGCAGACTCATGCCCTAGTATATCGGCACGCCGCCGCCCCGAGTCGAGAGTGCCCGGGGGTCTTCTCTTTCCAAATACTCCCGCCGGAGGCGGCCACCGTGTGCCGCCCGTTCAGAGCCCCTTGGCCTTGTAGCTTTTCGCCACCCGCCCGATCGCAACGATGTAGGCCGCCACGCGCAGGTCCTGCACGTCGTCGCGCCCGTGCCAGACCTCGCGCATGGACTGGTAGGCCGTGCGCATCGTGTCGTCGAGGCCCGAGCGCACCAGTTCCAGCTCGTCCGCGCCGCGCAGGTATTTCTCCTTGAAGCCGGGCGACAGCGTCCAGCCGATGCCGGTGTCGGCCGACAGCCGCTCCAGTTCATCCACCACAAGCTGGTGGCGGGCCTCTTCCTGACGGCGCTGCATCCGCCCGAAGCGGATGTGGCTGAGGTTCTTCACCCACTCGAAATAGCTCACCGTCACGCCACCTGCGTTGGCGTAAAGATCGGGGATGATCACCGTCCCCCTCGCGCGCAGCACTTCGTCCGCGCCCGAGGTGACGGGGCCGTTCGCGGCCTCCATGATCAGCGGCGCGCGAATGCGCTCGGCGTTGCCCAGGTTGATCACGCCTTCCAGCGCGGCCGGGATCAGGATGTCGCACTCGGCCTCGAGAAGGCTTGCCCCCTCGGCCACGTATGTCGCGTCGGCGAAGCCGGACACTCCCCCGTGGCGCTGGATCCAGGCCCGCACCGCCTCGACGTCGAGGCCGGTCTCGGAATGAAGCGCGCCGTCGTGCTCGACGATGCCGGTGATGCGGCACCCGTCTTCTTCGCTGAGGAACTTCGCGGCGTGATAGCCCACGTTGCCAAGGCCCTGCACGATCACGCGCTTGCCGTCGAGCTTGCCCGAAAGACCGGCCTTCGCGACGTCCTCGGGGTGGCGGAAGAACTCGCGCAGCGCGTATTGCACACCGCGCCCCGTCGCCTCGACCCGGCCCTGAATGCCGCCTGCGTGCGGCGGCTTGCCGGTCACGCAGGCGCGCGCGTTGATGTCGGCGGTGTTCATCCGCGCGTACTGGTCGGCGATCCAGGCCATCTCGCGCTCGCCCGTACCCATGTCGGGGGCGGGAACGTTCTGGGCAGGGTTGATCAGGTCGCGCTTCGCAAGTTCATAGGCGAAACGCCGCGTGATCAATTCAAGCTCGTGCTCCTCGTACTGGCGCGGGTCGATGCAGAGCCCGCCCTTGGATCCGCCGAACGGCACCTCGACCAGCGCGCACTTGTAGGTCATCAGCGCGGCCAGCGCCTCGACCTCGTCCTGGTTGACGGCCAGCGCATAGCGGATGCCGCCCTTGACCGGTTCCATGTGTTCGGAATGGACCGAGCGATAGCCGGTGAAGGTGTGGATCTGACCGCGCAGGCGCACCCCGAAACGCACCGTATAGGTCGAGTTGCAGACGCGGATCTTCTCTTCAAGGCCGGGGCTGAGATCCATCAGCGCCACTGCGCGGTTGAACATCAGGTCGACGCTGTCGCGAAAGCCGGGCTCGGCGGTGCGGGTCTGGATGGTCACGGCATGCTTCCTTCTCCCTCGGGCGGCGCGCGGGCCCGCGAATCACGCAACCCAGCCGTCTTCGGTCAGGCTACCGCATCGGGGTATCGAATTCCTCCTTGGTTCCCGGGCGCAAACGAACACGCGAGACGTGGGGCTTTGTTTCCCGATCGTGGACAGCTTTCGTGATCAGTTTATGAACGCCAGCCGCAATTGTCGTTCATTCGCGGTTAATCGTCGATTGAAGCGGCCCTCGCCCAATTTTGGCCACATAACGACGTCCACTTTCACGTGTGGTGGTCCGTTCCGGATGCGGTGTTCGCAGGCCCGGGACCCAAGGTAGGTGGAATATGATTGGCCAGTCGTACGGCAGCGAGACCCTTCCTCTTTCGACGCAGGCCCGGCTTTTCGGGTCCGTCGCGCTGCGCCGCACCCGGCGGTTCCGACAGGACGAAGAGGGTGGCATCATCATTCTCGCGCTGTTCTTCTTCCTTGGCATGGTCATGGTCAGCGGCCTCGCCGTGGACCTGATGCGCTTCGAGACGTCGCGCGTGATCAACCAGGCCACGATGGACCGCGCGGCGCTGGCGGCAGCGGGGCTCAGCCAGCCGCTCGATCCCCGGGACGTGGTCATCGACTACTACGTGAAGGCGGGGCGCACGCCGCCGCCGCGCGAGACGATCGACGTCCAGGAAAGCTATGTCGGCGGTGTCTTCGACGAGGACGGCAATCCGATTCCCGGCCAGGAGGGCGAGCTTGTCTCGCGCCAGGTAGCGATCACTTCGAGGGTGACCTCGCCCAACTACTTCACCAACTGGGTGAACGTGAACGGCATCTTCGGCGACGATTTCGACGCCGCGGGCAAGGGTCGTGCGGCCGAGGTCACGCAGTTCCAGTCGGTCGCGGGAAGCACCGCGCTCGAGCGGATCCAGAACGTCGAGATCTCGCTTGTCGTCGACATCTCCGGGTCGATGGGATCGAACCGGCGGCTCATCAACCTCAAGAGCGCGGCCAACGAATTCATCGACACGGTCGTCGACGAAGAGCGGACGGAAGGCATCACGTCGATGTCGATCATCCCCTACCACTCGGTCGTGGTGACCGGGCCGATGATCGACTACCTCAACGCAGACGGGGAAACGATTCAGGTGGTCAACCCGCCGGCGCATCCCGGCGCGATCACGGCCTACGACACCACGCACGACTTCGCGACCTGCATCCGCTTCGACGACGAGGATTTCGACACGGTGGTGGTTGACGCGAGCACGCCGCTTGAACGGCTTGGCCACTTCCATGAAGGCGGCGACAGCTATAACCAACCGTCCGACGATGAGCGCTGGTGCGACGAGACCCGCACCCCGATGCTTGTCCATTCGACAAGCGTCACCCAGCTCAAGAACCATATCAACAGCCTGACCGCCAGTGGCTGGACGGCCGTCGACCTGGGCATCAAGTGGGGCGCGGCCCTGCTTGACCCGGCGCTTCGCCCGGTCGTGGCCGAGATGATCGAGGACAACTTGATCGCCGATCGTGCCGAGAACCGGCCGAACGACTACGACCCCACCGAAACGATGAAGGTTCTGGTCGTCATGACGGACGGCGAGAACACGGTTCAGCGCGATCTCAAGCAACAGTTCAAGAACGGCCCCTCGCGCATCTGGTATTCGCATGAAGCCTGGAGCACCGCGCAAGGCTGCTTCTCGGCCTGGAACCCGAACCAGCGCCCCTCGGACACCTCGTGCCGTTATCGCCGGTACGATTCGCAGCTTGGCCGCAACCTGACCTGGCGCGACGGCTTCTTCGTCGAGATGCCGAACCGGTCGTCGAGCCAGCGCTGGTACCGCCCCGGCCACTGGAACACGACGGGCGACAACCGGTATTACAGCGCGAACTTCCTCGACAGCTATCCCGACGCACGTCAGATCGACTACATCACGCTGCACGACTGGTTCGCCGAGGACGACATCGCCAACTACTTCTTCGATGGCGCCGACAACACCGCGCGCAACCAGCACCGCGCCGCCCTGGAGGACTTCACCGGGTACTCGGCCGCCGACCAGCGGATGAAGGACATCTGCGACGCGGTGAAGCGCGACACCAGCGCGGTGATCTTCACGCTGGCCTTCGAGGCGCCGTCCGGTGCGAAGGAGGTCATGAAGTACTGCGCCACGGGCGGGGCGAACGGCGGGTTCTACTATGAAACCGACGGCACCGGCATCTCGGACGCCTTCCGGTCGATCGCCGGCCAGATCACGCAGCTGAGGCTTACGCAATGACCGGCCTCGGCACCCGCGCGGCGCGGCGGTTCGGGCGCTTTCTCCGGGCCGAGACCGGCACGGCGACGGTCGAGTTCGCCCTGCTGTTCCCGCCCCTCTTCCTGATCTTCGCCTCGTCGATCGAGGCGGGACTGATGATGATCCGCAACGTCCAGCTCGAGCGCGGGCTCGACCTTGCGGTGCGCGAGATCCGCATCGGCACGCCGACACCGCCGGACTTCGACACCTTCCGCGATCAGATCTGCGACGTCGCGACACTGGTTCCGAACTGCATGGAGGACCTTCAGGTCGAGCTTCAGGTCGTCAGCTCGGACACCTGGCAACCGCTCGACAACCGCCCGCGCTGCGTCGACCGCAACGCCGAGACAGACCCCTTCGACGACCCCGACTACGACGTCGGTCGCAACAACGACTTCATGCTCGTGCGGCTTTGCGCGAACGTCGACCCGATCCTGCCGGGCTTCGGCCTGGGCGCGATCCTTGACCGCATCCCCAGCGAGGGCGCGCCGGGCGACGAGGATTTCCGGCCGAACGGCTATGCCATCGTGGCCGTCAGCGCCTTCGTCAACGAACCCAGCCGGTGATCCAGATGCAGGTCCTGAAATCCCTTTTCCGCGAGTTCCTGAAGGACGAAGACGCCACGCTTTCGGCCGAAACCGCGATCATCCTGCCGATCCTGCTGTGGGCTTATGGCGGCATGTACGTGTTCTGGGATGCCTTCAAGATGCAGAACATCAACGTGAAGTCGGCCTACACGATCGCGGACATGCTTTCGCGCGAGATCGTGAACATCACGCCCGAGTACATCGACGGCATGGCCGCGATGCACAACTTCCTCAACCGCGACCGCTATGTCACGCGGCTGCGGGTTTCGGTGGTGGGTGCGCAACTCGATCCGATATCCGGCAACACCGAATTCGTGCTGTGCTGGTCCGAGGCGCGCGGCAACGGGATGGAACGGCACACCGCGATCTCGGACATCGAGGACCGCATCCCGATGATGGCGGTCGGCACCGAGGTGATCGTCGTCGAGACCGAGATGGACTACGTGCCCCTGCTGCGCCGGCCCTATGGGCTGGACGAACGGACCTTCACGAACTTCATCCCGACGCGCCCGCGCTTCAACCGGGGACAGGTCGGGTTCGACGATGGGTCGACCGTGGTGAACTGCCTCAACCCGCAGCTCAACACCTAGGTCCTTTCGGCGATCACCATCGCAAGGATATCGGCCATCGCGCGGGCCTCGGCACCGCGCGTCACGCCGCCCACGCCGACCGTCCGCCGCCAGCGCCACCAGATGCCCGGCGACCAGCCGAAGGGCTGACGCACGCTGAGGTGAACGACGAAGCCGCCCGAGGGCTTGAAGGCCAGCGCTCCGCGCTCGACCCCCTTCACGTCGGCCACCTTGCAGATCGTCCGCCCCCCCGTGGTCCGCAGTTCGCGCCGCGTCAGTTCGATCCCGTCCTGCGCGGCACGATACATCTCGAACGCCGCCCAGAAGGCCAGCGCGCCGCAGGCCAGCAGGACGGCCAGCCATCCGATATCGGCGGGCGGCGTGGTGATCGCGATCCACAGAAGGAACGCGCCCAGCACCCCCAGCGAGGCGATGCCGATCGAGGCCCGCGGCCCCGAGGCGCGCAGCGCGGCAATGACCCTGTCGTCGTCCGTCGCATCCATGCGTCGCCTCCTACCCCGGTCGCGCGTCCTTGGCGAGGGACCGCAGAAGATTTTCACTTGATCCGGGTCAAGGCCGCAGCCGACCGCCAATGCAATGCTGCGCCCCATGGAACGCGCAGAGCCACAGGCGATCTTCCGGATGGAAGGCGTCACAAAGGTCTATGACACCGGCGAGGTGAAGGTCCATGCCCTGGCGGGCGTGGACATGGAGCTTTACGCGGGCGAGTTCACCGTGCTCCTTGGCCCCTCGGGCAGCGGGAAGTCCACGCTTCTCAACATCCTTGGAGGGCTCGATCAGGCGACCGAAGGCCGCGTGTTCTTTCGCGATCTCGAACTGACAGGGCTGAACGACCGGGGGCTGACGCGCTATCGGCGCGACCACGTGGGCTTCGTCTTCCAGTTCTACAACCTCGTGCCATCGCTCACCGCGCGCGAAAACGTTCAGCTTGTCACCGATGTCGCCCCGAACCCCATGCCCGCCGCCGAGGCGCTGGGGCTTGTGGGGCTGACACACCGGATCGATCATTTCCCGGCCGAGATGTCGGGCGGCGAACAGCAGCGGGTCGCGATCGCGCGCGCCATCGCCAAGCGCCCCGAGGTGCTGTTGTGCGACGAGCCCACCGGCGCTCTGGACAGCAAGACCGGCATCCGGGTGCTTGACGCGCTGCGCGACATCAACGACCGGTTCGGGACCTCGACCGTCGTGATCACGCACAACGCGGCAATCCAGAGGATGGCGCATCGCGTGATCACGTTCCAGGACGGCCGGATCAACGAAACCTGGGTCAACGACACGCGCGTCGCGCCCTCGGAAATCGAGTGGTAGGCGTGATGCGGGCGATCGACAGGAAACTTCTGCGGGATTTCCGGCGCCTCTGGTCCCAGGCCCTCGCCATCGCGATGGTGCTGGCCGCGGGCGTGTCGATCATGCTGATGTCGCTGGGCATGAGCCGCGCGCTCGATGACACGCGCACGGCCTTTTACGAACGCAACCGCTTTGCGGACGTCTTCGCGCATGTTCAGCGCGCCCCCCTGTCCCTGATGCCCGAGATCCTGGCCATCGACGGCGTCTATGCCGCCGAGGCGCGCATCCAGTCGCTTGTGCTGCTGGACCTGCCCGGCCGGGTCGAGACCGCACAGGCCTGGATCCAGTCGATCCCGGACGACGGCCTGCCGCGAATGAACCTGCCCGTGCTGCGGTCGGGCGACTGGCCAGGACCCGAGGCCCGCGACGAGGTGGTGGTGAACGAACCCTTCGCCGAGGCGAACGGCTATGTGATTGGCGACAGCTTCGCGGTGAACCTCGACGGCCAGAAGCGCAGGGTGACGATCGTCGGCACCGTGCTTTCGCCCGAATACATCTACACGATCGGACCCGGGCAGATGATGCCCGACAACCGCAACATGGGCGTGATCTGGATGCGTGAGCGAACGCTCGCCGCGGCCTTCGACATGACCGGTGCGTTCAATTCCCTGTCGCTTCAGATCCTGCCCGGCACGCCGATCGACACGGTCATCGACCACCTCGAGACCATTCTCGACCCCTTCGGCTCCAACGGCGCCCATGGTCGCGAGGACCAGATCAGCCACGCTTTCCTCGGCGGCGAGATCACGCAACTCAAGACGCTGGCCTATGTGCTGCCGCCGGTCTTCATGGGGATCACCGTGTTCCTCGTGAACATGGTGATCGGGCGGATCGTGGCGCTTGAACGCGCGGAGATCGGGCTGATGAAGGCGGTGGGCTATTCCGACCTGACGATCTGCATCCACTATCTGATGCTTGCGGGCCTGATCGCGCTTGTCGGCATCGTCATCGGCTGGGCGGCGGGGACATGGCTGGCCCGGGCGATGGCCGAGATGTATGCTGAATTCTTCAAGTTCCCTTACCTCATCTTCGCGATGGGCAAGGATGTCTATGTCCTTTCGGCGCTGATCGCCATCGGCGCGGCGGTCGCGGGCTCGATGCGGGCGGCGCTGGCGGCGGCGTGGCTGCCGCCGGCGGTGGCGATGACCCCCCCTGCCCCGCCGCGGTTCAAGCGCACGTCGATCGACCGGCTGATCGCGGCGATGCGCCTCAGCCAGCCCACGGTGATGATCCTGCGGTCGGTGATGCGCTGGCCGGTCCGGTCGGCGATGACGGTCCTTGGTCTTGGCCTTGCCGTGGCGGTGCTGGTGGCGTCCAACTTCGCCGGGGATTCCACCGATGTCATCATCGACAGCGCCTTCTACCAGCAGAACCGTCAGGACGCGATCCTGATCCTTGGCGGCGACGCGCCCGAAATCGCCGTGGAAGAGGCACGCAGGCTGCCGGGCGCGATGATGGTCGAGGGCGAGATGTTCCTTGGCGCCACCCTGCGCCGGGGCCGCTACGAGAAAGACACCAACATCCAGGCCCGCCGGCCCGGCGCCACCCTCAGCCGCATGGTCGACGCCAAGGGCCGCACGGTCGAGCCGCCGCCCCTGGGGATCGTGCTGACCGACCGGCTGGCCGAAAGCCTGCACGCCGAGATCGGCGACATGATCGAGGTCGAGTTTCATGGCGGCGACCGGGGCACCTACGAGGTGCCGGTCGCGCAGATCGTGACGCAGTATTTCGGAATGGGGGCGCTGATGGACATGGACCGGCTGAACGCCCTGTTCCGGCAGGCGCCGCAGGTGACGACGATCAACCTCCAGCTCGACGAGGGCCAGATCGACGCCTTCCATGCCGCGCTGAAGGACATGCCCACGGTGCGCGGCACGATCATGATGACGCAGAACCGCCGTGCCTTTCAGGAAACGATCGCGACGAACCTGCTGACCACGATGACGGTCTTCGCGGTCCTTGGCATCCTGATCACTGTCGGCGTCGCCTACAATGGTGCGCGGGTGCAGCTTTCCGAACGCGCCCGCGAACTGGCAAGCCTGCGCATCCTCGGCTTTTCGAAGGCCGAGGTCTCGTACATCCTGATCGGCGAGACGATGCTGCTGGCGCTCCTGGCGCAGCCATTGGGCTGGGCGCTGGGCTATATGGTCGTCTGGACGCTGGTCAACAGCTTCACCTCGGATCTCTATTCCATTCCGCTGGTGCTGAACCCCGAGACCTACAGCTATGCAAGTCTGATCGTGCTGGCGGCCAGCCTTGGCGCCGCGCTGATCGTGCGGCGGCGCCTTGACCGGCTGGACCTTGTCGCCGTGATGAAGACACGGGAGTGATCCATGAAACCGACCCTGCGCACCGTCGTGCTGACCCTTCTTGCCCTGATCATCGCGGGCGGGCTTCTTTACGTCACGTTCCGCACCCAACCCGTGCCCGTCGACCTGACCGAAGTCGCCGCGGGTCCGATGCGCGTCACGATCAACGCCGACGGAAAGACCCGGATCCGAGAGGTCTATGACGTGGCCAGTCCGATCGCGGGCACCGCGTTGCGCGCGCCCGTCGACGTGGGCGACCCGGTGACGAAGGGCGAAACCGTCGTTGCCATCGTCGAACCCGCCGTTTCGGCCCTGCTCGACGCGCGCAGCCGGATCGAAGCCGAAGCCGCCGTGCGCGAGGCCGAGGCCGGCCTCGACGTCGCCCAGTCGCAAGTGCGCCAGGCCAGGGAAGACCTCGACTACGCGCGCCAGCAGTACGCCCGGACACAGGCGCTTGTGGAACGCGGCGTGGCGTCGGTCACCCGGCTTGAGGATGCCGACGCGCAGGTCGCGTCGCGCGAGGCGGCGCTGTCGGCGGCGCAATCGCGCGTGGACCTGGCCCAAAGCACGCTTGAACGGGCCAAGGCGGCCCTCTTCGAACCCGGGATCGGCCAGCCGGGCAACGCAGCCGGGGATTGCTGCATTCGCCTGACCGCGCCGGTCGACGGCGTGGTCCTGTCGGTCGAGGTCGTCAGCGAACGGCCCGTGTCGCCGGGTACCACGCTTGTCACAGTCGGTGACCCGACCGACCTCGAGATCGTGGCCGACCTGTTGTCCAGCGATGCGATCCGTGTCGGCCCGGGCACCGGGGCCATCGTCGAGCGCTGGGGCGGGCCAAACGCCTTGCGGGCCGAGTTGCGATCGATCGACCCGATCGCGCGCACCCGGGTCTCGGCGCTGGGGATCGAGGAACAGCGCGTCGACGCCCGTCTCGACTTTCTGACGCCGCCCGAGGAACGCACGGGTCTGGGGCACGGCTTTTCGGTCTTCCTGCGACTCATCGAGTGGGAAGAGGACGACGTGCTTCAGGCGCCGCTTTCGGCCCTGTTCCGGCAGGGCGCGGACTGGTACGTGTTCGTGGCCGACCAGGGCGTCGCCCGCCTGACCAAGGTCGAGGCCGGACGAAGAAACGAGGCCTCCGTGCAGATCTTGTCGGGCCTTCAGGCCGGCCAGCGGGTCGTCACCCACCCCAGCGACCAGATCACGGACGGCGCCGAGATCGTCGAACGCTAGGCGCCTTCACCGCGCAGCCGGCGGGCAGCGCTCAGTCCACCCACTCCCAGGGAGTGGTGAAGTTGCCCAGCGTCTCGGCGACCTTCGCCTCCTCGGCGGCCTTGCCCTTCGTCTTCAGACGCGCCACCAGTCCGCGCTTCTTGTCTTCGATCACCTCGGCGACGCGCGCCTCAAGATCGGCGGCGGCAAGCGCCTCGTCAAAGACGCGCGTGATCGCAAGACGGCGCAGGTCGGGCTTGAAGACCTTGCCGACGGCGGTCTTGGGCAGTTCGGGCAGGATCTCGATGTGCTTGGGATGGGCCGCCCGCTCGTGGATATGGGCACGCGCATGCTGCATCAGTTCGTCGGTCGTGACGCTGGCGCCCTTGACCAGTTCGACATAGGCGCAGGGCAACTCGCCCGCGCGGGCATCGGGCTGGCCGATCGCGCCGACCATCGCCACGGCATCGTGGCCGGCCAGCGCCTGCTCGATCTGGGCGGGATCGATGTTGTGGCCGCCTCGGATGATCAGGTCCTTCGCCCGCCCCGTGATCCACAGGTAGCCATCCGCGTCGATCCGGCCGAGGTCGCCGGTGCGCAGATAGACGTCATAGTGAAACAGCTGCAGGTTCTTGTCGGCCTCGGTGTAGGTCGCGCCAGGCAGGACGCCGGGGTTGGCCACGCAGATCTCGCCGATGTCGTCGACCGCCATTTCGGCCACGCCTTGGTCGACCGTGTGCACAAGGATCTTCACGTCGGTATAGGGGAAGGGAATGCCGACCGAGCCGATCTTCTTCGGCCCGTCGATCGGGTTGCACGAGACAAGGCAGGTCGCCTCGGTCAGGCCGTAGCCTTCGATGATGTTGACGCCCGTGGCCTTCTCGAAACGCTTGTAAAGCTCGACCGGCAGCGGCGCAGAGCCCGAAAAGGCGGTCTTCACCGTCGAGATGTCGGCGTTGACCGGCCGCTGCATCAGCGCCGAGATCGCTGTGGGGACGGTGATGATGAAGCTGATCTGCCAGCGCTCGATCAGCTTCCAGAAGTTGTCGAAGACGCCTTCGCCGCGATAGCCCTGTGGCGTCGGGAAGACGACATGTGCGCCCGAACTCAGCGCCGCCATCAGGATCACGTGGCAGGCGAAGACATGGAACAGCGGCAGCGGACAGATGATGTTGTCGGTCTCGCTGAAGAGGATCGTATGGCCGATCCAGCCGTTGTAGATCATGCCGCCATAGGTGTGCTGCGCGACCTTGGGCATGCCGGTCGTGCCGCCGGTATGGAAATAGGCGGCCACGCGGTCGCCCGTGCTGTCGGCGAAGGTCAGTGACCGGGGCTGGCGCGCGCATTCCGCGGCGAAGTCCAGCACGCGGGCATGGTGTGTGACCGGGTTCTTCGGCCGGATCAGCGGCACGATCCACGACTTCGGCGGCGTGAGGTAGCGCACCAGATCGACCTCGAGAACGGTCTCGACGCCGGGGGCGTGCCTCACCGCCTCGGCCACCTTCTGGGGCACGTCGGTCTTTGGAAAGGCCTTTAGCGTGACGACCACCTTCGCCTTCGTCTCGCGCAGGATCGAGGCGATCTGGTCGGGTTCGAGCAACGGGTTGATCGGGTTCGCGATGCCCGCGACCGCGCCGCCCAGAAGGGTCACGACCGTCTCGTTGGCGTTGGGCAGGACGTAGGCGACCACGTCGCTTTCGCCGATCCCGAGGCTGCGGAACAGGTTGGCCGCCTGGGTGACGCGGCCGTGCAGTTCGCGCCAGGTCAGGGTTTCGGCCTTGTCCGACGGCCCCGACAAGAGCTGGTAGGACACTGCCTTGTGGCCAGGAAACCTGTCGGCGGTGCGCGAAAGCAGTCCGTAAAGCGTGGCGGGTACGTCCCGCGCGCTCCAGTCCATCTGCGCTTCGATCGCCTTGGCGTCCGCCAGCGACGCGAAAATCGTCATCCCGGTCTCCTCCCCGAATGGCCGTTGGCCGGACCTTGGACGGCCCGGTCGCATGTTGCGCGCGAAGATGCGGAAACCGGCGCCCCCGTTCAAGCGGCGAAGGCCGTGCGAACGCCACGTCACGACGGGCGTGCCGCAGCGTCGTCTATTCGGCGGCAAGCCCTTCGGTGAACTGAAGCCGGGCCAACCGGGCGTAAAGACCGCCCTGCGCCACTAGGTCGCCATGGGTGCCTTCCGCGACGATCCGGCCCTGATCGAAGACAAGGATCCGGTCGGCCTTCTTCACCGTGGCAAGGCGGTGCGCGACGATCACGGTGGTCCGGCCTTCCGACAGCGTGTCGACGGCGCTTTGCACGGCCTGTTCGCTTTCGGCGTCCAGCGCCGAGGTGGCTTCGTCCAGAAGCAGGATCGGCGCATCGCGCAGAATGGCGCGGGCGATGGCCACGCGCTGCTTCTGGCCGCCCGACAGCATCACGCCGCGCTCGCCCACGTAGGTGTCATAGCCCTGCGGCAGCGCGGCCAGGAACTCGTGCGCGGCGGCGGCCTTCGCGGCGGCCTCGACCTCGGCGTCGGTGGCTTCGGGGCGGCCGAAGCGGATGTTCTCGCGCGCCGAGGCGGCGAAGATCACCGGGTCCTGCGGCACGAGCGCGATCGAGCGGCGGAAGTCGGCGCGCGCCATGTCGCGCAGGTCGGTCCCGTCCAGACGCACCGCCCCGCCCTGGGGGTCGTAAAAGCGCTGGATCAACTGGATGACCGTGGTCTTGCCCGCGCCCGACGGCCCGACAAGGGCCACCGTTTCACCGGGCGCAATCGTGAAGCTGACCCCGTCGAGGGCGGCCTGCTCGGGCCGGGCAGGATAGCGGAAGCGCACGTCCTCGAAGGCGATGCTGCCCTGCAGTGGACGCGGCGCGGCGATGGGGCGGGCCGGGTCGGCGACGGTATCTTCGGCGTGCAGAAGCTGGGCCAGCCGTTCGCTGGCGCCCGCGGCCCGCTGCAACTCGCCCCAGATCTCGGACAGGGCCGCGACGCCGCCCGCGACCATCACGGCGTAGATCACGAACTGGACAAGTTCGCCCACCGTCATGGCGTCGGCACGCACGTCGCGGGCGCCAATCCAGAGCACGCCGACGATGCCCGCGAAAACAAGCGCAATGACGATGACGGTCATCGCCGCGCGCACGCGCACACGGGTGCGCGCCGACAGGAACGCGCTTTCGGTCACCGTGGCGAAGGCGCCGCGCGAGGCGGCCTCGTGGGTGAAGGCCTGCACCGTCTGGACCGACAGGAGCGCCTCGGAGGCGTTGCCCGACGACGCCGCGATCCAGTCCTGGTTCTGGCGGCTGAGCACGCGCAGCCGGCGTCCCAGCAGAATGATCGGCACGATCACCGCAGGCACGATCAGAAGGACGAAGGCCGCAAGCTTGGGCGCCGTGACAAACAGCATCACAAGCCCGCCGGCAAGGATCAGCGCATTGCGCAGCGCGATCGAGATCGACGAGCCGATCACGCTGAGGATAAGCGTGGTGTCGGTGGTGATCCGGCTCAGGACCTCACCGGTCATGATCTTCTCGAAATAGGCCGGGCTCATGCCGATCATGCGGTCGAAGACCGCCTTGCGGATGTCGGCGACCACCCGCTCACCCAGTGTCGTGACAAGGTAGTAGCGCAGCCCAGAGCCCAGCGCGAAAAGGCCGGCGATGCCGAAGGCGGCAAGGAAATAGCTGTCAAGAAGCGCCTCGGCCGAGGTTTCGAACCCGTCGACCACGCGGCGCACGGCAATCGGCAGGACCAGCGATACGACCGCCGTGAAGACCAGCGCGGCAAGCGCCGCGACAAGATGCACCCGGTAGGGCATCACGAAGGGCCACAAGGCGCCAAGCGCCCGAACGTTGCGCGACTTGGCGCGTTCGGCTTCCGACTGGATCGCGGGCTCGGCCATGCATCCTCCCTTCCCGGTTCAGGCTGGATAGCGGCAACGCCGCGCCGTCACAAGGCGTCAGGCTGCGTCAGAATGGGCCAGGGCGGCCCTTCCGACGGGGGCAAGGATCAGCAAAGCCTTGGATGTGTTTGGGCCCTTGGCCGCGGGCGCGCGTCTGCGGCACGCACGACGTCGCGGCTGGAGCGGGCGGCGGGAATCGAACCCGCGTCATCAGCTTGGAAGGCTGAGGTCTTACCACTACACAACGCCCGCTCAGCGTCCGGAGGCATATTTCAAGGGTCATGGGGGGTCAAGCGCGATGTCTTCAGACCGATGACCCGCGGCCCCGGCACCGCCCTTGCGCCTGCCGCGCGGATTGCGCGTCTTGCAACCCGTTCGCGCGTCGCCGAGACTTCGCACGCAGCGGATGCGGTGCATCCCGACCTGGGGCCAAGGAGGCCGGATGAAGTTTCTCGCAGCCAACCCGCCAGACCTGCCGGTCTCCGTTGTCGAAGGACATCTGATCCGGGCCTACGGGCTGACCGGACGCATGAAGCCCCTCTATTCCGAACGCGATCAGAACCTGCTTCTGAGACTTCCCGATCGCCGCGCCTTCGTCGTCAAGGTGATGAACGGCTCGGAAGACGCGGGCCAGCTTGACTGCCAGATCGCCGCCCTGGATCACATCGCAAGGGTCGATCCCACGCTCAACGTGCCGCGCGTCCTGCCGACGCTTGAGGGCGGCCCGCTCTCAGAAATCGCGGCCCCGGACGGCGCCCTGTTCCAGTGCTACCTGCTGAGCTTTCTGGAAGGCGAAATCGCCGTCGAGCGGCCTTTGTCGCGCGGTGAGCTACACCGCATCGGGGCGCTTCTGGCGCAGCTTCAGACGGCGATGCGGGGCTTCTTTCACCCGTCTCTCAACGCGCGTCCGCTGCTGTGGGATCCGCGCCAGATCGGCCAGTTGTCCGGGCACGTCGACCTGTTGCCGTCGGAACACCGGGGCGTGGCGCGGCAGGCAATCGACAGGTTCCTGGGCCGGACCCTGCCGCGCCTCGCCGGGCTGCGGGCGCAGGCGCTTCACGCCGATCTGCACCGCCACAACCTTGTCGTTGCGCCCGACGAGGCGCCGCTGGGGGTTATCGACTTCGGCGACATGCTGCATGGGCCGATCGTCATCGACCTGGCCAATGCGCTGAGCGATTTCTCGGACGCGGAAACCCTGTTGCCCACGACCGAGGCGATCCTGTCAGGCTTCACCGCGCGCATCCCGCTTGAGGACGCGGAAACCGACACGCTCTACGACCTTGTCCTGATGCGCGTGCTGGTCGCCGCGCTGATCATGGCCTATCGCGCGACGCACACGCCCGACACCCCCGACTACACGGCTGGCGAGGCCTTTGGCTCGTTCGCGCTGATGCGGCAGATCGCGGCGTTGGGCCCCGACACCCTGACCGACCATTTTCGCAAGGCCAGCGGGATGGCGCCGGCGCCCGGGCGTTCCGTTCCCCTGTCGGGGCTTCTCGAGCGTCGCAGGCGGCTGATGGGCTCGCGCCCCTACCTGTTCTACGACCCCCCGCTGCACATGGTCCGCGGCGACGGCGTCTGGCTGACCGACGCAGGCGGTCGTCGCTATCTCGATTTCTACAACAACGTTCCGATCGTGGGGCATTGCAACCCCGCCGTGACCGAGGCGATCGCGCGGCAGGCGCGCGTGCTGAACACCAACACGCGCTATCTGGGCGAACAGGTGCTCGACTATGCCGAACGCCTTGGCGCGCTGACCGGCGGCGCCCTGACGGCATGCGCCTTCGTCAATTCGGGGTCCGAGGCAAACGACATCGCCTGGCGCATGGCGTGCGCCTGGACGGGGGCCACGGGCTTTCTCTGCCAGGACTTCGCCTACCACGGCATCACCGAGGCGATCGACGCCGTCTCGCCGTCGGCCAGCAAGACCGGGGTCCTGCCCCCCCATGTCCGCACCCTGATGGCGCCGGACACCTATAACAACCCGGGACTGGCGGCCGAGGACTTCGCCGCCGACACCGACCGGGCGATCGCGTCTCTGGCCGAGGCGGGCGTGAAACCGGCGGCCGTCATCATCGACAGCGCCTTCATGACCAATGGCGTGCTGGAGCCGCTTCCCGGCTATGTCGCGGGCGTCTTCGAGCGTGTGCGCGCCGCCGGGGGGCTTTGCATCGCCGACGAGGTGCAATCGGGCTTCGGTCGCATGGGCGGGCATTTCTGGGGCTACCAGCACCATGGCGTGACGCCCGATTTCGTGACCATCGGCAAGCCCGCCGGCAACGGCCACCCGATCGGCGTCGTCCTGACACGGCCCGAGATCCTTGATCACTTCGAGACGACCACCGCCTTCTTCTCGACCTTCGGGGGCAACAACGTCTCGGCGGCGGCGGGGCTGGCGGTGCTTGACGCCATCGACCGGCAGGACCTGACCGACCACGCCGCCCGCATGGGCGCGCGCTTCGCCGAGGGATTGCGAAAGCTGCAGGCCCGCCACCCGATCATCGGCTGCGTCAGGGCGACGGGGCTGGCCGTGGGTCTTGAACTGGTTGCGGACCGCGCCACCCGGGCGCCGGCCGCGGCGCAGACCGGACGGTTGATCGACCTTCTGAAGGACGAAGGCGTGCTGGTGGGCAGCGAGGGGATCCGCGGAAACATCGTCAAGATGCGCCCGCCCCTTGTCGTCAGCGCCGCGGACATCGACTTCGCCCTTGCCGCCCTCGACCGCGCACTCTCGCGGCTTGAACCCTGATCGCGGCCTTCGGCCCCTCAGACACCGCGCAACCGGCGTGCGGCAAGCCAGCTGGCAAGGGCCATGACCCCGGCGGTGGCCAGGCAAAGCGGCAGGCCGCCCAACTGGAAGCTGATCCCGGACAGAAGCGTGCCGATCAGCCGCCCGGCGGCATTCGCCATGTAGTAGAAGCCCACGTCGCGGGTGATGCGGTCGGCCGATCCGAAGGCCAGGATCAGGTACGAATGGACCGAGGAGTTGATCGCGAAGACGAAGCCGAAGACAAGAAGGCCACCGATAAGCGTGGCGGTGAGCATGGGCGACGGCCCGTCCGCCAGAAGCGCGGCGGCGGCAAGGGCGAAGGGGATGGGAACCAGCAGGCCGGCCCAGAAGATCGCCTTGGCGGTCATCGCCTCTTCCGGCTGGGTCCGCGCCCCGAGGAGTTTCGGCGCGACGGCCTGCACGGCACCGTAGGCGATGATCCACAGCGCAAGGAAGCTGCCAATAAGGAAGAAGGCCTCGCGCCGGCCTTCCGCCGTGCCGTCCGACAGCACCGCCTGAAAGTAGACCGGGATGCCCACGACGAACCAGACGTCGCGTGCGCCGAAGAGGAACATGCGGGCAAGCGAAAGGCGGTTCACGCGCGGGTCCTTCGAGCGCCAGCCGCTCCACGCCTCCTCGGCCTTCATCCGGCCAGGGAGGCCGGCGGGCAGGAACAGAACGACCGCGACGAGAATGGCGGCAAGGACGCCCGCCATGCCCCAGACCGCCGCCTCGAACCCGGCGACCGCAAGAAGCGCGGCACCAAGGAAGAAGCCAAGGCCCTTCACCGCGTTCTTCGATCCCGTCAGCGCCGCAACCCAGCGGAAGAGGCCGCCGTCCTCTTTCGGGGCAAGAAGCTTCACTGCCGACTTCGAGGACATCTTGGCAAGGTCCTTGGCCACGCCCGACACCCCCTGCACCGCCATCACGAAGGCGACCGAGGCCGCGACGCCCCAGCCGGGGTCGAGCTGGGCAAGGGCCACCAACGCCCCGATCTGAAGCGCGAGCCCGCCGTACAGCGTGGCCGCGAGCCCGAAGCGCGCGGCAAGCCAGCCGGCGGCAAGGTTCGTGACGATCCCGGCCACCTCGTAAAGCAGGAACAGCCAGGCAAGCTGGATCGGCGTGAAGCCCAGCGTATTGAAGTGCAGAAGCACCAGCATCCGGAGCGCGCCATCCGACAGCATGAAGGCCCAGTAGGCCGCCGTGACGGCGGCATAGGCGCGCAGCGGGTTCGGCGTTGGTGCCGCGGCTTCGGTCACAGCGAGGCCGCCACCATGCGGGCGATATCGGCCAGGCGGCAGGCATAGCCCCATTCGTTGTCGTACCAGGCGTAGACCTTCACCTGCGTGCCGTTCACGACCATGGTGGACGGCCCGTCGACGATGGAAGAGCGCGGGTCGTTGGTAAAGTCCGACGACACCAGCGGACGACGCTCGAACCCGAGGATGCCCTGAAGCGGGCCACTCGCCGCCGCCTCGAAAAGGGCGTTGACCTCTTCGACCGTTGTTGGCCGCTCGACCTCGAAGACACAATCGGTCAGCGAGGCGTTGAGAAGTGGCACCCGCACCGCATGGCCGTTCAGGCGGCCCTTCAGTTCGGGGTAGATCAGCGTGATCGCGGTGGCGCTGCCGGTGGTCGTGGGGATGAGGTTCAGGAGCGCCGAACGCGCGCGGCGCATGTCCTTCGCCGGGCGGTCGACGATGGTCTGGGTGTTGGTGACGTCATGGATCGTGGTGATCGAGCCGTGGCGGATGCCCAGCGCCTCGTGGATGACCTTCACCACCGGGGCAAGGCAGTTCGTCGTGCAGGAGGCCGCCGTGACGAGGGCCTGCGAGCCGTCGTAGAGGTGGTGGTTGACGCCGTAGACGAGGTTCAGGGCGCCGCCGTCCTTGACCGGTGCGCTGACCACGACCTTCTTCGCGCCTGCCGAATAGTAGGGCGCGACCTTCGCGGCGGTCTTGAAGACGCCGGTGCAGTCGATGACGAGGTCGACGCCAATCTCCGCAAGCGGCAGCGCCTCGATCGTTTTTTCGTGGGTCAGGCGGATGCGCCGGCCGTTCAGCACCAGCGCGCCGTCCTCATGGGCCACCGGCGTCCGCCAGCGGCCATGCACGCTGTCGAACTCCATCAGAAGCGCATGCTGCTCGGCATCCCCCGCGGGGTCGTTGAGCAGGACGATGTCACCCCCCGCGCCGGTGTCGATCAGGTCCCGCAGGACCAGTTTGCCGATCCGGCCAAGGCCATTGAGCGCGATCCGTGCCATGGGCTCAGCCCCTTTGCGTGTCATGGGCGTCGGTGCCAAGGGCATCGACGCGGGCTTGCAGGGACAGGCGGTTGAGGCTTTCGAACGGCAGCGCGACGAAGGCCGCGATCCGCCGGCGAAGCGCGGCGTAGGTCTGCGCGAACACAAGCGCCTTCTCGGCGTCTGTGCCGGTGGCGCGCGCGGGGTCGGGCAGGCCCCAGTGGCCGGTGATGGGCTGTCCGGGCCAGGGCGGGCACTCTTCGGCCGCCGCCGTGTCGCAGACGGTGAAGACGAAATCCATCTCGACCGAGTCGGGTTTCTGGAACTCGGCGATGTGCTTCGAGCGCAGGCCCGAGACATCGTGCCCGTTGCGCTTCAGCACCTCGAGCGCGAACGGGTTGAGCGCGGTGTTCGGCCGCGTTCCGGCCGAAAACGCCCGGAACCTTCCCTGGCCGAGATCGCGCAGGAGCGCTTCGGCGAAGATCGAGCGGGCCGAGTTGCCCGAGCAGATGAAGAGCACGTCGAAGTCTGTGTCGCGCATGGCCTGGTCCCGTTGTGCAGCAAGGAAGGGGGCAAGAAGTTCCGGCCGTGCCCGGCCCACGTCGAACGCGAGGTAGCCGATCAGCCCCTCGGTCGTGTCGAGGTCGACCGAGTAGTAAAGCGATCGCCCCTGCCGCTCGACCTGAACAAGGCCTGCGGCGGTGAGGTCGGACAGGTGATGCGAAAGCGTGTTGGGCTTCAGCCTCAGCGCCTCGGCGATCTCGGTCGGCCGCACGCCGCGCGGCGCAAAGCGCACGAGCAGCCGGAATACGGCAAGGCGGCCGGGATGGCCGAGCGTGGCGAAGGCATGTGCCGCATCATACGTTTCCATGATTCCCGAATAGAGGAATCATTGATCGGCGTCGAGTGAAGGTTTTGCGACAGCCCGGCCAGCCGACGCGACATATCCCGCGGCGTGCCGGGCACGCGGTGATCCCGGCCCGCGGGGTGGGTGGCTCTGCCCGGGCCCCCGCCCGGGGCGCCTACTCGGGGATCACCGCCCCGATCTCAGCCTGGAGCGCCTCGCCGTCGGGAAGATCGGTCCGGGACTTGGTGCCCGGCATGATCTCGAACCGCGGGTCGAACTCGACCATGAGGCCGGCCAGTTGCCCAAGAATGGCGAGGTCACCTTCGGCCTGCGCCGCGCCTTCGGCGAGCAGGTCTTCGAGCGTGGCGACGCCACCCATCACCCGCTCGAGGTCCGAGCGGTTCACGGTAAGGGTGAGGTCGGCGTCCTCGGCCTGATAGCCCTCGATGTTCGTGAGCGTCGCGTTCGACAGCTCCACCACGAAGCGCTCGCCATTGTCCGGCGTGACGAGGTTCATGACGAACGAAAGCCCTTCCGCCCGGCGGCTGTCCATCTTGATGCCGAGGAAATTGAGGAAGAGTTCCGTCGACATCGCGCGGATGACGTCGGGGCCTGACGAGCTTGCTATGGTGCCCTGCGGGATGCCCGTACGGAGCTCATAGGCCGCAGCGAGGAAGGAGTTCCTGAGCCCCGGGTTCTCCTGCTGGTAGCCCAGTTGCTCGAAGGCGTCGGCCAGCGCATCCTTTGCGTCGGCGTTCGCAGGCTCGGCCAGGACGAGCTTGTTCAGGATCTCGACCGCGTGGAGGTAGTCGCCCGAGTCATGCAACTCCGCCGCCTTCGCCAGGATCGTGGCCGAGCCACCCATCATCTCGACGTAGAGCGGCGCCGAGTCTTCGGGCGAAAGCGGGATCAGCGTCGCCGGATTGCAGTCCCAGAAGCCGAGATAGCGCTGGACCACCCCGCGGGCGTTATGCTCGGGCGACCCGTGGTAGCCCCGGCAGTGCCATTTCTGCTGAAGGCTTGCGGGCATCCGATAGACATTGTGGATCTGATTGATGGTCACGCCCTGGTTGGCGTAGTGCAGCACCTGGTTGTTCATGTTGGCGTAGAGGTCGCGCTGGTCGCGCAGAACCTCGCGAATGCGGTCGTTCCCCCAGCGCGGCCAGTGGTGGGAGGCGAACATGACCTCGGCCTCCTGTCCGAAGAGCCAAAGCGCCTCGTTGATGTAGCGCGCCCAGTTGAGCGGGTCGCGCACGGGCGCGCCGCGCAGTGTGTAGATGTTGTGGAGCGTGGCGGTCACGTTCTCGGCCATCCACAGCGCCTTGAGGTCGGGGATGTAGGTGTTCATCTCCCGCGGCGCCTCGGTGTTGGGCGTGTTCTGGAAGATCATCCGGATACCGTCGACCTCGAATTCCTCGATCGGGTCCGAAACAAGGCGCGTGGGCGCGATGAGGCTCGTGGCCCCTGCCGGGATGCGGTGGCCGAGGCCTTGCGTGACGAAGCCGTGCGGCGCGACCGGGAGGAGGAGGCCGTACTGGTAGAAGAGCCGCCGGTTCATCGCGTTCCCGGCGTAGACGTTCTCCGAGATGGTGAACTGCATGAAGCCGTCGGGCGCGATGATCTCGACCCGGCCCGACCTGATGTCCTCGTCAGTCACGACGCCGCGGACGCCCCCGAAATGGTCGCCATGCGTGTGGGAATAGATGACCGCGGCGACGGGCAGACCTTCGCCGACGTGTTCCTGGAACAGGTCCCACGCCGCGCGGGCGGTCTCGACGGTGGTCATGACGTCGATCAGGATCCAGCCGGTCTTGCCGCGCACGAAGGTCATGTCCGACAGGTCGAAGCCGCGGACCTGGTAGATTCCCGGCACCACCTCGTAAAGGCCGAAGTTGTTGTTGAGCCGGGCGATACGGGTCATCGAGGGGTGGATGCTGTCGAAGTCGCCGGTGCCGTTCAGGAAGTCGTAGTCCGACATGTCGAAGGCAACGTTGCCGGCATCGGCCATGATGCGCGGATCGGTTCGGCGCGCGATCAGCCCACGTTCCTGTTCCGCGATGTCGCGCGTATCGGCGAAAGGCAGCGTGGCCCTGGAGTCTTCGAGGATCCGGATCGTGTGGGGCGAAGGCGCCTTGCCCTTCGGGTGGAAGTGACCTTCAAGCACGGGCCGCGCCTCCTGCGCATGGGCCGGGCCTTCGCTGACGAGTGCGCCCCCCAACGCAAACGCGGCGCCGGTGGCGGGGATCGAACCCAGAAGCTGGCGGCGGGTGGTCATGGTCGGTCCTTTCGCTGAATTCGTGCCCGTTTGATTCTAATCATTGGCCGCGATCCGCTGAGCGACAAATGTCACTCAGCGCGATGAAGATGGTCGGGGGAGGACAGGTATGGACGGCCGGACCAAACGGTCGCAGCACCTCGGGACGCTTACGAAGACCGGGTGGCTTTCGCTCCAGCCGCCCGAATTCCAGGGCCGGATGATCGCCATCGGGCGCTGGGCCTCGGTGCCGCGGGGCCGCGCGCTCTACGTCTTCGGCGAGGAGGCCGATGCGATTTTCGGGCTTGGTTCGGGGCATCTCGACATCTCGGTCCCCGTCGACTCGGAGGACGTGGTCATCCATCGTGCGCCGCCCGGGATATGGGTGGGTGACGGTGCGCTCTTGTCCGGAGTGCCGCGCATGCTGACCGTGGTCGCCGCCACGGACTGCGAGGTATTCCGCATCCCGCAGGCTCCGCTGCGCCGGATGCTTGAGGAAAACCCGGGCGACTGGCGGCACTTGCACCACCTAGCCACGCTGAACGGCGCGCTGGCGACACAGGCCTTGGCCGAGGCGCTTGTCCTGCCCGCGCGGCCGCGCTTCGCGCGGGTGCTCCTGCGGCTTGCCCAGCCCGACGGCACGATCAACGCCACGCAAGAGGAACTGGGCCGAATGGCGGGAATGAGCCGTGCGGCGTTCCGGCGGGCCTTCGGCGCCCTGATCGCGGCGGGGGTTCTCGAGACCGGACGGGGAAGCGTTCGCATCCATGACAGGGCCGCGCTCGCGCAGGAGGCACGACTCGACCCCGTCGGTGAGGGGCCAAGGAAGCGCCCGACGCCGGGGTCCCGCGCTGAGTCGGGCAGAGCGACCTTGTCATGACCTCCTCGGGACGGCGTGGTGGCGAGCCTGTCGGACATCGCGGCGAAATGGATCGGGTGAGATCAGGCTGGAGCAGAAAACGTCGATCCATGGGGATCGCGCTACTTCCCGTTCTGCCGGAACCCGCAGTCGCAATCGCTTCGGCAGGCCCATGCTGACCGCCCGACGCGCGGGCGAACCGGCCATCGAAAGAAAGACGGGATCACGGCCTTGCGCGAAGACACCTGTGGCGCGACCCGCCGGGTGTGGCGATCATCGCATCGCGGCCTGGCGCCCCGAGGCGCCTTCACCGGCGTCGTTGGTCTGGAACGTGACGTTGCGCAACGTGTCGAGCGTGATGCGATAGTGCTCTTCGAGAAGCTGGCAGGCGCGGGCGGCATCGTGATCGAGCACGGCGTCAAGGATCGCGCGATGTTCGGCAGCGGCGCCCTCGCGGCGCTGCTTGTTGGGATTGGTGTTCATCGACAGGTTGCGGTACCGCACGGCCTGATCCATCAGCATCGAACAGAAGTCCAGAAGCCAGGACGATCCGCAGCGCTGAAGCAGCAGCATGTGGAAGTCCTTGTGCCTGTCTTCCCATTCCTCGGTGGTCTCGGGGGTTCCGTCCTCGGGAAGGCGGCGCTGGGTGCGGGCAAGGCGGTGGAAGCTTACGACAAGCTCTTCCTCCCAGGCCTCGTCGTGGTTCCTGATCGACTCGGTCAGCGCGATGGTCTCAAGCCAGATGCGCGTCTTGACCAGTTCTTCGAGTTCGGCGATCGAGATCGGCGCGACGTTGAACCCCCGGTGACTTTTCCGTTCGACAAGGCCCTCCGAGGACAGGCGGTTCAGCGCCTCGCGGACCGGCACTGCGCCGACGCCGTAGCGGTCGGACATGGCCTCGATCTGAAGCTTCTCGCCCGGCAAGAGGTCGCCCTGCAGGATGCCGCGCCGGATCCTGTCGTAGGCCAGTTCGGATAGGTTCCTGGCCTCGGCCGCGACGCCGTTCGGCACTGCCATGTCAGCCAACTCCACCCGGCCGATCGGATTTGTTCCAGAAGACGAACCGTCGCTGCATCCACACCACCACGAAGAAGAGAGCGAGCCCCAGAAGGCTCAGATAGAGGATCAGCGCGAAGACGCGCGGCGTGTCAAGCTGACTTGCCGACTGCCGGATGAGGGCGCCGAAGCCCTTTCCGCCGCCCAGGAACTCGCCGGTGATCGCCCCGGCCATGACGCCGACCGCGGCGATCTTCAGCCCGGTGAAGACATAGGGCAACCCGGTCGGCAGCTTCAGCCTGAGCAGCGTCTGGATGCGCGTGGCGCCGATGGACTTGAACAGCATCCGCTCGTTTTCGGAGGCGGCATAGAGGCCGGCCGCAGTCGCCACGACGATGGGAAAGGTCGCGATGAACGCCGCGAGCGCGACCTTCGAGGCGATGTCGAAGCCCAACCAGGCGATGAACAACGGCGCGAAGGCGACCTTCGGCATGGTGTCGATCGCGACGAGGTAGGGCATGACCGCACGCTCGCCGAACTTCGTCTCGCCCACAAGGACGCCAAGGGAAAACCCGATCGCGATGGCGATCAGAAAGCCATAGAGGACCGTCAGCGTCGTCGTCCACAGTGCGTCAAGCATGTAGCCGCCGGAGATCAGGTTGTTCCCGACGAAGATCAGGTCCTCCAGCGTCTCGAGCGGCGTGGGAAGGATGATGGGAGAGACCACCTCGAACCGGGTCACAAGATCCCAGATGCCGACCACGAGAACAAAAAGCATCGCCATCGCCAGCCACCGCGGGATCCGGTCGATGACGGCGACGTGTTCCTCCCAAACGGTATCGGATCCCGTGGCCGCACCCTGTGTCACGTCTGTCATGAATAGGCCTCCCTTCCCAGAAGGTCTCGGATATGGGCGACGATCTCGCCGAAGCGGGACGTGTTGATCATGTCGAGCGTCCGCGGCCGGGGCAGGTCGATGCGCACGTCCTCGACGATGCGGCCCGGCCGCGCCTTCATCACGAGGATACGATCCGACAGGATCACCGCCTCGGCCAGCGAGTGCGTGACCAGGAAGGCGGTCGCGTGACGCTCCATGCAGATGCGCTGGAGTTCCATGTTCATGAAGTCACGTGTCAGTTCGTCCAGCGCCGAGAACGGCTCGTCGAGCAGCAGCATCGCGGGATCGGACACGAGCATCCGGCAGATCGAGGCACGCTGCGCCATCCCGCCCGAAAGCTCGCCCGGATAGACGTTCGCGAAGTCGCCCAGTCCGACAAGCCGCAGCAGATCCATCGCTTTCTCATGCGACGCGCGCGCGGCGGCCTTTCCTTCGCGGATCTCGATCGGCAGAAGCACATTCTCGATCGCGGTCTTCCACGGCAGGAGCGTGGCCTGCTGAAACATCATCCCGATGTCGCGGCGCGGCCCGACGACCGGCTTGCCTTCCAGCACCACACGTCCCGTCGTGGGGGGCATGAGCCCGGCCATGATCTTGAGCAGCGTCGACTTTCCGCAGCCCGACGACCCGATGACCGAGACGAATTCCCCCTTGTGGATCGTCAGATGGACGTCCGACAGGGCGACAAGCTGGTTGCGGGCATAGGTCTTCGAAACGCGCGCGATCTCGTACACCGGCCGCGCCTCCGACGCGGCCGGGTAGGGTTTCAGAGGATGGGGTTCGACCGTCACCTTCACGCGTTCCAGCCGGCCACGAACTCGTTCGTGTAGACGGCGGAAAGGTCTGGCAGCGGGGCCGACAAGGCGCCCGAAGCGACCGCCGAGTCGTGGATCGCCTGCCAATGCTCGGGCGGCTGAAAGCCGAAACCCTCGGCGATGAAGGCGTCGGTCGGCGTCATCCGGTTGACGACCCCGTCGAACAGCGAGGGCGCATAGTCCTGCTCGCCTTCTTGCGGGTTGCCGGCCGCGCAGTGCATGAGCGCCGTCTCCTTGTTGGCCGGGTCAAGCGCGAAGCGCGTTCCGCGCACAAGCGCGCGGCCGAACTTCGGGGCGAGGTCCGGCATCGCGGCCATCTGGCTTTCGAGCATGGCGATGCCGTTGCCGAAGAAGCCAAGGAACTGTTCGGGCGTGATTTCCCGCAGTTCAAGTCCGCGCGCCGCAAGGATGGCGGCATCCGAGACGGCCCCGGCGTACGAATTGACCTCGTCGCGCAGGAAGGCCACGGCCGCGGTGCCGCCGTCGCCGACCGGCAGGAAGGTGAAGTCGGTGCCGGCGCTCATGCCGAGTTCGGACATGATCGCGCTTGTGAACGACACTTCCGCCCCGTCCGCGGTTCCCACGCCGATGACAGTGCCCTTGAGGTCAGCGGGCGTCTGGAAGTTGCTGTCCGCCTTTACGAGAAGACCGAAAACGGATTTCGGATAGAGGTTGTACAGGAACTTCACGTCGACGCCGCGCGAGCGCGCGCCAAGCGTCGGCCCGGGGCCGGGGGCGCCGATCTGAGCCTGTCCCGCGCTCATCGCCTGGAGCACGGCCGAGGACCCGTCGATTGCCTCCAGCGTCGGCTCGAGGCCTTCGTCCGCGAAGTAACCTTCCCCGACCGCGACCCAATAGGGCAGCCACGTCAGCGCCGAGGGGTTCGGCACCGCGAAGGTGATGGCAGTCTGCGCGCGCACGATGGCCGGCATACCGATGGCAGCAGCCGCGACGCTTCCCGCTGCAAGCTTGCCGAACGAGCGTCTCGACAGTGTCCGAGTGTTCATTGGTTTTCCTCCCTTTTTCCCAGCGTCCCCCCGGTCTGCCGGTGGAAACGCTGCCGAGGCTATATGATTCGCCGCCGCGCGCAAAAAAATATATGAAGTTACCTTCAAAACCGGATCATATCTTGAAATGGCGCGTGATCCGGGAAATCCTGTCGGCATGAATCGCCGCGCCTGACCGACGGCGAGAACACTCAAGCAGGATGAAGAACGATGGTCGCCTACGCCCTGACGCCGCCACCCCAGGCGCACCTGGATATCGCCAACTCGGACGAGAAGTTCCCGGTGCGGCGCATATACTGCATCGGAAAGAACTACGTCGCCCACATCATCGAGATGAACGCCGACGAGCGTGACCCGCCGGTCATCTTCATGAAGCCGGCCGACGCGCTCGTGCGCAACGGGGGCGAGATCCCCTATCCGGTGTTCACCAACAACTTCCACTACGAGTGCGAGCTGGTCGTGGCGCTGAAGTCCGGCGGCTACAACATCCCCGAAGCCGAGGCGTCGAAGCATATCTTCGGCTATGCGGTCGGTCTCGACATGACGCGGCGCGACCACCAGGCGGAAGCGCTTGCCAAGGGCCTGCCCTGGGAAGTGACCAAGGGGTTCGACCATTCGGCCCCGGTCGGCCCGGTCACGCGCGTCGAGGAAACAGGCGTGATGACCACCGGCCATGTCCGGCTCAAGGTCAACGGCAAGACGCGGCAGGATGCCGACATCTCGCTCATGATCTGGAAGATCGACGAGATCATCGCGAAGCTGTCGGAGCAGCACGAACTCAAGGCCGGCGACATCATCATGACCGGCACCCCTGCCGGGGTCGGCGCCGTCGTGACGGGCGATGTCCTGGACTGCTCGGTGGATGGTCTTCAGCCGATGCAGGTCCGGATCGGGGAACGCGCGGCGTGAGCCCCGCAGAGCGCCTTGCAGCGCTCGGCACGGCGACCGTCGCTGAAGCCACGCCCGGCGCGCGGATCCTGCGCCCCGGGCTGCGGGCCCTTGCGCCCGGGATGAAGGTTGCCGGACCCGCGCGCACGGTCCGTTGCCGGCCGGGCGACAACCTTGCGCTGCATCTGGCGATCTCCAAGGCCCTTCCGGGCGAGGTCCTTGTGGTCGACTACGGGGCGAGCGTCGAAAGCGGCCCCTTCGGCGAAATCATGGCGCTGGCCTGCACCTTGCGCGGTATCGCCGGCCTCGTCATCGACGGAACGGTGCGCGACAGCGAAGAGATCGCGGCGATCGGCTTTCCCGTCTTTGCCCGCGGGGTGAACATTCGCGGGACCGTCAAGGCGGACCCGGGAGAGATTGGGGTGCCCGTGGAGATCTGTGGAACAAGGATCGCGACCGGCGACTACATCGTCGCCGATGCCGACGCGACCATCGCGATCGCGGCTGGCGATGTGGCGAGCGCCCTTGCCGCGGCCGAGTCGCGGGCGGGGCGCGAGGCCGAGTTCAAAAGGCGGCTCAGGGCGGGCGAAAGCACGCTTGAAATCCTTGGTTTGCATGTGGAGGACGCACCATGACGACAATTGGCATCGCCGGGACCGGACGGATGGGGACCGCCTTCGCGCGAAGGCTCATCGAGACTGGCCACGACGTCACGGTCTGGAACAGGACCGCTGACCGCACGGCCGCCGCCACAGAGGCCGGAGCGCACCTGGCGCCGGACCTTGCCGCGCTCGCACGGTGCGACGCCATCCTCATCTCGCTCACCGATGCGGCGGCGGTGAACGCGGTCGCCGACGGTCTCTTGGCGACAGACATGCGGGGGAAACTCGTCATCGACCTCTCGACGCTTTTGCCGGAGGACGCGCGGGACCTTGCGGCGCGGTTCCTTGCGGCGGGCGCCGACTTCGTCGACTGCCCGGTCGGAGGCACGGTCGCCCCGGCGCTGAAGGGCCAGCTTCTGGGCATGGCCGGGGGGACGGAAACCGCCTTCGCTCGGGCCAAACCCCTTCTCGACCAGCTCTGCCGCCGTGTCGAGCATCTGGGGCCCGCGGGAAGCGGCGCCGCGATGAAGCTTGCCGTCAATCTGCCGCTCGCCGTCTACTGGCAGACACTTGCCGAGGCGCTGGCCATGATCGAGGCCGAGGGCATAGCGGCGGACACCGCGATATCGCTGATCGCCGACAGTTCCGGAGGTCCGACGGTCCTCAAGAATAGGGCGCAGGTCGTGATAGACACCTTGCAGGGCGC
Source organism: Saliniferula longa (assembly GCF_050789285.1). Classification (NCBI taxonomy): domain Bacteria; kingdom Pseudomonadati; phylum Pseudomonadota; class Alphaproteobacteria; order Rhodobacterales; family Roseobacteraceae; genus Saliniferula; species Saliniferula longa. Next base: position 146,956 of record NZ_JBOUVX010000001.1, on the reverse strand, counting down.
CGATCAGCCCGGGACGTTCGACATCGCCGGTCTTGCCAAGGACCTCGATCTCGCCTTGCAGCGGGCTTCGGCGTCCGGCCGGCAACTGCCCCTGTCCGAAGATGCGCGCAAAAGCTATGCCGCAGCCCTATCGGCCGGTCTTGGCGGATTCGACGGGGCAAGTCTGACGCGCCATCTGTTGAAACCCTGAGATGGAGGCCCTCGGCGATCCGGCCGCGATCCTGCCCCTTATCGGCGCGCTGGCTCTGGCGGGCGCGGCGATCGGCTTTCTCGCGGGCCTGTTCGGCGTGGGCGGCGGGGCGATCTCGGTTCCCGTCTTCTTCGAGATCTTCCGTGGCCTCGGCTATCCGCCAGAAATCTCGATGCCGCTTGCCGTGGGTACGTCCCTTGCGGTGATCGTCCCGACCTCGATCAGCTCGGCCCTCGGCCACCACCGGAAGGGGACGCTCGACAAGGACCTTCTGAGGATCTGGGCGCTGCCCATACTTGTCGGCGTCCTCTTCGGCGCCGCCATCGCCCGCGTCGCGCCTCCGTCCGTCTTCCAGGCCGTCTTCGTTGTCGTCGCCCTCATCAATGCGGCGAAGCTTCTGACGGGCGGCAAGGGCTGGCGACTGGCGGACAGCCTTCCCGGAGCCACCACAATGCGCCTTTCGGGGGCAGGTATCGGCCTCGTCTCGGCGATCATGGGGATCGGCGGGGGCGCGATCTCGAACCTGTTCCTCACGCTGCACGGGGTACCAATTCACCGGGCGATCTCGACCTCTGCCGGGGTCGGCGTCTTGATCGCCATACCCGGCACGATCGGCTACATGCTTGCCGGTCTTGGCCGGCCGGACCTTCCGTCCTATTCCGTCGGCTACGTGTCACTGGCCGCCTTCGCCCTCACGATCCCCGCCTCCCTGCTGACGACAAGGGCCGGCGTCGCGCTGGCCCACCGGCTGTCACGGCGGCGTCTCGAGATCGCGTTCGGAAGCTTCCTTGCCCTCGTGGCTCTGCGGTTCCTGTGGGAATTGGTGCGTCAGGCGTTCGGGTGACTGACCGACAGTCTTTCGCCCGAGAACGGCCCTTGGAAACGCCCGGAACTCACCAACCGATCATCAGGAACACTTGGAATGGCCGCAGGACGCGCAGGTCATGCAGCCTTCGATCATGCGCATGTCGTATTGCCCGCAGGCCGGGCAGGCCGGGCCGCGGGGTGTGTCCAGGTTGACGACCTGCGCCTGGGGATCGGACTTCAGTCCCATCCCCTCGCCCGGGATGAAGCCGATCGAGATCAGGTGGCGCTCGATCACCCCGCCGATCGCGGCCAGGATCGAGGGGACATACTTGCCGTTCATCCAGGCCCCGCCGCGCGGATCGAAGACGGCCTTGAGTTCCTCCACCACGAAACTCACGTCGCCGCCGCGCCGGAACACGGCCGAGATCATCCGCGTCAGGGCCACGGTCCAGGCGAAATGCTCCATGTTCTTCGAATTGATGAAGACCTCGAAGGGGCGGCGATGCCCGCCGATGACGATGTCGTTGATCGTGATGTAGATGGCGTGGTTCGAATCCGGCCACTTCAGCTTGTAGGTCTGCCCCTCGAGCGCGCCGGGCCGGTCGAGCGGTTCCGAGATATAGACCACGTCGCCATGCGGCATGCGCGGCTCGTCCCGGCGCTTGGTCACGACCTCGGCGGCGGGCGTGGCGGAGGCGGGTGCGGCCGGGCCCACCGGCCCCTCGCCTTCCGCAAAGAGCAGCCAGCGCGAGGTCACGCCCAGCGCCTCGGCCACGGCGCGGGCGTCGCGATTGGTGGGCTTGTGGCCGTCATCCCACGATGCGATGCGGTCGGGATCGACGCCGGATTTCGCAGCCAGCGTCGGAATGTCCTCGATGCCCACCGCGGCGGCGGCGGCCTCGATGCGGGCGGCGATCGTGCCGGGCTTCGGCGCAGCGGCTTTCGCGGGCTTGTCCTCGGCCACGCTCAGCACGCTTCCCGTGACCGAGTTCGGGCGGTAGGTGGTGCAGCCTTTGCAGCCGGTCTCGTAGGCCTCCATGTACACGTCCTTGAAGGCATCGAAGTCGATGTCCTCGGGGCAGTTGATGGTCTTCGAGATCGACGAATCCACCCACTTCTGCGCCGCCGCCTGCATCCGCACATGGTCAAGCGGCTGAAGCGTCTGGGCGTTGACGAAGTATTCTGGCAGGGGCACGTCGCCGAACTTCTGCCGCCAGAGCTGCACGGCATAATCGACGACTTCTTCCTCGGTCCGCGAGCCGTCCTTCTGGAGGACCTTGCGGGTATAGGCATAGGCGAAGACGGGCTCGATCCCGGACGACACGTTGCCGGCGTAAAGGCTGATCGTGCCGGTGGGCGCGATCGAGGTCAGAAGGGCGTTGCGGATCCCGTGTTTCCGGATCGCCGCGCGCACATCGTCGTCCATGTGGGCAAGCGATCCGGAGGCAAGGAATTTCTTGGCGTCGAACAGCGGGAAGGCCCCCTTCTCCTTCGCAAGCTCGACGCTTGCCAGATAGGCCGCGCGGGCGATGCGGTGCAGCCAGCGCTCGGTCTGTGCCGCGGCCGTGTCCGAGCCATAGCGCAGGCCCATCATCAGAAGCGCATCGGCAAGCCCGGTAACGCCCAGCCCGATCCTGCGCTTGGCCTGCGCCTCGGCCGCCTGCTGCGGCAGCGGAAAGCGCGAGGCGTCGACCACGTTGTCCATCATCCGAACGGCTGTGGCGACAAGCTCGTCCAGTTCGGCCTCGTCGATCGCGGCGCCGGCCTCGAACGGGTCGCGCACCAGCCGGGCAAGGTTGATCGAGCCCAGAAGGCAGGCGCCATAGGGCGGCAGGGGCTGTTCGCCGCAGGGATTGGTGGCCGCGATCGTCTCGGCATAGGCAAGGTTGTTCATCGCGTTGATGCGGTCGATGAAGATCACGCCGGGCTCGGCGTAGTCGTAGGTCGACCGCATGATGCGGTTCCACAGGTCGCGCGCCTGCACGGTCTTGTAGACCCGGCCCTCGAACTGAAGGTCCCAGGGCCCGTCCGCCTTGACCGCCTCCATGAAGGGGTCGGTGACAAGGACCGAGACGTTGAAGTTGCGCAGCCGGGCCGGGTCGGATTTGGCGGTGATGAAATCGACGATGTCAGGATGGTCGCAGCGCATGGTCGCCATCATGGCCCCGCGCCGCGATCCGGCCGACATGATCGTGCGGCACATCGCATCCCAGACATCCATGAACGACAGCGGCCCCGAGGCATCGGCGGCGACGCCGGCGACCGGCGCGCCCTTGGGCCGGATGGTCGAGAAGTCATAGCCGATCCCGCCGCCCTGCTGCATGGTCAACGCGGCTTCCTTCAGCATCTCGAAGATGCCGGCCATGCTGTCGGGGATCGTGCCCATGACGAAACAGTTGAACAGCGTCACCGAGCGCTCGGTTCCCGCCCCGGCGATGATCCGCCCCGCAGGCAGATAGCGGAAATCCTCGAGCGCGGCATAGAACCGGTCTTCCCAGGCCGCAGGGTCCGCCTCGGTCGCGGCAAGCGCCCGCGCGATGCGCCGCCAGGTATCCTCGACCGACTGGTCGACCGGCGTGCCATCGGCGGCCTTGAAGCGATACTTCATGTCCCAGATGGCTTCGGCGATCGGGGCGGCGAAACGGCTCATGCAGGCGATTCCCAATTCAGGTGACGGCTTTCCACTATAGGACATGCGTACAATCGGTTGAAGCCCCGGCAGCAAAGACTACGATATGCTGTGTAGCTGTGGGGGAATCTGTGGATAACTGCGTGCACCTTCTGAAACTCTGCGTCGGCGCCGACCGGGTCGAGGATCTGACCGACTGGCAGGAGACGCCGCGCGCCAAGGGGCCGGACGGCCTGCCGCGCCACATCACCCGGATGTGGCCCAAGCGCGAGGCCGAGGTGCTGAACGGCGGATCGCTTTACTGGGTGTTCAAGGGCGTGATCCTGGCCCGCCAGCGCATCCTGCGGCTGGACGAAGTGACGGGAAGCGACGGTATCCTGCGCTGCGCCCTTGTGCTTGACCCCAAGGTGGTGCGGACCGAAGCCGCGCCGCGCCGCCCGTTCCAGGGCTGGCGCTACCTTGATCCGAAGGACGCGCCGCGCGACTTGCGGCAGGGCCGGACGGCGGCAGACGACGCGCCGCCCCAGCTTCTGGCCGCGCTTGCCGAGATTGGCGTGCGCTAGGGTGGCCGTTCTTGTCGAGGTCTGCGTTGACACCCTTGACGGTGCCTTGGCGGCGGTGCGCGGCGGCGCGGGGCGGATCGAGCTGTGTTCGGCGCTGTCCGAGGGCGGCCTGACGCCTTCGGCGGGGCTGATGCGGGCGGCCGCGGCGTTGCCCGTGCCGGTCCGCGCGATGATCCGGCCGCGCAGCGGGCTCTTTCATTTCACCGATCGGGACGAAGCGATCATGCTGGCCGATATCGCGGCGGCGCGGGCGGCGGGGCTCGCCGGCGTGGTTCTGGGCGCGCAGGCGCCGGACGGCGGGCTGGACCTTGGCCTGCTCGCCCGGCTTTGCGACGCGGCCGGGCCGCTCGGGCGCACGCTGCACCGGGTCATCGACGTGGTGCCCGACCCTCTTCTGGCGCTCGACCAGGCGATCGCGCTTGGGTTCGATCGGGTGCTGACCTCGGGTGCGCAACCCCTTGCGCCCGATGGCGCAGGCCTGATCGCGGCGATGGTTCAGCGCGCCGCGGGGCGGCTTTCGGTGATGCCGGGCTGCGGTCTCGATGCCGGGAACGTGGCCCGCGTGGTGACCGCGACCGGCGCGCACGAGGTGCACGCCGCCTGTTCCCGACCGGTCCCGGGCGACCCCGCGTTCTCGGACTTCGATCCCCCGGGCGGCCGGCGCGAGACCTCGGAAGCCGACGTCCGCGCGATGGTGGCGGCGCTGGCGGGCTAGAGCCCCAGCTTCGCCTTCAACGTGGCGAAGATCGCCTTTGTCTCCGCGTCCCATTCGGCCGTGCGCGACCGGAACAGCGTGGCCTGGCTGCGCAGGATCGGCCCGTCTGACAGCGGCTTGAGGTGATTGGCGCGCAGCGTCTCGCCCGTCGAGGTGATGTCGGCGATGGCCTCGGCGGTCAGGTTCTTCACCGTGCCTTCGGTCGCCCCCTGGCTGTCGACCAGCCTGTAGTCGGCCACGCCCGCGGCGCGCAGCGCCTCGCGCACAAGGCGGTGGTACTTGGTCGCGATCCGCATTCGCCGACCATGCCGGGCGCGGAACGCCGCCGCCGCGCCGTCAAGATCGTCCAGCGTGTCGACGTCCGCCCAGAAGGCGGGCACGGCGATGACGAGGTCGGCCTGACCGAAGCCAAGTTCGGCCAGCGTTTCGGTCTGTTCCTGCCAGAAGGGCAGCTTTTCGCGCACCATGTCGGTGCCGGTCACGCCCAGGTGGATGCGGCCCGACGCCAGTTCGCGCGGGATCTCGCCCGCCGACAGAAGCCGCAGTTCGAGGCCCGGCATCCCTTCGACCGCCCCGGCGTATTCACGGTCATGGCCGGCCAGCGACATGTCGATGCCGCGCGCTCCGAACCAGGCGAAGGTCTTTTCCATGAGCCGTCCCTTGGACGGAACGCCAAGCCGCAGCGTCATGACGCGCCCCCCAGGTCGAGGACAAGCGCGGGACGGATCACGCCGCCCACCGCCGGCAGTTCGCGGCCGCGGCCAAGCACGCGGGTCAGCGCGTCATAGCGCCCGCCGGTGGCGACGGGCGGCAGGTTGGGACGGCCGTCGGCATAGAAGCCGAAGACGAAGCCATCGTAATACTCCATCGAGGTGCGGCCATAGCTTGCCTCGAAGTCGAGCGTGTCGACGTCGATCCCCTGCGCCGTCATCGCCTCGAGCCGGGCCTCGAAGCGGTTCACGGCCGGGGTCAGCGCCGGCAGGTCGACGGCAAGGTTGCGCAGATGCGCCAGCGCGTTGGGCGGCGTCTCGCGGAGCGACAGAAGGTCCTGCAACAGCGCGATCTCGGCGGCGGCGATGGGCGGGTCCATCGCATCGGCCTTCAGCGCGGCGATGCGGTCCAGCACCTCGGCGCGCGAGCGCAGCCCGATCTCGGGCGCGGCGTTTGCCAGCGGGTCGGCCGCTTCGATCAGGGCGCGGCGCGAGGGCGGCATGGGCGTGCGCCCGCCGAACCGGTCCATCAGCGCACGGAAGCGGTGCGGCCGCCAGAGGTGGCGCAGAAGCGCCTCCTTCCGGCGGTCGCTGGTCGACAGACCCTTCACGGCGGCGGTGAGCAGGCCGATGTCGCCGGTGGCGGCACGCAGCCTGAGCGGCGCCAGAAGCTGGGCGAAGGCGGCAAAGACCTCGGCGTCGGCCTGGGCCGCGTCCGAGCCGTTGAAGACCTCGTAGCCGACCTGGATGTATTCCGATGCCCGGGCGCGGTCGTCTTCCTGCTTGCGGAACACCTCGCCCATGTAGGTATAGCGCTTGGCGCCGCCGTCGCCGTCCATGTGCATCTGCACGATCGGCACGGTGAAGTCCGGGCGCAGCATCGCCTCGCCCCGCGCGGGGTCGTGGGTGACATAGGCGCGGGCGCGGATCTCTTCGCCGTAAAGGTCAAGAAGCGTCTCGGCGGGCTGCAGGATGTCCGCCTCGGCGACCTCTGCGCCCACCGCCTCGAAGGCGGCGCGCAGGCGCAGGGCCTCGGCCAGGATGGCGGCCTTGTCGGGCATCAGACCCCCCCGAGCAGGCGCTTGACCTCGGCCACCAGCGCGCCGCGCGCGCATTCGAACTGGGCGGGCTGGGCCTTCCATTCCTCGTGGCTGGCGGTCTGGGCGATCTTCGCGCCAAGGACCAGGTCCTTGATCTGGACGACGCCGCGCGCAAGTTCGTCCGCGCCCTGGATGATCGCCACGGGCGACTGGCGCTGGTCGGCGTACTTGAGCTGATTGCCGAAGTTCTTGGGGTTGCCAAGAAAGACCTCGGCCCGGATGCCGGCTGCACGAAGCTCGGCCGCCATGGCCTGGTAGTCGGCCATGCGGTCGCGGTCCATGACGGTCACGACGACGGGTCCGTGCGACTGGCTGCCGATCCGGCCCTTGGCGTGCAGCGCCGCCAGAAGGCGGTCCACGCCGATCGAGACGCCGGTTGCCGGCACGGCCTGCCCGGTGAAGCGCTTGACGAGGTCGTCATAGCGCCCGCCGCCCGCCACGCTGCCGAACTGGCGCGGGCGTCCCTTCTCGTCGAGGATCTCGAAGGTCAGTTCCGCCTCGAACACCGGGCCGGTGTAGTAGCCAAGGCCACGCACGACCGAGGGGTCCATGACCACGCGGTCCTCGCCGATGCCCTGGGCGCGGACAAGGTCGATGATGTGGCGCAGTTCGCTCACGCCTTCCTCGCCGATGGACGAGCCGTCGACAAGCGCGCGTAGCTCGGCCCAGCGGTCGTCGAAGGACAGCTCGGCGGCCCCGACGAAGCGCATGACAAGCTCGGCCTGCCGGTCGGCCAGCCCCGCGCCCTTGGTGAAATCCCCGCTTTCGTCCTTGCGCCCCTCGCCCAGAAGTGCGCGCACGCCGTCCTTGCCAAGCCGGTCGAGCTTGTCGATGGCGCGCAGGACGATCCCGCGTTCGTGCGCGAACTTCTCGGGGTCGGCGGGATCGAGAATGCCCGCGACCTCCATCACCCCGTTCAGGACCTTCCGGTTGTTGACCCGGATGATGTAGTCGCCGCGCTCGATCCCGACCGCTTCCAGCGCATCGGCCAGCATCATGCAGATCTCGGCGTCGGCCGCGACGCTGGCCGTGCCCACTGTGTCGGCGTCGCACTGGTAGAACTGGCGGAACCGGCCCGGCCCGGGCTTCTCGTTGCGCCACACGGGCCCCATCGCATAGCGGCGGTAGGGCGTGGGCAGGTCGTTGCGATGCTGCGCGAAAACGCGGGCCAGCGGCGCGGTCAGGTCATAGCGCAGCGCCAGCCAGTCGTCGTCCTCCTGCCAGGCGAAGACGCCTTCGTTCGGGCGGTCGACGTCCGGCAGGTACTTGCCCAGCGCCTCGAGCGTTTCGACGGCCGAGGATTCCAGCGCGTCGAAGCCATAGGCATGATAGACGGCGGCGATGCGGTCCAGCATCTCCTTGCGTTCGGTCACTTCTGCGCCGAAATAGTCGCGGAACCCCTTGGGCGTGACCGCCTTGGGGCGGGGGGTCTTCGTGGCCTTGGACATCGCCGGTCCTCCGTTCGCGGCGCGGTTTAGCCGCTTGCCCCCCTCGGAGCAAGGCAGCAACACGGGAAGGCGGACGCATGGAGCGACTGGAGGCGATAGAAGGGCATCTGGCGCATCTTCTTCGGACGGTGGACGACCTGAACGACATCGTGGCCGGCCAGGCCGCCGAGATCGCGCAGCTGCGCGCGCAGGTGGCCTTTCTGATGCAGCGAGAGGCGGGGCGCGAAGCCGAGGCGTCGGGCGGGATATACCTTGGCGACGAACGCCCGCCGCATTACTGAACGCCCATGGCCCTTCTCCCCCCGCGCGGCTTCGATCTTCGTCCCCCCTTCCTGGCCCTCGCCCTTGGCGCGGCGGGCGGCGGTGCGGCGTATCTTCTGGGCCTGCCCCTGCCCTTCCTTCTGGGATCGGTGATCGCGGTCGCGGCGGCGGCGCTGACCGACTTCAGGCCCTTCGGCATCGCGCCGGTGATGCCCGAGAAGATCCGGCTGTTCTTCGTGCCGGTGATCGGCGTCTCGATCGGGGCGGCGTTCACGCCGCAGGTGCTGGAAGAGATCCCGCGCTGGTGGCCCAGCGTCCTGGCGCTTCTGGTCTTCATCCCGCTTACGCAATTCATCGGCTACGTCGCCATGCGGCGCCTCGGCGGGATAGACCGCGCGACCGCCTTCTACGGCGCGGCCCCGGGCGGGCTGATCGAGGCGGTGCTCTTGGGCGAAAAGGCCGGCGCGGACGCGGCGATGCTCACGATGCTGCAATTCATGCGGTTGCTTTTGTGCATCATCTTCATCCCCATCGGCATCTCGATCTGGACCGGCCATGCGGTGGGCAGCGCGGCGGGGGCCGTGATGGGCGGTCACGATCCCCTGTCGGCGCTGGACTGGGTGATCCTGACGGTGTCCGGCGTCGTGGGCACCCTGATCGCGAAACGGCTGAACTTCCCGGCCTGGCAGATGACCGGCGCGCTTGTCGCGTCGTCGCTGGTGCATCTCTTCGGGCTGGTCGAAGGCGGACCGCCGGGCTGGCTGGTCGCCGTCACCCAGCTTGTCATCGGGATCACCCTGGGCGCGCGATTCGTGGGCAAGTCGCCCCGTCTTTTCCTGGTCGCGCTTCGGGTCAGCGGCGTCTATGTGCTGCTGACCTGCGCGCTGGCCGCGCTGTTCGCGGCGCCGGTGCACGTGTGGGTCGACGAAAAGTGGACGGCGGTGTTTCTGGCTTTCGCGCCGGGCGGCCTTGCCGAGATGTCGCTGATCGCGCTGTCGCTGCAGATGAGCGTGATCTACGTGACCGCGCACCACGTCCTGCGCATCGTGCTGGCCGTCTTTTCGGCCCGCTACCTGTCGCCCTTCATCCTCAAGGCGCCCGACTAAAGCTCTTCGACGGTCAGGACGCCCGAAACCGCCTTCAGCGCCGCCTTGATCTGCGGCGAGACCGGGAAATCGTCGCCGATGAGCATCCCCACCTCGCCCGGCAGATCGGGGGCAAGCAGACACAGCTCGATCGGCCCGCGACCGCGCACCCCGGCCTCGGCCCGCGCCCGATCAAGGATCGCGCGCACGGTCGGCGCGGCCTCGGGTGCCTCGACGAAGACGCGCAGCCCGGCGCTGCCGGCGTCGGCGACGACCCCGTCAAGCGGCGTCGCCCCGCGCGCCACGGGATCGAACTGGCCTTCGTTGAACCGCGCCTCAAGCGTCAGGACCACCTGCGAGGTCTTTTCGAAGACCTTGCGGACCGCATCGAAATCCTCGGGGAACAGCGCCATGCCCGCCACCTGCCCGGTCGGGTCCGAGATGTTCATCCGGAAAAAGCGCGTGCCCCGGCCGGATTTCCGTTCCTGCAGGCCCGAGACGACGACGCCCACCCGCGCCACGGCAGCGCCGTCGCGTTCGGCCTTTTCCTGAAGCTCGGCCAGGGTCAGCGCACCCTTGCGCTTGAGCGGCCCCATGTAGTCGTCGAGGGGATGCCCCGACAGGTAAAAGCCGATGGCGGCGAATTCCTCGGACAGCCGCTCGTTCGGCAACCAGTCGGCGACCGGCGACAGGCGCGGCTCGGGCAGATCTTCGCCCGCCTCGCCGAAAAGCGACACCTGCGACGAGGCGCGCGCCTCGTGGATCGCCGCCGAATAGGCGGTCAGCGCATCGACGCTTTCCAGCACCCGCCGGCGGTTCGGATCAAGCTGGTCGAAGGCGCCCGCGCGCGCCAGCATCTCGAGCGGGCGCTTGCCGATACGCTTGAGGTCGACGCGGCGGGCGAAGTCGAAAAGCGTCACGAAGGGCTTGCCGCCACGTGCCGCCGTGACAAGCCGCATCGCCTCGGCGCCCACGTTCTTGAGCGCGCCCAGCGCATAGACGATGCGCCCTTCGGACACACTGAATGTCGCTTCGGAGCGGTTGACGCAGGGCGGCACGATTTCGATCGCCAGACCCCGACGCACCTCTTCGGCATAGACCGCAAGCTTGTCGGTCAGATGCAGGTCGCAGTTCATGACGCCCGCCATGAATTCGACCGGGTAATTCGCCTTGAGCCACGCCGTCTGGTAGCTCACCACCGCGTAGGCCGCCGCGTGCGACTTGTTGAAGCCGTAGTTGGCGAACTTGTCGAGCAGGTTCCAGACCTCGAGCGCCTTCTTCTCGTCGACGCCGTTCTTCCTGGCGCCCTCAAGGAACTTCGGGCGCTCGGCATCCATCGCGGCCTGGATCTTCTTGCCCATGGCGCGGCGCAGCAGGTCGGCGCCGCCAAGGCTGTAGCCGGCCATTTCCTGCGCGATCTGCATCACCTGTTCCTGGTAGACGATGATGCCCTGCGTCTCGTCCAGGATGTGGTCGATCAGGGGGTGGATCGACTCCCGGTCGGACAGCCCGTTCTTGACTTCGCAATACTTCGGGATGTTCTCCATCGGGCCGGGGCGGTAAAGCGCGACAAGCGCCACGATGTCCTCGATGCAGGTGGGCTTCATGCGCCGCAGCGCATCCATCATGCCCGAGCTTTCGACCTGGAACACCGCCACCGTGCGGGCCGAGGCGTAAAGCTGGTAGGTCTTCTCGTCGTCAAGCGGGATCGCCCCGATGTCGATCCCGATGCCGCGGTCTTGCAAGAGGTCGAGGGCGTTCTTGATGACCGTCAGCGTCTTGAGGCCGAGGAAGTCGAACTTCACCAATCCCGCCTGTTCCACCCATTTCATGTTGAACTGGGTCGCGGGCATCTCGGAGCGCGGATCGCGATAGACGGGCACAAGCGCGTCGAGCGGCCGGTCCGCGATCACCACGCCCGCGGCATGGGTCGAGGCGTTGCGCAGCAGCCCCTCGATCTGCATCCCATAGTCGAGAAGCCGCTGAACCACCTCTTCGGCGCGTGCCTCCTCGCGCAGGCGCGGCTCGTCGGCCAGCGCCTTCTCGATCGACACGGGCTTGACGCCCTCGACCGGGATCATCTTCGACAGCCGGTCGACCTGGCCGTAGGGCATCTGCAGCACGCGCCCCACGTCACGCACCGCCGCCTTCGACAGAAGCGCGCCGAAGGTGATGATCTGCCCTACCCGGTCCCGGCCGTATTTCTCCTGCACGTAGGCGATGACCTCTTCCCGGCGGTCCATGCAGAAATCGATGTCGAAGTCCGGCATCGACACCCGCTCGGGGTTCAGGAAGCGTTCGAACAGAAGGCTGTAGCGCAGCGGGTCGAGGTCGGTGATCGTCAGCGCATAGGCCACCAGGCTGCCGGCGCCCGACCCCCGGCCCGGCCCCACCGGAATGCCCTGATCCTTCGCCCACTTGATGAAATCGGCAACGATCAGGAAATAGCCGGGAAAGCCCATGCCCTCGATGATGCCAAGCTCGAACTCGAGCCGCGCCTCGTACTCCGCCACCGGGGCGGCATGGGGAATGACGGCGAGCCGCGCCTTCAGCCCCTCTTGCGCCTGCCGGCGCAATTCCTCGACCTCGTCGTCGGCGAAGCGCGGCAGGATCGGGTCGCGCCTCGGCGCGGCATAGGCACAGCGGCGCGCGATCTCGACGGTGTTTTCCAGCGCCTCGGGCAGATCGGCGAACAGCGTCGCCATCTCGGCCGGCGTCTTCAGGTAATGCTCGGGCGTCAGCCGCCGGCGCGGGCCCTGCTGGTCGACATAGGCGCCGTCCGCGATGCACAAAAGCGCGTCATGCGCCTCGTACATCGCGGGCTTCACGAAATGGACGTCGTTGGTGGCGACCAGGGGCAGGTCCTGCGCATAGGCGATCTCGAGCATCCCGCGCTCGACCGCGCCGCCCTCCTGCCCGTGCCGCTGAAGCTCAACGTAAAGCCGTCCCGGAAAGATCTCGGCCAGACGCGCGGCAAGCGCTTCGGCCTTGGCGCGCTGCCCGTCCGACAGATACCGGCCAAGCGGCCCCTCCGGCCCCCCGGTCAGGCAGATCACCCCCTCGGCATGGCGCGCAAGATCCTCGAGCGTGACGTGAAGCGGCCCCGTCCCCTCGGCGAGGTACAGACACGAGTTGAGCTTCATGAGGTTGCCGTAGCCGGCCTCGGACTGCGCCAGAAGCACCACGTCGGCAGGGGGGCGTTCGCGTTCACCCGGCCGGACGGGTTCGAACAGGACCGAGATCTGGCAGCCGTGGATCGGCTGGATGCCCGCCCCCTGCGCGCCCACTGCGAATTCCAGCGCGCAGAACATGTTGTTGGTGTCGGTCACAGCGACCGCCGGCATCTCCATCTTCGCGCAAAGCTTGGGCAGCTCCTTCAGACGCACGGCGCCCTCCAGAAGCGAATACTCGGTATGGACGCGCAGGTGGATGAATCGGGGAAGGCTGCTCATGGGTCGAACCTAGCGCAGGATGTTGCGGTTCGCCAATCCGTCCCACGCCATATCTTCGGGCGCTGGCGAACACCGGCCACCCCGCGCCAAGGGCTTGCCTTCGCAGCGGTTTCCCGCTTTCCTGTTTCACGGTCGACAGCAAAGCGGGCCACGTTCTACGCCGCATCGAACGTGGGGGGACCTCCCGCAGGTCCAGGGTAACGCGGCAGAGTTTCAGATGTCCGAGATTGCGTTTCTTCTGAACGGAGAGACCGTGAAGCTGGCGGATGTGCCGCCGACCCGAACCCTTCTCGACTGGCTGCGCGAGGATCGCGGGCTGACCGGCACGAAGGAAGGCTGCAACGAAGGCGATTGCGGCGCCTGCACGGTGATGGTGACCGACGACAGCGGCGCGCGGGCTCTCAACGCCTGCATCCTTTTCCTGCCGCAGCTTCAGGGCAAGGCGGTGCGCACCGTCGAAGGCATCGCCGGCCCCGGGGGCGCGCTGCACCCTGTCCAGCAGGCGATGATCGAGCATCACGGCTCGCAATGCGGCTTCTGCACGCCGGGCTTCGTCGTCTCGATGGCGACAGCGCACCTCAACGGCCGGCGCGATTTCGACGACCAGCTTGCCGGCAACCTGTGCCGCTGCACCGGATACGCCCCGATCGTCCGCGCCGCCGAGGCGGCGGCCGATGCGCCGGTCCCCGACTGGCTGCGCGACGACCTGTCCTCCATCGACCCCGAAGTATCCTCGGGGGGCGCTCCGGCGCAGCCGGAGCGGGGGGCAGACGGCCCCCCTCCGACGTGGATCGCCCCACGGGACGCCGAAACGCTTGCGGACTGGTACTCGGCCCACCCCGAGGCCACGCTGGTCGCCGGGGCCACCGATGTGGGCCTGTGGGTCACCAAGGCCCTGCGCGAGCTTCGCCCGGTGGCCTTCCTGTCGGGGATCGTCGATCTTTCCGGGATCGACGTAACCGACGACTCGATCCGCTTCGGCGCGACCGCGACGCTGACCGATGTGGCTGAGGCGGTCCGCCCGCATCACCCCGATTTCGCCGAGCTCATTCGCCGCTACGGATCGGTTCAGGTCCGCAATGCCGCGACGATCGGCGGCAACATCGCCAACGGCTCGCCCATCGGAGACAGTCCGCCGGCGCTGATCGCGCTGGGGGCGACGCTGCACCTCAGGAAGGGCAATGCGCGGCGCGAGATGCCGCTTGAAAACTTCTTCCTCGACTACGGCAAGCAGGACCGCCAGCCCGGCGAGTTCGTCGAGGCGGTCGCGATCCCGCGCCAGCCCGACCGGCTGCGCTGCTACAAGCTGTCGAAGCGCTTCGACCAGGACATCTCGGCCGTCTGCGGCTGCTTCTCGATCACGGTCGAGGACGGCATGGTCGCCGCCGCGCGCATCGCCTTCGGCGGCATGGCGGGCATCCCGAAACGCGCGGCCCATGTCGAGGCCGCGATCACGGGCAAGCGCTGGAACGAGGACACCGTGGCGGCCGCCTGGGAGGCGTGGGAGCACGACTTCACCCCCATGTCCGACATGCGCGCCTCGGCCGAGTACCGCCTGCACGCGGCACGCAACATGCTGACGCGCTGCCTGCTCGAGGATCTGGGCGCGGTGACGCGGGTGCTCGAGGTGCAGCCATGAGCGTGGCGAAACCCCTGCCCCACGATGCCGCGGCGCTGCATGTGACCGGACAGGCGCGCTATGTCGACGACATCCCCGCACCCGCCGGCACGCTGTCGCTTGCCTTCGGAACCGCGAGCATCGCCCATGGCCGGATCGTGTCGATGGACCTCGACCCTGTGCGCAGGGCCCCGGGCGTGGTGGCGGTGCTGACAGCCGCCGACCTGCCCTTCGCCAACGACGTCTCGCCCTCGGTCCATGACGAGCCGCTGCTGGCCAAGGACACCGTGCACTACCTGGGCCAGCCGATCTTCGCGGTGGTGGCCGAAAGCCACCTGGCCGCGCGCAAGGCCGTGCGCAAGGCCGTCGTCGCCTACGAGGACTGGCCGGCGCTTCTGACGATCGACGCGGCGCTGGCCGCGAACAGCCGCTTCGAGGACGGCCCCCGCGTCTATGGGCGGGGCGACGCCGACGCCGCCATCGCCGCCGCACCCCATGTCCTGACCGGCCGCTTCGAGATCGGCGGGCAGGAGCATTTCTACCTCGAAGGACAGGCCGCGCTGGCGCTGCCGCAGGAAGGCGGCGACATGATCGTGCATTCCTCGTCCCAGCATCCCACGGAAATCCAGCACAAGGTGGCCGAGGCGCTGGGCCTGCCGATGAACGCGGTGCGGGTCGAGGTGCGGCGCATGGGCGGCGGATTCGGCGGCAAGGAAAGCCAGGGCAACGCCCTTGCCGTGACCTGCGCGGTGGCCGCGCGCCTCACCGGGCGGCCCTGCAAGATGCGCTATGACCGCGACGACGACATGGTCATCACCGGAAAGCGCCACGACTTCCGCATCGACTACCGCGTGGGCGTCGACGACGAGGGGCGCATCCTCGGGATCGCGTTCGTCCAGTATGCCCGCTGCGGCTGGAGCCAGGACCTGTCACTGCCCGTGGCCGACCGGGCGATGCTGCACGCCGACAACGCCTATGTCCTGCCCGCCGTGCGGATCGAAAGCCACAGGCTGAAGACCAATACCCAGTCGAATACCGCGTTCCGCGGCTTCGGCGGGCCACAGGGCATGATCGGGATCGAGCGCGTGGTCGACCACGTCGCCCATCACCTGGGCCGCGATCCGCTTGAGGTGCGGCTGGCCAACTACTATGCCGCCGCGCCGAAAAAGCGGAAGAAGGGGCGCGAGGTCCAGACGACCCCCTACCACATGCCGGTCGAGGACTTCATCCTGCACGACCTGACCGCGCGACTGGTCGAGACGTCGGACTATTCCGCCCGCCGCGCGGCGATCGCCGAATGGAACGCGGCGAATCCGATCCTGAAGAAGGGCATCGCGCTGACGCCGGTGAAGTTCGGCATCAGCTTCACCCTGACCCACCTCAACCAGGCGGGCGCGCTGGTTCACGTCTATCAGGACGGGTCCATCCACATGAACCACGGCGGCACCGAGATGGGACAGGGCCTGTTCCAGAAGGTCGCGCAGGTCGCGGCGAGCCGCTTCGGGGTGAACGTGGGACGGGTGAAGATCACCGCCACCGACACCGCGAAGGTGCCCAACACCTCGGCCACGGCGGCCTCGTCGGGGTCGGACCTTAACGGGATGGCCGTCAAGGCCGCCTGCGACACGATCCGCGACCGGCTGGCCGCCTTCGTTGCCGAACGCTACCAGGCCAAGGCCGCGAAGGTCCGCTTCGAGGACGGCATGGTGCACGTCGGACGCGAGGCGATCCCCTTCGACGACGTCGTCCGCGACGCCTACATGAACCGGGTCAGCCTGTCGGCCACGGGCTTCTACCGGACGCCCAAGATCGTCTGGGACCGGATCCGGGGCGAGGGCCGGCCCTTCTACTACTTCGCCTACGGGGCCGCCGTCACCGAAGTCGTGATCGACACGCTGACCGGCGAAAACCGCATCCTGCGCACCGACATCCTGCACGACTGCGGCGCCTCGCTGAACCCCGCGATCGACATCGGGCAGATCGAAGGCGGCTTCGTCCAGGGCGCGGGCTGGCTGACCACCGAGGAACTCGTCTGGGACGACAAGGGCCGTCTGCGCACCCACGCGCCGTCGACCTACAAGATCCCGGCCTGTTCGGACCGCCCGCGCGTCTTCAACGTGGCCCTGTGGGACGGCGAGAACCGCGAGGACACGATCTATCGCTCGAAGGCGGTGGGCGAGCCGCCGCTGATGCTGGGCATCTCGGCCTTCCTGGCGCTGTCGGACGCGGTTGCGGCCTGCGGCACGGGCTATCCCCATCTTGACGCGCCGGCGACGCCCGAGGCGATCCTGCGCGCCGTCGAACGGGTCTGCGCGGGATGAGCTTCGACACCGACACCCTTGCCGCGACGATCGCGCGCGAAGGGCGCGTCGCACGGGTCGTGGTGGCCGGCGTCGAAGGCTCGGCCCCGCGCGAGGTCGGCGCGGCGATGCTGGTCTGGCCCGGCGGCCAGTCCGGCACGATCGGCGGCGGCGCGCTGGAACACGAGGCCGCAGCCCGGGCGCGCGCCGTTCTGGCGACGGGGTCAGACCGGCTGGACCGGCTGCCGCTGGGCCCCGCGCTGGGGCAATGCTGCGGCGGCGGCGTGACCCTTCTGACCGAAGTCTGGGATGCGGCGCGGCTCGGGCCGGCGACCGGCGAGGCGATCGCCCGCCCGCTGCCCGGCCCGGCAACGGCGATGCCGCTTGCGGTGCGGCGGCTTCTGAACGCGGCGCGGGCACAGGGCAAGGCCCCTGGCCCCGGCATCGTCGCGGGCTGGATGGTCGAGCCGCGCCAAAGGCCCGCTCGGGCGCTTTGGCTTTACGGGGCGGGCCACGTCGGGCGCGCCATCGTCGACGTTCTGGCCCCCCTGCCCGAAATCGCGATCACCTGGGTCGACACCGCGCCAGACCGCTTTCCCGACGCGATCCCGCCGCGCGTCACCCGGCTTGTCGCCGTGGCCCCCGCCGAGGTGGTGCGCTATGCCCCGCACGAGGCCGAGCATCTGGTGATGACCTATTCCCACGCGCTCGACCTCGAACTCTGCCATCGGCTTCTGCATCACGGCTTCCGGCGCGCGGGCCTGATCGGTTCGAAGACGAAGTGGGCGCGCTTCCGGTCGCGCCTGCGCCAGTTGGGGCACGAGGACGCCCAGATCGCGCGCATCGCCTGCCCGATCGGCGATCCGTCCCTTGGCAAGCATCCGCAGGCCATTGCCGTGGGGGTCGCGGCCGCGCTACTGAAGGACCAACGGACCGAGAGCGCCGAAAAGGACGCCACAGGGTGACGGGGACGAAATCACTTCTGACGATCGACGGCCTGACCAAGGCCTATCCCGGCGTCGTCGCCAACAGCGATGTGTCCTTCGAGATCGCCCAGGGCGAGGTGCACGCCCTTCTGGGCGAGAACGGCGCGGGCAAGTCGACGCTGGTGAAGATGATCTATGGCCTCGTGCGGCCGGATTCGGGGGCCATGCGCCTGAATGGCACGGCCTATGCCCCCGCCTCGCCCCATGTAGCGCGGCAGGCCGGCATCGCGATGGTGTTCCAGCACTTTTCGCTCTTCGAGGCGCTCGACGTGGCCGAGAACGTGGCGCTGGGGATGGAGAACCCGCCCCCCGCGCGCGAGCTGGCAAGCCGCATCCGCCACGTGAGCGAAACCTACGGCCTGCCGCTGGACCCGCACCGCCTTGTGGGCGACCTGTCGGCCGGAGAACGCCAGCGGGTCGAGATCATCCGCTGCCTGCTGCAGGACCCCAAGCTTCTGATCATGGACGAACCGACCAGCGTGCTGACCCCGCAGGAGGTCGGCATCCTGTTCGAAACGCTGCGGAAGCTGTCGTCGGAAGGCACGGCGATCCTCTATATCTCGCACAAGCTTGAAGAGATCCGGTCGCTCTGCGACGCGGCGACGATCCTGCGGCTGGGCAAGGTCGTGGGGCGCTGCAACCCGCGCGAAAAAAGCGCGCGCGACCTGGCCGAGATGATGGTGGGCACGACGCTGCTGACGCCGAAACGCGCCAGCGAAAGCCTTGGCCCGGTGGCGCTGCGGCTCAACGCGCTGTCGGCGCCCGCGCCCACGGCCTTCGGCACGCCGCTTCGATCGGTCGCCTTCGAGGTGCGCGAAGGCGAGGTGCTGGGGATCGGCGGCGTCGCCGGAAACGGCCAGGACGAGCTTCTGGCGGCGCTTTCGGGCGAACTGCGCAGCGACCCCGAAGCGATCGAGCTTGGCGACACGCCGATCGGGCACCTCGGTCCCAATGCCCGCCGCAGGCTGGGCATTCTTGCCGCGCCCGAGGAACGGCTGGGCCACGCCGCGGCCCCCGACATGAGCCTGACCGAAAACGCGGTGCTGACCGGCACCGTGCGGCAGGGTTTCGCCAACCGGGGCTTCCTTGACTGGCCGAAGGCCCGGACCTTCGCCGAAAAGGTCATCGCGGCCTTCGACGTGCGCACCCCGGGACCCGAGAACGCGGCGCGATCCCTGTCGGGGGGCAACCTTCAGAAATTCGTCATCGGCCGCGAGATCCTGCAGGAACCAAGGGTGCTTGCGGTGAACCAGCCGACCTGGGGCGTCGACGCCTCGGCGGCGGCGGCGATCCGGCAGGCGATCCTCGACCTGGCCGGGCGCGGCGCGGCGGTGATCGTGATCAGTCAGGATCTGGACGAACTGATCGAGATCTCGGACCGTTTCGCGGCCTTGAACGAAGGGCGGCTCTCTGCGCCCCGGCCGACCCAGGACCTGACGATCGAGGCGATCGGGCTGATGATGGGCGGCGCCCACGACATGGAGGTCGCGCATGTCGACGGCTAGGCAGCCATGATCCGGCTTGAACGGCGCCCGCAGCCCTCGCGCGGCTGGACGGCGGCGACGCCGCTTCTTGCCGTGCTCGCCACGATGATCGCGGGCGGGATCATGTTCGCGGCCCTGGGCAAGGACCCGGTTGCGGCGATCCGGCTGATCTTCTGGGACCCGCTTTTCAACGAACAGGTCGCGGCCTATTCGCGGCCGCAGCTTCTGGTCAAGGCCGGGCCGCTGATCCTGATCGCCATCGGCCTGTCGCTGGGCTTTCGCGCGGGCATCTGGAACATCGGCGCAGAGGGGCAATACATCATCGGCGCGATCTGCGGCGCGGGCGTTGCGCTGGCGCTTTACCCGCTCGAAGCCTGGTGGATCTTTCCGCTGATGGTGATCGCGGGGGCGCTCGGCGGCTGGGCCTGGGCGATGATCCCGGCCATCCTGCGCACGCGCTTCAACACAAACGAGATCCTCGTATCGCTTCTGCTGGTCTATGTCGCGCAGAACATCCTTGCGTCGATGTCGCTGGGGCTTCTGCGCAACCCCGAGGGCGCGGGTTTCCCCGGCAGCCGCAACCTTCAGCAATACCCCTCGGCCGCCAATACCGAGCTGATCGCCGGCACCGGCATGCACTGGGGCGTCGTGGCGGCCTTCATCGCGGTGATCTTCGCCTACGTGCTGCTCAACCGGCATATCATGGGGTTCAACATCCGCCTTGCGGGGCAGGCCCCGCGGGCCGCGCGCTTTGCGGGCATCTCGCCCAATCGCCTGGTGATCTTCTGCCTTGGCCTGTCGGGCCTTCTGGCCGGCATGGCCGGGCTTTTCGAGGTGGCGGGGCCGGCGCGGCAGATCTCGATCGACTTCAACGTGGGCTACGGCTTCACGGCGATCATCGTAGCCTTCCTTGGCCGGCTTCATCCGGTCGGCATCCTGCTGGCGGGCCTTCTGATGGCGCTGACCTACATCGGGGGCGAGCTTTCGCAGTTCATGCTGGGCATCCCGGCCGCGGCGATCCAGGCCTTTCAGGGGATGCTGCTGTTCTTCCTTCTGGCGGGCGATGTACTGACCAACTATCGCATCCGGCTTGGCCGGGCAGAGGTGGCGTGATGGATCTGTCCTCGATCAACCCGATCCTCCTTGCGGCCTCTCTCATGGTCGCGGCGACGCCGATCCTGCTGGCGGCCATCGGCGAGCTTGTGGTCGAGAAGGCGGGCGTCCTGAACCTGGGCGTCGAGGGGATGATGATCATCGGCGCGGTCACCGGCTTCATCGTCGCCGTCGAAACCGGCAGCCCGACGCTGGGCTTTCTGGCGGCGGCGCTGGGCTCGGCCGCCTTCTCGATGATCTTCGGATTGCTGACGCAATACCTCCTGTCGAACCAGGTCGCGACGGGGCTGGCGCTTACGCTGTTCGGACTGGGGTTCTCGGCGCTGATCGGACAAAGCTACGTCGGCATCCGCGCGCCCCTGGTGCCGGACTGGAACATCCCGCTTCTGGCCGACGTCCCCGTGATCGGACCGGTGCTGTTCCAGCACGATCCGGTCGTCTACCTGTCGCTTGTGATCGTCGCGGGGGTCTGGGCCTTCCTAAAGTACACCCGCGCGGGCCTTGTCCTGCGCGCGGTCGGCGAAAGCCACGACAGCGCCCATGCCCTTGGCTACAAGGTGGTGCGCATCCGCATCGCCGCCATCGCCTTCGGTGGGGCCTGTGCCGGGCTGGGCGGGGCCTACCTGAGCCTTGTGCGCGTGCCGCAATGGACCGAAGGCATGACCGCCGGCGCGGGCTGGATCGCCCTTGCCATCGTGGTCTTCGCGTCCTGGAAACCCTGGCGCGTTCTTCTGGGCGCCTACCTTTTCGGCGGAATAGCGGTTTTGCAGCTGAACCTGCAGGCCGCAGGCGTGAAGGTTCCTGTCGAAATCTTGTCGATGTCGCCGTATCTGATAACGATCCTCGTGCTGGTCATCATCTCGGCCGACAGGTCGCGCGCGGCGATGAACGCGCCGGCCTCGCTTGGCCGGGTTTTCCACGCCTCGAACTGAGGCGCCACTTCACCGGGGCCTTGGGGAGCCCCGCAAAACAGGGAGTATGTTTCGTGAAAAGAAGAACGCTTCTCGCCTCGGGCGCTGCCGCCGCGACGGCCGCGGCGCTGGGCCTGCCCGCGCGGGCACAATCGCCGCTGAAGGTCGGCTTCGTCTATGTCGGCCCGATCGGAGACGGCGGATGGACCTTCCAGCATGACCAGGGCCGGCTTGCCGTCGAAGCGCAGTTCGGCGACGCGGTCGAGACCGTCTACCAGGAAAGCGTGCCCGAAGGCGCGGACGCCGAGCGCGTGATGGCGCAGATGGCGCTGTCCGGCTGCGGCCTGATCTTCACCACCTCCTTCGGCTTCATGGACGCGACCGTGGCCGCGGCCGAGAAGTTCCCGGACGTGAAGTTCGAACATGCCACCGGCTACAAGCGCGCCGCGAACCTGGCGACCTATGACGCCCGCTTCTACGAAGGCCGCGCCGTCATCGGGCATATCGCGGGCCGGATGACGAAGACGAACAAGATCGGCTACATCGCCTCGTTCCCGATTCCCGAAGTGATCCAGGGCATCAACTCGTTCTTCCTGCACGCCCAGAAGGTGAACCCCGAGGTCGAGCTTGTGGTGATCTGGGCCTACACCTGGTTCGACCCGGCGAAGGAAGCCGATGCCGCCAAGGCGATGATCGAACAGGGCGTCGACGTGATCGCCCAGCACACCGATTCGACCGCGCCGCTGGCCGAAATGGCGAAGACACCGGGCGTCATCGGCTTCGGCCAGGCGTCCGACATGGCCGAGTACAAGCCCAGCCCGCGCGTGGCCTCGATCATCGACGAATGGTCGCCCTACTACATCAAGCGGGTGCAGGCCGTTCTCGAAGGGACCTGGGAATCGACCCACAGCTGGGGCGGAATGACCGAGGGAGAGGTGGTGATCGGCGAGATGACCGATGCCATCCCGGAAGAGATCCGCGCCGAGGCGCAGGGCATGATCGACGCGATCACCGCCGGCACCTATCACCCCTTCACCGGACCGATCGCCAAGCAGGACGGATCGGTCTTCCTGGCCGAGGGCGAAGTGGCGACGGACGAGCAGTTGGTCACCATGAACTTCTACGTGCAGGGCATCACCGGCGACATTCCCAGCTGAGCGGTGCCTGTCTTCAACGGCGTGAAGCCCGGGTCATCGACCCGGGCTTTTCGTTTCCGCACAATGTACTTGGCACCGGGGTGAGCCACACCAAGGGTGACAAACCGGGTCTCTGTGCTAGGGTTTCTTCACCTTGAAGGGGGACTTCAGCATGAACAGACTTGCCGCCACCGCACTTGCCATCGCGATCGCCTGTCCGGTGGCGGCCCAGGATAGCGCCGACACGATCTACTTCGGTGGGCCGATCCTGACGATGGACGACGCGGCCCCGCGGGCCGAGGCCGTGGCCGCGAAGGACGGCACGATCCTTGCCGTGGGCGCGCTGGCCGACCTGTCGGCGCTTCAGGGCGAGAACACCGAAACGATCGACCTTGGCGGGCGCACGATGCTTCCCGGATTCGTCGACGCCCACGGCCACGCGATGATGATCGGGCTTCAGGCGCTGTCGGCCAACATGCTGCCCGCACCCGATGGCGAGGTGAACGACATCCCGGCGTTGCAGCGGGTCCTGGGTGAGTTCGCCGAGGCCTTCCCCGAACGGGTCGCCGCCGGCAACCTTTTGCTGGGCTTCGGCTACGACGACAGCCAGCTTGCCGAACTGCGCCACCCGACGCGCGCGGACCTGGACGCCGTCAGCACCGACATCCCGGTCGTCATCATTCACCAGTCCGGGCATATCGGCGTGCTGAACTCGAAGGCGCTCGAAGTCGTGGGCTTCGACGCCCAGACGGCCGAGCGTCCCGGCGGGGTGATCCGGCGCGAGGCCGACGGCACCCCGAACGGCGTGCTCGAGGAAACCCCCTTCTTCGAGGCGCTGATGGGTCTTCTGGGCGCGCTTGACGAAAACGCCATGCGCGTGATGTTCCGCGCCGGGACCGAGCTTCTGGCAAGCTACGGATACACGACCGGTCAGGACGGCCGGTCGAGCGCCGGCCAGGCGCAGATCATGCAGGCCGTGGCGACCGAGGAAGGCCTTGATATCGATGTCGTGTCCTATCCGGACATCCTCATGGACCGCGACTTCATCCTTGCGAATGCCCGCCGCGACTATGTCGACGGGTTCCGCGTGGCCGGCGCCAAGCTGACCATCGACGGCTCACCGCAGGGCTTCACGGCGTTCCGCGACCGGCCCTATTACAACCCGCCGCCGACCTTTCGCGGCGACTACGTCGGCTACACGGCGGCCAGCAACGATCAGGTCTTCGATGCCATCGACTGGGCCTTCGCCAACGACATCCAGATCCTGACCCATTCGAACGGCGAAGGCGCGTCCGACATCCTGATCGCCGCGATCCGGCAGGCGACCGAGGTTCACGGCCCCGCAGACCGCCGGCCAGTCCTGATCCACGGCCAGTTCCAGCGCGAGGATCAGGTGCAAGCCTTCGTCGATCTCGGCGTGTTCCCCTCGCTCTTCCCGATGCATACCTTCTACTGGGGCGACTGGCACCGCGACCGCACCGTGGGGCCGGTGCTGGCCGAGAACATCTCGCCCACGCAGTGGTACCTCACGCGCGGGTCGATGTTCTCGTCCCACCACGATGCCCCGGTGGCCTTCCCCGATTCCATGCGCATCCTCGACGCGACCGTCACGCGGCGGTCGCGGTCGAACGACATCATCGGCCCCGACCAGCGCGTCGACGTGATCACGGCGCTGAAGGCGATGACGATCTGGCCCGCCTTCCAGCACTTCGAGGAAGACCGGAAGGGGTCGATCGAAGTGGGCAAGCTTGCCGACTTCGTGATCCTCAGCGACGACCCGACCGCCGTCGACCCCGAAACCCTCGACAGCCTGACCGTGATGCGAACGATCAAGGGCGACCAGGTCGTCTATGACGTGGGCACGGTGAAGGACGGCCACCTGATCTATCGGCCGGGATCCGGCGATCAGGGCACACTGTCGCGGGTCCTGATGGCGGGCGCGCCCTGGATCGGGCAGCCTGCGCCGCAGTCGATGGTCGATGTCGCGTTCCGCCGCGCGATGGCGCGTCAGCCCGACCCGCACGCCGCGCTTCACGCCATCGACCGGGTGATGAACGGCATCCTGCGCGAGTGACCTCGTCAGGGGGTTTTCCCCGCCCTGCAACTGTGATTGCTTGCCGCCCGGAACGGAAAAGGACGGCAGGCAATGAGCGATTTCCTGGTGATCGGCGGCGGCATCGCGGGCGTGTCGGTGGCGGCGCGTCTGGCACCCCACGGCAGTGTGACCCTGCTCGAAGCCGAGACGGCGCTTGGCTATCACGCCTCGGGGCGGTCGGCTGCGCTTTACGAGGCCAGCTATGGCAGGCCCACGACGCTGGCGCTGAACGAAGCAAGCCGCGACCACTTCGTGACGGGCGGATATCTTGGCCCGCGTGGCCTGATGGTCGTCGCCGCCCCGGACGAGATCGACGCCTTCGAGGCTGATCTTTCCGAAATGAAGATCCCCGAGATCGGCCCGGACGAGGCGCTGGGCTTGGTTCCGATCCTCCGGCGCGACCGCCTTGCGCGGGCGGCCTGGCACGAAGATGCCTGGGACGTCGACACCGACCGGCTGATCCAGGACTTCGCGCGCACCGTGCGCGCCCATGGCGGTGCCGTCCTGACCGGCCGCAGGGTCGGGGCCATCGCGCGCGAGGGCACGCTGTGGCGCGTCATGGCCGGGGACGAGGCGTTCACGGCCCCGATCCTGGTCAACGCCGCCGGCGCCTGGGCTGACCGCATCGCGGTGCTGGCCGGCGTGCCCCCCCTTGGGCTGCAGCCGAACCGCCGCTCGATGGCCCGCATCCCCGCGCCCGGCGGCCACGACGTCAGTGGATGGCCCATGTTTTTCGGCGCGGGCGAAGGCTGGTATGCCAAGCCGGATGCGGGGAAACTGCTGGTCTCTCCCGCCGACGAAGACCCGATGGAACCCTTCGACGCCTGGCCCGACGACATGGTGCTGGCCGAAGGGCTGGCGCGCTACGAGGCGATGGTGACCGAGCCGGTGACGCGGGTCGAGACAAGCTGGGCGGGCCTGCGCACCTTCGCGCCCGACCGCTCGCTGGTCCTGGGGCCCGAGCCCGGGGTTGCGGGCTTCTTCTGGTCTGCGGGTCAGGGCGGCTACGGCTTTCAGACGGCGCCTGCCGCGTCGGCCTGCCTTGCGGCGCAGATCACCGGCGGGTCGCAGCCCATGCCGGCCGACATCCTGCGGGCGCTTCAGCCCGCGCGGCTGCGCTGAAGATCAGGCGAAGTCGGGGCGGTAACGCGGCGCCTCGGGCGTCGGATATTCCGCAGGCGGATAGGCCGACGGCGCCCTCAGCAGTTCGGGGAAAAGCCGGGTGATGTCGTCGGTCACGTCGCGCGACAGCGCACAGAGCGCCGACGCCGTGGGCAGGAAGCTTTCGACCGGCAGACCGTTCGCGGTGAAGACCTGGTGGTGGTCGAAGACGACGTTGTAATAGGTCACTTCCTCCGCCGAGCGGTCGATATAGGCGGCGTCGTTGACCCCGGCGAGATCGCGCGCGGGGATCAGGCAGGCGGTGGTGTCGGGCACGTCCTGAAGCCGCCAGCCCGGGATCAGCACACGATGGGCGCCGCCCACCAGGAGATCGCGCTGGGGCATCATCGGGCCGATGGCGCGGGGCTTCAGCCGCACCGGCGCAAGCGACGGGTCGGCCGCGATTTCGGTGGCCGTCAGCGTGCGGCGCCAGACAAGGCGCACAGGCTGAAGACCGTTGTCGCGGGTGACGATAAGGTCGCCCTTGCGCAGATTCTCGATCCGCCGGCTGCCGCAGGGGGTGCGCAGGTTCGCCCCGGCGCAAAGCCCGAAGGCCCCTGCCTTGGCCACCACCGAGGTCTCCGAGATTTTGGTCACCACAGTCATCGCGCGTGCATCCCTCAGCCGTCGCCCTCTCGCTTAACCAGCCTAGGTCGAAATGTGTCCACAATAGGGACGGCGGATGGAGAATCCGGGAAAGCGACCGCGAATTGCCGCAGTCTGGGACGCGAAACGTTAACAAAGCCTTTTTGGCGGGCGGATCGTCGCCGGCGACATGCCGGTTTTCGCGCGCCGCGGCGAAGAAATGCGGCGGAAACCGGCCCGCCGCACCGCGCAATGTTCACCCGTCGGCGCGAATCGTCGCGTTTTGCGGGTCGTAGGGGCTGTCTTCGGTGACCACGGCATCCCACAGCCGGGTCTGCATCCGCACCTGAAGCCGCGTCCCCGGGACCGCCAGGTCGGGACGGACATAGCCCATGCCGATCGACTTGCCGAAGGCCACCGACCAGCCGCCCGACGTCAGCCGCCCGACCCGGTCATCAGCGTGATAGAGCGCCTCGCGCCCCCAGGGGTCTGCGTCGGCCGGTCCGTCGATCAGCATCGTGACACAGCGCGACCGGATGCCGGTCTCGAGCATCCTGTCCTTGCCGTGGAAATCCTTGTCGAGGTCCACGAAACGGTCGAGTCCGGCCTCAAGCGGGGTCGCGTCGCGACCAAGTTCGGTGCCGAAGGCGCGATAGCTTTTCTCCTGCCGCAGCCAGTTCTGGGCGCGCGCACCCACAAGCGTCAGCCCGTGCGGCGCCCCGGCCTCCATCAGCCTGTCCCAGAGATAGGTCTGCATCTCGATCGGGTGATGAAGCTCCCATCCAAGCTCGCCGGTATAGGCCACGCGGATGGCGCGGACCGGGCACATCAGAAGCTCGATCTGCCGCACCGACAGCCAGGGGAAGCGCTTGTTCGACAGGACCGTGGCCGGGTCGGCGTCGCGGACCAGCGCCTTCAGGATGTCGCGCGACCGCGGCCCGGCCAGCGCGAAGACGCCCCATTGCGTGGTCACGTCGTCGACAGCCACCCAGCCGCCGCCGGCACCCATGAAATCCTCGGCGGCCTTCGTCAGATGGTCGCCGTCATACGCGGCCCACGCCCCGGCCGAGACGAGGTAGTAGTCGTCTTCGGCCAGGCGGACGATGGTGTATTCGGTCCGCACCGTGCCGTGCGAGGTCAGGGCATAGGTCAGGTTGATCCGCCCCACCTTCGGTA
The DNA here is from genome assembly GCF_050789285.1 of Saliniferula longa. Lineage (NCBI taxonomy): Bacteria > Pseudomonadati > Pseudomonadota > Alphaproteobacteria > Rhodobacterales > Roseobacteraceae > Saliniferula > Saliniferula longa. The sequence continues at coordinate 119,431 of NZ_JBOUVX010000001.1, read as the reverse complement.
GCCGGTTGCAGGTCAGATGGTCCAGAAACGCCGTCGCCCCCGGCCCGCGCACGCGGTGCTTGGCGAAGGCCGTGGCGTCGATCAGGCCCGCCGCCTTGCGGATCGCGGTGGCCTCTTCGACCGCGTACTGCCACCAGCCGCCACGCCGGAAGCTGCGGGCGTCGTGGTCGAACCCGTCGGGCGCATCTGCGGGGCCGTAGTAGTTCGGACGCTCCCACCCGTTGACCTGCCCGAACTGCGCGCCCCGCGCCTTCTGCCGGTCATAGGCGGGCGAGGTGCGCAAGGGACGGCAGGCTTCGCGCTCTTCGTCGGGGTGATGCAGGATGAAGACGTGGGAATAGCATTCCTCGTTCTTCCGCGCCGCGTATTCCGTCGTCATCCACGAGCCGTAGCGGCGGGGGTCGAGGCTGGCCATGTCGATCGCGGCCTCGCCCTCGACCATCAGCTGCGCGAGGTAGTAGCCCGCCCCGCCCGCAGCGGTGATGCCGAAGGAAAAGCCCTCGGCCAGCCACATGTTGCGCAGGCCCGGCGCGGGTCCGATCAAGGGGTTGCCGTCGGGGGTATAGCAGATCGGGCCGTTGAAATCGTCCTTCAGGCCCACCGTCTCGGAGGATGGGATGCGGTGGATCATCGACAGGTATTCCTGCTCGATCCGCTCCAGATCGAGGGGGAAAAGATCGGCGCGGAAGCTTTCGGGCACTTCGTAGAGGAAGCGCGCGGGTGCGCCCTGTTCGTAGGGGCCAAGGATCCAGCCCCCGCGTTCCTCGCGCACGTACCACTTGGCGTCGGCGTCGCGCAGCACCGGATGTTCTGGGTTCGACTTGCGCCAGTCGACCAGCGCGGGATCGGGTTCGGTGACGATGTACTGATGTTCGACCGGGATCGCGGGGATCCTGATCCCCAGAAGCCGCGCGGTCCGCTGGGCGTGGTTGCCGGTCGCGGTCACCACATGCTCGGCGTGGATCACCTCGCGCTCGTCCGTGGGCACCAGGTTGCCGCCCCGGTCGGCCATCTTCGTGACCGTCACTTCCCAATGGTCGCCCGTCCAGGCGTAGCCGTCGACCTGCCATTTCCGCTCGATCGTCACCCCGCGCAGGCGCGCGCCCTTGGCCATGGCCTGGGTCACGTCGGCCGGATTTATATAGCCGTCCGTGGGATGGTAGATCGCGCCCTGAAGATCGTCGGTCCGCACCAGGGGCCAGCGGTCCCTGATCTGCGCGGGCGTCAGCCACTCGAAGGGCACGCCGCAGGTTTCGGCGGTCGCGGCGTACAGCATGTATTCGTCCATGCGCGCCTGCGTCTGCGCCATGCGCAGGTTGCCCACCACCGAGAAGCCGGGGTTGAGGCCGGTCTCTGCCTGAAGCGTCTTGTAGAGCTTGATCGAATAGTCGTGGATATGGGTGGTGGCGTAGGACATGTTGAAATAGGGCAGCAACCCCGCCGCGTGCCAGGTCGACCCGCTGGTCAGTTCATCCCGCTCGAGCAGCATGACGTCGTCCCAGCCCGCTCGCGCCAGATGATAGGCGATCGAGGTGCCGACCGCGCCTCCGCCGACGACAAGCGCCCTGACATGGGTCTTCATGGCCCGACTCCCTCCCGGTCACCGTTTGGCGTCACTCTGGCGAAATTCGCAGGGCGGGAACAGGTGGCGCCGACCCCGCATCGCCCGAAAGCGACAAGGGGTCGGCGCCGGGGCGCTGGTGCGCGGGGCCCACGAAGGCAGCGGCCCCGAAACTGGGCTCAGCGTTGTCCGGAGTAGATCCGCGACCAGTCGTTTGCCATGTCGACGATCAGCCAGCCCCGACCGGGTCCTTCGTCAAGCCCGCGCACGAGTTGCCCGATGTGGCTGTCGCGATCATAGGCGAACTCACGTTGGCCGTCGGTGTGATGCACGATCAAGCCAAGACGCGGCCCGTCGCCCGCCGTCGCCCATTCGAGCATGGCGAAATCGCCGTCCGAGTTGCCGCCCACAAGGATCGGGCGCTTGCCGATGTGGGTGTCGATCCCGACCGGCTTGCCTTCCTTGTCGTCGATGAAGGCGATACCGGGGTCCTTCAGGACCGTGGGCACGCCGTCGACCACCGCATAGCTCGTCTTGCCGGCGCTGCCGATCACGTTCTCGGGCGGGATGCCATAGGCTTCTTCCGCGAAGGCGCGCATGAAGTGGATGCCCCCGCCCGAGACGATATAGGTCGCGAAGTCCTCGTCGCGCAGGTAGCGCAGAAGCTCGAGCATCGGCTGATAGGTCATCTCGTCATAGGCCATCCCCGTCACCGGGTGGCGCGCGGTGTCAAGCCAGTCCCGGACGGCATCCTGATAGGCATCGACCGACAGGCCGGAATGCGAGACGCTGACGATCTCGAGCAGCGCCGCCTCGCCACCGGCGAGGGCGGCCTCGAGGTTGCCTTCGGCGGCCGCGCGCAGCGTATCCGAAGTCAGGATGGACGGGTCCGCCGCGGCAAGCGCGCGCAGGCGGTCGAGCGCGAAGAAAAGCTGGAAGTAGACGGGCTGCTCGGCCCAGAGCGTGCCGTCGTTGTCGAAGACGGCGATCCGGTCGGCCGGCGTGACATAGTCGGACGAGGTCGGGTCGGTCACGCGGTCGACGAAGTCGATGATGGTCGTCTTGGCGTCGGTGTCGTTCCACGACGGCAGCGGGTCGGCAAGGGCGGGCACGGCCAGAAGGACCGAGGCGAAAGCGGAAATGAAGATGGGTCGGATCATGTTGGACCTAACTGAAACGAATTGTGCAGGGTTTGCGCAAATCACGCGACCGAAAGGAAGGGGGCGCCCGAAGGCGCCCCACTTTTGTCAGCGCGCTCCTGCCGCGTTCCGAAGTTGCTCTTCGATACCCGAAAGGTTGAACGACCCGGGTGTCTGGCTCGGCGGATAGTCCTGCATGGTCTGCAGGAACTGCGCCGCGAGTCCCTGAATCGGGACGAGCACGAAGGCCCGGTCGAGGAACCAGTCGTTGTAGGTGTTCGAGTTGTGCTGAGCCTTCTCGAACGGGTCGCGGCGGAGGTTGAAGAGAAGCGGGACGCGCAGCTCGGTGAAGGGCTCGCGCCAGACGCCGAAGGCCTCGCCGCGGTTTTCCAGGAACACGGCTTTCCAGGCATCATAGCGTGCCGCGACCACCTGACCGTCGTCGTTGACGTACCAGAATTCCTTCCGCGGGCTTTCTTCAGCCTCACCCGACAGATAGGCGTTCAGGTCATAGCCGTCGATGTAGTTGCGATAGGTCCGGCCGTTCAGTTCGACCCCGTCGCGCAGTTGCTGCTTGATGTCGGGATTGCCGGCGAGGGCAGCGAAGGTGGGCAGCCAGTCCTCGTGGCTGACGATGCCGTTCAGTGTCACGCCTTCCTGGTACCGGCCCGGGAACCGCACGAAGGCCGGCACGCGATAGGCGCCTTCCCAGTTCGAGTTCTTTTCGCTGCGGAAGGGCGTGGTGCCGGCGTCGGGCCAGGTGTTGTAGTGCGGTCCGTTGTCCGTCGAATACATCACCAGCGTGTTGTCGGCGATGCCCAGCTCGTCCACGAGGTCGAGAAGTTCGCCCACGTGCATGTCATGTTCGACCATGCCGTCGTGGTATTCGTCGCCATCCGGGCCGGAAATGCCGGTAAGCTCTTCCTTCACGTGCGTGCGGAAGTGCATCCTCGTGGCGTTCCACCAGACGAAAAACGGCTCACCCGCCGCCACCGCGTCGGTGATGAAACGCTTGGCCTCGGCAATTGTCTCGTAGTCGACGTTCTCCATCCGCTCCTTTGTAAGGGGGCCGGTATTCTCGATTCGCTGCGTGCCGTCTTCGTTGGCCCAGCTGTGGATCACGCCGCGCGGGCCGAATTCCTCAAGGAAAGTCCTGCCGTTGGCCAGCACCATGTCCCCGGGATAATCGCGGTTCTCGGGCTCTTCCTCGGCGTTTAGGTGATAGAGATTGCCGAAAAACTCGTCGAAGCCATGGTTCGTCGGCAGATGCTCGTCTCGGTCGCCCTGGTGGTTCTTGCCGAACTGGCCCGTGCGGTAGCCCTGCGACTTGAGGACCGTGGCCATCGTCACGTCGGTTTCCTGCCAGCCCTGCTCTGCTCCGGGAAGGCCGACCTTGGTCATGCCCGTGCGCACCGGCACGTTGCCTCCGATAAAGGCGGCGCGGCCTGCAGTGCAGCTCTGCTGCGCATAGTAGTCGGTGAAGCCCACGCCTTCGGCCGCGATGCGGTCGATATTGGGGGTCTCGTAGCCCATCATCCCGCGGTTGTTGTGGCTGATGTTCCAGGTCCCGATGTCGTCGCCCCAGATCACGAGGATGTTGGGCTTCTCCTCCTGCGCCCAGGCCGGGGCGGCCAGCGCGACCACAAGGCAGGCCGCCGCGGCACGGCGTATTCCGACCGGCCAGCGCCCCAATGATTTCACATATTCCAAAGTTCTTCTCCCTCTCCCGGACCTAACAGGCAGGCGGCACGCTTCAAGGCGTGCGGAAGCGGTCGGGGATGGCTTGCCATGCCTGCGCCGGATAAGGTTAACTGAAAGCGCGGAAAGCAAATCCGTCAGATGATCGACTCGCAGGGAATATTGATGCCTCTGCCCCGAGAAGAGACGCGAAGATCCACCGAACTCCTGTCGGTACGCGGGTGGCTCGCGTCGCGCGATCCGGCGTTTCAGCAGCAGGTGCTTGCGTTGGCCCGGCTGCGCAGCTTCGCGCCGAAGCAGACGATCTACCGCGTGGGGGACGAACCCGACGGGCTTTACGGGGTGGTCGAAGGATCGGTGTCGATCTCGGTCCCGACGGACAATGGCCTCGATTACCTGGCTGTCCGGGCGGACCCAGGCCTCTGGATCGGGGACCTGGCCCTGTTTTCCGACCAGCGGCGGCTTGTGACCGTGACCGCGGCGACCGCGGTCACGGCGCTTTTCGTGTCGGCGCTCGACATGCGCGCGATCGTGCGCGCCGATCCCGAGCGCTTTCGCGATTTCTATGCCCTGACGCACGAGAACATGGCGCTGACGCTGCGGCTTCTGACGAATGTGGCCACGCCGGGATCGGACCACCGGCTTGGGATGCGGCTGTTGCAGCATGACGACATGCAACCGACGCCCGGCCAGTGGCTGGAGTATTCCCAGGACGAACTGGCACAGATGCTGGCGATGTCGCTGCCGACGCTTCAGCGCGCGCTCAAGCGGCTGGCGCAGGCCGGGATGATCGAGGTCGGCTATGCGCGGATGCGCGTGATCGACCGCGACCGCCTGATTTCCTACTGCGCGGCCTGAGGGATCACAGCATCGCCGGCACGACCAGGTCGGGCGGGCGGTGCCCGTCGGCGAAGGTCTTGATGTTGATGATGACCTTCTCGCCCATCTCGGCCCGCCCTTCGACCGTGGCCGAGCCCATGTGCGGAAGCAGGACGACGTTCGACAACTCGCGCAGACGCGGGTTGATCTCGTGCCCGCGCTCGAACACGTCGAGCCCCGCGCCCGCGATTTCGCCCGCGCGCAGCATCCGGGTCAGCGCGTTCTCGTCGATCACCTCGCCGCGCGAGGTGTTCACGATCACCGCCGAGGGCTTGAGCAGCTTCAGCCGCCGCGCGTTCATCAGGTGGAAGGTCGAGGGTGTGTGCGGGCAGTTGATCGAGATGATGTCCATCCGGCTGACCATCTGATCGAGGCTTTCCCAGTAGGTCGCCTCGAGGTCCTGTTCGATCTCGGGCCGCAGGCGCTTGCGGTTGTGATAGTGCACCTGCATCCCGAAGGCGCGCGCGCGCCGCGCCACGGCCTGACCGATTCGGCCCATGCCAAGGATGCCCAGCCGGCGCCCGCCGACACGGCCGCCAAGGTTCGCGGTCGGCGCCCAGCCCTCCCACCGGCCGGACTGCATGATGGCAAGCCCCTCGGGGATGCGCCGCGTCACGGCGAGAATCAGGGCAATCGTCATGTCGGCGGTGTCCTCGGTCATGACGCCGGGTGTGTTCGACACCAGGATACCGCGCTGGCGGGCCGTGTGGACGTCGATATGGTCGACCCCGGCACCGTAGTTCGCGATCAGCTTCAGCTTCTCGCCGGCCTGCCCCAGAAGGCCCGCGTCGATGTGATCGGTGACGCAAGGCACCAGAACATCGGCCCGCTGCATCGCCGCGGCAAGCTGGTCGCGGGTCATCTTGCGATCGTCGGTGTTGAGGTCGACGTCGAAGAGTTCCTTCATCCGGGTCTCGACCACTTCCGGCAACCGTCGCGTGACGACAACACTCAGCCGTTCAGTTGGCATCGAGCTCTCCCTTCGCTTCCCTTGCGCGGCGCGTGCTGGCAAAGTGGCAAGTAACCGGGATCGGCACAAGAGAGGCCGGCCCGGGCCCCCGCGGAAAACGCGGGCTAACGAGGCAGTATTCAGGAAACGGGGCAGGTCTTCGATGAGGATCGCTGTTATACTTTCGTTCGCGATCACGGTCGCGATCATTCTGGCCGGCAACGCGCAGGCCGAGACGCGCGGCCAGGTCACCAATCTTCCGATCCCGCGCTACGTCTCGCTCAAGACGTCCGAGGGCAACGTGCGGCGCGGTCCGTCGCTGTCGCACAAGATCGACTGGGTGTTCCTGCGCCGCGACATGCCGCTGCAGATCACCGGCGAATTCGGCCACTGGCGCCGCGTGCAGGATCGCGACGGACAGGGCGGCTGGGTGCATTACTCGCTTCTGTCGGGCAACCGGACGGTGATCGTCGACCGCGATCTGGCGGCGCTGCACGTCAAGCCCGACCCGCAGGCCCCGGTCAACGCCTATGCCGAGGCGGGCGTCGTCGCGCAGCTTGGCGAATGCAACGCCGAGTGGTGCCGGATCAGCGCCGGAGGCCAGCGCGGCTGGATCGAGAAGGCCGCGCTTTGGGGCGTCGAGCCGGACGAAATCCGCGAATAGCCCCGGTTCCGTCCGCCGCCGGCCTGAGCTAGGGTCCGACCAGGCTCAACGACGTTCCAGGACCTGCCGGCGTGACGAACGCGACGCGATTGAACATCTCGGCCGGCGCCGCCTCGGTGGCCGTGGCGCTGGTGCTGGTGGCGCTGAAGCTGTGGGCGCTGGCGGAAACCGGCGCGCTGTCCATTGCCGCAAGCCTAGCCGACAGCGCCATGGACCTGATGATGTCGCTGGGCGGGCTTGCCGCGATCCTTTACGCCGCGCGGCCGCCGGACGAGGACCACGCCTTCGGCCACACCTCGGCCGAGGATCTTGCCGCGCTGGGCCAGTCGATCTTCATCCTTGTGTCCGCGGGCGTGATCGGTTGGGCGGCGGCGGCCCGGCTTCTGGCCGACACCCCGACCGAGCTTCGGTCGGAAGGGCGCGGCATGATCGTCATGGCGGCCTCGATCCTGCTGACGCTGGCGCTGGTGGTCTGGCAACGACGGGTCGCCGCCCGCACCGGAAGCCGCGTGGTGAAGGCCGATTCGCTGCACTATCTGGGCGACCTTCTTCCCAACATCGGAGCGATCGTTTCGCTTTGGGCGTCGGCGCGCTTCGGGCTGGTGCAGATCGATAGCGTGGTGGCCATGGGCGCGGCGGCGATGCTGGCGGTGGGCGCTCTGCGCATCGGCAAGGGGGCCTGGGACGCGCTGATGGACCGCCGCGCCGAACCCGCCATGATCGCGCGGATCGAGGCGATCGCGGACGACTGGCCCGGGGTCCACGGCTATCACGACCTGAAGACCCGGACCGCCGGAAGCCGCGTCTTCGTGAACATGCACATCGAGCTTGATGGCGCGCAGTCGCTGGACGAGGCGCACGCCATCGGCGCGGCGCTGCGCCGGGCGATCCTGAAGGAATTCCCGCAAGCCGACGTGATCATCCACAAGGACCCGGTCGGCGTGCAGCCGCACCCCGAAGACCCGTCGCGCGTCACGCCGCGTCGAGAAGCCCCCGCCCCCTGAGCAGCGCCTCGACCCCAGGCATCCGCCCGCGGAAGGCGGTGTAAAGGTCTTCGGCCTCGTCCGAACCGCCGGACGACAGGATGTGGGTTTCGAGCTTCCTCGCGAGGTCGGCGTCGAAGGGATCGCCGGCCTCTTCGAAGGCGGCGAAGGCGTCAGCGTCCATCACCTCGGACCACATGTAGCTGTAGTAGCCCGACGAATAGCCGTCGCCCGAGAAGACATGTGCGAAATGCGGTGTGGCGTGACGCATCCGGATTGCGCGCGGCATGCCGAGCTCGGCCAGCACCTCGGCCTCGCGCTGGATCGGATCGGCGGGCGCCGGCCCGTCGTGGAAGGCCAGGTCGACCAGGGCCGAGGCCACGTATTCGACCGTCTGGAACCCCATGTCATAGGTCGCGGCCGCCAGAAGACGGTCAAGAAGGTCGCGCGGCATCGCCTCGCCCGTCGTGGCATGCGTCGCGAATTCGGCCAGCACATCGGGCACGTCCAGCCAGTGTTCGTAAAGCTGGCTGGGCAGTTCGACGAAATCACGGGCGACCGACGTCCCCGAGATCGATTCGTAGGTCACGTCGCTCAGCATCTGGTGCAGGGCGTGTCCGAATTCGTGAAACAGCGTCCGCGCGTCGTCATAGGACAGAAGCGCGGGATCGCCCTTGGCGAAGTTGCAGACGTTCACGACGATGGGCCGGGTCTCGCCGCCCAAGCGCTTTTGCTGGCGCATCGCCGAACACCAGGCCCCGGACCGCTTCGAACCGCGGGCGAAGTAGTCGCCGATGAAGACGGCGACATGCTCGCCGTCCCGCGTCACTTCCCAGGCGCGGGCGTCGGGATGGTAAAGCTCTGCGTCGAGCGGCCGGAACTGAAGCCCGAAAAGCCGGGACGCACAGGCGAAGGAGGCTTCAATCATCCGGTCGAGCTGGAAGAACGGCTTCAGCGCGGCCTCGTCGAGGTCGTGTTCCGCCTTGCGCCGCCTCTCGGCGTAGAAGCGCCAGTCCCACGGTTCCAAAGGTCCGTCGATCCCGTCCGATCGCAGCATCCCTTCAAGCACCGCCGCATCGGCCAGCGCCGCGGCCTTCGCCGGGGTCCAGACCTGCATCAGAAGATCCCGCACGGCGGCGGGTGTCTTCGCCATTTCGGTTTCAAGCTTGTAGGCGGCGAAAGTGTCGTATCCCAAAAGGCGCGCGCGCTCGTCGCGCAGCTTCAGGATCTCGGCGGCGATGGCGCGGTTGTCGTTGCCGTTCCCATTCGCGCCGCGGGCGACCCAGGCCTCGTAGGCCTTCTTCCGCAGGTCCCGGCGCGGCGAGAACTGCAGGAAGGGCACGATGAGCGACCGCGACAGCGTGACGACCGGACCATCCAGCCCCTTTTCCGCGCCAGCCGCGCGCGCGGCCGAGACGACGAAATCGGGCAGCCCGTCAAGATCGACCTCGGACAGCGCCATGAACCATTCGCGTTCGTCGGCAAGAAGATTCTGCGTGAACTCGGTCCCAAGAACGGCAAGGCGTTCCTTGACCGCGGCGAGACGGTCGCGCGCCTCGCCGTCCAGCTCGGCCCCGGCGCGGACGAAGCCCCGTCGCGTCAGCATCAGCACGCGCGCCTGTTCGGGCGTCAGGTCAAGCGTGTCGCGCGCCTGCCAGAGCGCCTCGATCCGCTCGAACAAGGGGCGGTTCTGGGTGATCTCTGACCCATAAGCCGCAAGCCGGGGCGAGAAGGCGCGCATCAGCGCCTCACGCTCGGGGTTCGAATCCGACCCCGCGACGTTGTAGAACACGCCCAGCACGCGATTGAGCGTCGCGTCGGCCTCTTCCAGAGCCTCGATGGTGTTGGCGAAGGTCGGCGCTTCGGGGGTCTCGGCAATTGCGCGAATATTGGCCCGCGCCTCGTCCAGCGCGGCCTCGAACGCCGGCGCAAAATGCGCGTCACGAATGTCCGCGAAGGGCGGCAGGGCGAAATCTGTGGTCCAGTCGGCGAGAAGCGGGTTGGTCATGACGATGCCTTTCGGTGGCTTGATCCGGACTTAGTTCCTGCCCGCGCCGGCTACCAGTGGAGTGTCAGCCATTCTGTCCGGGGACACGCCGCAGCCGGCGTTCAAGACGGCGCAGAACAAGCGACAGCGACACCGTCATGATGAGATAGATCAGCGCGACGACGTTGTAGGTCTCGAAGTAGCGGAAATTGCCCGCTGCCGTCACCTTGCCCAACTGGGTGATGTCAAGAACGCCCAGCACCGAGACAAGTGAGCTGTCCTTGACCATGGCGATGAAGTCGTTGCCAAGCGGCGGCAGGATCGTGCGGAAGGCTTGCGGAAAGACGATCAGGCGGAAGCGCTGCCAGCCGTTCAGGCCCAGCGCCTCGCCAGCCTCGATCTGGCCCTTGTCCACCGACTGCAGACCGGCGCGAAAAACCTCGGCAATGAAGGCCGAATAGGCGATGGTCAGCGCGATGATGGCGCGCCACAGAAGGGTGAAGTCGCGGGTGCGGATCGGATCGAAGCCAAGACCCGTCGCGATCCAGTTCCAGAAAGCCACCATCGCGGGCGCAAGGACGAAGGCCACGTAAAGCAGAAGGACGACGATCGGGACGCCGCGGACGATCTCGATGTAGAAGCGCGCAAGCTGGCGCAGCGCAATGTGCCGCGACAGGCAGGCCACCGCGAGCAGAAGCCCCAACGCCGAGGCCAGCGTGAAGGCCACGAGCGTGACGAAGATGGTGATCCCGATGCCCTTCGACAGGGTCTGAAGCACCTGTCGGTAGATGTCGTTGGCGATCACCTCGTAAAGCAGATAGGCCGCCAGCGCCGCGGCGACGACAAGCCACCAGGGAAAGTCCCTGTCGTCTGGAGGTGTTGGTGTCACGCGGGCATGGTCCTTGCGGTCGGGCAACGGGGCGGCCAAGGTCGGCCGCCCCGGCAGGGGTCAATCAGCGATGGACGCTGCGGCGCGGCGCGCCCGCCGGTCAGCCGCCGACCTTGAAGTCGAGGAACCAGCGCTTGTTCAGCGCGTCGATCGTGCCGTCATCCTTCATCGACTGGATCGCCGCGTTCATCGGCCCGACCAGGTCCGAGCCCTTCGGGAAGATGAAGCCGAAATCCTCGGTCCCAAGCTTTTCGCCCACGATCTTGAGCGCGCCGTTCGACGCGGCGACATAGCCCTCGCCGGCGGTGCCGTCGGTCAGGACCAGGTCGACATCGCCCGCACGCAGCGCCTGAACGCCCGCGCCGAAGGTCTCAAACAGCTTGATGCGCGGGTTCGCCTCGTCGCCGTCAAGCACATCGTAGACCGCGACATAGAACGGGGTCGTGCCGGGCTGCGCGGCGACCAGAAGGTCGGCGTCGGCGGCGAACTCGGCCGCGTTCGAGAAGCGGTCCTCGTCGCCGCGCACCATCATCACCATTTCCGACCGCATGTAGGGATCGGAGAAGTCGACGACCTCGGCCCGATCCTCGCGGATGGTGATGCCGGTCATGCCCATGTCGAACTGACCCTCGCTCACGGCGGCGATCATCGCATCCCAGCTGATGTTCTCGTAGGTGACGGTGATGTTCAGCCGCTTGGCGATTTCGGCCATCGCGTCGTATTCCCAGCCGATCGCCTCGCCCGTGATCGGGTCGACGAACTGGAGCGGCGGATAGGCGTTTTCGGTCACCACCACCACCTCGCGTCCGCCCAGATCGGGCAGATGGCCGGCGGCCATGGCGCCGGTCGCCCAGACCGTGGCCGCGACGGCGGCCAGCACATTCAGAAGTTTCATCGGGTTCTCCCTGCTGGATTGTTCGCGTGAGTATGCGCTGCGCCGCGCCGGGCGCAAGATCAGCCGCCGCAGACCGGGCATTCGGGCCGCGGTCGCAGCGTCATGGTGCGTGCCTCGGCGTGGAGTGCATCGAAAACCAGCACGCGCCCGTGCAGCGTGTGTCCCGCGCCGGTGACCTGCTTGACGGCTTCGGCCGCCATGATCGTGCCGACGATCCCCGGCAGCGGCCCCAGCACGCCGCCCTCGGCGCAGCTTGGCGCGACGCCGGCGGCGGTCGGCACCGGGAAAAGGCAAGCATAGCAGGGGCCGCCTCGGACAGGATCGAAGAGAGACACCTGCCCCTCCCACTGGGAGAGCGCGCCGAAGATCAGCGGCTTTCTCGCGGCGAAGGCCGCACGGTTGGCAAGGTATTTCGTCGCGATGTCGTCCGTGCCCTCGACGATCAGATCGTAGTCGTCGAACAGATCGGTGGCGATCTCTTCGGTGAAGCGACGGTTGTAGGGGCGGACCGTGACCAGCGGGTTCTGGCCCTCGACGGCCGCCTTCGCGGAAAATACCTTGGGCAGGCCCCGCCGCGCATCGCTGTGGATCACCTGCCGCTGCAGGTTGGCCACCTCGACCACGTCGTCGTCGATCACGCCGAGGGTCCCGACACCAGCCGCGCCAAGGTATTGCAGGACGGGCGAGCCCAGCCCCCCTGCCCCGATCACCAGCACCCGTGCCTCGCGCAGGCACTTCTGGCCCGGGCCGCCGATCTCGCGCAGGACGATGTGGCGGGCGTAGCGCTCGACCCCGGTCTCGGCGGATGCCCGGTCGGCGGTCCCCCCTGCGCTTCCCCGGGCACTTCCCCCGGCGCTTCCCGGCCCGGCCTTCGGGCGGTTTTCGGGGCGCACCCTGTCGCGCAACTTGCCAAGGCCCAGCCGATAGACCCAGACGGCCAGCCCCAGAAGGCCAAGCGCCAGCCATTCGCCACGGCTGCCACCCAGCGCGGCGCGCAGGGGGTTTGCTTCGGGCAAGGCCACCTGAACGCCAAGAACCGCCACGTAAAGCAGGCAGATCATCAGCCAGCGAGCGGATGTCGGGGCCTTGGCATAGTGGCCAAGCATCCAGATCCCGGCGACCAGCGCGAGGAAGAGAACCATCAGTGACGCCCGGTCGATCCGAAACCGCCGTCGCCGCGTCCGGTTTCGTCCAGCGTCTCGACCAGCGCAAACCGTGCCTGCACCACCGGGGCCACGATCATCTGTGCAATCCGTTCGCCATGGGCGACGACATAGGGCTCGGCCCCCAGATTGACGAGAAGCACACCCAGCGGGCCGCGATAGTCGCTGTCGATGGTGCCCGGCGTATTCGGAAGCGTGATGCCGTGCTTCAGGGCCAGGCCCGAGCGCGGGCGGATCTGGATCTCGAACCCGTCGGGGATCACCACGCGAAGCCCGGTGGGCACGATCCGCCGCTCCATCGGCTGAAGGACAAGGCCGGTGTCGCGCAGCGGCTGGGGCAGGTTCGCGCGGATGTCCGCGCCGGCCGATCCCGGTGTGGCATAGTCGGGCAGCGGCACCTCGGCGTCGGCGTCTGCGTCCCGGAAAAGGCCGACCGTGACGCTCATGCGCCCGCCGTCAGGTGTGCGGCGATCCGCGCGGCAAGCCTTCGGCCGACCTCCGCCTTCGACAGCCTCGGCCAGGTCTCGGAGCCCTCGGCATGGATCAGCGTGACCGCGTTCTCGGTCCCGCCCATGATGCCGGTGCCGGCGCTGACGTCGTTGGCGACGATCCAGTCGCACCCCTTGCGCGCTCGTTTCGCCGTGGCGTTGGCGATGACGTCGTCGGTCTCGGCGGCGAAGCCCACCACCAAAGCGGGGCGGCCCGTCGGCATCCGCGCGACGGTGGCAAGGATGTCGGGGTTCTCGACAAGGCGAAGCTCGGGCACGCCGCCCTTGGCCGTCTTCTTGATCTTGCCGGCCTGCGCCCCGTCGACGCGCCAGTCCGCCACGGCGGCGGCGAACACCGCGGCATCGGCGGGAAGCGCGGCGGTGACGGCGTCAAGCATCTCTTGCGCGGTTTCCACCCGGATCACGGTCGCGCCGCGCGGCATCGCCGCCTCGGCCGGACCGGTGACGAAGCTTACACGCGCGCCCAGATTCGCCAGCGCCTCGGCGATCGCAGCGCCCTGCGCCCCGGACGACCGGTTGGCGATGAAGCGCACCGGGTCGATGGGTTCATGCGTCGGGCCCGACGTGACGATGAGGTGCCGGCCCTTCAGCGGCCCTTCGCCCAGCCCAGCGGCGGCGGCCGCGACGATCTCGGCCGGTTCTGCCATGCGTCCGAAGCCGAATTCGCCGCAGGCCATGTCGCCTTCGTTCGGCCCCACCGTCAGAACGCCGTCGGCCAGAAGGGTCGCAAGGTTTCGCGCCGTGGCGGGATGCTCCCACATGCGGACGTTCATCGCGGGTGCGATCAGCACGCGCTTGTCGGTCGCCATCAGCAGCGTCGAGGCCAGGTCGTCGGCATGCCCGCCCGCCATCTTCGCCATGAGATCGGCCGTGGCCGGCGCCACGACCAGAAGATCGGCGGCGCGGGAAAGCTCGATATGGCCCATCTCGGCCTCGTCGGTCAAGTCGAAGAGATCGGTATAGACCTTCTCGCCCGCCAGTGCCGACGCCGACAGCGGCGTGACGAATTCCTGCGCGGCGCGGGTCAGAACCGGGGTGACGGCCGCCCCCTGCTCCTTCAGCCGCCGGATCAGGTCAAGCGCCTTGTAGGCGGCGATCCCGCCGCCGATGATCAGAAGTATGCGTCTGCCTGCCAGCATGGGCACCCCTCGCGCCTGTCGCGCCCCAAGTCCTACGGGCCATGGGCCGCAACCGCAAGCGCGGCGCTAGGGGCGCAGGTCCTTGCAGGGGTCCGCGCGCGCGGCGGCCTCGGTCACAAGCCAGAGGTCGAAAGGCGGCGCGGCGTCGGCGGCCTCTTCGTACTGCCCGACCGACAGGACCGAAAGGCCGGGTGCCGCCGCAGCCAGCAGCGCCGGTACCCCCCAGTCGGTCCGGGCATGGCCGTTTCCGGTGATCACCACAACCGGTCCGCCGGTCTCGGCGTGGGCGGCGAGCGTCGCGCGCGCCAACCAGGCATCGCGCAGGCGCTGCGCCTCGACCATGCCGGGCAGAAGATCGTCGGGCAGCGCGTCGCAATGGGCGACCCGCTGCTCCTCGATGCGGAGGGCGCGCTCGACCTCGGGCAGCGGACGGTCCAGGGCGAAGGCCTCCGCCCCCTCTCCGAAGACGGCCGCCGCCCCGTCGCGCACCGCTTGACGCGCCGCCGCGACGGTTTCGGTTCCGCCCCGGAACGCGGCCCCGCGCGCGGCCAGGAACACCGGGTAATACATGCCGAAATCGGGCCAACCCGCTGCGTCCCAGCCCAGCACCGCGCCAAGCGCCGGTTCCGAGGCCAGAAGCGCCGGCGTGATGCGCCCGGCCTGATCAGGGCTCAGCATCTCGAATACGATGGCGCGGGGTGCGATGGCTTCGACCGCGATCGCCTGATGGGCATGGTGGACGGGGTTGTCGTGCACCTCGCCCAGCACAACGATGTCGGCGGGGGGCAGGTCGTAAAGCCCGGTCGCGTCGATCTCGACCGCCTCGGACCCCGACGCCGAAAGTGCCGCCCAAAGGACGGCACCTGCGGTCGGGCCGAGGGCGGCGCGGATCATGCGAAGAACTGGTGAACCTCGCTGGACTGCGATTCAAGGCTCTTGCGCATCTTGCCGAACGCGGCGGCCTCAAGCTGGCGCACCCGCTCTTTCGACAGCCCAAGCTCATCGCCCAGGCTTTCCAGCGTGCGCGGGTCGTCGCGCAGCTTGCGTTCGCGCACGATGAAGCGTTCACGCTCATTCAGGCCGGACATCGCCGTGACAAGCCAGCCGCGCAGCGTGTCGATGTCCTTGCGATGCTCGACCGCGGCAGATTGCTGGGCGTTCTCGTCCTCAAGCGTGTCGATCCACTCGCGCCCCTCGTCGTCGGTCGACTGCGTGGCGTTGAGCGAGAAGTCCGACCCGGCGAGCCGACCCTCCATCATCTCGACGTCGTGAAGCGGCACACCCACCTCGGTCGCGATCATCTGGCGCAGTTGGTGGCGGTCCAGCGTCTCGCCGGCGGCCACGGCTTCGCGCTCGAGCCGGGCCTGCACGCGCCGCATGTTAAAGAACAGCGACTTCTGCGACGACGTCGAGCCGGTCCGCACCATCGACCAGTTGCGCATCACGTAGTCCTGAATCGAGGCCTTGATCCACCAGACGGCATAGGTCGAAAAGCGCACGCCGCGGTCGGGGTCGAACTTGTCGGCGGCCTTCATCAGGCCAAGCCCCGCCTCCTGGATGAGGTCGTTCATCGGCGCGCCATAGCGGCGAAACTTCGAGGCCATCGAGATTGCAAGCCGCATGTAGGCGGTGACCAGCCGGTGCAGCGCTTCCTCGTCGCGATGATCGCGCCAGGCGTAGGCAAGTCTGAGTTCGGTCTCGGCGTCGAGCAGTTCTGCCTGCATCGCGCGCCGCGACAGCGTCTGATCCGAAAACCCGTCGAGTGCCATTCAAAAACTCCCCGGTTTCTTGGTGACCAAATCTTGCGGTCTTCATCTTGTGTGACGCAGATTGTTACGTGGTCACCGCCCGGCCGGATCACAGGAAAGATGACAAAATCGTTACTCTTGCGTCCGCCACCGCAGCTTCTCCACGCTTCGTTAACCATTCCTAAACCAGCGCTGCCGTAGCCCGGTCCTGCATGGTTTTCAGCAACGTTTCCGGGATCTCGCATGGTCGCGCGCGCCTATACCGTGGCATTCGAGGGGATCGAGGCGCGTCTTGTCGAGGTCCAGTGCGCCGTGGCGCCCGGCGTGCCGGCCTTCTCGATCGTAGGGCTCCCCGACAAGGCGGTCTCCGAAGCACGCGAGCGCGTGCGCGCAGCGCTGACCGCGATGGCGATCGCCCTGCCCGCGCGGCGCATCACGATCAACCTGTCACCGGCCGATCTGCCGAAGGAAGGGTCGCACTTCGACCTGCCGATCGCGCTGGCGCTTCTGGCGGCGATCGACGTCGTGCCGGCGGACGACGTCGAAGGCGCTGTGGCGCTGGGCGAGCTGTCGCTTGACGGCTCGCTCGTGCAGGTCGCGGGGGCGCTTCCGGCGGCGGTCGCGGCGGCGGAAAGCGGCCGGACGCTGCTGTGCCCCAAGGGCTGCGGCGCCGAGGCCGCCTGGGTCGACGCGACCAAGGTCGTGGGCGCGCCGTCCCTGGCCGAGATGGTGGCCCATCTGACCGGCCGCGCACCACTGGCGCCGGCCACGCCGGGCGAAGTGCGCGTCGATCCCCTGGTCCGCGACCTGCGTGACGTGAAGGGGCAGGAACGCGCCAAGCGCGCGCTCGAGATCGCGGCGGCCGGGCGGCATCACCTGCTGCTTGTCGGCACGCCGGGGTCGGGCAAGTCGATGCTGGCCGCACGCCTGCCCGGCATCCTGCCGCCGCTGAGCGCGGCCGAGGCGCTGGAAACCTCGATGATCCACTCGCTTTGCGGACTTCTCGACGAAGGCGGCATCTCGCGCAGCCGCCCCTTCCGCCAGCCGCATCACACCGCGTCGATGGCCGCGATCGTGGGCGGCGGGAAGGGCGCAAAACCGGGCGAGATCAGCCTGGCGCACAACGGCGTCCTGTTTCTGGACGAGTTCCCCGAATACCCACGGGGCGTGCTGGAGACGCTGCGCCAGCCGATCGAGACAGGCGACGTCGTCGTGGCCCGCGCCAACGCCCACGTGCGCTATCCCTGTCGCTTCATGCTGGTCGCCGCCGCCAACCCCTGCAAATGCGGCCACCTGACCGATCCGGGCCGCGCCTGCGGACGGGCGCCCCTGTGCGGCGAAGATTACATGGGCCGGATCTCGGGCCCGCTGATGGACCGTTTCGACCTGCGGGTCGACGTGCCGCCCGTGTCCTACCGCGATCTCGACATTCCCGCCGATGGCGAGACCAGCGCCGCCGTCGCCGCCCGCGTCGCCGCCGCGCGCGACAGACAGGCCCGGCGCTTCGACGGCACCGGCGATGCCCGCGTCAACGCCGATGCCGAGGGGGCGCTGCTGGAACAGGTGGCCGCCCCCGATGACGAGGGCCGCGCCTTCCTTGCCCGCGCCGCCGAGCGCTTTGGCCTGTCGGCACGCGGCTATCATCGCGTCATGCGCGTGGCCCGCACCATCGCCGACCTCGACGGCGCCGACCGCGTAGGCCGCGCGCATGTCGCCGAGGCGATCAGCTTCCGGATACCTGCCGCCGCGGCCTAGCCACGAGCCGCGGCCGGGCCAGTGGCCGATCCCTCAGGCCGCAGCGCCGCCGTCCTGCGTGCCGACCATGGCGGCAAGGAACGCCGAGAAAAGCTCGCCCTGCGAGCCAATCCGAAGCTTCGAATAGATGTTGCGGCGGTGGATGCGCACCGTTCCGGGGGAAATCCCGAGCATGCCGCCGATCGCCTCGGCGGAATGGCCACGCAGGGTCAGTTCGACGACCTGCCGTTCGCGCGGGGTCAAAATCCCCTCGCCGATGCTGCGAAAGGCCTGTTCGACACGCTCCTCGATCGCGGGTTCGGCCGCCGTTTCGTGCAGGGCGACCTCCTGCCAGTGCTTGCGGCAGGCGGCGTCGATCACCGGCCAGACCGCCTTCAGCGCCCGGATCTCGGCATTCGAAAAGCGCTTTTCCTTGCGCATGAGCGACAGCACGATCCGTAGCCGGCCGTTCACCGCGATCAGGAACCCCACCTCTTCGGCCAGCCCGGTCTGGGCGTAGTAGTTGCGGTAATACTCGCCCTGATAGAAGCGGTCGGGCGCGATTTCCGACAACCGCCAAAGGCCGGGCGTCAGGCGCCCCAGGCTGGCAAGAAAGAAGGGATCAAGCAGGTAGGGACCTTCCTGATACTGCTCGACATGCAGGCGGCGGCGATCTTCGGGGAAGTCATCGTAAAGATCGAGCGGGCGCGCCGAACCGACATATCCGAAGACGACCGTGAAGTCGTAAGGCGCGATGTCCCGCAGCCCACGCGCCAGCGCCTGCGGGAAGGCGGGGGTGCCGATTGCCTCGACGATCGCCCCTGCGGCGTCATACCAGCTCATCCCCTCGGCCTCCCTAGCCGCCTTGCCTCCGGCTGCGGCTATGCGCAAACGGATACTTAAAAAGGCATATTTACAAGTCAGGGCAACTCTTCCTGAAATAGCCCTGTCGCGCAATATGAGTCTGATCGATGCAGATGCCGCCAGACAGCCTTGTCGGGGACTATCCGGCGACCGACGCCCCCGAAGGCCGGCGCATCGTCGCCGAACTGCGCGGCGTGTCGAAATCCTTTGGCGAGGTGCTGGCCGCCCGGGACCTCAACCTGCGCATCGCCGAAGGCGAATTCCTGTCGTTCCTCGGCCCGTCCGGCTGCGGCAAGACCACCGCGCTGCGGATGCTTGCCGGCTTCGAGACGCCGACCGCGGGCGAAGTGCTGATCGACGGTGAGGTCGTGAACCGCCTCGAACCCTATCGCCGCCCGGTCAACATGGTCTTCCAGAGCTACGCGCTTTTCCCGCACCTGAACGTGGCCGACAACATCGGCTACGGCCTGCGCCAGCGTCACCCGCGCCCCGCCGCGCGCGAGGTCGCCGCGAAGGTCGCCCGCACCCTCGAGATCGTGCGGCTGTCGGGCTACGAGAAACGCCGCATCTGGGAGATGTCGGGCGGCCAGCAGCAACGCGTCGCGCTGGCGCGCGCCATCGTGAACGAACCCAAGCTTCTGCTTCTGGACGAACCGCTGGCCGCGCTTGACCGCAAGCTGCGCAAGGAGATGCAGATCGAGCTTCAGGACCTGCAGCGCCAGCTTGGCATCACCTTCGTCCTGGTCACCCACGACCAGGAAGAGGCGCTGTCGCTGAGCGACCGGATCTGCGTGATGCGCGCGGGCCGGATCGTGCAGGTGGGAAGCCCGCAGGACCTCTACGACCAACCGGCATCCCGCTATGTCGCGGATTTCGTCGGAACGTCGAACTTCTTCGACGGGCGCATCGCCGCGGTTCGGGGCAACCGGGCCACGATCACGCTTGAGGGCGGACTGACGATCGAGGGGCGCCTGGCCGCGGGCCTGTCCGAAGGCGCGGGCGCCAGCGCCAGCCTGCGGCCCGAGCAGATCCGCCTGTCGCGCGACGGCGGCGACGGCCGGCTTGCGGTCACGGTGCAGAACCGGATCTTTCTGGGCGAGCACACCGAATACTTGGTGCGGCACGACACCCTAGGAAACGTGATCGTCCTGGCCCCGCGCCAGGCGGAAATCGGCGCGCAGGCCTTTGCGGTGGGCGATCGCGCCTTCATCGGCTGGACCGGCGACGCGGCGCTGATCCTGAAACAGGACTGACCGGAAGACCCAAGCAACAGGGAGATGACCCAATGAAAGACGACGGCCACATCTCGAAGCGGAAGTTCATGGAAGAACTCCGCCGCTACCAGAAAGGGTCGGTGACGCGCCGGCACTTCCTTGGCGTGACCGGCCTTGGCACGGCAACCGCGGTTCTTGGCGCCGCGATGCCGGGCCTGCGCCCCCGTCCCGCCTTCGCCCAGGACATCGGCGACCGTGTGGTGCTGGCGACCTGGCCCAACTACCACGACCCGGCGAACTTCGACATGTTCACCGAACAGCTTGGCGCCTTCGTGCAGGTCAATGTCTTCGGCTCGAACGAAGAGATGCTGGCCAAGCTTCAGGCCGGCGGCAGCGGCTGGGACGTGTTCGTGCCCACGAACTACACCATCACGACCTATGTCGCCGAAGACCTGATCGAACCGCTCGACGTCTCGAAACTGCCGAACTACGACGCGGCGGCCTTCGAGGCGCGCTTCTCGGATGCGGGCAGCGTCGACGGCGTTCTCTATGCCGTGCCGAAGAACTGGGGCACCACGGGCTTCGCGGTGAACACCGCCCATGACGGCGGCACCCCCCTGACCACCTGGAAGGACTTCTTTGACCGCACGAAGGAGGATTTCTCGGGCCGGACGATGGTGCATGACTACCAGCTGACAACCATCGGCAACGCGCTGAAATACTTCGGCTATTCATTCAACTCGGTCGACCCGGCCGAGCTTGCCGACGCCGAGCGACTGCTGATCGAGGTCAAGCCGCACCTCTTCGCGATCTCGTCGGACTACCAGCCCTCGATGCGCAGCGGCGACGCCTGGATGACGATCTGCTGGACCGGCGACGGCAAACAGCTTAACACCGACATCCCCGAGATCGCCTATATCCTGGGACGCGAGGGCGGCGAGCTCTGGAGCGACTTCTACGCGATCCCGAAGGGCGCGCCGCACCGCGACGCGGCCTACGCGCTGATCAACTTCCTGCTCGACCCCGAGGTCAACGCGCGCGAGGTGCTCGCCCACGGCTATCCCGTGGCCGACAGCCGGACCAACGCGCTTCTGCCGCCCGAGATCCTCGAGGATCCGATCCTCTATCCGGCACAGGATCTGCTCGATGCGCTTGAATTCGGCGCGGCGGTGACGCTGACCGATCCCAACCGCGCCGAGCTGATGGCGCGGTTCAAGTCGGCCTGAGACGAACGGGGAAGGACCGGCACCGTGACCCAGCGCGAACGGAACTGGCTTCTGGTGGCGCCCGCCGCCGCCTGGCTTCTGGTGATGCTGGTCCTTCCCCTTGCCGTCGTCTTCGTCTTCAGCTTCGGAGAGCGGGGGCCGGCGGGCGGCTATGTCCCCGCCTTCACCTTCGAGCAATACGCGAACCTTCCCGCCCGTTTCACCGCCTTCAAGAACACGCTGATCCTTGCGCCGCTCGGCACGCTGGCGGCGCTGATCATCGCCTATCCGCTGGCCTACCAGCTGGCGGTGCGCACCGATCCGCGCTGGAAGACGCTGCTTCTGGTGCTGGTCATCGTGCCGTTCTGGACCAGCATCCTGATCCGCAGCTACGCCTGGATCTTCATCCTGGGCGGGCGCGGGATTCCGGCGCTGCTGGAAAGCGTCGGGATCGCCGACGTCCGGCTAATCAACACGCCCTTCGCGGTGCTCGTGGGCATCGTCTACGGCTACCTGCCGCTGATGGTCTTTCCGATCTACGTCAGCCTCGAGCGGCTGGACAAGCGCCTGCTCGAAGCCTCGTCCGACCTTGGGGCGCGGCCTTTCGCGACCTTCCGGCAGGTCACCCTGCCCCTGTCGATTCCGGGCGTGGCGACCGGCTGCATGCTGGTCTTCATCCTGCTGATGGGCGAGTTCCTGATCCCCGCGCTTCTGGGCGGCGGCAAGGTGTTCTTCGTCGGCAACGCGCTGGTCGATCTTTTCCTTCAGTCGCGCAACTGGGCCTTCGGCTCGGCCGTTGCGGTGACGCTGATCGTCATCATGCTGGTCACGGTGACCGTCTACATGCGCCTGATCGGGCGCATGGGCGGGCGACGCGACGACATCTCGATCATGTGAGGGGCGCATGCGGATCTACGCGGCCTGCGTCTATCTTTTCCTCTACGCCCCGATCGCGATCATCGCGCTGTTCAGCTTCAGCGCGGGGCGCAACGCCAGCGAGTTCACGGGCTTCTCGGTCCAGTGGTATGGTCGCGCGCTGTCCAATCCCTTCGTGATGGAGGCGCTGAAGACCAGCCTGACCGTCGCTTTCCTGTCGGCCATGCTGGCCAGTGTTCTGGGCACGCTGGCTGCCGTGGGTCTGCAGGGCATCCGCGGGCCCGCGCGCACCCTATTCGACGCGGTCATCTATATCGCCGTGATGATCCCCGGGATCGTGATCGGCATCGCCACGCTGATCGCGCTGGTGACGGTGTTCGACTGGCTCAACCCCTGGCTTGCCTCGCTCTGGCCCGACGCAGCAACGCCGCCCCGGCTGTCGATGGGTGTGGGCTCGCTCGTCGCGGCTCACACGATGTTCACCATGGCGCTGGTCATCATCATCGTGCGGGCGCGGCTGGGCAGCCTGGAACAGGCCCTGACCGAGGCGTCGGCCGACCTTTACGCCACGCCCTTCGGCACCTTCCGACAGGTCACGCTGCCGCTGATCGCCCCGGCGATCCTGGCGGGATTCCTGCTTAGCTTCACCTTCAGCTTCGACGATTTCATCATCGCCTTCTTCGTGGCCGGCTCGGAAACGACGCTTCCGATCTACGTGTTTTCCTCGATCCGGCGCGGCGTGACGCCCGAGATCAATGCGATCGGGACCATGGTGATGGTCGCCTCGCTTGTCCTTCTGATCGCCGCGCAGTTGATCCTGCGCCGCGGCCAACGGCGGTAATGCCGATGAACGCGCAGGCTCAGGCATCGCTTCTTGCCGGCAAGGTCGCCTTCGTCACCGGCGCGGCCTCGGGCATCGGGGCGGCCGGGGCGCGGGCGCTGGCACGCGAAGGGGCAACGGTGGTCGTGACCGACAGGGACGGGCCCGGCGCGCAAGCGGTGGCGGCGGCGATCCGGGCCGACGGCCACGCGGCCGAGGCGATCACCGTCGACGTCACCGACGACACGGCCCTGCGCGGCGCGATCGAGGCGACCGCGGCGCATCACGGACGGCTCGACGTGCTGCATTCGCACGCGGGTCTTCAGATCGAGGGGACGCTCGAGCAGGTCAGCGTCGCGGACATGGATGCCTCATGGGCGCTCAACGTGCGGTCGCATTTCGTGGCAGCCCAGGCCGCCATCGCGCCGATGCGCCGGCAGGGCGGCGGCAGCATCATCATCACCTCGTCGAATTCGGGCGTGCAATACGACCGCGAGATGGTCGCCTATGCCACCACGAAGCACGCCGTGCTGGCGATGACCCGCCAGATCGCCGCTGACTACGCACGCGAGAACATCCGCGTGAACGCACTTTGCCCGGGCTTCGTGGACACGCCCTTCAACCGCGGCTTCGAGATCCAGATGGGCGGACGGGCGGGGCTTGAAGACTATGTCGCGACCGCGATTCCGATGGGCCGGTTCGGCACGGTCGAGGAAATCGCGGAAGGCATCGTGTTCCTCGCCTCGGACCGGTCGTCCTTCATGACCGGGCATGCGCTGGTGATCGACGGCGGCGAGAGCATCTGACGGCGCGTCAGACGCCTAGCCGGTCGAGAACCGAGAAGGCCGCGACCGTGGGCCCGAGCCCAAGCCGCCGGAAACGGTGGAACGGGATCGTGCGGGCCTCGGTCACGGGAAATCCAAGGTCGGCCTCGGGCCGTCCCTGGGCCCAGTCGGCCAGCAGCCGTCCCATCGCGGTCGCCATCGCCACCCCGCGACCGTTGTAGCCCAACGCCGCCATCACGCCCGGCGCCAGCCGGTGCAGCCCCGGCCGATGCGACGCGGTCAGCGCAACGTCGCCGCCCCAGGCGTGGGTCCAGCGGACGTCCTTGAGGTGCGGATAAAGCCTGAGCGAGGCGGCGCGCAGCGCCTGGTGCCGGGCCCGTGTCCCCGCCTCGCCCAGCGCGCCGCGTCCGCCCATGATGAATCGGCCTTCGGCATCCTTGCGGAAGTAAAGAAGCAGCCGGCGCGAATCCGAGACCTGCTGGCCGTCGGGCAGGATGGACTGCGCCAAGTTGTCGCCCAGGGGCTCGGTCGCGACCTGAATCGACGTCACGGGCAGCACGCTGCGGCCCAGCGGATCGGCAAGGCGGCCGGTGTAGGCATTGGTGCAGATCAGCGCGGCCCGCGCCGTCACCCGGCCCGCCGCGGTCTCGACCGTCACGACCTCGCCGTTGGCGTGCAGGGCGGTGACGCGGCTTTGCCCATGAAGCCGGGCGCCTGCGCGTTCCGCGGCCGCCGCAAGCCCCAGCGCATAGTTCAGCGGATGCAGATTGCCGCCGCGGCGGTCGATCAGCCCGCCAAGATAGGCCTCGGTGCCGGTCAGCGCGGCGATGGCGCGGCGGTCGAGCGGCTCGACCTCCGCCCCCCGCGCCTGCCACTGCCGGGCAAGATCGCCAAGGCTCGCAAGCGCCTTGGGCGTGGTCGCCGCACGGATCCAGCCGGTGCGCCGCGGCGCGCAGGCGATGCCGTGCCGGTCGATCAGGTCGAAGACCAGATCGCCGGCCTCGCCGGCCAGCGCCACCATGCGCCTGCCAAGCCCATCGCCGAAGCGCGCCTCGATCTCGTCGGGGCTGTCCTTGAAGCCGGGGTTGACCTGTCCCCCGTTCCGCCCGGAGGCGCCCCACCCCGGCGTCTCGGCCTCAAGCAGGATTACCCGCTGCCCGGCTTCGGCCAGACGAAGCGCGGCCGACAGCCCGGTGTAGCCGCCGCCGACGATCGCCACGTCGGCCTCGGCCGCGTGATCAAGCGCGGGGCGCGCGGGTGCGGAATTGGCGGTCGCCGTCCAAAGGCTGTCGGCAAGGGCGGCGCGTTCGTTCGCGATGCGGGTCATGGTCGGGCCGTGGTCCCTTGGGCCAAAGTCTCTCCGGCCCGCGCGCCGCTCTCAGCGCGAGAACAGCACGGGCAGTTCAGGCTGATCGTACAGCCTGCGCGTGACCGCGCCCACGACGAAATCATAGACCAGCGAATGGCCATAGGCGCCGACGGCAAGGATGTCGGCCCCACCTTCGCGGGCCATGCGAAGAAGCTGCTCGCCGGTTTCCTCGGACGCACGGGCGGCTTCGGTCACCTTCGCCTTGAACCCCTGGCGGTCAAGGGCCGCGGCCATATCCTCGCGGCAGCTGTCGTCGCGGCCGCGCGACCCGGTGCGGGCGACGAAGACGATGTCGAAGCTTGCGGCCGGCCGGGCCAGAAGGCGGGCGTCGTGCGCGGCACGCGTCGCCTCGCGCGTCCCGCTCCAGCCGATCGCGATGCGCTGGCCCAGGGCGGCGGCGTCGGTCCCCTTGGGCACAAGAAGCAGCGGACGGCCCGAGGACCGCACGATGGCGTCGAAATAACGCAGATGCTCGGCCCGGGGCATGTCACTGTCGACCTGCCCCATCAGCACGATATCGGCCGCACGGACGCTGTCGAGAAGGAAGTCCTCGGCCCCGAGATCGGCCGCGCCCTGTTCGCGCCATTCCGCAACGAAGCTGTCGCCACGGGTAATGTCCTGGAATCGGGCACGGATCGCCTCGGTCTCCTCGATCTGCCAGTCAAGGAACTGCGGCGCGGCCAAGGCGCCGATGCCGGCGGTGGCCGCGACATAGGGAATGATCGGCTCGCTTGGATGCACGCCCACGAGATGCGCGCCGCGCGACCGCGCAAGATCGCAGGCGATGGGCAGAAGCCAGTCGGCTTCGCGCATCGTGGTCAGGCAGACGGCGATGGTCTTGATGCTCATGTGGCGCTCCTTCTGCCCACGGGACGCCCGCCGGCATGACTGACGGACGGGACCGGCCCCCTTCCGGACATGTCCTGTCTTCTTTCCCGTCATCTTGCGCCCCGCATTGACCATGATCAAGCACGCTCGGCGCATCCCTTGGCGTGCGCGCCTCCAGGGATGACCGTCGTCAATGTGACCGGGCCGAATCCGCCCTAACGTTCATGTGTCGGTGCGGGGGACCTCTCCGGGGTTGAGTGGCCCCGGGGCGCCCTGCAGCGGGACATGTTTGTGTCGACGGCATCATTCCACGCCTCGTCCCCGTCCCTGATGCCGGCCCCGCACGGGGCACGGGCCTTCGCATCGACCCTTCGGCAAAAGACGGCGGCGCTCTGCGCTGCGCGTTCAGCCCGCGGGGCCGGCCTCGTCGAGAAGCCGTGCGACCTCGTCATCCGATGTCTGCGGAAAATCGCGGTAATGCGCCCCCACGGCGTAGAAGTGCGTCGGCGTTCTGAGGCAGACCACCTCGTCGGCGCTGCTGGCCAGACGCTGGACCGTGTCGGCGGCGCCGACAGGCACCGCGACGATCACGCGCGCCGCGCCTATGGCCTTCAGCGCGGCCACCGCCGCCTCCATGGTGGCCCCGGTCGCCAGACCGTCGTCGACGACCAGAACCGTCCGACCACGAAGCGGCACCTCGGGCCGCCCCGACAGATAGAGCTTGGCGCGCCGCAGAAGTTCCCCGCGTTCGCGGGCGGCCAGCGCCTCGATCTGCGCGCGGTCAAGCCCGGCGCTGCGGACGACGGCGGGATTCTCGATCAGGTGTTCGCCCCCTGGCCCCGCGATCGCCGCTGCCGCAAGTTCAGGCTGTTGCGGCACCCCGATCTTGCGCACAAGCGTCAGCGTCAGCGGCAGCCCCAGCGCCCGCGCGACCTCGGCGGCGACCGGAACGCCCCCGCGCGGCAGGGCCGAGACCACGGCGTCGGTGCCCCGAAAGGCCTCGAGCCGCTTGGCCAGTTCCTGTCCGGCCTCGCGCCGGTCGGCGAACCTGTCCAGTTCCATCGCGGCCCCCCGTCCCGGTGTCCTGCTTCCTGGTCAGCCTTGGGCCCGCGCCAGCGACGGCGCATTGACACCGGTCAAGGCGACCTGGCCATCACCCGGCCGAGGCAAGAAGCGCCGCGTTGCCGCCCGAGGCGGTGGTATCGATGCACAGGTGCCGTTCGATCACGACCCAGCGGGCGAAGTCAGCTTCCGCCAGAAGCGGCAGGATCGCGCCATCGCGGTCTGCCAGGGCCCGGCGCAGAGGGCGCAACGCCTCGTCCGGCGCTTCGCAGACCACCGCGTCGAACCCCGAAAGCGTGGCGAGCATTGCAGGGTCGAGCGTGCCGTCGAGCCCCTCGCCGCCCTCCAGCCCGGGCGCGATCGCCAGCGCCGCCGCCCCGGCCGCGCGCACCTCAAGGGCCTGTGCCCGGGCGCGATCGGCGCCGGGGCCAAGGCACAGCACCACGCCCCGGCCAAGCGTCGTCAGCCGGTTCGATTCGCCGGTCGGCCCCGGAAGGTTCTTCGTCCCGGTGACGCGGTCGCCCTGCCCGGCCAGCGCGGCGATGGCGCGCTGTAAGGCTTCAGCGGACACCGGCTGACCCGACGGCACGGCGGCCGCAGCCGCCGGGGGTCGGACGAAGCGGTGCAGATAGGCCGGGCCACCGGCCTTCGGGCCGGTGCCGGACAGCCCCTCTCCCCCGAAAGGCTGGCTGCCCACCACCGCGCCGATCTGGTTGCGGTTGATATAGATGTTGCCGGCCCGCACGCGCGCGGCGACCTGCTCGACCCGGTCGTCGATCCGGCTGTGCAGCGCGAAGGTCAGGCCATAGCCCCGGGCGTTGATTGCCGCGACCACAGCGTCAAGCTCGTCCGAGCGGAAGGTCGCGACATGCAGAACGGGCCCGAAGACCTCGCGCTCGAGCGCGCCGATCCCCGACAGACGGATCACGGTGGGCGCGACGAAGGTGCCCTGCCGGGGTGTGGCCAGCCGCTTGAGGACCCGCCCTTCGCGCGCGGCCTGCGCCACGTGCGCCTCGATCCCCGCCCTTGCCTCGGCCGAGATGACGGGGCCGATGTCTGTGGACAGGTCCCAGGGATCGCCCAGCGAAAGCTCGTCCATCGCGCCGTACAGCATCTTGAGGAAGGGCTGGGCGACGTCTTCCTGCAGATACAGCATCCGCAGCGCCGAACAGCGCTGCCCGGCCGACCGGAAGGCCGAGGTGACGATGTCGCGCACCGCCTGTTCGGGCAGTGCCGTGCTGTCGACGATCATCGCGTTGAGCCCGCCTGTCTCGGCGATCAGGGGCGCGGTCGGGGCCATCGACGCGGCCATTGACCGGTTGATCCTCTGAGCGGTCACGGTCGAGCCGGTGAAGCAGACCCCGTCGACCATCGCATCCGTCGTCAGTGCCGTCCCGATCACCGCGCCGCGGCCGGGCAGAAGCTGAAGCGCGTGGCGCGGCACGCCGGCCTCGTGCAGAAGCCGCACCGCGATCGCGGCGGTGATCGACGTGGCCTCTGCCGGTTTTGCCAGCACCGCGTTGCCGGCGGCCAGTGCAGCGGCGATCTGCCCGGTGAAGATCGCCAGCGGGAAGTTCCAGGGCGAGATGCAGGTGACGCGGCCCCGCGCCGGGGCGTCAAGCTGCGCGGCCCGCGCCGCGTAGTAGCGCAGGAAATCGACCGCTTCGCGAAGTTCGGACACGGCGTCGGCCGGCACCTTGCCGGCCTCGCGCGCGAGAACGGCGAAAACCTCGCCATGGGCGGCCTCGTAAAGATCGGCGGCGCGGCCAAGAACGCGGGCGCGCTCGGCGGTGTCGACCTCGTCCCAGGGCCGGGCCGCCGCGACGGCACGCGCGGCGTCCTGCACCGTCGCCTCGCGCAGGCGGCCGACAAGATCGGAAGGATCGGCGGGATTGCGCACCTCGATCACCCCGCCACCCTTGGCGCCGTCCACGGTGATCGGCCCCGCCTCCCAGACGTGCGCGCGCCAGGGGCGGCGCGCGGCGTCGAGACGCCCGACCGTCACCCGGTCGCGCAGGTCGACCCCGCGCGAATTGCGCCGCTCGGCACCAAAGAGGTCCGCCGGGGATACGACCGCTCGGTTCGGCCCGGCCTTGGCAAGAACGTCGAAAGGATCGGCCGCCACGGTCGCCGCCGGCACCGAGGCATCGACGATCTGGTTGACGAAGGACGAGTTCGCGCCGTTCTCGAGCAGACGCCGGACCAGATAGGCCAGCAGATCGCGATGCGCGCCGACCGGGGCGTAGATGCGGCAGCGCGTCGCGTTCGCCGCAAGGACCTGATCGTGCAGCACCTCGCCCATGCCATGCAAGCGCTGGAATTCGAAGGTGCGGGGATCGGCGGCCATCTCCAGGATCGCCGCGACCGAATGGGCGTTGTGGGTGGCGAACTGCGGATAGATGCGGTCGGACAGCGCCAGAAGCCGCGCCGCGCAACAAAGGTAGGACACGTCGGTCGCGGCCTTGCGCGTGAAGACGGGAAAATCGTCAAGCCCCTCGACCTGGGCGCGCTTGATCTCGCTGTCCCAGTAGGCGCCCTTCACGAGCCGCACCATGATCCGCCGGTCAAGGCGGGCGGCCAGCGCGTGCAGCCACTCGATCACCGGAAGCGCCCGCTTGCCGTAGGCCTGCACCACTACGCCGAAGCCGTCCCAGCCTTGCAGCGTGGGGTCGGCCAGCACCGCCTCGATCACGTCGAGCGACAAATCGAGGCGGTCGGCCTCTTCGGCGTCGATGTTGAGGCCCATACCCGCGGCGGCGGCCTGCCGGGCAAGGGCCAGAACGCACGGGACAAGTTCGTCCATCACCCGGGCGCGCTGCGCCTCTTCGTAGCGGGGGTGGAGCGCGGACAGCTTGATCGAGATGCCGGGATTGTCGCGGATGTCCGAAGACGCGCAGGTCGCGGCAAGCCGCGCGATGGCGGCGGCATACGCGCGGTCGAAGGCGTCCGCGTCATGCGCGGTAAGCGCCGCCTCGCCCAGCATGTCGTAGCTAAAGGTATAGCCGCGCGCGGCCTTCTCGCGCCCGCGCCGCAGCGCCTCGTCGATGGT
Organism: Saliniferula longa; assembly: GCF_050789285.1. NCBI lineage: Bacteria > Pseudomonadati > Pseudomonadota > Alphaproteobacteria > Rhodobacterales > Roseobacteraceae > Saliniferula > Saliniferula longa. Next base: position 89,422 of record NZ_JBOUVX010000001.1, on the reverse strand, counting down.
TTCGCCCAGAACGAACTGGCGGCCCATCTCTTTCATCGCGCGTCCCACGGCCGTGCGGATGACCGGCTCGCCCAGCCGACGAACAGCGCCCTTCAGCACCGAGGCGAGTCCCTCGCCATCCTGAAGCACCCGGCCTGTCAGCAAAAGCGCCCAGGTCGAGGCGTTGACAAGCGACGAGCTTGACTTGCCCAGGTGCACGCCCCAGTCGGAGGGCGCGATCTTGTCCTCGATCAGCGCGTCGATCGTGTCGGCGTCGGGCACGCGCAACAGCGCCTCGGCCAGGCACATCAGCGCGATGCCTTCCCGCGTGGAAAGGCCGTATTCGGCCAGAAAGACCTCCATCAGACCGGGGCGCCCGTCGTTGCGGATCGCCTCGACCAGGCGGGTCGCGCGGGCGGTCGCCGCCTGCCGCAGGGCCGCGGTGGGGGCGTGGGCCAGAAGGCGGTCAAGCACCTCGGCCTCGCGGGCGGTGTGATGGGCATGGATCGGGGCGCGAAGAGGATCGGTGGTCATGGCATACTCGGCGAAGGGCGACGGAACCACCATAGCATTGACTTGCCCATCCGATCGCCCGAGTTTCGTAGCGATGTGATACTCTTGACCTGAAAAAGCGATCGTGAGCAGGCCAGATGACTTCTGAAACGCAAGATGGCGGTGAAATCGACCGCTTCGACCGCGCGATCCTGCGCGAACTCGCGGCCGATGGCCGGATGTCCGTCGCCGATCTGGCCCTTCGCGTGGGTCTGTCGAAGAGCCCCTGCCAGGTCCGGCTGAAGCGGCTTCAGGCCCGCGGCTATATCCGCGGATTTCGCGCGGTGCTTGACCCCGCACGCCTTGGCCTTGACCACATCGCCTTCGTCGAGGTGCGGCTCAAGGACACGACCGAAAGCGCGCTCAGGGCCTTCAACGCCGCCGTCGCGAAGGTGCCCGAGATCGAGCAGTGCCACATGATCGCCGGCGCCTTCGACTATCTGCTGAAGGTCCGCACCCGCGACATCCGCGCCTACCGCGAGGTGCTGGGCGAAGTGATCAGTGCCCTGCCCCACGTCGCGGCCACATCGACCCATGTCTCGATGGAGGCGGTGAAGGACGACGCCGGCGGCTGGCCCGCGCCGCGACGATAGCGCTCAGGACACCCGCGCGCCGGCCACACCCATCGCCCAGGACACGAAGCCGGGCATCAGCCGCGCCATCGACTGGTCAAGGGTCGCGACCACGTCGATCGTTTGGGTCGACGGAGCCACGCCGTCCACTTCGAAGACACGGCTTGCCACGACCTGGGCGTCGGCCTCGCGCACGATCGTGGCGACGAAGCGGACGCGCGTGGTCACGGTCTGCCCGTCCGGGGCGATCGCCGCCTCGAACTCGGTGATCTCGGTCAGGATCGCGAAATCGCCGCCCAGCCCGATGGGCCGCCGCCCGACGAAGCGGACGCCACCGCTTTGCTGGAGGCTGCGCACGAACAGGGTCTGAACCATCAGAGGCAGCGCCTCGGTCCAGCGCGCATCGGGCAGATAGCGCACCTCGAGCGGGGTGGGCCGGATCAGGATGCGCTCGGTGTTGAGCGCGCCGTTGGCCGTGGGCACCTCGACGATCAAGTCGCGCGACACCGGCCCGCCCGAAGCGCGCGGAAGCTCGCCCGTGCTGACCACCTCGTAGGCGTCAAGCGGCTGGGTCGCGGAACCGACCGCCGAGATGGCAGAGCATCCCGACAGAAGGGCAAGGGCGATCAGGAGGGCGGCGGGACGTAGCATCGGCAGGTCACCTTCTGAATTCGGGGGCGTCGCGGCCAAGGAGGAACCGCGTGGGGTCGTTTTCAAGCCGGCGCGTCAGCTGCTCGAGCACGACGAGCAGGCGCTGCGCCTCGCTTGCGAGGCGGGTGAACTGCGGCAGGCCCTGCGTCAGGAAGGCGTTCACCGGCGCCTCGCCCTGTGCGACCACGCGCGAGACGTCTTCCATCGTCACCCGCGCCGCATCCGCGGCCGACCGGATATCGGAGGCGGCCGCCGGAATGTCGGCCGTGACCGCGGCCAGGGTCTGGTTGAACGACTCGACGGCGGCCTTCAGGTCCGCGCTCAGGCCAAGGAGGTCTTCGTTGATCAGCCGGTCCGCCCCCTTGAACGCGCCCTCGGCCGCGGTGATCGCGCCTTCGCTTGACGCCAGCGCTTCGTCGACCGCGGCCAGCGTCGTGTTCGCCCGTTCGAAGGTATCGGCGATGGTCCCCACGGCCGTGCGCAGATCGCCGTCGAGGAAGACCTGGGCCGCGTCGAAGGTTTGCGTCGCGCTTTGCAGCGCGTCGTTGCCCGCCGTCAGCGTGCCTTCGGCCTGGGTCGACAGGGTCCTGATCGCCTCGAGCGCCCCATCGGCGACCTCAAGCGTCTGCGCGACCGACTGGGTGATGCCCGACAGGCCCTCGGTGAAGGACGCGATGTCGGACACCGAACTGCCCACGCTGCTGGCCACTTTCGAGAAGTTGTCGAGCGTTTCGCGGATGTCCGCCGATCCGTCCTCGAGGTTCGACAGGATCATGTCGACACGCTGGCGGTTCTCGGGGCTGACCACGGCGCGAAGGTCGGAGATCAGCGTCTGCACCTCGTTGAGCAGGTTCGGCACATCCTCGGTCAGGCTTTGCAGCAAGCCGACGCCGGCGGGAATTTCGGGGATCTCGTCGGGACTGGCCTCGGCAAGCAGGTCCTGGCCCGGTCGACCGGGCGAGATCTCGATATACGACGTGCCGGTGACGCCCTGCGCGGTGATCGTCGCGGTGCTGCCCGTACGCACCGGCGTGGCGGCGTCGATCTGCATGATCACCGTCACGGTCCCGTCACGGTTGGGCGACAGTTGCAGTTCCGTGACCTGCCCCACCGAAAGACCTGCGAAACGGACGGTCGACGCCCGGTCAAGGCCCGACACGCTGGTGAAGCGCGTCTGGTAATGCGTGTACTGCTGGTTGAGCTGTGAATTCGTCAGCCAGACCAGAAACCCGAGGATGCCGATGAAGCCAACCAGGGTGAACAGGCCGATCAGGACGTAATTCGCGCGCGTTTCCATACCGCTTCCTACCCTTTCGCGGCCTCGGCCGAAAGCTCTGCCGCACGGGCACGCGGCCCATTGAAGTAATCCCGGACCCAGGGGTGATCGAAGGACTTGAGTTCGCCGATGGTCCCGCTGGCAAGCACCTTCTTCTCGGCAAGCACCACGATCCGGTCGCAGATCGCATGCAGGGAATCGAGGTCGTGCGTGACCATGAAGACAGTCAGTCCCAGGGCATTGCGCAGCTCCGCGATCAGCTGGTCGAAATCGGCCGCGCCGATGGGATCGAGGCCGGCGGTCGGCTCGTCAAGGAAGACGATCTCGGGGTCAAGCGCCAGCGCCCGCGCCAGCCCCGCGCGCTTGCGCATGCCCCCCGAAAGCTCGGACGGGAACTTGGCGTTGGCGTTCACCGGCAGGCCCGACATCGCGACCTTGAGTTCGGCAAGGGCACGGCGTTCCTCGCGGTCGGCGTCCGAGGCGATCGACAGCGGAACCTCGACGTTTTCGCGAACCGTCAGCGACGAGAAGAGCGCTCCGTCCTGAAACAGAACCCCCCAGCGCGTCTGCACCGCAAGGCGTTCGTCCTCGGTGCCGTTCAGGATGTCGGTGCCCAGAACCTCGACGCTGCCCGCCGACGGGCGCAAGAGCCCGACGATGGTGCGCAGCAGGACCGACTTCCCGGTGCCCGATCCGCCCACGATTCCCACGACTTCGCCCCGCCGGATGTCGAGATCGAGGTTGTCGTGCACAACATGGCTTCCGAACTGGGTCCGGACGCCGCGCAGGCGGATGACGACGTCGTCCGACGCGCTCATAGCCCGACCCTCAGGAAGAAGATCGAGAACGCGGCATCGACCACGATCACAAGGAAGATCGCGGCGACAACGGCCTTCGAGGTCATCAGACCAAGCGACTCGGCGTTGCCCTTCACCTGCATCCCGGCGTAGCAGCCGACGATCCCGATCAGCACCGCGAAGACCGGCGCCTTGCTGAGGCCGACCACGGCGTTGAGGAAGTTGTCCCAAGTGGCCAGCCGGATCTGGAACGTCTCTGGCGAAATCCCAAGCTCGATCCAGGCCATCAGCGCGCCGCCGGTCAGCCCCGCAAGATTGGCGATCAGACCCAGGATCGGCAGCGTGATGACCAGCGCCAGCACGCGCGGGACGATCAAAGCCTGAACCGGGTCGATGCCCAGCGTGCGCATGGCGTCGACCTCTTCGCGCATCTTCATCGACCCGATCGACGCGGTAAAGGCCGAGGCCGTCCGACCGGCCACCACGATCGCCGTCAGAAGGATGCCAAGCTCGCGCAGAAGCGACACGGCGATCAGGTCGACCACAAAGATCTGAGCCCCGAACTGGCGCAGCTGCGCGGCCCCCTGGAAGGCAAGAACGACGCCGATAAGAAAGGCCATCAGCGAGACGATCGGCAGGGCGCGCAATCCCACCTCTTCACAGTGATGGACCAGCGAGGTCAGGCGAAATTCGCGCGGATGGAAGAAGGCGCGCACCAGGCGCGCAAGGAACATGCCCACATAGCCCAGAAGATCCGCCGCAACCCCGGCTCCGGCGACGACCATCGCGCCCGTCGCCTCGAGCCTGTCGGTCAGGGTGCGTGCCGGCAGCTCGGGGTGTTCGCTGACACGGTCCGCGCGCACCGTGTCGATCAGGGCCGCGTGGGCCGCCGACGCCCCCGAGACGCGGGCCGATCCGCCTGCACCGTCGACCCGATCGAGGTAGGCAAGGACCGACCAGGCGCCTGCCGTGTCAAGCCGCCGAACCCCCGCAAGATCGACCGTCACCGTCCCTTCCGCGGGCAGCCCCGCCAGGGCGTCGCGCATGACGGCTATGTGCCTCAGCGAAAGGTCACCGGACGCCGTCACGACATGGGCGCCGTCCGTCTCGGCAAGGGTGAACTGCGGAGCAGATGCGTCACGTGAGGTCTGCGATGTCGCCACGCCCTGCGCCCCGATTGCCCGTCGCCTGCGCTCGCCGCGAAGCGGGGGCGCGTCCGTCCTCACTCAATCCAATTCGTCCGGGCGTTGCAATGCGAAAGCCGCGCTCAAGGCAGGATGGCAAGCCAGCCCCAGACCGTCAGGATCGACAACGCCGTCGCGATCAGCACGGCCGAGGCCGCCACACGCAGCGCGACCCCGTACATGCTGGCGAAGATGTAGGTATTGACCCCCGGCGCCATCGACGCGGTCAGGACGGCCGAGCGAAAGGCATCGCGGTCAAGTCCGGTCGCCATGCCGATCCCCCAGACGACCGCCGGGTGCAGCACAAGCGAGACGGCGCAGACGTAGAGGATGGTGCGCATGTCGCCTTCGGGCCGATAACGGACCAGGACCCCGCCAAGGCCGAACAGCGCCACGGGCAGCGCCGCACGAACAACAAGCGCCAGCGCGTCGTCGACCACCCGCGGGATCGGCAGGCCGCTGAGATTGACGAGAAAGCCAAGCCCGATCCCGATGACAAGAGCGTTGCGAAACATCGACCGCAGGACCTTGCGCAGGGTGTCCCCGGCAAGCCCGCCACGGTTGCGAACGATCTCCATCACCGTGACGCCGAGGGCATAGCAGAAGGGGGCATGGACCGCGATGATGGCGAAATTCGCCTGCAGCGCCTCGACCCCATAGGCGCGCTCGGTGATCGGCAGGCCAAGGAGGACCGAGTTCGAGAAGAGGCAGGAAAAGCCGATGGCGACACTGGCGTCCCAGTCCCGCCCGAACAGGTAGCGCGCCCCGAAAAGCCCCGCCAGAAAGCCGACCGTCGCCCCGGTGTAGAAGCTGATCAGAAGCGCAGGCTGGAACACGCCCGAAAGATCGAGCGTGGCGATGGCGCTGAACAGAAGGCAGGGAATGGCGAAGTTCTGGGTGAACTTCGTCAGCCCGTCGACCCCGGCATCGGGGAACACGCCCGACCGCACCGCGGCATAGCCGAAGCCGATTACCAGAAAGACTGGCAGGATGACGTCGAGAAGCGCCTGCACCTAATCGCCGATCTCGATTGTCATGCCATCGTAGGCCGGCGTCACATGGGGTGGCGTCTCGGCCTCGACGGTGGCGTAGTCGAGGTCGATGTGCATGTTGGTCAGGACCGCGCGCCTTGGCGCGGCGCGCTCGATCCATTCCAGCGCGCGGGACAGATGGGCATGCGTCGGGTGCGGCGTGCGCCGCAGCGCGTCGAGCACCCAGCAGTCAAGACCGCCGAGAACCGACCACGCGTCGTCCGGGATGTCCGAGACGTCGGGCAAGTAGGCCAGCCCGCCGATCCGGAACCCAAGCGCATCGATCGAGCCGTGCGCGACCTCGAACGGCCGCAGCGTGATCGGCCCACCGGCGCCGTCGACGGTGAAGGGCCCCTCGATCGTGTGCATGTCGAGGATCGGCGGATAGGCCGACCCCTCGGGCTGGACGAAGGCATATCCGAAGCGCGACAGAAGGTCGTTCTGGGTATCGCCATCGGCCCAGACCGGCAGGCGACGGCGCATGTTGAAGACGATCATCCGCAGATCGTCGATCCCGTGCACATGGTCGGCGTGGGAATGGGTATAGACCACCGCATCGAGCGTGCCGACGCCGGCGTCCAGCAACTGCGCGCGCAGGTCGGGCGAGGTGTCGATGAGCACCCTGGTCGTGCCCCCCGGCCCGTCGCGCGTGACCAGCATCGAACAGCGGCGGCGACTGTTGCGGGGGTTCGCCGGGTCGCAGTCGCCCCAGTGTCCGCCAAGACGCGGCACCCCACCGGACGAACCGCAGCCAAGGATCGTGGCGACGGTGCGGGGCATCAGGCGGCCGCGCTCCAGCGCGCGGCCTTCGAAAAGAGCGCCTCGAAATTCGCCTCGGTCCGTGCGACAAAGGCGGCGTAGTCCATGCCGAAGACCTCGGCGGCGACGCGGGCGGTGTGGGCGGAATAGGCCGGCTCGTTCCGCTTGCCGCGGTGCGGCGGCGGCGCAAGGTAGGGGGCGTCGGTCTCGACCAGGATGCGGTCGACAGGTGCGGCGGCGAAGATCGCGCGCAGGTCGGCAGATTTCGGGAAGGCCGCGATCCCCGACATCGACAGGTAGAAGCCCAGATCGAGCGCCGCCGCGGCCAGTGCCGGACCAGAGGAAAAGCAGTGCATGACACAGGAATAGCGCCCCGCGCGATATTCCTCGGTCAGGATGCGGGCCATGTCGGCGTCGGCGTCGCGGGCATGGATGATAAGCGGCAGTCCGGTGCGCCGCGCGGCCTCGACATGAACGCGCAGGCTTTCCTGCTGCACCGCCTTCGTCCCGGCGGTGTAGTGGTAATCAAGCCCGCTTTCGCCGATGCCGACGAACTTCGGATGCCGGGCAAGGGCGACAAGCGCGTCGACGGTTGCCATGGGCTCGTCCGCGGCGCTCATCGGATGGGTGCCGGCGGCATAGAAGACGGGATCGAACCGCTCGGCGATGGCGCGCACCTGCGGTTCGTGCCTGAGCCGGGTGCAGATCGTGACCATGCGGTGCACCCCGGCCTCGGCCGCGCGCCGGACCACGCCCGGCAGATCGTCGGCGAAGTCCGGAAAGTCGAGGTGACAGTGGCTGTCGGTGAGGACGGGCGGGGTCATGGATGCGGTGTGGGGTATGGTCTGGGCGCGGATTTCGGAACGGTTCACGCGCGGACGGAAAGCGGGCCCGCGGCCTCGTTGATGCGGATCATCGTATCGAGGATCAGCGTGGCGGGGTCAAGGTTGACGGCCAAACCCTGGCCGAGGCGCGCGGTCAGGTTGGACTGAAGCGCCGCCCAGTGCCGTCCGGCCGCCGCATCCGGCGAAAGCCGGCGCAGAAGCGCGGCCTCGTCCGGGGCGGCCTCGGCCATGGGCGGATGACCGGCCCCGCAGCGGGCAAGCCGTCCCAGCAGAAGGCCGACAAGATAGACGGCAAGCTCCTGCCGCTCGCCCTGGCCCCGCGCGCCGATGTGATCGGCCAGCTTCACCGCCGCTTCGCGGTCCATCCCGGGCATGGTCGCCACCGTGCCGACCAGATCGCGGTAAAGCTGAAGTCCCTCGCCCTCGAGCAGGCGCACTGCCATCCCGGCCGAGCCATCGGACAACTCGGCAAGATCCACCGGATCGGGGCCGGGTTCGTAGCCCGCCCGGGTCAGCGCCAGGGCAAGGTCCGCGGCCGGCAGCCGGGGCAGCGCAAGCTTGCGGCAGCGCGAGCGGATCGTCGGAAGAAGACGTGCGGGCTGGTGGCTGACCAGAAGGAAGACGACGCCGCGCGGCGGTTCTTCGAGCAGCTTGAGAATGGCGTTCGCGGCGTTCGGGTTCAACTCGTCGGCCGCGTCGACGATCACCACCCGCGTGCCGCCGTCGGCGGCCGTCAGGGCGAGGAAGCTGCCGAGCTTGCGTGCCTCGTCAACGCCGATCGTGGCCATCAGGCGGTCGCCCTTGTCGTTCGGCCCCCGGCGCAGAAGGAACAGCCGCGGCTCGGCCAGGGCCTGCATCCGCCGGACGACCGGATGCCCGGGATCGGTGTCGAGCGTGGCGGGCGCGGGCGCGGGCGGTGCGTCGCCGAAAAGGCCCGGCCCGTCATCGCGGGGGGGCTGGGTCAGCAGGAAACGCGCGATCCGCCAGGCCAGCGTCGCCTTGCCCACGCCGCGCGGCCCGGTCAGCAGCCAGGCATGGTGCATCCGCCCGGCGGTGTGGGCGGCCAGCACCTCGGCCTCGGCGGCCTCCTGCCCGAAAAGATGCAGCGTCTCGCGCGGGTGCGGCGCCTCGCCGACGCGGTCGGGTTCGGGCAGCCCGTCGCCACCGCTCATGCGACGGCCTGCCCGACCTGGGCGGCGATGTCGGCGGCCACCGCATCCTCGGGGCGGTTGCCGTCGATCAGCACGCAACGATCGGGAAAATCCCGCACAAGCGACAGATAGCCGGCGCGCAGGCGTGTCTGGAAATCGGGGCCGAACTCCTCGAACCGGTCCTCGCCTGACCGGCGGGCCAGACCCCGGCGCAACGCCAGTTCGGGATCCATGTCGATCACGAAGGTCAGGTCCGGGTCGCGCCCGATCACCAGGTCGTGAAGCGTATCGACCATCGCCCGGGCATCGGCCCGGACCGCCCCCTGGTAGACGCGCGTGCTGTCGGCGAAACGGTCCGAGATGACGGTCTTGCCGGCGGCCAGCGCCGGCAGGATCGTTCGTTCCAGGTGATCGCGCCGCGCCGCGGTGAAGAGCAGGATCTCGGTCTCGGGCGACCAGCGGTGCGGATCGCCCTCGACCAGAAGGCGGCGGATCTCCTCGGCGCCGGGCGATCCGCCCGGCTCACGCGTGAGAAGGGTCGGGATGCCGCGCCGTTCCATGGTGGCCGCAAGGCGGCGCGCCTGCGTCGATTTCCCCGATCCGTCGATCCCCTCGAAGGTGATGAAGCGCCCGCCGGCCGTCATTCGGTCAGGGCCTGCGCCCCGCCCACGGCCCGCGCCAGAAGCACCTGCGCGGCGCTGCGCGCCCGCGGCAGGAACCCGCCCCGCGTCACCTCGCGGTCCGACACCAGCGCGATGCGCCGTTCGGGAAGTCCTTCGACGGTGATCACCAGGTCGGCCACGTGCTGGCCCGCGGACACCGGCGCCTCGATCGGACCCTGGTATTCGACGCGCGCCTCAAGCGTCTCGCGCTGGACCGCCGGGACAAGCACCGTAACGTCTTCGGTCGCGACCAGCCCCAGCCGGGTTTCGTTCCCCATCCAGACCGGCGCCTCGGCGAACTGGTGACCCGTCTTGGCGATCGTCTTTTCGACGAACTGGCGGAAGGCCCAGTTGATGATCTGCTCGCTTTCGCTTGCGCGGTCGGCATCGCTTCCAAGCCCGGTGATGACGAAAACGATGCGCCGATCGCCCTGCTTGGCCGAGCCCACAAGGCCATAGCCGGCCTCCTGGGTGTGGCCGGTCTTCAGGCCGTCCGCCCCGAGGCCAAGCCGCAGAACGGGGTTCCGGTTGAACCGGTTCGAGGGCGAGCGACCGTCGAAATCCCATTCGGCGATCGCGAAATAGGAATAGTACTCGGGGAATTCCTCGATGATGTGCTCGGCGATGATCCCGAGATCGCGCATGCTCATCACGTGGTTCGGCGCCGGCCAGCCGGTCGAGTTCACGAAGGTCGAGCTTGTCATGCCAAGCTGGCGGGCGCGTTCGGTCATCAGGCGGGCGAAGGCCTCTTCCGTGCCGGCCAGCCCCTCGGCCACCACGACGCAGGCGTCGTTGCCGGACTGGACGATGATCCCCTTGATCAGTTCTTCCACCGTCGGGCGATCGGTTTCGTCGAGGAACATCGTCGACCCGCCCATCTGGCGGGCGCGCGCCGAAACCGCGAACTGGGTGTCAAGCGTCACCCGGCCGTCGCGCAGGGCCTCGAACAGCATGTAAAGCGTCATAAGCTTCGACATCGACGCCGGCGGCAGGGGGGCATCGGCATTCTTCGACAGAAGCAAGGTGTCGTTCGTCATGTCGTAAAGGTAGGCTGCGGTCGCCCGGGTTTCGTAATCGGCCAGGGCCGGGGAAACGGCCAGCGACAGGACGGCGGCGGAAAGCACGGATCTCATCATCGGTCAGTTCGCCACGTAGTATGCGTCGGTAAAGCCAAGCTCCTTCACCTTTGCAAGGATCGAGGCGCGTTCCTGCGAGGTCGTCGCGGGGCCGACGATCACACGCCAGAATTCCTTGCCCCGGCTTTCCTGCCGGACGACCGTCGGCACGACACCCACGGTGCGCAGGCTGGCGGCGGTGTTGTTGGCATTCGCCTCGACGCTGAAGATGCCGATCTGGACGAAGGGCTCGGACAGGGACGATGTCGACGCCGGGGCCGCAGCGGCGGCCGGGGCCGCGGCTGGTGCGGGCGCAGCGGCGGGCGCGGGGGCGGCAGACGCGACCGTTGCGGCCGTGCCGGCCTCGGCCTCGTCGATCGCGGCGGCCGCCGCGGCGATCGGATCCAGCGGCTCGGACGAGATCTCGCCCGGCGCCAGCCCTTCCGCCGCCGCGTCGGCCACGACGGGGGCCGGGGCGATCTCGACCTGCTCGCGACGAAGCGCGATCACTTCAAGCGCCGCCGGCTGACCTGCAAGCATCCCAAGCTCGATCGCCGCGTCCGAAGACACCTGGATGCGCGGCCCGGGGTTCTCCCGCTCGCGCCGGAACAGCGCGCCGATCACCTCGTTGCCGTTGGCCGCGTTGCGGATGATGACGCGCTCGGGCTCAGTCACGTCGGGATGGGCGACCCAGACCCCGCCAAGGGACGGGCGGCCGTCCCACAGGCCGGTTTCGGCCGCCTGGAAGACTTCGGGCGCCTCGACGTCGCGCTCGACGACCTGGGCCCCGGTCTCGGTGGTGATCACCTCTTCGCCGCCCTCCGACGAGGGTGCGGACCCAAGAAGAAACTCGCCGTTCTCGTCGCAGCCTGCCAGTGCCGCGGCCACGACGAAGAGTAGTGGCATCTTCCAAGACTTGCTCATGCCTTGCCCCTATGTTGCCGCGCGATGTGCCCCGCGCTTGCGCCGCCAAGGCGGCACGTGCCCTGCCTGTAACTCGACCGTCGGAACTGGCGTCGGGTCGGGTCGTTCGGCGTTGGCGCGGAGTGTAGCGGCAGAACGCCGTCATGGAAAGGCCCGCGCCGGGTCGTGTGCCCCGTTCCGGCAAAGCTTCGCGCGGCTTGACAGGACGCGGGCCACGCGACACACCCGCGGGGATCGTGTGCCAGTCCGATCGGCTGGCATGCGACAGGCTCCCCTGCCCCGCTACGGGCGAGGCGCGGGCCACGGAGAGGTGGCAGAGTGGTCGATTGCGACGGTCTTGAAAACCGTTGACCGTGAAAGCGGTCCGTGGGTTCGAATCCCACCCTCTCCGCCATATCTAATTGATTTTAGTAGTGAAATACGCATGCCGTTTGTGTGCCCCACATAGTGCCCCACTTCTCCAAAGCGCTTGGCTGTTTCTTGAGTGCGGCTGAGCATCAGGGATCTAGAGCGTTGATGCACGATCCCTCCAATGCCGCGAGACGCACGATGATGCTGAGGTCCATGCAGCGGACCAGCCGTCGGGTTACGCGCTGAACAAGGTGGCGCTCCTCGGATGCTTCGCGGAATGCAGACTGCGCCATTGCAACCGCGGAAGCCACGTCGTGGCGTGCCGTTGACCGCGAGGCCGAGGTGCTTGGAAGCGTCGTTACGAAGACGCGAGACAAGACGGCGGCCCGTAAGTTCCTTAGAAAGCCATGAAGACGCACGGCCGGTGCGGGCAGTTCGCAACGGACAAGCTGCGGCCCTACGGCGCGGCAATGATGCCTCTCGGTATCGAGGACAGAGAGGAAAAAGGCCGATGGCCGAACAATCTGGCGGAGAATTCGCACCTGCCTTTCCGACGATGGAAGCGGGCATTCCTGGGCTTCCGGCGCATGCGAAGTCCGCGAAAGCTCACCTCCGTCCACGACTCCGTCACCAACCACTTGAACATCGGGCGCGGCGATGGGGATGAGGCGTCGGCGCGTCCGGCCTGTCGACGATCGCTAACCCGGCTTGACCTCGGCAAGAACGTCGCGCGCGGCAAGCGTCATGCCGAAGCCCGGTGCGTCGGGCACGCGCATGCGTCCGTTCTTTGGCACCGGCTCGCCGTCGAAGAGCGTGCCGAACACCGGCCGGATCGACCGGCCGTCCGCACTGGCCGCGACGTATTCGCAGAAGGCGGGTTCGGTGCGGCTCGCGATGAAGTGGTAGGAGTAGGGTCCGCTGCCGTGCGGAACGATCGGGATGTCGTAGGCCGAGGCATGGGCCGCGATGCGAAGCGTCTCGGTCAGGCCACCGACCCACATCACGTCGGGCTGCAGGATGTCGAGTGTGCGCTCTTCGATCAGGCGGCGAAAGCCGTAGCGGGTGTATTCATGCTCGCCCGTGGTCCACATGAGGTCGGGGTGCGACTGCCGGAGGCGGCGGTAGCCCTCGGTGTCCTCGGGTGAGAGCACCTCTTCCCACCAGTAGATGTCGAGGTCGCGGCAGGCGGTCGCGAGCCGGCTCGCATAGGGCACGTCGAGCGCCATGTAGCAGTCGACCATCAGCGGATAGCCCGGCCCGACCGTCGCGCGCTGCGCGGCAAGGAAGTCGACGTTCCGGCGCAGGCCTGCCTCGCCATCGAAGGGGCCTTCGGGCAACGGCACCTTCGCGCCCCAGAAGCCCATCGCCTTGACCGCCGCAGCGTCGGGCCCGGTGCAGTAGAAGCTGATCTCGTCCCGCGCCTTGCCGCCGATGAGGTTGAACACCGGCTCGTCCCGGACCTTGCCGTTCAGGTCCCACAGTGCGAGGTCGACGGCGCTCATCGCGAGGATCGGCAAGCCCTTCCGGCCGTAAGGCAGCGTCGCTCGGTAAAGCTGGTCCCAGATCAGGTTGATGTTGCGCGCATCCTGCCCTTCGATGAAGCGGCGGAAGTGGTTCGAGATGAGCCAGGCGGCAGGCATCCCGCCGCTGCCTGTCGCGACACCGGTGACGCCGGCCTCGGTCTCGATCTCCACGACGATGCTTTCAAGCGCGTTGATCCCCCAACTCGACCGCCGGGCGCGATAGGCCGCGTGGCCCGACATCGGGTTCGCGATCAGACTGTCGACAAGCCAGTGCTCGGCCGCACCCTGCTGGAAGTACGTGCCCGCCTCGCTGCTGGGCCGAAGGGTGTAGACACGCAGCGCGCCGATCCGGAAGTTGCGGCTCATGGCAGGTGGAACACCCGCGAGAGCGGCACCTGCACCGGCACGTTGTCGGAGTGGGTGTCCATGATGTCCGCCATGTGCGCCCACCAGTGCCTTACGATTTCCTGATCGGGCAATCGGTCCATCGTGTGGTCGTCGGACCGGGTCAGGATCGCGAAGAGGTGGTGCGTCTCGGGGTCGAGCCAGATCGAGTAGTCCGAGACGCCCGCCTCCTTCAACGCGGTGACGAGTTCGGGGAAGATCTCGTCATGGCGCTTCTCGTATTCGGCCGCCTGGCCGGGATAGAGCGCCATGCGAAAGGCGATGCGTTCAGGCATGGTCGATGCCCCCCCCTCCGGTCAGTTCTATGGCGCGGACGGTCGTCTCGACCACATGCTCGAGGTGCCTGCGGTAAGCCGCGGCGGCAGCGTCCGGGTCACGGTCGCAGATCGCGTCCGCCACCTCGCAGTGCTGGGCGACCGAAACCGGGATGACGCCCGGCAGCGTGCTCGCCACCCGCCGCATGTCGAGGCCGATGTCGTAAAGCCCCTGCGCCAGCGCGAAGATCAGTGCGTTGCCGGCAGGCTCGTTGAGCGCGCGGTGGAATTCGATGTCCAGAAGCCGGAACGCCACGGGGTCGTCGTAGAACGCCCGACCGTCAAGCGCGAGGCGGCGAATCTTCTGCCGTTCGGCATCGGTCGCGCGGATCGCACAGAGCCTGGTAAGTTCAAGATCGACGAGGGCCCGCGCCTCGAAGTGCTGGGTCACGTCGTATTCGGTGACTGACAGCATCGCGTTGAACGGGGCGACCATCCGAGTGGGCGAGAGGTCGGTGACCGTATAGCGCCCGCCCTGCCGGCTTTCGAGCACACCCATCAGCGTAAGCGCCTTCAGCGCCTCGCGCAGCGGCGGGCGCGAGATGCCGAAGGCCACGCACATCTGCGCCTCGGTCGGCAGACGGTCGCCCGACTTGAGGTTCCCGCTCTTGATCATCGCCATGATGCGCGTCGTCACCTGTTCGGCGATCGGCTTGCGCTCGAGCGTGCCGCCAAGCCGGCGACTGTCGGCCTTGGCCTGATCCACGGCAAGCCCGAAGGGGGTCTCGAGCTTTGCGACCGACGGCGTCTTGTCATGGCCCATGGCGCGGCACCTATCCCTGCAATCCCAGCCGGTAGAACCGGTTGGCGTTGTCACGGTAGATGGCGCGACGCTCGGTCTCGGAAAGCGCGGCCAGCGCCCGGTCGAGAACGTCCACCCACTCGGGGATCGTCGTCGCCTGCAGGCAGATCGGCCAGTCTGCGGCGAAGATCGTGCGCGCCGGTCCGAAGGCGTCGAGCGTGGCGTCGACAAAGGGCCGCAGGTCCGCTTCGGTCCAGTTGGCGTGATCGGCCTCGACCGGCAGGTCCGAAAGCTTGATCCAGAGGTTGGGGAACTGCGCGAGGTCCGCGAGGTCCGCGCGGTACTGGTCGATCGCACCCTCGGCGATGCCGGGCTTGCCGCAATGGTCGAGGATCAGCGTCACCCCGGGGACGCGGCGGACGAACTCGCGCACGATGTCCATCTGCGTGTGGTTCACGTTGATCTCGAAGTGCAGCCCGTACTTCGGCAACAGCTTCACCCCGTCGACGAAGGCATCCGACAGTGTCAGGGCACGCGGATCGTCGTCGAACTCGACGATCCGGCGGATGCCCTTCACGCGCGGGAAGCGGCCGGTCATCTCGTCGAGCATCGGTTCGACCGCCCGGCCCTTCTCGAGCGGGGCCATCGGCACGATCCCGAGGATGCGCGGGTCGCGCTTCGCCTCGTCCTCGACGAACTCGATTTCCTCGATGTACTGGCCGCCCTCGGGCGTGAAGTCGCAGTAGCATTCGAGGAAGACCATCGCCTCGACCGCCACGTCGCCGCAGGCCTTCTGGTAGTCCTCGACATGGAAGGACTTGCCGAAGATCGGGTGCCCCTCGAACGCGGAATACTTGAGCCGTCCGTGGTCCCAGATGTGCAGGTGCGTGTCGATGATCGGGAAGGCCGGCATGGCGGGCTCCTCAGCTTGTCAGCCTGAAGTTCTGGTCGGGCGTCTGGAGGGTGAGGCCGAATCCCGGGGCGGTGTCCGAAAGGTTGATGTAGCCGTCTTCGGCCACTGGTTCACCATCGAAGATGTACCAGAACAGCTCGTTGCCGACCTCGACCGGGACCTTCGGGAAGTATTCCGAGATCGGCGCGGCGTAGGACGACATCGAGACGTGGTAGTTGTGCATCTGCCCCGCGTGCGGGATGACCGGGATGTCGTAGGCCTCGCAAAGGTCGGCGATCTTCTTCGCCGCGGTGATGCCGCCCACGCGGTTCACGTCGAACTGCACGATGTCGTAGGCGCGCAGATCAAGCGCGTGGCGGAACCCGGCAAGCGTGTATTCATGCTCGCCGCCCGAAATCGCGACCATGTTCAGCGCGCGCAGCTCGGCATAGCCCGCAAGGTCGTCGGCGATCACAGGTTCCTCGACCCAGCGCATCCCCAGCGGCTCGAGGAGGCGAAGCATCCGCCGGGCGTATTCGATGTTCCAGCCCATGTAGCAGTCGGCCATGATATCGACGTCATCGCCCACCGCCTCGCGCGTGGTCTTAACAAGGTCGACGTTCTTCCGCATCCCCTCGAGCCCGTCCTTCGGGCCCCAGCCGAAACGGATCTTCACCGCATTGAAGCCCTGTTCGGCATAGGCCTTCGCCTCGGTGTAAAGCGTGTCGAGCGGTTGGCTGTAGAGGCGGCTGGCGTAGACCGGCAGCTTCGGCTTGGTGCGCCCGCCGATCAGGCGGAAGACCGGCTGGCCCAGCATCTTGCCCTTGGCGTCCCAGATGGCGAGATCGACCGCGCTCATCGCGGTCATGCCGATCCCCTTGCGGCCGAAGGGCATGGTGCGGCGATACATGCTTTGCCAGATGTATTCGCTGTCCATCGGATCCGTCCCGATCAGGAGCGGCTTGAGGTAGGTATCGATCGTCGTCTTCGTCGCGTGCGGCGCGAGCGCCGCGTTGCCGATGCCCACCGTGCCGTCGTCGCACTCGATCTCGACGACCAGCCAGCCAAGGAACCGGAAGCCGGCGATCGAGCCGGTCACATCGGTGACCAGGTCCCCCGCCGTCGTGCAGAAATGCGGCGGCATCGGCGCGACCGCGCCCACCCATTCCCAGATCGTCGTGCGTACGTCGGTGATCTTTGCCATGGAACGGTCCTTCGTCTGTATCCGGTCAGTGCGCAAGCGGTCCAAGGTCGGCGGCAAGCCGCCGCGCCCAGGCCAGCCCGCGCGGGGAAAGCGGTGAAGATGGCAACCGGTGCGTGCCTGGCTCGAGACCGAGGCGCATCGCCGCGATGAGTTTTCCGTAGAGCACGAACTGCGCGACGCCCTGCATGATGAAGGCCAGCGTGGGCAGAAGCCGGCGGTAGAGCGTCTCGGCACGATCCTCATCGCCCTCCCGCATTGCCCGGGCGACGGCGACCTGCAGGTCGATCGTTTCGATCCCCGGGATCATGCCGTCGGCGCCCGCGCGGTAGTTGTCGGTCAGCTCGAGCCCCGCGCGCCCGTTGAGAAGCCGCAGGCCGCCGCCCACCGCATCGCGCAACTCGCCCAGCGCCAGCGCGCTGCATTCCGCCTTCACGGCGATGACGTTCGGGTGCGCTTCATGCAGGCGGGCGATCTCGGCGGGCGTCAGGCCGATGCCCAGGAACTCGGGCGCGTTCTGGATGGCGACCGGCACGCCTGCGGCCTCGGCGACCTGACCGAACCAGGCGACGAGGTCGGTGCCCGATGCCGGCGGCCGCGGCGGCTGGAGGATGAGCCACGCCGCCCCTGCCGCTGCGGCTTCGCGGGCGGCGTCGATTGCGTCGGGCAGGTTTCCTTCCGAGATCGTCACCGCGACGGGCAAGTGTCCGGCGGCCGCGGCGAGCGTGCCGTCAAGAAGCGCGCGCCGTTCGTCGCGTCCAAGCTTGTGCGTTTCGGTTCCGAGGCCAAGGACGGCCACGCCCTCGGCCCCGGCGGCGACCGCGGCGGCGACCTGCGGTGCAACGGCGTCGGCGCGCAGGCGACCCTGATCGTCAAAAAACGCATAGAGCATCGGATAGGTGCCGACGGCCGTCATGCGCGGTCTTCCCTCCCCCCAGGCAGGCCCGATCGCCCCGCCCTGTGTGAGCTGAATTGTCGGCATCACAAAAAAGTTGTCAAACTAATTTTTGTCTGACAAGTTTTACCTCGCAAGCAAAGCGCCGCGACGCAAACGGCCGGAAATCCAAGGGGGGAAGCATTGGCTGTCAGCCTCGACTCACGTCGCAAGGTCGGTCGAACGACCCTTGAGCTGCCGGTCTGCGGGCTTGGCACGGCGCATCTGGGCGAACTCTACGGCTACGTCGACGAAGCGATCTCGCGGTCGACGCTCGAGACCGCGTGGAACAGCGGCATGCGCTTCTTCGACACGGCCCCCTGGTACGGCCGGGGCCTGGCCGAGCACCGGCTGGGCGGCTTCCTGCGCACCCTGCCCCGCAGCGACTTCCTGATCTCGACCAAGGTCGGCCGCACGTTGCACCGGCCGAAAGACCCGGCGACCTTCGACCGCGGCCCCTGGGCCGGCGGCCTGAACTTCGAAGTCCGCTTCGACTACAGCTACGATGGGATCATGCGCTCGTACGAGCAGGCGCTGCAGCGGCTGGCGCTTGACACCGTGGACGCGCTCGTGATCCACGACCTCGACGCGGCCTATCACCAGCCGGCCGAGACCTACCTTGGGCATCGGCGTGCCCTGGCGTCCTCGGGCATGAAAGCCCTCCAGGAGCTCAAGGCCGCGGGCGACATCGGCGCCTACGGCATGGGCATCAATACGAACGAAGCCTTCGAGACCGTGGCGCCCGAGGTCGACCTCGACTTCCTTCTCGTCGCGATGCCCTACACGCTTCTCGACCAGGACAGCCTGCACCGCGGCATGGCGGAATGCCTTCGCCGCAACGTGTCCGTCATCATCGGTGCGCCCTATGCCTCGGGCATCCTCGCCACCGGGGCGAGCGAACGGGCAAGCTACGGCTACGCCGCCGCCCCGAAGGCGATTCAGGACAAGGCGCGGCGCCTGCAGGACATGGCCTCCGCGCATGGGATCGCGCTTCAGGCGGCGGCACTACAATTCCCGCTCGCCCATCCGGCCGTCGTCTCGATCATTCCCGGCGCAGCCCGGCCCGAGGAGGTCGCACAGAACGTTCGCCACCTTGCCACGACCGTTCCACAGGCCTTCTGGAGCGATCTGAAGGCGCAGGGCCTTCTGAACCCCGACGCGCCGGTTCCCGGCGGCGGGGCCTGACGCCCATGGCGGACGACAGCATGACCGCGAGCGTCCTCATGTCAGCCCGGGGCATCTCGAAGCAGTTCGCGGGTGTCGAGGTGCTGACCGACGTCGATCTCGACCTTCGCAAGGGCGAAATCCACGCGCTGCTGGGCGAGAATGGCGCGGGCAAGTCGACCTTCGCCAAGATCCTTGCGGGCGTGCACCGCCCGACGCGGGGCACGCTCACCTTGGAAGGGCGTGCGACCGAGGTTGCCTCGCCGGTGGCCGCGCAGCGCCTTGGCATCACCCTGATCCACCAGGAGCCGATTTCGTTCCCCGATCTCTCGGTCGCCGAGAACCTCGTCCTCGGGCACGGGGATGAGGCACCACTTGGCCGCGTCCGCTGGGCCAGGAACACAGCGCGGGCGCGTGAGTTGATGGAGCTTCTGGGTGTGCGCATCGACGTCAACCGCGTCATGCGCGGCCTGTCGATCGCCGATCAGCAGATGGTCGAGATCGCCCGCGCGCTCGACAGCGACGCGCGGCTCATCATCATGGACGAACCGACGGCACCGCTGACGCCAAAGGAGGTCGAGACGCTTTTCGGCATCGCCCGGCGTCTGCGCGACGAAGGGCGCACGATCATCTTCATCTCCCACCGGCTCGAGGAGGTGCGCGCGCTCTGCGACCGCGCCACCGTCTTCCGCGACGGGCGCCTGGTCGGGACAGTCGATGTGGCCGGGGTCGAGGATGCCGACATCATCCGCATGATGATCGGCCGGCCTCTCAAGGACTATATCCACAAGCACCGCGCCCGGATCGGCGAGACCGCGCTCGAGGTCCGGGGCCTGACGCGCGCACCCGCCTTCCGCGACATCTCGTTCACGGTGCGGCGGGGCGAGATCGTGGGACTCGCGGGCCTGGTCGGTGCGGGCCGAACGGATGTGGCGCGCGCGATCTTCGGCGTGGCGCACGCCGACAGCGGCACGATCCACGTTGGTGGACGTGACGTGACGATCGCAACGCCGACGGACGCCATCGAGCTTGGCCTCGCCTTCGTCCCCGAGGATCGCGCCGTGGCCGGGATCTTCGGCACGAGGTCGGTCGAGGACAACATCACCGCGGCCGTTCCGGGCCAGATCTCGCGCTTCGGGATCGTCAGTGCGGCGCGGGTCCGCGCTCTTGCCCAGGCCTCGGTCGAGAAGCTCAAGATCCGCCTCGCCACGCTGCGCCAGCCGATCGTGGAGCTGTCGGGCGGCAACCAGCAGAAGACGATCCTTGCGCGCTGGCTGCACACCGACCCGGCGGTCCTCATCCTCGACGAACCCACGCGCGGAATCGACGTGGGCGTGAAGGCCGAGTTCTATGACATGATCGGGGCCCTGGCCGAGGACGGCAAGGCGATCCTCCTCATCTCGTCCGAACTGCCCGAGTTGCTGGCCCTCTGCGACCGGATCCTCGTCATGGCCGAAGGGCGCCTGACGGCCGAGATCCCGCGAGAGGAAGCCACGCAGGAAAGCGTCATGCACGCGGCCGTGCCGCGCACCTCTGCGGCGGGGATCGCGGCATGAACGGCGGCCTCGTCAGTCTTCTTCAGCGGCGCGAGGCCGGCATCCTCGTGATGATCGTCCTCTTCTGCCTCGCCGTGGGCCTCTACAAGCCGCAGTTCCTGACGCTGAACCAGCTTCGCGTCACGATGCTTCTGGTGCCGCTCATCATGATCGCCGCGATGGGGCAGATGCTGGTCCTGGCCGCGCGGCACGTCGACCTCTCCATCGGCTCGATCATGGCGGTCGCGGCGATGGCCTCGGGCCTGATGTTCCGCTATGCGCCCGAAATCCCCTGGGTTCTGGGCTTTCCGCTGTCGATCGGGGTCGGCATCGTCCTTGGCCTCATCAACGGCGCGCTGGTCGTCTACTTCCGCCTGCCCGCGATCATCGTGACGCTCGGCACGCTGAACCTGTATCGCGGGCTCACCTTCATCATGTCGGACGCGCGCCAGATCGACCGCCAGTACGTGCCATCGGCTTTGAAGGCGATGTCGCAGACCTCGCCCATCTTCGGCATCCCGTGGATCATCTTCATGATGTTCGGCGTCGCGCTGCTTACATACTGGTTCGTGATGCACACGCGCATGGGGCGGCAGATCTTCGCGCTTGGGTCGAACCCGACTGCCGCGCCCCTGCGCGGGATCAACGTGACGCAGGTGACGCTTGTGGTTTTCGCGATCTCGGGCGGGCTCGCCGGGCTTGCGGGCATCATGTACGCCAGCCGATGGGGCTTCGTGAATCCGTCGAACACGGGCGCGGGCTTCGAATTCCAGGTGATCGCGGCCGTGGTGATCGGCGGGGTGTCGATCAACGGCGGCGTCGGAACGGTGGGGGGCGTGGTGCTGGGCGTGCTGCTTCTGGGCTGCGTGGCGTCGGCCCTGCCCCTTCTCGGCATTCCGGGAACCGCGCAGAATGCGATCTATGGTGCGGTGATCCTCGTCGCTCTCGTCATCGACCGGATGGTGCGGCAGCGAGGAGACAAGGCAGCGGGGGCCATGACGTGACCGACGCCACATCGAGCCCCAAGACGCCCGCGCAGCCGGCCTGGCAGTCCGCCCTGATCCGGCCCGAGGTCATGACGTTCGCGCTCCTCGTCCTTGCGGTCGTGGTGGCAAGCCGGATCTCGCCCTTCTTCCTCGACATCAGCTACATCCTGCGTAGCTTCACGCTTTATTCCGAGATCGCGCTCGTCGCGCTTGTGCTGACCATGGTCATCATCGCGGGCGAGATCGATCTGTCGGGCGCCGCGCAAATGGCGCTGTCGGCGAGCCTCTTCGCCTGGGCGCAGGCGTCCGGCGTACCGATGCCGATGGCGATCGCCATCGGGCTTCTCGCGGGGCTTGCCATGGGGGCGCTCAACGCGTTCATGGTCATCGCGCTGCAACTTCCGTCGATCATCGTCACGATCGGCACGCTGATCCTGTTCCGGGGCCTCGCGCAGATCATCGCGGGGGACCGGTCGATCCGCGTGCCCGAGTGGTACATCGGGATAAACGAGGTGATGGTGCTGGGCATTCCGTTGCCCGTCGTCATCTTCACCGCGACGGCGCTGGTCCTGGCGGTCGTGATGGGGCTCACGGTCTTCGGGCGGCAGATCTACCTCATCGGCACGAACGCGGTCGCGGCACGCCACGCGGGCATCCGCTCGGCGCGGATCAAGACAATCCTGTTTCTGCTTCTTGGCCTTACGGCGTCCATCGCGGGGCTGATGACGGCATCGCGCCTGGGCTCGGTTCGCTACGACCTGGCGCTGGGGGGTGAGTTGCAGATGGTGCTCATCGCAATGCTGGGCGGCACCTACATCTTCGGTGGGCGGGGCTCGATCATCGGCAGCTTCCTTGCGGCCTGGCTCCTTGTCATCGTGTCCACCGGCATGATCGTCGCGAACTGGCTGCCGGCCTGGCAGCTCTGCGTGCTGGGATCGCTGCTGATCGTATCGATCGTGGCGACGAACCTGATCTATTCCCGCACCCAACGGTAGCGGGCTGAACCGCCGGCAAGGGCCGGATAAACTGGGAGGAAGACAAATGAAGACGAAACTTCTGCTTGGCCTGACCACAGCCGTCGGCCTGGTCTCGGCCGCGTTCGCACAGGATGATCCCCTGTCGATCGTGTATATCGGCAAGAACACCGGCAACCCCTACTTCGACTCGATCACCGGCGGCTTCGAGGATGCCTGCGAGTCGCTCGGGTGCGAGTTCGAGTTCGTGGCGCCCGCGACGGCCGAAGCCACAAGCCAGATCCCCTTCATCGAGGCCCAGATCCAGCGCGGCGTCGAGGTGATCGCGATTGCGCCAAACAGCCCCGACGCGCTGAACCAGGTGCTGCGCCAAGCGCAGGACGCGGGGATCCTCGTGCTGACCGTGAACGGCGACATCACCGGCAGCGAAGAGTTCCGCGACGCCGCGATCCTGCCCACCAACTTCGACATCGTCGGCCGCGACCAGGTCGAGCTTGTGGGCTCGCTCATCGGGTATGAAGGGCAAATCGCGATCCTGTCCGCCACCACTGAGGCACCGGACCAGAACAAGTGGATCGTGGGCATGAACGAAACGCTCGCCAGCGATCCGAAGTACGCCAACATGGAACTGGTGGCGACGGTCTATGGCGACGACCAGCCCGAGAAGTCGACGACCGAGATGGAGGCGCTGCTTGCCAACTATCCCGACCTTAGGGGCGTGATCGCACCGACTACGGTGGGGATCGCGGCGGCGGCGCAGGTCGTGCAATCGCGCGGCATTTCCGATCAGGTGCAGGTCACGGGCCTCGGCCTGCCGTCCGAGATGCGCGACTTCATCAAGGACGGCACGGTGGACGCGTTCCAGCTCTGGTCGCCCTACAACCAGGGCTGGCTTGTCGCCCACTTTGTCGACGGCCTGACCAAGGGGACGATCCAGAACGAGGTCGGCGCCACTTTCGAAGTGCCGAACCTCGGAACGATCACGATCAACGAAAACAACTCGATCAACACGCAGTCATCGCTCACCACGTTCGACATCAACAACATCGACGACTTCGACTTCTGATCGTCGATGACAGAGAGCCCCGGGCCGACACTCCCCGGCCCGGGGACGCCGACAGGACAGCCATGGAACGCGTCGCCTTCAAGATGAAGCTGCACCCCGGCCGGGTGGCCGAGTACAAGCGGCGGCATGACGAGATCTGGCCCGAGCTTGCCGAGCTTCTGGCGGCCTACGGCATTCGCGACTACGCGATCTTCCATGATCCCGAGACGGACATCCTGTTCGCGACCCACCGCAAGACGGCCACGAACCGTCTGCACCAGCTTTTCGCCGAGCCGCTGATGCAGAAGTGGTTCGTGCACATGTCCGACATCATGGACACCAACCCCGACCTGACGCCCGTCCAGATCCCGCTGGACTGCGTCTTCGACATGGACTGAGGAAAAAGAGTGGCGAACGCATATGACTTCTCGGGCCGCGTCGCGGTCGTGACCGGCGGTGGACAGGGCATCGGCCTCGCCGCGGCGCAACGGATGTACGACGGCGGCGCGTCTCTTGCCATTTGGGACCGGGACGACGCCGTGCTCGCTCGTCTGCCCGAGCATTTCGACATGGGACGGGTGTTGCCCGTCGCCTGCGACATCGGCGACCTCGCAAGCGTCGAGGCCGCAACGGCGGCGACCATGGCCCGCTTCGGCCGGATCGACGTGCTGATCAACAACGCCGCCATCGTCGGGCCGAACGCCACGACGTGGGAGTACCCGCCCGAGGCCTTCGAGGCGGTGATCCACGTGGGCCTCGTCGGCACCTTCTACGTGTCGCGCACGGTGGTGCCGCACATGATCGCGGCGGGCTACGGGCGGATCGTCAACGTGGCCTCGGTCGCCGGCAAGGAAGGCAACCCGAATGCGCCGGCCTATTCTTCGGCCAAGGCCGGAGTCATTGCGCTGACGAAGTCGCTAGGCAAGGAACTCGCCGGCCAGGACATCGCCGTGAACTGTGTGACGCCCGCGGTCGCCAAGACGACGCTCGCTCTACAGCAGAGCGAGTCGCACATCGCGTACATGCTGTCGAAGATCCCGCGCGGCCGGATGCTCGAACTGCACGAGGCGGGCGCGATGATCGCCTGGCTCGCGTCCGAAGAGAACAGCTTCACCACGGGCGGCGTCTTCGACCTTTCCGGAGGGAGGGCCACGTACTGAGCGCCGCCACCCAGACCCCGCACTCCGACGACGCCGCCCCAGCGGGCCGCGGCGCCCTTCTCGCCGCGCTTCGGGCGGAGATTGGCGCGGCCCACGTCCTGACAGGAGAGAAGACGCGGCGCTGGCAGTCTGACTGGACGGGCGTCTACCGCTGGTCGCCCCTCGCTGTCGTCCGGCCGGGCGACGCCGCGGGCGTCGCGGCCGTCCTGCGACTTGCAAGTGCCCACCGCACGCCGGTCGTGCCGGTGTCAGGCAGTACCGGCCTGTCGGGGGGCACCCATGCCGAGGGGGCGCTGATGCTGTCGCTCGACCGGATGAACCGGATCCGCGCAATCCGCCCGACCGCCCGTGTCATGGTGGTCGAGGCCGGAGCGATCCTTTCCGACATCCATACGGCCGCCGAGGCCGAAGGGCTTGTCTTTCCGCTGACCTTCGGGGCGCGCGGGTCCGCGCTGATCGGCGGCTGCCTTGCAACGAACGCCGGCGGATCGAACGTCCTGCGCTACGGCAATACGCGCGGTCTCTGCCTTGGGCTGGAGGTCGTGCTTGCCTCAGGCGAGGTGCTCGACCTCATGACGGACCTTCACAAGGACAACACGGGGCTTGACCTGCGCCAGCTTTTCATCGGTTCCGAGGGCGTCCTGGGCGTCATCACCGCCGCGGTGCTGAAGCTCTTTCCCCGCCCTCGCGCCTATGCGACCGCGATGGTGGCGGCGCGCGGACTGCCCGAGGCGCTGGCGATCCTCAACCGGCTGCAGGAGGACACCGGGGGCAAGGTCGAGGCGTTCGAGTACATGCCGCGCGGCTACATCGAGACGCATCTTGCCCATGTCCCAGGCGCCCGCGAACCTTTCGCCCAGACGCATGAGGTCAACCTGATGGTCGAACTGGGGGCCACTTCGCCCGCCGACGCAACGCCGCGTCCCGACGGGACAGTGCCGCTCGTGGAGCAGCTTGAAGAGGTGCTGGCGGGACTATGCGAACAGGGTCTTGTCCTGGACGCGGCCATCGCCCGGAACGAGACGCAGCGGCGCGAGATCTGGGCCCGGCGGGAAAGCGCCGCAGACCTGACCGTCACCTCGCCGCACCCGATCATCAACGACGTGGCCCTGGCCGTCGACAAGGTCGAATCCTTCCTCGCGCGTGCCTCGAAGCGGCTGGAACAGGTCGACCCGGGCGCGCGTACCTTCGTCGTGGCTCACCTCGGGGACGGGAACGTTCATTACAACGTCTGGCCCGCGACGACCGACGGGACCCGGGACGAGGCCATCCGCACCGCGATCGAAGACACCGTGGCCGAACTTGGCGGAAGCTTCTCGGCCGAGCATGGCATTGGCGTCTCGAAGCTGTCGTCGATGAAAAGATGGAAGGACCCCGTGGCACTCGACGTGATGCGGTCGATCAAGAGGGCCCTCGATCCCCTGGGCATCCTGAACCCCGGCAAGACGATCCCGGACGCAGGCTGAGGGGCTTTGCCTGAGCAGCCCGCGTGGGGGCGCCAGCGGGACCGGTAGCGTCGCGACCCGGCCCGATGCAGCTTCTTCACGTGGGACAGGAGCGGCCCCGAGATCATGCGCCGCGCCGTTATGCTCGACGTCGGGATTCCGAACTGAAAGATGCATGGCCCAAGACACCTCTCTGCGCGACCGGGTCCGTGAATTCCCGTGCGCCGGGGCTGATGGCGCCGCGTCGGGACGGCCCTGCGTGATGTCGGGCGGCCTCGGCTTGCCCGGCTGGCCATGGCCCGGTTGACTTTGCCCGGGCGAACTCAGCCCGGCAGGCGAAGGCCAAGGATCCTGCGCGCCTCGGCCCAGGTCGCCACGGGCCGTTCGTAGCGCTCGCAGATTCCGACCACCCGGCGCACCAGCGCCGCGTTCGATGGCGCAAGCCGGTCCCGGTCCAGCCGGACGTTGTCCTCAAGCCCCGTCCGGCAATGCCCGCCCGACGCGACGCACCATTCGTTGAGCAGGATTTGCGCCGGCCCGATCCCCGCCGCACACCATTCGGCGTCAGGCGCAAGGCGCGCGAGTGTCTCGACGAAGAAATCGAAGGACGCCTTGTCCGCCGGCATCGCGTTTTTCACGCCCATGACGAACTGGACATAAAGCGGCGATTTCAGCCGCCCGTCCGCCGCCATGCGCGCCGCCTGGAAGATGTGCGACAGATCGAAGGCCTCGATCTCGGGTTTCACGCCGTGGGTCAGCATCTCGGCCGCCAGCCAGTCGACAAGGTCGGGCGGGTTCTCGTAGACGCGGGTGGGGAAATTGTTCGACCCCACGCTGAGCGACGCCATGTCCGGGCGCAGCGGCAGCATCCCGCCCCGCGCCGTCCCTGCCCCCGACCGACCGCCGGTCGACAACTGCACGATCATGCCGGGGCAATGGGTCTCGATCCCCTCCTTCAGCCTCGCGAAGCGCTCGGGGTCCGAGGTCGGAGTGCCATCCTCCATCCGCACGTGGCAATGTGCGATTGTGGCCCCCGCTTCGAAGGCTTCGTGCGTGCTTTCCACCTGCTCGGCGATGCTGATCGGCACCGCCGGGTTGTCGGACTTCTGCGGTAGTGATCCGGTGATCGCGACACAGATGATGCAGGGCTTGGTCATGTCTTTCGAAAAAAGCCATCACTGGGGGTCGAGGACAAGGTCGATCTCTGTCCGCCAGATCGTATCGCCGCCGTCGGTCCGCGTGAAGGGAACGTCACGCGAACCCTTCCCGGCCGAGACGCCTTCAGGGGGCGCCAGCGACGAAGGTGCAGATCGTGACCGGTCGAAAGACCCACGCGCGGACCGGAAAGCGCCTCTGCGCGGGCCGAATGGGATGCCCGTCGACGCGCCCGAGCCTCTCTCCCTGCGGCCCCTCGACCGGAATGGGACGGGGCACGGCCTTGAACCCGGGAATCCGGCACCGGCCATCGGGTCGCCGCGTTTCTTCCATGCAAGCGGGAAGACCGGCATCGGCGCCACGACCGCCGCACGGTCAGGCGCGGAACATGCGCGTCGGCCGATCAAGGACGCTGCGGCCAAGAAGCGAGGCGCAGAGGTCCGACATCAGCCGCGTGGTCTGCCCGGCGTGGTCGAGAAAGGGGTTGAGTTCGACAAGGTCGACCGAGGTGACAAGACCGCTGTCGTGCAGAAGCTCCATGATCAGGTGCGCCTCACGGAAGGTCGCGCCGCCAGGAACCGTGGTTCCCACCGCCGGCGCGATGGCGGGGTCAAGGAAATCGACGTCGAAACTGACGTGAAGCCGTCCCTTGGCCTGCCTCACCCGGTCGAGAAAGGCCAGAAGCGGTTTCGTGACGCCGGTTTTGTCGATGCTGCGCATGTCGTGGGCATCAAGCCCCAGTTCCGCGATATGGCGCCGCTCGGCCGGATCGACCGAGCGCAGGCCCATCATGCAGACGTGCCCGGGCTCGATCCGGGCGGGCAACGGTGGATAGGCCTCGCAGCCCGGAAGGCCAAGCGCATAGGCAAGGGGCGTGCCATGGAGGTTGCCGGTTTCGCTTGTGTCGAGGGTATGGACATCGGAATGCGCGTCGAGCCAGAGTACGAATTGCGGGCGGCCAAGCCGCGCCGCATGGGCCGCGACACCCGGCAGCGTGCCGGCCGTCAGGCTGTGATCGCCGCCCAGAAAGACCGGGATATCCCATCCCGCGGCCGCGTCCTGCGCGGCAGGCAAGATCGCCCGGACCCAGTCCATCACGGCGGCGCGCCTTGCGTCCCCCGACAGGGCCGTCCCGGACGGCACCGGAACGACCCGGCCAAGATCGGTGACCTCGTGCCCGAGCGCCCGGATCATCCCGGCAAGGCCGGCGGTCCGATAGGCATCCGGACCCATGAGGCATCCGGGCTGACCTGCCCCCTCGTCCACCGGCAGACCCAGCAGGGCGATTCGTCTTGGCTCCATGCATTCCTCGCAAGGTGTTCGCGCGACCATTTCGCAGGCTAGCATGCCACAGGCAGGAAAAGCGCGGCCTGCTTTGAAGGCAAACACAGCCCACCAGACCCGCAAAGTGCCGCCCGTGACACCGGGGCGCCTGCCTCCCAACCGAAGTTGATCGCCAACGTGGAGTATTCGCCTGACAAGGATTGCGTGATAGCGTCCGGCCTGTCACGAAGATCCTGAAACCATCCAAAGGTATGCGCCCGTGACCGAAATCTGGATCGTTTTTGCAATCGTCGCAGGCGTCATCGTCCTTTTCATGTGGGACCGGCTTCCGGTCATCGTGGTCTGCGTGGGTTGCGCGCTGGCGCTTTGGGCGACGGGCATCCTGACCATCCAGCAAAGCCTTGCCGGGTTCGGCGATCCGGCCACCATCTTCGTGGCGTCGCTTTTCGTCATAAGCGCCGGGATGGAGCGGTCGGGCGTCACCGCCTGGGTGGGACAGGCCCTGATCGACAAGGCCGGCGACAGCCGGACCCGGCTGATCGTGTTCATGACGCTTGCGGTGGCCGTTCTTAGCGCGCTGATCAGCGTGAACGGCGCCGTGGCGGCTCTTCTGCCGGTGGTCGTGGTGCTGGCGGTTCGGCTGAACCGCGCGCCGGGGCGCCTGCTGATGCCGCTGGTGTTCGGCGCGCACTGCGGGTCGATGCTGCTGCTGACCGGCACGCCGGTCAACGTCCTGATTTCCGAGGCGCTCTCTGACGCGACCAGCCGCAACTTCAGCTATTTCGAGTTCGGCCTTGTCGGTGTCCCGCTGGTCATCGGCGGCGTGCTGATCTCGGTCGTGCTGGGCGAGAAGCTCTTGCCCGCTCGGGTCAGCAAGACGCTGCCAAGCGACCTGAGCCGGCACGCGCATACTCTGGTCGAACAGTACAAGCTGACGTCCGACGTGCAGTGGCTCCGCATCCGCGAGGATTCGCCCCTCGTCGGCACCGACCGGAACGCCATTGATCTGTCGTCCCGCCCGGGGCTCGCGCTTGTGTCCGTCCGCACGGCCGCAAGCGAGGTCGGGCTCAAGGCCGCAGCCGCCGAGGGGCTCGAGATGCGGCGCGACCGGCTCGTGGCCGGCGACATCGTCGTCGTGCGGGGCGACACAGTGGCGGTTGGCGAGTTCGCTCAGGAACTTGGGCTCACCATCATCGACGAGGTCGATCCGCAGGGGGCCGCCAACCGGCTTTTCAACCGCAACTCGGGGCTGGCCGAGGTGGTGATCAAGCCGCGCTCGCCGCTGGTGGGCGAACGGTTCTTCCCGGGCATGGTCACGCCCAGCGGCGACCTGATCGTTCTTGCGATCCAGCGACAAGGCAAGGACCTGACCACGGGCGAGCCGCTGGCCGCTGGCGACACGCTGCTTCTGCAGGGCACCTGGGAAGCGATGGAGACCCGACTGGAACCGGCCGAAGTGCTGGTCGTCGATTCGCCCGAGCTTGTGCGACGGCAGGCGCTGCCGATGGGACCCGGCGCACAGACGACCCTGGTGATCCTTGCCGGCATGGTCCTGCTTCTGGCGACCGGCCTTGTTCCGGCGGCTGTGGCCGGGCTTCTGGCCGCAGGTGCCTTCCTTGTCAGCGGCATCCTGAACGTCGAACAGGTCTATCGCGCGATCAACTGGACGACCGTGATCCTAGTGGGCGCGATGATGCCGCTGTCGGTCGCGATCCAGGAAACCGGGGCCGCGCAGCTTCTGGCCGAGGGGCTGGTCGGCCTTGTCGGCGACGCGGGTCCGCGCGTGCTTCTGGCTGGTCTCTTCGTGCTCACGGCGGTTCTGGGCCAGGTCATCTCGAACACGGCCACCGCGCTGATCATCATCCCGATCTCGGTCGTCACGGCAACGCAGATGGGCATTTCACCCGAGCCCGTGCTGATGGCCGTGGGCGTGGCCGCGGCGGCGGCCTTCCTCACGCCTGTGGCAACGCCCACGAACCTGATGGTGATGGAGCCGGGCAACTACAAGTTCACCGACTACTGGAAGTTCGGCCTGCCCTTCATGCTGTGGTTCTTCGTGGTGGCCGTCTTCGTGGTGCCGCTGATCTGGGGTTTCTGATGACCGCCGCGCAGGGCATGCGCGGATGAGCGAGATCGGCTTGCTCTTCCTGATCGTGCTGGCCACGATCGCCCTGTTCGTCTGGAACCGGCTGCCGCTGGTGGTCGTGGCCATGGGCAGCGCGCTTGCGCTTTACGCCACCGGCATCCTGACGCTGAACGAGGTCTTTCGGGGATTCGGCGATCCGGTGGTGATGTTCGTGGCATCGCTTTTCATCGTCACGGCCGGGCTCGAGGCGACCGGCGTGACAGCCTGGCTTGGCCAGGTCTTCGAACGGATCGTGTCCGGCGACGCCGACCGGCTTCTGGTGATCGGAATGGTGGCGGTCGCGGTGCTCTGCCCGCTGATCAATGCCAGCGGCGCGATCGGCGCCCTGTTGCCCGTGGTCATGCTGATGGTCGTGCGGCTGGGCGCGCAGCCTGCGCGCTTCCTCATGCCGATGGCCTTTGCCTCGGGCGCCGGGGCGCATCTGGCGCTGACAGGGGCGCCGAAGAACGTGCTGATCGCCGATGCCGCGGGCGATTACGGCCCGCGCGCCATCGGGTTCTTCGAGTTCGCGCTTGTCGGCGTGCCCCTTCTGATCGGCACCATCGCGATCGTGCTGCTGCTGGGCAAGCGCCTTGTCCCCGAGCGCGAGGCCCCAAGCCTGCCGCGCGATCTCAGCCGGCATGCCGAGACGCTGGTCGAACAGTACCGGCTGACCGGCGATGTCTTCGTGCTTGTCCTGACGCCCACCTCGCCCCTTCTTGGAACCCCGGTCGACGCACTGCCGCTTGACGACGCGCTGCGCCTTGTCACGGTCAGCGACCCCGCGGGCACGCCACGTCTTCTGGGGCTGCTGCGCGACGGCGATCGCATCGTGGTTCGCGGCACGGCCGAGGCCGCCGATGCCTTCGCCGCGGCCCACGGGCTGACGACCCGCGCGATGACCGGAGACGAAGCGGCCGGAAAGCTCATCAACCGGATGGCGGGCGTGGCCGAGGCCGTGATCCCGCAGCGATCGCCGTTCATCGGCATCCGCGTCTTTCCCGGCATGGTCAACGCGACCGGCGATCTTGTGATCATGGCGGTGCAGCGCCGGGGCGAGGACCTTGTGGGCGAGGTCACGCTGGAATCCGGGGATCACGTGCTGGTCCAGGGAACATGGTCCGCGTTGCGGCGGCACGAATCCCGGGCCGGCGTCCTGATCGTGGACAGACCCGACGCCCTTCGCCGGCAGCTTGTGCCGCTGGGCAACGGCGCGAAATCCGTGCTTCTGATCGTCGCGGCCATGGTCGTGGCGATCGCGTCTGGGGTCGTGGCCCCGTCAGTCGCGACGGTGCTTGCGGCCGGCGCCATGCTCGTTCTGCGGCTGATCGGCGTCGACGAAGCCTTCCGCTCGATCAACTGGACGACAGTGATCCTGATCGCGGCGATGTTTCCGCTGTCCACCGCGCTGGTCGCGACCGGAGCGGCGCAGCTTGTCGCCGACAGCGTGGTCGAAACGATCGGCGCAGGCTCTCCGCGCCTGCTACTCGCCATGATCTTCCTTCTTGCGGTCGTCATGGGGGTCGTGGTGTCGAACACGGCGACGACCATGATCCTGCTGCCGATCACGATCCTGTCGGCGGCGGCCTTCGAGGTGTCGCCCATGCCCGCGCTGATGGCGCTGAGCGTGGCGACCTCGGCGTCGTTCCTGACACCTGTCTCGACCACGTCGAACACCATGGTGATGGGCCCCGCCGGCTACCGTTTTGCCGACTACTGGCCGCTTGGGCTGCCCCTGACCGCGTGGTATTTCGTGGTCGCCGTCTTTCTTGTGCCGCTGATCTGGGGCTTCTGATGACCGCCTTGGCGCTGCCTGCCACCTGCCCGCCGCCTGCCCTTCGCCCTTGGGTGCAAGCGGTCCCGTTCGACGCCACCACCTTTTCCTGAGGAGGAGTATTGGAAATGAATGACCTCGAGTCCGTTCTCGCCCATATCGACGCCGACCTCGACAACGCGGTGACCCGCCTGTTCGAGACGCTTCGGATGAAGTCGATCTCGACCGATCCGGCCTATGCCGGCGAAACCCGCGCCTGTGCGGAATGGCACGCCAGGGACCTTGCGTCGATCGGTTTCGACGCGCAGGTGCGCGACACGGCCGGCCATCCGATGGTGGTGGGACACGACCGCGCGGCCAGCGGCACCTCGGTCCTGTTCTACGGGCACTACGACGTGCAGCCGGTCGACCCGCTCGAGCTGTGGGACCACGATCCCTTCGCGCCCTCGATCGAGACACGGCCCGACGGATCGAAATACATCGTCGCCCGCGGCGCCGCCGACGACAAGGGGCAACTCATGACCTTTGTCGAGGCCTGCCGCGCCTGGAAGGCGGTGACGGGCAAGCTGCCGATCCCGGTCACGATCCTTCTGGAAGGCGAAGAGGAATCGGGCGGCGTCAACCTTCCGCCGTTCCTCGACGCGAACGCCGACGAGTTGCGGGCCGACGTGGCGCTGATCTGCGACACCAACATGTGGGACAAGAACACGCCGGCGATCACCACCACGCTGCGCGGGCTTTGCGGCGAAGAGATCATCATCCACGCCTCGGACCGGGACCTGCATTCGGGCTTCTACGGCTCGGCCGCCGCGAACCCCAACCACGTCCTCGCCCGCATCCTTGCCGACCTGCGCGACGCGGACGGGCGGATCACCGTCCCGGGCTTCTACGACGGCGTTCCCGAACTGCCCGAGGCGCTGCGCGAAAGCTGGGCCAAGCTCGACTTCTCGGAAAAGGAGTTCCTGGGCGAGATCGGCCTGTCGGTCCCGGCGGGCGAAAAGGGGCGCTCGGCGCTCGAGATGGTGTGGTCGCGCCCGACCTGCGAGGTCAACGGGATGGGCGGCGGCTACCAGGGCGCGGGCTTCAAGACCGTGATCCCGGCCATGGCCTCGGCCAAGATCTCGTTCCGGCTGGTGTTCGACCAAGACCCCCACAAGGTGCGCGCCGCCTTCCGCGAGTTCGTCAAGGCGCGCATCCCCGCGGACTGCCGCGTCGAGTTCATCGCACATGGCGCGGGCCGGGCGGTCGCCTTCGACACCTCGGCCCCGGCGTTCCAGAACACGCAGGCGGCGCTCACCGCCGAATGGGGCAAGGACGCCGCCTTCGTGGGTGGCGGCGGGTCGATCCCGGTGACGACCATGATCAAGGAAAAGATGGGCATGGACGTGGTGATGGCTGGCTTCGGCCTCAGCGACGACCGCATCCATAGCCCGAACGAGAAGTACGAGCTGAAAAGCTTCCACAAGGGCATCCGCTCCTGGGCGCGCATCCTCGCGGCGCTGTGACGACACGGGGAACGGCGTCGCTCCGGCGGCGTTCCCCAATGACAAGGCCTCCGGGGCCAAGGGGACGAGGCGGACGATGCCGGCCAGCAAGGGCAGTTCGGGCAACGCATGATGCGGAACATCCTGTTCGCGGTTTTCGCCGTCTGCCTTGTGCTTCCCGGCTGCGCGCCCCGCGGCTCGCTCACGGTGCTTCCCGAGGCGGCCCGGACGGGCACCGTCGTCGAGATCCTCGTCGCAACCTCACGCGGCGCCACGGACGATGCGACGATCGCGGCGCGCGCGCGCGCGGACAGCGTGCGCTGGGCATCGGTCGCCGTCTCGATCCCGCCCGAGCGGACCTTGGGAACCGTGACCTTCCCAAGCACGTCACGGGTGGATCCGAAGACCGACTTCCTGACCGTCGCGACCCGGAAGTTCGCCGACGAGACGGCATTCCTGCGCGCGGTCAACGCCCGGCTCGCCGAGCGCCCGCGCGGCGACCGCGAGATCACGCTTTTCGTCCACGGGTTCAACTCCAACTTCGCCGAGGGCATCTATCGCCACGCGCAGATGGCGCATGATTTCCGGTCGCCCGGGATCTCGGTCTCCTACGCCTGGCCGTCGGCGGGCAGCGTCCGGTCTTATGGCTTTGACCGGGAAAGCGCGCTGTTCGCGCGCGACGGCCTGGAAGAAACGCTGGAACTTCTGGCGCGCAGCAACGCCGAGCGGATCGTCGTCGCCGGCCACTCGATGGGCACGATCGTCGTCATGGAGGCGCTGCGCCAGATGCAGATCCGTGGCACCGGGCGGGCGCTGGACAAGGTGCAGGCCGTGGTCCTTATCGCGCCCGATATCGATCCCGATCTGTTCCGGGCCGATGTCCTTGCGCTGGCGCCGCGCGAGCTTCCGATCTACATCTCGGTTTCGGGGCGCGACCGGGCGCTGCGGGCCTCGGCCCTGCTGCGCGGGCAGGCCGGCGGACGC
This sequence comes from Saliniferula longa, assembly GCF_050789285.1. NCBI lineage: Bacteria > Pseudomonadati > Pseudomonadota > Alphaproteobacteria > Rhodobacterales > Roseobacteraceae > Saliniferula > Saliniferula longa. Next base: position 54,447 of record NZ_JBOUVX010000001.1, on the reverse strand, counting down.
CTGGGGTCGATCCAGAACACCGATGTGATCGCCGACCTTCCCGGCGTGCTTGTCATCGACGTCAGCAACGTGCAGGGGTCGGGCGATCCGCTCAACCACTTCGCGGTCGCCACCTCGCCCGCGATGATCGCCTTCATCAGCGGGCTCGACCGCTTCGGCACGACCATGCTGCGCGACCAGGAACGCCCGGCGAACGTCCTTGAGGCGACGGTCAACGCGGTGACGGGCGTTGCCGAGGTTGTCTTGCCGGGTCAGAAGTAGGCCTGCCGCCCGTCGGCCAAAGCCGGCTCGCGACGACCGAGGCCGCGGCGGCGACAAGGCCGAAGAGGGCGAAGGTGGCGGTCAACCCCAGCGATGCGCCCAGCCAGCCCGCCGCCGAATAGGCGACGAGCAGGCAGGCGCTTGCCAGCGACAACTGGGCAGCGAAAAGATACTGCAGATCGCCGGGGCTGCCGATGCGGCGGATCAGGTAGGTCGCGGGCGTCAGCGCCAGCGACGTGCCCAGCCCGATCACGAACCAGACGACCAGCAGGCCCTGCAGGGTCGCGATCACCGTGCCCGCCAGAAGGCCGACTGACAGCAGCGCTGCCCCGACCAGCATGACCGCCCGGTCCGGCACGGCGCGCAGCGCCGGCGTCAGCGCGATGGCGCCCAGGATCGAGCCGAAGCCGAAGACGGCGAAGGCGATCGCGCTGGCCTGGCGGTCAAGCTCGAACAGGCCCTGGACGATCACCACGGTGTTCACCGTCACCATCGCGGTCGCGCAGGCCACGGCGACATCGAGCGCGATGAGCCCGCGCAGGTCCGAGGTCGCCAGAAACAGGCGCGGCCCGCGCAGGAAGCCCGACATCAGCCGCTCGGTGCGGCCTCCACGGGCCTGCGGAATGCGCATCCGCGCGATCAGCCAGGCCGACAGCAGGAACGCCACGGCCGCGACGACGAAGACCCCCCGCGAGGCGAAGGCCAGCAGCAGGCCCGCCGCCAGAAGCGGGCTGACCGAGGCTTCAAGCTCGCTTGCGATCCGCGACCGCGCCAGCGACCGGGTATAGTCGTCCTGATTGGCCAGCAGGTAGGGCACCACGGTCTGATAGACGAGGGTGAAGATGGCCGAGGCCAGCGCGAAGACGAAGACCAGCGCGAAGACCTGCCAGGTGGCGGTCACGAAGGGCAGAACCAGAAGGCTTCCCGCGCGCAAGAGATCGAGCACGATCAGAAGCAGCTTGCGCGGCACGTGGCGGATCAGGACGGCGACGAAGGGGGCCGCGCCGATATAGGCCAGCATCTTGAGCGACAGCGCGGTGCCCAGAACGGTCCCCGACTCCTCGCCCGCCAGGTCATACGCCAGAAGCGCCAGCGCCACCGTCGCCACCCCGGTCGCGAGAAGTGCAAGGACATAGGCCACGAACAGCCAGTAGTAGCTGGCCTTGTCGGCGGTTCCCGTCCAGGCGAGGGGCGCGTCCTCGGGCCGGGGCGGATGGCCGCTGTCAGCCATCGCGCGCCAGACCATCCTGTTCCGCGTCCTCCGGCGCGGCCGCGCCGGCGTTTCCGCTGAAGAAGATCACGTACAGCACCGGCAGCACGATCAGGGTCAGGACCGTGGCCACCATCAGGCCGCCCATGATCGCGAAGGCCATCGGCCCCCAGAACAGCGTGGGCGCGATCGGCAGAAGGCCAAGCACCGTGGACAGCGCCGTCAGCATCAGCGGGCGCAGGCGGTTCATCGAGGCCGACACCGCCGCCTCGCGCACATCGCGCCCGGCGCGCCGCTCGTCGTCGATCTGGGTGATCAGGATCACCGCGTTCTTCGCGATCATCCCGAGCAGCGCCAGGATGCCGAGGATGGCGACGAAGCCAAGGGGACGGCCGAACAGCAACAGCGCGCCGACCACCCCGATCAGCCCCAGCGGCAGAAGGATCAGCACGATGCCCACCTTGCGGAAGTTCTTCAGCTGCACCATCAGCAGGGTGACCATCAGGAACACCATCAGCGGCACGACCGCGAAGACGGCCGCCTGGCTTTCGGCCGAGGTCTCGACCGTACCGCCGACCTCGATCCGGTAGTTGAACGGCAGCGTGTCGTTCAGCGCGGCGATGTCGTCTTCGAGGGCGGCCACGACCGCCTCGGGCAGAAGGCCCGGCGCCACGTCGGCCAGCACCGTCAGCGTCGGCACCCGGTCGCGGCGCCAGATCAGCGGCTGTTCCTGTGTGAACTCGAAGGTCGCGAAGGAACTCAGCGCCACGGTGCGCCCGCCGGGGACCGGAACCTGCAGCGTCGCCAGACCGTCGAGCGACACGCGGTCCTCGGCCTGCGCGCGCGCGATCACGTTGACGAGGTAGATGTCGTCGCGCAACTGCGTCACCGTCGACCCCGAGATCGCGGTGTTGAGCACGCTGGAAAGCTGCGAACTGGTCAACCCAAGCCGGCGCGCCTGATCCTGGTTGATGTCGATCACAAGCTGGCGGGCGGGCTCGATCCAGTCGAAATGCACCCGCCGCGCTCCGGGGTGCGAGGCGACGACCTCGGCCAGGCGCAGCGCCTGCGCGCGCAGCACCTCGAGGTCCGGGCCGCTCAGGCGGTACTGCACCGGCCATCCGATCGGCGGCCCCATCTCAAGCGGGCTGACGCGCACGACCGCCTCCGGGAAAGTCTCGACCAGGAAAGCGTCAAGCGTCTCTTCCAGGCGCAGACGGGCGTCGATGTCCTTGGCCATCACTACGATCTGGCTGTGATTGTCGCTGGGCGGCCGGATCGCCAGCGGCAGGTAGAAGCGAATGACGTTCCGGCCGATGTAGCTGGTCCAGAAGTCCACATCCTCGCTTGCCGCGAGGTAGGTTTCGACCTTCGCGATGGCCGTTTCGCTGGCGAAGATCGAACTGGATCGCGGCAACTGGAAGTCGATGATGAGTTCGTTGCGGTCCGACGGCGGGAAGAACTGCCGGTTCAGCATCTGCGACGCGCCAAGCGCAACCACGAAGACGGCGACGGTCACCGCCACGGTGATCCAGCGCGCCCGGATCGCAAGATCGAGAAACCGCCCGTAGGTGCGCAGAAGCTTGCCCGGCTCGGTGGAGGCGTCGGCGGCCGGCGGCCTGAGCAGCACGCCCGCGACGATCGGCGTGAACACCACCGCCACGATCCACGACGCGATCAGCGCGATCGCCACCACCTGGAAAAGCGAGATGGTGTATTCGCCCGCCTGGCTTTCGGCGAAGCCGATCGGCACGAAGCCCGCGATTGTGATGAGCGTGCCCGTCAGCATCGGAGCGGCGAGGCGCCTGTAGGCATAGGAGGCACCGGCTTCGACCGTGTCACCGGCGGCAAGCCTGCGCAGGATCGCGTCGGTCGTCGTCATCGCGTCGTCGACCAGAAGCGCCAGCGAGATGATCAGCGCGCCCAGCGATACCCGGTGCAGGTCGATGCCCATCATCTCCATCACCAGGAAGGCCGTGGCCAGCGTGACCGGGATCGCCACCGCCACGACCGCGCCCGGCCGCACCCCGAGGGTGACGAAGCTGATCACGAGGATGATCGCAATGGCCTGATAGAGCGAGGTGATGAAGTCGCCGATCGCGGTGGTCACGACGCTGGGCTGATCGGAAATCAGGTGCGGTTCGATCCCGATCGGCAGGTCGGCCACGATGCCCTGCATCGCGCGGTCGACATCTGCCCCAAGTTCCAGGATGTCGCCCCCCTCGCGCATCGAGATGGCGATCGCCATCGCACGCTCGCCGTTGACGTGCAGGAGCGGTTGCGGCGGATCGACGAAGCCGCGCCGCACGGTGGCGATGTCGCCGAGGCGGATCGCCCGACCATCGGCGATCAGCGACACCTCGAGAATGTCGTTCTCGGTCTCGAAGGCGCCGGTGACGCGCAGGATCAGGTTCTCGGTCCCCGAGTTGATCGTTCCCGACGGGCGCACCACGTTCTGGGCCGCGATCGCGGCGAAGACCTGGCCGTAGTCCAGCCCCATCGCCGCGACGCGATCGGCCTGGAACTCGATGAAGATCGCCTCGTCCTGGACGCCGATGAACTCGACCTTGCCGATCCCGTCGACCTCGGCCATCAGGCGGGTGCGCACAAAATCGACATAGTCGCGCAGTTCGCGGTCGGTGAAGCCGTCCGCGGTGAAGCCATAGACGATGCCGAAGACGTCGCCGAAATTGTCGTTGAAAAAGGGCCCGAGCACCCCTTGCGGCAGGGTATGGCGGATGTCTCCGATATTGTTGCGCACCTCCTGCCAGACCTCGGGCACGCGTTCGGGCGGGAAGGTCCCTTCGAGGTCGACATAGACGGTCACGATCCCCGGCCGGGTGATCGAGCGGACGGCGTCGAGGCCGGTCGTCTCTTCAAGCCTGCGCTCGAGCCGGTCGGTCAGCTGGCGCTGCGTCTCTTCGATCGTGGCGCCCGGCCAGACCGCGGTGACCAGCATCGTCTTGATCGTGAAGCTCGGGTCCTCGTCGCGGCCGAGGCTGACGAAGGACATCGCCCCGGCAAAGACCGCGACGAGCATCAGATAGATCGTCAGCGCCCGGCTTCGGGTGGCCCATTCCGACAGGTTGGGACCGATCATGATCCCTCCCCGAGAAGGCGAACCTCCTGCCCCGGCCGCAGCGCCTGCACCCCGGCGGTCACGACGCGCTCCCCGACCGCGACGCCCCCGTCGATGCCGACGGCGGCCGGTGTGAAGCGCGCCACCTCGACAGGGCGCAGCGACACGGTGCGGCTGTCGGGATCGACGACCCAGACCGCCGGCGCCCCGTCCATGGTGGTCAGCGCCGAGGCGGGAAGCTCGATGCCCCCCGAGCCGCCGATATGGACCCGGCCGTTCACGGTCGAGCCAAGCCGCATCTCGTCGGGCGGGTCGATCAGGCCGACGCGCACCCGGATGGTGCCGGTCGACGCGTCGGCGCGCGGCGCAACCTCTCGGATGCGGCCCAGGGCGGTGATCCCGGGGTTCAGCGCCAGGGTCACGACGACCTCGGGATCAGGCGGACTCACCGCGACCACGGCGGCCGGGACGTCGAAGACCGCGTCCTTCCCTTCGTCGCGGGCAAGCTGCGCGATGCGGCGGCCGGCCGTCACCACCTCGCCCGCCTCGGCGCCCACCGCCGTGACGACGCCCGGCGCGTCGGCCGTCAGAACCGTGTCGGCCAGCCGGCGGCGGGCGATGCCGACCTGCGCCTCGGCCGAGTCGAAGGCGCTCTGAGCCGAGGTGAACTGCTGCTCGGCGCGCTCGAGTCCCGCCTGCGAAAGGAAGTCACGCTCGAAGAGCTGGCGCTGACGCTCGTAGGTCGAGCGCGCCTCGGACAGTTGGGCGGCTGCGGCGATCTGCGCCGCCTCGGCACCGCGCAGGGCGTTTTCCTCGTCGGCTGGATCAAGCCGCGCGATGATCTGGCCCGGTGCGATCGTGTCGCCCACGTTCACCAGACGCTCGACCAGCCGACCGCCGATCCGGAAGGCAAGGTCCACCTCGATCTGGCTTTCGACGGTTCCCGACAGCGTGAAGGATTCGCCGGCGAAGCTTTCTGCCACGACAACCGTGCGAACCGGACGAAGCTCGGGGGTCGCGGCGGTCCCGTCCTCCTCGCGACAGCCCGCAAGGACCATGGTCAGGCAAAGGGCCAGAAGGATGCCACGAGATGCAGGCCGGTCTGAGGACATGAGGGTTCTTCCCAGGATTGATCGGTTACGTTCGCGCCGGGTTCCAAGGCGCCTGGCGTAAACGCCACGACCCGCCGCAGCGGCGGATCGCGGCAGGTTCAGATAAGGCAGACCGCCCATGCGATGCCGACTTCGACGATCCACCTATGCCGGCCCAAGCGGAAGCCCGATCAGGTACCACCCGACCAGCATGAGCGTCCAGAGAACCAGAAGGATCGCCGTGTAGGGCAGCATCAGAGCGACGATGGTCCCGATGCCTGCGTCCTTCTGGTACTTCTGCGCGAAGCCCACCATGACCGCCAGATAGACGTTGAGCGGCGTGATCACGTTCATCGGGCTGTCGCCCACCCGGTAAGCCGCCAGCACGAGGTCCGGATCGCCCCCAAGCCGCATGAAGAGCGGCACGAACACCGGGGCAAGAATCGCCCACTTCGCCAGCGCGCCGGTCAGGATGATGTCGATGATCGCCACCACGACCACGAACAGTACGATGTAGGCCGGGGCGTTCAGCGCCGTGGTCTGCAGGAAGTCGGCCATGTTCACCGCAAGCACCGTCGCAAGGTTCGTGTAGTTGAAGAAGGCGATGAAGTTGGCGATCACGAAGAGCAGGAAGATCATCCCAGCGAGGTTGCCCCAGGTCTTGACGATAAGGCCAATCGCGGCGGTGACGTTGGCGATGGTCCCGGCCGCCCGGCCGTAGGCATAGCCCACGAAGAGGAAGACGACGGAAATCAGGATGATGAGGCCGCTCATGAACGGCGAGCCGGCCATGATCCCCCCGGTCTCCTGGTTGCGCAGGATGCCCCAGGGAATCGGCGGCACGGTCAGCGCGGCAAGGACCACACCCACGATCAGAAGGGCGCGCCCGGCGGCTTTCAGCCCGGCCTGCTCGGCCTCGGTCAGGCCTTCGTGCGCGTCCACCGGAACGCCCCCGGTGTAGGGGCCAAGCCGCGGTTCCACGTATTTTTCGGTGATCAGCGTGCAGATGATCGCCATCACGATCGACGAGGCGATCATGAAGAACAGGTTGCCGACCGGGGTGATCTGAAGCGCCGGGTTCACCGCCCGGATCGCATCGTTCGTCACCTCGACCAGAAGCGCGTCGGTCGGCGTGACGAAGACGTTCACGAGAAAGACCGCCGCGACGCCGCTGAAGCCGGCGGCAAGCCCCGCCAGCGGGTGCCGTCCGAGGCTGTGGAAGGCAGCGGCGGCCAGCGGAACAAGCACGAGATAGCCGGCATCCGCCGCGATCGACGAGACCACGCCCACCAGGACGATCATGAAGGTGAAGATGCCCGTGGGCGCCACCGCGACGAGCTTGCGCACCAGCGTCGCGATCAGGCCCGATTCCTCTGCCAGGCCCACACCGATCATGGCCACCAGGATGACGCCCACCCCGGTGAAGCCGAGGAAGTTCGCCACCGGGCTCGTCACCATGAAGCGGATCCCGTCCGGCGACAGCAGGCTGCGCACCGCCGCTTCCTGCTCGACGATGTCGCCGAGAGCCATGTCATAGCCTTCGTAGGTCACCGACGTGCCGAGCATCCCGAAGATCGCCGACAGGACGATGACGATTCCGATGAGGATCAGGAAGATGATCGCCGGATGCGGAACCGCGTTGCCCACCCGCTCGACCGCGCCGAGGAACCCGCCCATCGAGCCCTGATCCTCGGGATTGCCCTGATTTTTCGCCGCCATGTCCCGTCTCCCTGGCCATTCGGCCCGCTCTGTGAGGAAAAATCGCCCGTCACTCGCCCGTCACGCACCCGCCGACCCGGTCAGAAGAACCATCGCGCCCCAAGAAGCACGCCCGTCGCATCCTGATAGCTGCGCCCCGTATCGTCGTCATATTCGAACTGTAGCATGGCCGCGTAAACGTCGATCGACAGGTCGTCGAAACTTTGCACCGCGCCGAAGCCATAGGTCCTGGTCCGCGCGCCGTCGGTGACGAAATCCTCGCCCCGGTAATAGTCCACGAACAGTGACGTCTTGCCCGCCGCGACGAAGTCGGCCCGCCAGCCCGCCTTGATGTAGCCGTACTGCGGCCCGTCGATGCGCGACCCCGCGGCGACGCTGAGGTTCAGCCCGCTCGGATCGTGATAGACGGTCGCCGACCCGATCACCCGCTCCTGGTCGTCGGCATTGTCGTTGAACTGCCAGCCATAGCCCAGCGCGGTCTGGATCGACACATCGCCCACATCGCCGGTCCAGCGCAGCGCGACGTCGGCGTAATCGGCGTCGTCGTTCTCGTTCAGCACGTTGATGCCGTAGGACGTCGAGAAGACGAACCCCGACCGGCTTGGCGTGTCATAGCGGGCGCGGAACAGGCGGGCGACGTTGAAGCTGCTGTTCACCTGCCCCACGGTCACGCCGGTGAGATTGCCGTTCGTGTCGCGGAACTGGAACGACCCGAAGCCATCCGACGCGTCGGTCGGACTGACTACGAAGGTGAACGAGGAATCGAGACCCGCCGCCCCGTCGGCCGCCGTGCTGCCCTGCCCAAGCGACAGCGTCCCGTAATCGGTGTCGAAGGCTGCCTCGAACCAGCGCAGCCAGGTGCGGTCCCAGTCGATCCATTGCGGCCTGTCGGTCTGCGAGATCAAGGCACTGTTGCGCAGGCTGAGCCCGGTCTCGAAGCGCAGCCGCAGGGTCGCGCCGTCAAGCGGCTGAAGGATCCGGAAGCCAAGGCGGGTGTTCCAGTTGCCGTTGTCCACCAGCCCGTCGGTGGTCGCCTCGCCATCGTCGAAGCTTTGGTAGGTCGGCGTGAATTGCCCGTAGAACGTGACGTCCCCGCCGGACCGGTTGCGGAAGACGAACCTCTCGCCGTCCTCGGGAAGCGTGATGGTCTCTTCGCCCTCGTCGGCCTCCGACAGAACACTTGTCTGCGCAAGCCCCGCGCCGGCCGCGAGAAGCATTGACCCCGTAAAGAGAAGCCTTACGAACATGCCAATCCCCCTATCCACGACGAACACCCCCAGGCTTCCTCCCGATACCGAAGAGGAGAAAGCGGCGCCCGATTCCTGCCGGAGTCAGCGGTACCAACAGTTGTAGTTGACCATACTTCGGGACACCTCGCCATCGGAATTTGCGCCGCCAACTCAGGGGCATCAGGTGGGCCGGCGTCGCCCCGATCCCCTGCCGGGGGCGCCGCAGACACCCCCGACTCGGGCCGGGTCAATTCGACTTCACCATCCCGGAAAAACCCGCGACGGCCAGCAGGCCAAGGGCGATCCCCGCAATGCTCTGGACATACATGAACCACTTTCCGACGTATCCCGCAGGCGTGCGCGTGTCCGGCGACCAATAGGTGCTTTGTCCGCTGGCCAGCCCCGGAATGATCGCGTCCGCAGACAGCATCGCGGCATTGAACGCAGGATAGGCCGAGGCTTCCGGCTGGCGGCGAAAGCAGACAAGCTGTGCCTCGCCCGGGTCCGCCAGACCCGCACGCTCGGCTCCAAGCGACGGCAGGAAGGCGCTGTCCGTGCGCGGGGTCGCGCACAGCACCCACTCGGGCGCGCGCAGCACCACCGGAGCGTTCGGGCGCAACGCGCTTGTCCGGTCGAGATGGGCGTAGAACGCCGCTCCGGCACCCCAGAGGGCGAAGATCCAGACAAGGGCCAGAAGCGGCAGGCGGCCATAGCCGGTGGTCATCCCCATGAGGCCGTCGTTCAGCCGAAGCATCAGGCGGGTGGGAAGGCAGCCGGCGCGGTGGCGACGGGCGCGGCGGGACAGCCGTTCCTTTTCGATCAGGACGCGGCGCTTGTCCTCGTCGTGGCCCATCGCGCCCAGGACACTGGCCAGCTGTTCATAGGGCTGGGGCCAGAAATCCTCGTTCCAGCGTTCCGGCGTCTGGCGCGCAAGCCAGTCGAGCCGCGCACGCGCGTCCACCGTGCCGCCAAGGATGGCGCCGTAAAGACAGCGGTTGAGCCGCAGGTCGCCTTTGGCGGGCCAGCTTTCGGGATCATCGACGATCGCGCCAAGGGTCGCGCCGTTCAGGCTGAGCGTCCCCGTCACCTTCGCCCCCTGTCTGAGGAAGAAGGCACCCGCGACGGTGGTTCGGCCAAGGTCGACCGTGACTTCCTGCGACGCGCCGAGGGTCGCTTCGCTCAGGTCCACGTCCCCGCCGATCCGGGCCGTGACCAGTGACACCGCACCCGTCACGCGCGCAAGGCGCAAGGTCACGTCCCCGTCGACCTGCACCGAGTCCGCTTCGATCGCCAGGCCCTCGGGGCTTTCGATCGTCGCCCCGATCAGGTCGAGGTTGCCTCCGATGCGTCCACCGGGCAAGGCGATGCCGCCGCGAACGGACGCCCCCCGGAAAAGTGCACCACCGCGAACCGAAATCCGCTCGGCCTGCAGCGCCCGGTCGCCGGGGCTGTCCAGCCGCGCGCCGTCGAGGATCATGTCGCCGCCGATCCGCGCGCCGCGCAACTCGATCCGGCCGCGGATCGTGGCTGCGCGGAACAGAAGGTCGCCCCGCGCGTCCAGTCGGTTGGCGGTCAGCCCGGGAAGGTCCGAGCCGTCAAAGGCAAGGGTGTCGATGATCGCCGACAGCAGGACCGGCGTCGCGTCGAACCGGCAGTCGAGCAGACCGATGTCGCGCGGGACCCTGCACCCCTCGAGGTCGAGCGTGCCGACGATCCAGGCCCCGCCCAGTCTCAGGCCCTTCTCGTGCATCCGGGGGGCATCGGGTCCGCCCAGAAGCAGAAAGCGGATCAGATCGGCCCGCACCCGCCGGCTGTCGTCGCCGGCCTCCGGCAGACCGCTGGTGCCAAGGGTGTCGAGCATGCCATTGCCAAGGCCGTCGATCAGTGTGACTTCGGCAGGACCCAAGGCGCCGAAGGCGGCAAGACCCCCGGGCGTCATGTCATCGCACGCCTGCGCCCGGCGCCCGCACGCGACCCCCCGCGGGACCGTCGCATCCGGGTGCGGGCGCGGCCTGCATCCGGGCTACTCGGCGGCCGGGCGGGCTGTCAGTCCGGGCGACGGCAGCCGGGCCTCGCCGTCAAGCTCGTCCAGTTCAAGCGTCGAACGGTTCCCGATCGCATCGAAGTTCGCGGTCAGCCAGCCATCGGCCCAGTCGCGGCCAAGATCGAACAGCAGGCGCAGATAGCTCCATTCGGCGTTCAGCTTGCTCGAGGCGACAAGGTCCTTCACTTCGAGATCGGTATGGATCAGATGCAGGTAGGTATGGGTATAGACCCCAAGGTCGATGCCACGCTCGGCCGCGATGCGCTGCATCAGGCCGATCGCCCGCAATTCCTTCACGAGGCTCGAGTTGAAGCTGATCTCGTTGACCCTGTTCATGATGTCGCGCGCCGTCCGGGGAAGTTCGGCCCGCACGATCGGGTTGATCTGCACCACCAGAATGTCGGGCGCCTCGGTGCTGGTCAGCAGTGGGTAAAGGGCCGGATTGCCGCTGAAGCCGCCGTCCCAATAGGCCTCGCCGTCGATTTCGACGGCCGGGAACATCTGCGGCAGGCAGGCCGAGGCAAGCACCGCCTCGGTCCCCAGTTCCCCCGGCCCGAAGACGCGTGACCGACCGGTCCGCACGTTGGTCGCGGTGACATGCACGGCAAGGTCGGTCTGCGCGTTGACGAGGTCGAAGTCGACCATCTCGTCCAGAAGCCCTCGCAGCGGGTTGATGCCCATCGGGTTCAGGTCATAGGGCGAAAACATCCGCGTGAGGCTTTCGAAGAACAGGTAGCTGGGCGAAGTGTCCAGGCTGTAGTTCCCCGTCAGCCGGTCAAGCGGGCTGCGCTGAATGGGCGAGAAGCGCGCCGAATCGCTGACCGCCTTCCAGAAGCGTCCCAGCGCCTCACGCGCGCCCTTGCGCCCGCCCTTCGCCATCCCGTCGGCAAGCACGACGGCATTCATCGCCCCCGCGCTTGTCCCGCTGATCGCCCGGATCGCCAGACGCTCGTCCTCGAGCAACCGGTCAAGCACGCCCCAGGTCATGGCGCCATGAGAGCCCCCGCCCTGAAGGGCGAGGGTGATGGGCTTCGCGTCTTGGGACCTGGACATGGCGACTTTCGGGGAAAGGAAGGTTTCAAAGGAAGGCTACCCCGACCCGGGGGAGATCGACAACGGCTTTGTGGTTCACGAAATCAGGCGTGGCCGCCCGCGCAGGTGGCGGACGGCCACGGCCTTAGGCTTCCCACGGGTGGAGAAGCGTCGAGATCCTTCGAATTTCGACCCGCCGGTTGCGCGGTTCGGCCGCCTGCGTGGGAATGTCCAGAAGCGCCTCGCCATAGCCCTGGAAAACCAGGTTCTCGGGCGGCACGCCGAAATAGTCGACCAGCGCCTGGGCCACGGTCTCGGCCCGGCGGTCGGACAGGGCAAGGTTGAAGGCGGCCGACCCGGTCGCATCGGTATGGCCCTCGATCAGGAAGACCTCACGCGGGCTGGCGCGCAGAAGTTCCAGCATCACGGCCGCGATGCCCGAAAGCGTCGCCGCCTGCTGTGGGGCAAGGGCGGCCGACCCCGTGTCGAAAAGAACCGGATCGCTTGACAGGACGGGTGCAAGTCGGCGCACTTCTACGATGTTGCGGATCTGCGCAAGCGAGAAGGTCCGGTCAAGCGGCACGGTCGCAGCGCGGACCAGTTCGGCGCCGAACACCGGATCGGTCCCCGGCCGAAGGCGGACGACCGGGACCGTCGGCGCGGGCGGAAGACGGCTGACCTCGACCGGGGCGAAACGCCGGGTATCGTCAAGCAGGGTCACCCGCCCACCGGCCTCGATCCGTTCCCGGCGAAGGACCCGTCCGGTCGCATCGCGCAGCGTCTCGATCCGCACGCCGTCGGGGTAGCTCAGCACCGTGCGGGTCGAACCGTCGGCGTAGGTCGTCGTTTCCTGCCGCGTGCCCGGGCGGCGCAGGACGGCGTCGTCGTCCCGCCAGACCTGGTGGACGTTGGTGTCGCGATCCACCACCACGACGCGCTCGGGCGTGGTTGCGACCACCTCCTGCCGATCGAAGAGGAGCGCGCCGACCGCAAGGCCGGCCAGAGCGCCAAGTCCGGCGGCCTCAAGCCGGTCACGCCGTTCGTCCGCCTGCGCGCGCGCCTCGGCCTGCGCCTGTGCCGAAGAGCCGGCATTGCCGGCCGGGCTTGACAGCACCGCTCCGCTGAACTCCTCGGCGGCGCTGCGCGTCTCGACGATCTCGCGGGTGACGGTCTGGGTGGGCGACAGGTTCGTATCGGTCGGCTGCGCCGCTTCGGGATCGCCCGAAAGGGCCCCTTCCAGAACCGTCACGGCCGCCTGCACCTCGGGATCTTCGGCGACCTCGGCGCGGACAGCCTCGTCGACTTCGGCGGCCTGTTCGGCAGGCGCGGCCGTGACCGGCAGTTGGGTCACGGGGTCCTCGGCCGCACCCTGATCCATGGCGGGCTGGTCCGCGTCGGCCGACACCGGCGCTTCGGGCAATGGCTGGTCTTCCGCGGCAGCGGTGTCCGGTTCGGCGGACGGGGTCGGAACGGTCCCGCCTTCCTCTGCCCCGTCGGCCGTGTCTTCGACCGGCGAGCCGACCGACTCCTGCTCCACGGCGTCATCGACGGCACCGGCACTGCTTTCGGAGGTCGCCGCGCCCGGGACCTCAGGGGAGGCCTCGGCCGGGGCTTCTTCCACACCCTCTGCCGGGGCCGATTCGGCGCCGGTATCTTCGGCAGGAAGGGGATCGGTGGCGTTGACGGTATCCTCGGTCGCGGCCTCGTCCGATGCCGGCTCATCCGCCACGGCCTCGTCCGTCACAGCCTCGTCCGTCACCGGATCTTCCGTCGCCGGATCTTCAGCCATCGGCTCTTCCGTGGGCAATTCGGGCACGACCGCGGGTTCCGCCGCCACGTCGGCGTCGCCGGCCACGTCGGCGGCCCCGTCGGCCTCGACCGAGGCGTCGGCATCGGTTCCTGCGGCAGCCTCGCCCGTGGCGGGCTCCAAAAGAACCTCGGGGCAGTCCACACCGCCTTCGGCAACGCACTCGGGAGGTTGCGTGGCGTCCGACTCCTGAGCGCCAGCGGCGCCGGCCACGGCAACGGTCAAAAGGGAAGCAACGCAGGTCAGTCGGAAGCCGGAACGCATCGGGATCTCCACTTTCTTGATCATGCGGGCGCCGGTGTGATCACCTTGTCGCGGCCCGCGGCCTGTCTCGAATCGCCCGATGCCCAAGACCACCTTCAGCCGGTCGCGATGACACCGGATTTGGCCTTTCTGGCGCTGCTAGGCAATATCATGTCGCTCCCAGGGCGACGGGCAGGGCCATGCCGATGGCAGGACAGGCGGCAACCGCACGGGTGTCACTGGGCCGCGGCCCCATGCGGAGGGCGCGCGGCGCCAAGGCGACGCGGGATTCGCCCGGCGATGCCCCACCCGACCAGAAGCCCCGCCCCCGCCGCCGCGAACAACCCCTGAACCGGCACGAAGAGCAGAACGAGGAACGCCACGCCGGGGGTCAAGATCCCCGACACGTCGCGAAAGCTCGAATAGACCGCCGACATCTCGGTACGTTCCGACGGCTTGACCGCCATCAGGAAGGGCAGCCCGCCCGCAATATCGAGCAGCACGAGGAAGCCCGATCCGACAAACAGGCACGCCAGCGCAACCCAGGGGCTGGCATGTAGCACCGTCGCGGCGGTGAACAGGATCGCACTCCACAGGAAGCCCGCGCGAACAGCGACACGCACGGGGCGCGGTCGCGTCCAGCGCAGCATGAGCGGTGTCAGGAACAGAATGCTGTTCGTCAGCGACAGCGCGATGCCTCCCGTGCGCTCGCCCAGACCGCTCTGGATCGCGAAGATCGGAAGATAGACGACATAGACCCACCAGCCGCAGGACCTGAGCATGGCGAAGAGATAGCCGGCCACCAGACGGGGCTGCGACGCGAAGCGCGCAAGATAGGCCAAGGGGTTCGCCGCCGGGGCGCGGCTGCGGCGGATCAGCTTGCCGTCGCCAAGGCGCATCTTCCAGAAGACAAGGCACAGCACCACGCCGAAGCCGGCCGAGACCAGAAAAGGCAACGGCGTCCAGATCGACACAAGCCAGACACCGATGAAGGGGCCAAGGCTCCACGCGAGGGCCGAGTAGAACATCCGCATCGTCTCGCACCGGCCCAGTTCGGCCTGCGAGATGAAGTCGAGCACGTAGGCGTTCAGGCAGACGAAGACCGTCACCGACGCGACCGAGGCAAGGGCCAGAGCCGCCGGCGAGGCGGCGACACCGCCGGCAAGGATCACGGCCGCGCCCAGCGCATAGGTCAGCGCGCCGGCCGTGAACATCCAGCGCCGCGGCAGGCGCCGCATCGCCCAGGGGATCAGCAGCGCCGCCGCCAGCGCGATGACGCCGACCCCCAGATAGACGGCGGACACGCCCTCGGCGCTGCCCAGCGTGCGATACATCAGCAGCGGAAAGACCGACACGAGGATCGCCCGGGCGCCGGCATCCAGCGCCGACAGGATCGCGAAGCCCGACGCCCCCGCCACCGGAGCATGGCGGACCCATTCGGGAATGCGGCGTTCGAACACTGGGACGACCTCGAGACTTCCGCCGCCATGATCGCAGCCGAAAGGGCCGTTGCGCGTCCGCCTGCGTCATTTCACGTCGATTACGTGCCTGGCCTGCTGCCGCGCCGCGCCGCGACCGCGCGCATCGCGCCTTCGACCTCGTGCAGGATCGTTCCCGCCATCGAGCGGAACGACCACATCTCGAAGGCGCCGTCGCGGCGGACCAGAAGAAGCGGCGCATGGTTCAGAACCGAACGCGCCGACGTTCCGTCGGGCATCCCGGCCAGATCGAGCGGCACGAGACGCGCCAGCACTTCAGGCGCATCGGCGCCCGAAAGGCGCAGACCCACCCAACCGTCCGACTGCTCGGTCACTGCGGCCAGACCGGCCAGCCGTCTCGCGACGACCTCCTCGGACGGGTCGTCGGGATCGAAGAGAAAGGCCACCGCCCGCCCGGCCCAGACCAGCCGCCCGCCCCCCAGCGTCAGGCAGTCGCCTGGCGTGGGAAAGGCGCCCAGCGCGCGGGCGGCGTCGTCCTCGTGCCCGGGATAGGGCGCGATCGCCAGGATGATGCCGGCCGTCAGCGCCTCGAGCCGGCTTTCACCCAGCGCAAGCGGCAGGGACGCGCCGTCGAAGGGTGGGGTCCTGGTCAGGTCAGCCACGCATCCGCCCTCCCTCCAGGTCGAAGAAGACGGGATCGCAGAGCTCGACCTCGGCGCGGATGCCGCGCAGCCCGTCGTCAAGGCGCAGCGTCTCGCCGTGCCGGGCGCGCCCGTCGCGGACCAGCGCAAGGCCGATCCACGCATCGAGGGTGGGCGATCGGCACACCGACTTGACATGGCCCTGCCCCGCATCGGCTCGGGCTGGCGCGTCGGGCGCATAAAGATGCGCACCCGCCGTGATCTCGATCGCCGGGTCGCGCCCGCGGATGCCGACCAGTTGCAGCCGCTCGGGCCCGGTCAGGCCCGGCCTCCGGCTGGCGGCCTTGCCGATGAAGTCCTTGCCGGTCGCCAGCATCCGCTCGAGCCCAAGGTCGAAGGCCGTGGTGCGCCCATCCATCTCGGCATGCGTCAGGTAGCCCTTCTCGATCCGAAGCACGTTGAGCGCCTCCATGCCGTAGGGGCCGCCGCCGGCGTCGGCCGCCGCCGCCACGAGACGGTCGAAAAGCGCGGCGCCATACCCTGCCGGAACGGCGATCTCATAGCCGAGTTCGCCGCTGAACGAGATCCGGAACAGCCGACACACGACACCCCCGACCGTGACCTCGTGGACGCCCATGAAGGGCGGGTCGCCGGGATCGACCCGGGCATCGAGCACCTGGTCGAGAACGGCGCGGGCCTGGGGGCCGGCGACGGCGAACTGCGCCCAGTGTTCGGTCACCGACGCAATGCGCATCTTCCAGTCGGCGCAGAAGGCCTGCTGCACGAAGTCGAGATGGCGCATCACCGGTCCGGCGGCGGCGGTGGTCGTGGTGACGAGGAACCGTTCCCCGGAAAGCCGCGCGCAGGTGCCGTCGTCAAGGACATGGCCGTCCTCGCGCAGCATCAGCCCATAGCGCACGCGCCCCGGCTTCAGCGTCGACATCGTGCCGGTATAGACGAAGTCGAGAAAGCGCCCCGCGTCCGGCCCCTGAACGTCGATCTTGCCCAGGGTCGAGACGTCGCAGACACCCACCGCATTGCGCACCATCGCGACCTCGCGGTCGCAGCTTTGGCGCCAGTGCGTCTCACCGGCCCTTGGGAAATACGACGGCCGGAACCACAGGCCCGCCTCGATCATCGGTGCGCCCATGGCGCGTGTTGCCATGTCCGAGGTCATGCGGCGTTCGGGCGCGAAGCCCCATCCGCGCCCGCCCGCGCCCATCGCGGCGATCGTCACCGGCACGAAGGGGGGCCGAAAGGTCGTCGTTCCGGTCTGGGGGATGCCGCGTCCTGTGACGTCGGCAAGCACCGCAAGGGCCGCGACGTTCGACGACTTGCCCTGATCGGGCGCCATGCCCTGCGTCGTATAGCGCTTCATGTGCTCGACCGAGGCATAGCCTTCCTGCGCGGCAAGGGCCACATCCTTGGTTGTGACGTCATTGGCAAGGTCGAGCCAGGCGCGCGTGCCGCGCCGTCCGTGGCCTTTCACCTCCCAGAGCGGCGCGATCCGGTAGGGCGCGTCCTCGGCCTCGGGCACAGGGGCCGCCTGCGCCCTAACCCCCAACTCGGCCGCCGCTTCGAGAGCGGCCCGGCGTCCGCTCGCAAGGCAGGCCGCGGTCGAAAACAGCCCGCGCGCCGCGCCCGCCGCCGCCAGACCCGGAACCATGCCATCCCTTGGCACGAACGCGGCGATCTCGGGGGTCCAGTCCGGCCGTGCGTTCATATGGCAGGCCAGGTGCAGGGTCGGGTTCCAGCCGCCCGACAGCGCAAGGGTCCGCGCCTCGATCCTGAAGACGCGCGAGCGCTGCCGGATCGTGACTTCGCGCAGGCCGAAGCGCCCGGCGGTGTCCACGACCTCGGCCCCGGTGCGTACCTCGAAGGGCGCCGTCCCGCCGATCTCGGGCCGCGGGTCGACGTAAGCCGCGATCTGCACCCCCTGCCCGGCCAGCGCCCGCGCCGTCTCGAAAGCGGCATCGGTGTTGCCGAAGACCACGACCCGCCCGGGATCGACGCCCCAGCGGTGCCAGTAGGCGGCGACCGCGCCCAGAAGCATCACGCCCGGCCGGTCATTGCCTGGATGGGCCAAGGGACGTTCAAGCGCGCCGGCGGCCAGGATCGCGCGGCGCGCGGTGATCCGCCAGAAGCACTCGCGCGGCAAATCGCCCGGTCGGGCCACATGTTGGCCAACGCGTTCGAGCGCGCCGAAGACCCCGCCGTCATAGGCCCCGGTCACCGTGGTGCGCGTCATCAGCCGGACGTTGGGAAGCGCGGCAAGCTCGGCCAGGACGCCCGCGGCCCAGTCGCGCGCGGGCAGGCCGCCAATTGCGCCGGTGGCCGTGTGCAGCTGCCCGCCCGGCTCGCGGTCTTCCTCGGCAAGGATGACGCGAAGTCCCGCACGGCCGGCAGTCATCGCGGCCATTAGCCCTGTGGGCCCGGCGCCGATCACCAGGAGGTCGCAGAAGGCGAAGGCCTTTTCGTAAACGCCCGCCTCGGGCGTGGCAGGAAGCCGGCCCAGCCCGGCCGCCCGCCGGATCACGGGCTCGTAAAGCCTTTCCCAGAAGGCGCGCGGCCACATGAAGGTCTTGTAGTAGAAGCCTGCGCCGATGAAGGGGGCCGCCCAATCGTTCAGCGCCATGACGTCGAAGCGCAGCGCGGGCCAGCAGTTCTGCGCCCGTGCCTCGAGGCCGCGGTGTAGTTCCTGGAGGGTGGCGCGGATGTTGGGATGGAAGGCGCCGTCGCGGCGCACTTCGACCAGGGCGTTCGGCTCTTCCGAGCCGGCGGTCATCACGCCGCGCGGGCGGTGATACTTGAAGGACCGCCCCACCACCCGCACCCCGTTCGCAAGAAGCGCCGAGGCCAGCGTGTCGCCTTCAAAGCCAAGGTAGGCGCGGCCCTCGAAGCGAAAGCCGACGGCGTTGCCCCGGTCGATCGAATGCCCCTTGCCATCGCGGCGCCTCATCGCGCGCGCTCCAGCGGGACGGCGCCCGTGACGGCATGGGTGACGGTGTCGCGGCTCACGCAGGCCCAGGTGCCGCAGGGCTCGTGGTACCACAGGTCGCGCGTGGGCCCGGCAGGGTTGTCGCGCAGGTGGAGGTAGGCGTCCCAGGCGCCGTCCGGGGCATCTGCTGCCGGTCGGTCGAGGTATGTCGCCGCGCCGAGGTAGGTGAACTCGCGCAGATCGCGGGGGCCGCAGCAGGGACAAGGAATGCGCATGGCTCAGGTCAATGCAGGTTGTGCTGGCTGCCGGTGCCTTCTTCGTCAAGAAGATGGCCGGTCGCGAAGCGGTCAAGCCGGAAGCGGCGGGCGACGGGGTGCGGCACGTCGGTAGCCATCAGGTGCGCCATGCACCACCCCGATGCCGGAACGGCCTTGAACCCGCCATAGCACCAGCCCGCGTCAAGATAGAGCCCTTCGACCGGCATGTGGTCGATGATGGGCGATCCGTCCGGCGTCATGTCCATGATTCCGCCCCAGGACCGCAGCACCTTCGCGCGGCCGATCATCGGCATCAGCGTCATGCCGGCCTCCATCACGTGCTCGGCCATGGGCAGGTTCCCGCGCGCGGCATAGGAGGCATAGAAATCAAGGTCGCCGCCGAAGACGAGGCCGCCCTTGTCGGACTGGCTGATATAGAAATGCCCCATGCCGAAGCTGATCACATGGTCGATCGCGGGCTTCAGCCCCTCGGTCACGAAGGCCTGAAGGACGTGGCTTTCGATCGGCAGGCGCAGCCCAGCCAGCGCCGCCACCTGACCCGACCGTCCGGCCGCGACGATGCCCACCTTCCGCGCGGCGATCTCGCCCCGCGTGGTCGAGACGCCCATGACCTTCCCGCCCTCGATCCGGATGCCCGTGACCTCACAGTTCTCGATCAGGTCGACGCCCTGCCGGTCGGCCCCCCGGGCATAGCCCCAGGCCACCGCGTCGTGCCGCGCGGTCCCCCCCCGCTTGTGGTAAAGCCCGCCGTAGATCGGGAACCGGCCCTGGTCGTAGTCGAGATAGGGCAGGATTTCGCGCAAGTCGTCGCGCCCAAGAAGGATCGCGTCGTCGCCCTGTGCCAGCATCGCGTTGCCGCGCCGCACGAAGGCGTCGCGCTGCCCGTCGGAATGGAACAGGTTGATCAGCCCGCGCTGCGAATGCATCACGTTGAAGTTCAGGTCGTCCTCGAGCCCTTCCCACAGCCTCAGCGAGTGGCTGTAGAATTCGGAATTGCCCGGCAGGATGTAGTTGGCGCGCACGATCGTGGTGTTGCGCCCGACGTTGCCGCCGCCAAGATAACCCTTCTCGAGCACCGCTATGTCGGTGACGCCGTGGTTCTTCGCCAGGTAGTAGGCCGTCGAAAGGCCGTGCCCGCCGCCGCCGATGATCACCATGTCATAGGCAGGTTTCGGGTCGGGCCGGCGCCAGTGCGGCCGCCAGCCGCGGTTGCCGCGCAGACCTTCCGCCAGCACGCGCATCCCCGAAAATCGCATCCGCTACTCCTGCAGGGGCATCGGCCGGCGGGATCGGTCACTCGGCCGCAAGGCGGAACACCGGGGCCATGCCGGCCATCTGGTCTTCCGTCAGATGGCACTTGATCTGGTGACCGCCGTCAAGCGTCCGCATCGGCGGCATCTCGCGGTCGCAGAGGTTTTCGGGCACCTGCCCCTTCCAGCGGCACCGCGTCTGGAACGGGCAGCCCGGGGGCGGGTTCATCGCCGAGGGGATATCCCCCTCAAGCACGATCCGTTGCTTCTCGATCGAGGTGTCGGCAACGGGAACCGCCGACAGCAGCGCCTCGGTATAGGGGTGATAGGGCGGCGCGAAGACCTGTTCGGTGGTGCCCAACTCGACCACATGTCCAAGGTACATCACCATCACCCGGTCCGCGAGATAGCGCACGATCGACAGGTCGTGGCTGATGAACAGAAGCGTGGTGTGGTTCTTGCGCTGGATGTCCATCAGCAATTCGGTCACGGCCGCCTGGACCGACACGTCCAGTGCCGACACGGGTTCGTCCGCGACCACGACCTTGGCATCACCAGCGAAGGCGCGGGCGATGCCCACGCGCTGCTTCTGACCGCCCGACAGCTGCCGGGGCATCCGCGTCGCGAAGGCGCGCGGCAGCTTGACAAGGTCAAGAAGCTCGAGCATCCGCGCCCGCCGTTCTTCCTGCGAATTGCCGACCCGAAAGATCTCCAGCGCCCGCATGATCTGCGCCCCCACCGTCATCGACGGGTTCAAGGTGTCGAAGGGGTTCTGGAACACCATCTGCAGGGACGAGACAGTGTCCATGTTGCGCTGCTGGATCGGGGTCGATTGCACGTTCTCGTCAAAGAGCATGATCTTGCCGGCCGTGGCCGTCTCAAGCCCCATGAGCACCTTCGCGAAGGTCGACTTGCCGCAGCCGGATTCGCCCACGATCGCCAGCGTCTCGCCCTCGCGGGCGTCGAAGGACAGCGTCTCGTTGGCCTTCACCACCTTGGTCGCGCCGCCCGCGAACAGCGCGGACGAGGCGACCTCGTAGTACTTGCGCACGTCGTCCATGCGCAGCACGACTTCGCCGATCTCCGAGGCCGGCACGTCCTTGTCCGCGGTCCAGGGCGCGTCCCAGTCGATCTCGGCGAAGCGCAGGCACCGGCTCTGGTGGCGTTCGCCCCCTTCCACGGTCGCCATGGGAATGTCGGCGCCGTCGCAGCGCCCCGCCGCGAAGTAGTCGCAGCGCGGCCCGAAGTTGCAGCCGGGCGGGCGTTCATGCGGCAGCGGGAAGCTTCCCGGGATGGCCCGCAGCGGGCGCACGCGCTTGTCGGCGCTGGGCAGCGGGATCGCCCGGAACAACGCCTGGGTATAGGGATGGCGCATCCGGTTGAAGACGTCGCGGATGTCGCCGGTTTCGACCGCTTCGCCGGAATACATCACGCACAGCCGGTCGCAGACCTCCATCACCAGGCCAAGGTTGTGGCTGATGAACAGCATCGAGGTGCCGTACTTCTCGCCCAGTTCGCGGACCAACTCGACGATCCCGGCCTCGACGGTGACGTCGAGCGCGGTCGTCGGTTCGTCAAGGATCAGAAGCGCGGGGTTCGCCATCAAAGCCATGGCGATGACGATGCGCTGTTGCTGGCCCCCGGACAGCTGGTGCGGATAGGCGTCGAGGATACGGTCGGGATCGGGCAGGCGCACGTCGACGACAAGCTGGCGCGCCCGGGCGCGCGCCTCCTCGGCCGACATGCCCTGATGGATCATCGGCACTTCCATCAGTTGTCGCCCAACCCGCATGGCGGGGTTCAGGCTGGCCATCGGCTCCTGATAGATCATGGCGATCTGCGATCCGCGCAGGGCGCGCAGTTCGCCCGCGGTCATGGTGGTCAGATCCCGCCCCTTGAAGCGGATCGACCCGCCGACGATCCGGCCGTTGACGCCAAGGTCCTGCATCACCCCCAGCGCGACGGTCGACTTTCCGCAGCCGGATTCGCCCACCAGGCCCATCGCCTCGCCGGCCATGACGGTGCAGGAGAAGTCCATCACCGCCGGGATCTCGCCCCCGCGCGTGAAGAACGAGATCGACAGCCGGTCGATCTCGAGGATCGGGGTCGAGGGGTCCCAGTCGGTCATCGGCGGGTCTCCTTACGGGGGGCGCGGCAGCGGTGGCGGCCGGGTTGGCTGAGGGGCATCGTCAGTCCTTCAGGCTTTCTTCGCGCAGGCCGTCAGCCAGCAGGTTGAGGCCAAGAACCAGTGACATCAGCGCCACCGCGGGCACCACCGCGGCATGGGGATAGACGGTCAGCAGCCTGCGCCCGGCATTGATGGTCGAGCCCCAGTCGGGGCTTTCCGGCGTGACCCCCAGACCGAAGAAGCCAAGCGTGCCCAGCAGAATGGTCGTGTAGCCGATGCGCAGGCAGAAATCGACGATAAGCGGCCCGCGCGCGTTGGGCAGCATTTCCCACATCATGATGTACCACGGCCCCTCGCCCCGGGTCTGCGCCGCGGCGACGTAGTCGCGCGTCTTGATGTCCAGCGTGATCCCCCGCACGATCCGGAACACCGTGGGCGCGTTCACGAAGACGACCGCCACGAAGACGTTCAGAAGGTTCGGCGACATGCCCCAGACGCCCAGCGGATCGGCGTTGAACGCGAGCCCCGAATACGCCCAGAGCCCGACCACGGCCACAAGCCCAAGGTAGAGGTTCCGCTTGGCCGGCTGCGTGAAGAACCGTGCGTTCAGCAGGACCATCACGAAGAGGATCGGCACAAGGAACAGGATCGCGGCCATCACGCCGGGGATCGGCGTCGACTGGATCTCGGGCGCGACCAGCAGGAAGAACAGAAGGATCACCGGGAAGGCCAGCACGAGGTTCGCGACGAAGGTCAGCACCGTGTCGAGCCGCCCGCCGAAATAGCCCGCCGGAAGCCCCAGCGAGATCCCGATCATGAACGAGATGATGGCGGCGAAGGGGGCGATGCGCAGCACTTCGCGCGCGCCCATGACCATGCGCGAGAAGACGTCCCGCGCCAGGGCGTCGCCGCCCAGAAGGTAATGCGGATAGACCCCCTCTGCGGGCATCGCGACCGCCGCGCCCGGCACCGCGTTGCGCATCCCGCTGAGCTGGACCAGCGGATCGTGGGTGATGATCACGCCCGCAAAGAGCGCTGTGAACAGCCAGAACAGCACGATCGCATAGCCGATCATGCCGACGGTGGAATCGAAGAGCTTGCCGTAAAGCCCAAGGTGCCGCCTGAAGCCCAGCGACCCTGCGAAGACCAGCGCCATGGCGACCCACACCGGCCAGAGCCGCACCGCCATTCCCGCCAGGATCTCGAACCAGCCCAGAGGCTCAGTCATTCCGGGGACTCCTCAAGAAATCCGGATGCGTGGATTGAGATAGACATAGCCGATGTCCGAAATCAGCTGCGTCACCAGCACGACGATCACGGCGACGACCGAGCAGGCCAGAAGCAGGTCGATGTCGTTGTTCACCGCGGCCTCGTACAGCGTCCACCCGAAGCCCGGGTAACTGAACAGCACCTCGACGATCACGACGCCGTTCAGAAGCCAGGGGATCTGAAGCATGATGACCGTGAAGGGCGCGATCAGCGCGTTGCGCAGCGCGTGGCGCAGGACGATGTTGGGAAAGCTCACGCCCTTGAGCCGCGCGGTGCGGATGTACTGCTGCGTCATCACTTCGGTCATCGAGGCGCGGGTAATGCGGGCCACATAGCCCATGCCGTAAAGCGCCACCGTCATCACCGGCAGCGTGAAATTCCAGAAGGTGATCTGCTCCAGCGCCGAGCGCGCGTTGCCTTGGAAAAGGACCGGCCCCTCGATCACGCCCCACGTCACCAGAAGCGGCGAAAGGCCCACCGTCGACGACGCGAAAAGCGCGATGAGAACGACGCCCGAGACGTATTCGGGGGTGGCGGTGGTGATGATCGCGAAGGTGGACAGGCTGCGGTCAAGCTTCGAGCCTTCACGCATGCCGGCGAGCACCCCCACGATCAGCGCCATCGGGACCATGACGATGAGAACCCAAAGCATCAGCATGCCCGTGGCGCCCAACCGGTTGCCCAGAACCTCGCTGACATCGGCCCGGAAGCGGGTCGAATGCCCCCAGTAGCCTTGAAGAACGCCGCAGCGCGCCGGCGCGGCCGCGTCCGCCTCGGCGGGGTCGATGCAGCGCCCGCGCAGCGTGCCGTCTTCCGCCTCGACGACCCAGCCCGGCATGACGCCCAGCCATTCGCCATAGCGGACCAGCATCGGCGCGCCATAGCCATTGGCCTGAAGCCAGCTTGCGACCTCGGCATCGCTGATCCGCGAGCCTGCCTGGGTCTTTGCAAGGGTCTCGAGCTTGGCGGGAAGGTTCGTCAGGTAGAAGACCACGAAGGTCAGGCAGATCGCCGAAACGATCATGACGCCGACGCGCCGGGCAAGGAAGAAGATCATCCTGACTCCTGTCTTCGGTGGCGCGGTCCGGGCGGACGGGTCTTTCCCCCGGACCAGGCGGTGCGACGGATCGGATTCTCCGGCATCCGGAGAGGCGCGCGGGGACCCGGCCCCGCGCGCCCGTCGCCTCAGGACATCCAGTAGGACTGGTAGCGGACCTCGAACGTCGGGTGCATTTCCGCCCCCTGCACTTCGGGCCGCGCATTGCGGTAGAGCGACCGCCAGTACGGCTGGATCAGCACGCCATCTTCCTGCATCAACGTCTGGATCTTCGCCATGACCTCTCTGCGGGCATCGGCATCGGCGATGCCGTTTGCCTGATCGAGAAGCGCGTCGAACTCCGCATTTGCATAGCCGGCCTCGTTCCAGGCCACGCCCGAGCGGTAGGCGAGGTTCAGGATCTGCACCCCGAGCGGGCGCATGTTCCATTCCGTCGACGAGAACGGATAGACCAGCCAGTCGTTCCAGAACGTCGCGCCCGGCAGGATCGTCCGCTTGATGTTGATCCCGGCCGCACGGATCTGTGCGGCGACGTTGTCGCAGGTCGCGGCCTGCCAGCTGTCGTCGATCGAGATCAGTTCGAACTCGTGATCGGCAAGCCCTTCTGCGGCGATCATCTCGACGGCCTTGGCCGGATCGAACACCGGCGGCGGAAGCTCGGCGTATTCGGGGTGGATCGGGCAGACATGGTGGTTCTCGGCCACCGTGCCGCGGTCGTTGTAGCCAAGCTGAAGCACGATCGTGTTGTCCACCGCCATCTGAAGGGCGCGGCGGACGTTGACGTTGTCATAGGGCGGCTGGGTCTGGTTGAAGCGCACCGCCAGCGTCGAGGCCGTCACCGCCGAGGTCGACGGCATGCCGATCGACTCGAAGATGTCCACGAAGTCGCCCGTGGTCTGGTACAGGATGTCGATCTCGCCGCCTTCCGCGGCGGCCAGCCAGGCCGCGGGATCGGTGCCCAGATCGACGAACTCGATCCGGTCAAGCCAGGCGCCGTTGCCCTCGTTCCACCAGGTGTGATCGGGGTTGCGCTCGATCACCGCGCCGATGCCCGGCTCGTGGCTGACCGGGCGATAGGCGCCGGTGCCGATCGGGTTGGCGACCGGATCGTCGCCGGTGAAGGAGGGGTGCACCACGGCGGCCGGGTAGTCGGCCGTGCTGACGATGAAGGCGATGTCCGGGCTCGACAGGATCACCCGAAGGGTCAGGTCGTCGACCACTTCGACCGCGCCTTCGCGCAGCTTTCCGTCCTGCGAGATCGCGGCCATCCGCGAAGCCATCGAGTTGCCTTCGACCGAGGCGTCGCACCACCGCTCGAGGTTGTGGGCGACATCCGCCGCCGTGAAGGGATCGCCGTTGTTCCAGGTCACCCCCGGACGCACCCTCAGCGTATAGACGGTGGCGTCTTCGTTGGCTTCCCAGCCTTCCAGCAGGACCGGCTGAACCGAGCCGTCGCGCTCGTAATGGACGAGGTACTCAAGCCAGCCGCGGCAGACGTTGGAGTGTTCCGACCAGTCCCAGGTCCGCGGGTCGCGCTGCGCCTTGATGTCCATCTGCATCCGCAGCGTGCCGCCCATCTGCGGGGTCTGCGCGAAGGCGCGCGGCGCGGCAAGCCCCAGAAGCCCGTAGGCCGTCGGCGCCGCGACCCCCAGCGCCGTGGCGCGGGTCAGGAATTCCCGACGGCTCAGCTTGCCGCCCTTGCACTCGTCCGCGTACATCCGCGCGGCGTCGTGCACGCGCGGCCCGTTCTTGGTTGGTTTGGTCATGGCATCTCCCCTTGTGTGTGTCTCGGCGCTTGCGGAAGCTGTCGCTTCTGCGCCGTTTCTTGGCTGTTGCCGCTTTCGGATGAACCGGCGGATGGGCGTTTGCATCGTGTTCAACAAATCCGACTTGCGGCCAGCATTCAACCGCTTTAGCGCAAGTCACTGATATTTCAGTCTCTTTGCGCACCTCCCCCGAAAGAATTGCCGTTCACGTAGTCACACGGCGCCTCCTGCATCTGAAGATGCAGGGCAGAGTCGTCGTACCCGTTGGCCCGGGCCAGCGCCTCGTCGAAGTCGATCCCCAGACCCGGGGCGTCGGGCGGCGTGAGGAAGCCCTCCTCGACGCTCAGGGTCTGCCCGATGAGCGGGCGGTGGAAGTCGCCGCCCGTCCCGATGCATTCGATCATCAGAAGGTTGGGAAGTGTCGCGGCCAGATGGATGTTGGCCGCCCACTCGACCGGGCCGGCATAGAGATGCGGCGCGACCTGCGCGCCGAAGCCCTCGGCGATGGCGGCGATCTTCTTTGTCTCCCAGATCCCGCCGGAACGGCCCAGCGCGGGCTGAAGGATCGCCGCGGCGCCGGCGCGCAGAACCGCGGTGAACTCGGCCTTGGTGGTCAGACGCTCGCCAGCGGCGACGGGAATGCGGCTGGCCCGGGCGACCTCGGCCATGGCTGCGATGTCGTCGGGGGGGACCGGCTCTTCGAACCAGAGCGGGCGGAACCGTTCGACGGCCGCGCCCAGGCGGATCGCGCCGGCGGCGGTGAACTGGCCGTGGGTGCCCAGAAGGATGTCGGCCCGGTCGCCCACCGCGTCGCGCACGGCGCCAAGCATGGCCTCGCACTGCGCGATGTCGCGCATCCCGGGCTGGTGCCCGCCGCGGATCGTGTAGGGCCCCGCCGGATCAAGCTTGATCGCCGTGAACCCCTGCTTGACCGCCGCATAGGCCGACTCGGCGTTCATCTTTGGGCTGGTCCAGAACGCCTTGGGATCGTGGTGGGCCAGCGGATAGAGGTAGGTATAGGCGCGCAACCGGTCGTTCATGCGTCCGCCCAGCAGCGCCCACACAGGGCGGTCCCGCGCCTTGCCGAGGATGTCCCAGCAGGCCATCTCAAGCCCCGAAAAGGCGCCGATGACCGTGGGATCGGGACGCTGGGTGAAGCCCGACGAATAGGCGCGGCGGAACATCAGTTCGACGTTCTCGGGGTCCTCGCCCGCCATGTGGCGCGCGAAGACGTCGCCGATCACCGCCTTCATCGCGGCCGGCCCGACTGCGGCGGCATAGACCTCGCCGTAGCCATGGATGCCGCAGGCCGTGGAAAGCTTCACCACGATCCAGTAGCGCCCGCCCCACCCAGGGGGCGGGGTGCCGATCACGAAGATTTCGAGCGTGTCGAGCTTCACGGCGCGCCCTTCCCGAAGGCGTCGAACAGGATCACGTTGCGCCGCGACACGCCCTTGCGCGCGTCCTCGATCGCCTCGTTGATCCGCTCGAGCGGATAGCGGTTCGAGATCAGCTCGTCGAGTTTCAGCCGGCCCTGGCGGTAATGCTCGATCAGCCGCGGGATGTCCCGGGCCAGCACGGTCGAGCCCATGCGCGACCCCACCAGGCTTTGCTCGAGATAGGCGGTGTTGCCGGGGTTGAGGTGCATCACCTCGTCGTTTGCCGTCATCCCGGCCATCACCACCGAACCACCCGGTGCGCAGAAGCCCAGCGCCTGCTCGTAGGCGCGAACCGCGCCCACGGTGACATAGACGTAGTCGGCGCCCCGTCCGCCGGTCAGCGCACGCACCTGATCGCGCGCGTCGCCGGCGGTCGCCAGCACGCCGTCGGTCGCGCCGAATTCGGCGGCCGCGGCCAGCTTCTCGGGGGCCACGTCCATGGCGATGACCCGCCGCGCCCCGGCGATCCGCGCACCCTGGACGGCGTTCAGCCCGACCCCGCCCGCGCCGATGACCAGCGCAGTCACGCCGGCCGGCATCTTCGCGCTGTTGAAGACCGCGCCCGTCCCGGTGATGACCCCGCAGGACAGAAGCGAGGCGACGTCCAGCGGCATGTCGTCGGGCAGGGGCGCAAGCTGGCTTGTGTGCACCACGACCTTCTCGGCGAAGGCGCCGGTCGCCATGCCCTGCGTCACCGGCGTGCCGTCCGGCAGGCTGACCGGCGTGTCACGGTAGTGCGGGTCCTCGCAGACCGTCGGCCGCCCCGAGGCGCAGCACGCGCAGTGGCCGCAGGCCCGGATCAGCGTGACCAGCACGCGCTGGCCCTTCGCATAGGCGGTGACCCCGTCGCCAAGCGCCGTGACCCAGCCCGCAGCCTCGTGCCCATAGACCGCCGGCAGCCTGCCGCCCCAGGCGCCGTCCATGTAATGGATGTCCGAATGGCAGATCGCGCAGGCGCCAAGCGTGACCTCGACCTCGCCCGGCCGGGGCGGGGCAAGTGTGACGGTCTCGATGCTGAGGGGCTGGTTGAAGGCGAGGCAGAGGGCGGCTTTCATGGGGATATGTGTCCGGTCCAGGGGTAAGTGTGGGCGTGTCAGCTGCGCATCCGTGCGCCGGTCGGGTCGAAGGGGGGCTGGGGCATGATCCGGGCAGCGCGGCGCTGGCCAAGGATCTCGACTTCGAAGACCCCCGCCTCGGTCCGGGTGGCGAGGGCAGAGGGCACATAGCCCTGGGCCAGCGAAAGCGCCACCGAATGGCCGTATCCGCCCGAGGTGACCCAGCCGACGACGCGCCAGTCGCCGTCGCGGGCGGGGATCGGGGCGGGCAACGTCTTTCCGGTGGCGTCGAAGCGCGGGGCGCCGTGGCCATGGGGCGCGGCGATGGTGCCGAAGTCCCGGTCGCCCACGCGCGCCCAGATCGGCTCGTCGTGGATCGCGTCTGCCCCGTCGGCGTCCACGACCAGCGTCACCCGTCGCAGGCGGGGGCCGGCGTCGCGCTCGGCCAGGGCGGCCTCACGTCCGACGAAGCCCGGCTTGTCGTAGGCCACGAAACGCTCCATCGCCCCCTCCATCGGCCCGTAGATCGGGCGAAGCTCGGCGAACCACGTCGGGAAGTTCCTTTCGAAGCGCATCGACAGAAGCGCGCGCAGCCCGAAATCGCGGATGCCGTGCGGGGCGCCGGCCGTCTTGATCGCGGTATAGATCCGCCGCTCGAAGGCGGGCTTCATCCAGATCTCGTAGCCGAGATCGCCGGTATAGGTGATCCGGTTGACCATGGCGGGGGCCCCGGCCACGTCCATCTCGCGGAAATCGAGGAAACGGAACGCGCCGTTGGAAACATCGCCATCGACCAGCGCGGCCAGCACCTCGCGCGATTTCGGCCCGGCGATCGACAGGCCGACAAGATCGGTCTCCAGCGCTGTCACCCGGACCGATCCGTCCTTCGGCAGATGCGCCCCGAACCAGCGCAAGTGATACTTCGTGGCGGCGAGAGAGCCCCAGATCAGGAACCGCTCGTCCCCCGCGCGGGCGATGGTGAAATCGCCGATGAGCTTGCCCTGCGGGTTGAGCATCGGGGTCAGGACAAGCCGCCCGGGCTTGGGCAGGCGGTTCGTCATCAGCCGGTCGAGGAAAGCCTCGGCCCCCGGCCCCGTGACCTCATATTTCGCGAAGTTGGCGATCTCGGTCACGCCGACGCCCTCGCGCACCGCGCGCACCTCGGCGCCGACATGGGCGAAGTCGTTCGACCGGTGAAAGCTGGGCACGTCATGCGCCTCGTCGGCGCTGGGCGCGAACCACAAGGGCGCCTCGAGCCCCCAGCTGTCGCCCATCACCGCATGGGCGTCGCGCACCAGAAGATCGTAGATCGGCGTCGTGCGGTGCGGCCGGCCCGCGGGCAGTTCCTCGTTCGGGAACCGGATCGAGAAGCGGCGCGAATAGTTCTCGCGCACCTTGGCGTTGGTATAGCGCAGCGTCGCCCAGTCTCCGAACCGGGCCACGTCCATCCCGAACACGTCGTGGCCGGGGTCGCCCGTGGTCATCCAGTTGGCGAGCACCAGCCCCACGCCCCCGCCCTGGCTGAAGCCCGCCATGACCGCGCAGGCCGACCAGTAGTTCGTCAGGCCCGGCACCGGCCCGACCAGCGGGTTGCCGTCGGGCGCGAAGGTGAAGGGGCCGTTGATGATCTGCTTGATGCCGGCCTTCTCGTAGGGCGGGAAGTGGCGGAACCCGATCTCGAGCGAGGGCGCAAGCCGGTCGAGGTCGGGCTGAAGAAGCTCGTGCCCGAACTCCCAGGGCGTCTGCACCGGCGACCAGGGCTTGCAGGCCTTTTCGTAAGTGCCAAGCAGGATCCCCTGCCCTTCCTGGCGGGTGTAGATCTCGCCCTTGAAGTCGATCACGTGGACAAGTTCGCGCCCCGTGGACTGGTTGAATTCGATCACCTCGGGCATCGGTTCGGTCAGCAGGTACATGTGTTCCATGGCCAGGACCGGCAGTTCGAGCCCGGCCATCCGACCGACCTCGCGCGCCCAGAGACCGCCCGCGTTCACCACGTGCTCGGCCCGGATCGTGCCGTTCCGGGTGACGACGTTCCACATGCCGTCGGCGTCCTGCGTCAGCTCGACCACCGGGTTGCGCAGTTCGATCTCGGCGCCAAGGATGCGGGCGGACTTCGCGTAGGCCTGCGTCGTGCCCGAGGGATCAAGGTGCCCTTCGACCGGATCCCAGAGCGCGCCGACGAAGTGCCGTTCGTCCATCAGCGGGAACATCGCCTTCGCATCGGACGGGGTGATGAGTTCGGTCTCCATGCCCAGGTAGCGGCCACGCGCATGGGCCATGCGCAGGAAGTCCATGCGCTCGGGGCTGTCGGCCATCTGCACGCCGCCGACAAGGTGCAGGCCGCAGGACTGCCCCGAGATCCGCTCGAGCTCCTCGTAAAGCGAGATCGTGTAGGCCTGAAGGCGGGCCACGTTCGGGTCGCCGTTCAGCGTGTGAAAGCCCCCCGCCGCGTGCCAGGTCGACCCCGAGGTCAGTTCCGACCGCTCGATCAGCAGCACGTCCGTCCAGCCGGCCTTCGCAAGATGGTACAGGACCGAGCATCCGACGACGCCGCCACCGATGACCACTGCGCGGTAGGTTCGTGTCATGGTCGTCTCTCTCCTTCCGGCCGGTGGGCCGGGGCGTGGTCAGGCCGCTAAGGCCGGTCGTTCGGCGCCAAGCCCGACAAGAGCGGCGGCAAGGCGCACGCGAAGCGCCGGTGGCGTCCGGCGACTGGTGATGAAGGGCAGTCCCGGACGCAGCGCAGTCCAGCCCGCGACGGTCAGGCCCCGGGCCGCGGGCTCGTGCGCCAGCGCCAGGGCCCAGCTGCGGCAGTCGATCGCCGCGAAGTCGGCCAGGCCATCGGCCACGGCCCGGACCGAAGCGCGGTGGCTTCCCGTGACCAGCGCCCGCGCCGCAAGCCCGGGATCGGACAGGTCCTCGGACAGGGCGATCGCGCCCGACAGGGATCGCGGCCCGTTGATCGCCGGGCGCAGCGCGGCAAGGCCCTGGGGCAGCACGGCCCCGGCGGCCACTGGCGGATGCCGCTCCGGACCCTCGCGCATCACGATGGCCGACCGGTAGAAGATCCCGCGTCCGCCCGGCACGTCGTCGTAGGTCGGCTGCGCCAGTACCTCGACATGGTCGGACAGGCCGTGCCGGAGCGGCCCCCAGCAGGTCTGGCCCAGAAGCAGGGCCGGGTCGCGCCAGAGCGCGTTGAGCGCCGCCTCGCTGTCGGGACGGCTGATCTGTGGCGGTAGCTCGGGCACCTGCGCGCGCAGCGCGGCATAGAAGGCCTCGACCGCCCCTCGTGTCTCGGGCCAGTCATACATCGGCAGAGTGGCAACGACGCTCATGCCGCCCGCTCGCCGCCCGGACGCGGTGCGCCGGGGTCGTTGTCGGGCGACAGGCCTGAGATCAGATCCTGCGCCGGGGCCAGAAGCGTCTCGGGCCCAATGTCGGTCACGGGGGCCTCGCGTTGCAACGCGGGATGCACCACGGGCTCTTTCGGGCGCAGGGCATGGGCCAGGAACAGCGCGCCGTAGCCCGGATAGACGTAGCCCCGGTTGAGGTCGCGCCAGTGCGCCGCGCGGGCCGCGTACAGCGCGGGCAAGGCATACCAGGGCGCCGAGGGGATCTGGTGATGCACGATGTGGAGGTTGTTGTTGAGAAAAATCCACGACAGGGGTGAGCGTTCAACGATGATCGTCCGGCCTTCGGGCGCCTCGTGCCAGCGGTGTTCGGCGAAGGTGCGGATCGAGATCAGCGACAGCGCGGGCCAGGCCACGCCCACCACGTAAACCCAGATCGGGATGCCGAAGGCCTGGACCAGCGCCAGCACTGGCAGAAGCCCGGCAAGGTGCAGAAGCCAGGCCCGCCGCACATCACGACGCCCATCCGCCAGAAGTCGCGCCTCGTCGCGCAGGAAGCCCGCTGCGCCAAGGACGGGGCCAAGGACGACGCGGCCGACAAAGGTGTTGTTGACCACCAGAACCGCCCGCAGCCAGCCCGGCATCCGCGCGTGCCGCCACCTTGCGACGTAGTAGCTTTCGGGATCCTCGAAGGGATCGGTGATGCGTTCGTCGTTGTGATGCGCAAGATGCAGCGCCTGGTAACGGCGGTAGGGATAGAAGATCGTCAGCGGCAGGCTGGCAAGAAGCTCGTTCGCGCGCCGGCTTCGGGTCGGATGCCCGTGCAGACATTCGTGCGTCAGCGACGAATGCAGTGCCGCCATCACCGCCATCAGCGCCAGAGCCGCCACAGGCGCGACGGGCCAGATCGCCAGCCCGGCGACAGTCCACAGACCATAGCAGAGCAGCAGCATCGCAAGGGTCAGCCACTCAACGCGCGGCACGCGGCACCTTCAGGTCCGGAAACATGACGAAACTGTTACGCCTTTCCCATCGCGCGACAACACGAGTGTTCTCACCACTTCACGGAACATTTGCAGAGTTCAATGAATTTCGTTTACTGAACTCTACAATCTGGAAGGAAGGTCCGCATGGGAAAACGTGACGCCTCGGCCCTGTTCCGCGCCCGCCTGACCCGGCTTCAGGAACAGTCGGGTCTCAGCCGCTCGGCCTTCGCCGCGGCGATCGGGGTCGATCGGTCGGCTCTGTCGCAACTGATGTCGGGCCAGTCGCCGCGTCTGCCGCGCGCCGAGACGCTGCTTGCCCTGTCGCACCGCTTCCAGATCTCGACCGACTGGCTGCTGGGCCTCAGCGAGGACACCGGGTCGGTGACCCAGATGCTTGACGCGGTCGAGACCGAGGCCGCGCTTGACGAGGAAAGCCGCACCGCGATGGAGCGCTGGCACCGCGAGGCGATGGGCCACAAGATCCGCTATGTCCCCGCGCAACTGCCCGACCTGATGCGCACGCCCGAGATCATCGCCTTCCAGGCGCGCGCCTCCGAACAGGAACACCGCAGGCTCCAGGCGCAGACGCGCAGCCGGCTGAGCTATTCGCGCGCGCCGGAGGCCGACATCGAGATGTGCATGCCCTTCCAGACCTTCGAGATCTTCGCCGAAGGCCGGGGCGTCTGGCGCGGGCTTGGCGCGCGGGCGCGTGCGGCGCAGCTTGCGCATATCGCCGACACGGTGGACGAGCTTTACCCCGCCTTCCGAATGTATCTTTTCGACGGGCGCAGCCGCTTCGCGCCGCCGATGACACTGTTCGGCTATCACCGCGCGGCGATCTATGCGGGCGAGGTGTATTTGCTGGTCCGCTCCAAGCGGCTAATCCGCGAGATCGCGCAAAGCTTCGACGGCCACATCCGGGCGGCCGAAGTCCACGCCCACGAGGCGGCCGCGTTCGTCCGCAAGGTCAAGGTCCGCGACGACTGAGTTCCTGCCCCCTCCACGCCGCGCACTGTTGTCTACAGTCACCTTGCCCCCGCCCCGCGCACGCCCCTAGCCTTCGTCCGGAAAGACGCCAGAAGGGCCCGACGATGCAGCCTCAGGACATCTCTGCCCCCGGGTCCTTGCCGGAGCCCGTACCGGAGGCTGTGCCCGAGCCCACGTTTGAGCCGACGTCCGGATCCGCGCCGGAGCGCCGCCGCCGGGGCGGGGGTCGCGGCGGCAACCAGCGGCGGACCGACGTCTTCCGGCTTGACCAGATGCCCTGGCGTGTGCCGCTCAACACCGACCGGCCCACCGAACCACTGGACGACGAGGGCGTCGAGGCGCTGCACCTTACGGCGATGCGCATCCTGTCTGAGATCGGGATCGAGTTCCTGAACGACGAGGCGCTTGGCCTTTTCCGTACCGCAGGCTGCCGCGTCGAGGGGCAGAACGTGCGGATGGACTCGGATTTCGTGACCGAGATGCTGGCCCGTGCGCCGGGCGCCTTCACCATCACGCCCCGCAACCCCGAACGCGCGGTCCCGATCGGCGACGGTCACCTGGCTTTCGTCAACGTCTCGTCCCCGCCCAGCGCCTGGGACATGGTGCGCGGCAAGCGCACCGGCGATTTCGAGACCTTCCGCGAATTCCTGATGCTGACGCAGGCGTTCAACTGCATCCACGTCGCGGGCGGCTATCCTGTCGAGCCGGTGGATATCCACGCCTCGGTCCGGCATCTGGACTGCATCGAGCAGAAGCTCGTGCTGACCGACAAGGTCTGCCACGCCTACAGCCTTGGCCGCGAGCGGGTCGAGGACGCGATGGAGATGGTGCGGATCGCCGCCGGCCTCAGCCACGCGGACTTCGATGCCGCCCCGCGCATGTTCACCAACATCAACTCGGTCTCGCCGCTGCGCCACGATTTCCCGATGATCGACGGCGCGCTTCGTCTGGCGCGGCGCGGTCAGCCAGTGGTGGTGACGCCCTTCACCCTGGCCGGCGCGATGGCCCCGGTCACGATGGCCGGCGCCGTGGCGCTGTCCATCGCCGAGGCGCTGTCGGCGATCGCGCTTCTGCAATACGCCGCCCCCGGCGCGCCGGTGGCGATCGGCACCTTCACCTCGAACGTCGACATGCGTTCGGGCGCGCCGGCCTTCGGAACGCCGGAATACATGCGCGCCACCCAGATGACCGGGCAGCTTGCGCGGCGCTATGGCCTGCCGCTGCGCTCGTCGGGGGTCTGCACGGCGAACATTCCCGACGCCCAGGCCATGTGGGAGACCTGCAACAGCCTGTGGGCGGCGGTGCAATCGGGCAGCAACCTTGTCTATCACGCGGCCGGCTGGCTTGAGGGCGGCCTGATCGCCAGCCCCGAGAAGTTCGTGATGGACTGCGAGATGCTGCAGATGATCCAGCGCTACTTCGACCCGGTCGTGACCGCGACCGGCCCCGATGACCTTGCGCTCGAGGCCATCCGCGAGGTCGGCGCGGGCGGGCATTTCTTCGGGATCGCCCACACCCAGGCCCGCTATGAGCACGCCTTCTACGCGCCTTTCGTGTCCGACTGG
This sequence comes from Saliniferula longa, assembly GCF_050789285.1. Classification (NCBI taxonomy): domain Bacteria; kingdom Pseudomonadati; phylum Pseudomonadota; class Alphaproteobacteria; order Rhodobacterales; family Roseobacteraceae; genus Saliniferula; species Saliniferula longa. The sequence goes on along the minus strand of NZ_JBOUVX010000001.1, from coordinate 18,584 downwards.
CGCAACTTCGAGGCGTGGGAACGCGACGGCGCGGTCGACACGATCGCGCGCGCCCACGGCATCTATCGCCAGATCGTCGAAGGCTTCACGCCGCCACCGATGGACGCGGCGATCCGCGACGAGCTTGGCGATTTCGTCAAGCGTCGCAAGGCCGAAGGCGGGGCGCCCACGGATTTCTGACATGGATCACGGAACAGGGAGAAAGACGAGATGAAGGTCGGGTTCATAGGTCTGGGCAGCGTCGGCGGAAAGCTTGCCGGATCGCTTCTGCGCAACGGGATCGACCTGCGGGTTCACGACCTCGACCCCGCGGCGGTCGCGGAGTTCGTCGCGCGGGGCGCGCGCGACGGCGGCGGCCCCGCCGCGATGATGCGCGATTGCGACGTGGTCATCACCTGTCTGCCCTCGCCCGCGGCCTGCCGCGCCGTGGTGGAAGAGATGCTGCCCGAGGTCGGCGCCGGCAAGATCTGGATGGAGATGTCGACCACCGACGCGGGCGAGATGGTCCGCCTTGGGGGCGAAGTCACAGCCCGCGGCGGCGAGGCGGCCGAATGCCCCGTCTCGGGCGGTTGCCACCGCGCGGACACCGGCAATATCTCGATCTTCATGGGCGGCGAGCGCGCCACCTTCGACCGGGTCTTCCCGCTTCTGCGCATCCTTGGGCGGCGGATCCTGCACACCGGCCCCCTTGGGACGGCGAGCACGCTGAAGGTGATGACGAACTACCTCGCCACCGCCAACCTGCTGACCTGCTGCGAGGCGCTGGTGACGATGAAGGCCGCGGGCATGGACCTGTCGACCACATACGAGGCGATCCGCATCTCGTCGGGCACGTCCTTCGTGCACGAGACCGAAAGCCAGATGATCCTGAACGGATGCCGCGACATCAACTTCACCATGGACCTCGTGAAGAAGGACATCGGCCTGTTCCAGAAGATCGCCCGGGACCGGGGCGTGCCGCTGGAGATCAGCCCTCTCATGGTGTCGATCTTCGACGACGGCATCGCCCGCTATGGCGAGCGCGCCCAATCCGACCGCATCATCGAACGCCTCGAGGAAGCGACAGGGCTGTCGATCACCGCGCCGGGCTTTCCCTCGGAAATGGTCGACGACGAGCCCGAGGAACCGGGTTACGAGGTCGTGCCCCCGCGCTGAGCCGCCGGGACCCTCGACATGGGTTTCAGTCGACAGCGGGGCGGAAGGGCCCGAGGAAGGCTTCAAGCAGGTCATAGCAGGCGCGCCGCACGTCTTCGCGCGACAGCCGCTCGGGGTCCATGCAGCGCTCCAGCCAGAGCCCGTCGATCAGCGAGATGAACAGCACCGCAAGCGACGTTTCGGGGATCGGCAAAGCCCTGCCGCGCGCCTCCTTGCGCACCGCGGCGATGACGCTGTTGCGGTAGTGGTCGTAATAGCGGCGGTGCTCGGCCCTGAGGTCGGGATCGTTGGCGACCTCGCCCCAGAGCGCCAGCCAGGCCTTCAGCGTATCGGGCGTGGTGTAATCGTCCGACAGCAGCGCCTCGATCATCTCGGTCAGGTCGGCCTCGGCCGCCCGGCCCGGCGCCGCCGCCCCGAGCATCCGGTCGTAGGCGGCGGTATAGCAGGCGTGAAGAAGCCCCTGCTTCGAGCCGAAGTGGTGCGTCACCAGCCCGCGCGAGGCCCCGCCCGCGGCCGCGCAGATGCGGTCGATGGTGAAGCCCGTGATCCCGCCCTGGGCAAGGCAGGCCAGCCCCGCCTCGATCAGCATCTCGCGCCGGTCCTCGGCGCTGTATCGGCGGTACTTCGGCTTCGCCGCGCTCATGCGTCAGACCATGTCACGGGGCACCCTCTCGTGCCAGTCGCGCGCGAAGACCTCCTGTCCGTTCTCCGAAACCCGCAGCCGCACGTCCACGATGAAATGGGTGGCGTCGCAGGTCAGGCTGCCGGTGGAATGATGCACGATGGTCGTGTCCGGGCGCCGGATCTCGACCCGGTTGTCGGTCAGCGTCGCCGCCGACAACGGGTCGCCGTCGGTGATCAGGTGGCGGCAGGTGCCCTTCGAGATCTGGGTCTGGCCGATGTCGGTCATCTCCATCGCGTAGTGCCAGCGCGGGAACTCCACCGCGATCTCGCCCGACAGTAGGTCGCGCGTGACGCGCCGCGTCGCCGCGTCGGGCACCGGATGGTGAATGACCGGCGTCTGTTCCGCCGCTTCGGGCGGATCGAAGGGCCGCAGCGCCTCGTCGGCGTCCCGCGGCGGGCGGACGGGAAGCACCAGCGCCGACGCGCCGCAGATCACCGTCAGCGTCGCAAGTTCGGGCGATGGCCAGGCAACCGGGTAGTAGACCGTGGACAGCGACAGGGCGATCCGGTGTCCCGCCGGAAAGCGGTGCGCGATGTCGTCCATCTCGACCGTCGCGTCGTAGACCTGCCCGGGCACCAGCGGCGCCGGATGCTCGTGCCCGTCGCGGTGGGTCAGGTTCAGCAGCCCCAGCCCAACGCGGGTCGAGCGTCCGTCGGGCCAGACTTCGTTCAGACGGGCGGCGACCAGCGCCTGCGGCCTGTCGGCGTGAAACCGCAACTCGACCAGGGGCGCGCCGAGAATCTCCACCGTCTCGGGCAGCGGATCCGACAGGAACACCAGGCTTCCCCCGTCGTCCTCGCGCTGGTCGCCGGGCCAGTCGGCATCGTCGCCGTAGCGGCCCACTTCGCCCGCCGAAAGCCCGACCCACAGAGGCGAGCACACGCTGCGCTCGCCTTCGGCCTTGGTGAATCGCCCGTCCGCGCCAAGCGGCATCCGACGCGCCTCGATCCGGGGCGAGGGCCAGACCTCCTCGCCGACCCAGCGCCCGGGCCGGACGCGGTAGCAGGTCGCGGGCGGAAGGCTGTCCTGCATCCAGACGCGGTACATCGGCTCGTCCATGATGCCGGTGTCGCGGCCCTTCATCCAGTGGTCGCACCAGCGCAGCACTTCCTGCAGCCAGCCGATCGCGGGTTCGACCGTGACGTCATGGGGATAGGAATGCGCCCAGGGCCCGACAAGCCCCCGGCGCGGCACCGACAGGCCCGCCAGAAGCCGCGGGACGCTTTCCGAATAGTTGTCGGCCCAGCCCGAGACGGCGTAGACCGGCACCTCGATCGCGCCGAAATCCTCGCAGACCGAACCCTGCTTCCAGTAGGCGTCGCGGCGCTGGTGGCGCAGCCAGTCGACGATCCAGGGACGCTGGTGCTCAAGCCGGGCCTGCCACATCTCGCGCCAGCGCTCGCCCACGATCTCGGGGTCGGGCGGCAGGTCGTTGCCCGCCATCATCGTGGCCGACCAGTCGAAGTTGTCCTTGCTCAGGCATCCGCCGATCCAGTGGATATCGGTGGCATAGCGGTCGTCGGTGGACCCTACGGTGATGACCGTCTTCAGCGCGGGCGGGCGGCGGGCGGCGATCTGCAGGCCATTGAACCCGCCCCAGGAGATTCCGATCATCGCGACCTGTCCGTCGCACCAGTCCTGCGCCGCCAGCCAAGCGATGGCATCGCAGCCGTCAAGTTGCTCCTGCACGGTGTATTCGTCGTCGATCAGCCCGTCGCTGTCGCCAGTGCCGCGGATATCGAGCCGGACGCAGGCATAGCCGTGGCCGGCAAGCCAGGCGTGCAGCCCCTGGTCGCGGTACCGCGTTCCGTCGCGCTTGCGGTAGGGGATGTATTCGAGGATCGCCGGCACCGGACCGGCGCCCTCCGGCCGCCAGACCTTCGCGGCAAGGTGTGTCCCGTCGGGCATCGGCACGAAGAGGTTCTCGACCACCTCCACGGGATACGGAAACTCGGTCCTGACCTCGGACATGGCGGCCTCCCTCTTGTTGGACGACTGTACAACGTGCGGCACGCGGCGCAACGCCGATTCCGGCGGCGAAAGCGACGGCTTTCGATTGACGACGTCGTCCCCGGGGCCTTATGATACAACCGTTCAACAAGGAGCAGCCCGTGGCCCGCACCCCCCGCTATGACGTGCTGTTCGACGAGGTGAAGATCGGGCCCAAGACCGCGAAGAACCGCTTCTTCCAGGTCCCGCACGCCAGCGGCATGACGAATGCCGCGCCGCAGGTGCGCGCGGCGTTCCGGGGGATGAAGGCCGAAGGCGGCTGGGGCGTGGTCTGCACCGGGGCCTGCTCGGTCGATCCCTCGTCCGACGACAGCCCGTTTCCCTGCGCGACGCTGTGGGACGACGACGACGTCCGCGCCCACGCGCTGATGACCGAGGCCGTCCACGCCCACGGTGCGCTGGCCGGCGTCGAGCTATGGCATGGCGGGGCGGCCACGGTGAACCGCACCAGCCGCGCCGCGCCGCTCAGCCCCTCGGGCGTGCCGTGGATGCCCACGCATGTGGGCTTCATGTCGGCGCAGCGGCCCAAGGTGATGGATGCCTCGGACATCCGTGACCTGATCCGCTGGCACGCCGAGGCGGCGGTGCGGGCGGAACGGGCGGGTTTCGACATCCTCTACGTCTATGCCGGCATGGGCTATCTGCCCTATCAGTTCCTGCTGTCGGACTACAATCACCGGACCGACGCCTATGGCGGGTCGGTGCGCAACCGTGTGCGGCTGGTCGAGGAACTGATCGACGCCGTGCGCGAGGCAACTCACGGACGCGCCGCGGTCGCGCTGCGGCTCTCGATGCAGGAGCTGCGCACGCGCCCCTCGGAGGTGGCCGAAAGCGAGGCACACGAGGTGGTTGGCCTGCTGAAGGACGCGCCCGACCTCTTCGACGTCAAGATGGACTATTCGGCCTATGACTGTGCGCCCTCGCGCTTCGCCGCCGAAGGCAGCCACGAGCCGGTGATCGACTTCGTGAAGACGATCACCGACAAGCCGGTGGTCGGCGTCGGCCGCTTCACCTCGCCCGACACGATGGTCGGAATGGTGCGGCGCGGTGTGCTTGACCTGATCGGAGGCGCGCGGCCGTCCATCGCCGACCCCTTCCTGCCGCAGAAGATCGCCGAGGGGCGCGAGGACGAGATCCGCGAATGCATCGGCTGCAACATGTGCATCGCCCAGTGGCACGACGGCGTCTGGGTGCGCTGCACGCAGAACCCGACCGCGGGCGAGGAATGGCGGCGCGGCTGGCACCCCGAGGTCGTCACCCGCGACAGCGCGGGGCAGGTGCTTGTGGTCGGCGGGGGGCCGGCGGGGCTTGAGGCGGCGCTCACGCTGGGGCGGCGCGGCTATGACGTGGCGCTGGCCGAGGCGCGCGATGATTTCGGCGGGCGGCTTCTGTTCGAAGGCGCCCTGCCCGGGTTGCGGGCCTGGATGCGGGTGGCCGAATACCGGCTGGGGCAATTGCGCCGGATGCCGAACGTGGCGCTTTACCCCGGCAGCGCGATGACCGCGGACGAGGTGCGCGACTTCGGCGCGGATCACGTGGTGATCGCCACCGGCGCACGCTGGACGACGAACCTGTGCGGCGCCAACGAGTTGCCGATGCCGGGGGTCGCGGCGCCGCGGGTCTTCACGCCGGACGACCTTGCCCGTGGCATGGTCCCGGACGGCCCCGTGGCGGTCTTCGACTTCGACAACTACTACCTGGGAACCGCGGTTGCCGAACAGCTGGCAGAGTTGGGCCTTGCGGTCACCTACGTCACCACGGGCGGCGCGGCCGGCGCCTGGGGCCTCATGACGAACGAACAGCCAGGGATGCACCAGGCGCTGGCGCGCCGGGGCATCGCGCTGCGCACGCTCGAGATCGTGACGGGCTTTGACGGTGAAACGCTCGACCTGGCCCAGATCTTCACGGGCGCGCCGACCGCGATTGCGGCAAGAAGCCTTGTCATCGTCGGCCAGCGCGCCGGCGGAAGCGCGCTTCACGAGGCGCTGGTGGCCGGCCCCGATGCGCCCGCCTCGCTTCATCTGACTGGCGATGCCCTTGCGCCGGGCGCCCTCGTCCATGCGGTCTATCGTGGCCACGAAACCGCCCGCGCCATCGGACGCGCGCCTGCCGACCTTGCGGCGCGCCGGGACGGCCCCCTCGCGCGGCGGGACCAATCCCATCGCGCAGAGGCCGCAGAGTGACGCGCCGCGGTCCGCGTGCCGGGCGTCAGCCGGCCGGCCCGGCGGGCAGTCCGGCGCAGCCGCCCTTCCGGCAGCTGACGAACCCCTATGACCCGATCAGGGTGCTGAGCGACGACCAGGTCGCGGCGATCCACGACAGCGCGCTGCGCCTGCTGGCCGAGATCGGGATGAAGGTGCTGCACCCCGCCGCCCGTGACCTTTTTGCCCGGGCCGGCGCCGAGGTGCGGGGCGACATGGTGCGCTTCGATCCGGCGATGATCCCCGCCCTGCTGCGCACGGTGCCCGCGCACTTCACGCTCGAGGCGCGCAACCCCGCGCGATCCCTGCGCCTTGGCGGGCGCGACCTGATCTTCGCCTCGGTCGGCGGGCCGGCCTACGTCATGGACAACGACCGCGGCAAGCGTGACGGCACCTTCGCCGAGATGTGCGACTACCTGCGCGTGGTCCAAAACCTTGATATCCTTCACCAGGAAGGCGGCGGCCCGTTCGAGCCGATGGACCTGCCCGCGGCCACCCGGCACCTCGACATCTACCGCGCGCAGATCACCCTTCTCGACAAGAACTGGCAGACCCAGACCCTAGGCCGGGCACGCACGATCGACGGGCTCGAGATGGCGGCGATCGCGCTTGGCACCACTCTCGAGGGACTGCGCGATCGGCCGACCCTTCTGGGGATCATCAACACCAACTCGCCCCTGCAACTCGACATTCCCATGGCCGAGGGTCTGATCTGCCTGGCCGAACACGGTCAGGTCAACGCGATCACCCCCTTCACCCTTGCCGGGGCCATGTCGCCGGTGACGCTGGCCGGCACGCTGATGCAGCAGCACGCCGAGGCACTGGCAGGCATCGCGCTGACGCAGATCGTCCGACCGGGGGTGCCGGTGATGTATGGCGGCTTCAGTTCCAACGTCGACATGCGTTCGGGCGCGCCGGCCTTCGGCACGCCGGAATACGCCAAGGCCGCCCAGGCCAGCGGCCAGCTTGCCCGCCATGTCGGCGTGCCGTTCCGGTCGTCGAACGTGACCGCCGCGAACGAGGTCGACGCGCAGGCGGCCTATGAATCCCAGATGTCGCTCTGGGGCGCCTGCATGGGCGGCGCGCATCTGGTGAACCATGCGGCGGGCTGGATGCACGGCGGGCTGACGGCAAGCTTCGAGAAACTCGTCATCGACGCCGAGATGCTTCAGATGATGGCCGCCTATTTCGATCCGATCGACGTCACGCCCGAAACGCTTGCCCTCGACGCGATCCGCGAGGTCGGGCCGGCGGGCCATTTCTTCGGGGCGGCGCACACCATGGGCCGCTACGAAACCGCGTTCTACGCGCCGCTTGTCTCGAACTGGGACAATTACGGCCAATGGCTCGAGAATGGCGGCATCACGGCTCGAGACCGTGCCAACACGCTGTGGAAGCGCCTGCTGGCCGACTATGAGCAGCCCCCCATCGACCCTTCGGTCGTCGAGGCGCTCGATGCCTATGTCGCCCGCCGCAAGGCCGAGGGCGGCGCGCCGATGAACTGAGGCGGCCACCATGCCCCGCGATGCCCATTGTTCACCCTGCAATGACCGTGGCACTCTGCGCCAGAAACCAAGCGAGCCCTGACATGACATCCCCCGCGCTGGTCAACAGCCCGTCCTGCCTGTTCTACCAGACCGACCACCCGCGCCCCGTTCTGGACCGGGCCGAGGGCATCTACATGTGGGACACCGACGGGCGGCGGTTCATCGACGGGTCGTCCGGGGCGATGGTCTGCAACATCGGCCATTCGAACCCCCATGTGCTGGCCGCGATGCGTGCGCAGATGGAAAAGTCGACCTTCGGCTACCGGCTGCATTTCGTGACCGAGCCGTCCGAGAACCTTGCGCGGAAGCTGGTCGACCATGCCTGGCCGGGCATGGACCGGGTGTTCTTCGTCTCGGGCGGGTCCGAGGCGGTGGAATCGGCGATCAAGCTTGCCCGCCAGCACGCGGTCGCGATTGGCCAGGCCTCGCGCTGGAAGGTGATCTCGCGCTGGCCGTCCTATCACGGCTGCACTCTGGGGGCGCTGGCGGTGACGGGCTACGACGCGCTGACCGACCCCTACCTACCGATGATGCAGGTCATGCCCAAGGTGCCCGCACCGCGTGCATGGCTCGACGGGCGTGACCCCGACGATCCGGCGACCGGCCTGCATTACGCCGGGCTTCTCGAGGCGAAGATCCGCGAGGAAGGCCCCGAAAGCGTGCTGGCCGTGCTGATCGAACCCGTGGGCGGCGCCTCGACCGGGGCGCTGGTCCCGCCGAAGGGCTACATGGAGGCGGTGCGCGAGATTTGCGACCGCTACGGGCTTCTCCTGATCCACGACGAGGTGATGTCGGGTGGAGGGCGGCTTGGCCACTTCCTTGGCGCGCGCAACTGGGACGCCGCGCCCGACATCGTGGCGCTGTCGAAGGGGCTGGGCGCGGGCTACGTGCCCCTTGGGGCGATCGTCGCCCGGGGCGAGATCGTGGCGGCGGTGCTGCGCGAAGGCCCCTTCGCCCACGGCTTCACCTATGCCGGCAACCCGCTGGCCTGCGCCGCCGGCCTTGCCGTCATCGAAGAGATCGAGCGGCAGGACATGATGGGCAACGCGATGCGCATGGGCGCGGTTCTGAAGGCGCGCATGACCGCGCTGATGGACCGCTTCCCCTTCATCGGCGATGTCCGGGGCATGGGCCTTCTGCTGGCGATGGAGCTTGTCGCGGACCGCGCCACGCGCGATCCGCTGCCACCCGATCTAAAGGCCTATGACCGGCTGACCGAAGCTGCCTATGCCCGCGGACTGATCATCTATCCGCGCCGGTCGCGCGGCGGCTACGCCGGCGACCATGTTCTGGTCGCCCCGCCGATGATCGTCACCGAAGCCCAGGTCGACGACATCATGGGCCGGCTGACCGACGCGCTGGCCGCCTTCGCCGCCGACGCGCAACTTGCCGACGCGGGATGAGCGAGATCCTCATCACCTGCGCGATCACGGGGTCGATCCACGTCCCGTCACAATCGCCCTACCTGCCCGTGACGCCCGAGGACATCGCGACGCAAGCGATCGACGCGGCGCGGGCCGGGGCGGCGATCCTGCACCTGCATGCCCGCGACCCGGCGACCGGCCGCCCCTCGTCCGACCCGGCGCACTGGGCGGCCTTCCTGCCTCGCATCAAGGCCGGCACCGACGCGGTGGTCAACATGACCACCGGGGGTTCGGCGGTGATGACGCTGGACCAGCGCCTGGCCGCGCCCCGCGCCATGGCGCCCGAGATGTGCAGCCTGAACATGGGCACCATGAACTTCGCGCTGTATCCCATGGCGGCGCGCATCGAGACCTTCCTGCACGACTGGGAAAGGCCCTTCCTCGAAGGCTCGGACGATCTTGTCTTCAAGAACACGCCCCGTGACATCGCCCGCGTCCTTGACGAGATGGGGCGCGAGCGCGGCGCGCGGTTCGAATTCGAATGCTACGACCTGTCGCATCTGACGATGCTGAGGCACTTCGTCGACCGCGGCCTGGTCGAGCCGCCCTATTTCATCCAGTTCGTCTTCGGCGTGCTGGGCGGAATGGCGGCGGAACCCGACACGCTGACCCACCTCGTGCGCACGGCCGAACGGCTGTTCGGCGGTGACTTCCTGTTCTCGGTCCTTGCCGCCGGGCGGATGCAGATCCCCATGGCCACGATGGCCGCCGCGATGGGCGGGCATGTGCGCGTGGGGCTCGAGGACAATCTCTATCTGTCGAAGGGCGTCCTCGCACGGTCGAACGCCGAGCAGGTGACGCTGATCCGCGGACTCGTCGAAGGCCTTGGGCGCGAAGTGGCGACGCCCGCAAGGGCGCGGGCGATGCTGGGCCTCAAGGGCGCGGCGGGGGTGGCGTTTTGACGGTCGTCTACCGCCTTGCCGCCACCGACGACACGCCGACCGTGGCAGAGCTTCTGCACGAGATGGCGGCCGAGGCCGGCCGCGCCATCGCCGTGACCGGGGCATTGCTGCGCGACCACGGCTTCGGTCCCGACCCGCGCTTCCGCGTGATCCTGGCCGAGGCCGAGGGCGAGGTGCTGGGTTTGGCCCTTGTCTTTCCCGAGTATTCAAGCTGGCGCGGCGCAGTGGGCCTTTACGTGCAGGACCTCTATGTGCGGCCCGGTGCGCGCGGGCGCGGCATTGCGCAGGCGCTTCTGACGGCTGCGTGGGACAGCGCATCCGACTGGGCGCCGTCCTACCTCACGCTGATGGTCGACCACCGCAACGACACGGCCAGCGCCTGGTACGAACGGCAGGGTTTCGGTCTGCGCGAGCGGGGGGACCTGCTGATCCTGGACGGGCCCGCGCTTGCCCGGCTGATGGAAGGACCCGACCGATGAAGGCCGTCTTCGACCCCCGCCAGGCCGCGCACGACCCGCAGTTCTTCCTGTCGTCCGGCGCGCCCCAGCCCTGCCCCGAGAAACCCGCGCGGGCCGAAGCGCTTCTGGCCGCGACGCGCCGCATGGGGCTTGAGGTGATCGCGCCCGACGATCTGGGCGAGGCGCCGATCCGCGCCGTCCACCCCGAGCGTTACCTGACCTTCCTGCGCGGCATCTTCCCCCGCTGGCAGCGGATCGAAGGGGCCAGCGCCGAGGTGATCCCGAACATCCACCCCGACAGCCGCAACGCGGGCTATCCGGCCTCGGCCGTCGGTCAGGCTGGCTTTCACATGACCGACACCTCCTGCCCGATCGGACCGGCGACATGGGATGCGGCCTATGCCAGCGCGCAGACGGCGCTGACAGCCGCAGGACTAGTTCAGGCGGGGGCGCGCGCGGCCTATGCGCTGTGCCGGCCGCCGGGACACCATGCCTTCGCAGAAAGCGCGGGCGGGTTCTGCTATCTCAACAACAGCGCCATCGCGGCCGACTATCTGACCGGCCAGGGCGCGCGGGTGGCGATCCTCGACGTCGACCTGCACCACGGCAACGGGACGCAGGGCATCTTCTACGCGCGTGGCGACGTCCTGACGGTATCGATCCATGCCGATCCAGTGCGCTACTACCCGTTCTTCTGGGGCTATGCCGACGAGATCGGCGAAGGTCCGGGCGAAGGCGCCAACCTCAACCTGCCCCTGCCGCGCGGGACGGGGGATGCGGGGTTCCTCGCAGCACTCGACACGGCGCTTTCGCGGGTGGCGGCCTTCGCGCCCACGGCGCTGGTTCTGGCACTGGGCCTCGACGCGTTCGAGGGCGACCCCTTCGCGGGCCTGGCAGTCACCACCCCGGGATTCACCCGGATCGGCGCGGCCATCGCGGGCCTCGGCCTGCCCACGGTGATCGTGCAGGAAGGGGGATACCTCTGCCCCGAGCTTGGCGACAACCTCGAGGCGGTGTTGCGCGCCTTCGTCTGACGGCGCGGCCTACGACCAGCGCCCGGTCAGGACACGCCGGGTCACGTCCTCGACCACCGGATCACGCGCGATCAGGCCCGCGACCCATTCGCACGACGCGGCATTGAAGACCGCGCCCCTGCCCCGTCGGTATTCCGCCATGCAGCCGTTGCCGCGCGACGCCCGGCCCAGCGCCTCGGCGTCGGTGCCGCCATGGATCTTGGCGGCGACCTCTTCGGCATCCGCGGTGCCGATGAAGGCATCTGCGTCCTCTCGCCCGGTGGCATGCGCAAGTGTCGTCGCGGGCGACAGCGCGACGATGGTCAGGTCGCCCTTCAACCCCGTGTCCGGCGCAGGGAACGGCAGGCCATGGGTCATGGTGTAGTCGATCCCGTCGACCTCGTAGCCGAAGATGCGCGACGAGGCGCCCAGCACGTCGCCATAGCCAAGGCCCGTGTCGCGCAAGCACCAGTGGTCCGGCCGGTAGATCGTGAAGCCGCCCGCGCCATGGGCGGCGCAGCGGCTCCACCCGGCATAGACCCCGGCCGCCCCGGTCAGGCCCATGGTCGCGACGGCGGGCCGCGCGACCTGTGGATGATCCCAGTAAGACGTGAGCCGTTGGGGGTCGGTCACCGGGTCTTCGGCCTCGGCCCGCGACTTGTGGCAGGTCTGCACCGACAGGTCGTCGGACAGCCGGGTCTGCCAGAAGAAGTTCCCGGCAAAGCGCGCCAGTTCCCCGCCCGCGTCGATCCAGGCGTCAAGGTGGTCGCGCATCTCCCAGGTCCAGTATTCGTCGTGGCCGACGATCACGGCCCGTCGGTAGCGATCAAGCGCGCCGGGGTCCCGGTGCAGGTCGTGCTGGGTGATCACGTCGACCGCGATGCCGTCCGCCTCGCACCACAGCGCGAAAGGCCGTTCGAAGGCGGCCCACCCCGACGAGGCGTATTTCTTCGAAACCCCGTTGGCGCGCGCGAAGTCCATGTGCGGATAGCGCGGGCGCGTGCGCAGGGGCGAGGCATGGGGAATGCGCGGCGCACCTTCGGGCCAGGCGACGAAGCCCGTGGCCCACGGGCGGTGGACCGAGACCTCGGCCGCGTAGTCGCGCCCCGAAGGCCCGGAGAGGCCCTGATAATGGTTCGACCCGCCCCAGTCGTTGTAGGCGCACCAGGTGCCGGTGCACAGCACCATGACCAGCGGGGCCGTGGCCGCGCCCGCGCGCAGGACGATCATGTGCTCGGACGCGTGGCCCGGCACCTCGAGGCGCAGGCGATACAGACCCGACGGCCAGTCTTCGGGAATGGCGATCGCCGCGCGTTCGGGCCAGCCGCAGCCCCGGACCGAGCAGTCGGGCGGCGTGGACGCGAAGCCGCCTGGAATAGTGGCGTGCAGCATTTCCTGCGGCGTCAGGCCGTCGCGCAAAATCGTCAGCGCGATCTCGGGGGCATTCGACATGGCGTGAAGGCGCAGGACATCGCCCGGGGCATAGCTCAGCCGGTCGGAATAGCCCCAGACCTGCGGGCGCGCCGGGTCGTCCGAGGCGGCTTCGTAGTAATGTCCGTTAACGGGGTCGCCGTCGTCGGCGGGACCGGGGACGAAGAACCCCCTCACCCCTGCCCCCCGTCGAAGGCGCGATCGAGGAACACGGCCGTGCGGACCAGATAGGCTTCGAGGTTGCCGCGCCGGGTCACGCCGTGGCCCTCGTCCTCGAACAGCATCGCCTCGTGCGGGATGCCGGCGGCGGTAAGGTCGCGGATCGCGGCGTGGGTGTTCTCGGGGCCGACGTTGCTGTCGGCCAGGCCGTGAACGACCATGACATGACCCCGGATGTCGGCGATGAAGTTGCCGGGGCTTGCGTTGGCATAGCGCTCGGGCACTTCGTCGGGGCTGCCGCCCATCATCTCTTCGCTGTAGGCGCGGCCCCACGGCATCTCGGTCGCGTCGTAGTCGATGTCGAGCTTGTACATCCCGCACATCGGGATCGCCGCTGTGACAAGGTCGGCGTGCCGCGTGATCGCGAACCAGCTGGAAAACCCGCCATAGGAATTGCCCGCGACCGCGATCCGCCCGGGCCGGGCCAGCCCGAGGGCGATCACCGCCTCGGTCCCGGCGCGGATGTCGGCCTGTTCACGCCCGCCCCAGCCGTCTTCCTTGACCTTCTCGCGCCAGCGCATCCCGCGCCCCGTCGATCCCCGATAGTTGGGGTCGAGCACCGTGTATCCAAGGCCGACCCAGAACTGGATCTTGGGGTTCACCCAGTCCTCGGAATGCCAGGTCGGGCCGCCGTGGACATAGGTCACATGGCCCCGCGCCGGGCCTTCGGGGCGATAGAGCCAGCCCTGCACCCTCTCGCCGTCAGGGGCGGTCCAGTGGACGGATTGCGGGACGACGAAGCGGCGGTCGCCCTTCGGGACCGAGGCCAGCCGCGTGCAGGTGCCGTCCGGCGCGACACGGACGACCTCGTGCGGGGCGCTGGCGTCATAGGCTTCGGCCAGCCAGCCACCGTCCGGCAGACCGTCAAGCGGCAGCAGCGCCCCCCGGCCCGAGAGGTTGGGAAGCGGGCTGTGGGCGCGCCCGTCGAAGACCACCGCGCCCAGGACGCTGTCGTCGTAGGCGAGGCAGGCGAAGCGGCCTGCGGCACCGATGACCAGCGACTGCGGGTTCAGGTCGGGCTCGCCCGCCAGCCAGTCGATGCCGCCGCCGCCAAGCGCCGCGATGCCGACGCGGTCGCCATCAGGCCCGTCGGCCACCAGTGCGACACGGTCGGAGTCCAGCCACCAGCCCACGGCCACCGCCTTTTCGCCCAGGCACACAAGCTCACGCGGGGCGCTGCCGTCGGCGCCGATCACCCAGATCTGGGTGGCCCCCGGCGCAAGCCTGTGGCGGTGCCACAGCAGGTGGCGGCCATCGGGGCTCCATTCCGTGCCCGCGCCGAAAGGATCGGGCGTGCGGAACAGGATCGTCCGCGCGCCGGTCGCAAGGTCGTGGCGATAGAGGATCGCACCCGCGATGACCGTGCCGCTTTCGTCGTCGAAGTCGCTGATATAGCTGATCGCCGCCCCATCGGGCGAGAAGCGCCCGCCGTAGACGTAGTGATCGCGCTGCAGGGCCGTCAGCGGGGTCAGCGCGTTGCCCCTGTCGCGGTCGAGCAGAAGCAGTTGGTCGTGTTCGCAGCTGTCGGGCGAATGGGCCAGGATCAGGCGCCGCCCTTCTTGATCGACATCGCGGATCGTCAGGTGGTCGCGGCTGCGCGTGGTCAGCGGCTGCGGCGGGGCCGAGGCATCTGTGGGCGCGGCCCAGATTTCGGCCACCTCACCCAAACCTGACCATGACCAGAAGGCCCAACGCCCGTCGCCCGAGGCGCGCAGCGTCTCGATCTGGGGCACCGCCGCCCAGGCGCGGGCAAGCTCGGTCACGCTCATCGGTCGGACTCCTCGAAATGGCAGGCAGCAAGGTGCCCGGCGGCCACCTCACGCAATTCGGGCCGCTCGCCCCGGCAGCGCGCCTCGGCGCGGGGGCACCGGCTGGCGAAGACGCAGCCGGGCGGCGGCACCAGCGCCGAGGGCAGTTCGCCCGGCAACGACAGGCCAAGACGCCCCCGTTCGCGCAGGGGATCGGGTTCGGGCACCGCGTCCATCAGCGCGCGCGAATAGGGATGCCGGGGCCCGGCATAGAAGTCGTCGCGCGGGGCGACCTCGACCGTACGGCCAAGGCACATGACCATCACGTCGTGGCTGATGTGCCGCACCACCGACAGGTTGTGCGAGATGAAGATCAGCGCAAGCCCCAGCCTGTCCTGCAGGTCCATCAGAAGGTTGACGACCTGCGCCTGGATCGAGACGTCGAGCGCCGACACCGGCTCGTCGCAGACCACGAGGCTGGGCCGCCCGACGATCGCCCGCGCGATGCCCACACGCTGCGCCTGCCCGCCGGACAACTCGTGCGGATAGCGCGCGGCGAAGTCGGGCGACAGCCCGACAAGGCGCAGCGCCTCGACGGCGCGCTCGTGCAGGTCGCCGCGCGTAAGCCCTGGCTCGAAGGTGACAAGCGGCTGGCTGACGATGCGGCCCAGCGTCATGCGCGGGTCGAGGGCGGCAAAGGCGTCCTGGAAGATGATCTGGAACTCCGACCGGCGGCGACGCAGTGCCTCGGGCGACAGGGCGCCAAGGTCCTGTCCCTGCCAGAGAACCTCGCCTGAAATGGGCGGGATCAGGTGCAGGATCGCGCGACCCAGCGTGGACTTGCCGCAACCGGATTCGCCCACGACGCCCAGGGTGCGGCCGGCCTGAAGCGTGAAGGACACGTCCCGCACCACGGGCAGCGTCCCCGCGCGGGAAAAGAACCCACCGGCGACCGGGTAGCCGGCGTTCAGGTGGCGCACCTGAAGAAGCGGGGTCATGACAGCCCCTCCACCAGGTGACAGGCCGCCCGGCGCCCCGGGGCGAAGGGGACAAGCGGAGGTTCGGTCGTGTCGCACGCGCCGATCCGCCGCTCGCAGCGCGGGGCGAAGGGGCAGCCGGGCAGCATCGCGCCGCCCGAGCGCGGCGTGCCCGGGATCGTGTCGAGCCGCTGCGCAAGCGGCGCGGCGATCCGGGGCGTGGTGTGCAGCAGGCCGGCGGCATAGGGATGCGCCGGCGTCTGGAATAGCGGCTCGGCCGGGCCTTCCTCCATGATGCGCCCGCCGTAAAGCACGATGACCCGGTCGCAGAGGCGGGCGACGACGCCCAGATCGTGCGTGACGAAGACGATCGTGGTGCCCATGTCGCGGGCCAGTTCGGCAAGAATGTCGAGGATCTGCGCCTGGATCGTGACGTCGAGCGCCGTGGTGGGTTCATCCGCCAGCAGAAGCTTGGGCTTCACCAGCAGCGCCATCGCGATCATCACGCGTTGCCGCATGCCGCCCGAGAACTCGTGTGGATAGCGCCGCGCGCGGCTGGCCGCGTCGGGAATGCGCACGCGGTCGAGCATCCGCACCGCCTCGCGCAGGGCGTCGCGCCGCGACAGTCCTTCGTGAACCACAAGCCCCTCGGCCAGCTGGTCGCCCACCCGCTGGTAAGGGTTGAGCGACGTCATCGGGTCCTGAAAGATCATCGACATCGACACACCCCGGACGCGGTCCAGCGCGCGCGGGTCCATCGCCAGAAGATCCTGCCCTTCGAACCGCGCCTGCCCGGTCACGGTGCCGTTTCCGGCAAGCAGGCCCATCAGGCTGAACAGGATCTGGCTTTTCCCCGATCCGCTTTCGCCGACGATGCCCAGCACCTCGCCCGGGGCCACGTCGAAGCTGACGCGGTCGACGGCGGTGACGGCGCCCTCGGGCAGGCGGAAGGTGACGCTGAGGTCACGGACAGAGAGCAGGCTATCGGTCATTGGGATCGAAGGCGTCGCGAAGGCCATCGGCGATGAAGTTCAGGCAGAACAGCACCGTGGCCAGCATACCTGCGGGAAGCAGCAGCAGCCGGATATCGGTGCTCATCGTCGCCGTGCCGGCCTGGATGAGGTTGCCCCAGCTTGCCTGCGGCTCCTTGATGCCGATACCGAGGAAGGACAGGAAGCTTTCCGACAGGATCACCTCGGGCACCAGAAGGCTGCCGTAGACGATGACGGTCGACACGGTGTTGGGCACGATGTGGGTGACGATGATCTGGCGGTTCGTCATGCCGCTTGCCCGTGCGGCCTCGACGAATTCGCGCCGCGCCAGCGACTGGGCCTGCGCGCGCACGATCACGGCCGGCGTCAGCCACAGCGTGAAAACGATGGCCGCGAACAGCGCGATGTTGCCGCCCCCGAACAGCATCGACAGCAGGATCACCAGGATCACGTAGGGAAAGCCGTACAGCACCTCGACCAGACGCATCATGACCCGGTCGAGCCTGCCGCCGACGAAACCCGCGATGGCGCCGTAAAGGACGCCGATGATCCCGGCCACCAGCGCCCCCAGAAAGCCGATGGTCAAAGACACCCGGCCGCCCTCGAGCGTGCGCACCAGAAGATCGCGCCCGAAGTCGTCGGTTCCGAATAGATGGATCGACGTGAAGTCGACGCCCTGGTTGATCGCGTCGAAGTTCGCGTCCTCGCCGGTAAAGGGAAAGAAGAATGGACCGACGAAGCAGGCCAGAACGATGAACGTCAGCACGACGACGCTGGCCATCGCCAGACGGTTCTGCCGGAAGCGGCGCAGCTTCAGCGACAGCTCGCTTTGCGGCGCGGCGGCAAGCGTCGCGTCACTCATGCCGCACCCGCGGATCGAGCCAGCCGCGCAGGATATCGGCCAGGATGTTGAACACGATCAGGAACCCGCCGTAGAGGATGGTGATGCCCATCACCAGCGGGTAGTCGCGGTTCAGCGCTGCGTCCACGAAATGCCGGCCGATGCCGGGCAAGGCGAAGATCGTCTCGATCACGATCGAGCCGGTGATGATCGCCGCCGTCGCCGGGCCGAGATAGGCCACCACCGGCAGGATTGCCCCGGTCAGGGCATGGCGCCAGATCACGCGCCGGTTGCCGATCCCCTTGGCGCGGGCGGTGCGCACGTAATTCTCGCGCAGGGTCTCGATCATCGCGGTGCGTGTCAGGCGCGAGATATAGGCGATGTTGGGCAGCGCAAGCGCCACGACCGGCAGCACGAGGCTGCGCCAGCCCTCGCTCCACCCGCCCACCGGGAACCACCGCAGGGTCAGTGCGAAATAGACCTGCATGAGCGGGGCGAGCACGAAGATCGGCACGGCGATCCCGATGACCGCGATGACCCCGGCCGAATAGTCGATGACGGAATTCCGCTTGAGCGCGCCCAGGATTCCCAGCGTCACGCCGGTCACGGTCGCCACCGCTACAGCCCAGAAGCCGATGGTCAGGGAATAGGGCAAGCCGGTGATCAGGATGTCGGCCACCGAGTAGTCGCGAAACCGGATCGACGGGCCGAAATCGAACCGCACCACCCCCCAGACATAGCGCAGGAACTGCTGGAGAAGCGGTTCGTCGAGGTGATAGGTCGCCTCGATGTTGGCAAGGATGTCGGGCGAGATCTTGCGGTTCGACGAGAACGGCCCACCCGGCGTCAGCCGCATGACGAAGAAGGTCAGCGTGACAAGCGCCGCCAGCGTCAGCAACCCGTCGCCCAGCCGTCGTGTCAGAAATCTCAGCATGACCTCGCCGCCGAAGGGGGCGGGGGGGGGGGGGGGGGGGGGGGGGG